>BMUD01000001.1:0-166102 GCA_014650015.1 Streptomyces griseoloalbus
GGGCGGTCAGCTTCGCCTGCGAGAAGGCGAGGATGAAGTGCCGCCGTCCCCAGAGCTGACGGACGTACTCGAAGAGGGACGGCCGGGCGCCGCTGACCGTGAGGCCGTGACGGGCGGCGAGGGCCGCGAGATCGTCCTCGCCGGAGGCGGCCGGTGCGGGGGGCGGTGTGTGGAGGACCTGACTCACATCCGCTGCTTTCGCTAGAGGGAGGGGGTGGCAACGGGTTCGAACGTCGGGACGGGACCGTATCGTCGCAACGGGAGGGTAGGCCGAATGGGCGTCGGAACGCAACCGTTTCGTCGTGACGGTGGCGGCCTATGCTGTCCGCATGACGACGAACGCCGACGAGCCCCAGCCGCGTCCGCGCCGCCGGGCCCCCGCCGGGGCCGCCGTGCTGCGGGAGGACGTGACGGAGGCCATCCGGGCGGCCGTCTTCGAGGAACTCGCCGCCGTCGGCTACGCGCGGATGTCGATCGAGGGGATCGCGCGCCGCGCGGGCGTCGGCAAGACCGCGGTGTACCGCCGCTGGCGTTCCAAGCTGCACCTGGTCCTCGACCTGGTCTCCGCGATCGCCGTCCAGGGCCTGCCCGCGCCGGACACCGGCTCGCTCGAGGGCGACCTGCGTCTGCTGTACGAGGTCACCTCGCGCGCCCTGCGCCACCCCGTCGCCTCGCAGATCCTCCCCGACCTCCAGGCCGAGGCCGCCCGCAACCCCGACATCGCCGAGGCGCTGCGAAAAGCCCTGCGCGAGGGTCAGGACGGAGTCGCCAAGGGCATCGTCGCGGCGGCGGAGACCCGCGGCGACCTGCGCCCCGGCACCGACCACGCCCTGGCCCTGGACCTGATCTCGGGCCCTCTGTACTGGCGCTCGGTGGTCATCCGCAGCCCGAAGCTGCCGAAGGGCTACCTGGGCGCACTGGCACGCGCTACGGCCGCGGCACTGAAGGCGCTGTGACGCGGGGGTCCCGCGGCCCGTCGGCCATCCGCGCGGCCAGCTCGCTCAGTTCCGCCACCCGCAGGACCCGCCCCCCGAACCCGGGCAGCGGTACGTGCAGCGCCTCGGTCCAGCGGGCCGGCACGGCGGTGATGCCGTGGACCGCTCCCGCCAGTGCTCCCGTCACCGCTGCCACCGTGTCCGTGTCGCCGCCGAGGTCGATCGCGGCACGTACCGCGTCCTCGTAGCGGTCCGTCGTCCGCAGCGCCCAGACGGCGGACCCCAGGCAGGGCCAGACGGCGCCGTTGAACTCCGTGGCCAGGTCCGGGTGCCAGTCGGGGGCGAGGACGGTGGCGTAGCGCTCACGGTGGCCGGGGTGCACCGCGCGCAGCGTGCCGGCCACGGCGGCGAGCGGGTCGTCCCCGGCCAGCGCCACCCGCACCAGCTCGTGGAGGACCGCCGTGCCCTCCCACGCCGCCCGGTCCCCGTGCGTGAGCGCGGCCAGCCGGCGGGCGGCGTCCATGGTGGCGTCCCGGCCCAGGCCCGCGAAGTACACGGCGGAGGGAGCGGCCCGCATCAGAGCCCCGTTGCCGGCCGCACGCTGGTTGCACTGGAAGTGCAGCGCGGCGGCCAGGTCCCACGGGTCGCCGCTGCCGAGTACGGCCTCCGTCTGCAGGCCGATGTCCTTCGGCTCGGCGGCGGCCCACCGCTGGAACCGGCGGAAGACGTCGGGGAGTTCCAGACCGCCGCACTCCAGCAGCGACTCGGCGACGAGCACCGCCATCTGCGTGTCGTCGGTCGCCTCGCCCGGATCCCAGCCGCCGCCCCCGCACATCTCGCCGCCGGACCCCGGTGCCGGGAAACGGGCGGAGAAGGCGCCCTCGGGGCCGAACTCGAAGGGCGCGCCGAGGGCGTCACCGACGGCGGAACCGACGACGGCGCCCAGAGCGCGTTCGGTACGGCGCGGAGCGGACATGACGCCAGACCCTAGCCGCGCGCCGCCTCCGGGTGCAGACGCAGCCAGCCGGACCAGGCCGACGTGATCATGTCGTCGACGGTGTGGCGGGCCTTCCAGGCCAGTTCCGTGGTCGCTCGGTCGGCGGAGGCGACGACGCGGGCCGGGTCGCCCGGGCGGCGTGGGGCGACCGTGGGCGGGCGGTCGTGGCCGGTGAGGGCGTTGACGCGGTCGATCATCTCCCGGACGGAGACGCCCTCACCGCGGCCGATGTTCAGGGTGAGGTTCCGGCCGGGGGAGGAGCGCAGCGCGCGGGCCGCCGCCACATGGGCCTCGGCCAGGTCGACGACGTGGATGTAGTCACGGACGCAGGTGCCGTCGGGGGTCGGGTAGTCGTCGCCGAAGATGCGCGGGGGTGTGTCCGCGGTCAGCTTCTCGAAGATCATCGGGATGAGGTTGAAGACGCCGGTGTCGGCGAGGTCGGGGCGCGCGGCGCCGGCCACGTTGAAGTAGCGCAGGCAGGCCGTGGACAGTCCGGTCGCCCTGCCGGTGGCGCGGACCAGCCACTCGCCGGCCAGCTTGGTCTCGCCGTACGGCGACATGGGCGCGCAGGGTGTCTCCTCCGTCACGAGCTCCACGTCCGGCATGCCGTACACCGCCGCCGAGGACGAGAACACCACGGAGCGCACCCCGGCCGCCGTCACCGCGTCCAGCAGCACGCGCAGGCCCTCGACGTTCTCCCGGTAGTAGTGCAGGGGCCGGTCCACCGACTCGCCCACCTGCTTCTTCGCCGCCAGGTGGACGACGCCGGTCACCTCGTGGTCGGCGAGGGCGCGCGCTACCCGCTCGTCGTCCAGGGTCGAGCCGATCACCAGCGGCACCCCGTCCGGCACCCGGTCGGCGAGGCCGGTGGACAGGTCGTCGTACACCACCGTCCGTTCGCCCGCCTCGGTCATCGCTCGTACGACGTGCGCCCCGATGTAGCCGGCGCCGCCCGTGATCAACCAGGTCATGGATGGCCGTCCCCTCGTCGTTGGCCCGTGTGTCCGCGCTCTCAGTGAAGCAGGCGCCAGAGCCTTCCGCGCAGCACCGGTACGACACCGCGCACGCCGGTGGCCACGCGCAGGGCCAGTGAGCCCGAGTGCGTGGCGTACGGCCGCACCAGCACCACGCCGTGCCGGGGGCTGGGCAGCGCGCGGCGGCGCGACAGGCCCGGCCCGGCGAGCGCGTGGGCGGTGACGCGCCGGCTCGCACCGTCCCGGAAGCGCACCCGCAGCCGCACGTCCCAGGCGCCGGTGCCGAGGGTGGCCAGCCGGTCCAGCCGCACGGTCGTCTCCGCGACCCAGGTGCCCCCGCCGGACGCCCGCAGCGGCACCGTGCAGCGGACGGCCGCGCCGTCCAGGTCCCGGTGCCGCCACTCCACCTCCGCCGTCTCCGGTCCCGCCTGCGCCACCCGGCCGTACATCTCGTGCAGGCGCAGCCGCAGCCGCAGGCCCCCCGCGCGCGGGCGCGGTTCCGCGTCCACGGCGAGCGGCAGGAAGGGCACCGCACGGGTCAGCAGCGGTTCGAGACCCACCCCGGGCAGGTCCTTTGACCAGCACGGCGTGCCGTCCCCCGCGCGGGCGTACGGCGGACACAGCCGCGCCGGCCGGGCCGCCAGCTCCCGCAGGCGGGGCAGGTCGCGCGGCTCGGCGGAGGCCAGCACGACCCGCCCGATCAGCCGGCCCGGCGCGAGGGGGTCACGGGCCCAGTCGGCGGCGTCGTAGTCCGCGAGGAACTCCCGGGTGTGCGCCCACCAGCGGCGCCGGTACTCCTCGTCGCGCAGGGGCAGTTCGCGCGCGTACATGCGCAGTTCGTGGTCGAGGAACTTGGCCCGTGCCCTGCGCGCCAGCCGCTTCTGGCCGGCGCCCAGCAGGATCTCGTGGGCGGTGCGGCACGCGTGTGTGCGGGCCCGCCAGTTGTCGATGCCCGCGCGGTCCAGCGAGATCGACAGCCGCCGCGCGGACCGGCGCACGTGCCAGACGTACACCCGGTCCGGGACCAGGGCGACGCGCGGGGCGGCGGCCCACACGCGCGCGGTGAAGACGAGGTCCTCGTAGGGAAAGCGCCCGTCGGGGAAGCGGATGCCATGCTTCCGCAGGAAGTCCGTGGCGTAGAGCTTGTTGACGCAGAGGGTGTCGTGGACAAGGCGCGGGCGGTGCGTCGGGTGCGCCAGTACGGCGGGCGAGGCGTACAGACCCGGCTCCCACGGCACCTCGCGCCCCGACGGCAGCTCGCGGCGCACGCACAGGCCGCCCGCGACGTCCGTGTCCGCCCCGGTCGCGGCCGTGAGCAGCGCGTCCACCGCGCCGGGCGGCAGCACGTCGTCGCTGTCCAGGAACATCACGTACGGCGAGGTCACCACGTCGAGCCCGGTGTTGCGCGGGGTGCCGCAGCCGCCGCTGTTGACGGAGTGCCGGATCACCCGCACCCGCGGTTCCCCGGCGGCCAGCCGGTCCAGCAGGCCGGCGCTGCCGTCCGTCGAGCAGTCGTCGACGGCGACGACCTCACGTACGGCGGGTCCCTGACCGAGCGCCGAGCGCACGGCGTCGGTCACATGGGCGGCGTCGTCGTGGCCGATGACGATGACGGCCACCTGGGGGCGATGGGGGTGCATGGCGTCCTCGGGGCGCGGTATGGGCTGTTTCTATCCTTTGCCCACTTGAGGACGTTTCGTACACGTTGTGCACCTCAGGTCGTCGTCACGCGCCGTCCGCCGCCTTGTCGAGTGCCGTGGTCAGCTGGTGCAGACGGGCGCCCAGGTCGCGGATCTCGTCGATCTCGAAGCCGGTCGCGGCGACGATCCGGCGCGGCACCGCCAGGGCCCGCCGCCGCAGCGCGGTGCCCTCCTCGGTGGGCCGGACCTCCACCGACCGCTCGTCGCGCGCGCTGCGCTCCCGGCGCACCAGGCCGGCCGCCTCCAGCCGCTTGAGCAGCGGCGACAGCGTGCCGGAGTCCAGTCGCAGCTGCTCGCCGAGCTTCTTCACGGGCAGGGCGCCGTGCTCCCACAGCACCAGCATGACCAGGTACTGCGGATAGGTGAGCCCGAGATCCTTGAGGACCACCCGGTAGACGCCGTTGAAGGCGCGGGAGGCGGCGTTGAGGGTGAAGCAGATTTGCTGGTCGAGGCGGAGCCAGTCGTCCGCGGCGCCCGGCAGCGGAGGTGCCGCGGGGTTCGCGGGTGGCGGGGTCGGAGTCGCTGTCATGCCTCCAGGGTAGCCCTTGCGGGCCATTTGGTTGTGCGCAATTGAATTGTGTGCTCTACTTGGGGTCGCACGGCGCCGAGGCCGCCAAGGCCCGGCCAGGCCATGACATGAAATCGAGAGGGAAGGTCTTCCCATGGACGCGCTCTACACCGCTGTCGCCACCGCCACCCACGGCCGCGAGGGCCGCGCCGTCACCTCCGACGGCAAGCTGGACCTCGGCCTGAGCGCCCCGGTGGAGCTGGGCGGCAACGGCCAGGGCACCAACCCGGAGCAGCTCTTCGCCGCCGGTTACGCGGCCTGCTTCGGCAGCGCCCTCGGCGTGGTCGGCCGGGCGGCGAAGGTCGACGTCAGCGAGGCCGCGGTGACCGCCGAGGTCGTCCTCGGCAAGCAGGGCGAGGGCTTCGCGCTCGCCGTGACGCTGCGCGTCGAGCTGCCCGACAGCGTGGACGAGGCGACCGGCCGCAAGCTGGTCGAGCAGGCCCACCAGGTCTGCCCCTACTCCAACGCCACCCGCGGCAACATCCCGGTCGACCTCGTCATCGAGTAGTCCCCGGCGGCGGCCCGCCGCTCGTCCCCCTCATCCCCCGACCCGCGCCAGCACCTCCCCCGTCCGTCGGCTCCACGCCACCACCACCGCCTCCTCGGGCACCTGCTGCCGAGGCGTCAGCAGCAGCCAGCGCGCGTGGTACCGGCGGACGATCGCGGAGCGTTCGGCGCGGGTCGAACCGGGGTCGAGATACACGCGCACGTCGGCGACGCGCCGCAGCCGCTCCCCTTCGTCCAGCGAGGCGTCCGGCCAGGCCGGCGCGGCGAGGTTCGGCCCGTACCCGGCGATCGCGTGGACGGCGTAATAGCCGTCGGTGATCACGACCTCGCCCGGACCGATGTACCGCGCGGCCCAGTCGTACGCCGGCCAGCGCGGCGGCTGTGCGAAGCCGACCGGGTCCAGCGCGGGCGGCACCACCGCCCCGGCGTGCACGGTCAGCAACCCCGCGCAGGCCCCCGCCGCCGCGGCCCCGCCCAGCAGCCGCCGCCACACCGGCCACGGCCGGGGCGCCGCCAGCTCCACCGCGAGCGCGAACTGCAACGGCACCAGCGTGAGCCCGAGGATCCTGCCGTAGGTGTAGTGGCCGCTGATCCAGCCGTACGCCACCAGCAGGCAGTCCAGCGCGAACATCAGCACCAGTGGATCGCGCCACGAGGTGCGCCGCGCCCGCAGCCACAGCGCCGGCAGCCCGAGGAGCGCCAGCCCGAAGCGCCCGCCGAGGTCCAGATACAGCCGCCGGTGCATCGCGTCCACGCTGTCGTCCCCGGCCAGCGCGAACACGTCGAAGTACGGCCAGCAGGCGGCCACCGGCAGCGCCACCGCCCCCGTCAGCGCCCACCGCCCGGCGACCGCCGCCCCCCAGCGCCGCTGCCACCCGGCGACCAGCGCCACCGCCCCCAGCGCCGCCGCGACCGCCGTGATCGGATGCACGAGCAGGATCAGCCCGTACAGCGCGCCCAGCGCCGCGTACCCGGTCAGCGGGCGCAGCCCGCTCGGCCCCACGTACCGCACGGCCCCCGCGTCCCGGGCCCGCGCCCCCGTCAGCGCCCAGGCCCAGAAGGCGAGCCCGATCGCGAACGCCGACGGGTAGGCCAGATTGCCCGTCAGCGACATCAGGTTGGCGTAGCCGCTCCACCAGGCCCGCTCCACGCCCCACAGCAGCGTCATCGCCGCGAGCGCCAGCACCGGCGCCCACGGGCGCGGGGTCAGGACGCGCACGAAGCGGCCGATCCCGGTCAGCAGCACCAGCAGGTTCAGCGGACCGGTGAGCTTGAGCACCTCCCAGCCGCCCAGCCCGGTCAGCCGGGCGAACGCGCCCTGCGCCACGGCGAACGGTGAGTAGTACGGGCTGCCCGAGCCCGGCAGGTCCGCCATCGGATGCCGGGGACGCAGCAGGTGGTCCTCGAGGCGTTCGACGACCGCCGCGTGCTGTCCGGCGTCGCAGCACAGCGGCACCCTCCAGTACGCCAGGGACATCACCAGCCAGAACAGGAAGCCGAAGAGCTGGTACGGGGTGGGGCGCCAGGCCCCGCCACCGCGCAGCGCCGTGGCACCGCTCGGAGTCCGCCGGACGAGGACGCCGGCGCTCATCGGGAGGTACGGAAGGGAAGCGTCTGAGGCATTTGCCCTATGTTCCCGTCCCGGTCAACGGCGTGACCTCGCGTCACCTCATCGAGTGACCCGGGTGTGCGGCGCCTGCCCGGTGGACGCTCAGCAGGTGCGCCGCGGAATACACGGGGTCACCCAGCAGGTGCCCCACGGGTACGCGGGGGTCGCTCAGCGGGTGTTCCGCGCGAACGCGGGGCCGCTCAGTGCGGCAGCCCCACCGGAGCGCCCTGCGCCGGCACCACCACCGGCCGCACCAGCGGCCCCAGCGACAACGGGATCCCCAGCACCGGCAGCAGCCAGGCCAGCGTGATCAACCGGTCGCCCCAGATGGTGATGTCCGGATGCCCGGCCTGGTTGAGGATGCCCGTGCAGGCGGCGGCGACCAGGAAGGCGCCGAACACCGGCCGCCGCCGCGCCCCCGGCACGCCCGCCGCCAGGCACGCCAGGAACAGCGGCTCCCACAGCTGCCGCCGCAGCCACTCCGTCCAGAAGTTCCCCTGGAGCTGGAAGAACTCCTGCCAGGGACGCTCCCGGTCGGGGCGGGCGAAGTGATCGGTGAGCAGATCCTGCACGCTCTCCGACACCGACGGATAGTGCAGCAGCCGGGCCAGCAGCACCGTGCCGAGCGCACCCGCACACCCCGCCCCGGCCAGCGCCGTCACCCCCGCCACCGGCGGCAGGCCCCGCCATCGGCGCCGTACGGCGAGCACCGCGCCCGCGCCCGCCAGGCACAGCCCCAGGAACAGCGCGTGCGAGTGCTTGACCGTGAACAGCGCGCACAGCGCGGCGGCCACCACCGCCACCCCCTCCCTCGTCCGGCCTTCCTCCAGCCCCAGCGCACACCCCCACAGCGCGGCCAGGGTGAGGACCAGCAGCAGCCCCTCGGTCATCGGGCGCATCGCGGTCGCCCCGCACGGCAGGACGAAGAACAGCGCCTGCCCGGTGAGCGCGAGCGGCACGGACACCGACAGGGTGCGCAGGATCAGGAAGGCGAGCACCCCGCCCGCGCAGGTGACCGCCACGCCCGCCGCCCACACCCCCCACGTCACCCCGAACAGGCTCACGAACGGCACCAGCAGGACCGGATAGCCGGGCCGCACCTCGAAGATCCGCATGAACCGCTCCGGCATGAACGGCACGGTGTGCCCGCCGGTCTGCCCGGCCGCCAGCCGCGCCTCCACCTGCCGCCATTCCTGGTCCCGGCACTCCCGCAGGACCCGCGGGGCCGGGTCCGGTGCGTGGAAGCGCACCACGTCCACGTTCTGCTCGCGGTGCGCGATCGCCGCCCGGCCCGCGCAGAAGTGGTCGATGGTGGCGGCCGCCGCCTCCCGCTTGTCCGCGCCGCTCAGGCTCAGGGCGTACGACAGGTAGTTCTTGCTGTCGGGGGTGTCCCGGCCGGCGACGTTCGCGAGTTGCAGCACCGCGAAGACCGCCGCCAGGAGCAGGACCCAGGTGCGCGGCCTCACGACGGGATCAGCAGGTCACGGGCGGTGGCCTGGGACGGCACCCGGGCCGGGCCGGCCGGCCGGTCGGGCGTCCGCTCGCCCAGCATCAGCGTGCGCACCACCCGTTCGGCGGCCCGGCCGTCGTCGAACTCGCAGTACCGGTCCCGGAAGGCGGACCGCAGCCGTGCCGCCTCCTCGTCCCGCCACGTCCCGGAGTCGAAGAGCCACGCGAGCTCGCGGTAGGAGCGCGCCACGTGCCCCGGCGCCTCGGCCGTGATGTCGACGTAGGCGCCCCGGCTCGCCCGGTAGGCGTCCCAGTCGTCGGCGTGGATCACGATCGGCCGGTCCAGGTTGGCGTAGTCGAACATCAGGGCCGAGTAGTCGGTGACCAGGACGTCCGAGGCGAGCAGCACGTCCTGCACGCACGGCTCGTCCGTGGCGTCGACGAGCACGCCCCGCCGGTGCAGCTCCGACAGGCCCAGCCCGCGCGCCGGCCCGCCGGCGAGGGAGGGGTGCAGCCGCACCACGAGGGTGTGGCCCTCGCCCAGGTCGGCGGCGAACCGGGCCGGGTCGATCCGCTCCACCAGCCCGCCCCTGCGGTAGTCGCGGCGGGTCGGCGCGTACAGCACCACCGTGTCGCCGTCCGGGATGCCGAGCCGCGCGCGGACCCCGCGGCCGCTGTCCGCACCCGCGCCGACCAGGACGTCGTTGCGGGGGCTGCCGGTGCGCAGGGAGGTGAAGTGGCAGGGGAAGGCCCGCTCCCACACCAGCTCGGAGTGCCGGTTGGCGACCAGGCTGTAGTCCCAGCGGTCGGCCCTGCGCAGCATCCGCGGTACGTCGACACCGTGCCGGGCGCCGGGCTTGTCCAGCAGATCGGCGCCCATGTACTTCAGCGGAGTGCCCTGATGGGTGTGGACGTGCACGCTCCCCGGGCGTTTGACCA
The DNA here is from genome assembly GCA_014650015.1 of Streptomyces griseoloalbus. Lineage (GTDB taxonomy): Bacteria > Actinomycetota > Actinomycetes > Streptomycetales > Streptomycetaceae > Streptomyces > Streptomyces griseoloalbus. The sequence goes on from BMUD01000001.1 coordinate 9,679, forward strand.
GCGCCCCGGGCCAGTTGACGTTGTTGACGAAGTACGTGGCCCGCTCGGTCACCCTGCGGTAGCCGGGCGAGTCCAGGAGCACGTACTCGGTGTCCGGGGGCAGCCCGGCGGCCTCGTCCTCACCGGCCAGCACCCATACGCCCCGGATGTGCGGGGCGAGTGCGCGTGCCGCGCGGTGGATCGCCGCCGGGTCGCCGAGCACGCCCCGGTGCGAGAACGCCGAGTACACGGCGAGGTCCGGGTCCAGGGGGCGGTGCAGGTTCAGCGCGGACCGGCCCCGGGCCACCCGCGCCGCCGCCGCGGTCCGCGCCTGCCGGGCCCGGCGCCCCAGCTCCCGGCCCGCCCGCCCGGCCTGCCGCCGCAGCAGATAGCCGGAGTAGCTCCCCTCCAGCACCCGCAGCGCGGCGGGGATCCGGGCGCCCTCCGGCCGGTGTGCCCGGAACATCTCGGCCGTACGGCGGAAGAACTCGCCCCGGTCGGACGGGGGCAGGCGGTCCGGCTTGGAGAGGATGTCGAGGCAGTGCTCGCCCATCTTGGTGTGCAGGAAGGGACGCCAGTGCGCCAGCGCCGGGCGGGTGTCGACGAACCGGAACACCCGCGCGTACTGCTCGTGGACGTCGAAGTGCTTGCGGCTGGTGGTGGACAGGATGCTGCCCTGGCGGCGCTGCCGGTAGTACAGGCAGATCCGGTCCAGGGTGGCGATGCGCTCCGCGCTGAGCAGCACCGGGAAGGTCCAGGGCGTGTCCTCGTAGTAGCCCGGCGGGAAGGTGAAGTCCTCCCGTGCGACGAAGTCGCGGCGGTAGACCTTGTTCCACACCACCATCAGCAGATCGAGGATCTCGGGCCGTTCGGCGGCGGTGAAGGTGCCGTCGGTGTTCCCCGCCAGCAGGTGGGCCAGGACGTTGCGGCGGGTGCCGCCCCACCAGTGGGTGCGGGCGTAGTCGAAGACCAGCACGTCCGGGTCGCCGGTCTCGTCGAGACGGTCGGCCAGCGCGCGCAGCGCGCCCGGGGTGAGGGTGTCGTCGCTGTCGAGGAAGAACAGGTAGTCGCCCGTCGCGTGCGGCATCCCGGCGTTGCGGGCCCGCCCGAGGCCCACGTTCTCCGGCAGATGCAGCACCCGGACGCGCTCGTCGCGGGCCGCGTACGCGTCGAGGATCGCACCGCAGCCGTCGGGCGACCGGTCGTCGACGGCGATCACCTCGATGTCGCGGTACGACTGGCCGAGCACCGAGTCGAGGCAGGCGTGCAGATATCCCTGCACCTTGAAGACGGGGACGATGATGCTGAAGCGGGGCACTGCGTCGTCAGCTCCTCACCAGGGTGGCGGCGGCCGCGGGGGCGGGGACGCGCTCCGCGAGCGGGATCACGGGCGGCAGGGCCGCGGGAGGTTCGCCGAGCAGCACCCGGCGGACGACCCGCTCGGCGGCACGGCCGTCGTCGAACGCGCAGAACCGCTCCCGGAAACGGGCCCGCAGCGCGGCCGACTCCGCGTCCGCGTACGAGCCGTCGCGGAACACGCGGGCCAGCTCGTCGGGCGTGCGGGCCACCGGTCCCGGCGGCTCGGCCGGCAGGTCGAAGCAGACGCCCCGGGTCTCCCGGTAGACGTCCCAGTCGTCGGCGTACACCACGATCGGGCGGTCCAGGTTGGCGTAGTCGAACATGATCGACGAGTAGTCGGTGATCAGCGCGTCGGCGGCCAGGCACACCTCCTCCGAGGAGCGGTGCGCGGTGACGTCGATGACCCGGCCGCCGGCGCGCCGGCTGCCCCGGTCGTAGAAGTAGTGGGCGCGCAGCAGGACCACGACGTCCTCGCCGGCCGCCTCGCAGAACGCCTCCAGGTCGAGGCCGGGCTCGAAGCCGGTGTGGTGGTCGCGGTGGGTGGGCGCGTACAGCACGGCGGTCCGGCCCTGCGGAATGCCCAGCTCCGCCCGGATCCGGGCGACGTCGTCGGCGGTGGCCGTGCAGTACACGTCGTTGCGCGGATAGCCGTACTCCAGGTGCTCGTAGGAGCCGGGGAAGGCGCGCTCCCACACGCGGGTGGAGTGGGGGTTGGAGGACAGGTTGTAGTCCCAGCGGTCCACCCGGCCGAGCAGCTTGGTGAAGCTGCCGGTCGCGGCGGCCACCACCGAGTACGTCGACTGGTCGACGCCCATGGTCTTCAGCGGGGTGCCGTGCTGCGTCTGGAGGTGGACGCTGCCGGGGCGTTTGACCACGCCCTCCGCGAAGTTGGCGTTGTTGACCAGGTACGTGGCGCGGGCCAGGACCTCCCAGTAGCGGCGGCTGCCGATGACCGCGTACTCGACGTCGTCCGGCAGGGTGTGCTCCCGCCCGGCCTCCACCAGGAACACCGAGCGGATGTGCGGGGCGAGTTCGCGGGCCCGGGCGTGGATCGCGGCCGGGTTGCAGGCGTAGCCGCGGCCCCAGTACGCGCAGTACACGGCGAGGTGCGGATCCAGCGGGCGGCGCAGATGCATCCGGTACAGCAGCCGGGTGCGCAGCCCCCGGGGACGCGGCACCGCCGCCACCGCCCGGGTCACCGCGCGATGGGTGCCGCGCAGGGTGGCGAAGGCCGCGTAGGAGCCGGCCGCCAGCAGCCGGTGCTGCACACCGAGGCTGCCGCCCGGGGGGCGGTGTCCGGCGGGGCGGTGGCGGCGGTAGAGGGCGCTGGCCCGGCGGAAGAAGGCGCGACGGCCCGGGGCCCGGTGGTCCGAGGTCCGGCGGAAGAAGGCGCGGCGGTCCGGCGGCAGCCGCCGGGGGTGGGCGGCCGTCTTCAGCACGGCGGCGAAGAGCTGATCGAACAGCGGCCCCGACCGCTCGGCGGACAACCCCAGTTCGGCCGCCCGCTCGAGCACCAGCCCGGCCTGGTCCAGCAGTTCGGCGTGGTGCTCCCCGGGCCGGTTCAGCCGGCTGCCCTGCCGGCGCACCAGATGCCGTACGACGACCGACCGCAGCACCGCCACGCGCCGCGCGCTCAGCATCGCCAGTCCGCCCCAGCCGATGTCCGTGAAGTGACCGTCGGGAAAGGTCAGGCGCCGCTCGGCGACGAAGGCGCGGCGCCAGGCCGAACTCCACGCCGGGAGCCGTACGCCGGTGAGGTGCGGGGCGCGGTCGGGGGCGAAGGCGCCGTCCGGGGTCTTCGCCAGCACGGGTGCGGCCGGGTTGGTGGGCTCGCCCTCCCACCAGGGGGCGCGCTCGTGTTCGAAGTGCAGCACGTCGACCTGACCGGTCTCCGTCAGGCGCGCGTCCAGGGCCGCCAGCGCGCCCGGGACCAGGACGTCGTCGCCGTCGAGGAACAGCAGATACGTCCCGGTCGCCGCCCGCATCCCCGCGTTGCGCGCCCCGGCCAGCCCGGCCGACGGCGGCGCGTGCACCGGCGCCACCCGGGAATCCCGCTCGGCGTGCCGGGCCGCGACATCGGACGCGGGGGACCCGGGGGCGTCGCAGACCGGGATCAGCTCGAAGTCACCGAAGGACTGGGCGAGGACCGAGTCCAGCGCCTGGCCCAGCCGGCCTGCGACCCCATGGGACGGGACGATGATGCTGAAGCGGGGCATTCTGCTCTTTTCCGTAGAGGATGGCGTGGCGCGGGCCGCCTCAGCGGGCGGGGCGCCGACCGGGCCGCCCCGCCGGTCGCCGGGTCGGCGGCCGGGTCGGCGTGGGCCGCGACGAGCCGGGGGGCATGGGAACTCCCGGGGAGGAGACGGCGGTCACCCGCGGTCGGTGGCGGTGAGCAGTCCGGCGGGCTGCTGCGCCGGCACCGTCGCGAGCGGCGACGCGGCGAGCCCGGCGGCGGCCGACGGCACGGGGCGGCGCTCGGCCGGCGGGACGACGACCGGGGGCGGGACGGTCTCCCCGAGCACGACCCGGCGGACGACCCGCTCGGCGGCACGGCCGTCGTCGTACGGGCAGAAGCGGTCGCGGAACTCCGCCCGCAGGCGGGTGGAGCGGGCGCCGCACCAGTGGCCGGTGGCGAAGATGTCGATCAGCTCGTCCTCGCCGCCCGCGACCGCGCCCGGCGGGGAGGTCCGCGGATCGAAGTAGAGGCCGCGGGCCGCCTCGTACGCCTCCCAGTCGTCGGCGTGCAGGACGATCGGCCGGTCCAGGACCGCGTAGTCGAACATCAGCGAGGAGTAGTCGGTGACCAGGGCGTCCGAGGCCAGGCAGAGCGACGTGACGTCGGGATGGCCGGTGACGTCCACGACCCGGTCGGAGGCCGCCTCGAGCGGTCCGCCCCGCGGGTGGTGGGCGCGCGCCAGCACGACGAACCGCGGGCCGAGGCGGCGCACCACGCGCTCCAGGTCGAGCAGCCGGCGCTGGGTGCGCCGGTAGTCGCGGGGGACCGGCGCGTACAGGATCGCCACCGAGCCCTCGGGGATGCCCAGCGACCGACGCAGCCCGGCCACGTCGGCGTCGGTCGCCGTGTGGAACCGGTCGGTGCACGGCCGGCCGTACTCCAGGGTGGTGTAGCGGCCGGGGTACACCCGCTCCCAGGTCAGGGTGGAGTGGCGGTTGGCGGAGACGACGTAGTCCCACTGGTCCACGCCCCGGAGGAGCCGCGCGAAGTCGGTGTCCCGGGCCGCCGCCGGGCGCTCCAGCAAGTCAAGACCCGTGTGCGCGAGGGGGGTTCCGCGCCCCGTCTGGACGAGGACCTGGCCCTTGCGCTTGACCAGGCCGGGATCGACGTCGGAGTCGGTCACCAGATACGCGCAGCGGGCGAGCGCGCTCCAGTGGGCGGCCGTGCCGGGGACGAGGGGGCGGGTGCCGGGCGGGACGGTGTGATGGTGTTCGGGACGGGCCACCCAGGCGGTGCGGATGTGCGGGGCGAGGTCACGCATCGCGGACTCCAGGGCACCCGGGTCGCCGCCGTGACCATGGCCCGCGTGCGCCGTGAAGACCGCGCGGTCGGTGCGCAGCGGGAGCAGTCGCTGGATGCGGTAGTGCACTCGCAGGGCCCCGTGGCGCAGCGCGCGCAGCAGTCTCCCGGCGAGCCGGGCCGTCCCGCGGCGCAGCGCCGCCGCCAGCCGGAGTGCCTGGTAGGTGCGGTGCAGTCCGAACCGGACCAGCGTGTGGTGGATCCGGGCGCGCGCCGGGACGGACGCGCCGGGCGTCCGGTGGCGCCGGTAGTGGGCGCGGGCCCGGCGCAGGAAGGCGGCGCGCGAACCGCGCGGCAGCCGGTCCCGCCGCGCGTACACCGTCACCAGATGGTCGACCATGCGGCGGAACAGCACCGGCCGCCATCGCCGCAGTTCGGGCCGCTCGTCGAGGAACGCGAAGACCCGGTCGTACTGGTCGAAGATCTCGAAGTGCCGGTCACTGGTGGTGCGCAGGATGCCGCCGGCCCGGCGCTGCCGGTAGTGCACGCACACTCGGTCCAGGGTGGCGATCGACTCCGCCGTCATCAGGACCGGGTACGTCCACGGGGTGTCCTCGTAGTAGCCGGGCGGGAAGGTGAAGCCCGCGCGCTCGACGAACTCCCGCCGGTACGCCTTGTTCCAGGCCACCATCAGCAGACGCAGCAGCCCCGGCCGGTCCTCGAGGCGGAACGGCGCGGGTCCGTCCTCGGCGAGTTCGGCGGCGACCCGGTTGCGCACGGCCTCGCCCGACCAGTACGTGCGCGCGTAGTCGTAGACCAGGACGTCCGGCTCGCCCGTCTCCTTCAGCCGGTCGGCGAGGGCGAGGAGCGCGTCGGGGGTGAGGGTGTCGTCGCCGTCCAGGAACACCAGGTAGTCGCCGGTCGCCCGCTCCATCCCGGCGTTGCGGGCCGGGCCGAGGCCGGCGTTCTCCGGCAGGTGCACGGCCCGCACGCGCGGGTCGCGGGCCGCGAACTCGTCGATCACCGCACCGCAGGCGTCCGGCGAGCAGTCGTCGACGGCGATCAGTTCGAGATCGGGATACGACTGGGACAGCACCGATTCCAGGCATGCGTGCAGATACGCCTGAACCTGGTACGCGGGGACAATGACACTGAACCTGGGCAAGAGGCATCCAACGGTCGGTGCGGGCGTTCGGCCCGGCAACGGCCGCTGGGCCGACTTGGTTACGCCCCTTGCGGCATCCGGGGGACACCCGTCACACGAAGGGGCGGACCTGCGCCGGCCCGCCCCTGGCCGCGTGACCCGCGGTCCGGCTACTTCACCGCACCCGCCATGACACCGGAGACGAACTGCCGCTGGAACGCGAAGAACACGACCAGCGGGATCACCATCGAGATGAACGCGCCGGGCGCCAGGACGTCGATGTTGTTGCCGAACTGCCGTACCTGGGTCTGCAGGGCGACCGTGATCGGCTGGCTTCCGGAGTCCGTGAAGATCAGCGCGACCAGCATGTCGTTCCACACCCACAGGAACTGGAAGATGCCGAGCGCGGCGATCGCCGGCCCGGCCAGCGGCATCACGACCCGGACGAACAGCCGCAGTTCCCCCGCGCCGTCCAGCCGGGCCGCCTCCAGCAGCTCCCTGGGGATCTCCGCGAAGAAGTTCCGCAGCAGGAACACCGCGAACGGCAGACCGAACCCGACGTGGAAGAGGACCACGCCGGTCAGGGAGCCGAAGAGGCCCAGCTCGCCGAAGAGTTCGGCGATCGGGATCAGCGCCACCTGCACCGGCACCACCAGCAGCCCCACCACCGCCAGGAACCACCAGTCGCGGCCGGGGAACTCCATCCAGGCGAAGGCGTAACCGGCCAACGAGCCGATCACCACCACCAGTACGGTCGCCGGGACGGTGATGTACACCGTGTTCAGCAGCGAGCCCGTGATGTCGTCGTTCCTCAGGAGCGTCTCGTAGGCGCCGAAGGTGAGCTGCGACGGCTCGGTGAACACCGTCCACCAGCCGTCGGCGGCCATGTCCTGCGGGGTGCGCAGACTGGCCAGCAGCAGGCCGACCGTCGGGACCAGCCAGAACAGGCCCACGACGATCAGGAAGACACGCACCAGGCCGCCGTTCACCCAGCCGCTGAGCCGCGCGCCGAGCGACCGCTCCGCCTTGACGGTGACGACGGGCGCCGCGCCGCCCGCCTTGCCGACGCTGCCGACGTCCGCGCTCATCGCCGCACCTCCCGCCTCAGCCGCCTGACGTTGAACCACATCACCGGGATGACGAGCAGCAGCAGGAACACCGCGATCGCGCTGGCGATGCCCGGCTGGTCCTCGGAGAAGCCCTTGCGGTACAGCTCCAGCGCGAGGACGTTCGCGTCGTCCTGGGTCGAGCCCGGGGCGATGATGAAGACCAGGTCGAACACCTTCAGCACATTGATCATCAGGGTGACCGTGACGACCGCGAGGACGGGTGCCAGCAGGGGCACCGTGACTCTCCGGAACACCTGCCACTCGTTCGCGCCGTCCACGCGGGCGGCCTCCAGCAGTTCCCGGGGCATGCCCGCGAGCCCGGCCGCGATGAGCACCATCGCGAAGCCCGCCCACATCCAGACGTACGAGCCGATGATCGCGGGCGTGACCAGCGACGGGCCGAGCCAGTCGAGGCCGTTGTACGGCTCCGCGAAGTTGTCCGCCGGGAGGCGGAGTCGCGCGCCGTCGGCCTTCGACGACAGGGAGAAGGTGCCGTCGTCGCCCGCCGTGGCCGTCTCCACCACCGTGCCGTCCCTGACGGCCTCGATCCTCATCCCGGCGTAGCCCAGCTCGGCCGCGTCGACGGCGTTCAGCGTGCCGACGCCCTTGCCGCGGGTGAAGTCCTGCCAGGTGGTGCCGGTGATCCGGTCGCCCTCCGGCTTCGGCGCCGCCGCCGGCCGCGCGTCGTCCGGCATCAGGTCCGGGGCGACGCCGACCAGCGGCAGCGTGACCGTGTCACCGGCGCTCACGGTCCCCTTGGTGACGAACGCGCCCCCGCCGGCCGGCTCCAGGGGCGACTCGCGGCCCGGGTGCGCCTTCGGGAACGCCGAGGACTGGGCGAAGGTGTCGTGCACCCCCACCCACACCGCGTTCGCCACGCCCTTGTCCGGGTCCTGGTCGTACACCAGGCGGAAGATGATGCCGGCCGCCAGCATCGAGATCGCCATCGGCATGAAGACGACCAGCTTGAACGCCGTACCCCAGCGCACCCGTTCGGTGAGCACCGCGAAGATCAGACCGAGCGCGGTCGCGACCGTCGGCGCGAACACCACCCAGATGATGTTGTTCTTCAGGGCGGTGCGGATGCCGTCGTCGGTGAACAGGGCCTGGTAGTTGTCGAATCCGGCGAAGCCGTCACCGGACTGGTCGTAGAAGCTGCGGACGACGGAGTACCCGATCGGGTAGACCACGAGCGCACCGAGCAGGACGAGCGCGGGCAGCAGGAACAGCGCCGCCACCGCCCCGCGCGTGCCGGTGACGCTCTTGCGCGACTTGGGACCGGCAGGGGCCGTGTTCGGGACCCCTGCCGCCGTGTCCGACTCCATCGCCGGATCAGTTCCCGTACGCCGCGGCCGCGTCGGCCTCCAGCTTCGCCTGAGTCCCCGCGACGTCCTCCGGGTTCTTCAGGAAGTCCTGCAACGCCTTCCACTCGCCCTTGCCGGGCGTGCCGCCGAAGGCCTGCGGGGCCTGGTCGGACATGTCGAAGCGGAAGTCGTCACCGGCGTCGATCAGCGCCTTGGCCATCTCGCGCTGTACCTCGTTGGGGTACGCCGAGTCCGGCACGCTCTTGTTCGGCGAGAGGTAGCCGCCCAGCTTCGCCTGGACGCGCGCCGCGTCCGGGGAGGCGAGGAAGGTCGCCAGCGCCTGCGCCGCCTCGGAGTCCCGCAGGATCACCGCGGCGTCGCCGCCGGACACCACGGGAGGGGCGTCACCGACCGCCGGGAACGGGAACACCTTCGCGTCCGTGCCCACCTTCGCCTTGGTCTCGCCGATGTTGACCTGCACGAAGTCGCCCTCGTAGACCATGCCGGCCTTGGGCTGGTCGCCGCCGGTGAAGGTCTGCGTCACGGACGCCGGGAACTCGGTCTGCAGCGCGCCCGACGCGCCGCCCGCGACATAGTCCTTCTTGCCCCAGATCTCGGCGAGCGTGGTCAGCGCCTCCTTGACGGACGGGTCGGTCCACTTGATCTCGTGCTTGGCCAGCTGGTCGTACTTCTCCGGTCCGGCCTGGGACAGATAGACGTTCTCGAACCAGTCGGTCAGCGTCCAGCCGTCGGCGCCGCCGACGGAGAACGGGGTGACACCGGAGTCGTAGACCGTCCGCGCGGTGGTGAGCAGCTCGTCCCAGGTCTTGGGCTCGGCCGCGCCGGCGTTCTCGAAGACCTGGGTGTTGTACCAGATCAGCGACTTGTTGGCGGCCTTGTAGTAGACGCCGTACTGCTTGCCGTCGACCTTGCCGATGTCCTGCCAGCCCGGCGAGTAGTTCTTGGCGAGCTCCGCCTGCGCCCCGGCGCCCAGCGGCTTGGCCCAGTTCCTCTCCACGGCCTGCTTGATGGCGCCCGGCTGGGGCAGCATCGCCACGTCCGGCGGGGCGCCGCCGGCGATCTTCGAACCGAGGAAGTTGATGATCGGGTCCTGGGCGGGGACGAAGGTCACCTTGGCGCCGGTGCGCTTCTCGAACTCCGCGAGGACCTTCTTGAAGTTGGCCTGCTCGGTGCCGGTCCACACGGCGGCGACCTCGAGGCTCTCGCCGTCCAGCCGGGGGAGGGTGACGGTCCCGCCGGTTCCGCCGGTCCCGCCGCTCTTGTCTTCGTCGCCGCCGTCGTCATCGCCTCCGCACGCGGTGAGCGAGACCGCGAGCACACCCGCGGCGAGCGCCGCGGCGGCTCTCGCGGCCCCACGGGTGCGGGGAGTTGCCATGAGGTTCTCGGGTGACCTGCGTAACCGGATGATCCTGCTCGTCCTGCGCATCACTGCCCCGTTCTTCGCACCTCGTCGAACGTCGAGCACTGTCCCGTGCGCTCTGGTCTACGCCCGGGGGGTGGGGGTGGCAAGAGCGCGTCCCGTGTCGAGTCGGGGATCGTGACCGCGTCGTGACCAGGGGTCACCGGCAGGTGAGTATCCGCACTCATGACATGTGCGGCCCCGCGCGGAAGACTCCGCTTGTGATCATCAGACGGTCAGTCATGGCAGCCGCCCTCTTCGCGATCACCGTGACCGCATGCGGGACCCAGCAGGGCGGGCCGGCCCAGTCGGCCGGTCCGCGGCCGTCCTTCAGCCCCCGGCCGCAGTGCGCGCAGCCCGCCGAGGCGCCCGCGGATCTGCCCTCTTCTCCCGTTCGGGGCGCGGACGGCGGGCATCAGAAGGAACGTCAGGAGGAGAACGCGGACCGCCCGCCCCACTACGCGGAGAATCACGCCTACCGGCACCAGGCACCGATGACCGCGGAGAAGCGTGCCCGGGGGCAGGCGTCGGCGGAGCTCATCCGCGCGGAGTTGGAGAAGGTCCGGAGTGAGGGCGGGGCCGGTGCGTACGGCGTCTTCGCAGAGGAACGGGTCGCGGCGGCGCTGGCCCGCCTCGGCTGTGGCGAGGAGCACGGCGTGTACATCGGGAACGGGTTCTACAGCGTCCACACGGGAATCGTGTGCGTGTCCGGTCGCGTGACGAAGGACGAGCTGACCAGCGAGGTGCACGGCGCCTACGCCGAGCCGCAGCCCGGCACGGGACCCTGTGTAGAGAACCGGGGAGGCCACTGATCAAGGGCAGGTCACAGGAGTGAGGGCACCTCCGCCGCCGAGACCTGGCGGGCCGCTCGTTCCAGGGCGCTGGCGAGCAGGGCCAGGTCGGTGGGGCCGTTGCCGAGTTCCCGGACCTGGCGGCGGGCCGGGGGGTCCCCCATGCGGTGCCATTCCAGGGGGACGACGGTCGGTCGCAAGGTCGCCGTCCGCGGGATGCGGCCGGTGACCCGGCCGCCCTGAAACGCCGTCACCCGGCCGTCCGGGTGGGCCAGCCGGCCCCGACCGGGCGCCGGTTCGTCCGGCCCGCCGCCCGGCGCCGGTGCGTCGAGGGCGACACGCAGCGTGGCCTGCCGGGCCGGCTCGGTCTGCGCCGTCCGGACACAGGGACCGGTGGCCGCCACCAGATGCACGCCCAGCCGCTCGCCGTCCCGCGCCACGGCCTCCAGCGCCCGCATCACCGAACCGGCGGCGGGCCGCCCCGGGGAGCCGAGCGCCGGCGAGACCAGCGCGTCCAGGTCGTCCACGACCACCACCAGCCGGGGCAGCGGCGGCGCGGCCGCCGTCTTGCGCCGGTCCGCTCCCGGCCGCAGCCGCAGCGTCGAACTGGGCGGGGTGTCGAGGTCGCCGTTCTGCTCGCCCGCCCCCGCCGCCGCGCGCGACGTGGCCGTGCGCTGGGCGACCATACGGTCCGACAGCTCACGCCCGGTGTGCCACTCCGCGAAGTCCGACCGGCCCAGCAGCTCCGCCCGCCGCTTCAGCTCCGCGCTCAGGGACTGGGCGAACTCCCGCATCCGCACCGGGTCGTTGGCGGACAGGTGCGTGGTGACGTGCGGTACGTCCATGCACACGCGCAGGCCCTCGCCGTGCCCGGTGCCCGTCGCGGGGACGCCCCGGCCGTCGACCAGCACGATGCCCAGCCGGTCGGGACGCTCGGCGGCGGCCAGCGAGGCTACGACCGCCCGCAGCAGTTCCGTACGGCCGCTGCCGGGCGGTCCCTCGACCAGCAGATGCGGTCCGTCGGCGGCGAGGTCGGCGGTGACCGGGCCGCGCGGTCCGGCGCCCAGTATGGCGGTGACGCGTCCGCCCAGCGCCTCCGTGTCGTCCGCCGCGTCCGCCCAGCGGGCCATCAGCGAGGCGGGGGTGGCCCGGGCCAGGCCCAGTTCGTCCAGCAGCCGCGCCGACTGGGGCAACGGCGCGGATACGCGCGCGTGCCGCTCGGCGCCGGTGGCGTCCGTGCGCAGCGGTGCGAGCGCCCGCGCGAACCGCTCGGCCCAGGCGAGGGAGACCGCGTCGACGGTGGCGAGGGTGCCGTGCCCGAGGGGGCCGGGGGCCGTCCCGGATCCGGTCGGGGCCACCCGCAGCAGCCGCAGCGCGGTCGCCACGTCCCCGCTGAGCAGGGCGACGGCCCCGCACTCCCGGAACGTCGGCGCCACCGCGCAGGCCGCCTCGTACGTCTTTGTCACCGGGGACGCCGGGGAGGCGGCGGCGGTCTCGGCGAGGCACAGCAGGTGGATCCCGGCCCGCGGGCCCTCCAGCGCCAGCCGCGCCACGGCCTCGCGCACCTCGGTGTCCGAGGGATCGCCGTCCACGACGACCACGGTGTACGGCCCCTCGTCCCGTACCTCCGGTATGAGGGAGGCGGCCGGGCCGGCCGTGGCCGCGTGGTCCTGGTCCTCCAGCCGGCGCAGCAGTTCCTCGGCGCGGGCCGTCGCCTGCTCGCGGTCGTGGGCGAGGAGCAGGCGGCAGTCCTGGCCGTGGCCCGGGCGTACGTGCGGCAGCCAGCCCAGCCAGGACCACTCGGCCGTGCGCTCCTCCAGAGGGCGGGAGGGGTCCGCGGCGATCAGGACGATCTCCAGGGAGTCGGGGGAGTGCAGCGCGGCGAGCTGGGCCAGCACCGCGCGGGCCAGCCCGGCGAGCCGCTCGCGCGGGCCGGCCAGTCCCAGGGCGCCGACCTCGCGCAGCCCCGAGGTGACGGGGACGGCGGGCAGCAGACCGGAGCCGTCCGGTGCCGGCCGGTCGGCCGTGCCGAGCCGGACCGCGAGTGCCTCCGGGTGACCCGGCCCGCGCTCCCACAGCCGGGGGCCGGGGCCCAGCGCGGTCAGCAGCAGCGTGGCGGAATCCGGCCAGGTCTCGGGCGCGGCGGGGGCGGTCACAGCCGCTCCGGGCGCGGCGTCGGGGATCTCCGCGGCGCGGGCGTCCCATGGGGCCGGCTCCGGTTCCGGCCGGCCACCAGCCAGCCGCCGCGCCCAGGCGGTGAGCCCACCGCGCCTGCGTCCCGCGGACGGCTCCGGGAGATCCGTCCCGCGCACGGGGGTGCCCTTGCGGGTGCCGGGGCGCGCCGCGGAGGCGGCCGTGGGCGCGCCGGGGGGCTGCTCGTGGAAGGCGGTGGGTGCGCCGGTGGGCATGTGACCGGTCACGGGTCCGGTGGTGGGACCGGTGGCGGGGGCGGGGGCTGTGGTGCCTGCGGTGGTGGTGGGGGAGGTGCGCCCGGTGGTGGGCCGGGGGAGGTGGCCGGGTGGGCTGCCGGGCGTCCTGTCGGATGCCGGGGCTGTCGTCCCGTCGGCGACCCGGTGCGGGGCGGCGCCACCGGCCGGCTCGCCCCGGCCCTCTTCGGGAGCCGTCCCGGACACGCGGGCGGGGGCGGCTCCGGGCTCCGGGCGGCGGGGGCCCGGGTCGGAGCGGCCCGGGTGCGTGTCCCCGTCGGAGGGCAGCGGCTGCGACGCGCGCCGGCCCTCGGCGAAGTGCGGTACGTCTCCCCGGGCGACCGTGTGGACGACGCGCCCTTTGGGGCCGGTGCCGCGACGCTCGATCCCGGGTGCGCCGCCCTGCCCCGGCACCTGCGGCGATGTCCTCGCGTCGGCGCTCTGTGCGCTCTGTGCGGCCTGTACCCCCTGTGCGTCCCGCGTGTCCCGCGTGCCCCACGTGTCCCGTGCGTGCTGCGTGTCCTGTGCGGGTACGGCCCAGCCGACCGAGCCGTGGGTGTGGTGGGTGGGGGCCATCGGCGCCGGCCCTCGCGCGTGGGCGTCGTCGGCGGCATGCCCGCGGCGTGGGTCCGGCACCCGGACATGCCCCTCGCCGTCCGGCGTCGTGGCCGCCCGCGCGCGGGGGCCCGCGGCCGGAGTCAGGCGCAGGACCGACTCGCCGATGCGCAGAAGGGCGCCCGGGGCCAGCCGGACCGGGCGGGGGCCCACGCGCCGGCCGTCCAGGGTCGTGCCGTTGGTGGAGCCGAGGTCGGCGACCGAGACGCGGCCGTCGGAGCCGACCGTCACCGCGCAGTGCAGCCGGGAGACGTCCGGGTCGTCGAGCGGCACGTCGGCGTCGGCGGAACGGCCTATGCGGATCTCGCCGCCGTGCAGCAGATGCACCCCGCCCGCGTCGGGACCCGCGACGACATGCAGCCGGGTGGGGGTGTCGTCCAGCTCGGGGTGCGGCTCGGGCTCGCCCGGGGCGCCCACGGCCAGTACCACGCCGTCGATCAGCGGCGGCTCGCCGAGCGTGCACCGCTGGGCGTCCAGCCGCTGGTCGCCGACGTACAGCACGGGAGCGCCCGAGGAGCCGGACGTGCCGTCGCCGCCGGAGACCGCCGAGGCCAGCGCGGAGGCGACCGCGGCCAGGGCCGTGCCCGCGGGCGCCGTGACCAGCACGTCGCAGCTCGCGGCCCGCTCCCGCGTGGGGGAGGAGGGGCCGAGCGGGTCTACGACGGTCAGCCGGATCTGCATCGCCGTCAGCGGTCCCTTCTGCGCGAGCGCCCGCGACAACGGGGGGAACGAAGCCGCCCCGCGGTCCCCCACCGCGGACTCCCCCACCACCACACGCGCACGTACGGCCAGTACTGGGAGGCATCCTCGCACCTGCCACTGACAACGCGCCCGCCTTCGGACAACGAATGATCTTGATTGGTCGGCTCTGCCCGCAAAAGTGCCTCACTGGTGAGTGGCCGATGATCGTTGCAAGCCCACTTGAGATCGGTCACGTCCGGCACGCGGCAACCAACGCACCGGATCCAGCGTCTTCCCCGCAAACCTCCGCACCGTCGGACAGGGGTGGGAACCGGAACGCAGGACCCACGGGGAAACGAGGTCGAAGTCGACCGGCCGGTATCCCGCGCGGCGGCACTACAGTGGGTCGGAACATTCCGCAGCAGGGTGGACCACGGTGTACGCCAGCCAAGCAAGCAGCAGGGAGCGCATGACGTGCGGCCGGTAGGGAGCAAGTACCTGCTCGAGGAGCCGCTCGGACGCGGCGCCACGGGCACCGTCTGGCGAGCCCGCCAGCGGGAGACCGCGGGCGCCGAGGCGGCCGTACCGGGGCAGCCCGGCGAGACCGTCGCGATCAAGGTCCTCAAGGAGGAGCTCGCCAACGACGCCGACGTCGTGATGCGGTTCCTGCGCGAGCGTTCGGTTCTGCTGCGGCTCACCCACCCCAACATCGTCCGGGTCCGCGACCTGGTGGTCGAGGGTGATCTGCTGGCCCTGGTCATGGACCTCATCGACGGTCCCGACCTGCACCGCCACCTGCGCGAGAACGGCCCCTTCACGCCCGTGGCCGCCGCGCTGCTGACGGCGCAGATCGCCGACGCGCTCGGCGCCAGCCACGCCGACGGCGTGGTGCACCGCGACCTGAAACCGGCCAACGTCCTGCTGCGGCAGAACGGCGGCGAGATGCACCCGATGCTGACCGACTTCGGCATCGCCCGCCTCGCCGACTCCCCGGGACTGACCCGCACGCACGAGTTCGTCGGCACACCCGCCTACATCGCGCCGGAGTCCGCCGAGGGCCGCCCGCAGACCTCCGCCGTCGACATCTACGGCGCCGGCATCCTGCTGTACGAGCTGGTCACCGGCCGCCCGCCGTTCTCCGGCGGCTCCGCGCTCGAGGTGCTGCACCAGCACCTGAGTGCCGAACCGCGCCGCCCCTCCACGGTCCCCGACCCCCTGTGGACGGTCATCGAGCGCTGCCTGCGCAAGAACCCCGACGAGCGGCCCAGCGCCGAGAACCTCGCGCGGGGCCTGCGCGTCGTCGCCGACGGCATCGGCGTGCACGCGAACTCCGCGCAGATCGCCGCCGCGGAGAACGTCGGCGCGCTCCTCGCGCCCGACCCGGCGCCCGCCCCGGTGCCCGGCGCGCCCGGTGCCGCCGACCCCACGCAGGTGCTGCCGCACGGCGCCGGCGCCTACGACCCGAACGGCGCGACCAGCGTCCTGCCGCACACCGGCGGACCGGCCGGCGCCGCCGATCCCACCGCCGTGATGCCGCCGGTACCGTCCGGGCAACCGGGGCAGCCGGGGCAGTCCGGCGGACCCGGCCCCGAGGACCCGCACCCCTGGCAGAACCAGCTGCGCGCGGCCCGCGACCGCAACGAACAGACCCAGGTCCAGTACCTCGACCCGAACCAGGACCCGCTGCGCCGCCGCCCCCAGCGGCAGGTCGCCCGGCCGCAGCAGCAGCCGCCGCAGGGACGCCCCCAGCCGCAGCCCGGCCCCGGGTACGGCCATCCGCAGCAGCAGCACCAGCCCCAGCCGTACGCACCGCCCCCGCCCGCGCCCCAGCGGCCTCAGCAGCCGCAGCCCCAGCGGTACACGCCGCCGCCGGAGCCGCAGCGCCCCGCGCGTGAGCCCCGGCAGCGGCAGCGCGGCGCCAACCCGATGCGGATCCCGGGACTGGGCTGCCTGAAGGGGTGCCTGTTCACGATCGTCATCCTGTTCGTCGCGGGGTGGCTGATCTGGGAACTGAGCCCGCTCCAGGACTGGATCGGCACCGGCAAGGGCTACTGGGCCCAGCTCAGCGACTGGTTCGGCTCGGTGACGGGCTGGATCGAGGATTTGGGTGGTCCCGAGGACCCCTCGGGATCCTCGGGATCCTCCGGGTCGAACTGAGCTTGTTTGCTGATTTGTCGACACCTGAGGGCTGATTTCCGTATCCGCAGTGAAGGCCGGCTCCCCGGACGCGTAGTTTGAGCGACAACACGCGTCGGTAGGAGCAGTCTTGGCACGGAGAATCGGCAGCCGGTACACCGCCCATCAGATCCTCGGGCGGGGCAGCGCCGGGACGGTGTGGCTGGGCGACGGCCCCGAAGGGCCCGTCGCCATCAAGCTGCTGCGTGAGGATCTCTCCTCGGACCAGGAGCTCGTCGGCCGCTTCGTGCAGGAGCGGACGGCGCTGCTCGGTCTGGAGCATCCGCACATCGTCTCGGTACGCGACCTGGTGGTCGACGGCAACGATCTCGCGCTGGTCATGGACCTCGTCCGGGGCACGGATCTGCGCACCCGCCTCGACCGGGAGCGCCGGCTGGCGCCGGAGGCCGCGGTGGCGATCGCCGCCGATGTCGCGGACGGGCTGGCGGCGGCGCACGCGGCGGGCGTCGTGCACCGGGACGTGAAGCCGGAGAACGTGCTGCTGGACATGCAGGGCCCGCTCGGTCCCGGCGGCTCGCACCGCGCCCTCCTCACCGACTTCGGTGTGGCGAAACTCATCGACACCCCGCGCCGCACCAGGGCCACGAAGATCATCGGGACGCCGGACTATCTGGCCCCGGAGATCGTCGAGGGCCTGCCGCCGCGCGCGTCGGTCGACATCTACGCGCTCGCCACGGTCCTCTACGAGCTGCTCGCGGGCTTCACGCCGTTCGGCGGCGGCCACCCGGGCGCGGTCCTGCGCCGCCATGTCACCGAGACCGTCGTCCCGCTCCCGGGCATCCCGGACGAGCTGTGGCAGCTGCTGGTGCAGTGCCTGGCGAAGGCCCCCGCGTCGCGGCTGCGCGCCTCGGAGCTGGGCGCGCGCCTGCGGGAGCTGCTGCCGATGCTGGCGGGGATGCCGCCGCTCGACGTGGACGAGCCCGACACGGAACCGGCACCGGAAGCGGGAGAGGAGGCCCCGCAGTCCGCCCCGGTCCCGGCCGCCGGGAAGACGGTGCGGCGGCGCGGCGCGGTCCCTCTGGTGCCGGGCGCGAAGCCGGCCGACTCCAACCGCGACACCCATACGTCGATGAGGGTGCCCGCCCCCGACGAGCTCGCCGGCCCCGCCCGCGGCACGGCCCGCGCGCCCCGCGCGGCGGGCTCCCCCCGCCCCGGCTCGGCCCGCAACCGAGCGGTCACCCGCCGGCGCCGCCTGGCCCTCGCCGTGGCGGCGGTGGTCCTGGCGGCGGCGGGCGTGGGCACCTGGCTGGCCACGGCGGACGACGACACCGCACCCCCGCAGGACACGAAGGACTCGGCCCCGGCCACCCCCTGACCCGCAGGGCCACCGCGCACGCGCCGGAGCCCGGACCCGCCCCCTCGGCCGTCGCCCGGCCCCACCGGCGGCGACGCCGACCCGCACGGACCCCTTCCCGGGTGCCCGCCCCGGCGCGCTGCCGCGCCACCCGCTGCCGTCCCGCGCCGCCCGGCCCGCGCCCGGCATGGGGCGGTCGGCGGAGCCGTTACGCTGGAGGCGTGGCAGTCGTCGATGTATCCGAAGAGCTCAAGTCCCTCTCCTCGACCATGGAGTCGATCGAGGCCGTTCTGGACCTCGACAAGCTGAGGGCAGACATCGCCGTGCTCGAGGAGCAGGCGGCCGCGCCGTCCCTGTGGGACGACCCGGACGAGGCACAGAAGATCACCAGCAAGCTCTCCCACCTCCAGGCCGAGGTGCGGAAGGCCGAGGCGCTGCGCGGGCGGATCGACGATCTCTCCGTGCTCTTCGAGATGGCCGAGGAGGAGGACGACCCGGACACCCGCGCGGAGGCCGAGTCCGAGCTCACCGCGGTCAAGAAGGCGCTGGACGAGATGGAAGTCCGCACGCTGCTCAGCGGCGAGTACGACTCGCGTGAGGCGCTGGTCAACATCCGTGCCGAGGCCGGTGGCGTCGACGCCGCCGACTTCGCCGAGAAGCTCCAGCGCATGTACCTGCGCTGGGCCGAGCAGCACGGATACAAGACCGAGCTGATCGAGACGTCGTACGCCGAAGAGGCCGGCATCAAGTCGACCACCTTCTCCGTCCAGGTGCCCTACGCCTACGGGACCCTCTCCGTCGAGCAGGGCACGCACCGGCTCGTGCGCATCTCGCCGTTCGACAACCAGGGCCGCCGCCAGACCTCCTTCGCGGGCGTCGAGGTGCTCCCCGTCGTCGAGCAGTCCGACCACGTCGAGATCGACGAGTCCGAGCTGCGCATCGACGTCTACCGCTCCTCCGGCCCCGGCGGCCAGGGCGTGAACACCACCGACTCCGCGGTGCGCATCACGCACCTCCCCACCGGCATCGTGGTCTCCTGCCAGAACGAGCGCTCCCAGATCCAGAACAAGGCCACCGCGATGAACGTCCTCCAGGCCAAGCTGCTGGAGCGGCGCCGGCAGGAGGAGCAGGCCAAGATGGACGCCCTGAAGGGCGACGGCGGCAACTCCTGGGGCAACCAGATGCGTTCGTACGTGCTGCACCCGTACCAGATGGTCAAGGACCTGCGCACGGAGCACGAGGTCGGCAACCCCGAGGCCGTGTTCAACGGTGAGATCGACGGTTTCCTCGAGGCCGGAATTCGCTGGCGCAAGCAGCAGGAGAAGTAACTCCGCGCACCCGACACCGCTTTGTCGACAAGGCAACTGCCGCCCAAGAGGCGGCGGTTGCCTTTTCCGTGTCAGGGATGTCTGGGTTTTACATCACACTCACACCTTCAATGCTCCGCAAAGCGTGCGTTGGTGGACATCGCGCACGCAACGGCCTTGACGTTCTTTTGAAAAATGGGAATGGTGAAGCGTGGCATGCGTATCTCTGGGGCGCATGTGAACCGGGGGGCGTTTTCCATCGCAGCAACCCCCGTTGATCACGGCCCCGAGCGCCGCCTCATTGACGATGAGCTACTGGGGGTAGCAACCACATGACCAAGAAGACGCGGATCCGTGTCGCTCGGATCGCGGCCGGTGCCGTGATCGCGGCCGGTGCCTCGCTGACGGCGGCCGGCGCGGCCTCCGCACTCGACATCGGCGTGAGCGCCGGAGTCGGCGAAGAGGGCGCGGGTGTCGGTCTCGACGTGAACCTCGGCGACGACGAGACGCCCTCGGACCCGCCGACCGAGATCCCCGGCGACCCGACGGACCCCGAGGTTCCCACGGACCCGACGGACCCCGAGATCCCGACCGACCCCGAGGTTCCCACGGACCCGACCGAGCCGGAGGAGCCCGAGGAGCCGACCGAGCCCACCGAGCCGGAGGAGCCCACCGAGGAGCCGCCCGCCGAGACCCCGGGCAACGGCAACGGCAACGGCAACGGGAACGGCAACGGGAACGGCAACGGCAACGGCGGCAACGGTGGCGGCAACGCAGCCGACCCCGCTGGTGGCGCCTCGACCCAGGAGCAGGGCTCCTCGGCCCTCACCGACACCGGCGAGGAAGTCCCCGCCACCTCGGCCCAGGGCAGCGGTGAGGAGCTCGCCGAGACCGGTGCCGCCGAGACCACCTTCCTGGTGATCGGTGCCGCCACGATGATCGCCGGCGGTATCGGCTTCCGGGTGCTGCCGCGCCTGATGACCGGCCGCGGCGGCGCTGCCGCCTGACGGTGGCCGCGCGGGTACGCACCGTACGCATGACGTAGGACGAAGGGCCCGGAGCGCCACCGCGCTCCGGGCCCTTCTCTGTCCCTGTATCCGCCCTCTGCCCGCTCCGCCTCCCCGTATCCGCCGTCGGGCGGTCCGGTCGGGCGTGGTCAGGCGGTCTGGTGGGCGAGCAGCGCCACCGCCGCGACCAGAACCGCCAGCAGGGCGATCAGCGTCATGGGGTTCAGCCCCGCGAGGAAGTTCTCGAAGAAGTTCTCCTGCTGCAGCCGCTCGCGGTTCGCACGGCACACCGGGCACCGGCCCTCGCTCACGGGCGCGGCGCAGTTCGCGCACACCAGCCGGTCGTACGTCATGCGCTCGCCCTCCTCGCACCGGTTCCAGATACACAACGCCCACGACCCCGTGAACGTTCCCCCTCCACTGTGCCAGGTTCCTGCGGAAGCTGCGCCGCGTCGCTCCCCGAGGGTTGACGCAGGGGTTTCGGGGCCGTGGGGCAGGGGGGCTCGCTCGGTTCCCCGCACCGGGGCGTTGCCCCTTACCCGGCACAAAAGGGCGCAAGTCTTGCACAACCCCCACCGGTGCCTGCGCTGGCCTCCCCGCTTCGCGTATGGTCACGCTCATCTACCCCCGGCTACCCGTGGTGCATCCGTGATCCGATTCGACAACGTGTCCAAGGCCTACCCCAAGCAGAACCGCCCCGCACTCAGGGATGTCTCCCTGGAAGTGGAGAAGGGCGAGTTCGTCTTCCTCGTGGGGTCCTCCGGCTCCGGAAAGTCCACCTTCCTGCGGCTGGTCCTCCGCGAGGAGCGGGCCAGCCACGGACAGGTGCACGTCCTGGGCAAGGATCTCGCGCGCGTCTCCAACTGGAAGGTGCCGCAGATCCGGCGCCAGCTGGGGACGGTGTTCCAGGACTTCCGCCTGCTGCCGAACAAGACGGTCGCCGAGAACGTCGCCTTCGCTCAGGAGGTCATCGGCAAGTCCCGCGGTGAGATCCGCAAGTCCGTGCCGCAGGTGCTCGACCTCGTCGGGCTCGGCGGCAAGGAGGACCGGATGCCCGGCGAGCTCTCCGGTGGTGAGC
The DNA here is from genome assembly GCA_014650015.1 of Streptomyces griseoloalbus. Classification (GTDB taxonomy): domain Bacteria; phylum Actinomycetota; class Actinomycetes; order Streptomycetales; family Streptomycetaceae; genus Streptomyces; species Streptomyces griseoloalbus. The sequence continues at coordinate 30,864 of BMUD01000001.1, forward strand.
AGCAGCGCGTCGCCATCGCGCGGGCCTTCGTCAACCGGCCCAAGCTGCTCATCTGCGACGAGCCCACCGGCAACCTCGACCCGCAGACCTCCGTCGGCATCATGAAGCTGCTCGACCGCATCAACCGGACGGGCACCACCGTGGTGATGGCGACGCACGACCAGAACATCGTGGACCAGATGCGCAAGCGCGTCATCGAGCTGGAGAAGGGCCGTCTCGTCCGCGACCAGGCACGCGGCGTCTACGGCTACCAGCACTGACGCTCCACGGAAAGGCTTGATCAGACGCCATGCGCGCCCAGTTCGTCCTGTCGGAGATCGGGGTCGGTCTCCGCCGCAACCTGACGATGACCTTCGCCGTCGTCGTCTCCGTCGCCCTGTCGCTCGCCCTGTTCGGCGGGTCGCTCCTGATGAGCGACCAGGTCAACAGCATGAAGGGCTACTGGTACGACAAGGTCAACGTCTCCATCTTCCTGTGCAACAAGAGTGACGCCGAGTCCGACCCCAACTGCGCCAGGGGCGCGGTGACCGATGACCAGAAGGGCCAGATCAAGACCGACCTGGAGAAGATGTCGGTCGTCGACACGGTGTCGTACGAGTCGCAGGACGAGGCGTACAAGCACTACAAGGAGCAGTTCGGCGACTCCCCGCTGGCCAGCTCCCTGACGCCGGACCAGATGCAGGAGTCGTACCGCATCAAGCTGAAGGACCCGGAGAAGTACCAGGTCATCGCGACCGCCTTCGACGGGCGTGACGGTGTGCAGTCGGTGCAGGACCAGAAGGGCATCCTGGACAACCTCTTCGAGCTGCTGAACGGCATGAACTGGGCCGCCCGCGCGGTGATGGCGCTGATGCTGGTGGTCGCCGTCATGCTGATCGTGAACACGGTCAGGGTCTCCGCGTTCAGCCGTCGGCGCGAGACCGGGATCATGCGGCTGGTCGGCGCCTCCGGCTTCTACATCCAGGCGCCGTTCATCATGGAGGCCGCGGTCGCCGGACTCATCGGCGGCACGCTCGCGTGCGGATTCCTGCTGGTCGGGCGGTACTTCATCATCGACCACGGACTGGCCCTGTCCGAGAAGCTGAATCTGATCAACTTCATCGGCTGGGACGCCGTGCTGACGAAGCTGCCGCTCATCCTCGCGACCAGTCTGCTGATGCCCGCGTTGGCCGCTTTCTTCGCGTTGCGCAAGTATCTGAAGGTGTGACTCTTGCCAAGAGGGGCGTGCGGCCAACCGGCCGTGCGCCCCTTCGCGTTGTCCTAGACTCACCGGCATGTCAGGTCGTGACCCGTTCTGTCAGCCCCGCCGCATCCGCCGCGGGGCCGCCCTGACCTTGGTGTTCGCGAGCGTGCTCGTCGCCGGTGCCGCCACGGGCAACCTCCCCGGGGCCGACCGCGAGGCCACGGCGGAAGGGGCCCGCCCGGCCGCTCCCGTCGGCCACCACGCGGACGTCGCCAGGGCGGCCGAGGAGGCCGCGGCCGACGGCACGTCCCCCCTGGAGGCCGCCCAGCGCGCCGTCAGCCGCAGCGGGGACCGATGGGCCGCCGTCTACTCCCCGGGCGAGTACGAGGAGTTCGAGGACGCCCTGGACGGCCAGTACACCGGCGTCGGCCTGTGGGCCCGCGAACGGGACGGCCGTGTCGAGGTGACGAAGGTGGGCGGCGGCACCCCCGCGGCCGAGGCCGGGATCCGCGCGGGCGACCGCCTGCGCAGCGTCGACGGCGAGCCGGTCGACGGACGGCCCGTCACCGAGGTCGTCTCCCTGCTGCGCGGCGACACCACCGGCGAGTCCGCCGGCACCACCGTCCGCCTGGGTCTGGAGCGCGGCACGCGCGCGTGGAGCGAGACCCTGCGCCGGGCCCGGCTGTCCCGCGACACGGTCACGGTCCGCGAGCTCGCCCCCCGCGTCTGCGTCATCGAGGTCGGCGCCTTCACCAAGGGCACCGGCGACCAGGTCCGCACCGCCGTACGCCGGGTCCCGGCCGGCTCCGGAATCGTCCTCGATCTGCGGGGCAACCCCGGGGGACTGGTCGCCGAGGCGGTGACCGCGGCCTCCGCCTTCCTCGACGGCGGCCTGGTCGCCACGTACGACGTCGAGGGCGAGCAGCGGGCCCTGCACGCCGAGCCCGGCGGCGACACCACCAGACCCCTGGTCGCGCTCGTCGACGGCGGGACGATGAGCGCGGCCGAGCTCCTCACCGGCGCCCTGCGGGACCGTGGACGGGCGGTCGTCGTGGGCTCCCGCACCTTCGGCAAGGGCTCGGTCCAGATGCCGACCCCGCTGCCCGACGGCTCCGTCGCCGAGCTGACCGTCGGCCACTACCGCACCCCCTCCGGCCGGGGCGTCGACGGCCACGGCCTCACCCCCGACCTGGAGGCCGGCGAGCGGGCGCTCGAGCGCGCGGAGACGGTCCTGAGCGGACTGGGCCGGTAGGGCCCCTCCCCGGCCCGGTCGATAATCGGCTTCCCGCCGACCCCCTGTGTAGTGCGAAAATGGCGGCACTATGGCTAAGGAAAAAGGGCGCAAGCTGATCGCGCAGAACAAGAAGGCGCGGCACGACTACCTCATCATCGACACCTACGAGGCGGGTCTGGTCCTCACCGGCACCGAGGTGAAGTCCCTGCGCCAGGGCCGGGCGTCGCTGGTGGACGGCTTCGTCCAGCTGGACGGCCACGAGGCGTGGCTGCACAACGTGCACGTCCCCGAGTACAGCCAGGGCACCTGGACCAACCACACCGCCCGGCGCAAGCGCAAGCTGCTGCTGCACCGCGCGGAGATCGACAAGCTGGAGTCCAAGTCCCAGGAGACGGGGCACACCATCGTGCCGCTCGCCCTGTACTTCAAGGACGGCCGTGCGAAGGTCGAGATCGCGCTGGCCAAGGGCAAGAAGGAGTACGACAAGCGGCAGACGCTGCGGGAGAAGCAGGACCGGCGCGAGACGGAGCGGGCGATCTCCGCGGTCCGCAGGAAGCAGCGCGCGTAGTCCCCGCGGTGTGCCGGGGAATACGCTGGCACCGACCCGCGTTGGTCACGTACGATGGTGACAGCACCCCACAGAGGGTGCGTGCCCCCTTCGGGGGAGCTTGAAAAAACAACATGGGGATGATCGGTTTCGACAGCGGCTGTCGAAGCAGGGGAAGCGTGTCGAGGAAGCGGCCATGATCTCGTAAACCACAGGCCGAAAAAAATAATCGCCAATTCCAAGCGATCTGTCTCCCAGGGCGAGCTCGCCCTCGCTGCCTGATCTTCAGGTAGCGAGCAGCGGCTCCCCTACTTAAGGGAGTGTCAGCCCGGGGATGTTCCCGACCCGGATCCTGGCATCAGCTAGGGGACTAAACCTTGATCCCGGTCACGGGGTGAAGAGGGAAACCACACAGTGACTGGGCCCGTCGGAGACTTGTCGGCGTGATCTCCGGGGCCGAGAAAAGCACAGCCGACTGCACACGGAGAAGCCCTGATTCTGCACCGTTGGACGCGGGTTCGATTCCCGCCATCTCCACTTACCCCATGTGGGCACAGGCCTCGTCGCTTCGAGCGGCGGGGCCTTTGTCATGCGTGGCCACATTCTCGGGCCGCGCGATGTGGTGGTCGGAGCCATATCGGGGCGTGGTTCACGCTTCTACCTTCCCTCCCCATGACGCAGACCAGAGCCGCACTACGCCGCCCCATCGTCCTGACGGTCCTCCTGGCCGCCCTCCTCTCCGTCCTGCTCCACCCCGCCCCGGCCTCCGCCGCGTCCCTCCGGAAGGTCACCGGCGCCCCCGCCTCGGCGGCCTCCCTCCAGGAGGTCACCGGCTTCGGCAGTAATCCGGGCGCCCTGAGGATGTACCGGTACGTCCCCGACGGGCTGCCCGCCGGCCGGCCCGTCGTCGTCGCCCTGCACGGCTGCACCCAGAACGCCGCCGGATACGCCACCGGCACCGGCTGGACCACGCTCGCCGACCGCTGGGGCTTCTCCGTCGTCCTGCCGCAGCAGCAGAGCGCCAACAACCCCGGCCAGTGCTTCAACTGGTTCCGGAGCGCCGACATCCGGCGCGGACAGGGCGAGGCCGCCTCCCTCGCCCAGATGGTCGACCGGCAGCTCGCCGACGTCTCCGGCGACGCCTCGCGCGTGTACGTCACCGGCCTGTCCGCCGGCGGCGGGATGACCGCCGTGATGATGGCGGCGTACCCGGAGAAGTTTGCCGCGGGCGGTGTCGTCGCCGGACTGCCGTACGGGTGCGCGCAGGCCGCCGGATCGCCGTACGTGTGCATGTACGTCGGTGCCACCCAGGCCCCCGCCCAGTGGGGCGACCGGGTGCGCGCCGCGCGGCCCGGGTACACCGGCCCCTGGCCCGCCCTCACCGTCCTGCACGGCACGGCCGACTACACGGTGAAGCCCGCCAACATGACGGACCTGGTGGAGCAGTGGACCGATGTGCACGGCGCCGACCGGACCGCCGACGTCGCCGACACCGTCGCCGGGTATCCGCACCAGGTCTTCCGGGGGCCGGGCGGGAACCCGGTCGTCGAGACGTACGGCCTCACCGGCATGGGGCACGGGCAGCCCGTCGATCCCGGCAGCGGTGACGGGCAGTGCGGGGCGGCCGGGGCGTACTTCCTGGACGTGAACCTGTGCGCCGCGTACCGGCTGGGCAAGGGCTGGGACCTGGGCTGAAGAAGGCGGAACCGGTCGTCACGCCCCGCGCGGTGCCGTGCTGGCCCGTTCCGTCAGCCGGGGCGGCAGCAGGGTGGACTGCGGTACGGCGGCTCCCGCCAGCTTCCGTACCAGCAGGTGCACCGCGCGGGTGCCCAGTTCCGCGGACGGCACGGCGACCGAGGTGACCGGTACCCGGGCCGACGCGGCGACGGATGCCGGGCAGACGGCGGTGAGGGACAGATCGCCGGGGATGCGCAGCCCCAGGTGCCCGAAGGCCTCGATCAGCGGATCGATCAGCGGTTCGTTGTGCACGACCACCCCGGTCAGCGCGGGCAGCTCGCGCACCAGCCGCTCGGCGATCGCGCGGGCGGCGTCCCGGCCGGTGCCGCACGGGTACACGGCGGAGGTGAGCCGGTGCCGGTCCGCGGCGGACGTGAAGCCCTCCACGAGCCGCCGCGCGAACGCGGTCCGCCGCACGTACACCTCCGGCGGGGAGCCGACCAGCGCCACCACCCGGTGCCCGAGCCGTGCCAGATGGTCCACGCACAGCTCACCGGCCGCCCGGAAATCCAGATCGACGCAGGTCAGCCCGTCCGGCTCGGCGGGCACGCCGATCAGCACGGACGGTAAGGACCCGGAGCGCAGCAACGGCAGCCGGGTGTCCTGGAGCTGCACGTCCATCACGATCACCGCGTCCGCGAGCCCCGTGTCCGCGACCCGCCCGATCCCCTCCTCGCCCTCCCCCTGGGTGAGCAGCAGCACATCGTGGTCGTGGGCGCGGGCGGCGGCGACCACCGACACCGCGAACTGCGTCACCACCGGCACATGGACGCCGGAGCGCATCGGCACCGCGAGGGCCAGCACCTGCGACCTGCGGCCGGCCGCCCCGCGGCCACCGCCGCCCGCGCGGTAGCCCAGCTCCCGTACGGCCGCCTGGACGCGGCGCCGGGTCGCGTCGGAGATCGGACGCTTGCCGCTGAGCGCGTACGAGACCGTACTGGGGGAGACCCCGGCGCGCCGGGCCACATCCGTGATCTTCACCATCGGGGGGTCCTCACCTGACACTGGTCCGTGGGGATGCCGAAACGATCGCCGAAGTCGCCGAACGCCGTCGAAGCGCTTCGACGGGTGAAGGTATGTGCGGGACCTGTGGTCGTCAATGGGGTGCGCGGGATTCGGTGGAGCGGTTCGACGGCCCGAACAGGAAGCGGTGCGACGGCCCGGACAGGAAGCGGTGCGACGGCCCGAACAGAAAGCGGTGCGACGGCCCGGACAGGGCGAGTGCCGCGAGGGAGACGAGGAGGGCGGTCGCGGCCGCCGCCACCGGGACGAGGTAGGCCACCGCCGACGCGTGCTCCACCGTCCAGCCGCCGGCCGCGCTGCCGCAGGCGATCCCGCCGAGCAGACCGGTCACCGCGAGCGTCATGCCCTCGTTCAGCCGCCCCTCGGGGGTGTACCGCTGCACCAGGGTCATGGTGGTGACCATGGTCGGGGCGGTCGCCATCCCGGCGACCAGCAGGGCCCCGGCCAGGACCAGGAGCGAGCCGGTGAGGCCGGCGGCGAGCAGCGGCAGGGTCATCAGCGCCGCCATCGCGGCCAGGCACCACGGCAGCCGGGACCGCGCGGACGCCGCCGCCGGGCGTATCGCCCCGTACACCAGCCCCGCCACGCAGGAACCGGCCGCCTGGAGCGCGAGCACCGCGCCGGCCGCCGAGTGGTGTCCCCGCGCGTCCGCGAAGGCGAGCGTCACGACCTCCGTCGAGCCGAACACCGCGCCCGTCGCGAGACAGACGAGCAGCAACGGGCGCATGCCGGGCGTCCGGAAGGGGGCCCGCCCGGAGGGACGCCGCTCGACCGGCGGCTCGGTCGACCGCTGGGCGGTGAACAACAGCACACCCGTCAGCAGCAGCACGGCACCCACGAGGGTGCCCGCCTCCGGGAAGAACGCCCCGCACAGAAAGGCCGCGAGCACCGGGCCGAGCATGAAGCACAGCTCGTCCGCGGCCTGTTCGAAGGAGTTCGCGGTGTGCAGGGCGTCGGCGTTCCCCCTCAGCAGGTGCGCCCAGCGGGCCCGGGACATCCCGCCGGTGTTGGGGGTCGTGGCGGTGGCGGCGTAGGAGGCGAACAGGGTCCAGTCCGGGGCCCCGTGGCGTACGCAGAGCAGCAGCGCGAGGGAGCCGAGCACGGCGAACACCGTGGCGGGCAGGGCGACGCGGGCCTGCCCGTACCGGTCGACCAGGCGCGCGGTCCACGGGGCGACCACCGCCGTCGCCGCCAGGCCCGTCGCGGTGACGGCGCCGGCGAGGGCGTACGAACCCCGGGTTCCGGCGATCATCACGACCGCGCTCACGCTGAACATGCCCATCGGCAGGCGGGCGATGAGGTTCCCCGCGGTGAACGCACGGGTGCCGGGCAGCGCGAAGAGACGGCGGTACGGGCCCTTCGCGCGGGATCCGCGCCGGGTGCGCGGGCCGAAGTCGACGGCGACGAGGCTGTCGGCGGTGACCGTGAACAGGGGAGTGTCCCGGGAACGGGAGGTCGGCTGGGGCATGTCCCCACCGTCACCCGGGAGCTCCTGGCCGGTCCAACACCTTCCCGGTGCCGATTCACGCACCTGTGTTGTAAGTTCACGGGATGCCCGCCCCCGCCCACCTCGAACCCCGCCTGCTGCGCGCCTTCGTGACCGTCGCCGAGGAACTGCACTTCACCCGTGCCGCCACGCGCCTCTACGTCGCCCAGCAGGCGCTCAGCCGGGACGTACGGCGGCTGGAACGGGAGCTGGGCAGCGAACTGTTCGTCCGGAGCACCCGCCAGGTGACGCTCACCTCCGACGGCGAACGCCTGCTGCCGTACGCCCGCGCGGTGCTCCGGGCGCAGGACGACCTGCTCGCCGCCGCCGGGCAGGCGCGGCCCCTGCTGGTGGATCTCAACTCCCCGGGCCTGGAGACCCCGCGCCGTGTGCTGCACCGGGCCCGCGAACTCGCCCCCGCGCACGAGCTCATGGCCCGCTACGAGAGCGGGCTGACCTGGGCGGCGGGGGAGGTGCTCGCGGGGCGGCTCGACGCGTCGTTCGGGCGGTTCGCGGGGCTCGCCCCCGCGCTGCGGGCCGGGCTCGACCAGCAGCCCGTGCGCTACGAGCCGATGGCGGTCGTGCTGCCCGAGGACCACCGGCTGGCCGCGCTGGCCGAGGTGCCGCTGGCCGAGCTGGCCGGCGAGACGGTGTACGCCGGGGCCGGGAACCCTCGTACACCGGAGTGGACGGACTTCGCCCGACTCCTGTTCGACGGGCGGGGGATCGCACTCGCGCCGCCCGCGCCGCTGGCCGTCGGGGAGGAGGAGTTCCAGCGGGTGATGGCCGTGACGCGCCACCCGGTCCTCGCCGTCGTCGATTTCCCACCGATGCCCTCGACGGTGCTGCGGCCTCTCGTGGAGCCGGTTCCGCTGTCACCGGTGTCGTTGGTGTGGCGAAAGGGGATGGTTCATCCCGCTCTGGACGGACTTCGGAGGGCTGCGGCCGATCTGGCCGCCGAGGAGGGCTGGTTGCGCCGGCCCACGGATGGGTGGCTTCCGGACGCGGACACGGCCGTGATGACGGCCTCGTGATGTCTCACTACCGACACGAATGAGTGGGCGGGAAACACAGAACCTTCGCGTGCGCTACATTCAGTGCCCGAGCACAATGTGATAAACGGGGCGCTCGGAGCGGGTGGGGGCCCGGTCCGCCGGCGAGGTGCTCGGGTCGTCCGCGCGCCGGAAGTGTCCCTGGGGGGAAGAGCGTGCGCGTGAAAAAATGGCGAGAAGACGCCCAACCGGAACGGCCTGACGCCGCAGGGGCGGCGGAGGAGTCCCCGGAGAACGACGAGGACGGGTACCTGCCCGACACGCGGGTCCTGCCTCTGAGTGAGAAGCCCACCAGAAGCACTGCGGCCCGTCGTGAGGCGGATGCCGACGCCGGTCCCGACTCCCTCGAGGAACGGTGGGCCCGTCTCGGTGTCTTCTCCGGCGGAAACGACAGGACCCAGGTCCTGCCGGGCGCCGCTCCTCGTACGGATCCCGCCGAACGTTTCGGTACGCCGACCGGCGGCGACGCCGGCGTCCCCGCGGCGCCGGACGGGCCGGGACCGTCCGTGGGCCGGACGGGTGGGCCGGCCGGGTTCGAGGGCGGCGCGGACGGTCCCTGGGAGGTCGAGCGCACCACGGCCCTGCGGATCAACGACAGGACCCGGGTCCTGCCCGAGGCCTCTCCCGGTACGGATCCCGCCGGGCGTCCCGGGACGCGGACCGGCGGCGACGCCGGCGTCCCCGCGGCGCCGGACAGGTCGGGACCGTCCGTGGGCCGGACGGGTGGGCCGGCCGGGTTCGAGGGCGGCGCGGACGGCCCCTGGGACGTCGAGCGCACCACGGCCCTGCGGATCCCCCGCCAGCAGGCAGGTGTTCCCGGCGCCCAGGTGACACGGCCCTCCTCTCCGGCGGGCGGAACGCGTCCCCCGGGGGACCGCGGCGCAGCCGGCTCCCGGGAGGACACGGCCCGCTTCACCGGCTCCACCCCGACGGCGTCCCGCACCCCCGTCCGTGACCCCTGGCAGGAGGCCCGCGAGGCCGCCGCCACCCACGACCCGCACGAGGTAACGGTTCAGCTCGACGCCGTGCAGATAGGGGACGGCGGCGTGCTGCACCGGTCGCCGGGCCGGGCGGGCGCGGGACAGGACGCCCCCGGCGGGCCCGTGTTCGTCGACGAGTCCGGCCGCCGCAGCCGGCTCTACCGCCGTATCGGCATGGCCGTCGGCCTCGCCTGCGCGGGGTACGCCGTCGTCATGGTCGCCACGCTGCTGTCCGGCAACTCCGACGCACCCTGGATGCCCGTCCCCGGCCAGGAGAAGAAACCCGCGGGGAAGGTCGAGACCACGCCGCAGCCAGCGGAGACGGACGCCGTCCCCAGCTCCGGCAGCAGCCTCCTCCCGGGCGGCACGCCGACCACCGGCACCACCACGACGCCGCCCACGCCCGGCGCCACCGCTCCCGCGACCGGTGCCGCCGGCACCGCGAACCAGCCGGACGCCGCCGACCCGACACCGACGTCGCCCCGGGTGAACACCACGCAGCCGGCCACCGGCGACGACGACGCCACCCCCACGGTTCCGGACGAGACCCCGAGCTCGCAGCCCCCCGACCCCCCGCTGCCGGACAGCCCGGACCCCGGGACGACCGCCCCCACGGGCGACGGTGAGGCCGTCGGCACCGACGACGTCGCCGGTGCTCCCGCCGACCCGCCGGTCGTCGCCGCCGACGGCTCCGCCGCGCAGCCGGAGCCGTCCACCGCCCCCGCCGCACCGTCCTCGGAGAACGTCATCTGATGGCATCCCGCACCCACCGTCACCGGGCCGCCGCCCGCCCGGCCCGTGACGGCTCCCCGCGTCGCCGCGTGCCCCTGCGCCTGCTGCTTCCGCTGCTCGTCCTCGTCGCCCTGGCGGCCATGCTCATGCTGCGCGGCTACGTGCACAGCGAGATCCTCGCCGACCACCGCGTCGGCAAGCCCGCCCCCACCACCCAGGTGCCCGAGGACATACTCGAGGGCGGCCCGGTCATCGACGCCCGCGCCGGGCAGACCCAGAGCCTGAGCGTGCCCGACCACCGCCTCGTCCTCACCTTCGACGACGGCCCGGATCCGACCTGGACGCCGAAGGTGCTCGACGTGCTGAGGAAGCACGACGCGCACGCGGTCTTCTTCGTCACCGGCACCATGGCCTCCCGCTACCCGGACCTCGTCCAGCGCATGGTCGACGAGGGCCACGAGATCGGCCTGCACACCTTCAACCACCCCGACCTCTCCCTCCAGTCCAAGAAGCGCATCGACTGGGAGCTGTCGCAGAACCAGCTGGCGATCACCGGCGCGGCCGGCATCCGCACCTCGCTCTTCCGCCCGCCGTACTCCTCCTTCGCCGAGGCGATGGACAACGTGACCTGGCCGGTCACCCAGTACATCGGCAGCCGCGGCTACCTCACCGTCGTCAACAACACCGACAGCGAGGACTGGAAGCGGCCCGGCGTCGCCGAGATCATCCGCCGCGCCACGCCCGAGGGCGGCCAGGGCGCCATCGTCCTGATGCACGACTCCGGCGGCGACCGCAGCCAGACCGTCGCGGCGCTCGACAGGTTCCTGCCCGACCTGAAGGAGAAGGGCTACGAGTTCGACAACCTGACCGAGGCCCTGGACGCGCCCAGCGCCCACAGCCCGGTCACCGGCGCCGACCTCTGGAAGGGCAGGGCGTGGATCTTCCTGGTCCAGGCCTCCGAGCACATCACCGACGTCCTGGTGGTGGGCCTGGCGATCATCGGCACCCTGGTCATCGGCCGCTTCGTCCTGATGCTCCTCCTCTCCGGCGCCCACGCCCGCCGCGTCCGCCGCAGGAACTTCCGCTGGGGCCCGCCGGTCACCGCACCGGTGACGGTGCTGGTCCCGGCGTACAACGAGGCCAAGTGCATCGAGAACACCGTCCGTTCCCTGATGGCGAGCGACCACCCGATCGAGGTGCTCGTCATCGACGACGGTTCCACCGACGGCACCGCCCGCATCGTCGAGGCGATGGGCCTGCCCAACGTCCGGGTGATCCGCCAGCTCAACGCGGGCAAGCCGGCCGCGCTCAACCGGGGCCTGGCGAACGCCCGGTACGACATCGTCGTGATGATGGACGGCGACACCGTCTTCGAACCGTCCACCGTCCGCGAACTCGTCCAGCCCTTCGGCGACTCCAGGGTCGGCGCCGTGGCGGGCAACGCCAAGGTCGGCAACAAGGACAGCCTCATCGGCGCCTGGCAGCACATCGAGTACGTGATGGGCTTCAACCTGGACCGCCGGATGTACGACATCCTCGGCTGCATGCCGACCATCCCGGGCGCCGTCGGCGCGTTCCGACGCTCGGCGCTGGAGCCCATCGGCGGCATGAGCGACGACACGCTCGCCGAGGACACCGACGTCACGATGGCGCTGCACCGGGCCGGCTGGCGCGTGGTCTACGCGGAGAACGCCCGCGCCTGGACCGAGGCCCCGGAGACCGTCCAGCAACTGTGGTCCCAGCGCTACCGCTGGTCGTACGGCACCATGCAGGCCATCTGGAAGCACCGCAGGTCCCTGGTCGAGAAGGGTCCCTCGGGCCGCTTCGGCCGCGTGGGCCTGCCCTTCGTCTCCCTGTTCATGGTCCTGGCCCCGCTGCTGGCCCCGCTGATCGACGTCTTCCTCCTCTACGGCATCGTCTTCGGCCCGACCGAGAAGACGATCGTGGCGTGGCTGGGCGTCCTGGCCATCCAGGCGGTCTGCGCGGCCTACGCCTTCCGCCTCGACCGCGAACGCATGACCCACCTCATCTCGCTGCCACTGCAGCAGATCCTCTACCGCCAGCTCATGTACGTCGTGCTGCTCCAGTCCTGGATCACCGCACTCACCGGCGGCCGCCTGCGCTGGCAGAAGCTGCGGCGCACCGGCGTCGTCGAGGCGCCGGTCGGCGGGGCGGTGCCGGGCAGGCGCGCGCAGCGCACCGATGATCGGAGGCCCGTGGCATGACCCACGGACACACGACCGGCACGGGGACGAGCCCGGAGCCGACCGGACCGTACGGAACGCCGTACGCGGGGAACGCGGACGGGCCCCCGGGGGCCCCGTACGCCGTACCGCAGCAGCGAACGAACGGGCCCGCGCACGTAGCGGATCCCGCCGCCGCGCCGGCCGCCCCCACGAAGCCGGGCCGTGACCGTTACCTCGACCTGCTGCGTTCCATCGCCCTGGTCCGCGTCGTGGTGTACCACCTCTTCGGCTGGGCCTGGCTGACCGTGCTGTTTCCGTCGATGGGCGTGATGTTCGCGCTGGCGGGCTCGTTGATGGCGCGCTCACTGAAGCGTCCGGCGCTCGGCGTGATCCGCGGACGGGTCCGGCGCCTTCTGCCGCCCCTGTGGATCTTCGCCGTGGTCGTGCTGGCGATGATGTTCGCCAATGGCTGGAACCCGTCCGAGGACCCGGACCGCGGCGGCACCTGGGGCCTGGTCGAGCTGTTCAACTACCTCGTCCCGATCGGCGCCCCGCCCTACCCCTGGCACATCGGTTCCAAGTCGGGCCTGCTGGAGGACACCTGGGCGGTGCAGGCCGCGGGGCCGCTGTGGTACCTGCGTGCCTATCTGTGGTTCGTCATCGCGTCGCCGCTGCTGCTGTGGCTGTTCCGCCGGGCCCCCTGGCCGACCCTGCTGGCCCCGCTGGGCCTGACGGCGATCGTCGGCACGGGTCTGATGACCATTCCCGGGGAGACCGGCAACGCGGTCACCGACTTCGCGGTCTACGGCGGCTGCTGGATGCTGGGCTTCGCCCACCACGAGGGCCTGCTGAAGCAGATCCCGCGGTACATCTCCGTCTCCTGCGCATCCCTGGTGATGGCGTTCGGCCTGTGGTGGGCCTCCAACCATCTGGGCGCCGACGGCTGGGACCTCAATGACATCCCGCTGGCCCAGGCCACCTGGTCGTTCGGCTTCGTCGTGATCCTGCTCCAGTACTCCCCGTCGTGGCAGGAACTCCCGGGACGCCTGGCGAAGTGGGACAAGCTGGTGACGCTCTCCAACAACCGGGCGGTCACCATCTACCTGTGGCACAACCTGCTCATCATGGCGACGGTGCCGATCATCGACCTGCTGTACCGGCTCCCGTTCATGCAGAGCGAGCGGGCGGTCGCCGCGCTCGACGGCGCCTACACCATCTGGATGTTCGCCCTGGTCTGGCCGCTGATCGGCCTGATGGTCCTCGCGGTCGGCTGGGTCGAGGATCTGGCGGCGAAGCGCAGGCCACGCCTGTGGCCGAACGGCAGCACGGAGCGCTCCGCCGGCGGACGGGGCAGGTCCGGCGCGGCGCATCGAGGCTGAGGTCACGTCTGCCTCGGCCGAGCCGGTCGGTGCTCTCGGCCCGGGCGAGCTCAGTCGCGTGGTGGATCCCGTCCTTGGTGACCGAAGAGCTCTCGCGTCCCTCTCCTGGCCGGTGAGCAGTGCGATGCCCGGCTGCGTGGCAGCGGCCGTGCCGTCTCACCTCGATGGCGCGGGCAGGGTGCTCGGGCGGTCGGACGGACGGACGGTTCGGGCCGGGCTGCGGCGGGCCGGCATCCACCTCTGATGAGTGGGCCGGTCGCCGTCGAAGACATCGATCACCGGCAGACGCCGGCCGCCCAGGGATCCGATCGCGCTACCGCGTTGTCGCGGACCGTGCGAGACTGCCCCGGTTGCGTAAGTGAACAGTGTGGCCAGGGGGCTTGGACGGATGAGCAAGCGGCAGACGCAGAAGATGCTGCGGTTGATGGCGAGCGGGGAGCCGGTGGAGCTCACCAGTGCGATGGCGTCCGTGAAGAAGCTCGCCCGACTCGCCTTCGTCGCCCAGCAGTTCGGCTACGAGTACGCGGACGTGCGGCAGGGCGGCGGGAACAACAGCCAGCTGAAGATGCTGATCGTGCCCGACCCGAGCCCGCACGCCCGGGCCCGCGCCGCGCAGAACTGGGCGCAGTATCCGAACGCCGGCGACGGGGTGTCGGTGCCGCCGCTCGTGCCGGACGCCTTCGAACTCCTCAAGGCCCGCATCAACTTCGACCTCACCGGCAAGAGCGCCGAGAAGCGGATGGGGTACGGGGCCCTCGGTGTCTCCATCGGCTGTGTGCTCTTCGCCTACCAGGCGGGCGGCTCGTCCGACGACTTCGTCGTCGCGGCCGTGGTGTGGCTGGTCGTCATGGCGATCCTCGGCATCGGCTTCGTCGTCACCCGCAAGCGCAACGCCAAGTTCGCGGCCCGGTTGCAGGCGGCCGGGTTCGCCCCGGTGACGGACGAGACCGGCCGGGTCCGCTACCTGCCCCCGGGTGGTCAGATACCGGGGCACGGCAATCCCTTCGGTGGCGGCGGCCCGTACGGCGCCCCCGGCGCGGCCCCCGGTTACGGCCATCAGCCGTCTCAGCCCCACCAGCCCTCGATGCCGTACCCCCAGCAGGCCCCGGGGCCGTACGCCCCCCAGGCCCCGGCCGCCTACGGCACCCCGCCCGTGCCCACCCCGTACGGCGCCCCGCCCCAGCCCCCGGCCCAGGCTCCCGGCCCCTACACCCCGCAGCAGCCCCAGCAGCCCCAGCAGCCCCCGTACGGGCAGCCCGCCCAACCGCCCCACCCCCAGCAGAACCCGCACTGGCAGCCCCCGCAGCACTAGGGCCTGTCGCTTGGATCATGCCGGCGTCGCGGAGCGTGGCACGCGCATCTGCCGCGTCGTCGTCGGTTGCCGACTCCCCCACGCTCGGCTCCGCTCGCGTGGGGGGACCCCCATCGCGTCGCCGCCCTCCTCGGTGGCTCCGTATGGGGTCGCAGACCTCGCTCCGCGGGCGATCGCCGGTAGGCTGCGACGGTGCGCACGGTCGAAATCCTGTTGGACGAGGCGGCAGAGCTGGCGGTCCGGGAGGCCTGGCGGCGGCTCGCGGACGCGGGACTGCCCAGTCAGGCGCGCCACCGCTCACCGACCAACAGCCCGCACCTCACCCTGGCCACCTGTCCGGAGCTGACCGCCCCGATCCGCTGGGAGCTTGCCGAGGTGGCTGCCTCCCTGCCGCTGCCGGTGCGGTTCACCGGCCTGGTCCGCTTCGAACGGCCCACCTCGGTGCTGGCCTGGGCGCTGGACCTCGACTCCGTGCTGGCCCGCTTGCAGCGCAGGGTGTGGGAGGCGGTGGCCTCGGACAGCCCGCCCGAGACCCTCAACCCGCTCCATGAACCCGGGCGCTGGAGCCCGCACATCACCCTTGGCCGGACCCGGCGGGCCGGTGCCTTCACCGACCGGCGGGTCTCTGAGCTGCTGCCGGCGCCGCCGCTGTCGGTCCGGCTCACCACCCTGCGCAGTTACGACACCCGGAGCGGCGCTCTGGAGGTGCTGGAGCCCCGCCCCTGAAGGCTGTGTCCCACCCGGCCGGTTGGCAGTGGTGCCGTGGCCCTGGGGAGCGGACGGTGGGGACGGATCGTTCCGGACGGCCTGTGGGCATCGCGAGGCCGTTGGCGCGGGTGCGCCCGCAGGGGGGCGGGGTCGCCTCGGACGTCGATGATGAGGCCGCTCCGCGTCGCGATCACCACGCGCCGGCAACCCGTGGGCATGCCCCCGGCTGTCTCGAAGGGGCCTCATCGCGGGTGGGGAGCACAACAGCGAGCTCACCGGCCGACCCACCGGACCGGGGCCGTCCCCACGGACGCGTGGACGGCCCCGACATCCACCGGCCGGAGGCGCACGAGCCGGACGATCGCGTGCCGGTCCACGCCGGTGCGCGCGGCCCACTGCGCGAGGGCACGAGCGCCACGGGCCAACTCCGCACGCCCTACCAGCGCCCGGGGGCGGCGGAAATGATGAGCCCACCGCACACGAGCCACGTCATCCGCGATCCCCTGCGCCTCGGCCGGGCGGACCGGCGGCGGAAGGAGTTCACGGTGTTGCTTCTCATCTCCCCGGACGGTGTCGAGGAAGCCCTCGACTGTGCCAAGGCGGCGGAGCACCTCGACATCGTCGACGTCAAGAAGCCCGACGAGGGCTCGCTCGGCGCCAACTTCCCCTGGGTCATCAGGGAGATCCGCGACGCGGTGCCGACGGACAAACCGGTGTCCGCCACCGTGGGAGACGTCCCGTACAAGCCCGGCACGGTGGCCCAGGCCGCGCTCGGCGCGGTCGTCTCCGGCGCCACGTACATCAAGGTCGGCCTCTACGGATGCACGACGCCCGGTCAGGGCATCGAGGTCATGCGCGCGGTCGTCCGGGCGGTGAAGGACCACCGCCCCGAAGCGCTCGTCGTCGCCTCCGGCTACGCCGACGCCCACCGGATCGGCTGCGTCAACCCGCTCGCCCTGCCCGACATCGCCGCCCGCTCCGGCGCCGACGCCGCCATGCTCGACACCGCGGTCAAGGACGGGACGCGGCTGTTCGACCACGTTCCGCCGGACCTGTGCGCCGAGTTCGTCCGTCGGGCCCACACGTCCGGTCTGCTCGCCGCCCTCGCGGGCAGTGTCGAACGAAGCGACCTCGGCGCGCTGACCCGCATCGGCACGGACATCGTGGGTGTGCGGGGAGCGGTCTGCGAGGGCGGCGACCGCAACGCCGGACGGATCCAGCCCCACCTGGTGGCCGCCTTCCGGGCGGAGATGGACCGGCAGGCCCGGGAGCAGGCGGCCGGCGTCCCGGCCGCGAACTGACCACCGGCATGCCGGCCTCCGAGCCCGACCGCGTCCCCGGCCACCGAGCCGCGCGTTTCCCCGTCGTCGACCCGGCCACCGGGAAGACTTTCGACGAGGCCCCCGACCAGCAGCCGGACGAGCTGGACTCCGTGGTCGACCGGGCCCGGCGGGCCTGGCACGGCTGGCGCGCCGACCCCGCCGCCCGCACCACCGCGTTGCGCGTGGCGGCCGACGCCGTGGAGGCAGCCGGCGAGGACCTCGCCCGGTTGCTCACCCGGGAGCAGGGCAAGCCCCTGACCGAGTCGTACGCGGAGATCGCCCGTACGGCGGCCCGCCTGCGCTACTTCGCCGACCTCGCCCCGAGGACCCGGCGCATCACCGACGGCCGGCCCGTGGACAGCGAGATCCGCTGGCGATCCCTCGGACCCGTCGCCGCGATCGTGCCGTGGAACTTCCCCCTTCAGCTCGCGGCGGCCAAGTTCGCGCCCGCGCTCGCGGCGGGCAACACCGTCATCCTCAAACCGTCCCCCTTCACCCCGCTCGCCACCAGGCTGCTCGGTTCCGTCCTCGCCACCGTCCTGCCCGAGGACGTGCTGACGGTCGTCACCGGCCGCGAACCGCTCGGCGCCCGCCTCGCCTCCCACCCCGGCATCCGCCACGTCACCTTCACCGGCTCGGTGCCCACCGGGCGGACCGTGGCCGAAGCGGCGGCGGCCTCGCTCGCCCGGGTCACCCTGGAGCTGGGCGGCAACGACGCCGCCGTCCTGCTGGACGACGTCGAGGTGGACCGGATCGCGGACCGGCTGTTCTGGGCCGCCTTCCGCAACTGCGGGCAGGTCTGCATGGCGGTCAAACGCGTCTACGCCCCGGCCCGGCTCCACGCCCAGGTCGTCGAAGCCCTCGCCGAGCGCGCCAGGACCGTCGCCGTCGGGCCCGGCCTCGACCCGGACACCCGGCTGGGACCGGTCAACAACGCCCCCCAGCTGGCCCGGGTCGAGCAGATCACGCGGCGGGCCCTGGCGGACGGCGCCCGGGCGGCGGCCGGCGGCCACCGGCCGGCCGGGCGGGGGAACTTCTTCGCCCCCACGATCCTCACCGACGTCCCGCCCGACAGCCCGGTGGTGACCGAGGAGCAGTTCGGTCCGGTCCTGCCCGTACTGCCGTACCGGAGCCTCGACGAAGCCGTCGACGCCGCCAACGGCACCGGCTTCGGGCTGGGCGGGTCCGTGTGGGGCACCGACCTCGACCGGGCCGAGGCGGTGGCCGACCGGCTCGAATGCGGCACGGCCTGGATCAACCACCACGCCGAACTGTCCCTTGCCCAGCCCTTCGCGGGCGTCAAGGACAGCGGCGTCGGCGTGGCGGGCGGAGCGTGGGGGCTGTACGGCAACCTGCGGCCGTTCGTCGTCCACCGTCCGCAGGAGGTGTGAGGTGAGGTTCCAGGCGGCCGTACTGCGCTCGTACGAGGATCCGTTCACGCTCGAGGAGGTGGCCCTGCGGACGGAACCCGCCGCCGGTGAGGTCCTGGTCCAGATCGCCGGCTGCGGGATGTGCCGGACCGACCTCGGGGTCCGGCGAGCGGCCGGCAGCAGCCCGCTGCCGGCGGTGCTCGGCCACGAAGGGGCCGGGGTCGTGGTGCGGACGGGCGGCGGCCCGGACACCACCATCGGCGTGGGTGACCACGTCGTGCTGAGCTTCGACTCCTGCGGGCACTGCCGCAACTGCCGCGGCGCGGCCCCTGCCTACTGCGACTCCTTCGCCTCCCTCAATCTCTTCGGGGGACGCGCACAGGACGCGCCGCGGCTCACCGACGCGGCCGGGGAAGCGCTGGCCCCCCGGTGGTTCGGCCAGTCCTCCTTCGCCGAGTACGCACTCGTCTCGGCCCGCAACGCCGTTCGGGTCGACCGAGCACTGCCCGTCGAACTGCTCGGGCCGCTCGGCTGCGGGTTCCTCACCGGCGCCGGAGCCGTGCTGAACACCTTCGCCGCCGGCCCGGGTGACACCGTCGTCGTCATCGGCGCGGGAGCCGTGGGTCTGGCCGCGGTGATGGCGGCCACCGCCGCCGGCGCGCTGACCGTGGCCGTGGACCGGCACCCCCGGCGGCTGGCCCTGGCCGAGCGGTTCGGCGCGATCCCGCTGCCCGCCGAGACGGCCGGACTGGCCGAGTGGATCCGGCGGGTCAGCGACGGCGGCGCGCAGTACGCGCTCGACACCACGGCCTCAGCCCCGCTCATCAACGACGCACTCCGGGCACTGCGCCCCACCGGCAGCCTCGGCCTGGTGGCACGGATCCGCACCGCGCTGCCGCTCGAACCGGGCACGCTCGACCAGGGCCGCAGCATCCGCCACATCTGCGAAGGGGACGCCGTCCCCGCACTGCTGATACCGCTGCTGATCCGGCTCTGGCAGGCCGGACGCTTCCCCTTCGACCAGCTCATCCGCACCTACCCGCTGGCCGACATCAACGAGGCCGAGCGCGACTGCGGCGCCGGCCGCGTGGTCAAACCCGTCCTGCTCCCGACCGGAAGAAGCCGGTGAGCGCGGCCCCCAGCATCGCGGACCCACCGCATCCGACGAGCAGGAAGCTCGTGGTCCCCACTTCCGTCAACGGAGGAGACATGACCGGCACGGCACCGCAGCGGACGGACGTGGAAGGCGTGGACGGAGGTGTGGGCCTGACCGCCTTCCTGGTCGCCGCGGCACGGGCGATCGAGACCTACCGCGACGACAGCCTGGCTCAGGACACCTACGCGGAACACTTCGTGCGCGCTGCCCCGGCGTGCGCGGACTGGCCGGTGCGCATCCAGCAGGTCCCGGAGGGGGACGGCAACCCGCTGTGGGGGCGGTTCGCCCGCTACTTCGGCCTGCGGACCAGGGTCCTCGACGACTTCCTGCTCCGGTCGGTCCGGACGGGCCCCCGGCAGGTGGTCCTGCTGGGAGCGGGGCTGGACACGCGTGCCTTCCGGCTGGACTGGCCGTCCGGCTGCGAGGTCTTCGAGGTCGACCGGGCGGGCGTGCTGGAATTCAAGCACCAGGTGCTCACGGACCTGGCGGCCACCCCAAAGGTGAAGCGCGTCACCGTACCGGTCGACCTGCGCGCGGACTGGGTCGGCGCGCTGACCAACGTCGGCTTCGACCCCGCGGCACCGAGCGTCTGGCTGGCCGAGGGACTCCTCTTCTACCTGCCGGGCCCCGCCGAGACGTACCTCGTCGACACGGTGGACAGGCTGACCACCGAAGGCAGCGCCCTGGCCTTCGAGGCCAAGCTGGAGAAGGACCTGATGCTGTACCGCGACAGCCCGATCTACACGGCGACGCGAGAACAGACCGGTATCGACCTGCTCCACCTCTTCGACAAGGGGCCGCGACCCGACTCCGCGGGCGACCTGACGGCCAAGGGCTGGTCCACCTCGATGTACACGCCCTTCGACTTCACCCGTCGGCACGGACGTGGCCCCCTCCCCGAGACGAACGACGCACTGGAGGGAAACCGGTGGGTGTTCGCGTACAAGTCACGGCCATGACGCCCGCAGCGCTCACGACGACGTCCGCACGGGAGCTGGGGACGGGGCCTGCCGCGGGCCCGCACGGTGGGACGCGTCCCGGTGGAGGGGCAGCCGGTCGCGTCGCAGCGGTCGCCGCCCGCGCCCGGCGCTGCCCCTCACGGGCCGTGTCAGACGGACCGGGCAGCCACGAGCCGGTCGCCCGGGATCCCGGCCAGGTCCGGCGCGTAGTAGTCCTCGATGCCGGCGGCCCACGTACCCACGGCGATGCGGTCCTCGGCGTCCGGGCCGAAGGCGTCGAAGAGGGCGTGGATGTTCGCCTCCTCGAAGCCGATCGCCGTCATCAGGGACACGAAGAGGGGGCGCTCGATCAGACCGTCCCCGTCGGGGTCGCCGAGTGCGGCGAGAGCCTCGGCGAACTCGGTGATCGTGGGGCCGAAACGCTCGGGGTCGAGCACGAACGGACGGAACTCGTCCACGGTGATCACACCGTCGCCGTTGGCGTCCAGTTCAGTGGCCAGCGTCGTCCAGTAACGGCGGAACGCCGCCCGGATGGCGGCCTTGGCGCCGTCGTCCGACGCGGCCGCCGCCTCCAGAACCCGGCCCGTCATCAGGTCGAAGTCTCCGGAGTCGATTACTCCGTTGCCGTTGGCGTCGAAGAGGGAGAAAACCAGTTCAACCCGCTTGGCGGCCTCAGTCCGCATGTCCATCACCTGTCTTCCGTGACCCGACGACTCCGGGCCTGTCCCATGAGTGCCTCTACGTGACCGTGTGGCCGACACACGCCCGACCTCGCGCGTGTAGCGGCCACGACCCATGGAACCGCCATGAGGAGCCGCGACATCTCGGTCTTCGCTTGTGGTGACAGAAAGACTGCCGAACGAGCGAGTGTGACAGGTCGGATGCCTCACCTGCGACAACCAGACCGCTTCGACTGATCCCGTTCGTCAGCTCACATGATTCCGCTTCCTTGGTAGGGGGTTGGGGAGGAGGAACGGCGCCCGCGCCGGGAGAGGGCGCGGACGATGGTGACCCTGTGTTCGGGGGCGACGCGGGCGAAGACCCCGATGTCCTCGACGCCGGTCCGTGAAGTCCTGCTCCAAGTCCTCGATGTTGACGCCGAGGATCTCCTGCGCCCGCGCGCAGGTCTCGTAGGGCATGCGCCACAGAGTCTTCTCCCGCAGGTGCACGCCCGTTGGCTGGCGATGTTTGCCGTGGCCCGGATCGCGGGCCGCTTCAGGGGGGTGAGCCGCGCGTCACCGCCGTGCGTTCGTGCTCGGGTTGCTGTCCGGCGCCGAGCGGAAGGACGGCTGGCGGCAGGCCGAGCAGCCCGGCCATGTGGCGTTCGCGACCACATGGCCGGGCCCCTGCTGTCGGCCGATCTCACCGATGCCATCGGCCTGACCGGTGCCTTCGCCGATGCACTACGTCGACTGCGTCCGCGCGGGACCGGACACGGCCCGGGCCGGGTGGCGGTGAATCTGGCGGGTGCCCGTTTCCGCCGGTTATCAGAGGATCCTGATGCCGTATATCCTGACCCCACCTGGGTGGTTCGGCCAGGTCATCTCGGTGTACTTGCCGATCGGCTGCTCGGGCTGCCACCTTCCGTCCCCATACCACTGGACGCGGTTGTTACCTGTCCAGATCCGGGTGACCCAATAGTCCCGGACGCCCCCCACAGGGCTCTGGCCGGCGTTGGCGTAGCAGAAGTTCTCGTCCAGAGTGGTGCTGCCCAGGTGCGCTGTGACGTGGAGGTATTCACGGTTTCCGCAGGGGACGATGTCGATCGCCGACGCGTTCGTCGCTGTGGCGGCCATGAGGGAAGCCGTCAGGGACACAGTCGTCAGCGCAGCCAGGGCCGCCCGCTTAACTGTCTGATGCATGGGTGTTCTCCTCGAAACCCTTTCATCGAAGGCCCGGCGTGACCGCCAAGGCCGATGGGAACGCTACGGACACCGCGGGCCGGGTCGTCATCCTGCGGAGCCGTTTCGACGGAGCTCCCGTGATGGAGGGCAGGTCCTGCGCCGGGCCCCCGGAAACGGATGGCCGTGGACGTGGCCAGGTGTGGTCGTTTCCGGGCCGTCCCGTCGGCGCGGCTGTCTGGATACCGGCCTCGCGAGCCCCCCCCGGCGGGGCTGCGGACACAGCTCCGCCAGGGGACGTTACGACTGTTCGGACCGAACGGACAGGACCACGCCCCCGCTACCACTGACGGTTCAGAGAATCTTGATTCCGGTTACACTGACCCCACCCGGGTGATTCGGCCAGGTGAAGACGGTCCACTTGTTGATCGGGGTGTCGGGCTGCCACCTTCCGTCCCCGTGCCACTGGACCCGGTTGTTGCCGGTCGAGATCTTCGTGATCCACCAGCCCCTGGCGAATTCCAAGGTTCCGGCGTTGGCGTAACACAAGGTCTGGGTGGGCCCAAGGGTCGGGTGGATGTCGATCTGCAGGAACTCGCCCGTACTGCACGGTACCTGGCCGATCGCGGACGCCTGCGTCGTGGTGGCAAGGGTGAGTGAGGTCGCCGCCACGACGGTCGTCAGCGCGGACAGGACCACTCGTTTGGCTGCTTGGTTCATGGAAGTTCTCCTTCTCGTGTCGTGCTGGAGGGCCGGACGGTGGTGCGGTCTGGCGCAGTGCCGTCCGGAGTCGAGGGGTGAGGCTCCGATTCAGTTCGTGTCGGACGCGGCCAGGAGGTGTGCGGCCCGGTCGACCTGCGCCTGAACCTGTTTCTTGTAGCCAGTCAGGACTTCGGCGTTGGCGGATATGAGCTGCTGCTGGTATCCGGTGAGGACGGCGAAGTAGACGGCGGCCAGATTCGATGACAGCGTGCAGGACTCGTCGGCCGTGGCCGCGGCGATCTCCTTCCCGGTCGCCTTCTCGGCGTTCAGGAAGCCGTTGGCCAGCTCCTCGGGATCGTCGGCCGGATGTCCCGCCGTGCTCATGCAGTCCGACCAGTGTTCACGCGCGGCACCGACCCGGCTGTCGGCGGCCGCCTGCTGGAACGACTGTCCGAACAAGTCCTGGGTGAGCTTCCAACCCCGGGTGCCGGCGAGAGAGGGCACTTGCTTGTCCGCCTTGTCCCAGCAGGCGTTGTAGTCCTTCAATTCCCGGCCGGTCGGGCCTTGGGTGGCTGGAAGGGGTACGGCGACGTGGAAACCGATGCGCTTGGCGGTCGCACTGCCTATGTAGCCCCAGGCGCCGGCCGGGTGGATCGCTTCTTTTTCTTCTTTCGTCTTCGCGGCAGCCTGGGTCTTCTTCTGGCCTGAATAGCTTGTGTATCCCCGGTTTTGCATGCAGCGGGCGACCAGCGCCTCGTTTGTCCGGTGCAGCAGGACGTCGTCCTGCTCGGAGGTGCCGTAGGCGGACAGCGGGAGGCCCGTCAGACCGTCGTATCCGGTGGCGGGCGCTGTCGAAGTGGCCGCGATGGCCGGCGGGGTCGGCGTCACATGCGCCGTGCTGTCGGTGAGGCCCGCGGAGCAGCCGATGGTCAGCAGACCGGCGGCGATCGCCGTGATGGAGGTCATGCCCATGACGGGCCGTACGGCTCGCCGCGCGCCGGGGGCAACTCGAACGGTTCTCATGCTGGACTTGCCCTTTCCGGGAGCAGGAGCGCGGTGCCGGCCGCGGGGAAGGCCAATCGGTTTTGGTCGGACGGGTGCTTTATGGACAGATGCATTCACCACCTGATCGGGACGGATGTGACAAGTAGACTGCTCCTCACGATCGATGCCCAGGCAGAACAGCAGGCACAAGTACCGCCGGTACGAAATGCCTGCGCGCATACTCGGCGGAGAAGCGGACGTTGGACAGCTCGTTAGGGGCGCTCTTACGGCGCCTGCGGCATGCCGCCCATATGACCATCGAGGAGTTGTCGAACGCTTCCGGGGTCAGCGTGCGAGCGATCGGCAACCTGGAGCGCGGTGAGAGCCTCGGGCCGCAGCGCGCCACCGTGATCGCACTCGCGGACGCGCTACGACTGACCGGTGAGTGTCGCGACGAGCTACTGCGGGCCGCCCGCGCCGGTCAGCGCCGCAACCCGGCACCGGCCCCGGGGCTGATGGCGATGCCTCGCGCGGTGCCCGACTTCACCGGCCGCGGCCAGGAGGTGGGCTGGCTGGCCTCGCTCACGGACGGTTCGCCGGACGAGCCGGCGCCCATCGTCGTGATCTCGGGCCAGCCGGGGGTCGGCAAGACCAGTTTGGCGGTGCACGCCGTCAGTAGGCTGTCGCACCGTTTCCCAGACGGGTACTTCTTCGTCGACCTGCGCGGCCTGGAGGCACGGCCGCTGGACCCCGGCGTCGTTCTGGAACGGCTGATCCGCGCCCTGGCGCCGACCCACAATCGGCTGCCGCTCGATGTGGGGGACCGGGCGGCCCTGTACCGGTCCGTGGTTGCCGAGCGCCGGATCGCCGTGGTGTTGGACAACGCGGCGGACGAGGCCCAGGTACGTCCCCTGCTGCCGGCGACCGGCGCGGTCCTGACAGTGATCACCAGTCGTCGGCTGCTCACCGGCTTGGAAGGGGTGGCCCGGCTCCCACTGCCGCCACTGCCTGACGCGGAAGCCCGCGACCTGCTGGAGCACCTGATCCCCGGCCTACCCGCTGCCGGCCATGCCACCGACGCGATATCGCGACTGGCGCACTCCTGCGGCAACCTCCCACTGGCCCTGCGGATCGTCGGCAACCGCATGGCCAGCCGCCCCGACTGGTCACCCGACCGGCTCGCAGCCCGTCTCGAGGGCGAGGAACGCCGTCTGGACGCACTGACCGCCGGCGACCTGGAGGTCACCGCGGCTTTCGAACTGTCCTACGCACAGCTGTCCGGCGTTGCGCGACAACTCTTCCGACGACTGTCCCTGATGCCGGGACCGCACTGTGGCCCCCAACTGGCCTCGGTGCTGGGAGGGCTGCCGGACGCCGACACGGAGGACGCCCTGGACGAGCTGGTCGAGCTCGGTCTGCTTCAGTCGGGTTTCACTGCGCGCTACCGGCTGCACGACCTCATCCGGATCTTCGCCCGACGGCGACTGGAGCAAGAGGAGCCCGAGGACGAGCGCGCCGCCGTCGAGACACGAGCGGTGGACTGGCTGCTGGACACGGCGATCGCGGCCGGCCGCTGGTTCGAACCGGACTACCACAAGACCTTCCCCGAGCAGCGGGACGACCGCGCGCAGCTGGACTCCCCTGAGGCCGCACAACAATGGTTGATGACCGAGGCCGACGGCTGGCTCGCCGCGCTGGAACTGGCTGCCGCCACCGGAAGGTGGCAACGGGTGGTCGACGTGGCCGAAGCCATGCACTGGTTCTCCGATCGCTGGATCCACTGGGGCTACTGGCCCCGGATATTCACCCTGTCCAGCAACGCCGCCGCCGAGCTGGCCGACCACACCGCCGCCGCAACGCATTTGAACTACCTCTCCTGGGCGCACAACACGTGCCTCGGCGACACCGCGGGAGCGAGCGACTGCGCCCGTCGAGCCCACGCGGAAGCGGTCATGGCCGGGGACCTGCGACAGCAGGCGTGGGCCGACTCGTACCTGGCGGTGGCGCTGTTGAAGGCCGGGGATGCCCACGGCGCGCTGCCGCTGGCTGCCCGGGCGATGAGGGGGTTCCGCACCGTGAACGACCGAGAAGGCATGGTGATGCACGCGCTGTCCACCCTGGGCAGAGCGCTCGAGCGCACCGGGAAGCCCGACGAGGCGCTGCGTGCCTATAGGCACAGACTCACACTGGCGTCCGACCCGGCCACCGCGCCGTCGCCCGTGATCGCGGGAATGACACGGGTATCGGCGGCACGCGACATCGGCCTGCTGCACATCACGCAGGGAAGGTGGCGGGAGGCGATCGCGGCACTCGAGCCGGCCGTCGCCTGGGAACCGGCCTCGAACATTCCCCAATGGCAGGCGCAGATGTACGCCGCGCTCGGCCGGGCACGCCGGGAACTGGGGCAGACCGAAGGCGCGTTGGCCGACGTGGACCGCGCCATCGCGATCCATGAGCAGATCGGTGACGACAACGCCGTAAAGGCCATCCAAGCCCTGCGCAACGGTTTGGGCCCGGACCCGAGCACTCGATCGACAACGGAAACGACATCATGAAGGAGTCGAGGACCGGACGGTCCTCAGTCCTGCCAAGCAGCCCTCACCCTCGCGTCGCTGCTGATGCGGGCGTGACATGTGACGACAACTCCTAGCAGTCCCCGCGGCGCCGGACGGGACCCGGCACCTCACCGCCCCGCCCGGCGCCGGACACCTCTCACCCCGCCCCCGCCGGTGGTGAGAGCAACGTTCCCTACCGGTCACTGTGCGCCACAGACCGGAAACGCTCCCTCCCTACCTTCGGGATCAGCCCCTCGCGGCACCGTCCGCACCCCGGAGAACAGTGGAGGCGTCATGACAGC
The DNA here is from genome assembly GCA_014650015.1 of Streptomyces griseoloalbus. Classification (GTDB taxonomy): domain Bacteria; phylum Actinomycetota; class Actinomycetes; order Streptomycetales; family Streptomycetaceae; genus Streptomyces; species Streptomyces griseoloalbus. The sequence continues at coordinate 57,614 of BMUD01000001.1, forward strand.
CGCTAGCCCGCCCCCCGCGCCCCAGAGCCGGGGCGGCCGATGGATCCAGCACTGGGATCCGGAGGACGAGACCTTCTGGAACGAGACCGGCGAGAAGATCGCCCGCCGCAATCTCCTCTTCTCCGTGCTGTCCGAGCACATCGGGTTCTCCATCTGGACGATGTGGTCCGTGCTGGTGCTCTTCATGGGCCCCGAGTACGGGCTGACGCCCGCCGACAAGTTCCTGCTGACGTCGATGGTCACGCTGGTCGGCGCGGTGGTCCGGGTGCCGTACACCTTCGCGGTCGCGGTCTTCGGCGGGCGGAACTGGACGATCGTCTCCGCCGGACTGCTGCTCGTCCCCACCGTCGCCGCGTTCGCCGTGATGGAGCCGGGGACGTCCTTCTCCACATTCCTGCTGGTCGGCCTGCTGGCCGGCATCGGCGGCGGCAACTTCGCCTCCTCCATGACCAACATCAACGCCTACTTCCCGCTGCGGAAGAAGGGCTGGGCGCTCGGTCTGAACGCCGGCGGCGGCAACATCGGCGTCCCGGTGATCCAGCTCGCCGCCCTCGCGATCATCGGCGCGAGCGGCGGACCGCGGGTGCTGCTCGGCATCTACATCCCGCTGATCGTCGTCGCCGCCGTGCTCTCCGCGCTCTACATGGACAACCTGGCCTCGGTGAAGAACGACACCGGTGCCGCCAAGGACGCCGCCCGGGACGCGCACACCTGGATCATGTCCTTCCTCTACATCGGCACCTTCGGCTCGTTCATCGGCTACAGCTTCGCCTTCGGGCAGGTGCTCCAGAACCAGTTCGACCGTACGCCGCTCGAAGCCGCCTACGTCACCTTCATCGGTCCGCTGCTCGGCTCGCTGATCCGCCCGGTGGGCGGCTCGCTCGCCGACCGGTACGGCGGCGCTCGGATCACGCTGTGGAACTTCGTCGGCATGGGCGCGGCGACCGCGGTGCTGATCGTCGCCTCGATGCAGGAGTCGCTGGTGCTGTTCACCGTCGCCTTCGTGGTGCTGTTCGTGCTGACCGGCCTCGGCAACGGTTCGACGTACAAGATGATCCCCGGCATCTTCCAGGCGAAGGCGCTGGCCAAGGGGCTCCGGGGCGAGGAGGCGGCCGCGTACGGGCGGCGGCTGTCCGGGGCCTCCATGGGGCTGATCGGCGCGGTGGGCGCGCTCGGCGGGGTCGGTATCAACCTGGCCTTCCGCCAGTCCTTCCTCTCCTACGGCTCCGGCACCGGGGCGTTCGTGGCCTTCCTCGCCTGCTACGCGGTCTGTTTCGCGGTCACCTGGGCGGTATACCTTCGCCGCCCGGCGGACCGCGCGGGTGACACGAGCACCGCCCCGGAGGAGAAGCCGCAGCTCAGCTACGCCAGGGTGTGACGTAACACTGGTGACACGAAGCCGAACCGAGCCTGTCATGGATCGTTGACAGGCTCGATCGGCATGGAGGTGGAGCCGCACCTTCATGCAGGACGCCGACTCGAGTGCGGGACGAGAGCCATGGACGACGAACGACAGCCACCCGATCACGGGCCACTCGCGGGTTTCACCGTGGGGGTGACCGCGGCGCGCCGTGCCGACGAACTGGGCGCGCTGCTGGAGCGGCGCGGAGCCGTCGTGCTGCACGCCCCGGCCCTGCGGATCGTGCCGCTCGCCGACGACAGCGAACTGCTGGCCGCCACCAAGGACATCATCGGGCAGGCCCCGGACATCGCGGTCGCCACCACCGCCATCGGCTTCCGGGGCTGGGTGGAGGCCGCCGACGGCTGGGGACTGGGCGAGGACCTGCTGGAGAGGCTGCGCGGGGTGCGGATCCTGGCGCGCGGGCCCAAGGTGAAGGGCGCGATCCGGGCCGCCGGACTGACGGAGGACTGGTCGCCGGCGTCGGAGTCGCTGGCCGAGGTGCTCGACCTGCTCCTGGAGGAGGGCGTCGACGGGCTGCGCATCGCCGTACAGCTGCACGGTGAGCCGCTGCCCGGGTTCGTCGAGTCGCTCAGGGCCGGGGGAGCGGAGGTGGTGGGGGTGCCGGTCTACCGGTGGCTGCCGCCGGAGGACATCGGCCCCGTCGACCGCCTCCTCGACGCGACCGTCGCCCGGACGCTGGACGCGGTCACCTTCACCAGCGCGCCCGCCGCCGCGTCCCTGCTGTCGCGCGCCGAGGAACGGGGCCTGGCCGACGACGTGCTCGCCGCCCTCGGCCACGACGTGCTGCCCGCCTGCGTCGGCCCGGTCACCGCGCTGCCGTTGCAGGCGCGCGGCATCGACACGTTCCAGCCGGAGCGCTTCCGGCTCGGCCCGCTCGTCCAGCTGCTCTGCCAGGAACTGCCCGCCCGCGCCCGCGCGTTGCCCGTCGCCGGACACCGGCTGGAGATCCGGGGGCACGCGGTCCTGGTGGACGGCGGGCTCAGGCCCGTACCGCCGGCCGGGATGTCCCTGCTGCGGGCGCTGTCCCGGCGGCCGGGCTGGGTCGTCGCCCGCGCGGAGCTGCTGCGCGCCCTGCCGGGGGCGGGCCGCGACGAGCACGCGGTGGAGACCGCCATGGCCCGCCTGCGCTCCGCCCTCGGCGCCCCGAAACTGATCCAGACGGTCGTCAAGCGCGGCTACCGCCTCGCCCTGGACCCGGTGGCGGAGTCGAAGTACGCGGACGGGTGAGCGCGGCGCGAGGGGTTCCAGGGACCGGAGCGGGCGGGCACTGTGGGAGGGGAACGGTTTCCCGGATCGCTCACCGGCCCCCCGCGCGGGGCCAACCTAGGCGGTGGCAGGAACATGGCACTGGGTACGGTCACGGCGCCCTACGAGCCGAGGTTCGACACCGGGCGGATCTGCCTGGATCTGCTCGCGACCACCCATCCCGAGGAACGGCTCGACTCCGTGGCGGCGCTGCGCGCCTGGATCACCGGCTCCGGGCTCGTGCCGGGGGACACCTCGCTGGCCCACGCCGACACGTCGTGGCCGGCGGCGTTCCGTGAACTGCGCGGGCAGCTCGCCCCCTTGGTGCGCGGGCGGCCGGCGCCCGGCGTCCCCTCGCACGACCTCGCACTCGCCCGGGTCAACGAACTCGCCCGCGCCGCGCCCCCGGCGCCCCGCGCGGTCCCCGGCGAGGACGGCGCGCTGGTGCGGAGACTGGACGGCCCGCCCGGCCGCGCCGCGCTGCTCGCGGTGATCGCGCGGGACGCGGTGGACCTCCTCACCGACCCCGCCGCCCGGGCGAGCCTGCGGCAGTGCGAGGGCGACAACTGCCCGATCGTGTACGTCGACACCTCCCGGGGGCGCCGGCGGCGCTGGTGCTCCAGCGAGGTCTGCGGCAACCGCGAACGGGTGGCCCGCCACCGCCGCCGCGCGGCCCTCGCGCGGGCCTGAGACGACACCCGCTCAACTCCCCCCTCCGGTATGCGGCTTCCGCGCGCCGGTCGCGGCGGGACGCCGAAGTGACGTCGGTTACACACCGTTCGGCGCCCCGGGTCCACGGCCGGCCCGACCGGCCTCGCCGTCGTGTCGGAAAGGTGAAGAAGAAGCGGGGGGAATGTGACCTCATGTCCCGGTCGTCACGCCACCCCACAGAAAACCGTCCCCGCGCTTTGAACACCCGCCCCCCACCGTCCGTACCGGTTGTCGAGCGACCGACTGGGGGATCCCCCGGACACCGGAGGTGGGCGTGCGCAAGGATGCGGCCGTGGCCAATGACCGTGGATCGAGGGCCCGACATCGCATGTCCTCACAGCCCTCGGGACCCGATGAGGAGCTGATGCGGGCGCTGTACCACGAGCACGCCGGACCTCTGCTGGCCTACGTCCTGCGGCTGGTCGCCGGAGACCGCCAGCGCGCCGAGGACGTCGTGCAGGAGACGCTCATCCGTGCCTGGAAGAACGCCGGTCAGCTCAATCGGGCGACCGGTTCGGTACGCCCCTGGCTGGTGACGGTCGCCCGGCGCATCGTCATCGACGGCCACCGCAGCCGGCAGGCCCGGCCGCAGGAGGTCGATCCGTCGCCGCTGGAGGTCATCCCCGCGGAGGACGAGATCGACAAGGCGCTGTGGCTGATGACGCTGTCGGACGCGCTCGACGACCTGACCCCGGCCCACCGGGAGGTCCTCGTCGAGACGTACTTCAAAGGGCGTACCGTCAATGAGGCGGCACAGACGCTCGGCATACCCAGCGGCACCGTCCGCTCCCGGGTGTTCTACGCCCTGCGGTCGATGAAGCTGGCTCTGGAGGAGCGGGGGGTGACGGCGTGATGGGTGTGTACGGGGGAAACCAGGGATTCGGCACGGGCGGTACGGGTATGTCTGGTGCCATGGAGGGATCACCGGTGCCGAACGAACACGAGACCGTCGGTGCCTATGCCCTCGGGATTCTCGACGACGCCGAAGCAACCGCTTTCGAGGCGCACTTGGCGACCTGCGAGTGGTGCGCCCAGCAGCTCGACGAACTCGCCGGCATGGAACCGATGCTGGCCGCGCTCGCGGACCTGCCCGGTACCGGCACGCCCGCGCTGGGCGAGTCGCTGTCCGCCAAGCCCTCCGCGCGCGTGGTGGAGAAGCTGGTCGACGAGGTCGCCGAGCGCCGCGCGCGCAAGCGCCGCCGCAACTTCTACATGGTGGCCGCCGCGGGCGCGCTGATCGTCAGCGGCCCGTTCGTCGCCGTGGCGGCGAGCGGCGGGGGCGACGAAAGCGGGCCCAGGAGCGGCACCGGGCAGACGCTCGCCGCGAACCCGGCCAAGGACGCCTTCGACAAGGCCTCCGACAGGATCTCGGCCACCGATCCCGGCACCAGGGTCTCCGCGACCGTGGCGCTGGAGGAGAAGACCTGGGGCACCGGGACGGTCCTCGAACTGAAGAACGTCACGGGTCCGCAGAAGTGCTCCCTGGTCGCCGTCGGCAAGAACGGCGAGCGGGAGACCGTCACGTCGTGGTCCGTCCCGGACTGGGGCTACGGCATGCCGGACGCCAAGACGGACAAGGCCAGGCAGCCGCTGTACATCCAGGGCGGCGCCGCGTTCGAGCCGAACGAGATCGACCACTTCCAGGTCATGACCTTCGACGGCAAGCTGCTCGTAGAGGTCGACGCGTAGCCTCACGGGGTCCCCTTCGCGTACGGTTGACGGCTGCCCAGCACGTCAGAAGGGGGCCCGGTGGCCGCTCAGGCTCAACAGCAAACCGCGGTCGATCCGGTTCACGACTCCGTTCGCGACCGGGAGATCAGCCTGGAACAGGAACACCTGGACCGGGTGTACCGCCGCCTCGAGGAGAAGATCCACGAGGCGGAGTTCCTCATGCGTGACGCCGCCCGGCGCGGCCAGGTCGGCACGCCCGGCGCCCTCGCCGAACGGGACGCCCAGGTCTTCCGGGCCGGCATCCACCTCAACCGGCTGCACAACGAGTACGAGGACTTCCTCTTCGGCCGTATCGACCTGCTGCTCGGCAAGGACGGCAAGAAGGGCCCCGACGGCGCCTACACCGCCGTCGAGCCCGCCGAGGGCGCCGTACGCGCCGACAACACCGCCGACATCGCCGAGACCCTGCACATCGGCCGTATCGGCGTCCTCGACGAGGATTACACCCCGCTGGTCATCGACTGGCGGGCCCCGGCGGCCGCCCCCTTCTACCGGTCCACGCCGGTCGATCCCGGCCGGGTCGTGCGGCGCCGAGTCATCCGCTCCAAGGGCCGCCGGGTCCTCGGCGTCGAGGACGACCTGATGCGGCCCGAGCTCACGGCGTCCCTCGACGGACACGAACTGGCGGTCATCGGCGACGGCGCCCTGATGGCCGCGCTCGGACAGGCCCGCACGCACACCATGCGCGACATCGTCGCCTCCATCCAGGCCGAGCAGGACCTGGTGATCCGCGCCCCCGCCGCCTCGGTCACCTACGTCGAGGGAGGCCCCGGCACCGGCAAGACCGCCGTCGCCCTGCACCGCGCGGCCTACCTGCTCTACCAGGACCGGCGCCGGTACGCGGGCGGCATCCTGATCGTCTCGCCCACCCCGCTCCTCGTCGCCTACACCGAGGGCGTGCTGCCCTCCCTCGGCGAGGAGGGCCAGGTCGCCATCCGGGCCATCGGCTCGCTGGTCGAGGGCGCCGAGGCCACGCTGTACGACTCCCCGTCGGTGGCCCGCGCCAAGGGCTCGTACCGCATGCTCAAGGTGGTGCGGAAGGCCGCCCGCGGCGCGCTGGAACGGAACGACGCACCGGACCGGCTGCGGGTCGTCGCCTTCGGCCGGCGCCTGGAACTGGAGGCCGAGGACCTGGCCGCCGTCCGCCGCACCGCCCTCGGCGGCACCGCCCCGGTCAACCTGCTGCGCCCCCGCGCCCGCAAGCTGCTCCTCGACGCCCTGTGGGAGCGCTCCGGCGCCGGCAACCGGCACACCGACCCGGAACTGGCGGCCGAGCTGCGCTCCTCCTTCGACGAGGACATCACCTCCGAGGACGACTTCATCGCCTTCCTCGACGCCTGGTGGCCCGAGCTGACCCCGGCCGCCGTCCTGGACGCCATGGCCGACGAGAGGCGCCTCGGCCGCTGGGCCCGCCGCATCCTCAACCCGGGCGAGGTCCGCAAGGTCGCCCGCTCGCTGAAGCGGGACGGGCGCTCCGTGCACGACATCGCGCTCCTCGACGAGCTCCAGTCCCTCCTGGGCACCCCCGCCCGCCCCCGCAGGCAGCGCGAGCTGGACCCGCTGGACCAGCTCACCGGCCTGGAGGAGCTGATGCCGGTGCGCGAGGAGAGCCAGCGCGAGCGGGCGGAGCGGCTCGCCCAGGAGCGCGTCGAGTACGCCCACGTCATCGTCGACGAGGCGCAGGACCTCACGCCGATGCAGTGGCGCATGGTCGGCCGCCGTGGACGCCACGCCACCTGGACGGTCGTCGGCGACCCGGCCCAGTCCTCCTGGTCCGACCCCGAGGAGGCCGCCCAGGCCCGTGACGAGGCCCTCGGCACCCGCCCGCGCCGCCGCTTCGAGCTCACGGTGAACTACCGCAACCCGGCGGAGATCGCCGATCTGGCGTCCAAGGTGCTCGCCCTCGCCATGCCCGGCTCGGTCTCGCCGAGGGCGGTGCGCTCCACCGGCGTGGAGCCACGGTTCTCGGTGGTGGCGGACTCGCTGGGCGCGACCGTGCGCGCGGAGGCGGCCCGGCTGCTGGACCGCGTGGACGGCACCGTCGGCGTGGTCGTCGCCATGCAGCGCCGCGAGGAGGCCCGGCGCTGGCTCGACGGGCTCGGCGACCGTGTGGTGGCCCTCGGCAGTCTGGAGGCCAAGGGCCTGGAGTACGACGCGACGATCGTCGTCTCCCCGGCCGAGATCGCCGACGAGTCACCGGCCGGCCTGCGGGTCCTGTACGTCGCCCTGACCCGGGCGACGCAGCAGCTGACGGTGGTGTCGCAGGAGCGCGACGAGCCGGACGCGGCCGGGGTGCCGGATCTGCTGAGGGACTGAATCCGGCGCGGGACAGGACCGGCGGGAAAAAGCGCTTGCGTCACGGGAATGGCCTTACGGGATCCGTTTGTTAGCCTGGGTGTGGCACCGGCCCGATCCAAGCCCCCGGGCCCAACCTTCGTCGCTACGAGCGACCACTTGCCGCGAGGCGAGCATGGCGGGTCGGTGTCATCAAGCGTGTGAGAGGCCCACGTCACGAAAAGTGACGTGGGCCTCTTTCGCTGCCGGTGGACCTTCCCGTCCTTTCCCGGCCCCGACGATCTCTCGTATGGTGGAAACCAAATTCCGAAAGGCGCCGCCGGACTTGCGGTTACCCGCCCCTGACGCGAACAAAACGTTCTCAATCCGGGGCGGCTACCGCGTACTCAGTGGTAGGTGCGACGATCGGACGGCACAACGCTGTGACACACAGCGGCGCAGCGACACGGTGAAAGCAGAGGAAGTCGGCCATGGCAACGGCGCCCAGCGTCTCCTACTCGATGACCATCCGGCTGGAGGTGCCCGCCAGCGGAACCGCGGTCTCCCAGCTCACCGGGGCTGTCGAGTCCCACGGAGGCTCGGTGACCGGCCTCGACGTCACGGCGTCCGGCCACGAGAAGCTCCGGATCGACGTCACCATCGCGGCCACCTCCACCGCCCACGCCGACGAGATCGTCGAGCAGCTGCGCGGCATCGAGGGCGTCACCCTGGGCAAGGTCTCCGACCGTACGTTCCTGATGCACCTCGGCGGCAAGATCGAGATGCAGTCCAAGCACCCCATCCGCAACCGTGACGACCTCTCCATGGTCTACACGCCGGGTGTGGCCCGGGTCTGCATGGCGATCGCCGAGAACCCCGAGGACGCCCGCCGCCTCACCATCAAGCGCAACTCCGTCGCGGTCGTGACGGACGGTTCCGCCGTGCTGGGCCTGGGCAACATCGGTCCCAAGGCCGCGCTGCCGGTCATGGAGGGCAAGGCGGCCCTGTTCAAGCGGTTCGCCGGCATCGACGCCTGGCCGATCTGCCTCGACACCCAGGACACCGACGCGATCGTCGAGATCGTCAAGGCCATCGCCCCGGGCTTCGCCGGCATCAACCTGGAGGACATCTCCGCGCCGCGCTGCTTCGAGATCGAGGCCCGGCTGCGCGAGGCCCTCGACATCCCCGTCTTCCACGACGACCAGCACGGCACCGCGATCGTCGTCCTGGCGGCCCTCACCAACGCCCTGCGCGTCGCCGGCAAGGCGATCGAGGACATCCGCGTGGTCATGTCCGGCGCCGGCGCGGCGGGTACCGCCATCCTGAAGCTGCTGCTCGCCGCGGGCCTGAAGAACGCCGTGGTGGCCGACATCCACGGCGTGGTGCACGCGGGCCGCGAGGACCTGGTCGACGCCGTCCCCGGCTCGGCCCTGCGCTGGATCGCCGACAACACCAACCCCGAGGGCCTGACCGGCACGCTGAAGGAGGCCGTGCGCGACGCGGACGTCTTCATCGGCGTCTCCGCCCCGAACGTCCTCGACGGCGACGACGTGGCCGCGATGGCCGACGGCGCGATCGTGTTCGCGCTCGCGAACCCCGACCCCGAGGTGGACCCGGCGATCGCCCGCCAGACGGCGGCCGTCGTGGCCACCGGCCGCTCCGACTTCCCCAACCAGATCAACAACGTGCTGGTGTTCCCGGGCGTCTTCCGCGGTCTGCTCGACGCGCAGTCCCGCACCGTCAACACCGAGATGATGCTGGCCGCCGCGCAGGCCCTGGCCGACGTGGTGACCGAGGACGAGCTCAACCCGAACTACATCATCCCGAGCGTGTTCAACGACAAGGTCGCGGGCGCGGTCGCCGGCGCGGTGCGGGACGCGGCGAAGGCGGCGGGGGCGTCGGCCTCGTAGCCGCACCGGACGTCACGGGGGCCTCGGCCTCCCTCACAGGCCCGGACGTCCGGGCCTGTGAGGATCACCACGCGCCGGTTTGAACCGGCGCGTCGTGGAACCCGTAGGAACTGGCAGCCCTCTAGGGTGGCGGCCAGACCCGGGCTCCGGCCCCTGCTGTCCGCTGCCGGAGGCGGACGGAGCGTCACCGTATAGAGGCCGTGGCGCTCTTCGTGTGACTCCCTCGGGTGTTCTCACGACTCCTGCGGGTGCCGGATTGGCTTTACCGCCGCAGGTAGAGGCAGGATGCGTCCCTGGGCGCGAGGGTCTGACGACGGACCCGGGTCCGGGGACTCACCGAGGAACCTGGCAGCATCGGCTTCGCCGTGCCCGACATGCGGCTCCGCCGCGTGGCACGCCTCAACGGCAAGAAGAACACGGGAGTAACAACATGAACCGCAGTGAGCTGGTGGCCGCGCTGGCCGACCGCGCCGAGGTGACCCGCAAGGACGCCGACGCCGTGCTGGCCGCGTTCGCCGAGGTCGTCGGCGACATCGTCTCCAAGGGCGACGAGAAGGTCACCGTCCCCGGCTTCCTGACCTTCGAGCGCACCCACCGTGCCGCTCGCACCGCGCGCAACCCGCAGACCGGTGAGCCGATCCAGATCCCGGCCGGCTACAGCGTGAAGGTGTCCGCGGGCTCCAAGCTCAAGGAAGCCGCCAAGGGCAAGTAGCCTCGCCTTTCGGAGAGCGCCGTGGGCGACCGCGGGCCCGTTGTGGCTGGTCGCGCCCGCGCGGCGAAGCCGCACAGGCACGCGGCCCCCGCGCCCCTTGAGGTGCTGTACTGATGCCGATGGGGCGGTCACCCGGTTCTGGGTGACCGCCCCGTCGGCGTTCGTGCGAAGGGTCAGCCGAGGGCCTTGCCCGGGAGCTCGACCTTCGCTCCCAGCGCCATGAGCTTCTCCATGAAGTTCTCGTAGCCGCGGTTGATCAGGTCGATGCCGTGCACGTGGGACGTGCCCTGGGCGGCGAGGGCGGCGATGAGGTAGGAGAAGCCGCCGCGCAGGTCGGGGATGACCAGGTCGGCGCCCTGGAGCCGGGTCGGGCCGGAGACGACCGCCGAGTGGAGGAAGTTGCGCTGGCCGAAGCGGCAGTCGGAGCCGCCCAGGCACTCGCGGTACAGCTGGATGTGCGCACCCATCTGGTTGAGCGCGGAAGTGAAGCCGAGCCGGGACTCGTACACCGTCTCGTGGATGATGGACAGGCCCGTCGCCTGCGTCAACGCGACCACCAGCGGCTGCTGCCAGTCCGTCTGGAAGCCCGGGTGGACGTCCGTCTCCAGCGCGATGGACTTCAACTGCCCGCCGGGGTGCCAGAAACGGATGCCCTCGTCGTCGATCTCGAAGGCACCGCCGACCTTGCGGTAGGTGTTCAGGAACGTCATCATCGACCGCTGCTGGGCGCCGTGGACGTAGATGTTGCCCTCGGTCGCCAGCGCCGCCGACGCCCAGGAGGCGGCCTCGAGACGGTCGGGCAGGGCACGGTGGGTGTAGCCGCCGAGCTTGTCCACACCGGTGATGCGGATCGTCCGGTCGGTGTCCATCGCGATGATCGCGCCCATCTTCTGCAGGACGCAGATCAGGTCCTCGATCTCCGGCTCCACCGCCGCGTTGGACAGCTCGGTGACGCCCTCCGCGAGCACCGCCGTCAGCAGCACCTGCTCGGTCGCGCCGACGGACGGGTAGGGCAGCTGGATCTTGGTGCCGCGCAGCCGCTGCGGCGCCTCCAGGTACTGGCCGTCCGCCCGCTTCTCGATCGTCGCGCCGAACTGCCGCAGCACGTCGAAGTGGAAGTCGATGGGCCGCCCGCCGATGTCGCAGCCGCCCAGACCCGGGATGAAGGCGTGCCCGAGCCGGTGCAGCAGCGGGCCGCAGAACAGGATCGGAATCCGCGAGGAACCCGCGTGGGCATCGATGTCGGCGACGTTGGCGCTCTCCACGTACGTGGGGTCGAGGACCAGTTCGCCGGGTTCCTCACCCGGACGGACCGTCACCCCGTGCAGTTGCAGCAGACCCCGTACGACCCGGACGTCGCGGATGTCCGGAACGTTGCGCAGACGGCTCGGTGCGCTGCCCAGCAGCGCGGCGACCATGGCCTTCGGTACGAGGTTCTTCGCACCGCGGACACGGATCTCGCCCTCCAGCGGGGTTCCGCCATGGACAAGCAGTACGTCTTCAGCGCCGTTGACGGTCATGAATCTCGCGTTCCGTGGGAGTGGGGCAAGGGGCCAGAAGGGAAAGGGTAATCGCCCCGCACCCCCCTTCCGTAAGCCTGTGGAGGGCCCGGGACGGTCATGGGTCTGTCACAACACGAACCGTTCCCCGGCGGTCACACCGGGTCATCGCGACCCCTGTGCGCCGGGCATGCTCTCGTCCGCCCTGAGCTGCCTTCACTCCCGTACCGCCATTGCCTCCCCACGCGGGACCGAGATGCGGGATCATGTCTGGCATGACCGAGGTGTCCTCGCTCACAGGGCGGCTGCTCGTGGCCACTCCCGCCCTGGCGGACCCGAACTTCGACCGCGCGGTGGTGCTCCTCCTCGACCACGACGAGGAGGGCTCCCTGGGTGTCGTCCTCAACCGTCCCACCCCGGTGGACGTGGGCGACATCCTGGAGGGCTGGGCGGATCTGACCGGCGAACCGGGCGTCGTCTTCCAGGGCGGTCCCGTGTCGCTGGACTCGGCCCTCGGTGTCGCCGTCGTCCCCGGCGGGGCGGCCGGGGAGACCGCGCCCCTGGGCTGGCGGCGGGTGCACGGCGCGATCGGACTGGTCGACCTGGAGGCCCCGCCGGAGCTGCTCGCCTCCGTCCTCGGTTCCCTGCGCATCTTCGCCGGATACGCCGGCTGGGGCCCCGGTCAGCTGGAGGACGAGCTGGTGGACGGCGCCTGGTACGTCGTGGAGTCGGAGCCCGGTGACGTCTCCTCCCCGTCTCCGGAGCGGCTCTGGCGCGAGGTGCTGCGCCGCCAGCGCAACGAGCTGGCGATGGTCGCCACGTATCCGGACGACCCTTCGCTCAACTGATGGCGGGGAGCTTCAGTACCCTTGGCTGTTATGAGCACTCTTGAGCCCGAGCGCGGGACTGGTACGGGGACCCTCGTCGAGCCGACGCCGCAGACCTCCCATGGCGACGGTGACCACGAGCGCTTCGCCCACTACGTCCAGAAGGACAAGATCATGGCGAGCGCCCTCGACGGCACCCCCGTCGTGGCGCTGTGCGGCAAGGTCTGGGTGCCCGGCCGTGACCCGAAGAAGTACCCGGTGTGCCCCATGTGCAAGGAGATCTACGAGTCCATGGGCGCCGGTGACGACAAGGACGGCAAGGGCGGTAAGGGCGACAAGTAGCCCTCACTTGCCGCGTCCGTCGGACCGTCGGACCGTTCGAAGGCCTCCGGGGTGCGTTTTGCGCGCCCTGGGGGCCTTTGTGCTGTCCGCGCGTTGCGCAGGGTGCGTCCGCCGGTCACAGAGTGGTTGAGACCTCTTGTGGCGCGGTTCACCCAGTCCCTAGCCTCCGGTGTGTTGTGCACAGCGAAACCGCCATTGCATATGTTGCAACGTGCCATCGGAGGAGCAACTCCATGAAGCTGTCCGCCCGCCTGGTCGCCGTCGCGGCCGTCCTCGCCACCGCCGCCTGCGCGCCCCAGACCTCCGGCACCTCCTCCTCCGACAAGGACGAGAAGACCGGCACCCTGCGCGTGTGGCTCTTCCAGGAAGTCAACAACAAGCCCAAGGAACAGGCCGTCGACTCCGTCCTCGCCGCCTTCGAGAAGGCGCACGAGGACACCGAGGTCACCGTCGAGTACATACCCGTCGAGACCCGCGCCCAGCGCATCAAGGCCGCCTTCAACGACCCGGAGTCCGCACCCGACCTCATCGAGTACGGCAACACCGACACCGCGGGCTATGTGAAGGACGGCGGACTCGCCGACGTCACCGAGGAGTTCGCGGCCTGGGACGAGGCCAAGGACACCGATCCGACCGCCAGACAGTCGGTCACCGTCGACGGCAAGGTCTACGGCGCCCCGTACTTCGTCGGCGTCCGCGCGCTGTACTACCGCACCGACGTCTTCGACGAACTCGGCCTCGACGTCCCCAGGACCCAGGCCGAACTGATCTCCACCGCCAAGGAGATCCGCGCCGCCAAGCCCGGGATGTACGGCATCGCGGTCGGCGGCGCCTACACCTACGGCGCCATGCCGTTCATCTGGGCCCACGGCGGTGAACTCGCCACCGGCAAGGCGGGCTCGTACGCCTCCGCCATCGACAGCGCGGACGCGCGCGAGGGCATCGAGGCGTACACCTCGCTCTTCGGCGACGACAACTGTCCGGCGGCCAAGTGCGCCGGAATGGGCGGCAACGACACGGTGACCGCCTTCGCCTCGGGCAAGGCGGCGATGGCGATCGGCGGCGACTTCAGCCACGCGGCCGTGGACGCCGGGAAGGTGAAGGGCGCGTACGCGGTGGTGCCGCTGCCGGGTGTCGAGCCCGGCTCCATCGCCCCCGCGTTCGCGGGCGGGAACAACCTCGGCGTGCTGAAGTCCACCTCGCACCGCACCCTCGCCGTCGACCTGATGAAGCGGCTCGCGTCCAAGAAGGCCCAGGGCGAGCTGTTCGACGGGATGGGCTTCCTGCCGACCTTCTCGGACGTACGGCAGCAGGTGGCCGCGAAGGAGCCCTTCGTGAAGCCGTTCGTCGAGACGCTCGCCGCGGACACCAAGTTCGTGCCGGCCTCGCCGGCGTGGGCGCAGATCGACTCCTCGCTGGTGCTGCCGACGATGTTCCAGGAGATCGTCAGCGGTAAGAAGGACGTGGCCACCGCCTCGCAGGACGCCGCGAAGAAGATGAACGAGGCGTTCGGGTCCGCCGGATGACGGCGCCCACCAAGTCGCGGCCCGTGGATCGTGCGCGGCTGCCGGTGATCCGTGGCGTGTCGCGCAGTTCCCCGCCTTCCCGGGGGAGTTCCGGTACCCCCTGGCTCTATCTCGCGCCCGCGCTCGTCGTTCTCGGCGGGCTGCTCGCCTACCCCATCTATCAGCTCGGGCTGATCTCGCTCTTCCACTACACCCAGGCGCAGGTCAGTGGTGGGGAGCCGACCACCTTCGAGGGGTTCGGGAACTATGCCGAGCTCTTCGCCGACGAACAGTTCTGGCAGGTGCTGCTGGCCACCGTGCTGTTCGCGGCGGCCTGCGTGGTCTGCACCCTGGCCGTGGGCTGCGCGCTCGCCGTGCTCCTCACGCGCGTACGCGCCGTGCCGCGGCTCGCGCTGATGCTGGCCGCGCTCGGCGCCTGGGCGACCCCGGCGATCACCGGTTCCACGGTCTGGCTGTTCCTCTTCGACGCCGACTTCGGCCCGGTCAACCGGGTGCTGGGGCTCGGCGACCACTCGTGGACGTACGGGCGGTTCAGCGCCTTCTTCCTGGTGCTGCTCGAAGTGGTCTGGTGCTCCTTCCCGTTCGTGATGGTGACGGTGTACGCCGGTATCCGCGCCGTGCCGTCCGAGGTGCTGGAGGCCGCCGCGCTGGACGGCGCCTCACAGTGGCGGATCTGGCGTTCGGTGCTCGCCCCGATGCTCCGGCCGATCCTCGTGGTGGTCACCATCCAGTCGGTCATCTGGGACTTCAAGGTCTTCACCCAGATCTACGTCATGACGGGCGGCGGCGGCATCGCGGGCCAGAACCTGGTCCTGAACGTCTACGCCTACCAGCAGGCGTTCGCGTCCTCGCAGTACAGCCTCGGCGCGGCGATCGGCGTGGTGATGCTGCTGATCCTGCTCGGCGTGACGCTGGTGTATCTGCGGCTGCTGCGCCGCCAGGGGGAGGAACTGTGACGCTCGTGGGCCAGGACCGGAAACCCCGGGTGAATCTTGTGCGCCGGTTCGTCCGGCGGCCGGGACGGCTGGCGGCCGAGACGGCGGCGCTGCTGATCGCCGCCGTGGTGGCCTTCCCGCTGTACTGGATGGTGCTGAGCGCCTTCAAACCGGCCGGGGAGATCGAGTCGTCCGCGCCGCGCCCGTGGACGCTGGCGCCCACGCTGGACTCCTTCCGGCGGGTGTTCGGACAGCAGGAATTCGGCCGGTACTTCCTCAACAGCCTCGTCGTCGCGGTCGCCGTGGTGGTCGCCTCCGCGCTGATCGCCTTTCTCGCCGCGACGGCCGTGACGCGATTCCGGTTCCGTATGCGGACCACCCTGCTGATCATGTTTCTGGTGGCCCAGATGGTGCCCGTGGAAGCGCTGACGATCCCCTTGTTCTTCCTCATGCGGGACTTCGGTCAGCTGAACACGCTGTGGTCGCTGATCCTGCCCCACATCGCGTTCTCCCTGCCGTTCGCGATCTGGATGCTCAGAGGGTTCGTGAAGGCCGTTCCGGAGGCGCTGGAGGAGGCCGCGTACATCGACGGGGCGAGCCGCGCGCGTTTTCTGTGGCAGATCCTTTTCCCGCTCGTCCTGCCGGGCCTGGTGGCCACGAGCGTGTTTTCCTTCATCTCCACCTGGAACGACTTTCTGTTCGCCAAGTCCTTCATCATCAGCGACATCTCGCAGTCGACCCTGCCGATGGCGCTGCTGGTCTTCTACAAACCCGACGAGCCGGACTGGGGCGGGGTCATGGCGGCGTCCACGGTGATGACGATTCCGGTACTGGTCTTCTTCGTACTCGTACAGCGGCGTCTGGTCTCCGGACTGGGCGGCGCGGTAAAGGACTGATATGACCGAACTGATTCCAGCGCCCCGCAGCGTCGTCGCCGGTTCCGGCGAGGTGCGGCTGACGGCGCACTCCCGGATCCACGCCGGCACCGGGACGGAGGGTGTGGGGCACTGGCTGCGCACCGTCCTGCGGCAGGCGACCGGCCTGCCGCTGCGCGAGGGGCGGGAACTCGACGCCACCGAGCCCGACGGCATCGGGCTGCGGCTCGACCCGGGCCTGGGCCTCGAGGCGTACCGCCTCGTCAGCGACCGGGGCGGCGTCCTGGTCGAGGGCGGCAGCGCGGCCGGCGTCTTCCTGGGCGCCCAGACGCTGCGGCAACTGCTCGGCCCCGACGCGTTCCGCAGGGCCCCGCTGCGCCGCGACCGGGTCTGGACGGTGCCGCACGTCACGGTCGAGGACGGGCCCCGCTTCCGCTGGCGCGGACTCATGCTCGACGTCGCCCGGCACTTCCTGCCCAAGGAAGGCGTGCTGCGCTATCTCGATCTGATGGCGGCGCACAAACTCAACGTCCTCCACTTCCATCTGACGGACGACCAGGGCTGGCGCATCGAGATCCAGCGGTATCCGAAGCTCACCGAGGTCGGCTCCTGGCGCGCGCGGACGAAAATCGGCCACCGCGCCTCACCGCTGTGGGACGACACGCCGCACGGCGGTCACTACACCCAGGACGACATCCGCGAGATCGTCGCCTACGCCGCCGAACGGCATATCAGCGTGGTCCCGGAAATCGACGTACCCGGCCACTCGCAGGCCGCCATCGCCGCGTATCCGGAACTCGGCAACTCCGATGTCGTCGACACCGCCTCCCTGACCGTCTGGGACACCTGGGGGATCAATCCGAACGTACTCGCCCCCACCGACGACACCGTGCGCTTCTACGAAGGGGTGCTCGAGGAAGTCCTGGAACTGTTCCCCGCGGACGCCGCCCCGTTCTCGCCGTTCGTGCACATCGGCGGCGACGAATGCCTCAAGGACCAGTGGCGCGCGTCGGACACCGCGCAGAAGCAGATCTCCAACCTCGGACTGGCGGACGAGGAGGCCCTCCAGGGCTGGTTCATCGGGCATTTCAACACCTGGCTCGCCGCGCGGGGGCGCCGGCTGATCGGCTGGGACGAGATCCTGGAGGGCGGTCTCGCACCGGGCGCCGCGGTGTCCTCCTGGCGCGGTTACGCGGGCGGGGTGGCCGCCGCCCGCGCGGGACACGACGTGGTGATGTGCCCCGAGCAGCAGGTGTACCTGGACCACCGTCAGGACGCGGGCCCCGACGAGCCGGTGCCGATCGGGTACGTGCGCACCCTGGAGGACGTCTACCGGTTCGAGCCCGTGCCGTCGGAGCTGACGCCCGAGGAGACCGCGCGGGTCCTGGGCACCCAGGCCAACGTGTGGACCGAGGTGATGGAGAACCAGGATCGCGTGGACTACCAGACGTTCCCCCGGCTCGCCGCCCTCGCCGAGGTCGCCTGGAGCGCCCTGCCCGCCCCCGCCGCACGGGACTTCGCCGACTTCGAACGGCGCATGACGGCCCACTACCGGCGCCTGGACGCCCTCGGGGTCGCCTACCGGCCGCCCACCGGGCCCCTGCCGTGGCAGCGGCGTCCGGGCGTCCTGGGACGCCCGATCGACGGCCCGCCCCCGAACCGCTAGAGCCTGTCGGGCACACCCCCGGCCCGCATGCCCAGCGGTCCCCGGGCGGGCGGCCCGCCGCCCGCCCGGGACCCCCAACAGGCCCTGCGCACCCGTTGTCCGGCATCGAAGAGGTCATGCGATACGGGCACAAGGGTCAACGAAGAGCGTCAATACAAAACACCCCGGCGAAGTCGGGCGAAACCGGCCATGTCCGAGGTGAGGTGGGTGAATGCCTCCTAGCGGACCCCCGTCTTCGGCGCCTGCCAAGATGTGCCAGAGTTGCCACGTCCGCCCTGTCAGCACGTACCGTACGACAGCACAGGTGGGACCAGGTGGGGCAGCGGGAAGGGGCAGCCGGTTTTGAGCACGCACGCACCGCAGGCGGCGCAGGCCGTGACGCTGCCCACGACCCTGGACGAGGCCGTGGCGGCCCTCACGGCCGTGCCCGCCGCCGTGCCCGTCGCGGGCGGCACCGACCTGATGGCCGCCGTCAACTCCGGGCAGCTCAGGCCCGCCGCCCTGGTCGGTCTCGGCAAGATCAGCGAGATCCGCGGCTGGCAGTACCTGGACGGGCACGCGCTGCTCGGCGCCGGTCTCACCCACGCGCGTATGGGCCGCCCCGACTTCGCCGCCCTCATCCCGGCGCTCGCCGCCTCCGCGCGGGCCGCCGGACCACCGCACATCCGCAACGCCGGCACCCTGGGCGGCAACATCGCCTCCGCCGCCCCCACCGGGGACGCGCTGCCCGTACTGGCCGCCCTGGAGGCGACGCTGATCATCGCGGGACCGGGCGGAGCCCGCCGCGAGCTCCCGGTGTCGCACCTGCTGGCCGGAATGGACCTGCTGCGCCCGGGCGAACTCATCGGCTACGTGCGCGTACCGCTGCTGCACGCCCCCCAGGTCTTCCTGAAGGCGACCGGCCGCACCGGCCCCGGCCGCGCGGTCGCGTCCGTCGCCCTGGTGCTCGACCCCGCCCGCCGCGGCGTCCGCTGCGCGGTGGGTGCCATAGCGCCGATGCCGCTGCGGCCCCTGGAGGCCGAGCAGTGGGTCGCGCAGCTCATCGACTGGGACAACAACCGCGCGATCGTGCCCGACGCACTGAACGCGTTCGGGGAGTACGTCGCCGCGGCCTGCATCCCCGACGCCGCCCCCGGCGAGGACGGCACCGTCCCACCGCTTCCGCCCGCGGTACTGCACCTGCGGCGCACCGTCGCCGCGCTGGCCCGACGAGCACTGGGGAGGGCGCTGTCGTGACCGACGACCAGCAAGGACAGGGCACGCCCCCGGGCGGCGGACGCTGGGACCCGCTGCCGCAGGGCGAGTACGACGACGGCGCCACGGCCTTCGTGAACTTCCCCGAGGGCGGCATCGACGCCCTGCTGGACTCCATGGAGAGCCCGCTCGCCGCGCCCGGCCACGGCTATGTGCCGCCGCAGATAACGGTCACCCCCACGACCACCGCGGGCACCGACCCGGCCGCCACCGGCACCTGGGCGGTCCCCGGCGCGCCCGTCGACGGCGCCCAGTGGCACGATCCGCAGGCCGCCGAGGGGGACGCGGCGCCCGGCGACCGGTTCACGTACGACCCGGGCCCCACGGGGCAGTGGGCCTACGAGGAGACCGGCCCGGAGCACCCCGCGCCCGGGCACGACGTCACCGGCCAGTGGTCGATCCCCGTCGCCGGCGGCGACCTGCCGGACGAGTCGGGCGAGTTCACCACGTCCGCTCTGGTCGAACAGTGGGGCGGCACCCCTCCGGCCACCCTCCCGGGCGGCGCCCCGGCCCCGTGGGCCACCCAGGCCATCGGCCAGCCGTGGGGTCCCGGCGTACCGGGAGTCCCGCAGGAGCACGAGCACGGGCAGCCGGACGGTGGGTACGGCCCCGCGCGGGAGCAGCACGAGGCCGAACGGTTCCATGGTGATCCCGGCCGTGGTGAGGGCCCCGCCTTCCCGCAGCCGTCCGGTCCGGACGTGTACGGCGGGCAGTTCGCCCCCCACGCCCCCGCGGCCGGGCCGTCGACGGACGAATACGCGCCCGAGCGGCCCGGCGGGGCGGGACACGTGCCGGGGGCCGGTTCCGCGCCGGAGCCCTCCGGCGTGCCCGGACACGCGCCGGAGCAGCCCGCGGACGCCCTGGGGGCGCAGCCCCACGGCGGTCCCCCCGGGGAGCCCGCCGGGGATGACGGCTCCGCGTTCCCGCAGCCGTCCGGTCAGGACGTGTACGGCGGGCAGCCCGCCCCCCACGCGTCCGCGCCCGGGGAGTCGACCGGCGAACGCGACGCCGAGCGGCCCGGTGACGCAGGACACGCCCCGGGGCAGCCCGGAGCGGGCGATGCGCAGGGGCGGCCCGCGGCCGGTTCCGCGCCGGAGCCCTCCGGCCTGCCCGGTCACGCCCCCGAGCAGCCCGCGCACGACGGGTTCCGGTCGTCCGGCGTGCCTCAGCCGTTCGGCACGGAGGGGTACGCGGAACCCCGGTGGCCGTCCGACGCGGAGGCCGCCGACGGTGCCCCGCCCGGGCTTCGGGAGCACCCGCACCCCGACGGTCAGGACGCCTCGGTGCCCGTTTCCGGGGCCGATGGCGCCTCCGGGGTCTTTGAGGTTCCCGAGGGTGCCGACGGGGCTCCTGAGGCCGTCGAGACCCCGGCAGAGCCCTCCGCGGCCCCCGGCGGAACCGGTCCGGTCGCGGAAGCGGAGGCGGCAGACCTCGCCGACGGCGGCGTGCCCGCGGCCGGCGCCGAGTCCCCGAGCGGGGCCGGCGCCCCGAACGACGGGACGCCGCACGACACTTCCGGCGAACCGGAGGTGTCGGGTGATGCGGAGGTCTCGGGTGATGCGGAGGCGCCGGGCGGTGCGGATGTCCCGGACGCCCCGGACGCCTCGGAAGCTCCTGATGATTCCGACCGGCCCCCGGCCCCCGCGGCGGACGCCCCACCCCTCGGCGCCCCCCACGACGACCACCCCCTGGCCACCTTCGTGCTCCGCGTCAACGGCGCCGACCGGCCCGTCACCGACGCCTGGATCGGCGAGTCGCTGCTCTACGTGCTGCGTGAGCGGCTCGGGCTGGCCGGAGCCAAGGACGGCTGCTCCCAGGGCGAGTGCGGCGCCTGCAACGTGCAGGTCGACGGCCGGCTCGTGGCGTCCTGCCTGGTCCCCGCCGTCACCGCGGCCGGCAGTGAGGTCCGCACCGTCGAGGGCCTGGCCCAGGACGGCCGCCCCTCGGACGTGCAGCGGGCGCTCGCGCGGTGCGGCGCCGTGCAGTGCGGTTTCTGCGTACCCGGCATGGCGATGACCGTGCACGACCTGCTGGAGGGCAACCCCGCCCCGACCGAGCTGGAGACGCGCCAGGCCCTGTGCGGCAACCTGTGCCGCTGCTCCGGCTACCGGGGCGTGGTGAACGCCGTCAAGGAGGTCGTCGCCGAGCGCGAGGCCCGTTCCGAGTCCCCGGAGCCCGGCCCGGACGGCGAGGCGGACACGCCCCGCATCCCGCATCAGGCGGGCCCCGGCGCCGGCGGCGTCAACCCCTCGGCGTTCGGTACCCCCGGACCCCGCAACCAGCCCGTCGACCAGCCCCATGACCACCCCGACGACCAGTCCTACGGCCAGGACGGAGGCCAGGCGTGAGCAACGAAGCAGCCACCGCGCAGGCCGCACAGGCCGTGGAGGCCGCCCCCGAGCCGGAACCGGTCCCGCGCGGACTCGGCGTCTCCCTGCCGGCCGCCGACGCCCGCGCCAAGACCGAGGGCACCTTCCCGTACGCCGCCGACCTGTGGGCCGAGGGCCTGCTGTGGGCGGCCGTGCTGCGTTCACCGCACGCGCACGCGCGCGTGGTGTCCATCGACACCACCCACGCGCGTGAGATGCCCGGCGTCCGCGCGGTCGTCACGCACGAGGACGTCCCCGGCGCCCCCGTGCACGGCCGCGGCAACGCCGACCGCCCGGTCTTCGCGTCCGAGGTCGTACGCCATCACGGCGAGCCCATCGCCGCCGTCGCCGCCGACCACCCGGACACCGCGCGGATGGCCGCCGCCGCCGTCATCGTCGAGTACGAGGTGCTCGACCCGGTGACCGACCCCGAGCAGGCCTTCGAGGCCGAACCACTGCACCCCGACGGCAACCTGATCCGGCACATCCCGCTGCGCCACGGCGACCCCGAGGCGGCCGGCGACGTCGTCGTCGAGGGCCTGTACCGCATCGGCCGCCAGGACCCCGCCCCCATCGGCGCCGAGGCCGGTCTCGCCGTGCCCCGCCCCGACGGCGGCGTCGAGCTGTACCTGGCGTCCACCGACCCGCACGGCGACCGCGACACCGCCGCGGCGGCCTTCGGCCTGGAACCCGAACGGGTGAAGGTCGTCGTCACCGGGGTCCCCGGTGCCACCGCCGACCGCGAGGACCAGAGCTTCCAGCTCCCCCTCGGCCTGCTGGCGCTGAAGACCGGCTGCCCGGTCAAACTCACCGCCACGCGCGAGGAGTCCTTCCTCGGCCACGCCCACCGGCACCCCACCCTGCTGCGCTACCGCCACCACGCGGACGCCGAGGGCAAGCTGGTCAAGGTCGAGGCGCAGATCCTGCTCGACGCGGGTGCCTACGCCGACACCTCCTCCGACGCCCTGGCCGCCGCCGTCGCCTTCGCCTGCGGCCCGTACGTCGTCCCGAACGCCTTCATCGAGGGCTGGGCCGTCCGCACCAACAACCCGCCCTCCGGTCATGTCCGGGGCGAGGGCGCCATGCAGGTGTGCGCCGCCTACGAGGCGCAGATGGACAAGCTGGCCAAGAAGCTCGGCGTCGACCCGGCGGAGCTGCGCCTGCGCAACGTCATGGCCACCGGCGACGTGCTGCCCACCGGCCAGACCGTGACCTGCCCGGCCCCGGTCGCCGAACTCCTCGAGGCGGTACGGGACTTCCCGCTGCCGCCGCTGCCCAAGGACACCCCCGAGGACGAGTGGCTGCTGCCCGGTGGCCTCGAGGGCGCGGGTGAACCGGGCGCGGTGCGCCGGGGCGTGGGCTACGGCCTGGGCATGGTCCACATGCTCGGCGCGGAGGGCGCGGACGAGGTGTCCACGGCCACCGTGCGGGTCCAGGGCGGTGTGGCGACGGTGCTGTGCGCGGCCGTGGAGACCGGCCAGGGCTTCTCCACCCTGGCCCGGCAGATCGTGCAGGAGATCCTCGGCATCGACGAGGTCCACGTGGTGCCCGTGGACACCGACCAGCCCCCGGCCGGGGCGGGCTGCCGGGGCCGGCACACCTGGGTGTCGGGCGGCGCGGTGGAGCGCGCGGCGAAGATGGTCCGCACCCAGCTTCTCCAGCCCCTGGCCCACCAGTTCGGGATGTCCACCGAGCTGCTCCAGATCACCGACGGCAGGATCACCTCGTACGACGGTGTGCTGTCCACGACCGTCACGGAGGCGCTGGACGGCAAGGAACTGTGGGCCACCGCCCAGTGCCGCCCGCATCCGACGGAGCCGCTGGACGAGTCCGGCCAGGGCGACGCCTTCGTCGGCATGTCCTTCTGCGCGATCCGCGCGGTGGTCGACGTCGACATCGAGCTCGGCTCGGTACGGGTCGTGGAGCTGGCGGTCGCCCAGGACGTGGGCCGGGTGCTGAACCCGGCGCAGCTCGCGGCCCGGATCGAGGCGGGCGTCACCCAGGGGGTGGGCGCCGCGCTCACCGAGAACCTGCGCACGCCGCGCGGTCTGGTCCGCCACCCCGACCTGACCGGATACGCCCTGCCGACCGCGCTGGACGCGCCGGACATCCACATCGTGAAGCTGGTCGAGGAGCGGGACGTGGTCGCTCCGTTCGGCGCGAAGGCGGTCAGCGCGGTGCCGGTGGTGACCTCACCGGCGGCCGTCGCCTCCGCCGTGCGGGCCGCCACGGGCCGCCCGGTCAACCGTCTGCCGATCCGTCCGCAGGCCGCGGTGGTGACCGGCGGCTGAGGCCGCGGCGGCGATCGGTGGCCGCGGCGGTGAACAGCTGCCGCGACGGTGAACAGTCGCCCCGGCGGTACACAGGAGCCGCGGTGGTGAACGGTCGCCCCGGCGGTGACCGGTGGCCGTAATTTGTCGCGGACGATCCTCGTGGGAAGGCAACGTACGGGGGTGCTCGAGCGTCTTCCGTGGCAGGGGCGCCGGCTCCGTCGTCGCCGCCCTCGGTCCGGGGGCGTTGTCAGTGGTGGCGCGTAGTGTTGCGAGTGGTGGGGGACGGCTGCCGGGCCCGAGGGGCATGGGCCGTCCTGCCCGGGGCGGGGCGTTCGCGGGCCCGGGACAGAGCACACGTATCGCGGGGGAATCATGAGCACGACCGACACCGTTGCCGCAGCGGCGATCACACTCACCGACGTCGACCTCGATCTCCGCATCACGCACGCGTCCACGCGCCGCTGGCTGGCCGGCCCCGGACTGCCGTCCGGCAGCGTCCTGTTCGGCTTCGGGGAGCTGGCGCGGCCGGGCGGCACGCGCACCGTGGCCGACGCGACGGGCGACCCCGGCGACCGGCTCTCCGCGGAGCTGCGGGACCAGCTGGTCATCGGCGGGCTGCTGGGCCCGGCCGGTCTGGACACGGAGTCGGTGCTGCTCGACGGGGCGACCGGCGAGGTCTCGACGACGTACTTCTTCCACGACCGCCCTGACCTGATGGACTGCCGGCCGCTGGCCCCGTCCCTGCCGACCCTGGTGCGGTTCGCCGCCGCGACGGACGAACTGGCGGGCCTGCGCGGCCAGTTCGCCGACTACGCGGGCCGCTACGGCACCAAGGCCGTCGCGCAGGCGTCCCGGCAGCTGCTCGCGGTGTTCGAGGACGGCGCGGACGGCGAGCCGGCGCCGTTCTGGAAGATGGCCGCGCTGATCCGCCCCCTGGCCCTGGTGGCGGGCCCCGGCACGGCCTCGGGGCTGGCCCTGGACCTTCCCGTCCGCCTGCTGGACCAGGAGTTCGGCCGGGGCGGCGTGGTCCGCTTCGAGGAGGTCGACTTCCCCGCGACGCTCACGCACGAGCCGACCCGCCGCTTCCTGCGCGAGACGGGCCTGCCGGAGGACGGCTTCCTGTTCCACCTGGACACCGACCTGCCGCTGCGCACCCTCGCGGAGTACTACGCCGGCGAACACGAGGGCGAGCCCCCCGCCGGCCGCCTCCCCGTCCGGGCGGAGCACTTGATACGCCTCGGGTCCCTGGTCGAGGACACCGCCCTGGTCGTCGACGGCACCACGGGCGCGGTCCTCAGCTGGAGCGAGGCGGACCGCGTCCTGCACCCCCTCAACACGGACGTCTCCACCCTCGCCTTCACCCTCTGGCTGCTTCACCGCGAGCACACCATCGACGAGGAGTCGGGCCACGCGCTGACCTCCGACACCTACGACCAGTTGGCCCTGACGATGATTCAGGTCCTGTCGTCCATCGACCCGACGGGCACCACCGCCGACGCGGACTGGCACTACTGGACGGAACTCTTCCAGGACGAGGCGGGCGGGGTGCTCTGAACCAGCCGGCCCGCCGGGACCGACCGCCACCAGTCGGCGTGGGACCCGTACGGAACCGGGGAACCGCGGCCGGCCCCGACCGGCACCCGCACCGCGAGCCCCGAGGTCGCCACGACGGTCACCGTCACCGCCACACCCGACCGCGGGTCCCGCATCGACGACGGCCCGGCGCCGAACCCGGTGACCGCCCGGACCGGCTGCAACGTCACCCGGGTGATGTTCTGCCCGACCGACGGCCCCGCTCCGCGGGCCGGCGACCGGCCGTCCCCCGACCGCGGGCGACCGATGAGGGCGGACGCCCCCAAGGGGTGCCGCCCTCTCGCTCCGCGTCATCGGGGCACTGGAGGCCGTGGCGGGATTCGAACCCGCGTACCTCGCTTTGCAGGCGAGTCCCTGGGCCACTCGGGCACACGGCCGTGTCGGAAGCGAAGTGCCGTGCGGCGCCTCGCCGTTGTGAACCGGTGCACCGACCGTAAGCCGCCGGGGAGACGGCACTCAAGGACATGCCGGGTGCCGCAACGCGACTGCCATACGCCGTTCACGAACGGCGGGCGGCGGCGGGCCCCGGTCCTACGACCAAGGTCCGGGGCCCTCCCCGCCCCCCGACAGGGGTCACACCGCGCCGTGGCCCTTACGCTGGCGAGCATGACCGCCCCGAACCCGCGCGACACCGGTGTCGCCGAGACCGCCGACGTCGCTTCCCCGGCCGCCGCCCCCGACGAGACCGTGCTGAGCCGCCCCTACCGGGCACTGAGCATCGGGGTCGTCTCCGTGGTGCTGCTGATCGCCTTCGAGGCGACCGCGGTCGGTACGGCGATGCCCGTGGCCGCGCGGGAGCTGGACGGGGTGTCGCTGTACGCGTTCGCGTTCTCCGGGTACTTCACGACCAGCCTGTTCGGCATGGTGCTCTCCGGCCAGTGGGCGGACCGGCACGGCCCGCTCGGGCCGCTGGCCTGGGGCATCGCCTCCTTCGCCGCCGGGCTGCTGCTCGCCGGGACGGCGGGCGCGATGTGGCTGTTCATCCTGGGGCGGGCCGTGCAGGGGCTCGGCGGCGGGCTGGTGATCGTCGCGCTCTACGTCATCGTCGGCCGGGCCTACCCGGAGCGGCTGCGGCCCGCGATCATGGCGGCGTTCGCCGCGAGCTGGGTGATCCCGTCGATCGTCGGCCCGCTCGCCTCCGGCGCGGTCACGGAGCACATCGGCTGGCGCTGGGTGTTCCTCGGGATACCGGCGCTGGTGGTGTTCCCGCTGGCGCTCGCGCTGCCGCGGATTCGGCGGCTGGCGTCCGGCCCGGTGCGCGACGGCGGGGACGCTCCCGCCTCCTTCGACGGCCGCCGCATCCGGCTCGCCCTGGCGATCTCCTTCGGCGCGGGGCTGATCCAGTACGCCGCCCAGGACCTGCGCTGGCTGTCCCTGCTGCCGGGCGCGGCCGGCGTGGCGCTGCTCGTCCCCGCCGTGCTGGGACTGCTCCCGCACGGCACCTACCGGGCGGCGCGCGGACTGCCCGCGGTGGTGCTGCTGCGCGGGGTCGCCGCGGGCTCCTTCATCGCGGCGGAGTCCTTCGTCCCGCTGATGCTGGTCACCCAGCGGGGGCTCAGCCCGACCCTCGCCGGGTTCTCGCTCGCGGCGGGCGGCGGGACCTGGGCACTGGGCTCCTGGGTGCAGTCGCGGCCCCGGCTGGAACCGTACCGGGAGCGGCTGATGACCCTCGGGATGCTGCTGGTCGCGGCGTCCATCGCGGTGGCTCCCAGCGTGCTGATCGACACGGTGCCCGTCTGGACCGTCGCGGTTGCCTGGGGCTTCGGCTGCCTCGGCATGGGCCTGGTGATCTCCTCCACCAGCGTGCTGCTGCTCCAGCTCTCCGCCCCCGAGGAGGCCGGCACCAACTCCGCCGCCCTCCAGATCTCCGACGGCCTGTCCAACGTCATCCTCCTGGCCGCCGGAGGCGCCGCCTTCGCGGCCCTCGGCGGCGGCACGGTGAGCCATACCGCCACGCACGCCACCGGCTCCCACCCGGCCGCCTTCGCCGCGGTGTTCCTGCCGATGGCGGCGGTGGCCCTGGCGGGGGCGTGGGTGGCGACGCGGGTACGGCGACAATGAGCGGTGAACGTGTCGCGCACCGCCCGGCCGGCCACCCCACCTTCCCCGCGGTGAACGGCGTCGGCCCCGGCGGCGTCGACCAGGAGACGGCGTACACGCTGGTCGTCGACCTGGCCTCCGGGAGGGGGAGGGACGTGAGGGGGATCGCCAAGCGGCTGAGGCGGTTGTGATGTGGGTCCCACCCCCGGGTGGCGCGGCCGCGTAGGGGCATGGGCACCACCCGGCCATCGGTAGGGTGGCCCGGTTGTCCTATGCGGCCGAGCCGCTCGACCCCCCCACGGAGACCGTGACTACCACCGCCAGCTCCGCCTCGCACCACCTGTCCCCGGCCTTTCCCGGGCGTGCCCCCTGGGGTACCGCCGGCAAGCTGCGCGCCTGGCAGCAGGGGGCGATGGAGAAATACATCCAGGCGCAGCCCCGTGACTTCCTGGCGGTCGCCACGCCCGGCGCCGGCAAGACGACCTTCGCGCTGACGCTGGCCTCATGGCTGCTGCACCACCATGTCGTGCAGCAGGTGACCGTCGTCGCGCCCACCGAGCATCTGAAGAAGCAGTGGGCGGAGGCCGCCGCGCGGATAGGCATCAAGCTCGACCCCGAGTACAGCGCGGGCCCGCTCGGCAAGGAGTACGACGGCGTCGCCGTGACGTACGCCGGTGTCGGGGTCCGTCCCATGCTGCACCGCAACCGTGTCGAGCAGCGCAAGACCCTCGTCATCCTCGACGAGATCCACCACGCCGGTGACTCCAAGTCCTGGGGCGAGGCCTGTCTGGAGGCGTTCGAGCCGGCCACCCGCAGGCTCGCGCTCACCGGTACGCCGTTCCGGTCCGACACCAACCCCATCCCCTTCGTCACCTACGAGGAGGGCGACGACGGGATCCGGCGGTCGGCGGCCGACTACACCTACGGGTACGGCTCCGCGCTCGCCGACAACGTCGTCCGTCCGGTCATCTTCATGTCGTACAGCGGCAACATGCGCTGGCGCACCAAGGCCGGCGACGAGATCGAGGCCCGCCTCGGCGAGCCCATGACCAAGGACGCGATCAGCCAGGCCTGGCGCACCGCCCTCGATCCGCGCGGCGAGTGGATGCCGTCCGTGCTGCGCGCCGCCGACCAGCGGCTCACCGAGGTCCGCAAGGCCATCCCGGACGCCGGCGCCCTGGTCATCGCCTCCGACCAGGAGTCCGCCCGCGCCTACGCCAAGCTCATCCGCGACATCACCGGCCACAAGGCCACCCTCGTGCTGTCCGACGACACCGGCGCGTCCCAGCGGATCGACGACTTCAGCGGGAGCGACGACCGCTGGATGGTCGCCGTCCGCATGGTGTCCGAGGGCGTCGACGTACCGCGCCTCGCGGTCGGCGTGTACGCCACCACCATCTCCACCCCGCTGTTCTTCGCCCAGGCCGTCGGCCGTTTCGTACGGTCCCGGCGGCGCGGCGAGACCGCGTCCGTGTTCCTGCCGACCGTCCCGGACCTGCTCTCCTTCGCCAACGAGATGGAGCGC
This sequence comes from Streptomyces griseoloalbus, assembly GCA_014650015.1. Classification (GTDB taxonomy): domain Bacteria; phylum Actinomycetota; class Actinomycetes; order Streptomycetales; family Streptomycetaceae; genus Streptomyces; species Streptomyces griseoloalbus. The sequence goes on from BMUD01000001.1 coordinate 86,344, forward strand.
GAGCGCGACCACGTCCTCGACAAGCCCAAGAAGGGCGGCGAGGAGGACCCGTACGCCGAGTCCGAGAAGGAGATGGAGGAGGCGAACCGGGAGCAGGACGAGGACACCGGCGAGCAGGACATGCTGCCCTTCGAGGCGCTGGAGTCCGACGCCGTCTTCGACCGGGTGATGTACAACGGCGCCGAGTTCGGCATGCAGGCCCACCCCGGCAGCGCGGAGGAGCAGGACTACCTCGGCATCCCGGGCCTCCTCGAACCCGACCAGGTGCAACTGCTGCTGCAGAAGCGGCAGGCCCGGCAGATCGCGCACAGCCGCAAGAAGCCGGACGAGGAGGCCGACCTCCTCGAACTGCCCGCCGAACGGCGGCCGGTGGTCTCCCACAAGGAGATGATGGAGCTGCGCAAGCGGCTCAACACCATGGTCGGCGCGTACGTCCATCAGAGCGGCAAGCCGCACGGCGTGATCCACACCGAGCTGCGCCGGGTCTGCGGTGGCCCGCCCGCGGCCGAGGCCACGGCGGGGCAGCTGCGCCAGCGGATCGCCAAGGTGCAGGAGTGGGCCACGCGCATGCGCTGACCCGGGTGGCGTCCGCTGCGCCAGGGGGTCGAGTACGTACCGGGGCAAACGGAACCACTTTGCCGACACGGTGCCCGGATTCTGGACGGAGCCTTCCGCTCACCGAACCGGCTCGCTACTGTCCCCGCTACGCACACGCCCCGTGGCAGCGCCGCCGCGGAGCGCAGCCGTGAAGCGACTGTGCCCGGGACACCGCCGGGCCGCCGGCCGATCGGCGGCCTCTGAAGCGCGTGACCGACGGGACTCGGTGACGCATCTGCCGCGAGGGGGCCGCCGACCTCACCACTAAGGAGTGGGCGTCGTGACCGCGGAGACCTCTCAGACGCTCGACAGGGGACTGCGTGTCCTCAAGCTGCTGGCCGACACGGACCATGGGCTGACCGTCACCGAGCTTTCCCACAAACTGGGCGTGAACCGGACCGTCGTATACCGGTTGCTCGCCACACTGGAGCAGCACGCCCTGGTACGCCGTGATCTGGGCGGACGGGCCCGGGTCGGGCTCGGCGTGCTGAGGCTGGGCCGACAGGTGCATCCGCTGGTACGCGAGGCGGCGATGCCGGCGTTGCGGTCGCTGGCGGAGGACATCGGTGCCACCGCGCATCTGACGTTGGTGGACGGGGCGGAGGCGCTGGCCGTGGCCGTGGTGGAGCCGTCGTGGACGGACTATCACGTCGCGTACCGGGCGGGGTTCCGGCATCCGCTGGACCGGGGGGCCGCGGGGAAGGCGATTCTCGCCGCTCGGCAGCAGGCCGCGGATGATCCCGGGTACACGCTGACGCACGGGGAGCTGGAGGCCGGGGCGTGCGGGGCGGCCGCGCCGCTGCTGGGGGTCACGGGGGTGGAGGGCAGCGTGGGTGTCGTCATGCTGGCGGACGTCGTCCCGGAGCGGGTCGGTACGAGGGTGCTGGACGCGGCGCGGGAGGTCGCGGAGGCGTTGCGCTGAGCCGCGGTGGGCCGGGGGCGGGTTCCGCCGCCGGCGTTCGCCGGGTGCCTCCCCGCTCTCGTCTCCGCTCGGGCGGAGGTCGTACCCCCACCGCCCACCCGTGCCGCCCCAGGGGTGCGGGCCGTTTCAACCCCTGCGGGAGGCACGACCGCCCGCGGGCGCGTCGGTGGGCCCCTGCGGCACGGCTGCCCGCAGCCGAGTCGCGTTAGATTGACCCCGTGCTCTCTCGCCTCACGCGTCCCCAAGTCCTCGCCGTCTGCGCCGCTCCCGCCGTCGCCCTGCTGGCCACGGCCGTGTTCGCGCCGCTGCCGTTTTCCGTGGCGCAGCCCGGGTTGACGGCCGATGTGCTCGGGGAGAACAAGGGGGCGCAGGTCATCACGATCTCCGGGGCTCCCGTGCGGGAGACCAGCGGGCAGCTGCGGATGACCACCATCGAGGCGACCTCCCCGGACACCCGCGTCGGTCTCGCGGACGTGATCGACAGCTGGTTCCGCACCGACCAGGCGGTCATGCCCCGCGAATCGGTCTACCCCAGCGGCGACACCGTCCGGGAGATCGAGCGGTACAACCGGAAGCAGATGAAGGAGTCCCAGGACGAGGCGACCCGGGCCGCGCTCGGATATCTGAAGCGCGAGGACGAGGACATCGAGGTCGATCTGGAGCTCGCCGACGTCGGCGGCCCCAGCGCCGGACTGCTGTTCTCCCTCGGCATCGTCGACAAACTGGACGGCGACGGCGACGGCGGCGACCTCACCGGCGGCCGGGTCGTCGCCGGTACGGGCACGATCGCCGCGGACGGCACCGTCGGAGCGGTCGGCGGCGTCCCCCTGAAGACGCAGGCGGCCGAGCGGGACGGCGCCACCGTCTTCCTCGTCCCCGAGGCCGAGTGCTCCGACGCCCGGGTGGAACTCCCCGAGGGACTGCGGCTGATCCCGGTCACCACCCTCGAGGGCGCCGTCGACGCGCTGGTGTCCCTGGAGAAGGGCACCGGCAAGGTTCCCAGCTGCTGAGCTGTCCGGCCATCGTCGTCCGCGTGCGACGGCGGGAACGGTCGGACAGGCCCCGGCGGCTACCGCTCCTTGACGAACCCTTCCTCCACCATCCAGTCCAGTGCCACCTCGTGCGGGTCCTCCCCGTCGACGTCCACCCTGGCGTTGAGGTCCTGCGCCACCTCGTTGTTCAGCTTCGCCGTGACCGGGTCGAGGACGTCGGCGATGGCCGGCCACTCCTCGAAGGTGTCGGCGTTGACCGTGGGCGCCGCGTTGTAGTTGGGGAAGAACTTCCTGTCGTCCTCCATCACCACCAGGTTCATGGACTTGATGCGCCCGTCGGTGGTGAAGACCTCGCCGTAGGTGCAGGCGCCCTTCGCCGCCTGGGTGTAGATGATGCCGGTGTCCATCTGCGTGACGTTGCGCGCCGGGAGGTTCATGCCGTACGCCTTCTCCATGCCCGGCAGTCCGTCCGCGCGGTTGGCGAACTCGCCCTCCACGCACAGCGTCACCGCACCCGGGTCGGACTTCGCCAGCGCCGCCACGTCGGAGAGGGTCCGCGTGCGGTACTTCTCGTAGTTCGCCTGGTTCATGGCGAGGGCGTAGGTGTTGTTCAGGGCCGACGGCTCCAGCCAGATCACCCCGTTCTTCGCGTCCGCCTCGCGCACCGCCTCCCACTGCTCGCGCGGATCGGTGATCGGCTCGCTGTTGCCCTGGTACGTGATCCAGGCCGTGCCCGTGTACTCGAACCCGGCGTCCGCCTCGCCCTTGACGACCGCCTCCCGGGAGCCGACGGACCCCTGGATGCCGGTCCGGTCGACGACGTCCGCGCCGGCCGCCTCGAAGGCGATGCCCATGATCGCGCCGAGGATGAGCTGCTCGGTGAACTCCTTGGACGTGACGGTGAGCTTCGCGCCCTCCAGGGGCTTGCCCTTGCCGATCGAGCCCGGCTCCACGTCGTCGACCATGGGGGAGCCGCTGGTCAGTCCGCAGCCGGAGGCCGCCACCAGCAGGGCCGCGGCGAGGAGCGGACACATACGCCGTCCCGGACGTCTCATGGGCCCGCCTCCAGGCCGCGCGGCCGCATCAGCAGTTCCGCCAGCGAGGCCAGCCAGTCCACCAGCAGCGCGAGGGCGACGGTCAGGATGGAGCCCACCACCAGCACCGGCATGCGCTGGCTGGTGATCCCGGTGGTGATCAGGACGCCGAGCCCGCCGCCACCGCCGAAGGTCGCCAGGGTCGCCGTGCCGACGTTCAGCACGAGCGCGGTGCGCACACCGGCGAGGATGAGCGGGACGGCCAGCGGCAGCTCCACCCGGGTCAGCACGCCCAGCGGGGACATGCCGATGCCGCGCGCCGCCTCCAGCAGCATCGGGTCGTTGGCCTTCAGGCCGGCGATGGTGTTGGCCAGCACCGGCAGGACGGCGTAGGCGATGATGCCGATCAGGGCGGCCCTGCGGCCGATGCCCAGCCAGATCACCAGCAGCGCCAGCAGACCGATCGCCGGGGTGGCCTGCCCCATGTTGGCGAACACCATCGCGGCCGGCATGGCCCTGCGGAACATGCCCCGGGTCAGCAGGATGCCCAGCGGGATCGCGATGATCAGCACGAAGAACGTCGAGATGGCGGTGAGCTGGATGTGCTGCCACAGCGCCTTGGACACCTGGCCGTCCGACAGGGCGTTCCGGGTCAGCGCGTCCAGGTCGGCCTGCTCGAACCACAGCCAGGTCGCGAGCAGTACGGCGATCAGCACCGTCGGCAGGAACGTCAGCTTCTGCCAGGTCACCCGGGGCGGCCCCGACGGCGGCGGCGGGGGAGCGGCGTCCCTCCCGTCGGGGTCCGCGCCCTCGTCCCGGAACGCGTGCCCCTTCACCTCGTGCTCGCCGTCGGGCCGCCGGCCGGAAGAGGTCCTCACGCCTTCGCCTCCCCTCCGAGGCCTCCGGCGCCTCCGAAGCCCTCCTGCTCGGCGTGCGTCTGCGCGGCCCGCTGCTCCTCCAGCCCGTGCTGGGCCTCCCGCGCCTCCAGCCGGTCGGCCTCCAGCAGTTCGTGCACGGAGTTCATCAGCGTCTCCACGTCGACGACGCCCTCGTACGCGCCGCGCCGCCCGGTGACCGCGACCCGGCCCGTGTTGTCGGTGAGCACCGCCTCCAGCGCGTCCCGCAGTGTCGCGTCCCGGGTCACCGTGTCGTGGACCAGCGTGCCCGCGCGGGCCAGCGAGCCCTTGGCGCGCATCATGTCGCCGCGCCGCAGCCACTTGTAGGGGCGGCCCTGCTTGTCGAGGAGCAGGATCTCGTTGGTGCCGCTGGAACGGAGCCGGTTGAAGATGTGCTGGAGCGGGTCGTCGACGGTCACCGTCGGGTAGTCGGTGATCTCCACGTCCCGCACCCGGGTGAGGTTGAGCCGCTTCAGTGCCGCCCCGGCGCCCACGAAGCCCGACACGAAGTCGTCGGCGGGGTTGGTGAGGATCGCCTCCGGGGTGTCGAACTGGGCGATGTGGGAGCGCTCGCGCAGCACCGCGATCCGGTCGCCGATCTTGATCGCCTCGTCGAAGTCGTGGGTGACGAAGACGATCGTCTTGTGCAGCTCGCGCTGGAGACGGATCAGCTCGTCCTGGAGGTGGTCCCGGGTGATCGGGTCGACCGCGCCGAACGGCTCGTCCATCAACAGCACCGGCGGATCCGCCGCGAGCGCCCGCGCCACGCCCACCCGCTGCTGCTGGCCACCGGACAGCTGACGCGGATAGCGGCCGTGGAACTCGCCGGGATCCAGTCCGACCAGGTCCAGCATCTCCTCCACCCGGGCCCGCACACGGGCCGCCGGCCAGCGCAGCATCTTCGGCACCAGCGCGATGTTCTGCGCCACGGTCATGTGCGGGAACAGTCCGCTGGCCTGGATCGCGTAGCCGATCGTGCGGCGCAGCCGCACCGGGTCCATGTGGGTGACGTCCTCGCCGCCGATGCGGATCCGGCCGCCCGTCGGCTCGATCAGCCGGTTGATCATCTTCAGCGTGGTGGACTTACCGCAGCCCGACGGGCCGACGAGGATCACCGTCTCGCCCGCCCGGATGTCCATGCTGACGTTGTCGACGGCCGGCAGCGCACCGCCCGGATACCGCTTGGTCAGGCCCTCCAGCTCGATGGCCGCCCCGACCGACCGGGACGTCGTCTCGGAGGTCTGCGGCGTCAGTGGTGTCTGTGGTGTCTGCGGGCTCCCCGGTGTGTCAGCCACGAATCCCCCTGGGAATGGTCAGCCGCCCGATCAGGACGTACGCGGCGTCGAACAACAGGGCCAGGACGATGATCCCGAGGGTGCCCGCGAGGACCTGGTTGAGCGCGTTCTTGCTGCCCAGCGAGGCGATCCCACGGAAGATCAGGTTGCCGAGGCCGGGGCCGGAGGCGAAGGCGGCGATGGCGGCGATGCCCATCAGCATCTGCGTGGAGACCCGGATGCCGGTCAGGATCGGCGGCCAGGCGAGCGGCAGCTCCACCCGTGCCAGCCGGGCCACGGGCGACATGCCGATCCCCTTGGCCGCGTCCACCAGCGACGGATCGACCCCGCGCAGCCCCACGATCGCGTTCCGTACGATCGGCAGCAGCCCGTACAGCGTCAGCGCGATCACCGTCGGCGGCACCCCGAGGCCCACGATCGGGATCAGCAGACCGATCATGGCCAGCGCCGGAATGGTCAGCAGGGTCGCGGTGGTGAGGGTGGCGAGGTTGCCCGCCCACTCGCTGCGGTAGGTGGCCACCCCGATCAGCACGCCCAGCACGGTCGCCACCACCATGCACTGGAAGACGACGCTGGCGTGCTGGAACGCGTCGGTGAGCAGCTGCTGATGGCGGTTGCCCAGGTACTCCCAGAAGTTCACATCAGCTCACCCCAGCTCGGCCAGGTCGGGTCACTCGCCGAGCGACGCCTGCTCCACCAGCGGGATGATCCGCAGCGGAACGGGGTTCTCCATGACGATCGCCGTGGAGGCCCGGACGATGCCATCAAAACCGACGACGCGGTCGATCACCCGCTGGAGATCGGCGTTGGAGCGCGCCACCAGCCGGCACAGCATGTCCCCGGTGCCGGTGGTGGTGTGCAGCTCCAGTACCTCCGGCACGGTCGCCAAGTGGGCCCGTACGTCGGCTCCTTGACCCTGCCGGATCTGCAGCGTGGCGAACGCCGTGACCGGGTAGCCGAGGGCCGCCGGATCCACCTGGGGACCGAATCCGCGGATGACTCCGTTCGACTGAAGCCGGTCCAGCCGGGCCTGCGCGGTGCCGCGCGCCACCCCGAGCCGCCGGGACATCTCCAGCACCCCGATCCTCGGCTCCCGCGCGAGCAGCAGGATGATCCGCCCGTCCAGATGATCGATCGCCATGTCGGCCTCCCCGATGGTCATCCTGTACACAAAGCCCGCCTGTACGGGCGTACGCCTGCACATGTTGCCCAGTGATCAGGCGAACTATTGCGCACCTTGCAGGGCTGGCCCACCCTGCAACTATGACGCAGACCACACACCACACTCCCGCATCGACCGCCCGGCAGGCCGACCCCTTCCCGGTCAAGGGAATGGACGCGGTCGTCTTCGCCGTGGGCAACGCCAAGCAGGCGGCGCACTACTACTCCACCGCCTTCGGCATGAAGCTGGTCGCCTACTCCGGACCGGAGAACGGCAGCCGCGAGACCGCGAGCTACGTCCTGGAGAACGGCTCCGCCCGTTTCGTCTTCACCTCGGTGATCAAGCCGGCCACCGCGTGGGGCACCTTCCTCACCGAGCACGTGGCCGCGCACGGCGACGGCGTCGTCGACCTCGCCATCGAGGTCCCGGACGCGCGTGCCGCGTACGCCTACGCCATCGAGCACGGTGCCCGCTCGGTCGCCGAGCCGTACGAGCTGAAGGACGAGCACGGCACCGTCGTCCTGGCCGCGATCGCCACCTACGGCAAGACCCGTCACACCCTGGTCGAGCGCACCGGCTACGACGGTCCCTACCTGCCCGGCTACGTGGCCGCCGACCCGATCGTCGAACCGCCGGCCCAGCGCACCTTCCAGGCCGTCGACCACTGCGTCGGCAACGTCGAGCTCGGCCGGATGAACGAGTGGGTCGCGTTCTACAACAAGGTCATGGGCTTCACGAACATGAAGGAGTTCGTGGGCGACGACATCGCCACCGAGTACAGCGCGCTGATGTCGAAGGTGGTGGCGGACGGGACGCTGAAGGTCAAGTTCCCGATCAACGAGCCCGCCATCGCCAAGAAGAAGTCCCAGATCGACGAGTACCTGGAGTTCTACGGCGGCGCCGGCGTCCAGCACATCGCGCTCAACACCAACGACATCGTGCAGACGGTCCGCCAGATGCGCGCGTCCGGTGTGCAGTTCCTGGACACCCCCGACTCGTACTACGACACGCTCGGCGAGTGGGCCGGTGAGACCCGGGTGCCGGTCGAGACGCTGCGCGAGCTGAAGATCCTCGTCGACCGCGACGAGGACGGCTATCTGCTGCAGATCTTCACCAAGCCGGTCCAGGACCGCCCGACCGTCTTCTTCGAGCTCATCGAACGTCACGGCTCGATGGGCTTCGGCAAGGGCAACTTCAAGGCGCTCTTCGAGGCCATCGAGCGCGAACAGGCCAAGCGCGGCAACCTGTAACACCCGCGACCGCGACAGCCGTGCCGCGCCCGCGACGACAGCCGTGCCGCGCCCACCGGGGGCAGCCGCGCCACCGTCACGGCGGGCCGTCGTGCCGCCGGCGCGGCACGGGCGGGCGCGACGGCACCCCGCGGGCGTCGGGCCGCGTAACAGACCCCCCGGCGTCACACGCGGGACACCCCGGACACGCGCCGAGCCTCAGGAAGACCCCGGCCCCGCCTGGACGGACGGTTCCCCCAGGCGGGCCAGCGCCGCCTTCGCCCGCGGCACCCGCAGCGGACAGAAGTACGGATTGATCTGCAACGCCTCCCGCAGATGCCGCCGCGCCGCCCCGTACCGCTCCACCTCCTTCTCGATCATCCCCCGGTGGAACACGTACAGCGCGCTCCGCACCCCACCGCCCCGCGTCCCCTCCGTCGCCCGTACCGCGAACCGCAGCGCCTCCTCCGACCGCCCCACCCGGTGCAACGCCCACCCCAACGCGTCCGCCACCCCCGTCGACGGCTGCCGCTTCCACTCCGCCCGCAGCCGCCGCACCGCCGCCCGCGCGTCCCCGTGGTCCGCCTCGAAGCGGCCGAGCACCAGCTCCTCGTCGGCCCCGTGCGCGGCGGCCAGCCGTACCCGATCCCGCAGCAGGCCGTACTGCACCCCGGCGGCCTGCCGCAGCCCCAGCGACTCGTACAGCTCGCCCAGCTCCAGCGCGTACTCGGGCCGGGGCTGCTTGGCCAGCGCCACCCGGTACACGCCCAGCGCCTCCGTCATCCGGCCCAGCGCCGCCAGCGCCCTGCCCTGACCGGCCTGCGCCGCCCGCTGGTCGGGGTCGATCCGCACCGCCTCCTCGAAGTGCCGCAGCGCGTCCTCGCGGTCGCCGCGCTCCCAGGCGAGCTGCCCGGCCCGCTCCAGATACGCCGCCCGCTCGGCCGGCTCCCCGGTGGCGGACACCGCGTCGGCCAGCTTGGCCGCCGCGTCCTCCCGCCAGCCCCGGTCCCGGTACACGGCCGCCGCCCGCGCCATCACGGCCGGCCCGTCACGCAGCCCGGTCAGCCGTTCCAGCAGCTTCGCCGTCTCCTCGTGGTCACCGAGCCCCGTGGCCGCCTCGATCAGCGGCGGATACGTCGTCCACCGCTTCGGTTCCAGCTTCCGCGCCGCCTCGCCCCAGGTGCGGGCCTCGGCGAAGTCCCGGCGGGCGTTCGCCAGCACCGCCAGCCCCCGCAGCGCCGGGGCGTTGCCCTCGGGCCGCACCTTCAGCGAGGTGCGCAGCGCCTTCTCCGCCCGCGACCAGTACGCCGGGTCCGCCAGCCGCAGCCCCTGCTCCACCCGGGCCGAGCCGAGCACCGCCCAGGCCCGGGCGTCCCTCGGGTGCTTCGTCAGATGCCGCTCGCGCTCCTCGACCAGCGCCTCCAGATCGGGCAGCGCGGCCGGCACCCCGCTGGTGACGGCCGCCAGCGCCCGCGCCGCCGGATCCGGCGCGGGCGGCTCCTCCTGCCCCCAGGGCAGCAGCACCAGCACCCCGCCCAGCACCGCGCATCCGGCGACCGAGGCGAGCAGCGTCCGGTGCCTCACCCGCTTCCGGGGCCCACATGGCTTGTCGTCCATGGCGCACACTGTGCGTCACACCCCACGTCCGTACGATGATCACACTCCGGGGTGAGGCGGCTGCCTACGTGGGGTTCACACCGATGGCCCCGGGTGCCACTCTGTGATCATGAGCCGTATCGAAGCGCGACGCGATGAAGACACGGTGGCGGCCGGCCCTCTCGTCGACCGGCTGCTCGGTGGCCTGCCCGCCGAGGCGGTCCTGACCGACCCCGACATCACGGCCTCCTACGCCAACGACATGGCGAGCTTCTGCCCGGCCGGCCGCCCCGCGGTGGTCGTCCTGCCGCGCACGGTCGAACAGGTCCAGCACGTCATGCGCACCGCCACCGAGCTCCGTGTCCCCGTCGTCCCCCAGGGCGCCCGCACCGGCCTGTCCGGTGCCGCGAACGCCACCGACGGCTGCATCGTGCTCTCCCTGACCAAGATGGACCGCATCCTGGAGATCAGCCCGGTCGACCGGATCGCCGTCGTCGAACCCGGCGTCATCAACGCCACCCTCTCCCGAGCCGTCGGCGAACACGGCCTCTCCTACCCGCCCGACCCCTCCAGCTGGGAGATGTGCACCATCGGCGGCAACATCGGCACCGCGTCGGGCGGGCTGTGCTGCGTGAAGTACGGGGTGACGGCCGAGTACGTCCTCGGACTGGACGTCGTCCTCGCCGACGGCCGCCTGATGTCCACCGGCCGCCGCACCGCCAAGGGCGTCGCCGGATACGACCTGACCCGGCTGTTCGTCGGCTCCGAGGGCTCCCTCGGCATCGTCGTCCGCGCCGTCCTCGCCCTCAGGCCCAAGCCGCCCGAGCAGCTGGTGCTGGCCGCGGAGTTCGCCTCCGGCGCCGCCGCCTGCGACGCCGTCTGCCGCGTCATGGCCGGCGGCCACGTCCCCTCCCTCCTGGAACTCATGGACCGTACGACGGTCAAGGCCGTCAACGACATGGCCCGCATGGGCCTGCCGGAGTCCACCGAGGCGCTGCTGCTCGCCGCCTTCGACACCACCGACCCCGCCGCCGACCTCGCCGCCGTCGGCGCGCTGTGCGAGGCCGCCGGCGCCACCCGGGTCGTGCCGGCCGAGGACGCCGCCGAGTCCGAACTGCTGCTCCAGGCACGACGGATGGCCCTGGTCGCGCTCGAAGCGGTCAAGGGCACCACGATGATCGACGACGTGTGCGTGCCCCGCTCCCGGCTCGGCGAGCTCATCGACGGCGTCGAGCGGATCTCCGAGAAGTACCGGCTCACCATCGGCGTCGTCGCCCACGCGGGCGACGGCAACACCCACCCGACGGTCTGCTTCGACGCGCAGGACCCCGAGGAGTCCCGGCGGGCCCGCGAGTCCTTCGACGAGATCATGGCGCTCGGCCTGGAGCTCGGCGGCACCATCACCGGTGAGCACGGCGTGGGCGTGCTGAAGAAGGAGTGGCTGGCGCGCGAGCTCGGCCCGGTGGGGCTGGAGATGCAGCGCGCCGTCAAACAGGCCTTCGATCCGCTGGACCTTCTGAACCCGGGCAAGCTCTTCTGAACATAAGGTGCCCGAAAGGAGTGGGGTCCGGTCGGACGGGCGGTCAGGTCCCCGCTCGTCTGATAGATGTGGAGCCCCCCGACCCACCCCTCGAGCAGATACGGGACGACGGACATGAGCGCCCCAACCCCGGCCCCCGGCGACGACACGCCCCGCGAAGGGTATTACCCGGACCCGTCCATTCCTGGATATGTCCGGTACTGGAACGGTGCCTCCTGGGTACCGGGCACGAGCCGTCCGGCGCCCAAGGAGGGCGAGTCGCTCGCGCCGCCGCCCGGCGTGGGCCCGGCCCGGCCGTCCGTGGAGGAGACCGGCCCGCACTTCTTCGACGAGGACCCGGCCGACGCACCCTCCCCGGCCCCGTCGTCCCCGTCGTCCCCGTCGTCCCCGTCGGCCTCCGCGGCCCCGTCGTCGGCCGAGTCGCAGCACGGCAGCCGGCCCGAACCGGCCTCGGCCTGGGGCGCCGACCGCTCCCGCCAGTCCGGCTTCGGCGGAGAACAGGACCGCAAGGTCTCCTGGGGGGCCGACCCGAGGGTGCCGCACGCGTCGGCGCGGTCCGCGCCGTCCGCACCGGAGACCGGGTCCGCGGGTACGGACGCCCCGGCCGCGGCCGATGCGGGCGACACCTTCATGTTCCGCCGGCCGACGACCGAGCCCCGGCACGCGCCCGACGCCTCCGGCGGAGCCCCCGCCGACGAGGGCACCATGACCTTCCGCGCCGTCACCCCGCGCAGCCGGGAGCAGGGCGCGGGCCAGGACTCCGCCTCCGGCCGGCCCGGGTTCGGGGCGGGGAAGGCCGCCGCCGATCGTGCCGCCGCAGCGGCCACGGCGCCGTCCGGGCCGCAGCAGGCCGCCCCGGCCGTGCCCCCGCAGACGACCGGCCCGGCCCGACCCGCCGCTGCCGCTCCCGTGGTTCCCCCCGCCGCGCCCCTGACGAGCGGTCCCGGCGGTGGCCAGTCCTCCTGGGCGCAGCAGGTGCACCGGCTCGCCGACGGTGGCGAGCCGCCGGTCGTGCCGTGGAAGCCGCCGGTCGAGGACGTGTTCCAGGCCGCCGCCCGGCGACAGGCCGAGGCCCGCCCCGCCGCGCTCGGGAAGCGGCTGGCCGCCCGGCTGCTGGACACCGTCGTCCTGGGCGCCGTCACCGCCGTGGCGGGTGTACCGCTGGGCATCAAGGCGATGGACCACATCGAGGCGAAGATCGACGCGGCCAAGCTGTCCGGGGAGACCGTCACGGTCTGGCTGCTCGACGGCACCACCTCGGTCCACCTCGGCATCGTCCTCGCCGTCCTCCTCCTCGCCGGCGTCCTCTACGAGGTGCTGCCCACCGTCAAGTGGGGCCGCACCCTGGGCAAGAAGCTGCTGGGCCTGGAGGTGCGGGACATCGAGGGCCACGAGGCGCCGGAGTTCGGCCCGGCCCTGCGCCGCTGGCTGGTCTACAGCATCCCCGGGCTGCTCGTCGTCGGGGTCGTCGGCGTCCTGTGGTGCCTGTTCGACAAGCCCTGGCGCCAGTGCTGGCACGACAAGGCGGCGCACACCTTCGTCGCCGCCGGCTGACCCGGAGCAGCACCCGTACGTACCACCCGTACGACCGGTACTCCGGACGGCCGCTCGCCGGATGCGGGGCCGGAGGGTTCGCGATCGACTCGGGGACATGACCACCGACCCGCCCCCCGGCTCCGGTCAGCAGCCGCCGGACGACGACCCGTTCAAGAAGCACCCGCCGCAGGGCGGCCCCGGAGCACCGGGGTCCGGCTCTCCGTACGACACCCCCGGCGGCCCCTACGGCGCCGGCGGCGGCGGTCCCTACGGAGGCACCCCCGGCCCCACCGATCCCCGCGCCGGCATGCCCCCGCTCGCCGACAGCGGCCGGCGCACGCTCGCCCGCATCATCGACATGATCCTCGTCGGCATCGTCGTCTGGCTGCTCACCTGGCCGTTCGGGGTCAGCGAGTACGACGTCGACGGCGACCGGATCAACGTCGGCAACTCCTTCGGGCAGTCCGTCATCGCCGCCGTGCTCTACATCGCCTACGACACCTTGATGACCGTCCGCTCCGGCCAGACCCTGGGCAAGAAGTGGCTGGGCATGCGGGTGGCCAACCTCGGCAACGGCGCGAACCCCGCCATGCAGACCGCGCTGATCCGCGCCGCCGTGCTGTGGCTGCCCTTCGCGTTCTGCTGCGCCTGCGTGTGGACCGCGATCGCGGGTGGCTGGAGCTTCTTCGACCGGCCCTACAAGCAGGGCCTGCACGACAAGGCGGCCAAGACCGTGGTGGTCAGCACCAGGTGACGCGGAACCGGGGGGACCGGCCGGGTGTCAGGACGCCGCCCGCTCCCGCACCGGCTCGCGGGCCGGGGCGGGAAGGGTGGCTCGTACGGGCTCCGGGGGCGTGGGCCGTTCCACCGCGACGGGCCGCCTGGACCCGGTGACCGGGACCGCCATGGCCACCAGCAGTCCCAGGGCGAGCGCCGCGAGGGCGACGACCGTGACACCGACGCCCGAACTTGTGCCGGACAGCAGCAGCATGGCGAGAGTCGACAAGATCACGGTGCACGAACCGTAAACGAGCTGAGCGACAGTCGGACGGGGCATGGCCATCGTGTCCTCGGAAGTCGGGGGCTGTCGGCCTGGCTTTCCACCGGCTCAAGGGCGTTCCACCAAGCGACTCTAATCGCGAGCGTGCCCGAGCGGAACGGACGGTAAGCGTGACCTAACCGACAGGGCCGGTGCACAGGGGGCGCACGGAGTCATGGCGTCCACCACGTGGACGGTTGTACGCGCCCGCCCGGGTTCGCACGGATGTGTCCGGTAAGCGAACGCCGACTCCGCATAGTGCAGTTGAACAGTCCAAGTCAAGGGCTGTTTTTTCTGGCGAACCTCTAGTCAAATGTCGTCACTTGACTACACGCGTTGATCAGGTACGCGCGGGATCCTTCCATTACCGGAACCTCCCTTGTCCGCGCGTACGCACGCGGGAGGGGATCTCAAGTGACCAGTAGACCCTGGACGTTCAGAGCGGCCGCGATAGGCGTGGCCTTCGCGGCGGTCACCGCCACCTGCTCTGCGTTCACCGTGGCCCAGGCCGACACGGCTGACAAGGCCGATCGTCCCGGCGCCGTGGACCGGCACGACCCGGCGGACCACCACCACGTCGATCACGACCTCGAGGGCCCGCTCACCAAGACGCAGGAGGCCCAGCGCGAGGAAGCCCTCAACCAGGTCATCTCCGGTAAGACCTCGGTCAAGAACCGCGACGGTTCGAAGGTCGTCCAGCTCAAGAGCAAGAAGGGCGACAGCAAGTACGTCGAGCTCGGCCGCGAGAAGACCGACAAGATTTTCACGATCCTGGTCGAGTTCGGGGACCAGATCGACAGCCGTTACGGCGGCACCCCCGGCCCGCTGCACAACCAGATAGCCGAGCCGGACCGTGAGAAGGACAATTCCACGGCCTGGCAGGAGGACTACGACCAGCAGCACTTCGAGGACCTGTACTTCGGCTCCGGCAAGGGCGCCGACTCGGTCAAGACGTACTACGAGAAGCAGTCCTCCGGCCGCTACTCGGTCGAGGGCGAGGTCTCCGACTGGGTCAAGGTCCCCTACAACGAGGCCCGTTACGGCAACAACGCCTGCGGCGCCACCAACTGCCCCAGCGTGTGGAACGTGGTCAGCGACGGCCTGAACGCGTGGGTCTCCCAACAGAAGGCAGCGGGGAGGACCGACGCCCAGATCAAGGCGGACGCGGCCCGGTTCGACGAGTGGGACCGCTACGACTTCGACGGCGACGGCGACTTCAACGAGCCCGACGGCTACATCGACCACTTCCAGATCGTGCACGCCGGCGAGGACGAGTCCGCGGGCGGCGGCGCCCAGGGCGAGGACGCGATCTGGGCCCACCGCTGGTACGCCTTCGGCACCGACGCCGGCGCCACCGGCCCCGAGCAGAACAAGCTCGGTGGTACGCAGATCGGCTCCACCGGCATCTGGGTCGGCGACTACACCGTCCAGCCGGAGAACGGCGGACTCGGCGTCTTCGCCCACGAGTACGGCCACGACCTCGGTCTGCCGGACCACTACGACACCGCCGGCGGCGAGAACTCCACCGGCTTCTGGACGCTGATGTCCTCCGGTTCCTGGCTCGGCACCGGCAGGAACGAGATCGGTGACCTGCCCGGCGACATGACCGCCTGGGACAAGCTCCAGCTCGGCTGGCTCAATTACGACACGGCCAAGGCGGGCGTCGACTCCTGGCACAAGCTGGGCGTCGCCGAGTACAACACCAAGCACAAGCAGGCGCTGGTCGTGACGCTGCCGAAGAAGGCCGTCACCACCGAGATCGTCCCGCCGGCCGAGGGCAGCACCCAGTGGTGGAGCGGCAGCGGTGACAACCTCAAGAACACGCTGACCCGTTCGGTGGACCTCACCGGCAAGGCGAAGGCCGAGCTGACCTTCGACGGCTGGTACGACATCGAGGCCGACTACGACTACCTCTACACCGAGGTGTCGACCGATGGCGGCGCCAACTGGACCGCCGTCGACGGCACGGTGGACGGGCAGCCGATCCCCCGCGACGCCGCCGACAAGCCGGCCCTGCACGGCACGATCGACGGGTACGAGAAGTTCGCGTACTCCCTCGACGCCTACGCCGGCCAGAAGGTCGACCTCCGCTTCCGCTACCAGACCGACGGCGGCGTGGCCCTCAAGGGCTTCACGGCCGACGGGATCACGGTGACGGCGGACGGCGCGCCGCTCTTCTCCGACAACGCCGAGAGCGCCGACGCCGCCTGGACGGCCACCGGCTTCTCCCGCGTCGGCGCGTCCTTCACCAAGGACTACGCGCAGTACTACATCGCCGAGAACCGGCAGTACGTGTCGTACGACAAGACGCTGAAGACGGGCCCGTACAACTTCGGTTTCGCGAACAGCCGTCCGGACTGGGTGGAGCACTACGCCTACCAGAACGGTCTGCTGATCTGGAAGTGGGACACCTCCCAGGCGGACAACAACACCAGCCAGCACCCGGGCACCGGTCTGGTCCTGCCGGTCGACTCCCACCCGACCGCGCTGAAGTGGTCCGACGGCACGCTGATGCGCAACCGCGTCCAGGCCTACGACTCGCCGTTCAGCCTGTACCGCACCGACGGCATGACGCTGCACAAGGCGGACGCGGCGACGTGGATCCCGTCGTCGAAGGGCGTGTCGGTCTTCAACGACCGCACCAGCACCTACTACGACGCGTCGAACCCGACCGGCGGTGTCAAGATCACTGACACCAACACGAAGATCAAGATCCTCAAGGAGGCCAAGGACGGCTCGACGATCGAGCTCGAGGTCGGCCCCGCAGGCAGGTAAATAGCATCTTCGCAGGTCAACACATGATCGGCGGTGACCCCCTGGCGGGTCACCGCCGATCCGTGTTTAGGTGCCCCTGTGGCTCTCTTATTGACACCTGTTACGACACCGGCTGACACGGGGGTATGACCGCATGGCCGCAGGAGGTTTCTGCAAGCTGCCGAACGGCACGGTGGTGGTGGCACTGAACCTGCCCAGTCCCGCCGCCGACGCACCGGCCGGCGTCCGCTTCCTCGTCCACGCCCAGAACCGGGCGCGCGCCCTGACCAGGCTGCGCAATCTGGGGCTGCGGTCGGTCTACCTGCGGGGCAACGCCGCCCCGCCGACCCCCGACGAGATCACCGCGGTACTGCACCACCCCGACGGCCTCATATGGCGCACGGCACCCGACCACGGCGTCCTGACCGGCTCCGACCTGACGGTGGAACTCTGGCACCCGATCAGAGCCCTGCTGCGACCCCCCACGCGAACCTAGGGCGCGAGGCGGTCGCGGGCAGTCGTGCCCCCTCGGGACGGCACCGGCACGGCGCCGCGAGCCGGCACCGGGCCCCGCCGCCCCGCGGCACGGGTCACTGCACGAGCGGCTTGCCCGACAGCTCCACCCCCGCTTCCCGCAGCTCCTCGAGCGCCCTCTCGGTGGTCTCCCGGGCCACCCCGGCGGTGAGGTCGAGCAGCACCTGGGTGCGGAAGCCCTCACGGGCGGCGTCCAGCGCGGTGGCCCGCACACAGTGGTCGGTGGCGATGCCCACCACGTCCACCTCGTCGATCTCCCGGGCCCGCAGCCACTCGGCCAGGGGCGTGCCGTTCTCGTCGCTCCCCTCGAACCCGCTGTACGCCGCCGCGTACGCCCCCTTGTCGAAGACGGCGTCGATCGCGCCGGAGGTGACCGCGGGGGCGAAGTTCGGGTGGAAGCCGACGCCCTCGGTCCCGGCGACGCAGTGCGCGGGCCACGAGCGGACGTAGTCGGGGTTGTCGGCGAAGTGCCCGCCGGGGGCGATGTGGTGGTCCCGGGTGGCCACCACATGGCGGTAGCCGGCCGGGGCCTGGCCGATCAGCTCGGTGATGGCGGCGGCCACGTCGGCACCGCCGGCCACGGCGAGGCTGCCCCCCTCGCAGAAGTCGTTCTGCACGTCAACGACGATCAGTGCGCGGCGCATGGTCGGTGTCCTTCGACTAAGGGGTCGGGGTCGGGATGGGGGCGGGCCCGGCCGGTGAACCTCCGAGCCTATTGAATCGGGGACAGCGCGGACAGGGGCACGGCAGGGCGGGCGGAAGCCCCGGCCCGCGTACGGGGGAGCCCGCCCGGGCGTACGGGGAGCCCCGTCCGGCGTACACGGGGGCACGCCCGACGGGCGGCACGCTGCTTCAGCTACCCGACGGCCCGTGCGCGTACTCCGTCGGAAGGACGGGTTCCCCACGGGAGAGCTGCGTAGCCGACAACGGCAGGCCCGCGCGGGCCGCCGCGTGCCGGTCGCGGACCGTGTCCAGCGGCTCGCGGGCGATCACCTCGCCGCCCTTGACCAGCGGCACCAGCAGCTGCCGGTCGGCCAGCTCGGCGGGCACCTGTCCGGTGCCGACCACCTCGGCCTCGGCGACGCCGTACTCGTCCAGCCGCCGCGCCGCCCACTTGCGGCCGCCGACGGAGGTCTTGCCGCCGGTGGACTTCTTCGCCACCGGCACCAGCGGGGCCTTCGGGTCGGCGGACGCGGCACGGGCGACCAGCTTGTAGACCATGGAGGCCGTCGGGTGCCCGGAGCCGGTCACCAGCTGGGTCCCCACCCCGTACGCGTCCACGGGCGCCGCGGCCAGCGAGGCGATCGCGTACTCGTCCAGGTCCGAGGTCACGATGATCTTCGTGCCGGTGGCGCCCAGCTCGTCCAGCTGCTGCCGCACCCGGTGCGCCACCAGCAGCAGGTCGCCGGAGTCGATCCGCACGGCGCCCAGTTCCGGCCCGGCGACCTCGACGGCCGTACGGACCGCCTCGGCCACGTCATAGGTGTCCACGAGCAACGTCGTACCGCCGCCGAGGGAGTCCACCTGGGCCCGGAAGGCGTCCCGCTCGCTGTCGTGGAGCAGGGTGAAGGCGTGGGCGGAGGTGCCCACGGTCGGGATGTTGTAGCGGAAGCCGGCCGCCAGGTCGGAGGTGGAGGCGAAGCCGCCGACGTAGGCGGCCCGCGAGGCGGCCACCGCGGCCAGCTCGTGGGTGCGCCGGGCGCCCATCTCGATCAGCGGCCGGTCACCGGCGGCGGACGACATCCGGGAGGCCGCGGCGGCGATCGCCGAGTCGTGGTTGAGGATCGACAGGATCACCGTCTCCAGCAGCACGCACTCCGCGAAGGTGCCCTCGACCCGCATGATCGGCGAGCCCGGGAAGTACACCTCGCCCTCGGGATAGCCCCAGATGTCACCGGAGAAGCGGTAACCGGCCAGCCAGTCCAGCGTCCGACCGTCCACGATGTTCTTCTCCCGCAGGAACCCGAGGACGCCCGGGTCGAAGCGGAAGTTCTCCACCGCGTCCAGCACCCGCCCGGTGCCGGCCACCACGCCGTAGCGGCGGCCGTCGGGCAGCCGCCGGGTGAAGACCTCGAACACGCTGCGCCGCCCGGCCGTACCGGCCTTCAGCGCGGCGCGCAGCATCGTCAGCTCGTACTGGTCCGTGAAGAGTGCCGTCGAGGGAACGTCCACCGGCAGCCCAAGGTCCGCTGTGTTCATGGCAGGGATGGTACCCCCATTTCGTCACTCTGACGAAATGGGATCCGCGTGCCGGACGGCGGGCCGTCCCAGCGGGCCGGTTTGTGCCAACACCCCCCTGCGGTGGCAGCATGGGCTCTGTGACGTCACCCGCACCCCTGGAGATCGAACGCACCGAGTCGGTGGAGGAGGTCTTCGCCGTACCCGAGCCGGACGTCCCGTGGGTCACGATCGTCCACAACGACCCGGTCAACCTCATGAGCTATGTGACGTACGTCTTCCAGACGTACTTCGGCTACTCCAAGGACAAGGCCACCAAGCTCATGCTCGACGTCCACCACAAGGGCCGGGCGGTCGTCTCCAGCGGCAGCCGCGAGGAGATGGAACGCGACGTCCAGGCCATGCACGGCTACGGACTGTGGGCCACCCTCCAGCAGGACCGGAAGTGACCGAGCCGGACATGACCCGACCCCGCCCGCAGGACCGGAAGTAGCGAATCGCCTCCATGCCAGGACACTTCGAACCGCTCCCCGGCGGCGGCGCGGCCGTCGCCCTCGACGACGTCGAGATCTCCATCATCCGGTCCCTGGCCGTGCAGTTGCTGGAGCTCATCGGCCCCGGCCCCGCCGAGGACACCTCCGGCGACCCGCTCGCCGAACTCTTCGCCGAGGGCCCGAGCGAACCGCCCTCCGACCCCGTGCTGCGCCGCCTCTTCCCGGACGCCTACGGCGACCCGGGGGCCGCCCCGCAGGCCAAGGAGGCCGAGGAGCAGCGTGCCCACTCCGCCGAGTTCCGCCGCTACACCGAGAACGACCTGCGGGCCGGCAAGCGCGACAACGCCCTCGCCGTGATCCGCTCCCTGGACGCGCTCACCTCGGCCGGTGAGGGCGGGGCGGTGCTCAAGCTGTCCCCGGACGAGTCCCGCCGGTGGCTCGGCGCCCTCAACGACCTGCGGCTGGCGATCGGCTCCCGTCTGGAGATCAGCGACGAGGAAGACAGCGACCTCCTCTTCCACCTCCCCGACGAGGACCCGCGCAAGCCGATGGTGATGGCCTACCTGTGGCTCGGCGGACTCCAGGAGACGCTCGTCTCGACCCTCATGCCGTGAATCCGGGCCTGATGTCCGGAAAAGTCCACTGACGTGTTCGCTCAGAGGGCCCTCAAATCCGGATAACGATCGCGTCAAAGAGCCTGCCGCCTATGGGCTCTTCAGGTGCCTTTTGTCTGCTTCTTTCTGTGAAGCGCGCCACAAACCGTCCGGGTGATCAGGATGGCGGCCGTGATAAATCTTCACGACCGCCCGGCGTACACCACCCGTATGTTCCGCCGGGTGCGCCACCGAGCCGGTGACCGCCGGCCAGGCACGAGCGGGCTCCGCGAGTCCGCTCAGCTCCATCAGTCCGGGGGGATCGAGACCCGATCCGGAGCCGACAGCGGCCCGGGTCGGCATGGAGAAAGGCGCACCACACATGGCCTCAGCGCAGGTCGACACGGAGTCCGTACCCGAGGAGGGGTACGAGCGCGGGCTCAACAGCCGTCAGGTCCAGATGATCGCGATCGGCGGCGCCATCGGCGTCGGACTCTTCCTGGGAGCCGGGGCGAACATCGCCAAGGCGGGCCCCAGCCTGATCGTCATGTACGCCCTCGCCGGCGTGATCATCTTCTTCATCATGCGAGCGCTCGGTGAGCTCCTGCTCTACCGTCCCGTCTCGGGTTCCTTCGCCGAGTACTCGCGCGAGTTCCTCGGCCCCTTCTTCGGCTACTTCACCGGCTGGACGTACTGGCTGATGTGGGTGGTCACCGGCATGGCCGAGCTGACCGCCGCCGCGATCTACATCAACTACTGGTTCCCGGCCATCCCGCAATGGACGTCGGCGCTGGTCTTCCTGATCATCCTGTTCGGCGCCAACCTGATCTCGGTGAAGCTGTTCGGCGAGATCGAGTTCTGGTTCTCCATGGTCAAGGTCACCGCCATCATCGGCATGATCGTGATCGGCCTCGGCGTCCTCACCCTCGGCTTCAGCCAGGCCGGTGACACCGCCGCCGTCTCCAACCTCTGGGCCTTCGACGGCTTCTTCCCCAAGGGCATCGGCTCGTCCCTGATGACTCTGCAGGGCGTCATGTTCGCCTACCTCGCCGTCGAACTGGTCGGTGTCACGGCCGGTGAGTCGGAGAACCCGGAGAAGACCCTCCCCAAGGCGATCAACACCCTGCCCTGGCGCATCGCCCTGTTCTACGTCGGCGCGCTCACCGTCATCCTGTGCGTGGTGAAGTGGACCGAGTTCTCCGAAGGGGTCAGCCCCTTCGTGAAGGCGTTCGCGGTCATCGGCATCCCGGCCGGCGCCGGCATCGTCAACTTCGTCGTGCTGACCGCGGCCCTGTCGTCCTGCAACTCCGGCATGTACTCCACCGGCCGCATGCTGCGCAACCTCGCCGACAACGGCGAGGCCCCGCGGGTCTTCAAGCGGCTGTCGTCCACCAAGACCCCGGCGCTCGGCATCGCCACCTCCGTGGTCTTCATGGGCATCGGCGTCGTCCTGAACTACACCGTCCCGGAGAAGGCCTTCGGCTACGTCACCTCCGTCGCCACCGCGGCCGGCATCTGGACCTGGCTGATGATCCTGATCAGCCACGTCCTCTACCGCCGCCAGGTCGTCGCGGGCCGGCTGCCCGCCTCGTCCTTCCCGGCGCCGGGCGGCTCGGTCTGCTCCTACATCGCCATCGCGTTCCTGCTCTTCGTCACCGGCCTGATCGCCTACGACGCGGACTCCAGGATCTGCCTCTACGTGATGGCCGGCTGGGCCGTCGCCCTCGGCATCGGCTGGGCGGTCCTCAAGAACCGCAACCCGGACGTCACCCGGCGCGGCGACGCCGAGTTCGAGAAGGTCGGCGGCTAGGGCCCGACCTCACCGCGGACGCCGCGTCGCGGGGGAGCACTCGTGGCGCACCCCGCGGCCACCGCTCAAGGCGTCCGGCATACGGGCTGTTCCGTACCACTCCTCGGTACGGAACAGCCCGTCTGCTTATCCTGAGCCCCATGCTGACCATCACCCAGGCCCTGTACGACCAGATCGTCGCCCACGCGCGCGAGGACCACCCCGACGAGGCGTGCGGCGTGGTGGCGGGGCCGGTGGGAGCCGGCCGCCCCGAGCGCTTCATCCCCATGCTGAACGCGGCCCGCTCGCCCACCTTCTACGAGTTCGACTCCCAGGACCTGCTGAAGCTGTACCGGGAGATGGACGACAACGACGAGGAGCCGGTGGTCATCTACCACTCCCACACGGCGACCGAGGCCTACCCGTCCCGCACCGACATCTCCTACGCCAACGAACCCGGCGCCCACTACGTCCTGGTCTCCACCGCCGACACCGACGGCGCCGGCGAGTTCCAGTTCCGCTCGTTCCGCATCCTGGACGGCGAGGTCACCGAGGAGGAGGTCGAGGTCGTCGAGGCGTACTGACCCCGCGATTCGGCAGGTCATCTCGTATCGCGGAAGGAAGGTGTCCGCAAGGTGAGATCACATTCCGAAGGGCGGTCCGGGAATCGATACGATGACCCCATGGTTCTTCTCGACGTGAGCGAACAGGCGCCGGGCACGCTGCTCGTGGCGCGGCTCCACGTCGACCTGTGCAGGCTGAACAGCGCCATCTGTTGATCTTCCGCTGCCGCCGCAGGCCGTGAGCCGCGGTGCACTGCCGCGTGCCGACGCGCGCCCTGACGAACCCACGACAGACTCTTCCGACAGGAGCCCTCAGCCATGGCCATCGAGGTCCGCATCCCCACCATCCTCCGCCAGTACACCGACGGTCAGAAGGCGGTGGAGGGCACCGGGAACACCCTCGCCGAGCTCTTCGCCGACCTCGAGACCCGGCACTCGGGCATCCACGCCCGCATCGTGGACGGCGAGCAGCTGCGCCGCTTCGTCAACGTCTACCTCAACGACGAGGACGTCCGCTTCCTCGACGGCATCGACACCAAGCTGTCCGACGGCGACAGCATCACGATCCTGCCGGCCGTGGCCGGCGGTATGGCCTGATCACCGATGCGTTACGACTCCCCGCTGGCCGCGGTGGGCAACACCCCCCTGGTGCGTCTGCCGCGGCTCTCGCCGTCCGCCGACGTCCGCATCTGGGCCAAGCTGGAGGACCGCAACCCCACGGGCTCGATCAAGGACCGCCCGGCCCTGTTCATGATCGAGCAGGCGGAGAAGGACGGCCGCCTCACCCCCGGCTGCACGATCCTGGAGCCGACCTCCGGCAACACCGGCATCTCCCTCGCCATGGCCGCCAAGCTCAAGGGCTACCGCATGGTCTGCGTGATGCCCGAGAACACCTCCCAGGAACGCCGCGACCTGCTCGGCATGTGGGGCGCGCAGATCATCTCCTCCCCGGCCGCGGGCGGCTCCAACACCGCCGTCCGCGTCGCCAAGGAACTCTCCGCCGAACACCCGGACTGGGTGATGCTGTACCAGTACGGCAACCCCGACAACGCCGGCGCGCACTACGCCGGCACCGGCCCCGAGATCCTCACCGACCTCCCCTCCATCACCCACTTCGTGGCCGGCCTCGGCACCACGGGCACGCTGATGGGCGTCGGCCGCTACCTGCGCGAACACAAGCCCGACGTGAAGATCGTCGCCGCCGAACCACGCTACGACGACCTGGTCTACGGCCTGCGCAACCTCGACGAGGGCTTCGTCCCCGAGCTGTACGACGCCTCCGTGCTGACGACCCGGTTCTCCGTCGGCTCCGCGGACGCCGTCACCCGCACCCGCGAACTCCTGGAGCAGGAGGGCATCTTCGCCGGCGTCTCCACCGGCGCCGCCCTCCACGCGGCGATCGGCGTCGCGAAGAAGGCACAGAAGGCCGGGGAGTCCGCCGACGTCGTCTTCGTCGTCGCCGACGGCGGCTGGAAGTACCTGTCGACCGGCGTCTACACCGCCGCGACGACGGAAGAGGCCATCGAGACGCTCCAGGGCCAGCTCTGGGCGTAGCACCCCACGCGGAAAACGGGGCCGGAGCACGTCTCCGGCCCCTTTCGTGTCCCCGGTGCCGCCGCCCGCCGCGGGATCACTCCCGCCCGTCGTCCCGCCCGGACCTCCGCCGTCCCCGGTCCCGGTGCCTCCGGCCCCACCCGTCGACGAGCGTGGCAACCAGCGCGAGCAGTATCACCGCGACGAGGGCGAGCCACCAGGACGGGGTCATGCCCCGACGGTACCGGCGCGAGCCACCCCCGCGCGCCCCCTTCCGTCCCCGGCACGCGCCCCTTCCAGCCGAACCGGTGACAGCACAGGTGAGTTCGCCCACAACGGCCACGGGTGGAGGAGCGACCACAGGTTTTGCGCCTTACGCTCGACAAACCGCACGACCCCCGTCTCTCCACACCCGCCAGCGGAGGTTTCTGCTTCATGAAGCTCACCGTCGTCGGCTGCTCGGGGTCGTTCCCGTCCGCGGATTCGGCCTGCTCGAGCTACCTCGTCGAGGCCGACGGCTTCCGGCTGCTCCTCGACATGGGCAACGGTGCCCTGGGCGAGCTGCAGCGCCACTGCGGTCTCTACGACCTCGACGCGATCTTCCTCAGCCACCTGCACGCCGACCACTGCATCGACATGTGCGCCTACTTCGTGGCGCGCTACTACCGGCACGACGGCGGCCGCTGCGCCCCCCTGCCGGTCTACGGACCCGAGGGCACCGAGCACCGGCTGACCACCGCCTACGGCGACACCCCCTCGGCCTCCTCCATGAGCGAGGTCTTCGACTTCCACACGGTCAAGCCGTCCACCTTCGAGATCGGCCCGTTCCTCGTGCACACCGAGCGCGTCGCCCACCCGGTCGAGGCCTACGGCATCCGCATCGAACACGGCGGGAGGACGCTCACGTACTCCGGCGACACGGGCGTCAGCCCCGCGCTCGACGACCTCGCCCGCGACGCCGACCTCTTCCTGTGCGAGGCCGCCTTCACGCACGGCAAGGAGAACATCCCCGACCTGCACCTCAACGGCCGCCAGGCGGGTGAGACCGCGGCCCGCGCCCACGCCCGCCGCCTGATCCTCACCCACATCCCGCCGTGGACCGACCCGCAGGTCAACCTCACCGACGCCCGCGCGGTGTACCACGGCCCGGTGGGGCTGGCGGCGCCCCGGGCGACGTACGAGATCTGACGCGAAACCACCGGGGTCCCCGCGAACCGTCACGGCTCGCGGGGACCCCGGTGTCATGTCGTACGAGGACGGCTCACGCCTTCGTGGTGTCCTCGACCTCCTCCTCGGGCTCGCGGCCCGGGGTCGGCAGGTTGAACTTGGTGATCGCGAAGCGGAAGAGCCCGTAGTAGACCGCCGCGAAGACCAGACCGATCGGGATGATCAGCCAGGGCTTGGTCGCCAGGCTCCAGTTGAGCCCGTAGTCGATGGCGCCCGCGGAGAACGTGAAGCCCGCGTGTACCCCGAGCGCCCAGGTGATCGCCATGGACAGCGCGGTGAGCACCGCGTGGATCGCGTACAGCACCGGGGCGATGAACATGAACGAGAACTCGATCGGCTCGGTCACACCGGTCACGAAGGACGTCAGCGCGAGCGAGACCATCATGCCCATCACGGCCTTGCGGCGCTCCGGACGGGCGGCGTGCGCGATGGCGATGGCGGCGGCCGGGAGGCCGAACATCATGATCGGGAAGAAGCCCGACATGAACTGACCGGCGTCGGGGTCACCGGCGAAGAACCGGTTCAGGTCGCCGTGCACGAGCTCGCCCGCGGCGTTGGTGAAGTCGCCGATCTGGAACCAGGAGACGGTGTTGACGAACTGGTGCATGCCGATCGGGATCAGCGCGCGGTTGATCAGACCGAACAGACCGGCGCCCGCGGCGCCCAGACCGGTGATCCACTCACCGGCGTCGGAGATGACCTCGCCGATCGGCTCCCACACCAGACCGAAGAAGACGCCCATGGCGGTGCCGACGAAGGCCATGATGATCGGGACGAGCCGGCGGCCGTTGAAGAAGCCCAGCCAGTCCACCAGCTTCTTGCGGTGGTAGCGCTGCCACAGGACCGCGGCCAGCAGACCCATCAGGATGCCGCCGAGGACACCGGGGTTGTTGTAGGTCGCGGCTATGTCCGCGCCGTCCTGCACCTTCGCCTCGGTGACCGGGAACGCCTTCAGGACGTTGCTGTAGACCAGGAAGCCGACGAGGGCGGCGAGGGCCGTGGAGCCGTCGGCCTTCTTGGCGAAGCCGATCGCGACGCCGATGCAGAACAGCATCGGGAGGTTGTCGAAGATCGCGCCGCCCGCCGTGGCGAACACCGCGGTGACCTTGTCGGGCAGGTTCAGCTTGTCCTGGACGTCCGCCTGGCCGAGCCGGAGCAGGATGCCCGCCGCCGGCAGGACGGCGATCGGGAGCTGAAGGCTGCGGCCGACCTTCTGCAGGCCCTGGAACAGGCCGGATCCCCGCTTCTTCGCGGGGGCCGCCGAGGCAGTGGCGGTGCTCATACTTCCTCCATCGGTGGTGGTCTACACCACTACTGGTGTAGACCTGTTCTAGCACGATGAAGGCCACGTAAGGAACCCGCGGATCCGCAACCGCCGGGCTACGCACCGTGCCTGCCCGAAACCGCGGACCGGAACCGCCCCGGGGCACATCGAAAAGCCCCCGGACCACAGGGTCCGAGGGCTTGAACAGCCACCCCCACCTTAAGAGATCACGCCTTCGTCGTGTCCTCGACCTCCTCCTCCGGCTCCCGCCCCGGAGTCCTCAGATCGAACCGCGTGATCGCGAACCGGAAGATCACGTAGTACACCACCGCGAAGCACAACCCGATCGGAATGACCGCCCACGGCCGGGTCGCCAGATTCCAGTTGATGACGTAGTCGATCAGCCCCGCCGAGAAGCTGAACCCGTCGTGCACCCCCAGCCCCCACGTCACCGCCATCGACACACCCGTCAGCACCGCGTGCACCACGTACAACAACGGCGCGACGAACAGGAACGAGTACTCGATCGGCTCCGTGATCCCCGTGACGAACGACGTCAGCGCCACCGACAGCATCAGCCCGCCGACCTCCTTGCGCCGGGCCGGCCGCGCACAGTGCGTGATCGCCAACGCCGCCGCCGGCAGCGCGAACATCATGATCGGGAAGAAACCCGACAGGAACTGCCCCGCCCCCGGGTCGCCCGCCAGGAACATGTTGATGTCACCGTGCACCACCGAACCGTCCGGCTTGGTGTAGCTGCCGAACTGGAACCAGATGGGCACGTTCAGGAACTGGTGCAACCCCACCACCAGCAACGCCCGGTTCGCGATCCCGAACACACCCGCGCCCCACGCGCCCAGACCGCTCATCCAGTCGCTGAAACCCTCCAGCGCGTCACCGACCGGCGGCCACACCCACAGGCACAACGCCGCGAACACGATCGCCGCGAACGCCATGATGATCGGGACGAGACGGCGGCCGTTGAAGAAGCCGAGCCAGTCCACCAGCTTCGTACGGTGGAACCGCTGCCAGGAATACGCCGCCATCAGCCCGATGACGATGCCCCCGAACACCCCCGGATTCTGATAAGTGAACGCGGTCACCGTCCCGTCGGTCACCTGGCAGCCCACCATCGGCACCGCCTTCGACCCCTCCGGACAGTCCTGCGGGAACTGACGCAGCACGTTGTAGTAGACGAGGAACCCCACCACCGCCGCCAGCGCCGTCGAACCGTCCGCCTTCTTCGCCATCCCGATGGCCACACCCACACAGAACAGCAGCGGCAACCCCAGCGAACCGTCCAGCAGCGCCCCACCCGCGCCCACCATCACCTTGGAGACGTCCGTCCAGCCCAGACCGTCGTCCCCGAACACATCCGGCTGCCCCAGCCGGTTCAGGATGCCCGCCGCCGGCAGCACCGCGATCGGCAGCTGCAGACTGCGCCCCATCTTCTGCAACCCCTGGAACAACCGGTTCCAGCGTTCCCGCGCGGGACCCGCCGCGCTCCCGGCGCCGGCCGGACTCTCGGTACTCATCCGGTCCCCTTCCCTCAGAGGCGGTCGGGCGGCGGGCGCACGGGCGCACACGCGGGCACGCGTCAGCGGTTTTGCGACAGCCCACCCCGGTGGTGTAGACCAGTGAGGCAGGACGGTCCCGCTGTCGTGACGTCATCATTCGGCACCCACGACATGACCGCTCGCAAAGATGGGCCAACTGTGGGTTACTGCGACAAAGCGGTTCGGATCAGGGAGAGCGAACATGGCCACGAAGGCTGAGAAGATCGTTGCCGGGCTCGGCGGCATCGACAACATCGAAGAGGTCGAAGGCTGCATCACCCGCCTCCGCACCGAAGTCGTGGACCCCGCCAAGGTCGACGAAGCCGCCCTCAAGGCCGCCGGCGCCCACGGCGTCGTCAAGATGGGCAGCGCCATCCAGGTCGTCATCGGCACCGACGCCGACCCCGTCGCGGCCGAAATCGAAGACATGATGTGAGCCAGTGAGCCAGTGAGCCACGGCCACACCTTCGGGGCCCCCTCCCACCGCGGAAGGGGCCCCGAACACCGCTACGGCTAGGCTCGACGCCATGTCTCGAATCGACGGCCGCACCCCCGAACAACTCCGCCCGGTCACCATCGAACGCGGCTGGAGCAAGCACGCCGAAGGCTCCGTCCTCGTCTCCTTCGGCGACACCAAAGTCCTCTGCACCGCCTCCGTCACCGAAGGCGTCCCCCGCTGGCGCAAAGGCAGCGGCGAGGGCTGGGTCACCGCCGAATACGCGATGCTCCCCCGCGCCACCAACACCCGCGGCGACCGCGAGTCCGTCCGCGGCCGCATCGGCGGCCGCACCCACGAGATCAGCCGACTCATCGGCCGCTCCCTGCGCGCCGTCATCGACTACAAGGCCCTCGGCGAGAACACCGTGGTCCTCGACTGCGACGTCCTCCAGGCCGACGGCGGCACCCGCACCGCCGCCATCACCGGCTCCTACGTCGCCCTCGCCGACGCCATCACCTGGGCCCAGTCGAAGAAGCTGATCCGCGCCGGCCGCCGGCCCCTCACCGGCACCGTCAGCGCCGTATCCGTCGGCATCGTCGGCGGAATCCCCCTCCTCGACCTCTGCTACGAGGAAGACGTCAAGGCCGACACCGACATGAACGTCGTCTGCACCGGCGACGGCCGCTTCGTCGAGGTCCAGGGCACCGCGGAAGCCGAACCCTTCGCCCGCGACGAACTCAACGCCCTCCTCGACCTCGCCGTCACCGGCTGCACCGAACTCGCCGCCGCACAGCGCGCGGCACTTGATACCGTCCTCGAAAGGTAAAGGACGCACCAAGACAGGTGGCCGACGCGGAGCAACCGCGCCGGCCACCCCCGCGTCTGAACAGGTACGGGCGCACGGCTCAACCCCGGGCGCCCGGCCAACGAACCGGGCCGACCGGCCCGACGAGGGAGGGACCGTTCCATGGCCGCGAGCCGCCGACGCCGCACCACAGCCGTCGCCGCCACCCTGGCAGCCGTCGCGCTGACCGCCGGACTCACCACCGGCTGCGCCGCCGTCGACAAGGCACTGGACTGCGTCCAGACCGCCGACGCCATCGCCGACAGCGTCACGGACATGCAGCAGGCCGTCGAGAACGCCTCCAACGACGTCACCCAGCTCGAGGAATCCCTCGACAACATCGACAAGAACCTCGGCGACCTCGGCGACAAGACCGACAACGCCGACGTCGGCGCGGCCGTCGACAACCTCGGAAAGGCCGTCGAGAACGTCCGCACCTCCATCGAGAACGGCGACAAGACCCCCGACGTCAGCCCCGTCACCGACGCCGCCGGCGAACTGACCAAGGTCTGCACCCCGTAGCGAACGAGTCACCATGGGCCCAGGGATACTGGGCCCATGACCCGCCTGATCCTCGCCACCCGCAACGCCGGAAAGATCACCGAACTGCGGTCGATCCTCGCCGACGCGGGACTCCCCCACGAACTCGTCGGCGCCGACGCCTACCCCGACATCCCCGACGTCAAGGAAACCGGCGTCACCTTCGCCGAGAACGCGCTGCTCAAGGCCCACGCCCTCGCCCAGGCCACCGGCCTCCCCGCCGTCGCTGACGACTCCGGCCTCTGCGTCGACGTCCTGGGCGGCGCCCCCGGCATCTTCTCCGCCCGCTGGGCGGGCCGCCACGGCGACGACAAGGCCAACCTGGACCTGCTGCTGGCCCAGCTCGGTGACATCGCCGACGAGCACCGGGGAGCCCACTTCGCCTGCGCGGCGGCGCTGGCGCTCCCCGACGGCACGGAGCGCGTGGTCGAGGGCCACCTGAAGGGCACCCTCCGCCACACCCCCGCAGGCACGGGCGGCTTCGGCTACGACCCGATCCTCCAGCCGGAGGGCGAGACGAGGACGTGCGCGGAACTGACGGCCGCCGAGAAGAACGCGATCAGCCACAGGGGGAAGGCGTTCCGCGCGTTGGTGCCGGTGGTGCGGGAGCTGTTGGGCTGAGTAACAGCGAGGGGCCGCCCGACATGAATCGACAGAGTCGGTCGGGCGGCCCCTTCATGCCGTGCGGCCGGTGGGACTCGAACCCACACGGGTGTTAACCCACTGGGACCT
The DNA here is from genome assembly GCA_014650015.1 of Streptomyces griseoloalbus. Taxonomy (GTDB): domain Bacteria; phylum Actinomycetota; class Actinomycetes; order Streptomycetales; family Streptomycetaceae; genus Streptomyces; species Streptomyces griseoloalbus. The sequence continues at coordinate 117,222 of BMUD01000001.1, forward strand.
AAACCCAGCATGACTGCCAAATTCCATCACGGCCGCTCAAAATCGGTCATGACGCCTGACCGGCGACCTTAGTGTACGGGGGAACCGGTCACCCTGCGAGGCCCGCCCTTGCCTTCCGGCGACACCACGTCTCCGTCAGGGCGTGGCAGTTGGGACACAGGTACCGCAGGTTCTCCCGACGGTTGTCGCGCCAGTCTCCGTTGACGTGGTCGATCTGCAGGGTGATGGGCCGCCCCAGCCACTCTCCGGTGTTGCCGCACCTCTCGCAGGCGTAGGGCACTCCGAGTTCGGCCAGGGCCCGGTGGAGCTGAGCCCTGTTGGTGCGCCCCGCGTGGTCGGGGAGGACGACCAGCACTCGGTGGGCGACGGGTGTGGGTGCGGGCCGCTCGGGCCGCCCCCAGCTTCGTCTCGTGAAATGGCTCGTGTCGAGGCAGAGGCGGGCTGCCGCACGTCGGACGCGCCGATGATTGGTGTCGGTCACGTCCAGCCCGAGACCACGTATCACGTCGGCGTAACTCGTTGAGGTCCGCACCAGTTCGCGGAGCCTGTCCTCGGGGAGCGCGATACGCCGGTAAGCGAAGTGCCCTACGTCGATTCCTCGAGCGCGCAGCATGCGACTCAGCATCGCGCGTGACCGGCTGTCGTCCGGTACGCCGAGGGCGCGGGCCATTCCGCGCATACTGGTCGCTGACGCCGCCGCTTTTCTCAGTTCCTCGGTGGTGAACGGCAGATCCGGCTCGCCGCGATCGATACCGGGAAAATGACTGATGTCGATGCCCGCCGCGAGAATGCGACGCCGGATGTGGGAAAGGGCCCCGGTGGCAGGAGTGGCACCGAGCTGGAGGGCCACTTCGCGAAGCGATGACGACGATGCGGCGGCCGCGGCGATGGCTGCGTCCGGGTACTTGCGCCAGGGGCCGCGTTGGGCGAAGTGGCTTGTGTCCAGTCCATGGGCGGCCACCTTCTCCTGCAGTGTGCGCCGCTGTCCCCCACTGGGGTTGAGACCGAGTCGCCGCATCAGGTCGGCCCAATTACGGGCCTGGGGGATGACCGAGGCGAGTTGCTCCTTGCCGTACGGATCCGTTACGCGCCGCGTGGCCATGCGTCCCCTCCGCTTCCTCGACCACCCGTTCGTGGTCTCGTACGGAGTAACGAAACGGATATCGGACGGTCACGTGCGAAAAGCGGAACGGCCCCTGCCGGGAATCCGGTAGGGGCCGTTCCGTCGGCGTGGTGGGGTCAGATGCCCAGATCCTTGATGATCTTGGCCACGTGGCCCGTCGCCCGGACGTTGTAGAGGGCGCGTTCGACCTTGCCCTCCTCGTCGACGACGATCGTGGAGCGGATGACGCCCATGTAGGTCTTGCCGTAGTTCTTCTTCTCGCCGAAGGCGCCGTAGGCGTCGAGGACCTTCTTGTCCGGGTCGGCGAGGAGGGTGACCTCGAGGGACTCGGCCTCGCGGAACTTGGCGAGTTTCTCGGGCTTGTCGGGGCTGATGCCGATGACGTCGTAGCCGGCGCCCGCCAGCAGCTCCAGGTTGTCCGTGAAGTCGCAGGCCTGCTTGGTGCAGCCGGGGGTGAGGGCGGCCGGGTAGAAGTAGACGATGACCTTGCGGCCCCTGTGGTCGGCCAGGGACACCTCGTTGCCGTCGGCGTCGGGCAGGGTGAAGGCGGGGGCCTCGTCCCCGGTCTTGAGGCGTTCGCTCATCGTCTCTGGTCTCCTCGTACGTACGCGCTGGGTGGATCGGGTGCCGGGATCGAGGGTAACCGGGGGTCCTGACCGTGCGCGGCGGTGTGAAGCTGACAGACTGTCCGGCACAGGTATCAGCGGATTTCGGAGGCGGCACGGTGGCGGACACGGCGGACACCAGAACCCCGGCGGAGATCGAGGCGGACATCAGGCGCCGTCGTGCGGTGCTGGCCGAGACCCTGGACGAGATCGGTGTGCGGGTGCACCCGAAGACGATCGTGGGGGATGCCAGGGCCCGGGTGGTGTCGCATGTCGATCACACGCTCGGGCGGGCGTACGTCCGCGTCAACGGTGTGGTGAGTGACGTCAAGGCGCAGTTCGTGGACGAGGGCGGTGCGCCGCGGCTGGAGCGGGTCGTGCCGGTGGCGGTGCTGGTGGTGGGGGTCGTGGGGCTGGTGGCCCTGGGGTCCCGTCGGCGCAGGCGTTGACCCCGCCCGCCTCGGTTCGCGGTGAAGGCAGGTAGGTTTCAGGCGTGAGCGCGAAGAGACACGAGCACGGTTCCCAGGACGACAAGCTGCCCATCCGGATGCTGCACGATCGGGTCCTCGTGCGGCAGGACACGAGTGAGGGCGAGCGGCGTTCGGGTGGCGGCATTCTGATTCCGGCGACGGCGGCGGTGGGTCGTCGGCTGGCCTGGGCCGAGGTGGTCGCGGTGGGGCAGAACGTACGGACCGTGGAGCCGGGTGACCGGGTGCTGTTCGATCCGGAGGACCGGGCGGAGGTCGAGGTGCGGGGCACCGGGTATGTGCTGATGCGGGAGCGTGATCTGCACGCGGTGGCCGCGGACCGGTTCGAGGGTTCTGAGGATTCGACCGGCTTGTACCTGTAGATCGATGGGGAGAAGGGGCTGGTGACCGTGGTCACCAGCCCCTTCTCGGTTTTCGGGCCAGGGCCTGTCGGACAGGCCCTAGGGTGGGAGGACCCTTCGGGGTCCCGACGAGACGCGCCGTACCGGGGTGAAGGCAAAGACGACGCACCCCCGTTTCCGTTCGTGTCCCGGAGGTGCCTGTCATGGCCTGGGTTCTGCTTGTCGTCGCCGGTCTGCTGGAGGTGGGCTGGGCGGTCGGTATGAAGTACACCGATGGTTTCACCCGGCTCGTGCCCAGTGTTCTCACCGGTGCGGGCATCGTGGGCAGCATGCTGTTGCTGTCGTATGCCGCTCGTACGCTGCCCATCGGTACGGCGTACGGCGTGTGGGTGGGGATCGGTGCGGCCGGGGCGGCGGTGCTGGGGATGGTGGTGCTGGGTGAGCCGGTGACCCTCGCGCGGGTCTTCTTCGTCTGCCTGTTGCTGGTCGCGGTAGTGGGGTTGAAGGCGACCTCCGGGCACTGACCGGGTTCACCACCAGTCTCCGCGGTTGTTCTGGGTGAGGGCGCCGGTCAGGCCGTCCTGGCCGGTGAGGCCGTCCCCGTTGGCGTCGCCGTCGTCGGTGTCGCCGTCGCCGGTGTCTCCCGTGGTGCCGCCGTCGGTCGTCCCGCCGGTGTTCCCGCCGTCTGCGCCCGTGGTGGCGCCGCCGGTCGTCCAGTCGTCCGGCTGTTCCGCGGTGTCGTCCGGGGTGCGGCTGCCGGTGCCGGTGGCGTCCGGTGTCCCGCTGTCGAAGTTGTCGGTCGGGTCGCCGGGGGAGCGCGGGCGCATGCTGGTGTCGTCGTCGGGTGGCTGGGTCCGCCAGGCGCCGGGCTGGAGGCGGAGGTCGAAGGCCTTGACGGGCTGGCCCTTGAGGGCGTCGCGGGTGTACTGGCCCCAGATTTCCGCGGGGGCGCCGCCGCCGTTGACGCGGGGCAGGCCCATGGCGCCGTAGAGGGGTGTGTGGCCGGCGGTGACGGGGTCCTGGCCCATGACGGCGACGACGGTGGCGAGGTCGGGGGTGTAGCCGGCGAACCAGGCGGCGGTGTCCTCCTCGGCGGTGCCGGTCTTGCCGGCGGCGGGGCGGCCGGCTGTCTGGGCGGCGGTGGCGGTGCCCTTCTCGACGACGCCGCGCAGGACGGAGGTGGTGGTGTCGGCGGCTTGGCGGCTGACGGCCTGGCGGGGGCGGCGTTCGGGCAGTGGGACGGTGTCGGGGCCCCTGGTGACCTTTTCGATCATCGTGTAGGCGCTGTGCCTGCCGTGGTTGGCGAGGGTCGCGTAGGCCTTGGCCATGTCGAGGACGCTGGCGGTGGCGACGCCGAGGGCGATGGACGGGCCGGCGTCGTCGAGGCTGGGGGTGTTCTTGGACAGGCCCAGGTCGATCGCGGTCTGCCGGACCTTGTCGGGGCCGACGTCGACGGCCATCTGTGCGTAGACGGCGTTGACGGATTTGTCGGTGGCCTCGCGGACGGTGATCCTGCCGTAGTCGCGGTGGTCCTCGTTCTCGGGTGCGTAGCGTCCGCTCCAGCCCTGGACGGGGCGTTCGCTGGTGCCGTCGTAGACGGTGTTGGGGGTGATGGGGCGGCCGTCCTGGGTGCGGGAGTCGTTCTCGACCGCGGAGGTGAAGACGAACGGCTTGAAGGAGGAGCCGACCTGGAAGTCCCGGCGGGTGGCGTTGGGGGTGTACTGCTTGACGTAGTCGACGCCGTTGTACAGGGCGACGACCTTGCCGGTTCTGGGGTCGACGGAGGCGCCGCCCGCGCGGACGTGGGTGTCGACCTTGCGATTCTTCGGGTCGAGCCGGTCCATCAGGTTGTCGTTGACGGCGTCGACGAAGGCGTCCTGTTTGTCTTTGCTGAGGGTGGTGGTGATGCGGTAGCCGCCGGCGTCGAGGGAGGCTTCGTCGACGATGTCGTTCTCGATGAGGTGGTTCTTGGCGATGGTGACGATGTAGCCGCGCTGGCCGGACAGGCCGGTGGGGAGGGTGGTCGCCTTGGGTGTGGGGAACCGCATGCCGTCGCGTTCGGAGGGGCTGAGCCAGCCTTCGTCGACCATGCCGTCCAGGACGTAGTTCCAGCGGTCTTCGACGGCTTCGCGGTTGTGCGGGTGGGTGATGACGTCGTACTGGCTGGGGGCGTTGACGAGGGCGGCGAGGTAGGCGGCGCGGCCGGCGTCGAGTCGGGAGGCGTCGATGCCGTAGTAGGCGTGGGCGGCGGCTTGGATGCCGTAGGCGCCCCGGCCGAAGAAGCTGGTGTTGAGGTAGCCCTCGAGGATCTGGTCCTTGGTCTGTTCGCGGTCGAGTTTGATGGAGATGAAGAACTCCTTCACCTTGCGGGTGACGGTCTGCTCCTGGCGGAGGTAGTAGTTCTTCACGTACTGCTGGGTGATGGTGGAGCCGGACTGTTTGCCCTTGCCGGTGGCGGTGTTCCAGGCGGCGCGGATCATGGCCTGGGGGTCGACGGCGGACTCGGTGTAGAAGTCGCGGTCCTCGGCGGCCAGGACGGCGTGCTGGGCGTCCTTGGAGATCTGGGCGAGGGTGACGTTCTCCCGGTTGACCTCGCCGTCGCGGGCGATGACGGAGCCGTCGGCGTAGAGGTAGACGTTGGCCTGTTGGGTGGCGAGGGCGTTGGCGGCGGGGATCTGCACGAGGTGGTAGCCGAGGAAGAAGCCGCCGACGACGAGCAGGGCGGCGATGAGGAGGCTGCCGAGCGTCGTCCGCCAGGTGGGGATCAGCCGGCGCCATCCGGTGCGCTGGGGGGTGCCTCCCGCCCTGCCCCGGCGGGGGGCGGACGCCTGGGGCCGTCTCGGTGCCCAGCCCCGGTCGGGCTGCTGCGGCTGCGGCTCGTCGCTCATGTCGTGCACGGACTCCTGTTTCGCCTCGTTCGCGTTGTTCGTGGCGTTCGTCGCTGTACGGGTGATGCGTTCCTCTTATTCAAGACTGTCCCATCCGGTGACGCGTTCCCCGGTGACGGCGCGCGTCGCGCACCCGTCCGGCTTCTCACACGCATGGCCCTGTGGGGGTGCTCGCGGGTGGGGGGCGGGGCGGGAAATGCGTGGCGGCGGGCCGGGCGCGCGCACTAGGCTCCTGCGCTTCGGTGCCGGTGCGGAGGAGGGTGGTGGGCGTGGGCTCGGGGCGGCTGTATCTGGCCGTGGCGGTGGGGGGTTTCCGGCGGTACGCGTCGTATCGGGCGGCCACCGCTGCCGGGGTGTTCACCAACACCGTGTTCGGGCTGATCCTCGTGTACACGTATCTGGCGCTGTGGGAGGAGAAGCCGGGGCTCGGGGGGTACGACCAGGCGCAGGCGGTGACGTATGTGTGGCTGGGGCAGTGCCTGTACGCGACGCTGGCCATTCAGGGGGGCGGTGCGGAGAAGGACCTGATGGAGCGCATCCGCACCGGTGAGATCGCGGTCGACCTGTACCGGCCGGTCGATCTGCAGGTGTGGTGGCTGGCGGGTGATGTGGGGCGGGCGCTGTTCCAGATGCTGGGGCGGGGGGTGGTCCCGTTCGTGTTCGGCTGGCTGTTCTTCCCGATGGCGCTGCCGACGGAGGTGACCGTGTGGGCGGCGTTCGCGGTCACGTTGCTGCTGGCGACGGTGGTGAGTTTCGCGATCCGCTATCTGGCGGCCCTGAGCGTGTTCTGGCTGATGGACGGTATGGGCGTCGGCCAGGTGCTGATGATCACGGGGGTGTTCTTCTCGGGCATGGTGCTGCCGCTGAACGCCTTTCCGGGGGTGTACGGCGATGTCGTGCGGGTGCTGCCGTGGGCGGCGCAGATCCAGATGCCGGCGGATGTGCTGATGGGGGAGGCCGAGCCGTTGGGGGCGTTCGCGTTCCAGGCGGCGTGGGCGGTGGCGCTGTTGGCGTTGGGGCGGCTGGTGCAGTCGGCGGCGACGCGTCGGGTGGTGGTGCAGGGTGGGTGAGCGGAGCGTTGTCGCCGAGGGGTTGCGGGCCTACTGGCTGATCGCGGGGATGTGGGTGCGGGCGGGCATGACCTACCGCGCCTCCTTCGTCGCCACGATGGTCGGCAACCTGGTGATGACCGGCATGGACTTCGTGGGGATTTTGCTGATGTTCTCGCAGGTCGACTCGTTGGGCGGCTGGTCGCTGCCCGAGGTCGCCCTGCTGTACGGGCTGTCGGTGACGTCGTTCGGGATCGCCGATCTGGTGCTGGGCTCGATGGACGTGCTGGGTGCCCGGATGCGGGACGGTTCGTTCGACACGCTGCTGGTGCGTCCCGCGCCGGTGCTCGCGCAGGTCGGCGCGGACCGTTTCGCGGTGCGCCGTCTGGGCCGGGTCGTTCAGGGCACGGTGGTGCTGGGGTGGGCGCTGGCGTCGGTGGACGTCGACTGGAGTGTGCCGAAGGTGCTGCTGGTGCCGGTGATGGTGCTCAGCGGTGCGGCGATCTTCTCGGCGGTGTTCGTGGCGGGGGCGGCCTTCCAGATCTTCGCGCAGGATGCCGCCGAGGTGCAGAACGCGTTCACGTACGGCGGGACCACGCTGCTGCAGTATCCGCCGAGCGTGTTCGGGAAGGATCTGGTGCGCGGGGCGACGTTCGTGCTGCCGCTCGCCTTCGTCAACTGGGTGCCCGCGGCCTACCTCCTGGGGCGGCCGTACCCGATCGGTCTGCCGTCGTGGGCGGCGTTCGTGTCGCCGCTGGTGGCGGTGGTGTGTTGTGCGCTGGCGGGTCTGGCGTGGCGGACGGGGCTCAGGTCGTACCGGAGTACGGGGAGTTAGCGAGCGGACATGGACCCTTTCACGATGGACCCTTTCATCGAACTGGACGGTGTCGAGAAGGTTTTCGACGTGCGCCGGAAGACCGGCTTCCTGAAGCGGGAGCGGCATCGGGTGCGGGCCGTCGACTCGATCTCCTTCACGGTGGCGCGCGGTGAGATGGTCGGCTACATCGGCCCGAACGGCGCCGGGAAGTCGACGACGATCAAGATGCTGACCGGGATTCTCACGCCGAGCGGCGGCCGGCTGCGGGTCGCCGGGATCGATCCCTCCCGTGAGCGGAAGCGGCTGGCGCACCGGATGGGGGTGGTGTTCGGGCAGCGTACGACGCTGTGGTGGGACCTGCCGCTGATCGACTCGTACAAGCTGATGCACCGCATGTACCGCATCCCGGACGCGCGGTACCGCGAGAACCTGGACCGGATGGTCGAACTCCTGGATTTGGGCGAGCTGTTGGCCGTGCCGGTGCGTCAGCTGTCGCTGGGGCAGCGGATGCGCGGGGACATCGCGGCGGCGCTGCTGCACGACCCGGAGGTGCTGTACCTCGACGAGCCGACCATCGGTCTGGACGTCATCTCCAAGACGAAGGTGCGGGACTTCCTGCGGCAGTTGAACGCCGAGCGCGCCACGACGGTGCTGCTGACCACGCACGATCTGCAGGACATCGAGCAGTTGTGCTCGCGGGTGATGGTCATCGACCACGGCCGGCTGGTGTACGACGGTGCGCTCGCCGGGTTGCACGAGGCGGGGGAGAGCGAGCGGACCCTGGTGGTGGACCTGGAGCGGGAACTCCCGCCGATCGAGGCGCCGCCGCCGGCGCGGGTGGTCCGGGTGGAGGGGCCGCGGCAGTGGCTGGCGTTCCCGGCGTCGGCGTCGGCGGCGGGGCTGGTGGCGCGGATCGCGGCGGAGTATCCACTGGTCGACCTGTCGGTGCGGGAGCCCGACATCGAGGCGGTCATCGCGAAGATGTACGCGGAGCGGGCCGACCGGGCGGTCTCGTAGCCGCCGAGGTCGTCGTGGCCCTCTGTAGCCGATGCAGCCGTTGTAGCCGCTGTAGCCGCTGGTAGCTGTCGTGGCCGTCGTGGCCGGGCGTCGTAGGCGTCGTGGCCCTCTGTAGCCGTTGCAGCCGTTGCAGCCGTTGCAGCCGTTGTAGCCGCTGGTAGCTGTCGTGGCCGTCGTGGCCGGGCGTCGTAGGCGTCGTGGTCGTCGTAGCCGTGTGGTGGAGGCAACTCGTAGGCTGCTGGGTATGACCGACGACGCAGCCGCCCGGGACCTTCGCGCCTCCGACGCCGACCGTGAACGGGTCGCCGAGATCCTGCGGGACGCCCTCACGGAGGGCCGCCTCGACATGGAGGAGTTCGAGGAGCGGCTGGACGCGACGTACAAGGCGCGGACGTACGGGGAACTGGCGCCGATCACGCGCGATCTGCCGGGCCACGGCACGGCGGCGGTGCCCGCCGTCTCCCTGATGAAGGACCCGGAGCGGGGCGGTGACTGGGGGGACCGGATCGTCGGCGGTGACGAGGGCACGTCGACGTGGGCCGTGGCCGTGATGTCGGGCTTCCAGCGCAAGGGCCACTGGACGGCGCCGCGGCGGTTCAACTGCTTCGCCTTCTGGGGTGGCGGGGAGATCGATCTGCGGGAGGCGTACTTCGCGGACCGCGAGATCGTGATCAACGCCGTCGCGATCATGGGCGGGGTGGACGTCGTCGTCCCGCCCGGGGTCGAGGTGGTGGTGCGCGGCATCGGCATCATGGGCGGCTTCGACCACCGCGAGGAAGGCGTACCGGGCGAGCCGGGCGCGCCCCGGGTGATCGTGACGGGCCTGGCCTTCTGGGGTGGCGTCGGCGTCCAGCGCAAGCTCCCCCGCTCGGAGAAGCAGCGGCTGCGCGAGGAACGCCGCCGCCAGAAACTGGAACGCAAGGAGAACGGCCGCCGGGAACTGGAAGGCTCCCGCCGCGACCCCCACGGCCTTCACGACCCGCTGGGCCTGGACCTCCACGGCCGGCCCGACCGGCAGCCGGAGGAAAGGGGGGACCACCGGCGGGACGGGGACCGCTGAGCGGCTCCCGCTCCACCAAGCCCGGCACGCGCCCGCACCTCCCGGCACGCGCCCGCACCTCCCGGCACACGGGCGTACCGGTCGCGGCCGGCCGCCGGCGGTCCTGTCCTCCCGCCAACAGTGGGCCGCCCCGCGAGCCCCTACAGCTCCGCCGGTGCCCCGCCCTTCAGCGTGTCCAGGTCGAAGGTCTCCGCCATCCTCGTGTAGCCCTTGTCGCTCGGGTGGAGGTGGTCGCCGGAGTCGTAGTCCGAGCGGAAGCGGCGGGGGTCGTACGGGTCGCGGAGCGCCTTGTCGAAGTCGGCGACCGCGTCGAACACGTGCCCCGCGCGGATCTCCTCGTTGATCCGCTGCCGTACCGCCTCGCGTGCGTCGGTGTGGCCGCGGTGGCCGCCGAACGGCATCAGGGTCGCGCCGACGACCTTCAGCCCTCGGGCGTGCGCCCGCTCGACCAGGGTGTCGAGGCCCGCCACGATCCGGTCCGGGTCGGCGGTGCCGGGGTGGCGCAGGATGTCGTTGATGCCGAGGACGATGACGACGACCTTGACGTTCGTGCGGCCCAGGACGTCGCGGCCGAAGCGGTTCACACCGCTGGGGTTCTCGGCGGGGCGGCCGAGGCCGTCGGTGAGGACCCGGTTGCCGCTGATGCCCTCGTTGACGACGCTGTAGCGCGGCACGTCCCGCCCGGAGGCGAGCGCGTCGCGCAGCCGGTCGGACAGCACGTCCGGCCAGCGGTTGTTGGCACCGGTGGTGGAGGTGATCCCGTCGGTCAGCGAGTCGCCGAGGACGACGACGGTGCCGTCCGACTCGTTGCTCAGCACGTCCAGCGCGGTCACATACCGCCAGAAGGTGCTCTGCTCGGTGTACGCCGCCCCGGTCGCGTCCCGGGTGTGCTCGCCCTCGGCGACGTACGAGATCTGGCGCGCGTGCGGGTGGTAGGTGACCGGGCCGGACGGGGTGGGGGAGTACGTGGTGACCAGGACGTCCCCGTCGTGCGGGACGGCGATGCGCACGATGTCGCTGATCACCTGTCCGCCGGCCGGGATGACGACCGTCGGGCTGCCGGTGAAGGTGAGGTGCCGCATGGTCTCGGCGAGCGCCGCGGCCGTGCCGGAGCCCGCGGAGACGGCGATCGAGGCGTGGGTGATGGTGAGCGGGGACTGGCCGTAGAGGTTGGACAGCGTGACGCGGGCACTCGTACCGCCGGCGCTGGTGTGGACGACGTTGCGCACCGAGCGGCCCGCGAGTCCCGTCATCTCCGTGCCGGGCTCGCCCCCGACCGGGGAGGTGGCCCAGGAGGCGACCCAGGTGCCGGTGGAGGCGGGTGCGGCCGGGTTGTTCCGCTCGCCGCGGCCACCGGCGAGGGTGTTGTGGTGCGTCGTACCGTCGTCGGCCGCCACACCGACGTAGATGGCGGCGGACACCGCCACGATCGCGGCGACGATCGCGGTGAGCAGGGCGCGCTGCCTGGCCGGAGGCGCCCCCGCGCCCCCGTCACGACCCCGGGTCATGCTGTTCTGTTCTCCTCGGGAGATGGGAGCCTCAAGACTCCGATCCGATGACCCCATGATGTGTCATGGGTGGTGGGGAGACCGACGGGACCCCTGGTGATCCCCTAGGTGATCCCCCTGGACAATCCCCCTCCGGACAGACGCCGGGAACTCCTGTCCCGTTCCGGGAGTCGGTCAGGAAGGGACAATGTGTGAGGGATCACCGAGCGGGTGGAGCGGATGGAACAGACCAAAACGGCAGAAACCGGAGACCGGGACGCCGAAGGGCAGCATGCCCCCACCGGCGCGTTCTCGAACCGCGCCATGGCGACCTTCAGCCCCGCGGACGAGGAGAAGCAGCGCGGAGTGCGCCGGATGAAGCTCACCGCCACCGGACTGCTGCTGTTCGTCGCCGTGGTGTACGTCCTCGCCAAGTGGGCCTCCCACGCGGGTGCGGGCGCCTGGGCGGGCTATGTCGCCGCCGCGGCCGAGGCCGGCATGGTCGGCGCGCTCGCCGACTGGTTCGCCGTCACCGCCCTCTTCCGGCACCCCCTCGGCCTGCGCATCCCGCACACCGCGATCATCCCCACCAAGAAGGACCAGCTCGGCGTCTCCCTCGGCGAGTTCGTCGGCGAGAACTTCCTCTCCGAGGACGTCGTGCGGCTGCGGCTGCGCGCCGTCGGCATCGGCAGCCGGCTCGGGGCCTGGCTCGCCGTGCCCGAACACGCCGACCGGGTCACCGCCGAGCTGTCGGCGGCCCTGCGCGGCGCGCTGACCGTGCTGCGGGACTCCGACGTCCAGGCGGTGGTCGGCGAGGCCATCACCCGCCGCGCCGACGCCCAGGAGATCGCGCCCGGCATGGGCAAGATGCTGGAGAAGATCGTCGCCGACGGTGGCCACAGACGCGCCGTCGACCTCGTCGTCACCCGCGCGCACGACTGGCTGGTACTGCACGGCGACTCCGTGATGGACGCCGTGCAGGGCGGTGCGCCCGGCTGGACCCCCAGATTCGTGGACCGCAAGGTCGGCGAGCGTGTCTACCGGGAACTGCTGCGCTTCATCACCGAGATGCGCGACATGCCCGCCCACCCCGCGCGCGGCGCCCTCGACCGCTTCCTCTCCGACTTCGCCTCCGACCTCCAGTCCGACACCGACACCCGCGCCCGGATCGAACGCCTCAAGGGCGACATCCTCGGCCGCGACGAGGTGCAGGACCTGATCGCCTCCGCCTGGACCGCCGTACGCTCCATGATCGTCTCCGCGGCGGAGGACGAGCGCAGCGAACTGCGCCTGCGCGTGCGGGCCTCGCTGCTCTCGCTGGGCGCCCGCATGGCGGCCGACCCCAAGGTGCAGGGCAAGGTCGACGGCTGGGTGGAAGGCGCCGCGGTGTACGTCGTCACCACCTACCGCAAGGAGATCACGTCCCTGATCACGGACACGGTGGCGAGCTGGGACGCCGAGCACACCACGAAGAAGATCGAGGCGAACATCGGCCGCGACCTGCAGTTCATCCGCATCAACGGCACGGTGGTCGGCTCGCTCGCCGGTCTCCTGATCTACACGGTGTCACGGGCCCTGGGGGCGTAGGGCGTCGTACTCCCGCGGACAGCTCGCGGCTGGGCGGGCAGTTCCCCGCGCCCCCAGGGCGCTGCCCGGCCGTGGGTTCCCGCGGCCCCGGCAATCGCCGGCCGGCGGCGACCACAACTCCCCAGGGGCGCGGGGAACTGCCCGCCCAGCCCCAACACACCCGCCAGAGCACCACGCACCGCAAACCTGGAGACCCGCCGGAGCCCACCGCACGCCCGGCGTGAAAAGGCGGGCGGGCGTGAAAACGCCTGCCCGGGGGCACCCGACGAAGGTCGCTTCGCCAGGGAGGGAGCCCATGACCACCGCGCAGTCCGAGACCGGACGCACCATCACCACCAGCATCCCCGCCCGCCTGGACCGCCTCCCGTGGTCCCGCTGGCACTGGACCATCGTCATCGGTCTCGGCACCGTGTGGATCCTCGACGGCCTGGAGGTCACGGTCGTCGGCAACATCGCCGGCCGCCTGTCCGAACCGGGCAGCGGACTGCCCATCACCTCCGGCGAGGTCACCGGCATCGCCGCCGCCCTCTATGTGGCCGGCGCCTGCGCGGGCGCCCTGTTCTGGGGCCGCCTGACCGACATCTGGGGCCGCAAGAAGCTCTTCATGATCACCTTGGCGGTCTACCTCGGCGCCACCGCCCTCACCGCGATCGCCTTCGACACCTGGTGGTTCTTCCTCTTCCGCTTCCTCACCGGCTTCGGCATCGGCGGCGAGTACGCGGCCATCAACTCCGCGATCGACGAGCTGATCCCGGCTCAGTACCGGGGCCGCGTCGACCTGCTGATCAACGGCAGCTTCTGGCTGGGCGCGGTCGGCGGCTCCCTGCTGTCGATCCTCGCGCTGGACACGTCGATCTTCCCGGCGAACGTCGGCTGGCGCCTGACCTTCGCCCTCGGCGCCGTACTCGCCCTGGTCATCCTCCTCGTACGCCGTCACGTCCCGGAAAGCCCCCGCTGGCTGCTGATCCACGGCCGTGACGAGGAAGCGGAACGCATCGTCGGCGACATCGAACGACGGGTCGAGGCCGAGCGGAACGATCCGCTGCCCCGCCCGGAGGGCGAACTGACCATCCACCAGCGCAAGAACGTCACGTTCACCGAGATCGCCCGCACCGTCTTCGCCAAGTACCGCAGGCGCTCCGTCCTCGGCTTCTCCCTCTTCATCGGCCAGGCGTTCCTCTACAACGCCATCACCTTCGGCTTCGGCGCCATCCTGACCACGTTCTTCGACGTGCCGTCAGGCAACACCGGCTACTACTTCGCCGTGATCGCGGTCGGCAACTTCCTGGGCCCGCTGCTGCTCGGCAAGCTCTTCGACACGGTCGGCCGCCGGGTGATGATCTCCGGCACGTACCTGCTCTCGGGCATCCTGCTGTTCGGCACGGCCTGGCTCTTCGACCAGGGTTCACTCGGCGCGACGACCCTCACCGCCTGCTGGTGCGCCGTCCTGTTCTTCGCCTCGGCCGGGGCGAGCAGCGCCTACCTGACGGTCTCCGAGGTCTTCCCCATGGAGACCCGCGCGATGTCCATCGCCTTCTTCTACGCCCTCGGCACCGCCGCAGGCGGCATCAGCGGCCCTCTGCTCTTCGCCGACCTCACCGGCACGGGCAAGGTCGGCGACACGGTCCTCGCCTTCCAGATCGGCGCCGGCCTGATGTGCGCGGCGGGCCTGGTGGCCGCGTTCCTCGCGGTGAAGGCGGAACGCCGCTCCCTGGAGGACATCGCCACGCCGCTCACGGCGGCGGCGTCCAAGGCGAAGGCCGGCACCAGCCCGGACCCGGACCCGGGTGCGCAGCCGGTGACGCCGTAAGCCGGGCGTCGCGCCACCTCGGCCGCCGCCGGGCGCGACACCTCGGCCCCGCCGGTCCGCGACCTCAGCCCCGCCGGTCCGCCACCGCCCACGAAGCGAGCGCCACGGCCCCCGCCACCCCGAACACGGCGGGCCAGGCGCCCACCTTCTTCGCCAGCGGATGCGACCCGGCGAACGCCGCGACATACGCCACCGACAGCGCCCCCGCGGCCTTGCCCCCGGCCCGCTCCCGCCACTGCCGCGCGGCAGCGGCGCCGGCGGCGGCGAGCACGACCCCGCCCAGTTGCCGCTTCCGCGTCCAACGGGCCACGCCGTACCCCCCGACGAGTCCACTCGCGGCCACCACCGAACTGGGAACCTTCGCCATGCCTGTCGCCTCCTGCCACTGCGCCGGCCCACCGGGCCGGGGTCTGAGGACTCCGAGGCTAGCTGTTGCGGGTCGTGACGTTGTTGACAGCCCGCCATTCGAGTAGCCGGCTGATCGACACGGGTACGGGTGGGCCGGGACGTGCCCGCTCTCGGGGTGACGGCCGGCATCATCCGGCCCGAAGCGGGAGTGCGGCGCTGCAGCCGGCTGGGGTGACCCGGATGGTTTTGTGCGGTCAGGGTTCCCTCCGCACGGATGTCGTGTCCGGGTCCATCAAAGCGCCGCATGAGTTCGTGGGCCGCAGCTCGGGCAGCTGGTGTCCGCGGTGGTCGAGGAGAACCGAATGAGCCTCACCGGCGGTGAACGCGTGACGCTCACCCCACTGGCGCAGGGCCACGACAACGGTGAAGAGGTCGCGCCCGGCCGGGGTGAGTGAGTAGACCTGCCGTTTTCCGGAGGGTGCCGTCCGTCGGTCGAGGATGCCGCGCTCGGTCAGCCGGCGCAGCCGGTCGGTGAGGATGTTGCGTGCGATGCCGGTGCGCTGCTGGAAGTCGGTGAAGGCTCGTGCGCCGTCCATGGCGTCGCGAACGATGAGCAGACTCCATCGATCGCCGACCAGGTCCAGAGTGCGAGCGACCGGGCAGGCCGGGTCGGTCCAGCTCACGCCGTCGGCACGGATCTCCGGCTGGGTCATCACGCCTCCCTGGGAGTTGCTGATTGAAACCATTTTGCCGTACCGTGAAACGGTTGCAATCTGCTACTGATTGAGGGGTGCGGATGGGTCCGACCCGTGGCCGTGAAGTGCTGTTCGCCGTCGTCTGCGCGGTCGCCGTCGCGACTCTCTACGCGGCGCAGCCCGTTCTCGCCCAGGTCGGTGACGACCTGGGCGTGCCGGACGCCGATCTGGGGTGGATCGTCACCGCCGGGCAGCTCGGCTACCTGGTGGGGCTGGCCCTCCTCGTCCCGTTGGGCGACATGGTCGACCGGCGCGGACTCATCGCCGGGCACCTCGTGCTGGCCGCGGTCGGTACGGTGCTGGCCGCGGCGGCGGCCCGCACGTGGCTCCTGCTGGCCGGGCTGGCCATCGCCGGTCTGTTCTCGGTCGTCGTCCAAACGACGGTCGCCTACGCCGCCGCCCTGTCCACCCCCGACGAGCGCGGCCGTACCCTCGGCATGGTGACCTCCGGGGTGGTCGTCGGCATCCTCGGCGGACGCGTGGTGGCAGGCGCCCTTGCCGCGGTGTGGGGCTGGCGCAGTGTCTACGCTGCGCTCGCTGTGCTGCTGATCGTGCTGGCGCACCTCGTCATGAGACTCCTGCCACCCGACCCGCGCGCCGGCCGTGCCGCGTACCGACAGGTGCTGACGTCGCTGGGGCGGCTCTTCCGCGAACGCCTGTTTGTCTCGCGCGGGCTGATCGCGTTCTTCCTCTTCGCCTCCTTCGGCACGCTGTGGAGCGGTCTGGCGCTGCCGCTCGGATCAGCCCCATGGCACCTGAGTACGGCGCAGATCGGCCTGTTCGCCATCGCGGGCCTCGCCGGCGCCCTCGGCGCCGCCCGGGCTGGGCGTTGGGCCGATGCCGGATTCGTCGGTGTCGTGACGGGCGGGGCGCTCGTGCTCCTCGCCGCCTCATGGCTGGCTGTGAGTCAGGCATCGTGGTCGCTGTGGCTGGTCGGCGTCGGCGTGCTCGTGCTCGACTTCGCTGTGCAGGCCGTGCACGTGAGTAACCAGCACATCCTCACCACGGCATACCCGTACCGCACCAGCAGCGTCATCGGCGGCTACATGATCTTCTACTCCCTCGGATCGGCCCTCGGAGCAACTGCCACGACCACGGCGTTCGCCACCGCGGGGTGGACCGGCTCCAGCATCGTCGGCGCCGCCTTCGCCATCTGTGCCCTCCTGGTCTGGGCATCCAGCCGCCGACAAGCGGCCGCTCCACACCGACCTGCTTGATCGCCGTGGAAGCACGAGCGCCCTGCCCCCGCCATGTCCCCACTCACTACAGCTACCACCGGCCCCACAGCGCCGCCGACGGACGACCGTCAGCGTCACGACCACGACAGGAGCGTCAGCAACGTCCTGACCTCCTGCGGCCGGCGCTCCGCGGGACAGCCCCGACGCCCAGGCCCGGAGCCGGACGCGCGACACAACATGAGTCCAGGCTTGTCAACTTTCCTCCTCCGAGTTATATAAGAAGGCAAGACCGTAAGGGCATCGCACCGATGACATCCACGGAAGGAGTGACCCGTGATGCTCATGCGTACCGACCCGTTCCGCGAATTCGACCGACTCGCGCAGCAGGTCTTCGGCACCTCTCCCACCGGCCGCCCCACGGCGATGCCGATGGACGCCTACCGGGCAGGGGACGACTTCATCGTCCACTTCGACCTCCCCGGCATCGACCCCGAGACGATCGAGCTCGACGTCGAACGCAACGTCCTCAACGTGCGCGCCGAGCGCCGCTCCCCGGCACCCGAGGGCGCGGAGACCGTGCTCGCCGAGCGCCCCACCGGCACCTTCACCCGCCAGTTGTTCCTCGGCGAGACCCTGGACACGGAACGCATCGACGCGTCGTACGAGGCCGGCGTCCTGACCCTGCGCATCCCCGTCGCCGAACAGGCCAAGCCGCGCCGCATCCGGATCAGCGGCGGTGACAGCCGCAAGCAGCTCGGCGGCTGACCCTCGCGCACCCCACGCGTCCCGCGGACCCGGGCGGTCCGCGGGACGCGCCCCCGTGCCCGTCCGGCCGGAGGGCCGCACATGCCCGGGAAGAACCGGGGCACTGGAGAACCGGAGAAGGAGAGAGGTACCGGATGACCACGCTGACACCGCAGAAGCCCGCGACCCCGCAGCCGGCCGGAGACATCCCGGCCCCGGCGGCCACGCCCCGGAACGGCAGCTGGCAGCAACTGATAGACGCCGTACGGGAGTCGGGCCAGTACCCGACGCGGTCGGAGGCGGAGAGCGTCACCCGTGTCGTCCTCTGTGCCCTCGGTGGTCACATCGTCGGCGACGAACGCGTCGACCTGGCCCGCGCCCTGCCCGAGGAGGCGGCGAGAGTGGTCGCCTCGCAGATCCCGGTGACCCGCGGGCTGACCGCCGCGGAGTTCGTCGACTCGGTGGCCGCCCGCATCGAGGGCGCGACCCCGGCCACGGCCCGCTGGGACGTCAGCTCGGTCCTCGCCGTCCTGCCCGAGCTGGTCGGCGACGCCCTGGTGACCCGCATCCTGGCCCAACTGCCGCCGGGCTACGCCCTGCTCTTCGGCCGGGCGGAGCTGTCCCCGGCGTGACGACCGGGCCGCGGCCCCCTCACCCGTGAAACCCGCCCCCGCGCCACCTGGCCCCGGACCCGTGTCCGGGGCCAGGCCGCGTCCGGGCCGCGTCACGGCCCGCCACATGGTTCGACGACGCCCCTCCCCGCGCGACATCCTTCGAGCCGGAAGCCACGTCGACCGACCGTCCCCGGAGGACCGTTGAACCCCACCATCCGCCACATCACCTTCGACTGCACCGGTGACCCCTACGACCTCGCAACTTTCTGGAGCGCGATGCTGGGCAACCCGCTCGCCGACGACGACAAGCCCGGCGACCCGGAGGCCCTGATCGCGGACCCGGCCGGCGGGCCCGGCCTGCTCTTCGTGCGCGTGACGGAAGGCAAGACCGCCAAGAACCGCCTCCACTTCGACCTCGAGCCGACCGGCCGCACCCGCGCGCAGGAGGTCGCCCGCGCCATCGAACTCGGCGCCCGCGAGGTGGCCGACCACACGCGCCCCGACGGCGGAGGCTGGGTCACCATGGCCGACCCCGAAGGCAACGAATTCTGCATAGAGCGGGGCGAACTGGACTGATCCGAACGCGCGGTGATCGAAGGGCACGTCGTGCGCCCTGAAGTGTACGATCGTACGCATGCCGACGGACGACTACTTCGTGAACGATCCGCGCACGAACCTGGAGCGCATGCTCGCGGGCGACCTGTACGTCGCCGACGACCCGGAGATCGCCCGCCGGCAGCAGCGCGCGATGCGGCTCGCGGCCCGCTACCTGGCGGCGTACCCCGAGAACCCCGCCGAAGCGAGGACGATCCTGGCCGAGCTCCTCGGCTCCGTGGGCGAGGACGTCGAGGTCCGCCCGCCGCTCCACGTCGACTACGGCAGCAACATCACCATCGGCGCCCGCACCTTCGTCAACTACAACCTGACCGCACTGGACGTCGCCCGGATCAGCATCGGCGAGGACTGCCAGATCGGACCCAACGTCCAGCTCCTCACTCCCACCCACCCCGTGGAACCGCAGCCCCGCCGCGACAAGCTCGAGGCCGCGCTCCCCATCACCATCGGCGACAACGTCTGGCTCGGCGGCGGCGCGATCATCTGTCCCGGAGTGACCATCGGCGACAACTCCGTCATCGGCGCCGGCGCGGTGGTCACCAAGGACGTTCCCGCCAACGTGGTGGCCGTCGGCAACCCGGCCCGCCCCGTCCGCACGCTCTGACCCCCGGACCCCGCCATGGCCACCGGACACACGGACCCGCACCGCCGCGAACGCATCCTCGCCGCCACGCTCGACCTGATCGTCGAGGAGGGTGTGGCCGGCGTCTCCCACCGCAAGATCGCCGCGCGGGCCCAGGTCCCCCTGGGCTCGATGACGTACCACTTCACCGGCATGGACGACCTGCTGCGTGAGGCCTTCACCGGCCACGCCGACCACTACGTGACCGTCTTCGAGCACCACCTCGGCAGGGCCACCACTCCCGACCAGGCCCGGGAAGCGGTCACCGACCTCATCCACACCCTCTCCGAGGGCCCCGGCCGGGACCTGATCCTCACCCAGGAGCTCTACACCCTGGCCGCCCGCCACGAGCCGTACCGCGTCCTGTGCCGAACGTGGATGCGCCGCAGCCGCGACCTCCTGGAGCAGCACTTCCCGCCACCCACGGCCCGCCAACTGGACGCCCTGATCGAGGGCCTCACCCTGCACCGGGCCATGGACGACAACCCGCCCGACCGCGCACTGACCCGCGAGGCGGTGGCGCGCATCACCCGGGCCTCACCGAGCACGTCCCGTAACTGATCTTCGGCACGAGGGGTGGCCGAGCCCCCTTGGTAGGGTGCGCCGATGTCGTCGATCAAGCAATTCCAGGTCACCTTCGACTGCGCGGAACCCGAGCGTCTCGCGCGCTTCTGGTGCGAGGTGCTGGGGTACGTCGTACCGCCGCCACCGGAGGGGTTCGCCACTTGGGACGATCACAAGCGCTCGCTGCCGCCCGAGCAGCAGGACGCGTGGTTTGCCTGTGTCGATCCCTCAGGCGTGGGCCCGCGACTGTACTTCCAGCGCGTTCCCGAAGGGAAGGCCGCCAAGAACCGGCTGCATCTCGACGTGCGGGTCGCCACCGGACTCGTGGGCGAGGAGCGCCTCGCCGCACTCGAGGCCGAGTGCTCACGCCTGGTCCCGCTCGGCGCGGTCCACGTGCGCACGCTGTACGACGGCAATGACGCGTGCATCCCGATGCAGGACATCGAGGGCAACGAGTTCTGTCTTGACTGAGCGTCCTCCGAGCCGGTGAGGCGGGGAGGCGGTGCCACCCGCCACACCCGGCTCACCCGGCTCACCCGGACGCCTGGAGCGTCATGGAGCGGCAAGGGATACGGAGCCGCGCGGCGCGCGCCCCCGCGCTGGAGTGCCGCGGACTGCCGGCCGAGCCGGACCGGTCATCGGGAGTGCGTCCCCGGCGTATGACCGAACGCCCGGCGGAACACATCGATGAAGGCGCTGGTGGACGACCACCCGCACTGGTTCGCGACCGCGGTCACCGGTGCCTGCTCGGCCAGCAGAACCAGTGCGCGGTGGAGCCGCAGCTGGGTGCGCCACTGGGGGAACGTCATGCCGAGGTCCTTGTTGAACAGCCGGGAGAGCGTGCGGTCGCTCGCTCCCACCTCCCGCCCCAGCTCGGCGAGTGTGCGGCTGTCCGACGGGTCGGCCCTCAGGAGGTCGCATACCGTCCGCAGCAGGGGAGCGCCCGGTGTGGGCAGGTGCAGGGGTTGCTGCACCGAGATCCGCAGTTGGTCGAGCAGTACCGCGCGCAGCCGCATCCGCTCCGGGCTGTCATCGTCCTCCGTGCGCGTGTAGGCGATGATCAGCTCCCGCAGCAGCGGACTTACGGAGAGCACGGTGGGGGCATCCAGACGCAGGGGATTCTCCCGCGCGGGGAGCCCCACGAGGTGCAGTTCGAGATCGCCGTGTGCCTGGTGGGCGTGGACGGTGTCGGCGGGAACCCAGATGGCGCGGGTTGCCGGAGCGACCCAGGAACCGGCGCTCGTGGTCACGGACAGCACGCCCCGGCCCGCGTAGACGATCTGGTGGTCGTCGTGCCGGTGCGCGTCGATCTCCGCTCCGGACGCCAGCCGCTGCGTGCGGGTGGGGGCGACGGGCGTGTGGCGGACTTTCGTCATTGTCTGGCAGCTTATCGGAAGCGCGACACGACGCGATCCGTCCACGATGACGAGGTGCGAAGAAAACTCTCGATCACGCTCTTATCCGTCGGGCACGGCTGCGTCGACGTCTACCAGGGTGCCGTCGCCTCTCTCGTGCCCTTCTTCGTCGCCGAGCGCGCATACAGCTATGCCGCCGTCTCGGGCATCGTGCTCGCGGCCTCGCTGCTGTCATCGGTGGCCCAGCCGGTCTTCGGCGTGCTGACCGACCGCCGGGCGATGCCCTGGCTGCTGCCGGTCAGCACCCTGCTCGCCGGGGTGGGCATCGCGCTGAGCGGGGTGAGCGACTCCTACGCGGTGACGTTGGCGGTCGTCGCGGTCTCCGGGATCGGTGTGGCCGCGTACCACCCGGAGTCCGCACGGGTGGCCAGGTCCGCCGGCGACGGCAGCCACAGCGCGATGGGATGGTTCTCGCTGGGCGGCAACCTCGGCTTCGCGCTGGCCCCGGTCGCGGTCGCCGCCGTAGTGGCTCTCGGGGGGCTGGGCCTCACTCCGCTGCTCGTGCTGCCGGCCGTGGTCGGCGCCGCGCTGTGTCTTCCCGTGCTGCGCCTGCTGGAGACCCGGCTGTCCGACGCGGCCGCGGCGCCCGTGACGGCGAAGGACGACAGGGCGTCCTTCGTACGGCTCTCGCTGGCCGTGGTGTGCCGATCCATCGCCTTCATCGGCCTGAGCACGTTCGTCTCCCTGTACGCCACCGAGCGCATGGACGGCAGCGAGGCCGCCGGCACGGCCGCACTGTTCCTCTTGTACCTGGGCGGCGCGGTGGGCAGCGTGCTGGGCGGTGCGCTGGCGGACCGCTGGGACCGGGTTCGGGTCTCGCGCTGGTCGTACCTGCTGACGGCCGGATCGATCGCCGGTCTGGTTCTCGTCCCGGGCCCGGCTCTCTACCTGTTCGTCATCCTGACCTCCGCCGGTCTGTACATCCCGTTCTCGCTCCAGGTCACCCTCGGGCAGGATTACCTGCCCTCCCGGGTCGGCACCGCCAGCGGTATCACCCTCGGTCTCACCGTGAGTATCGGCGGTCTGATCAGCCCGGTCATCGGAATCCTCGCCGACCGGACGTCGCTGCAGACCGCTCTGGCCCCGCTCGTCCTGATGCCCCTCCTCGCCTGGCTCCTGTTCCACACCCTGCCCGAACCCGCCGTGCCGCCCACCGGCAGCAAGGCGCCGAAGGGAGAAGACGCCGATGCCGAACCCGAGCAGCGGCGCTGATCAGTCCCCGTATCCGACGGAAGGACCCGGACCGGGGTGTCGAGGGCCTGCCACCACGTTCTCCGCCCGTCCGTTCAGGAACGCTTCGACGTTGCCGACGCAGATGTCTCCTTTTCGGGCCAGCGCGGTGTCCGTGCAGAAACCGATATGGGGAGTGGCCACGACATTGTCCAGAGCCATGATGTCGTGGCGATCCGGGTCCAGGTCATCGAGGCCCGCGCCCGCCAGCCGGCCGTTCGTCAACGCCTCGTAGAGAGCATCCTGATCCACGAGGGCGGCGCGGGCGGTGTTGACGAGGAATGCGCCCGGCTTCATCAGGGCGATCTCTTTCTCACCCATGATTCCCTCTGTGTCCGGGGTGAGGGGCAGATGAAGGGAAATGAAATCACCCTCGCGCAGCACTTCGGCCATCGGGCGGAACTCGACTCCCATGTTTTTCGCCCGTTCCGCCGACATGTTCCTGGAATAGGCGAGCACGCGCATCCCCAGAGCGGCACCGATCGCGGCGAGACGGCTACCGATGTCGCCGATACCGATGATCCCCAACGTGCGGCCGGAAAGCTCTGTACCGTGCAGGCCCTGCCAGGAGAGAGTGCCTGCGCGCACGCGCCGATTGCCGCGGGCGATGTTCCGGCAGAGCGCGAGCATCAGGCCGAGGGCGAGCTCGGACACCGCTGACCCGGCATAGGCGGGGACATTCGTCACGGTGATGCCGAGCCGGTCGGCGGCGCGCACGTCCACGTAGTCGTAACCCGTTGCCCAGACCGAGATCATGCGCAGGTCCGGAAGCTGCCGCAGGAGCGTGTCGTCCAGGACGGTCCAGCCGAGAACGGCGACATCGGCGCTTTTCAGGCGGCGCTTGATGTCCTCCGCATCGGCAGGGGGAGTCGCATGTGCCTCGACCTCGCCCCATTTCCGCAGCCTGGCGATCTGGGCGTCACTGAGATCGCAGTCATCCAGCAGCACGATCCTTGTCACTCGGGTCTCCAGTGGGGGTGAAGTGGCGTCGGACCTCCAGTAGGTACTGTGCTTCCGAGGTCGCGATCATCGACGGGGGGATGTCACGGATCACGTCGTCCGCCCACGATGCGAGCAGGTGACTGCGGTGCTCAGCCGGGATCTCCGCCAGGACGGAGCCGGCCAGGCGACAGCCTTCCTCGACATCGACGCGGCGCACGAGGAGGGCGGCCTGGTTGAGGCGCACCAGCTGGGGATCGAGCCACTCGGACGCGTCGAACAATTCGAGCGCCGCGGCGTGCGCGGACAGGGCCGGACCGGTCAGTCCGAGGGTGCTCAGAGCGACGCCACGGCTGAGTGCGGCCTGCTGGACGGTCCAGTCGAACAGGCCGAGATGCTCGTGCGGGGGAGAGGCGCCGTGAGCCTGGTCCGCCAGGTCCAGTGACCGCAGCACGCCTCGCTGGTCGCCGAGGACGGCTTGTGCGCGGGACATCACCGTGTGACCCATGACGGTCGCCGCCGGCGACTTCCGGGGAGCGGTGTCGACGGCTGCCTGGGCCAGGCGGGTGGCCTCGCGGAGGGAGGCCGAATAGTGCAGGGCGATGAAGCCCGCACGCGCGAAGGTCCATGCCCGCAGTTCCCGGTCCCGGATCTCCAGGGACAGCCGCCGGGCGAGTTGCATCCACTTCCTGGACTCGGCCGGACGCCCGAGGTCGTCCACGACCACCGCCACCATTCCGCTCAGTCTCCCCATGAGCCGGAGCGCCCTCTTCTGGGCGTGGGGCAGACGGCAGGCCTCCAGCAGATCCTGCAGGTCGATGATGTCCGACAGCAGCTCTCGCAGGTAGGCGAGCGGTGGAGCGGTGGCGTACCTCAGGGCGTGACCCTGAAGCGTCTCCTCCCACGCGTCGAGGACTCCCCGGGCCGGGCCGCCGGCCAGCAAGTACTGTTCCGTGCGGCCACGGGTGAATTCGACTGCCTCGATCGTGCTGTCGGTGAGCGGGATCCCCACACCCGCGCCGATGGCTCGTAGAAATGACCGTCGCTCCATCGTGTCCTTGACGTCTCCGAAAGCCAGGGCATCGCGTCGGTCGTGCGTACGTCCGAGGCCTTCTTCAAGAGTTACGGAGCCGTATACCGAACCAATGACCGTGATTTTCTCAATGCTCGCCTCCCCGCTCACGGCCACGTTCTGCGCCTGGGGAGGTTCAGCCGGTGGTTCGGCCTTCCTCATCTGTGCTCGTCTCAGAAACTCACATCGCCGTTGACTGTGCGGAAGTTGCCCACTTTACCGATGGAGGCGTTGTCCTGGACCGTCATCACGACTCGCTGGGTCTCCGGATCGTCTTTCGAGGCGTCGTCCACTACGTCCTGCAAAGCCTTGGCGAATTCGCCGTCCGACCGCAGATAGCGTTCCAGGTGCGAGGCCAACGTGGTCACCTCGCGTGAATCCTCGGGATGCCGGCGTGCCGAATCCAGTGCCTGGGAGGCATCGGGGTCACCGGTGAACCGCTTCCCCACCAGCGCTATCAGCCTGCCGGCCAAGTTGTAGATCGCTCCACCGGCGAGGGCACCGGTGTGCTCGACCGCGCCCTTGGCGAGCAGGACGGCAATGGTCCAAGCCAGTGGTTCCATGGCGTCCCCTCTTGTCCTGTTGCCCGGTCGAGCCAGTTTGGCAGAGGGGTCCTTTGCTGAGAAGGGCCTGTTTCGGACTGTTCCTCCGGAAGAGGTACGCCTACGGAGGGGCCGGCTTTTCTGTGACGTAAGGGTAATCCGTGCAAAGCCGTGTGAGGAATTGCGTACCAGCATCTACGCAGGATGTCGTACGGCCGGGTATGTGGACATCGTGCCTCGGGCGGCGTCCGTCCGATCATCACTTCACTGAAGGGGTGTACGGCGGGGCCCGCTCGGTGTCAGCCGTCGGTTCCGCTCGGAGGCGGGAATTCCCGTACGACGTCTCCGCCCCGGGGTTCGTAGCACGACATCCCCACGTTCCACCCGAACCCGTTGAGCAGGGTGTGGAGTTCCTCCCACCGCTCCGGCTCCCCGTGAAACCTCCGTGCGTGACGGGCCCCGACGCCGCCCGTCCGGTGTACTGGCCGTTGCTTCACGCATACGTGGATGCCCCCACCGGAGCGGATGAAGGCGGCGCAGCCCGCCGAGATGCCGGTCCAGCCGTTCGATCCGGCGCTCCCGGAACCGCCGACGGCGTTGGCCGCGGCCCACGCGTGCCGTCAGGACGGCAGGGCGCCGAGCTGACGTAGCAGGGAGAGGACGTCGACGACACCCCGGATCTCGGCGATCCGCCCGTCGGCGAAGCGGAAGATGAAGATCTCGCTGTAGGCGACGGTCTTCCCGGTGGGCGGCAGGCCCTGGTACTCGCCCCGATGGGTCCCGGTCACCGCGTTCCTGGCGACGACCTTGTCGCCCTCCGCGATCGTCTCCTCGACGGCGACGTGGAGGTCGGGGAACGCCCGCAGAAGCACCTCCCACACCCGCTTCAAGGCCTCCGCACCTGTCAGGCCCATCGGCACCGGCGCGTGGAAGACCAGATCCGGCGCGACGAGCTCGTCAACGGCCTCAGAGATGATCTCCGGGTCCCCGCTGTTCACGGCGGAGTGGAAACGGTGGAGCGTGGCTGTGTTGCCCGGTGCCCCGGCTGCCGACATGCGGTCTCTCCTCTGCTCCGTGCAGGACGGTGTCTCAGCAGTACGACGACACGGCCGCCGGGAATGTGACACGACGCGCGGACGACGACGTTCAGTCGTGCACGAGCCGATGTGGTCACCGCGCTTCAGGCAAGGGGGGTCATGGCGTCGGCTCCGGTGACAGCACTCCGGGCGTGACCTTGGCGGGTGAGACCCCTGCGAGCACGCCCGGCCCGACACGCCAGGTGCCGCCGTCACGGCCGGGGCTTCCCACGTCGTCGTGGACCGCTCGGTCACACAGGCACCGCGGACCCGGGGTCGATGTCTCGCAGCGTCCACGCCGACCTGATGCTGGGACCGGACGCGCGCCGGAAGGAGTCACGGGGAATCACACGCACCGCAACGGATCCCGCATCATGGCCGCGAACACCGGTGAGTCTGCGAAAGGCCGCTGTTCGCCGATCTTCTCGTACCCCCACCGCTGGTAGATCGCCTGGACCTTGCCGTTGCCGGCTTTCGGATTCACGAGGAGGGTCACCCGTTCCTCGCCCCTGCTTGCCAGCAGTTCCTCATGGATGCGCCGCGCGAGACCAGTGCCACGCCACGGACGCCGGACCACGATTTCATTCAGCGCGAGCGTGCGCGAGCCCGTCTCCGTCGTGTACCCGTCGGGGAGCGGCGTCGTCATCGCTGCCCACCAGCGCGTACCCGGGACGAGTGGCGTGGCGTAGGCGAACCCGGCCGGCTCGGACCCGTCGAACGCCACGACAGCCTCCCACCCGGGGACAGAACTGTGCCCTGTGAGCCGTTCGTTGAAGCGTTCAGCGGAATAGAAGGGACCGGTGAGCCCGAGATCGCGTTGTCGGACCTCGACGTGAATGTCCACGATCGTCTGCCGCACGGGCTCGACGTCGGTGCAGTGGCACAACTCAAGGCTCACAGGAGCTCCTTCTCGAACCATGCGCGGGTGGCGGGGGCGTTTGGGGCCAGTGCATGCAGTCGGTGCCCGAAGTTGTTCAACAGATGGGCCGTACGACCGTGTCGCGCCTGGGCCGGAATTCGATGTGCCGTCGCCACGGCGAGTCCGGGCTCGTGCTGACCCAGCTGGGCATGAGCCAGATACGCCTGCGTGAGCGCCCTATTGCGTTTGAGGTCGGGGCGCAGTTTCGCAAGCGTGTGATGGGCGTGTGCCTCGGCCTGGTCCCACAAGCCGAGCGAGGTGGTGGCCGTGAGCGCCAGGAGGTGGAACTCGGCCGAGTCGTAGAACAGCAGCCACGACGGTCGAAGGGCGTCTCCGTCCGCCCGGCTCAGCGCTGATTCCGCCAGCCCCAGGCAGCGCAACGCGGCTTGCCGATCGTGCAGGTCCGCGTGGTGCACGGCGGTTCGTGCGTGCACGAGGGAGGCATACAGGGGATCGCGTGCGACGCGGGTCCGCTTCGCCGCCTCGTCGGCTGCGAGGGCGCTGGTGCATTGGCCGAGGTTCCGATACAGGGCCCCCGCATGCCCCCAGATACGAAACTGCATCGAGGAGTCGCCCGAAAGGCCGGCCAGGGATACGGCCTCGTGCAGATGTTGCCGGGCCGGGCCGAGACGTCCGCCGTCGATGGCGGCCCACAGGGCGGAGCCCATGAAGCCGGCGGCGAGGCCGTACAGCTGACCCCGCACCCGTTGGGATGCGGGCCTCGTCCGCTGAAGGTGCAGTGCGTGCTGAGCCCAGCCCAGCGCAGCCTGCTCGACCTGGTGGGTTCCGCCAGTCCTGTTGTCACTGGCGATGATCAACGCGAACTGGGCGGAGAGCCGGTTCACGTCGGACTGGCCGAGGCGACCGCTCCCCGAAGCGGTGGCGGGCGCTCCTGAGGCCAGGGGGGAGAGCACCGCCGCGGAGGTTGCGGCGAGGAACTTACGGCGGAGCACAGGCTCCTCCTCGTGGTGCTGCGCGTGTGCGGGTATCGGGTGGTCGCTCGTGGACCGGGCGTGCGGGACGAACCCCAGCTCGGTTGCGGCACACCCGAATATCGCCTCCAGCGCGAGGCGTTGTCTGGCCTGCGGCCACCGGGTTCTTCCGCTGGTGAAGTTGTGGATGGTGCGTACGGATACGGTCCCGAACCTTCCGGTGATCTGCTCGATCACCGTGTTCAAGGCCTCCGCCAACTCCTCCTGTGTAAGGCCAAGGTCGCGCATTCGCGCCGTGAGCTCCTCATTCACCTCTGCCACACCACATCACCGTAATGGCGGATCATTCCTGGGTTCCCGCCGCGAGCAAAGAGCGAGTCAGTTTTTCCGGTTGAGTGCGGACGATGCACGGGTTGTTTTTCCTGACGATCACCCGGACCTCCGTCGTTCACTGAATGTCACCGAACGACCACGGAAACCCGGAGTCCGTCGTGGAGACCACAACCGAACCGACCGACGCACCGACGCTCGACCGCACACAGATCCTGACCGAGGTGCGCACGATCACGCAGCTCCGTCTGGAAGTCCCCACGCTGTCCGACACCGTGCAGCACACGAACACCGTGTCCGGCATGCTCCGCGCCCTGCTCGACGAGACGCGAGGAGATGAGCGGGAGGCGGTGCGCGTGATGCGCCGTCTCGGCAACCGGCTTCTCGACGAGCCGCCCCACGGTGAGGTCACCCCCTTCACCGCCTGGCAGCACCTCGTGAACCTCGCCCGGTGCACGGAGGCCTTCCTCGACGTCGAACGGCGTACCAGGTGAGAGCCGACTGCCCGGACTGCGAGGACTACCGCGAGGAGCGGGCGACACAGATCCGAACCGGCCGGGGCGACCTGGGCGACCTTCTGACCCGCGTCGCACTGCACGAGTCCACCCCCCGCTGCATGCCCCGGTCACAGGAACCCGTCCGACCTGACGCAGAAGGAGTACCGATGACCACGAACAGCACCCACGACCGCCTCACACCCGCACGCCCCTGGGGACTCGGCCGCCTGCGCCCGTACCCCACCACCGTGAAGCTGCCGTTCACCACGGTCGGCCTCGACCCCGCTTCCCAGACCGGTGTCTTCCGAGACCATCTCGGCCACGTGGTCGAGATGGGCAAGCACGGCACCAGCTGCGGCACAGAGACGTCCACCGCGACGAACCTCGACTCGCAGCCCGACCAGGGCCACGACCAGGACAGCCAGGGGGACTGACCGCCGTGGCCGAGAGGAACACCGTGCTCGTTGCCACCGAGGCCAACGACACCACCGCCGACATGGTG
The DNA here is from genome assembly GCA_014650015.1 of Streptomyces griseoloalbus. Classification (GTDB taxonomy): domain Bacteria; phylum Actinomycetota; class Actinomycetes; order Streptomycetales; family Streptomycetaceae; genus Streptomyces; species Streptomyces griseoloalbus. Next base: position 146,388 of record BMUD01000001.1, read on the forward strand.
ATCACCCACCTCAACCGGCTGGGCGTACGGGTGGCTCGCTTCAATCCCGCGGACATCGGCGCAAGCCTGACCGTCTCGGCCCGCTTCGGCACCTGCCCGGCCCTGGAGGCCGGGCAGCTCCGCACCTCGTCCAGGACCGTACGCCTGGACCGCATCCGATCGGTGTACTGGCGCCGCCCCGTCTGGCCCGCCTTCGATTCCCTGCCCGGCGTCGACGCGCAATACGCCGCCGCGCAGGTGCGATACGGCCTGGGCGGCATCCTCTACTCCCTGCGTACCTGCGTGTGGGTCAACCACCCGCTGAGGAACGCCGCCGCGGACTACAAGCCGGCCCAACTCGCGCTGGCCCGGCACATGGGCCTGACGGTGCCACCGACGCTCGTGACGAACGACCCGGAAGAGGCACGACGGTTCATCCGCGAACACAAGCAGGTGATCCACAAAACGCTGCGCTGGACCCCGTACGAGCGGGACGGACTCTCCCTGACCTCATGGGCGGAACCGGTCGATGCCGAGGATCTGGACGACACGGTGCGCGTGGTGCCGCACCTGTTCCAGGCCCGGGTGGACAAGGCGGCCGACCTCAGGGTGCTGGTGGTCGGACGACGCGTGTTCGCCGTACGTATCGACTCCGACCTCCTCGACTGGCGCAAGGACTACGGTGCACTCACGTACAGCGTGGTCGACCTGCCGGACCGCCTGGAGAACGCTCTGCTCGCCTACCTCGACCACCTCGGCCTGGTCTCGGGATCCTTCGATCTCGCCCTGGACCGTGACGGCGAACCCCACTGGCTGGAGCTGAACCCCAACGGCCAGTGGGGATGGCTGGAGGAGAAGACCGGTCTGGAGATGTCCGCCGCTTTCGCCGATCTGCTCGCCGGAGGAGAACCCGATGCTGATGCCTGAAAGCGCCCCGCACCGGCTCGCATTGGCCGAACGGCTGAAGGAAGCCGGGGTGCTGACGAGCCCCGCACTGCGTGCGGCCGTCGAAGCCGTCCCACGTGAACTGTTCCTCGACCCGGGCGTGTTCCTCCCCGCCGAAGGCGGACTCTGGCGCCCGGTGACCGCCCTCGGCTCCACACCGAAGGACTGGTTGGACATCGTCTACGCCGACCAGTCGCTCGCCACGCAACTGGACGGCCATCTGACGGCCGACCGGATCGCCGAGCCGGTGACCGGTGTGCCCACGTCCTCCTCGACCACGCCCGTCACCGTCGTCGCCATGATCGAGGACGCGGAGGTGACGGCCGGCCACACGGTGCTGGAGATCGGCACCGGCACCGGCTACTCCACCGCCCTGCTGTGTCACCGTCTCGGCGAGGACAACGTCACCACGATCGAGGTGGACCCCGAGGTCGCCGCCCGGGCGGACGCGGCCCTGGAGGCGGCAGGATTCTCCACGTGGACACTGGTCGGCGACGGCCTGGTGGGCCACCCGGCCCGCGCGCCCTACGACCGGGTGATCGCCACGTGCGCGGTACGCCGCATTCCCTACACCTGGATCCGGCAGACCAAGCCCGGAGGGATCATCCTCACGACGGTCGGTTCCTGGCCGTACGGCACGGGTCTGGCGAAGGTCACCGTCAACGAGGACGGCACCGCCGAAGGCAGGATCATCGGCCGCTCCTCGTTCATGCAGGCCCGCTCACAGGCCCTGACCCCACCGCACGGCGACCTGTCGGCCCGCACGGCCTACGCCGACACCGAACGCCCCACCAAGCTGCCGCCGACCCTCCTGGACGAGTGGATGCCGGCCTTCCTCACCCAGCTCTCGCTGCCACGCGCGCAGTACGTCCGCGCCCGGGACAGCGAGGGCGCGCGTCGGCTGTACCTGTTCGACGACGAACGGGAGTCCTTCGCGGTCTTCACCGAGGGCCCTTCGGGCTGGACGGTTCGGCAGGGCGGGCCGGTGGCCCTGTGGGACAGCGTTGAGCGGACACTTACGGCGTGGCAGGCCGCCGGACATCCGGACATCAGCTCGGTGCGACTGCGCGTAACCGATCGCAGCCACGCGTACTCGGTCGACGGGGAGGCAGCGCTGCACTGGGGCCAGCGCCTCACCTGAGGGTACGGGCTTGCGCGAACGGCTACGGCGGTTCTGATTCCTGTGCGGCTTTGTAGTACGCGAACCGACGAGTCGAGCTGGTCGCCGCGGTTCCCCGCGCGGATATTCCTGGACGCCCGATCAGGCCAGCCCTCTACAGTGGGCAAATGGGGAACGAGCGACGCTTCCGCCGCCTGGTGGTGGACGGGACTGTCTGGCACTGGACGGTCCGGCAGCGATCGAGACCTGACTACCGTGACTGCCGGGTGACCCTTTCCTTTTCCCCGGAGGCGCCGGCGCACGGCGTGCGACGTCGGCTGTCCTTGGTCTTCGCCCCGGGCCCGGGCAGGGTCATCTCGAACTCGTACTTCGAGGCGGGCACGGTCGTGCGCCTCCCCGACCGTGCCTGGCTCAACCTCTACGAGCCGGGAACGGCCCGGCGTCTGCTCGACGCCGCGGCGCCTGTTCTGGAGATCTCGCCATCGGTCCGGGATCTCGAAGTGGACGGCTGGCCCTACTTCGCCGAAGTCGTGGACCGCGCCGACTCCGACACCGAGGCGGCGCGGCATTCGAGCGGTCCGGGAGTGTTAGGCCGTGTATCGAAAGTGGATCTTGGGCTGTGAATGATCACGGTTCATGGGTCGGGGAGATCTCACGGACGAGCAGTGGGCAGTGTTGGAGCCGTTGTTGCCGAGGGGGGCGAAGGCGGGACGGCCGCCCGTCTGGCCTCGGCGGCAGTTGATCGATGGCATACGGTTCCGGGTCCGGACCGGTGTGCCGTGGCGGGACGTGCCCGTCGAGTACGGGCCGTGGGGCCGGGTCTACGACCTGTTCCGCCGATGGCAGCGGAACGGCACCTGGCACCGCATCATCACCCGCCTCCAGTCCCTGGCCGACGTGAAGGGAATGATCGTGTGGGACCTGAACGTCGATTCCACAGTCTGCCGTGCCCACCAGCATGCGGCCGGGGCCCGAAGGCAGGGTGACCTGCAGAAGGAACCACCAGGCGGTGTCCATGAAGAGCCCGGAGATCACGGACTGGGACGGTCGCGCGGAGGGTTCACCACCAAGCTGCACCTGGCCGTCGAGCAGGGCCAGAAGCCCATGGCGATCGTGGTGACCGCCGGGCAGCGCGGGGACTCGCCGCAGTTCGAACCCGTCCTGGCAAGGGTCCGCGTGCCCCGCCTCGGGCCGGGCCAGCCACGCGTCCGCCCCAACCGGGTCCGCGCGGACAAGGCGTACGCCTCCCGCAAGAACCGTGCCTACCTGCGCCGCCGCGGTATCCGCTGCACCATCCCCGACAAGGCTGACCAGGCCCGCAACCGCCGGAAGCTCGGTTCCCGCGGCGGCCGGCCACCGCACTTCGATCCGGTCGACTACCGCGAGCGTCACGCGGTGGAGTGCGGGATCAACCGCCTCAAGAGGCACCGAGCTGTCACCACGCGATACGACAAACTCGCGGTCCGCTACGAGGCGACCGTCCTCGTAGCGGCCATCAACGAGTGGCTGTGACCCTCGGCCATCACACGATGGGATCCACGTTCCACGTCTCCGGCAGATCGCTGCCGCAGAAGACGCAGACGAAGTCGTCCTCGCGCACGATGTTGTGCTCCTGGCAGTCAGGACACCGGCGGAACACCACCTTGTGGGTGAAGCTGGAGGGCCGTTCGATCCCTACGTCGTCCAGAGCACGAGCGACTGCCGACCAGGAGCCGATGTCGGGGCAGTATCCGGTGGACTGGTTGCTGACCGTGCTCACAGCCCACCGGTCCCGCTCGCGCACGAAACCAATCTCGCCGGCACTCAAGACCATGGCTCCGCCGGCACAGGCCACGTGCTCGCTCCGTCGCGGCGCCAGCCGAAGCACACCGTCCACGCCGACCACGAAGGTGAACGGTTCGGTCAGTTCTGCTGCCGATAGCTCAGCGATCCAGCTGTCGAAGTCAGCCGCCGAGCCGATCGGGCACCCGCCGCTGTCAGGCCGGACCGCAGCCTTTAGCTCGCCCGGTCCGACGTATCGGTAACTCCGCCCCCGCGTACTCACGTCAGCCAACATAGAGCACTTCCGACACACGCCCTAGGCGGGCACGGCCGGTTGCTCCCGTCTCAACCCCTCCACGAAGGAACGCCATACACCGGCTTCGACAGAAACGACTGAGCCGTCCACGTCCTTGGAATCGCGTATGAGTACGCCGTGTGTGACATGGGCGCACTCCACACACTCGGTTGTGTTCGCGCCGCTGTAAGACGACTTGAACCAGCTGAGCTCATGAGGGGCGGGAGGACAGGCAGGCATCTACAGCTCCTTGCGTGCGCGGTGGATCAGGGCGGAGGAAGCCTCCATGTCCAACGCTTGTGCGCGAAGGTACTCGAACGCAAGTCTGTATCGCTCCAGCTCCTCGTCCTTCTCCAGAAAGAGGGAGCCGGTGTGGAAATCCACGTAGACCACGTCAAGGGCTGACCCCGTACCACCGATGATCACAAAGCTGCCGAGAGCAGCACCATGGGCTCCGTTCGAGAACGGCAGCACTTGGAGTGTGATGTGTGGTGACTCGTTGACTTCGAGGAGTCGCCCGAGTTGCTCCTTCATGGTCTCCGGCGAGCCCACGACCCGGCGGATCACGGACTCGTCGAGGATGGCCCACAGCCGGAACGGCTGCGGCCGGGTGAGGATCTCCTGTCGCTTCATGCGAATGTCCACCAGCCGCTCGATCTCGGCTGCTTCCAGGGGGATCTCGTTGGCCTTCTGCAGAGCGGTGCTGTAGGCGCGCGTCTGGAGAAGGCCAGGGACGTAGACGCAGGAGAAGTGGTCCTCGCGTACGGCCTCGTCCTCAAGGGTGAGCAAGAGGTTCATGCTCTCCGGGATGGCGTCGGCGAAGGAGCTCCACCATCCCTGCTGCTTGGCTTCTTTCGCCAGGCGCACCACGGCCTCGCGCTCGGCGTCCGTGGCGCCGTACTCACGGCACAGCGCGTCCACGACGATCCACTTCACCGGTCCCGCCTGCGTCTCATACCGGCTGACCGTGGCCTTCGATACGCCGACCAGCCCGCCGGCCTCCTCCAGGGTCATCCCTTTGCGGGCACGCAACTTGCGCAGCATCGCGCCGAGTTGGCGACGGCGTGTGGTGGTCCGTACGGACATGGAACTCCTCAAGCGCTCACCCGGGCAGGCGCTCGGGGTGTGAACAGGCTAGGCAGCGCGGCAGTCGACCCACTAAGCGATTCACTCGATCGAGGCTCGTGAGAAGTTACATGAAGAGACTTCTCTGTGTCATTCTCGGTGACGGAGAGCTACGCAATGCAGCCGTTCGGACACGGCAGGCGCAGCATGCGCGTGGCACGGGAGGGAGAACCGCTTATGCCCAGGATCGACATCGAGGACCGTCAGCGCCGTTGTGTCCTGCCTTTCGAGGCGCTGCCGACGGAGGTGCGTCTGCTGCGGCGAGCCGCCGCCACACAGCTCGGTCAGTGGGGCGTGCCGACCGCCGGCGACGCGACGCAGCTCGTGGTGACGGAGCTGGCGACGAACGTCATCAAGCACGTAGGTGAAGGCTCGCCGGCGACCCTGATCCTGGAGTGGAAGCGCGAGCGTCTGCGCGTCGAGATGCACGACAAGAGCAGCTCGCTGCCCGCACTGGGCACCGCCGGCTGCGAGGCGGAGTGCGGCCGCGGCCTGCACATGCTCGCCGCCATGGCCGCGGACTGGGGGACCGTCGTCACGGCGCTGGGCAAAGCGGTGTGGTGTGAGATCGAGCTGGGCTCGGACGCCGTGTGCCTGCGCATGGAGCGGGCCGTTGACGCGCTGGAGAATTACCGGGAGCGCGGCGGGGCTGTCCTGCACGGGCGGTGCGAAGCAGTTCTGGAAGAGTCAGCGGTCGAGCTGATTGCCGACCTGCTGCACTGGACGTCCGCACGCGGCCTGGACCCGGATGATGTGCTGGACCGGGCGCAGATGCACTATGAGGCCGAGGCGGACATCGCCGCCTGAGTACTTCCCTGAGAGACATCGTCTTCCGGTGGCCAGCATGGTGGCACGGCATTCTCGTCTCGCTCGCAGGGAAGACCGACTGAAGTCATTTCAGCGGTCTTGGCTGGTCCGAGTGGGGAGGTGTCGATCCTGGACGCGCTGCTGCCGAACGCAGAAGCGCCTCCGCGTCCGCGACGGCATCCTGTTCGTGCAGTATCAGTGCCGCGCGCACGACATCCCGGTCGCTCCGGTCCCGCCCGTAGATGTGCACCAAGTTGCCAACTAGCTGGTGTTGTCCGCTTGTCCGCAACAGGGATACCAGCAGGGCTATTTCGACGGAGGTGTAGGCCTCCACCGTGTGCCGGAGCAGGGCAAGGATGCTGTCCGGCCGGCCGCCGCGGAGCAACTCCTCCGCCCGGCGGGTGATCCTCTGTGCAGCCGCCACCTCGTTTCCGCTCTGTTGCCGGTCCCCCCGTCGGCGGGGGACCGGCAACAGAGTTGCGGACTGTGCCGCCCGTCGACCCTTTTGAAGGCCGGCTTCGGCACCCGGCTGAATGGATCTAGCCCGCTGCGCCTCCTTCTTCAGCACGGAGGCGTGTTGCCGCAGTGCGCGCAGTTGCGCGTCCCTTTCTTCCGCCGTCTGCTCAAGTCTCTCCTGGGTTTCCCGTGCGGCCTTGAGTTTCTGCCCGGCAACGCGCACTGCCTCTCTGTGCCGCGCACAGTTGCCGCATCGTTCCTGCTCGGCTTGCGCACGCAGTTCCAGCAGCTTTTCCCTGGTGATGCCAAGGCTGCGCCCGTCTCCGGCGTCCCGGCGGGCGGTGTCGAAGAGCGAGGCGGTCACCTGTGCGGCCGGGACGTACTGACCCTTGAGGTACCTCGTCAGTGAGGTCTCGCTGATCTTCAGGTGCTCCGCGGCTTGGGCCTGCGTCGGATGGGTAAGCGTCACGCCGTCCGCAGACTTGATGACCAGGTGACGACAGATCTCTTGCAGTGTCATGGCCAGCCGCCGCTTGTCTGGCAGCACATCCTCGTGGAGGTTTTTTTCCGTCCACGCGAACGGGCGGCGACTGCTGCTGCGCGCTGCCATGGGGCATACCTCCGTATTCCGAGCCGAACCGGCCATAAGTGCCGTCAGTCGGCGACGTTGTTCGTCATTGTGCCGGAGGGTGACGGGTCATCACCTGGCGATTTTTGCTTCTCCTCTTGCTAGTTGGTGCGCAAGTTACATCGAGACGGTTCAAGGTGGTTCCGATGTGCCACGCTTTAGGTGTCAGCCGCCAGTGGTGCGGGGGGTAGCGCGAGTTGCGTCTGCGTGAATGGTGCAGTCATGCCATTTCGCCCGATACGCGACAGACCGTCTGATTAACTGCGGGCTTTATGGGAGGGGAACCCATCATGACGATGCCGTCTTGGCAGGAGACCAGTGTCGGAAACCACAAGCTGGGGAGCATGGCCCGTGCCGCGCTCTGGCTGATCCAGGTGGTCGGGGAGGGGAAGATCTTCACTGTGGCCAAACTGCGCGAGGCTTTCCCGGACGTCGCGCAGATCGACCGGCGCATGCGTGGTCTCCGGGACTACGGGTGGGAAATCTCGACGGCGCGCGAGGACCCGGAGCTGCTGCCGCAGGAACGCCGGTTCGTGACGCGCGGCAAGGACGTGTGGGTGCCGGGCCAGGCAAAGAGCCCGAGTCACAAGTCCAGCATTACCAACGCCCAGCGGGCGAAGGTGTTCCAGGCCGACGGCTACCTGTGCCGCACATGTGGCATCGCAGCCGGCGAGGCGTATGAGGACGGCGTTGCGCAGGCGGTGCTCAACGTCGCCCGACGGCAGGTAACCCTGGAGGACGGCAGTGTCACGCACCAGCTGGTCACCGAGTGCCAGCGGTGCGGACGGGGCACCGTGGACCGGTCCGTGCAGTTGCCGGAGCTGCTCTCCCGGATCGATTCGCTGGCGCCCCTTGAGCGCAGCGTGCTGAGCGGCTGGGTGAAGAACGACCAGCGCACCTACAGCTCGCTTGAGGTGCTGTGGGGCCTGTACCGGACCCTGCCGGAGGACTCCCGTGAGGCTGTGGCCGACGCTCTTGACGGTACGGACGACTGAGACAGGACGGGACGACGATGATGCGAGAGTTTCCGGCCCCGCCGCGGGCGGCCGAGTTCAGTGAGCTGGTCAGCAAGAAGGTCGATGAGGTCAAGGTGGCCGGCGGCACCCGGGAGACCGTGACCGTCGACTGGAACGGGCAGCAAGCCCATGTCGAAGTGATCGATCTGCAGCTCAGCAGCCTCTTCTATAACCCCAGCACCCACCGGATCCGGGCTCAGCGCAGCCACGACCCTGAGCGGGACGCGGCGCTGGAGAAGGACCCGTGGAGCGCCGAGAGCCAGGACTACCTGCAGTTCCTGCTCAAGGCGTCCCCTGCGGACCCGAACCTTCGGGACAAGGAGTTCGACACCCTCAAGGAGAGCCTCCAGCAGTTTGGGCAGAACGACCCCGGGCTGGTGACCCGGCATGGAGTGCTGGTCAACGGCAACACCAGGGCCGCCGCGCTGCGCGAACTCGGAGAGCAGTCGATGCGGGTCGGGGTGCTGCCGGCGTCGTTTACCTGGGCCGACATCAACGCTGTCGAACTGTCCCTGCAGCTGCGCAAGGACCACCGGCGGGACTACTCCTACATCAACCGTCTCATCGCCATGGAGGAACAGGCGGCGCTGGGGCGTACACCAGAGCAGATCGCCAAGGACTTCCGGATCCAAGTCCGTACCTACCATCAGGAGCGGTGGATCCTCAGCACGATCCGCGAGCTGATCGAGCGCAGCCGCACCGGCGGCGGCAACGGGCTGCGCCTGGTCGACTGGGAGGGCGCGCAGGAGCGGCTCAAGGAACTCCAGCGGCTGTACGTCAAGCTGGAGACAGTCGACCGTGACCAGGCGGAGGTCCTTAAAGAACTGCGTCTGGCCGCGATCCTGCTCAACTTCTCCAAGACGGACGTCCGTCACATCAACGAGGATTTTCTGAAGGACGGGCTCGAGCAGCGGTTGATCACGGGTGGTGCCAGTGCGGCCCAGCCGCAGTCGGTCTCCATTCCCGGACTTGGTCTGGAGGTGCCCGCGGCCTCCTCGGCTGTCGCCGAAGCGCGTGCGATGAACGACGAAATCCTGCGGGCCGCCGCCGTGGTGAGCAGTGAGACACCGGCAATCGGAGACGAGGGCAAGGCCGCCGCGCAGGATGTTCTCGACAGCGCCAAGGCGGCGTTTGACGGAGCCATCGAAGCGGCCGGCCGCAACACCCGGCTGCGCAAGCGCAAGCAGCTTGCCCCGGCCCGGCTGGCTGAGGCCTGCGCGAGCATCGACCAGTGCGTGAGCGACCTGGTCCAGGCGCGCACCTCCCGCAGCCTGGACGAGGAGGCGTTCGACGACGCGGTGGTCAAGCTGCGGGGCAGCCTGCTGAAGCTCGCGCAGCAGGCCGGCCGTGGGCTGCCTCAGCCCGGAGACGGCGTGGCCTGGCTGCTGGAAGCGGTCTCGGCGGAGGGCTTCCGGTGAGCAGCACCGTCAGTGAGAAGTCGCTGCGCCTCGGGTTCGACGAAACCCGGACCCGTGTCGTCCTGCGGACCACGGAATCGTTCCAGCAGGAACTGGTACAGCTGGCCGCCCGGTTCCGTACCGGCGGCCAGCTCGGCCCCCTGAGCGCCTCGGTATCCCTGGACGAGCTGCTAGCGGATCTCGGCCTTCTCGGCACGTGGTCTGATCCCGCCGGCGTGGAGTGGGCGGGCGACCTGCGGGATCTGGTGTCCGGCGTGGTTCAGGACGCTCACACCGTGCAGCAGCGGCTTGCGGGACGGGGGACGGCCGGCGAGGTCGCGCCGGACGACGTGCCCGCGCTTCTCGGCGGTACCTGGAAGGGCGAACTCAGCGAGTTCCAGCGCCGGGACATCGCAAAGCTTCTGTCGCTTCAGCACGGCGCCAACTTCAGCGTGCCCGGTGCCGGCAAGACCCGGGTCGCGCTCGCTGTGTACGCGGCCCAGAAGGCGGCAGGCCGAGTTAGCCGGCTACTGGTCGTGTGCCCTAAGTCGGCTTATGAGTCGTGGCGTTACGAGACAGCCGAGTGCCTCATCCATCCACTGCGCATCAACGTCCTGGATGGGTCGCTGGATAAGTGGGCGGAGGTGCTCGTGGTGAACTACGAGCGCCTCGACCGGTCGCTGTCCATGCTGGCCAGTTGGCTCAAGGCAGGCCCCTCCATGATCATCCTGGATGAGGCGCACCGGATGAAGCTGGGCGCGCGGGGTACGTACGGGGCGGCCTGCATGGCGCTGGGTCCGCTGGCCGCGCGTCGGCTGATCCTGACCGGTACGCCGGCCCCCAACGGATCAAGAGACCTGGAGAACCTGCTGGGTTTCGTCTGGCCGGGCCACGGCCAGCGGACGGTGGTCCAGGCGGTGGCCGGGGGGAATCTCGCGCACGCCAGCTCTGTCCTGCGGCCGCTATTCACCCGGACTACGAAACAGGAACTCGGTTTGCCTCCCGTGCAGCTGGGGTTGCGCTTCGTTGACATGCCGCCGCTGCACGATGAGATCTACGCATCCCTCGTGGGCGGCGAGAACAGCGGGGCAGCTCGTGGAGATCTAAGTTCCCTCGGGAAGACGGCCCTCCGGCTTCTCATGGCTGCTACGAGCCCGGCCCTGCTTCTAGAAGGGGCTAGCCGGTACGAGCCGCTCGCGTACCAGCTTCCGCCGATCGACCCCCCTGAGGGAAGTTCGCTGTACTCCCTCATGCAGAACCTCCCTGACTACGAGCTGTCGCCCAAGTACAAGGAAGCCGTAGCCATCATCGCGGAGAACGCCGCCCAGGGCCGTAAGACGCTGGTCTGGACGACGTTCGTCAGGAGCCTGACCACGCTGGAGCGCATGCTAGAGAAGTACAGCCCTGCGGTTGTCTACGGCGGTACTCCTGACCGGGATGAACAACTGCGCCGGTTCCGCGAGGACCCGGGGTGCATGGTGCTCCTCTCGAACCCGGCCACTCTGGGTGAGGGAATCAGCCTGCACCACATCTGCCACGACGCGGTCTACGTGGATCGTGATTTCATGGCGGGCCGGTTCCTGCAGAGCCTGGACCGGATTCACCGGCTCGGGCTCGCTCCCGACACGCAGACCAGGGTGACGGTCTTGGCGGTGCGGAACTCCATCGACGAGGTGGTGGCCGCACGCCTGGAACAGAAGCTGGAGTTCATGGGGCGCATCCTCGATGATCCCACCGTGCAGCAGCTCGCCGACCTTGAGGAGGAGCCGTCCGTCGCCGCCGGCCTGGCACCAAGCGACATCGAGGCACTGCTGACTCACATGAGAGGCCATTAGGACCGGCTGCGTGCCGCGGGACTACCCTCTGCGGTGTGTCCCATGATGCCGAATGGGAAGCCCCGGAAGGTTCCTGGGCTTCGTCCGCAGCCCGCCGCCGCAACATGCAGGCGATCCGCAGCCGTGACACGAAGCCGGAGATTACGATCCGGCGTCTCGTGCATGCCGCAGGGCTGCGGTATCGGGTGGCGGCCCGCCCTCTGCCAGACCTTCGCCGGACGGCTGACATGGTCTTCCGCCCGGCGAAGGTTGCGGTGTTCATAGACGGTTGTTATTGGCACGGATGCCCGGAACACTATGTGCCGCCGAAAACGAACTCCGGGTACTGGTCGGAGAAAGTCATCGGCAATGTCAGGCGAGACCGTGAAACCGACGAGAAGCTGAGGGAAGCTGGCTGGCTGGTGCTCCGCTTTTGGGAGCACGAGCCGTCAGACGCCTGTGCTGACAAAATCGCCTTGGCGGTGCTGGCTAGGCGTGAAGCCCGCCTGGCTCGGGGGGACTGAAATTTCCAGCTGCTGCGGAATGTCCTCCAAGGAAACCGCCCCCACTGGCTCCATTTCGTAACCGTCTGTGAGTATCTCGCGGTATTGCGGAAGTAGGACTGCGGCAATGGCCCGTCCGACGGCCTCTGCTACCGGAGGCGGGAACGCGTTTCCGACCTGACGGTAACGAGCTGTCTTCCGTCCTTGGAATTTCCAGTCTTCTGGGAATCCCTGGATGGCTGCTGCCTGAGCGACAGTGAGCATGGGACCGGCCGGCCGGAACAGGTCGCGTTCGGGGTCGCAGCTTTCCGGGTCGTTGGCGATGCCCATGCCGTCAACGCCCAGCTCCCCCCAAGCGCGCTTGGCTCTAGTGGGTCCCAGGTCGGCACCACCGTGCTTCCTTGAGCCGCCCACAAGGGTGGGAGCCACGGTCCTGCCCGCTGCTGAGGCCTTGGTGATCTGCTTCTTCCACTCCTCGAAAACCGTCTTGCCGGTTGCTTCTCCGGGACCGGCCGGTTCGCCATGCCGGTTCTTGTCCCAGAATTCTTTGCAGCGTGCGAGCATACTGCTTTCGAGTTTTTCGAATACTGTGACCTCACCTCCCAGGATTCCCGTGGGCCATTGGAATCCTGGGCTGCCCGGGCTGACTGCATTCTCGTGAATGGCAACCAGGATGGCGCGGGGGCGAAGCTGTGGAACTCCGAAGTCTCGTGCGTCAAGTCGCCGCCAGACTTTCCGCATGGTCACGTCTTGGGTGCTGGCAGACAGGGTTCGATCGACCTCGGGAACTAGGTACCCGAGGTCTCGCAAGGTGTCAAGGATTGAGTTCCTGTAATCGATGAAGACTTCTGGAGGTTCGAGGATCCCCCGGACATTTTCGATCATCACCGCTTTCGGCCTGAGGGCTTCGATGATATCGAGTGCGGCGGGAAAGAGATCTCGCTCGTCGTCAGGACCAAGCCTGTGTCCGGCCAGGGAGAATGGCGGGCACGGAACTCCACCGGCGAGCAGATCAAGCTCTCCTGGTTCTAGGTTGAGGCTTTTCCTTACATCAGAATCCAGGAAGTCCTTGACATCCATCGGCCGGATGCCATCAGCCTTCTCTTGATCCCAGCCGGGCCAGCCGCCGACGTTGGCCCGCAGTGTGGCCACGGCGTGCGGGTCCCACTCAACCAGAGCGCGGTGATCAAAACCGGCGTTGTGCAGTCCGACTGCTTGCCCCCCGGCGCCCGCGCAAATCTCGATCGAGGTCAATGGCGAGGCGAACCGCGGTCGCTTCTGGCCGCTGCGGGGCATGCCGCTCCTCCTGAGGTGATCATCGTCAAGGGAGGAACAGTGATCAAGACCTGTTCCTCGGTACCAAGAGTCTCGCACTCTGCGCCTGGCCGCTTGCATCCCTATGGCACCCAGACTGCCCCCCGGGGGCTGACTGGGTGCCAGCGTTTCGCTACGCGCACGGACAGATGCTTTGTGCGGCTGTCAAGCTGCTTGCTGAAGGCAGCGGAGGACGACCGGGATGCCGGTGTGTAGGGGCGGGACTCCTGGTTAAGGGGGCGCGGCGGTAGGTCTGGGTGGGGTGGACGGTCGGGCACTCGCGGCAGGCGCTGCAGGGCCGAGGTGCACAGGGCGTCGCACCGGCGCCATGACGAGCGCGATCGTGAGCCAGGGCTGGTTCCGTGGCCTCCCGAGCGCCGACGAGGCATGCTGGCGCGCGCCCCGAACGCGAGGGGGCCGGCGTCCGACTCCGGTGGGGCGGCCAGCCGAGGACCCGCCGCACCGGACTCGGAGGTTTCCCTCACGACGAGGGTGTAGATCCGCCGCCGCCGCTCACCCGGCCCCCACGGGGATCGCGAACGTCGGAGGGAGTCGGCCGTGCGGCAGAATCCGCCCGAGGGCACTGCGGAGATCCTCTTCATCGGCAACGCCACCCTGCTGATCCGCTACGGGGAGCTGACGCTGCTGACCGATCCGAACTTCCTGCACCGCGGGCAGTTCGCCCACCTCGGCTACGGGCTGGTCTCGCGCCGGCTGACCGAGCCCGCCCTGGACGTGGCGGACCTGCCCCACGAGGACCTGGACGCCGTCGTGCTCTCGCATCTGCACGGCGACCACTTCGACCGGGTGGCCCGGCGCGGGCTGGACCGGGGCCTGCCGTTCGTCACCAACCCGCACGCCGCCCGCCTGCTGAAGGGCCTGCACGGCTTCCGGCGCGCCACCGGCCTGCGCACCTGGCAGAGCCGCACCCTGCGGCACGGGGACTCCTCCGTGCGCGTCACCTCGCTGCCCGGCCGCCACGCGCCCGGCCCGCTGCGGGCGCTGCTGCCGCCCGTGATGGGCAGCCTGCTGGAGTTCGGCGACCGCGCGGGGGAGACCCGGCTGGTCCTCTACCTCTCCGGCGACACCCTGATGTACGACGGACTGCGCGAGATCGCCGTGCGCCACCCGGACATCCACCTGGCGGTCCTGCACCTCGGCGGTACGACCCTGCCCGGGGGCCTGATGGTCACCATGGACGCCGGGCAGGGGGCCGACCTGCTCGACCTGCTGCGCCCGCGCCGCGCGCTGCCCGTGCACCACAGCGACTACACGGTCTTCCGTTCCCCGCTGGAGGACTTCCTCGCGGAGGCGGGGCGCCGCGGCCACGACGCGCGCCTGGTGCGGTGCGACCCGGGCCGGCGGGTGACCGTCGGAGCCCAGGCGACAGCCTGACGCCGGGCGACTCGGCGCGGTCCTGCGGCGGGAGGCCGTAGCTGTCGGCAAGGGGGTCGCGGCCACTACAGGAACGCCCCCACTCCCATGGCCACCCCGAACAGCACGAAGAAGATCCCCCAGGTCATGGTGGCCGTCGCCGAGTACGACACCTTCCCCGGTCGCCCGTCCTTCGTGTGGACGACCACCACCCGGCGCGGGTCCCCCGGGTCGTAGCGCAGGACGACGGGGATGCCGGCGTGCAGGGGGTGGGACTCGTGGTTGAGGGGGGTGCGGCGGTAGGTCTGGGTGGGTGGGGCGTGGGGGCGGTCGACGGGCGGGGCCTTGTAGCGGACCTGGGGCGGGTGGATCGTGGAGCCCTCGCGGCGGGCGCCCCGGGCCACCTCGCCCCGGGTGCGGACGCCCCGGACGCCGAGGCGGCCGAGGGCACGGCGCTGGCCCAGGGCGCCGCGCAGGATCCAGATGCCCAGGGCCGTCGCACCGGCGGCCATGACGAGCGTGATCGTGAGCCACGGCTGGTCCACGTGGCCTCCCCCCGGAGCCGGCGTCAACTACCCGGGGAGACGGGAGCCGTCACGCGTCGGTTCCGTGGCACTCCCCGTACGTCCGGCCCGATCCGCACCAGCACGCCGCCGACCGCTCCGGCGGCCACGCCGTCGCCCGCCCCCGCGCCGCCAGCGTCGTCGCGTACTGCGGGAGCAGCGTCGCGTCGGCCGGGGAGGATCCCTCCGAGGCCGCGAAGGCCTCGTACGACGGGACCGTGCCCGTGACGATGCCCAGGTTCGGCGTGCCCGAGGCGGCCAGTTCGCGCAGGGCCGTCTCTATCGTCGCGAGGTGGGTGTCGTAGGACGGGTATTCGCCCGCCAGGGTCGGATACGCCTCCGTCAGTTCCGTCAGTTCGTTCGCCGGCCAGTGGAGGACGGCCACCGGGAAGGGGCGGGACAACGCCTCCCGGTACGCGCCCACTTCCGCGCGCAGGCGCGAGATCTCCGCCTCCAGTTCCGCCGGGTTCTCCGAGCCCAGGGACCACACCCGCTTCGGGTCGTGGAGTTCGTCCAGGGTGATCGGCAGGGTGTGGACGGTGTCCGCGAGGGCGTCCCACTCGTCGTGGGTCGCGCCGAGCATCCTGCGGACGCGGTGGCGGCCGAAGAGGAGGGGGTGCGTGGCGTACGGGGGCTCCTGGACGTCGGTCAGGAGGAGGCGTACCGCCTGCGTGAACGTCTCGTGCGCCTGCTCCAGCTCGTCGTGCGACTCCAGGGACTCCGCGACGATCACCCACGCGGCGGGGTCGCGCGGGGCCGCCGTGCGGATGCCGTCGATGATCGCGCGGGCCTCCGCCTCATGGCCGTACTCCCAGAGGTTCGAGGCCTTCAGGGCGCGGATCAGGAACGGGCTGTCCAGGTCCGTGCCCGAGGCCAGCAGGCGGTCGTAGAGGGCGGTCGCGGCGGGGCGGTCGCCGGAGAGCTCCCGGTGGGCGGCGGCCCGCAGCAGCAGGGCCTCGGCGTCCTCGGGGTACAGGCCGACGATCCGCTCCAGGCGGGCGGCTTCGGCGGCGTGGTCGACGTTTTCGGCAGGCGTGTCGGGGCGCATGGGTGACACCGTACTGCCGGCGGGTGACAAAGGTGAGACGGCGGCAGGGCGCGGGCCGCCTCGCGGGAGGGAGGGGTGTCCGCGGGTATGGGGCCTGCACGAGGGGATCGGATCGGCCTGGGCGGGCCTACGCTTCCGGGAGCGGATGTGGGGAGCCACGTGACCGTGCGGGTGACCGGAGGGTGGGGGCGTGCGCAGGGGGGTGTCCATCGGGTGTCTGGTGCTGCTGATGATTCCCGTCGTGCTGATGGCCTACTTCTGGTTCACGGTCTGGGACGTGGGGCGCGAGAACGAGCGGCGCGAGCAGGCCGCGTTCGACTCGCTCCTCCGCCGGGCCCATGAGGCGGCGGACCGGACCGCCGACGCGCTGACCCGTAGCCGTGACACCGGGACCGACGCGTTGATGGGCGTGATCTGGGAGCACACCGGGAGTCCCGTCGTCTCCTACGACGAGGAGCGGCGCGCGTTCACCGCCGTCGCCGACCGGTCGGTGGTGGTCGAGCGGGAGTCCATACTGCTTGTCGGCGGTCCGGTGATGGTCAAGCGCTGCTTCACCTACACCTACGTACGCCGTTCCGGCGCGGAGTGGACCTCGAAGATCACCGAGCGGGGCCTCGAAGCCTGCCGGGCGAGCGGGTCGATCGGTGACGCGGTGCGGTTCGCGCGGGTGCGGATGGGGGACATGGATGTGGACTCGCTGACGCGGGCCGGTCTGCAGCGCGTCCTCGATCCCGGCGGCCTGCCGCGCGACGAGAGCCGGTTCGACGTACGGAGCGTCGAGCGGGCGGGGCGCACGGTGGTCGCCCTCGTTCTCGCCCGGGACGTGGACCGGTACGGGACGCGGGGCGACGACGAGCCGGTGGTGGTCGGACAGTGCTACCGCCTCACCCGGATCGTCGGTCTCGACGGTGGCGTGGTACGGCCGGTCACGGCCGCTCCGGTGGCGGCGGCGGCTTGCTGAACGGTCGTTTGTGCGGCTCCGCTTCTTCCGGCCCGCCCACTGCGGTACCGAGCTCGGCCCGTACGGCGAATGCCCGGCCCGCGGAACCGTCGTGCCCGTGCCGGACGTTGAGGTGTCGCCGGGGCCCGGACTCGATCCGGACCCCGCGGATCCGGTCAGTCGGGCGCTGCTCGAGCCCAAGCGGCTCCTGGAGCCCGTCGCGATCGATCCGGTATAACGGGGACGAGGCTCAGAGGGACGCGTTCGACGCAGGGACGCCGTCCATCGGGGCGACGAGCCAGACGGGGGAGGGGTGGCGGGTGATCCGCAGCCGGGCGTACGCGCGTCCTGTCCTCGCCGTGCTCTTCCCGCTGCTCCAGATCGTCCTGCTTCTGCTGCCGGCCGCCGGCGGCCTCTCCCTGGTCCACGTGGTCAACGTCGCGCTCGCCGCGACCGCCGCCGCCGGTGCCGCGCTCGCCGTCTGCGCCCTCGCCGCCGCGCGCTGCGCGCCCGCCGTGCCGCCCACCCGGGTGCGTACGGCCATCCGCGACCGTGACCGGCGTACGGCCTTCCTGCCCCAGCGCGACCCCGACGCCAAGGGGCGCACCCGGCCCCGGGCACCGGGGCACGCCCTCCCGGCGACCACCGCGTAGGGCGACCGTTCCCGTCCGTCCACCACGCCCCGCGTGGGTCGTCATGCCGTCATTCCTTCCCCCCGTCCCGGCGCGCCCGGGACGTCCGGCACGACGAGACCCCCGGAGGGCTCACCCATGTCCGTCTTCGCCAGCCTGGTCGAGCGCCTGGCCGACCTGCTCCAGCCGCTGTTCGGCGTCTCGGCGGCAGCGGCCGCGATCGTCCTGTTCACCGCGCTCGTACGGCTGCTCGTCCACCCCCTGTCCCGGGCCGCCGCGCGCGGCCAGAAGGCCCGCGCCGCGCTCCAGCCCCGCATCGCCGAGCTGCGTCGCAGGCACGGCCGTGATCCCGAGAAGCTGCAGCGGGCCGTGCTGGAACTGCACGCCCGGGAGAAGGTGTCGCCGCTGTCCGGATGCCTGCCGAGCCTGCTCCAACTGCCCGCGTTCTTCCTGCTGTACCACCTGTTCTCCAGCGAGACGATCGGCGGACGGGCCAACGAGCTGCTCGGGCACCGGCTGTTCGCCGCGCCGCTCGGCGGACGGTGGACGGACGCGCTCGGGCACGGCGGAGTGTTCGGCGGGCCCGGGCTCGTCTACGTCGGGCTGTTCGCGGTCGTCGCCGTGGTCGCCTGGTTCGGGTACCGGCTGTCCCGGCGGATGATGGCCGCCAACCCCGCGCTGCCCGCCGCCGAGGGCGAACAGGTTCCGGGACTGGGCGCGGTGACCAAGGTGATGCCGTTCATGTCCTTCTTCACGCTCGTCACCGTCGCCGTGATGCCGCTGGCCGCCGCGCTGTACATCGTGACCAGTACGACGTGGAGCGTGGTGGAGCGGGCCGTGCTGTACCGGTGAGGGGCCGGCCGGTGCGGTCCAGTACGTGAACGGGGTATTGCGGAGTGGACCGTCGCCTTGGAGGATCGACCAGTCCTCCGATGGCTGCGCCCGCCGCATCCGGGTCGCACGCGTCGGTCGGGCCCGCGATCGAGGGAGACGTGACCATGAAGCTGCTGCGAGTCGGTACGGCGGGACAGGAGCGGCCCGCGCTGCTCGACGCCGAAGGCACCCTGCGGGACCTGTCGGGTCTCGTCGCGGACATCGACGGCGCGCTGCTCGCCGACGAGGCGGCGCTCGGCCGGATCCGGGCCGCCGCCGACAGCGGTGAGCTGCTCGCGCTGGACGAGGCGGGGCTGCGGATCGGGCCGCCGGTGGCGCGGATCGGCAAGATCGTCTGCATCGGGCTCAACTACCACGACCACGCCCGTGAGACGGGGGCCGAGCCGCCCGCCGAGCCGGTGATCTTCTTCAAGGCGGCGGACACCGTCGTCGGGCCGCACGACACGGTGCTGGTGCCGCGCGGGTCGGTGAAGACCGACTGGGAGGTCGAGCTGGCGGTCGTGATCGGGCGCACGGCGCGGTATCTGGAGTCGGCGGAGGAGGGGCTCGCGCATGTCGCCGGGTACGCCGTCGCGCACGACGTGTCCGAGCGGGAGTTCCAGATCGAGCGCGGCGGGACCTGGGACAAGGGCAAGAACTGCGAGACGTTCAACCCGCTGGGGCCGTGGCTGGTGACCGCCGACGAGGTCCCCGACCCGCAGCGGCTGTCGCTGCGGCTGTGGGTGAACGGGGAGCTGAAGCAGGACGGGACGACCGCCGAGCAGATCTTCCCGGTGGGTGAGGTCGTGCGGTACGTCAGCCGGTTCATGACGCTGTATCCCGGTGACGTCATCAACACGGGGACACCGGCGGGGGTGGCGATGGGGCGGCCCGAGCCGAAGCCGTACCTGCGGGCCGGGGATGTCGTCGAGCTGGAGATCGAAGGGCTCGGCCGGCAGCGGCAGGAGCTGAAGGACGCCTGAGCGGGCCGGGCACCGGGGGAAGACCCGGTGCCCGGCCCGCCGCGGGCCGCACCGGCGAGAGCGCGGGCGTCCCCGCCGCCCACGGGATCCGCGCCGTGCACGGGCCGCGCGGGCGACGTCGGCGGCGCGCCCCGGCCCCGGG
>BMUD01000001.1:166196-657433 GCA_014650015.1 Streptomyces griseoloalbus
CCGCGGGCCGCACCGGCGAGAGCGCGGGCGTCCCCGCCGCCCACGGGATCCGCGCCGTGCACGGGCCGCGCGGGCGACGTCGGCGGCGCGCCCCGGCCCTCGGGGCTCACCCCGGCGACGCACCCCCGCGGCTCACCATCGCGACGTACCCCCGCGGCTCACCCCAGCGACGTACCCCCGCGCTCACCCCGGGACGTACCCCCGCGACGTACCCTCGCGGCTCACCCCAGCAGCGAAGCCAGCCGGCGCCAGGCCTCCCTCGGGAGGGTGTCCGCCGGGGCGTCCTCCACCACCTGGAGGGCCACATGGTCGGCGCCCGCGTCGAGGAAGGCGGTGACACGGGCACGGATCGTGTCCTCGTCGCCCCAGGCGAAGACGGCGTCGATCAGGCGGTCGCTGCCGCCGTCGGCGAGGTCGGCGTCGGTGAAGCCGAGACGGAGGAAGTTCTCGGTGTAGTTCGGGAACTCCAGGTACCGGGCGAGGTAGGCGCGGGCCGTCGCGCGGGCGCGGGACGGGTCGGACTCGAGGACGACCTTGAACTCCGGGGCCAGCAGCGGGCCCTCACCGAGGGTCTCGCGGGCCTGCGCGGTGTGCTCCGGGGTGACCAGGTACGGGATCGCGCCCGCCGCCCGGTCCCGGGACAGCTTCAGCATCTTCGGGCCGAGCGCGGCCAGCACCCGGTGGCCGGCGCGCATCCCCGCCCCGTCCAGGTCGTCGAGGTAGCCGACCATCGTGGAGTACGGGCGGCGGTACCCGCCCACCATCGGGCCGTGGCTCACGCCGAGGCCGAGCACGAACCGGCCGGGGTGGGCCGCCTCCAGCTCGGCGAAGTCCGCCGCGGCGGCGGCGGCCTCGTGCTCCCAGATGCTCTGGATGCTGGTGGCGACGACGATGCGCGAGGTCGCCTCGATCAGCGGGGCGGCGTGCCGGGCGGCGCTGTTGCCGCCCAGCCACACGGCGCCGTACCCGAGCTGCTCCAACTCCGCGACGGCCGCCGCCCGTTCGCCGGCGCGTTCGGGGTCCTCGGAACGCAGCTGCGTGCTCCAGATGCCGTACCGTCCGACCGATTCCCGCAAAGAAGTGGTTGCGTCGTTCATCGGCTGCGATCCCTCCGGTGGGGCGTGGTGATCGTTCTTCGTCCACCGCGTGCCAACCGGAGGGCCCGGGAAGTGATTCCCGGGAAACGCCGCCGTACGGGTCCCGCCCTACTCGGTCCGCTCGCCCAGGAACCGTTCCAGCGCCTCCACCACGAGCCGGTGGTCCTCCAGCTGCGGCAGCCCCGACACCGTCACCGCGCCGATCACACCGACGTCGGCCACGGTGACCGGGAACGAGCCGCCGTGCGCCGCGTAGGTGTCGGGGTCGAGGCGGGAGGACTCCTCGAACGTCGTGCCCTTGGCGCGGTGACGGGCGCCCACCAGGTAGGACGCGGAGCCGTAGCGCTCCACCACCCGGCGCTTGCGGGCGATCCAGGCGTCGTTGTCGGGGCTGGAGCCGGGCAGCGCGGCGTGGAAGAGCTGCTGGCCCGCGCGGTGGATGTCGACGGCGACCGGGGCCTGCCGCTCCCGGGCCATCTCCACCAGCAGCGAGCCCAGCGCCCAGGCGTCGTCGTGGGTGAACCGGCGGAAGACCAGGCGGCGTTCCTGCGCCTCCAGCTCCTCCACGCCCGGGGTGAGTTCCGCGGAACGGTCGGACGTGGTCACAGGGTCACCGTCACCTTCTCGTCGGCGGACCGGCGGGCCGCCTCCAGGACGTCGAGGGCGGCGGCCGCCTCCAGCGCGGTCACCGGGTTGGGGCCGCCGGCCAGCAGGGCGTTCGCCACGGCGGCGTAGTAGGCGGGGTAGTCGCCCGGGAGGGTCGGTACGGGGCTCCCGCCACCGGTCACCGGGGACTCGCCGGCGCCGACACGGCCCCACAGCTCCTCCGGCTCCGTACCCCAGCCGGCGGTGGTGGCGCCGGGGCGCAGACCGTCGCGCAGGGCGGCCTCCTGCGGGTCGAGGCCGTGCTTGACGTAGCCGGCCTTCGAGCCCAGGACGCGGAACCGCGGGCCGAGCTGGGCCGTGGTCGCGGAGACGTAGAGGTGGGAGCGGACACCGCTCGCGTGCGTGAGCGCGATGAACGTGTCGTCGTCCGCCCGCGCGCCCTCGCGGCGGACGTCCGTCTCGGCGTACACGGAGGTCACCGGGCCGAAGAGGACCAGCGCCTGGTCGACGACATGGCTGCCGAGGTCGTAGAGCAGACCTCCGATCTCTGCGGGGTCGCCGGACTCCCGCCAGCCGCCCTTGAGCTGCGGCCGCCAGCGCTCGAAGCGCGACTCGAACCGGTGGACGTCGCCGAGCCCGCCCTCGGCCATGAGGCCGCGCAGGGTGAGGAAGTCGTTGTCCCAGCGGCGGTTCTGGAAGACGGAGAGGAGCAGACCGCGCTCCTCGGCGAGCGCCGCCAGCTGACGCGCCTCGGCCGCCGTGCCGGCGACGGGCTTGTCCACGACGACCGGCAGACCGGCCTCGAGCGCGGCCGTGGCGAGCGGGACGTGGGTCTTGTTCGGGGACGCGATGACGATCAGGTCCAGTTCGCCCGCGCGGTCGAACAGCTCGTCCGGGGTGGCGGCGAGGCGTACGTCCGGGAACTCGGCGCGGGCCTGCCGCTGCCGCTCGGGGTTGGAGGTGACCACCGTGTCGAGCGCGAGGCCCTCGGTCGCGGCGATCAGCGGGGCGTGGAACACGGAGCCCGCGAGGCCGTAGCCGACGAGGCCGACGCGGAGGGGAGTGCCAGTCATGCCCCTACTTTGGCAACGCTGTTGCCAAAGTGCAAGCAGGGGAGACAATGGGCGCGTGAACAGGACGGACGACGGCATCGGCGGGGCGCACGGGGCGCACGGGGCGCACTTGGGAGTGAACCTGCCCGCCCTGCGCAGCCACAACACCGCGCTCGTGCTCGACCTGCTGCGGACCGCGGGAGCCGAGGGCATCAGCCGGCTGGAACTCGCCGAGCGGACCGGGCTCACCCCCCAGGCGGTCAGCAAGATCACGGCCCGGCTGCGGGAGGACGGGCTCGCGGCGGAGGCGGGGCGCCGGGCGTCCACGGGAGGCAAACCGCGCACGGTGCTGCGGCTGGTACCGGAGGCGGGGCACGCGGCGGGCGTGCATCTGGACCGGGACGAGATGCGGGCGGTGCTGGTCGACCTCGACGGGACGGTGGTGGCGGAGCGGAACGCTTCGCTGGACCTGGGCGCGGGAGCGGAGGCGGTACTGGCACGGGTGGCCGGGGTCGTCGAGGCGCTGCGACCGGAGACGGCCGGGGCGACCCGCTCCCCGCTGGGCGTGGGGGTCGCCCTGCCCGGACCGCTCGATCACGGGCGGGGCGTGCTGCACCGGGTGACGGGGTTTCCCGAGTGGGACGGTTTCCCGCTGCGGGACGCGCTGGCGGGGCGGCTGGGGGTGCCGGTGGTCGTCGACAAGGACACCAACGCGGCGGCGCTGGGCCTGGCGGTCGGCGGCGAGGGCGGCTCCTTCGCCTATCTGCACCTCGGTACGGGGCTCGGGGCGGGGCTGGTGATCGGGGGGAGCGTGCACCGGGGGCCGCGGACCGGGGCGGGGGAGTTCGGGCACCAGGTGGTGCAGCTGGACGGGCCGCCGTGCGGATGCGGTGACCGCGGCTGTGTCGAGGCGCTCTGCCTTGGCGCGGTGGCGCGGGATGATGTGGACGAGGCGGCGCGGGTGCTGGGCGCCGGCGCGGCGAACCTCGTGGGCCTGCTGGACATCGACCGCGTCCTGCTCGGCGGCCGCACGATCGAGACGGCCCCGGAGACCTTCGTACGGGGCGTACGGGCCGTACTGGACGCCCGGTCCCGGCGCACCGGCGACACGGCGGTACCGGTACGGATCGCCTCCGGCCCCGGGCTCGGGGTCGCGGAGGGCGCGGCCCAACTGGTGCTGGCGCCGGTGTTCGGACGGGGGGACGGGTAAGACGCACGCAGGAGCAGGAGCAGGAGCAGGAGCAGGAGCAGGAGCAGGAGCAGGAGCAGGGACAGGGACAGAGGCGGAGGCGGAGGAGAGCCGGAGGCAGGGACGGACAGGGACGCCCGCGGTGACCCCGCCCCCTGCCGGCCGCCCGGCGGAGTTCCGACCCCGAGAGAGCCGGCCGGCGTCGGCCGAACGGGCGGATGTGTGACCCGGACGGGCGGGCGCGGCCCGGTGTCGGGGGGCGCGGTCGCCGCCCGTGCGGCAAGGTCATGTGATCATGCGACTCTGCACGCGCGCGTTCCTCTGTCTGGCGGCGGCGGTGGCCGTCCTTCCCGGCGTGGCACCGGCGTACGCCGCGACCCCGCTGCCCGCCTGCACGCCCGAGGAGGACCACAGCTTCCCCCTCACCGCCCGGATCCACGGCGGCCCCGCCTCCTACACGGCCGGCGGCGGCTTCGGCACCTGGCGGCTGGCGCTGACCAACACCACCGGGCGCCCCTGCACCGGCGTCCACCCCGTCGTCGTACTCGTCGACGAGAAACGGGCGCTGAAGCCCGCACAGCCGCAGCTGGAGTTCTACGACGCCGGCGGGCGGCCCCACCCCGTCCGCTTCGAGGCGACCGACCGGGACGAACTCGTCGGAGCCTTCGCCGACGAGGACGCCGGGTTCCCCGGGTTCGGCATCGGCCCCGGCAAGACCCTCACCGTGAAGATCCGCCTCGCCCTCACCTCGGACACCGTGCCCAACGAGGTCACCGTCAACGCCGCAGTAGTGCAGCGCCGTGACGACGACGGCGACTGGGTCGGCCAGTCGAACGACTACCGGTTCCGGATCGACCACGACACCGGCCCAGGCCCCGAACCCGAGCCCAAGCCGGAGTCACAGCGGGAGTCGGAAGCGGAGTCTCAGCCGGAGTCGGAGCCGCAACCGCAGTCGGAAACGGAGTCGCAGTCGCAGTCGCAGTCGCAGCCGCAGTCGGAGGCCGAGCCGCAGTCGCAGTCGCAGCCGCAGTCGGAGGCCGAGTCGCAGCCGGAGTCGCGACGCGACAGCGGCGCGTTCCCCTTCCCCGAGGAGCTCGCCCCCACCGGAACCGGCGCCCAACTCCTCGCCGTTGCCGCGGCGGCGCTGCTCACCGGCGTCCTGGCCCTGCTGCTGTCCCGCCGGCGCCCCTGACCGCCCGCCGCACGCCACGGGGTATCGGCCATTCCCTCAAGATCCGGGTCTGTTTAGGCTGAGGCGCACGCAGGACCGCGTACGGCAGGAGATCCCGCACATGGCAGACCGCAAGCCCATCGAATCGTGGCTCACCGACATGGACGGGGTGCTGATCCACGAGGGCGTACCGATCCCTGGCGCCGACGCCTTCATCAAGAAGCTCCGCGAGTCCGGCAGGCCCTTCCTGGTGCTGACCAACAACTCGATCTACACCCCGCGCGACCTGCACGCCCGGCTGCGCCGGATGGGCCTGGAGGTCCCGATCGAGAACATCTGGACCTCCGCGCTCGCCACCGCCAAGTTCCTGGACGACCAGCGTCCGAACGGCTCGGCCTACGCCATCGGCGAGGCCGGCCTGACCACCGCCCTGCACGACATCGGCTACATCCTCACCGACCACGAGCCCGACTACGTCGTTCTCGGAGAGACCCGCACGTACTCCTTCGAGGCCATGACGAAGGCGGTCCGCCTGATCAACGACGGCGCCCGTTTCATCTGCACCAACCCCGACGAGACCGGCCCCTCCGCCGAGGGACCGCTCCCGGCGACCGGCGCGGTGGCCGCGCTGATCACCAAGGCGACCGGCAAGCAGCCGTACTTCGCGGGCAAGCCGAACCCGCTGATGATGCGCACCGGGCTCAACACCATCGGGGCGCACTCCGAGAGCAGCGCGATGATCGGCGACCGCATGGACACCGACGTCCTGGCCGGCATCGAGGCCGGGATGCAGACCTTCCTGGTGCTCACCGGCCTGACCAGGCCCGAGCAGGTGGAGAACTACCCGTACCGGCCGTCCCAGGTCGTCGACTCCATCGCGGACCTGGTCGACCTGATCTGACGGCGTTCACCCGTACGGAGTAGCCGCCGCGCGCGCGGGGATGCGGGGCCGGACCCCGCGCGGGACCCTCCAGATGTCTGGAGGTTCACGATGGGCTCCCCTGCGAAACACTCTCTGTACGGGCTGACCATGGCGGACAAGGAACACGAGGAGTGCGAGGCACACGAGGACCGCGCGGGGCACGAGGAGGACGAGAAGCGCTTCCCGTCCGGTACCGGGCGGCTGCTCGCCGGCGTGGCATGGGTGGTGCTGCTGCTCGGGGTGTGGCTGTGGGGTCGTGAGCCGGCCGGCGTACCCACCGGGACGGCCGGGCAGCCCGCCACCGGTGACATGGCGGCGGCCGGACGGCCGCCCCGGGTGGACCCGTCCGCCGCGCACCGCCCCCCGGACTCCGCCCTGCCGCAGCGCCTCGACATCCCCGGGCTCGGCGTGCGGGCGCCGGTGGTCGCCGTCGCCGGTGACCCGGCCGGGCGCGGGGCTCTCGACGCGCCGCCGTCCGAACTGGCGGGCGCTGTCGGGTGGTACACGGACGGGGTGGCGCCGGGAGGGTCCGGCACCGCGGTGATGGTGGGGCGCGTCGGCGCCGGGAACCGGCCCGGCGTCTTCCCCCGGGTGCGTACGCTCCGGCCCGGCCAGGAGATCCGGGTGGTCCGCGCGGACGCGCGCGTCACCGAGTTCACCGTCGAGGACGTCCAGGTCCTCGCCCCGGACCGTCTCGCCGCCCGGCAGGTCTACGGTCCGCGCCCCGCCGGCCGGGCCGGACTCCGGCTGGTCGTCTGCGAGCACGCCGACCGGGCGACCGGCACCTGCACGGCCGGCGTGGTCGTCTCGGCGTACCTGACCGGAACGGGCCGCTGACAGCCCGGAGAGCGGCCTGCGCAGAGCCCGGAAAGCGGCCTTCGCAGAGCCCGAAGCTCGGCCCTTCGCAGCCCCCGGAGCTCGGCCCTTCGTAGAGCCCGAAGCTCGGCCCTTCGCAGCCCCCGGAGCCCGGGCCTGCCCCCGGAGCCCGGCCCTTCGCAGAGCCCGAAGCTCGGGCCTGCCCTCGGAGCCCGCCAGAGGGAGACCCTTCGCCCGGCCCGGTCGACGACCCGCTCCCCGGAGGCCGCCGACCGGACCAGGTCCTCGACCGCGCGGGCACGGGCCGCGGGAGTGACCCGGCGAGCCGCGCGGGAGGCGCGATGGCCCCTGGGCGCGCAGGAGCACCGGCCGGGGTGCCCCGGCCGGGGTCGGTGGGCACGACTCTAGAGGGAAGGACGGGCCGGGCGCAGGGACGATTGACGCCAAGTCTCCGGTCGATCGCGGCCGGTGATCATCGCAGGTGGCCCCGCCCGCCGGCGTCCGCGCAACCCGCGCGCCCGCGCGTGACACCGGGCTGTAACAGCTGATGGGGAAGGCGCGTTCGGCCTCGTGGGCGTCCCGGGACGTATGTCAGGATTGGGGCTCGGAACACTTGGAACAAGTGCACCCAAGGGGGGTTGGATGTACGGCAGTAGGGGGGTCGGGGCGTTCGCTGGGGGGCGGGCGTCCGCAGCGGTGCTGGGGGCGGCACTGCTGATCACGGGGTGTTCCTCCTCCGGCGACGACAAGGGGGAGGACCAGGGGGAAGCGGCCGGTGCGGTGATCACGCAGCAGCCGAAGGAGGCCGACCCGTTCTGGGTCAACCCCGACGGCGTCGCCGCGCGGAAGGTCGCCGAACTGCACAAGGACGGCAAGAAGACGGAGTCCGAGCAGATCCGCAAGATCGCCGAACAGCCGGTCGGCGAGTGGATCAGCCCGGAGAACCCGGAGGAACAGGCGCGCGGTTTCACCGAGGCCGCCGACAAGGCGGGCCGCACCGCGCTGCTCGTCCTCTACAACGTCCCGCACCGCGACTGCGGCCAGTACTCGCAGGGCGGCGCCGCCGACGGCAACGCGTACCGCGCCTTCGTCGACGGGGTGGCCAAGGGCATCGGGGACCGGCCGGCGACGGTGATACTGGAGCCCGACGCGGTGCTGCACCTGGTGGACGGCTGCACTCCGGAGCAGTTCCACGAGGAGCGCTACGACCTCCTCAAGGGCGCCATCGCCAAGCTGAAGGCCCTGAAGAACACCAAGGTGTACCTGGACGCGGGCAACGCCGGCTGGGGCAACCCCGACCAGATCCACGAGCCGCTCACGTGGGCGGGCATCGACCAGGCCGACGGTTTCTCGGTGAACGTCTCCAACTTCTACTCCACCGAGGACTCCATCGCCTACGGCAAGCAGCTCTCCGCCAAGGTCGGCGACAAGCCCTTCGTCATCGACACCAGCCGCAACGGCAACGGGCCCTACACCGAGGGCGCCGCGGACGAGCGCTGGTGCAACCCGCCCGGCCGCGCGCTGGGCGAGACCCCGACGGTGGAGACGGCGGACCCGCTGGTCGACGCCTACCTGTGGGTGAAGCGGCCCGGGGAGTCGGACGGGGAGTGCAAGGGCGGCCCCAAGGCGGGCGAATGGTGGCCGGAGTACGCCCTGAAACTGGCCCAGGGGTCGACGACCTAACTGGGGCCTGTCCACCCCTTCCCGTCGTCGCCCGCGAGGCAGGCGGGAAGGGGCGGACAGACCGGGGGCGCGGGGCACTGCGCGTGACACGCCACAGCGCTCCCGCGCCCGCGAGGAACACCCGCGGGAGCGCTACGGCACCCGCACCCACTGCGCCTTGCTGGGTGTCCCGTCACCGTCGTTGACGAACAGCATGTACCAGCCCGACTGCACCAGGTTCTTGTTCTCCGGCACCGTCACCGTGAGCTTGTCGCCGTCGGCCTTGAAGTCCAGCGCGATCGACCGCTGGTCCACGTCGGTGACATGGGTCGAGGCACTCGGCCGGATCAGCCGGACGCTCTTGACGGACGCGGCGTCCGTCGAGGTGAACGTGCCGGACGCGCCGCGCGCGACGGTCTTCGGCCCGCCCGACAGATCGGGCTGCTCATTGTCGCCGTACAGGTACGGCGGGGTGTAGATCTCGATGCGCTGCTCGAACTCGCCCGGCTTGGTGTTGGCCTTGTCGGCGTAGAGCGAGTCGGAGCCGAAGAACATCAGGCGGCCGTCGGGCAGCAGGATCGAGCCCGAGTGGTAGTTGCGGCCCACCAGTGGGTCGGCGACGCGCTTGAACTCGTTCTTCCCCGTGTCGTAGATCCGCGCTTCGAGGATGTTGGAGTCGCTGCGGCCGCGGTAGTCCTCGGAGCCGCCGGAGACCAGCACGTCGTCGTTGGGCAGGATCGACGCCTGCGGGTAGCGGGTGCCCTTGCCAAGCGAGGGGCCGTCCACGAACTTCGGGTCGTCCGCCTTGAGGTCGACGATCCGGGTCTTCTCGCTGGACAGCTGGGACTCGCCGACCCCGCCGCCGCCGATCACCATGTACTTCTCGTCCTGCGCCGGCGGCAGCAGCACCGTGCCGGAGGTCTCCATCATGTTCGGGTCGCTCAGCCCGGGCACCTTGGTGAACTTGTTGGTCTCCACGTCCCAGACGCCCGGGTCACGGCCCACGTCGTCCGGCCCGTAGCCCGCGTTCGAGCCCGAGTAGAAGACCTTGCCGTTCTGCATCAGGAACAGCGCCGGGTACGTCGGGAACTGACGCACCTTGCCGGTGTAGGTCCACTCCTTGGTCCGCGGGTCGTAGACCTCGTTCTTGCCCGGGACCAGCTGCCCGATGTCGTCGAGGCCGGAGACGCTGAGGATCTTCCCGTCGCTCAGGGTGGTGAGCGTCGGGTACCAGCGGGCCTCCTTCATCGGGTCGACCTTGATGTACTTCTCGGCGACCGGGTCGAACTCGTAGGCATCCCGGATGCCCTGGAAGTCCTTCTTGTCCAGGGCGAGTTTCTCGGCGATGCCGTACGTGTTGCGCGCGTCGGCGCCGGTGAGGCCCTGCACGCGGTAGTTGTCCTGCGTGCCGGTCTCGTACCTGGCGCCTTCCTTCTGCGCCTCGACGTAGATGCGGCCGACGCCCGGGGTGTTGCCCAGGAACTCGCCGGTCGCCGGGTCGAAGTTCTTCTCGGCGCGCGGGACGAGCACCGGGTCCTTCGAGACGAAGGTCTTGCCGTTCTCCTTGCCCGTGAAGCGGGTGCCGGCGGGCAGGGTGATCGGCTTGTCCGGGTTCTCGTTGTGGACGATCATCAGGCCGCCGGCCTTCTTCACGTCACCCTTGAGCTTCTCGTACCGCTTGGTGCCGCCCGCGATCAGCAGATTGCCGTTGGCCAGCTGGGTGTGGCCGGTGCAGAACAGGTCGGTGGGCGTCGGGACCTTCTTGATGGTCTCCTTGACCGGGTCCCAGATCCGGGTGTCGTACTTCTTCGCGTCGAAGTTGTCCTGGTTGTTGCCCGACCCCGCGACGAGCAGCACCTTGCCGGTGCGCAGCAGCGCCGCGTGGATGGTGTTCTGCCGGTACTCCTCGGGGAACTCGACGATCTCCCACTTGCCGTTGGCTGCTTTGTACTCGGGCTGATTGATCTTGTACTGGTGGTATTTCTCGGTCCCGAAGCGGTACAGCCACGGCCCGTTCATTCCGGCCAGCGCGAGTACCACCGCCGTGCCTATCGCGATCCGACGGGCGCGACGGCGGCCTGCACGGTCCTTCATTCCTTACGTCCCCCAAGTCCACCAAGGGCGATCTGCATGGTCTGGTCGTCTCCGGGGGTGCCGCCCCCGGTGCCCGCGGGCCCGCCGTGCGCGCCGGCCCAGCTGGGCCGGTCCCGCGGGGCGTGCTGCTGCTGCGGCATCTGCGGCAGCTGCTGTGTCCGGGGTTCCTCCCGCGCGGCGTCCGGCTCCCGGCCGCCGGCGTGGGCGCCGGGCTTCTTCCTGTCCTGCCGCATGCCGTGCCGCCAGGCGAACATCGGTGCGGCGGTGATCAGCAGGGCGAAGGTCGCCCAGATCACCATCGCCGGGTGCGAGTGCCCGTAGACGAAGCCCGCGGCGATGGAGCCGGCGAAGATCAGGATGAAGTACCAGTGGTACCGGAAGGTACCGAACCAGGTGTCCGGGCTGGCCGAGTCACCCTTGGGGGTGACCACGAACTTGCTCTTCTTGCGCAGGACGGAGTCGATCAGCGCCTTCGCGTAGAGCGGCGCCGACAGCGCGGACATCACCATGCCGGCCACACCGCCGGAGCCCTCCGGCTCGTGCGGCGAGACGTTGTGGCGGCGGTTCCAGACGTACAGGCCGATCTGCAGGGCGGAGGCGTTGCCGTAGAGCATCAGCCACACCGCGGGGTCGATGTTCACACCCGAGGCGCCCAGGCCCAGGAACAGCGCACAGCTCAGCGCCGCCAGGATCCAGTTCAGGGCCGACATCGGATAGAAGATGATCATCATCGTGTAGTTGAAGAGCTTGCTCGGCGGAAGCGAGTACCAGCCCTTCCAGTACTGCTTGAGGATCGTCTCGTACGTACCGCGCGACCAGCGCATCTGCTGGGTGAAGAAGTCGGTCCAGGCGTTGGGCCCCTCACCGACCGCGAGCACGTCCGGGGTGTAGACCGAGCGCCACTTCCGCCCGGTCGCCGGGTTCTTGGCGCGGTGCATCTCGAAGCCGGTCGCCATGTCCTCGGTGATCGAGTCGTACAGACCGCCGATCTGCTTCAGCGCCTTGATGCGTACGGCGTTGGAGGTGCCCACGAACATCGGTGAGCCGTAGCGGTTGCCGGCGCGCTGGATCAGCGCGTGGAAGAGGAACTGCTGGGACTCGGCGGCCTTGGTGACGAAGTTGTCGTAGTTGCCGTAGACCTGGGGGCCGATGACGAAGCCGACGTCCGGGTCGCGGAAGAAGCCGAGCATCCGCTCCAGGTAGTTCGGCAGCGGCACGTGGTCGGTGTCGACGGAGGCGAAGAAGTCGTAGTCGTCGCCGTGCGCGTCCAGCCAGGCGTTGTAGTTGCCGTGCTTGGTCTTGGCGCGGTGCGGGCCCTTCTTCTGGTTCCACTTCGCGACGCCCTTGCGGGAGAAGTGGTGCACGCCCAGACGCGCGCAGACGTCCTTCACCTCGGGGTCGTCGCCCTCGTCGAGCAGCCAGACGTGCATCAGGCCCCGGTGGCGGATCTTGACCGCCGCCTCCAGGGTCTTCGTCACCATCTCCAGCGGCTCCTTGCCGGGCACGAAGGAGGTGAGGAAGGCCACGCGGGTGCCGGTCTCGGGCACCACCGGGACCGGGTCCCGGGCGACCAGCGTCGCGTGGGCGTTCGACAGCACGTTCATGCAGCGGAAGAACTCGATCAGCCCGATCGAGACGAGCATGACGATGTCGAGGGCCGGCAGCCACGCGAACTCCACGTAGTCCCGCTCGGTCCAGTGCGAGGGCTGGAGCAGCCATACCAGCAGCACCAGCGACAGCACGGGAGCGGCGGCCAGCATCAGGGCGATGCGGATGCGGTGCGGCTCCTGCCCGATCAGCGAGCGGTACTGCACCTTGTACGGTTTGTTCGGATCGGGCTGGGTGAGGGGACCCGCGAGCCGACTGTAGTGCTCGTAGTCGTATCTCGGCAGCGTCTTCTTGATCCGGCGGAACGCCCCCGTGTTTCCTGTCCGATGGGCAGGCACCCTGAGTTGGGTGGTCTGGGACGGGTCGTTGTCCTGCCCGGCGCCCGTCGGCGTCGACGTCATGAGTCATCCCCCCACACGCGGCCCCGCCGCGTGTTTCGTCGCTTCCTTCAGCCCGGGTCGGTCCCCCTCGACCTTCACGGACGTGTCAGTGATGGACCGCTGTCACCACGTCACCCACACCTTATAGACACGGCGCAGCGCCCTTCCGGTTGCATGATGCCCCCCTCGGCATCGCTTCATGGGCGGGACCCCTCGTCCCGCCCGGCGGCAACCGGTTCCTTGCCCCCCAACAGCCGCGAATCCGCGGCAACGTGAAGAACCCAGGTTCTCCGGTGTTCATCATGATCGCAAGGTGTGAAACGCGGTGTTCACCGGTCATACGCGCCCATTGTGACCGCCGGGGGTGACGGGTGGTGCCGTAGTTCCATACGTGCGGCGAGGGGATTGCGCTCAACGGGCGCGAGAGGGTATCCGGCCAAAAACCGACGGGCCCCTCGTGTGCACGAGGAGCCCGTCCTGTCGGTGCGCCGCCAGGGACTCGAACCCCGGACCCGCTGATTAAGAGTCAGCTGCTCTAACCAACTGAGCTAGCGGCGCGCGCTGACGGAGCAACTCTACAGGACCCCGGACGGTGCCTCCGACCACCCGCCGTCCGTCCCGCGCCACCGGCCCCGTCCGGCCCGCCGCCTTACATCATTCGGACCGTCAACATGCGCGCCGGAACGACAGTTGCGAAACTGACCGTCGTGCACAGGTGCGGAGGAATGGACCGGAAGTGTGAGGGGAATCGCATGGAGTCTCCGGTATTCGAGGAATTCGATCCGGCGGGCGACTGCGGCTGCCCCGGTTGTGCGCACTGGCGGCGCGTGCTGCCGCATTCCCCGGCCGGCCGCTTCCCGGGCCACCCGGCGGCACGCCGGGCCGCCCTCGTCGTGGCCGCCGTGACCTCGTCCGCCGCGATCGGCGCCCCCGCGGTCGCGTCCCACGCGGTCCCGGCCGCCGCCGCCCCGCATGCCCGGGGGCCCGCCGATTTGGACGTTCCCGCAGGTGACCGGCCCGGTACCCCGCAGGGTCCGAGGGCCCCGCTGCACGGTCCCGGCAGCCGGGCGGCCCCGCCCGCGAGCTCCGCGCGGGCGCCCTCGATCAGTCGCGCGGACATCATCGAGCGGGCCCGGAGCTGGGTCACCCAGAAGGTCCCGTACGGCGTGACGTCGTACTGGGCCGACGGCTACCGGCAGGACTGTTCGGGCTATGTGTCGATGGCCTGGAATCTGCCCGGGAACGAATGGACCGGCAGCCTCGGAAAATACGCGGAGAGAATCACCAAGGAGGAACTCCAGCCGGGTGACATGCTGCTGTTCCACAATGCGTCCGACCCTCAGGGCGGGTCCCATGTCGTCCTTTTCGGCGGCTGGACGAACTCCGCGCGCTCCCACTACGTGGCCTATGAGCAGACGCGCCCGCACACCCGCCGGATCACCACTCCGTACGCCTATTGGAGCAACTCCGCGCGCTATGTGGCGTACCGCTACCAGGGGGTGACCGAGGTGACCGACGGTACGGCGGGCGCCGGGGCGGATGTCGCCGGGACGTCCGCCGCACCGGTCCGTACGCCGTTCCCCGGAGCGGCGTATTTCGGCCCCGGCGCGCACAACAAGTACGTCACCGAGCTGGGCCGCATGCTCGTCCGCCGCGGTGCCGGGCGCTTCTATCCCGTCTCGCCCGGTCCGCGCTGGACGGAGGCCGACCGCAGGGCGACCCGGGCGTTCCAGGAGGCGCAGGGGTGGCGGGGCGCCGCCGCGGACGGGCTGCCGGGGCCGCTGACCTGGGAGCTGCTGGTGATGGGGGAGGGCCGGGACATCCAAACCGGAGCTTCCGCTTCCTCTGTCCGCGGCCCCGCGGCCGGCCTCTCCGGTCCCGCGTCCGGCCCGCCCGCTCCCTCCTCGCACGGGGTGCCGGGTTATCCGGGCAGGGCGCTGTTCCGCCCCGGCGCCTACGGCGACCACGTCACCCGGCTGGGGAGGCAGTTGGTGAAGAAGGGGTTCGGCCGGCACTACACGAAGGGGCCGGGGCCGCGCTGGAGCGAGGCGGACCGCCGCAATGTGGAGGCCTTCCAGCGTGCCCAGGGCTGGCGCGGCGGCGCGGCGGACGGCTATCCGGGCCCCGAGACCTGGCGGCGGCTCTTCTCATGACCCACTCGGGTTCTCATGACCCACTCGGGTTCTCGGGCCCACCCGGGCTCCCGGACCCACCCCGGGCGCGAGGCATTCCTCGACGCCCGCGTCCCTCGATGTGACGCATCTGGCGCGGAGGCTGGAGGCACGCATGACCACGACGACGTCCCCTACTCCCGAAGTTCCCGAACACGTTCCCGAGCACGATCCCGAGCCCGGGGGGCCCGCGGACGGTGCGGCGGCCGTCCGGCCGGTCCGGCTCATCCGCACCGAGTCCACCACCGAGATCCCGGTCCATCTGCTGTTCCGTGACGCCCCCGAGCCGGCGGCGGTGCGGCTGCGGCCCGCGGTCGTCGCCCGCCGGCCGGGCGCGGGGCGGCCGGGCGCCAGGGAGCGGCCCCGCCCCGTCGTCCCCCGGGTCGACCCCGACCTGGTGGAGCGGCCCGCCCGGGTGCTGCCCGGTGTCGCGGGGGTGCTCGCCGGGGTGTGCGGGGCGGCCGGCTGCCTGGCCACCTCGTGGTGGGCGGGCGCGCTGCCACCGCTCGCGGCGGAGGCGCTCGGGCTCTCGGCGCGCGCCGGCGCCGGCGGGCCCGGCCCCGCGCAGTGGGCGGCGTACGCGGGTGCCGGGGCCCTCGGACTGTTCGGGTTCGGCGGGCTGGCCCGCGGGCGGACCGGGCGGGCCTGGGTGCTCGGCCTGTTCGGCCGCTACCGGGGGACCGTGCGGCGGACCGGGCTGCTGTGGGTCAACCCGCTGCTGCTGCGCCGCCGGGTCGATGTGCGGCTGCGGCACTGGCGGGGTGAGCCGATGCAGGCGGCCGACCGGAGCGGGGTGGCGCTGCGGGTGGCGGTGCTGGTGGTGTGGCGGGTGCGGGACACCGCGCGGGCGACGCTGGGCGTGGAGGATCACGAGGGGTATCTGCGTACCTGCGTGGAGGCGGCGCTGCTGCGGGTGCCGATGGCGGGGCCGGGCGCGGCGCGGGACGCGACGGAGGCGGCGCAGGACGCGCTGACCCGGCTGGTGGTGGCGGACACCGCGCCGGTGGGTGTGGAGGTGTTCGTGGTGCGGCCGGTCCAGGTGGAGTACGCGCCCGAGGTGGCCGCCGCGATGCACCGGCGCCGGATCGCGGCCCTGGACGCCCAGCACCGGGCGAGCGTCCTCAGCTCCGTCGTGGACTCGGTGGAGGACACGGTCACCCGGCTGACCCTGCGGGGGCTGGTGGAACTGGACGACTACGAACGCAAGGTGCTGGTGAAGGACCTGACGGTGGCGTTCTGCGCGGGGCGGGGGGAGGCGGGGCCGTGACCGGGCGGAGAAGGGGTCCCGCTCGTCGTCGCGGAACAGGTCCTGCGATTGGTATGGACATGCTCAGCCTCTGCCCATAATCTCAGACTTGGTCTAGACCTACCTGCACGGCTCACTGAAACTCCCCCACGTTCTCCAGGAGCGGCAGCATGCGCACACGGACCAAGATGTACGCAGCCGCGGTGGGACTGGCCACGACCGGAGCGCTCGTGCTCTCCTCCGGTGGTGCCAGCGGCCACGGCTACACCGATCTGCCGGTCAGCCGGCAGAAGCTCTGCCAGAACGGCTCGGTGACCAACTGCGGCGCCATCCAGTGGGAGCCGCAGAGCGTCGAGGGCCCGAAGGGCTTCCCCGCCTCCGGTCCCGCCGACGGCCGGCTCTGCTCGGCCAACAACACGCAGTTCGCCCAGCTCGACAGCCCGAAGACCCCGTCGGGCGGGGCCTGGCCCACCACCCGGGTGTCGGGCGGCCAGGACTACACCTTCCGGTGGCAGTTCACGGCCATGCACGCCACCACCGACTTCAAGTACTACGTCACCAAGCCGGGCTGGAACCAGAACCACAACCTGGCCCGGTCCGACCTCGACCTCACGCCGTTCCTGACGGTGCCCTACAACGGCCAGCGCCCGCCGCAGACCCTCTCGCACAGCGGTCGCCTGCCGTCCGGCCTCAGCGGCCACCACGTCATCCTCGCGGTCTGGACGGTCCACGACACGGGCAACGCGTTCTACGCCTGCTCGGACGTCACGTTCTGAGTCCGAGCCCCCGGGCCCCGTCGCAGGAGTACGCAAAAGGGCCTCTCGCTCCCACGAGAGGCCCTTCGGTGTGCGCCGCCAGGGACTCGAACCCCGGACCCGCTGATTAAGAGTCAGCTGCTCTAACCAACTGAGCTAGCGGCGCATGACTCCCGCCGTCCGCTTTCGCGGGCGGCGACGGAGAAAATATTACCCGGTCCGTGAGGGTGCTTCCGACCACCCCCGTGGGAGGCCGCGGGGCCCTGCGGATCCTAGATCGTCAGCGAGAGCAGCACCGGGGCCGCGCTGCGGTTCAGGGCGTCCGCGGCTCGGCGCAGGCGATGGGCGTGCTCGACCGGGAGGGACAGGGCCAGGCAGCCGACCGAGGAGCCGGCGGTGATCGGGACCGCCGCGCAGACCGTGCCGATCGCGTACTCCTGGAGGTCCAGGACCGGCACGGTCGGCGGCTGCGACGCCAGCCGGGAGAGCAGCAGCCGGTCACTGGTGATCGTGCGCGAGGTGAGCCGGGCCATCTTGTGCCGGGCGAGGTGGTCGCGCCGGCCGTCGTGGTCGAGCTGGGTGAGCAGGCTCTTGCCCACCGCGGTGGCGTGCGCCGAGCAGCGGAAGTCCACCCACTCGTTCACCTTCGGGGTGGCCGGGCTGTCGGCGTACTGGGTGACCTTGACCTCGCCGTCGATGTACCGGCTGATGTAGACGGCGGCGCCCACACAGTCGCGGAGCCGGTCCAGGGTGTGCTGGAGCTTCTCGCGCAGCGCCTCCTTGCGCCCCTCGGCGGATCCGAGGCGGGCGAAGGCCGCTCCGGTGACATACGCGCCGTCGGCGATCTGCTCGACGTAGGCCTCGCGGCGCAGCATCCGCAGGAGCGTGGTCAGTCGCTCCGTACGAAGGCCGGTCTCGCGGGCGATCTCGGTGTCGGTGACTCCTGTGGTGTGCCGCGCCACCGTCTCCAGGACGCGCAGGGCGTCCTGGACCGAGTGGTACGGCGCGGTCGGCTCGTGCCTCAGCGCCACGGTTTCCCCCTGCGCTCGCTCTTGGGGCCGCAATCCGGTCAGCGAATCCCCTCCACGATAGCCGTCAAACGGCTCCCGGGAAGCGGGTGTTGACGAGATCGCGGCCCTCCCAACTGCGGCGGCCATCCTCTGGCCCATGCCACAGGCGTGACCCATGGCGTGGACCTCGGGCGTTGCCCTGTTCACGCCCGGTGGCTACAGGACGGCGCTGAGGAATTCCCGCGTACGGTCGTGCTCCGGCTCGCTGAAGATCTTCTCCGGCGAACCGGCCTCGATGATCCGGCCCGAGTCGAACATCAGCACCTGGTCGGAGATGTCCCGGGCGAAGTTCATCTCGTGGGTCACGCAGAGCATCGTGATGTCGGTGGAGCGGGCGATGTCCCGCAGCACGTCCAGCACGCCCGCGACCAGCTCCGGGTCGAGCGCCGAGGTCACCTCGTCCAGCAGCAGCACCTGCGGCCGCATCGCCAGCGCCCGAGCGATCGCCACCCGCTGCTGCTGCCCGCCGGACAGCTGCCCGGGGTGCTTGTCGAGGTGCTCGGTCAGCCCGACCATCTCCAGCAGCTCCCGCGCCCGCTCCTCGGCGGCGTCCTTGGACATGCCGAGCACGGTGACCGGGGCCTCGGTGATGTTCCTGAGCACCGTCATGTTCGGGAACAGGTTGAACTGCTGGAACACCATCCCGATCTTCTTGCGGACCTCGCGGACCTGCTTGTCGGGTGCCGGGAACAGCTGCTCACCGGCGACGGTGATGGTGCCCTCGTCCGGCTTCAGCAGCGTCATCAGCAGCCGCAGGATCGTGGTCTTGCCCGATCCGGACGGCCCGATCAGGGTGACGTGCTTGCCGGCGTCCACGGAGAAGTCCAGGTGGTCGAGGACCGTGTGGTCCCCGAACCGCTTGGTGACCTGCTCCAGCCGGATCAGCTCGCCGTCGCTCCGCGCGCTGGCGGGCTTCTTCTCGAACGGGGGGTGGGTGTCAGTGGACAAGGCGTCGCTCCAGGGCTCGCAGGGCAAGGGAGGCCAGGTAGGAGATGACGATGAAGGCGAAGCCGATCACCGTCAGGGGCTCGGTGAACTGGAAGTGCTGCTGGGAGAAGAGCCGTGCCTCGCCGAGCATCTCCAGCACGGTGATCGCCATCAGCATCGGCGTGTCCTTCAGCATCGAGATGACGTAGTTGCCGAGCGCGGGCACCACCCTGCGCACGGCCTGCGGCAGGATCACCGCGGTCCACGTCCGGCGCAGCGGCAGGTTCAGCGCCGTCGCCGCCTCCCACTGGCCCACCGGCACGGCCTCGATACCGGCCCGGTAGACCTGCATGGTGTACGTCGAGTAGTGCAGCCCGATCGCGAAGACACCGGTGGTCAGCGCCGAGAAGGTCAGGCCCCACTCGGGCAGCACGTAGAACAGGAAGAACAGCTGCACCAGCAGCGGGGTGTTGCGGATGAACTCCGTCACCGCCCCGACCGGCCAGGTCACCCAGCGCGTTGGCAGCCGCATCAGCAGCGCCCACGCCAGACCCAGGACGAACGAGATCAGCGAGCCGAGGACGAGCGCCTGAAGGGTGACGATCAGCCCGTCCCAGAAGTGCGGCATGAAATCGGCGACCGCGCTCCATTCCCACGTCACGAGACACCACTTCCCTCGGGTACCCGCACGGCGGCCGTCTTCTTCGGCGCCTTGCCGACCCCCGCCTTCAGCTTCTTCTCCAGCCCGCGCATGAGCCGGGTGATCAGGAAGGCGATCACGAAGTAGATCAGCAGGATGTACGTGTAGATCTCCGCGCTCTCCTGCAGCGCCAGGCGCACCAGGTTGCCGCTGAACGCCAGGTCGCCCATACCCATGATCGACACCAGGGCGGTGCCCTTGAGCAGCTCGATCAGCAGGTTGGAGAACGGCGGGATCATCTCCGGCACCGCCTGGGGCAGCAGGATCAGCTTCATCCGCTGCCAGGGCGTGAAGCTGAGCGCGATACCGCCCTCACGCTGGGCCGGGTCGACCGCGGCGAGCGCGCCGCGCACGATCTCCGAACCGTACGCCCCGTAGGTCAGCCCGAGCGCCAGC
This sequence comes from Streptomyces griseoloalbus, assembly GCA_014650015.1. Taxonomy (GTDB): domain Bacteria; phylum Actinomycetota; class Actinomycetes; order Streptomycetales; family Streptomycetaceae; genus Streptomyces; species Streptomyces griseoloalbus. The sequence continues at coordinate 186,059 of BMUD01000001.1, forward strand.
GTGCCCGCCCACAGCGGCACCAGCTGCCAGCCGAAGGCCGGGGGCAGCACGAAGAACACCCAGAAGATCATCACCAGCGCCGAGGTCCCGCGGAACACCTCGGTGTAGAGGCCGGCCAGGAAGCGGACGCTCCGTAGCCGGTGGGTGCGCGCGACACCGACCACGAAGGAGACCACCGTCGCCAGCAGCCCGCTGAGGACGAGCAGCTGGATCGTGACCCAGACGCCCTTGAGTACGAGTTCCCAGAGTCCTGAGGTCATCCGCCGCACAACTCCTTCGCGGTCAGATCCGTCATCTCGGCCTCGGTGAAACCGAAGGGCCTGAGGATGCGGAGCAGCTCGCCGCTCTCCTTGAGCTTGCCCAGCTCGACGTTGAAGGCGTCCCGCAGCCCGGTCTCGGTCGGCCGGAAGGCGAAGGCGCCGCCGTCGACGTGCGGCTTGCCGTCGAGGATCGGCTTGAAGGGCTCCGTGACCTCCGCCTTGTTCGACTTCTTCACCACCTCGCGGGTGGTGAGCGCGGTACCGGCGAAGACGTCGACGCGTCCGGCCTCGACGGCGTTCAGGCCGGCGACCTGATCGGGGACGATCAGTATGTCGCTCTCCTTGTACCCCGCCTCGACGGCGTACGCGATCTCCGCGTAGCCGGTACCGGTGGCGAACCTCGCCTTCTTCCCCACGACGTCCCGGTAGCTGTGCAGCCCCATCGGGTTGCCCTTGCGCACGATGAACGAATCGAGCATCTGGTAATCGGGATTGGAGAAGATGACCTGCTCACAGCGCTCGGGATTGACGTACATCCCGGCGGCCACGACATCGAACTGCTGGGAGTTCAGCCCCGGGATCAGGGAGCCGAACTCGGTGGGCACGGGCTGCACCCGGTCCACACCCAGCCGCTTGAAGATGACTCTCGCGAGCTCCGGCGCCTCCCCGGTCAGCTCGCCGTTCCTGTCGATGTAACCGAACGGGATCTCACCGGCGATGCCCAGGCGGACGACGCCCGCCGCCTTGAGCCGGTCCAGCAGGTCACCGCCGCCCGTGGTGGACGCGGTGGGCACCCGTGAGCAGCCCGCGGCACCCAGTGCGCCGAGCGCCGCGACCCCCGCGAGCAGCGATCGACGTGAGGGCCCGGAGGCCTCTTGGAGTCGTCTCAGTGGTGGTAGTGGTGGAGCCATGGCGGCGCGGCTACCCGAACGGATGCGAACTATTCCGGCCAGTTTCGGTCCCGTTCGGCGGTCCGGCGGTCTTGACCGGCGCGGGACGATGGAGGACATGGCAGACCGATATCTCGCGACCTCCCTGGTGAAACGCGGAATCACCTGCACAGCCCGACTGCTCGACGACCGGGCCCCGATCACCGGCGAAGCAGTCTGGAAATCTCTCCCGCTGTCCGGCGACGTGTACCACGCCACATACGCACGTAACGAGATCTACGTCCCCTTCCCACCCTTCGCGGCATCCTGGCCACCGCCTGATAAACCCGACTGTCACTCCCATTCCGGGTGACCTGGGCTGTTTCACCTTCGCGGGCGCCGAACCGGGCACCACGTCGTACGGCTACGACCGCGAGGTCCGCCCCGGCACCACCGTCGTGGACCTGGCCCTCTTCTGCGAGCGCCACAACCTCCTCCTCGACGGCGACGTCGGCGGGGTCCCCGGCATCGTCCGGGACCAGGTGGTGGAAGGGCTCGGGGCCATGGCGGAGGGCCGCAACGACCTGTGGCGCACGGGGGCGGCCGGGGAGACCTCAGCTTCCGGCGGGCGTGACCGCCGCGGTCACCCCCGCCTCGTACAGCGTGTGGGCCGCCCGCAGGACCAGGGCGTCCCGGTGCCGGGCGGCCACCAGCTGCAGGCCGATGGGCAGCCCGTCGGCGTCGGTGCCGACGGGCACCGTCGCGGCGGGCTGCTGGGTCATGTTGAAGGGGTAGGTGAACGGGGTCCAGCCCGTCCAGCGCCGGTGGCCCGACCCCTTCGGCACCTCCGCGCCCGCCTCGAACGCCGTGATCGGGAGGGTCGGGGTGACCAGCAGGTCGTAGGTGTCGTGGAAGCGGCCCATGCGGCGGCCCAGGTCCGTCCGGACGTCCACCGCGGCCAGGTAGTCCAGCGCCGAGTGACGGGCACCGGCGCCGCAGATCTCCCGCAGCCCCGGATCGAGCCGTTCCCGCTGGTCGCGGCTGAGGTGCTGGGCCGCCCGGGCCGCACCGGCGAACCACAGGGTGTGGAAGGCCTCCACCGGCTCGGCGAGATCGGGGTCGGTCTCCTCGACGTACGCGCCTAGGCCGGCCAGCCGCTCCACCGCCCGCCGCACCGCCGCCGCGACCTCCGGCCGCACCGCCACCTGCCCGCCCAGCGACGGCGAGTACGCCACCCGCAGCCCGCGCACCCCGCCCGCGAGTTCCCTCCGGAACGAGCCGGACGCCGCTGCGAGCGCCGACCAGTCGCGGGAGTCCGGCGCGCCGATCACCTCCATCAGCAGCGCCGCGTCCGCCGCGTCCCGGGTCATCGGACCGACGTGCGCGAGAGTGCCGAAGGCGCTCGGCGGATACAGCGGCACCCTCCCGTACGTCGGCTTCAGCGCGAAGATCCCGCAGAACGCCGCCGGGATGCGGACGCTGCCCCCGCCGTCCGTCCCGAGCGCCAGCGGTCCCGCGCCCAGCGCCACGGCCGCCGCGGCGCCCCCGCTGGACCCGCCCGCCGTACGGGTCGGGTCGTGCGGATTGCGCGTGATGCCGCTGAGCGGGGAGTCCGTCACCCCCTTCCAGCCGAACTCGGGGGTGGTCGTCTTGCCGAGGAAGACGGCGCCGTGCTCACGCAGCCGGGCCACCGAGGGAGCGTCCTCGTCCCACGGGCCCGCCGGGTCGATGGTCCGCGAGCCCTTCAGGGTCGGGGCGCCGCGCAGCAGCAGGATGTCCTTCACCGTGACCGGCACCCCGTCCAGCAGCCCGCACGGCGCACCGCGCCGCCACCGCTCCTCGGACGCGGCGGCCCGCGCCGTCGCGTCCTCGGCGAACAGCCGGACGAACGCGTTCACCTCCGGCTGGATCTCCTCGGCCCGCTCCAGCGCCGCCCGGGTCACCTCCACGGGAGAGAACTCGCCCCTGCGGTACCCCTCGAGGAGCCGTACGGCGGTCAGCTCGGTGAGCTCGGACATCCAGCCTCCCAGGAACGTCAGTGACCCGGTACATACCCGCGCTGCTTGTCGACCACGTTCACCAGCGGCCTGCCCGCCGCCCACAGCTCGAACAACTCCACGAACTGCGCGCAGAGTTCGTCCCGCCAGCCGACCGTGTCCCCACTCATGTGCGGCGACACGACCAGCCCCGGGAGCCGCCACAACGGGCTGTCCGGGGGGAGCGGCTCGGTCTCGAAGACGTCCAGTGCGGCACCCGCGATCCACCGCCTCCGCACCGCCTCGGCCAGCGCCTCCTCCACGACCAGCTGCCCCCGGCCGACGTTGACGAAGTACGCGGACGGCTGCATCACACCGAACCGGCGGGCGTCGAACATGCCGCGCGTCGACTCGGTCAGCGGTGCGGCGGCGATCACCCAGTCCGCGCGGGCGAGCAGCCGGTCCAGGTCCTCGGGGCCGTGGACGCCGTCGCGCGGGGCGCGGCCGACCAGCGCGGCCGTGACGCCGAGCGCCTCCAGCGTGCCGGCGATCGCCCGGCCGATCGGCCCGGAGCCGACCACACAGGCACGCGTCCCGGCGAGCCGGCGCGACTCCCGGTGACGCCAGGTCCGCTCCCGCTGGAACGTGAGCGTCCGCGGCAGGTCCTTGGCGAAGGCGAGGACGAGGGCCGCGACGTACTCGGCGATCGGCCCGTCGAAGACGCCGCGCGCGTTGGTGACCACGGTGTCGGACGCGGCCAGTTCCGGACAGAGCAGATGGTCCACGCCCGCGCTCGCCGTGTGCACCCAGCGTGGCCGCGGGCCGCCGCCGGGCCACGCCGCGCGCACCGCGTGCGAGGTGAAGTCCCACACCAGCAGCACATCCGCGGACGGCAGACGTGCGGCGAGCGTCGACTCGTCCGCGTACTCGACCCGCACGCGCCCGGTGAGCCGGCCGAGGCGGGGGAGCGGGTCGGTGCCCAGAACGAGCAGCGTGGGGGTGGTCATGAGCCGCCGTTCCTCTCCGGAAGAGGCCGAGGGTCCGGGACGGGAAAACGCCGGGAGTCTGAGATGTGCGGATTGACCACGCTCGCACCCGAACCTACCGTCGTCAACACGGGCGATCTCGCGATCCGTTGTGTGCTCGTCTCCCAGCGTAAGGCCGGTGCTCCATGGACGTCCTGAACCTGACCCGGCACATCGGGAAGGTCACCTGCCGGGAGGTGGTGGACATGGCCAGGCGGGCGGCGGTGCGCGGACGGCTCGGCGCGGCGGACGCGCTGTTCCTCCCCTGTCCCAACCTGCCGACGTACGACGTCATCCCCCAGCTGGAGGCGGAACTTCGCATACGGGTCATCTCGGCCAACCAGGTGACCATGTGGGCGGCGCTGCGCCGATTGGGTACCCGAGCGGTGGGACCGTATCAGGCGCTGATCGACGCATCGGCGCGCTCCGGGACCGTACTGCCGGGCCGGACGTCCGGGGCCGTACTGCCGGGCCGCACGTCCGGGCCGTACTGCCGGAAGTGCCGGAAGAGAAGCAGCAGGAAGGCTGGACATGACCGCACTGGGATTCCTCTACCCGGGCCACTCCGCCGAGGACGACTATCCGCGTATCGAGCAGTTGCTGGGCAGCGACATCCGGGTGGACCTGGTGCACACCGACGTCGGTGAGGACGCGCACCGGGTGGACGCGCTGCTGGACATGGGCTCGCCCGAGCGGCTGGCGGCCGGCCTCCAGCAGCTGCGGCTCTCGGGCGCCGAGGCGGTGGTGTGGGCCTGCACCAGCGGCAGCTTCGTGCACGGCTGGGACGGCGCGCACGAGCAGGTGCGCAACCTGGCCCGGGCGGCGGGCATGCCCGCGTCGTCCACCTCCTTCGCCTTCGTGCACGCGCTGCGCGAGATCGAGGTGCGGCGGGTCGCCGTCGGCGCGACCTATCCGGACGACGTGGCCGCGCTCTTCGCCGAGTTCCTGCGGGCCGGCGGGGTGGAGGTGACCGGGGTGCGCGGCTCCGGGATCGTCACGGCGGCGGAGGTCGGCACCTGGGGCGAGGAGGAGCTGTTCGCCCTGGCCCGCGCGGCCGACACCCCGGACGCCGAGGCGCTGCTCCTGCCGAACACCGCCCTGCACACGGTCGCCCACATCCCCGCCCTGGAGAAGGAACTGGGCAAGCCGGTGCTCACCGCCAACCAGGTCACGGCCTGGGAGGCCCTGCGCCTGGCCGACCGGCGGGTGAACGCCCCGGAGCTGGGCGCGCTGTTCACGCGGGAGCCGATCGTCCAGGTGTGAGGGCGGGGGTGAGGGCGGGTGTGCCGGCGCGCCTCGCGGTGTGCGCACGCGCCCTCCGGCGTGTGGGCGTGTCCACGGCGTGTGGGCGTGCCCGCCGGTGTCCCGGGCGTGCCCTCCGGTGCGCGTCGGCGCGCTGTCCGGCGTGTGGGCGTGTCCACGGCGTGTGGGCGTGCCCGCCGGTGTCCCGGGCACGCCCCCCCGGCGCGCCTTGGCACGCCCTCCGGCGTGCCCTCCGGTGCGCGTCGGCGCGCTGTCCGGCGTGTGGGCGTGTCCACGGCGTGTGGGCGTGCCCGCCGGTGTCCCGGGCACGCCCCCCGGCGCGCGTTGGCACGCCCCCCGGCACGCCCTCCGGCGCGCGTCGGCGCGCCGTCCGGCGTGAGCGCCGGGGAATAAGCGGGGGCTGTCTCCTGTTGTCGGCCGGAGGACACCGCACGGCGACACACAGGAGGCACCCCACCGTGGCCGCAGACGACACCGCAGCCGACGAGATCCGAGGCACGGCCCAGGGCACCGCCCCCGTCCCGCTGTCGGTCCTTGACCTGGTCACCGTGGGCGTCGGCCGCACGGCCACCGATGCCCTGAAGACGGGCGTCGCCCTCGCCCGCCTCGCGGAGTCCCGCGGTTTCCACCGCTACTGGGTCGCCGAGCACCACTCCATGCCGGGCGTGGCCTCCTCCTCCCCGGCGGTGATCCTGGCCCACCTCGCCGCCCACACCGAGCGCATCCGCCTCGGCTCCGGCGGCGTCATGCTGCCCAACCACGCGCCGCTCGTCATCGCCGAGCAGTTCGGCACCCTGGAGGCCATGGCCCCGGGCCGGGTCGACCTCGGCCTCGGCCGCGCCCCCGGCACCGACGGGGCCACCGCGGCCGCCCTGCGCCGCTCCGAGCGGCTGAACGAGGGCGCCGACGACTTCCCCCAGCAGCTCGCCGAACTCACCCGCTTCCTGGACGACGACTTCCCCGACGGCCACCCCTACCGCCGCATCCACGCGGTCCCCGGCCCGGTCCAGGCGACCTCGCCGGGTGGCGTGCAGTCCCCGCACCGCCCGCCGGTCTGGCTGCTCGGCTCCTCCGGCTTCAGCGCCCGGCTGGCCGGCATGCTCGGTCTGCCCTTCGCCTTCGCCCACCACTTCTCGGCCCAGAACACCGTCCCCGCGCTGGACCTCTACCGCGAGACCTTCCGGCCGAGCGAGGTCCTGGACGCGCCCTACGCCCTGATCGGCGTCTCGGCGCTCGCCGCGGACGACGAGAAGGAGGCACGCCGCCAGGTGCTGGCCGCCGCGCTCAACATGGTCCGGCTGCGCACCGGCCGCCCCGGCCTCGTCCCCACCCCGGAGGAGGCGGAGGCGTACCCCTTCACGCCGATGGAGCAGGAGTTCGTCGACTCCTGGAACGCCAACGTCATCCACGGCACCCCCGACGAGGTCCGCGCCGGCCTGGACGACTTGCACAAGCGCACCGGCGCCGACGAGCTGATGCTCACCGCCAACGCGCACAGCGGTGACGTACGCGTGCGCTCCTACGAACTCATCGCGGACGCCTACGGGTTGCCGACGCCCGCCTGAACCCCGGGCGTGCCCAGCAGTTCGGAGATGCGGTCCGGCGACACCGGGCGGGAGTACAGCCAGCCCTGACCGGTGTCGCACCCGATCCGGCGCAGCCGGGTGGCCTGCGCCGAGGTCTCCACGCACTCGGCGGTGACCGTGAGGCCGAGCCGGTGGGCGAGCTGCACCATCGCCTCGACGATGACCTCGTCGGCCGGGCTCGGCTTGGCGGCACGGTCCTCGATCTGGAAGCCCCGGACGAAGGAGCCGTCCAGCTTCAGCACCGACACCGGCAGCCGGCTGAGGTAGGCCAGGTTCGAGTAGCCGGTGCCGAAGTCGTCGATGGCGATGCGAACGCCCATGTCGCTGAGCGCCTTCAGGGCTTCCAGCGGCCGGCCCGCAGAGCCCATCACCGCCGACTCGGTCAGCTCCAGCTGGAGCAGACGCGGCGGGAGGCCGGTCTCCGCGAGGGTCTCGGCGACGTCCGCCACCAGGTCGGAGTCCCACACCTGACGGACCGCCACGTTCACGCTGACGAAGATCGGCGGCTCGTCCGGGTGCTCCACCTGCCACTCGCGGGCCTGCCGGCAGGCGGTGCGCAGCACCCAGCGGCCGAGCGGCACGATCGAGCCGTCCTCCTCCGCCAGTCCGATGAACCGATTCGGCGTCAAGGTGCCGAAACGCGGGTGGTTCCAGCGGACCAGGGCCTCCACGCCGTGCACCCGGTCGTCCTCCATGCCCACCAGCGGCTGGTACTCCAGGGCGAACTCGCCCCGGTCGATGGCCGGGCGGAGCGTGGAGGCCAGGGCCTGGCGGGTCACCCGGTGGGCGTTGCGCTCCGGGTCGAAGAGCGTCCAGCGGGCCTTGCCGTCGGCCTTCGCCCAGTACAGCGTGGTGTCGGCGGCCTGCATCAGCGCGGTGGGCGTGGTCCCGGCGGCATGCCGCTCGACCACCCCGATCGACGCGGAGACGGACAGCGGCCGGCCGGAGAGGTCGAAGGGGGCCTGGATCGCTTCGAGCAGCGACTCGGCGAGGTCGGCGAGCTGTTCGGTGCCGGTGGAGTCCTCGACCAGGAGCGCGAACTCGTCCCCGCCGAGCCGGGCCACCAACGGGGTGCCCGCCCTGGTCCGGCCCGCCTCCTGGGCGCAGCGCGTCAGCCGCTCGGCGACGGCGGTCAGCAGCCGGTCGCCGACGCGGTGGCCCAGGGTGTCGTTGACGGCCTTGAACCCGTCCAGGTCGAGGTAGCACAGCCCGATCCGGCCGGTGCCGCTCTCCTCGTACGTCTCCGCCTCCAGCGCCGCCGTCAGCCGCTCGAGAAACAGCGCGCGGTTGGGCAGCCGGGTCACCGGGTCGTGCATCCGCAGGTGGCGGAGCTGCGCCCGCAGTTCCCGGTGCTCGCCGATGTCGTCGACCGACAGCAGCACGCCCCCGTCCTCGGCGGGCAGCGGGGTCACGGTCACCCGCACCCACAGCGCGTGTCCCTCCGGATGCTTCAGCCGGCGCGTGCAGCGCAGCCTGGCCCGCCGTCCGCGCAGCAGCTCCCGGTAGGCGTGCCAGGTGCGGGCGTCGCAGGAGAGGTCCACCAGGTCGGCGGCGACGGCACCGGTGAGGGTGTCGGGGTCGCGGCCCAGCAGGGTGGCGAGAGCGGTGTTGGCGCCGGTCACCATGCCCTCACGGTCGACCACGGCCATCGCGACCGGCGCGGCCGCGAAGACCGAGCGGTACGACGGGGACGCCGGGGACGCCGGGGACGGTGGAGGCGGGGACTCGGTACCGGGAGACGTGACGATCTCACTCTCTGTGACGATCGGCCGGTCGAGTTCCGTTGCGGGCGCCGGCCCTTCGGACGTTCCGCTCACCGCTCGCTCCCGCAGTGCCCTCGATCTGTTCGTGCAGGGAAGTAACAGGAAAGTGTGCCGATCATAGAGGCCCGTGTCGGGGCCTGCCAGCCACTGTCCAGTGTCCAGGACGGGTCCGCATCTCTGCCAGATCGTTTCTGCCCAAGGGTGGACGGCTTCTGCGGGCCTCCGACCAGTTGTGACGTTCCGTGAGTGAACGGGGTGTCGGCCCCGCCCGGATTTCCGCCTCTCTCACCCGTCCGATGCAGTCGAACAGGGCGTAGTACGACAAGTCATCAGAATCTGGGTGCGGTGTCCCGTGAACCGTCTCCCGGAGGTCCCCGTGCCGCGTCAGCTCACCCCGAGAGGACTCGGCCGTGAGGCTCCGCGGGGACGACTGGGCCGATCGGGTGTACGGCTCCGGCTGCGCAGCACGGCGGCGATGTGCACCACCATGTCGGCGCTCGTGGCGACCTCCCTGGTGAGCGTCCCCTCCGTCGCCGAGCCCTTCTCCGCCGCGCCCTGCGCCCTCACCCGCACCGACGCCCACCACTCCGAGGGCCTGGACACCTGGAACGCCTCCTATCCCCGCCCGGCCCGCCGGCTCGACGCGGTGATGGTGTTCCTGTCCTTCCCCGACTCGCACCCCCTGACCACGCCCGGCGAACTGGCCGCCGACCACTTCCCGGCCACCAGCCACTTCTTCCAGCGGGCCTCCTACGGCAGGTTCACCCTGCGCCCGCACGCCCTGCGGCACTGGGTCCGCATGCCGCGCCCCTCCACCGCGTACGCCATACGGCGCGACTGGACCGTCGCCCACCGCGCGGCCTATCTGCGCGACGCGCTCGCCGTGACCGACCGGCACGTCGACTTCTCGCGCTACGACGTCGTGTACTTCGTCGCCGACCCGGACGCGCCGGGCGTGGACTCCGACGCCACGAAGGTCGTCAACCTGGACACCCCGCTGCGCGCCGACGGCACCGACATTCGCCGGGTCGTCACCGTGTTCGAGGACCATCCCCCGGACCGGCTCGTCCTCGCCCACGAGACCGGCCACGTCTTCGACCTGCCCGACCTCTACCGCCGGCCGGTGGACGGCAAGGGCGACTGGGACACCCATGTCGGTGACTGGGACCTGATGGGCAGCCAGTTCGCGCTCGCGCCCGATCTCTTCGGCTGGCACAAGTGGAAGCTGGGCTGGCTGGACCCCCGGCAGGTGCGGTGCGTGCAGGACGCGGGGCCGGTACGGCTGACGCTGGAGCCGCTGGGGGCGGGGCCGGGGACGCCGGTGACGGGTGCCGCCGGGGCGCCGTCCTTCGGACTGGGGCGGGGCACCAAGCTGGCGGTCGTGCGCACCGGCGCCGACAGCGTGCTCGCCTTCGAGGCGCGCGGCCCGGTCGGCAACGACGTGGCTGCCTGCCGGCAGGGGGTGCTGGTCTACCGGGTGAGCAGCGGCACCCGGTCCGGACGCGGCCCCGTCGAGGTCGTCGACGCCCACCCGCACACCGAGGCCTGCTGGGAGGACTCGGTCTACCCGCCGCTCGCCGACGCGCCGGTCGCCCTCGGCGAGAGCTTCACGGTGCCGGGGGAGTCCGTACGGGTGGAGGTGGAGGGGCGTACGGCGTCGGGGGCGTGGACGGTGAAGATCACTACCGGGTAGGTGTCCCGCGGCCGGGCAGCGCAAAGGGCCCCTCGCTTTCGCGAGGGACCCTTTCCGTGTCGTGCGCCGCCAGGGACTCGAACCCCGGACCCGCTGATTAAGAGTCAGCTGCTCTAACCAACTGAGCTAGCGGCGCCTGCTGACGTCGTAGACATTAGCACCACGGTCGGCGGGAGGAAAAATCGATATCCGCACGGCTTCCCGGGCCGCCCGCACGGCCGCCCAGAGCAGCACCTCGGGCCCCGGCAGCCAGGGGTGACGGGTGTCCGGGGCGACGAGCCAGCGGGCGGCGGGCGCGGTCTCACCGGTGCGCGCCGTGGTGCCGGTGGGGGAGGGGACCGTGACCGCGTCGCCGGTGCCGTGGCACAGCAGCGGCGGGACCGCGCCCGTGCGGCCGGTCCGCCCGGGGTCCTGGCCGTGCGCGGCCCACTCCTCCCACTCCATCAGCATGGGGAGCCGTTGTGCCGTGCCCGGCGCGGCGAAGAGCAGCATCCGGCCCCGGAACTCCGCCACGGGTCCCGAGCCCGGCCCCTCCTCCCACATCCGGTCCAGCATCCGGCGCCCGAAGACCGCGGGCGCGCTCACCACGTCGAAGACCACGCCGCAGGGCAGGACGACCGGGGCGTCCGGACGCTCCGCCCAGTGCGAGAGCGTGCTGCGCGGATACGTCCCGGCCGAGGCGAGCCAGGCGGCGCCGTCCGGGGTGACGCCGCTGATGTCGGAGGCATTCCGTGTGCTGCTCATGACGGACAGGTCTACCCGCCGTGAAGGAACGGTTCCGTAGAGTTGCGCGAATCGGTGACGCGGGGGCGGAAAGGGGGGTATCTTGCCCGCCCGGCATATGCCACGCCCGTGCGAACCGGGCGGGGCGACCGGCTCACACCGGGTCGACGTGTTCCCGGCCCTCACCGCCGCGCATCAGGTCCCGGCCGAACTCGACCATCTTCTTCGCGTAGTCCTCGGTCCACTCGGCGCGCTCGGCGATGTCCGCCGGCGTCAGCCGGTCGAAGCGCCGGGGGTCGGCCAGCTGGGCCGCCGCCATCGCCTGGAACTCCGCCGCCCGGTCCGCCGCGGCACGGAACGCGAGCGTCAGCTCGGTCGCCCGCTCCAGCAGCGCCCGGGGATCCTCGATCGACTCCAGGTCGAAGAAGTGCTCGGGATCCGAGGCCGCCTCCGCGGGCTCGAACAGCAGGGGCGCGGGGCGTAGCCGCGGCTGCTCCTGGCGCGGCGTGTGCTCCGCCATGGCTTCTCCTTCACGTACGTCGCGATCGACCCTCGGGTAAGTGGGCCACCGTCCATTGTCCCGCGCCCCCGCAAGAGGGCCTCGACCCGCCATCTACCCGGGGACCACGGGCGCCGTACCTCCTGCCGTCGGGCCCACGTCAGGGCCGCCGGCGCAGGCGGCGTTCCGCGAGGTGGGCGAGGACCGCGTGGTTCGCCTCCCAGGCGGCCGGGGGCGGCGTGCCGGACTTCGTCCGGCGTGGAGCCGGGGGTGTGGTCGCATGCCGGTCAGGGCCGCCAGCGCACCCGGTGTTCCGCGAGGTGGGCGAGAACGGCGTGGTTGGCCTCCCAGCCGTCCGGGAACTTCACCAGGGTGCCCAGCTGGACCGGCTCCGTGGACGGATAGTCGTCCAGGAGGTCGCCCACTCCCGCGCGGCACACCACGATGCACGCGTGCCGGTGCCGGGAGGCGAGGACGCACAGGCGGCCCGTCTCCAGGTGGAAGGCGGTGGCGTCGGGGCGGCCGGAGAGCGGGTGCAGGACCACCGTGACGTCGTACTCCCGGCCCTGGAGCCGGTTCGCCGTGTCGACGGTGACGTCCGCCACGCCCAGCTCCGCGAGTGCCGCCCGGACCGCCGCCGCCTGGTCGCGGTGCGCGGTGCCGACGGCGATCCGGTCGGCGGTCAGGGGGACGGGTTCGGGTGAGCGTTCGGAGACGGCCGCGCCGCCCCGGTCCAGCAGGCGGCGTACCACCAGCGCCACCGCCCGCACCGCCTCCGGGTCCGTGCGCGGGGTGTGCCGGGCGGGCAGCTCCAGCAGGCCCCAGCCGGACTCGGCCGCCTCGTCGATCACCCGGTCAGGGCCCGAACCGTCCGACGCGACCCCCAGCGTGAGCCGCCGGTCGCCGTGACCGGTGCCGCTGCGGAACGGCGTGAACGGGTAGAACGCGTCCGACACCAGCGGCGCCGCCGAAGCGGGCAGCCGCCACGACACCGGCAGCCGGTGCTGCGGCAGCTCCGGGTTGTGGGCGAGCAGGGTGGTCACGGCGGACGCCGACGGGTCGTACGACAGGCCCGCCCACTGCTCGCTGCCCACGATCGAGAACGGGTCCAGCTGCCCCGGGTCGCCCACGAACAGCGCCCGCTCGAACAGCCCGGCCACGGCGAGCAGCGCGTCCGAGCGCATCTGGTACGCCTCGTCGACGATCGCGTGCCGCCACGGCTCGACCCCCTTCACATGCGCCCACTTCGCGGCCGTCGAGAGGACGACGTCGAGCCCGGCGAGATCGGCGGCCTTCGCCGACTTGCGGACGTTGTCCAGCGCGTCGAGGGCCTTGTCGTACGGGTCGGTGTCGCTGCTGTGCAGCCGGCCCACCGGCAGCTCGGGGTTCTTCTCGGCGAGCCGCAGCACCAGGTCGTCGACCTGCGCGTTGGTCTGCGCCACCACCATCAGCGGGCGCCCCGCCTCCGCCAGCTCCAGCGCCGCGCGCACCACCAGCGTGGACTTGCCGGCGCCGGGCGGGGAGTCGACGACGACACCGCGCGCGGTGCCGTGCAGCGTGTCGCGCAGGATCGCGTCGGTGGCGCGCCCGGCCGCCGCACCGGGGTCGAATCCCGCCTCGGGGGCCAGGGCCTCGGTGGTCACAGCACGTCCTCCTCGGTCACCGGGTCGGCGGCCTCCGGTACGGCCTCCTCACCGGGCGGCCCGCCATGGGTCCACGGGGTCTCCTCCGGGTCGGGCAGCTTCGCCCCGCCGCGCGGTTCGTGCTCGAACAGCGTGAAGCACACGGGGTCGCCCTTCTCCGGCACGGACCCCTCCTCGGGCTCCTTGCCGCGCCCCATCCTGTCCATGATCCGCAGGACGAGCAGAGTGCCCCCGCCCTCGCCACCCGGCCCGTCCTCGTAGCCGGCGAACTCCGCCGTCTGCGGCTTCCCGCCCAGCGAGCGGTACGCCCTGGCCCGCTCGCCGAGATGCGGGCTGTCGTCCGTGCGGACGGTGACCAGCGGGCGGGGACTGGGCCGCTTGCTCTCGCTGTACGCCATCACGACGTCGACGACCTCGCCCGCGAACGCCTCCCCGGCCAGCCGCCGGCCCGCCATCACCAGCGGGTCGTCCAGGGCCTCCTGAGCCTCCAGCCGGGCCTGCTCCCGCTCACGCGTGGCGAGCTTGTTCGCCGCGGTGACCGCGTCGTCGCGGCGCGGCTGCGGCGGCTCGCCGGCCAGCACACGGTCCCGGTGGCCGGTGAACGACCAACGGTCGCGCGTCCACCGCTCCCCGACGCGCGCCCCCTCCGGAAGCTCCCGCAACACGTCGAGCCCCCGCCACACCGCGTCCCAGGTGGGCCGGGTACGGCTCTCCACCAGCGCGCGGATCTCGCGCTCGGCGGCGGTCAGCGCACCCAGCCGGTCGTCGGCCTGAAGCCCGTCCTCCGCGGCGGCCAGCGCGGTGCGGGCACGGTCGTAGCGCTCGATGGCCGGGGCGAGCAGCTTGTTGTCGAACGCCGGGTCGGTCGCCGGGCCCGCGGGCGGGCACAGCAACTGGCCGTCGGCGTCCCGGGCGAGCTCGGCCTCCCGCGCGGCCTCGGCGCCCGACCGCCCGGCGGGCGGGGCGATCCAGGCGATCAGCGCCCCCAGGTGCTGGTCCTCCAGCGTGGACTGCCCGGTCGCCCAGTGCCGGGCCAGTACGTCCGTCATGGCCAGCAGCAGCGAGGAGCCGGGCACCCGGGCCCGCTCCCCGAAGTGCGTCAGCCACCGCCCGAGCAACGGCACCCGGGGCGGCGCCGGGAACGGGGCCTCCGGGTCCTGCTCCGCCGTGCGCCGGAACCGCGTGGAGCGCCCCAGCAGCCGTACGAGGTCGATGCCGGCCCGGGACGGCACGATCAGCTGGGGCGCGTCCGCGCACAGCTCGACCTCGACCTTGACCCGCTTGCCGGTCTCCGGGTCGGTCTCGGAGCGCTCGGCGGCCTCCACGGCGTCGGCGAACCCGTCGACGTACGGCAGGACCACGTCGGCCAGCTCGGCCAGGAACGCGAACCGCAGCTCGCGGTCGCGCGGCTGCGGCACGACCAGCAGCCGCGGCGCGTCCCGGTCGGTACCCACCAGCGCGCCCAGCGGGGCGCCCGCCTCACCGGCGGTGGTGAGCGGCACGAACACCAGGGGCCGCTCGGACAGATGCCGGTGCCGGACGGTGGCGGCGGGCTGGGCGCGGCCCGTGCTGACGGCCTCGAGGCGGGCGAGGGTGGCGATCAGCGACAAGGGGCCACCTCCCGCGCGGCGGCGGGACCGGGCCTGCCGGTGCCGGCCAGCGCCTCCGCGCGCAGCGCTGCCGCCCTGCGCAGTGCCGCGACCGTCGGGTCGTCGGGGTCACCGGCCTCCCCGCGGGCCGCCGCCAGCACGTCCTCGACCGTCGTCAGACCGCCCAGTTCCGCGCGGACCGGACGGCCCAGGCGGGTCACCGCACCGGCCGCGCGGGAGCGGTCCCGGCAGTGGAAGGCGAGCTCGCAGGCGGACAGGCACTCCGGGGCATAGGTCGCGGGGACGGACTCGACGGCCTCCGTCAGACGCTCGGCGGGCAGCTCCGGCGAGAAGCAGGTGCCCTCGGGGAGCGTGTCGGCGATCTCCTCGATGCGGGTGAGCCGGTCCAGCTGGCGGGTGGTCACCGCGCGCTGCTTGCGCACGTCCACGGCGGACGCGGTGGGCAGGTTGGAGAAGTCCTTGGGGCACACCAGCAGAATCCGGTGCCGCACGCGCGGGGACGGCTCCAGCCGCGCGGCGACCCGCTCCAGGGCCAGCACGTACACCGCGGCCTGACGCGCCGCCGCGCCGACCTTCGCCGGGTCCGCGGCGCCGTCCAGCATCGGGAAGGACTTGATCTCCACGACCGTCCAGCTGCCGTCCGGGTGCACCACCACCGCGTCCGGCTCCAGGAAGGCCGGGGAGCCCGCGACGTCGAGCGCGAGCATCGGGTGGTCGAGCAGCGTCCAGGTGCCCGGGGCGGCGGTGGCGGCCTCCGCGGCCTCGCGCAGCGCCAGTTCCGTGCGCGCGGTGCGGCCCTCGGGGCCCTGGGCGGTGAGATCGGGCACGCGCGCGCCGGCGGGCGGTTCGGCCGCGCGGTCCAGCTTCTCGTGGGCGAGCCGCAGCAGCTCCGTACCGCCGTCCGCCTTGACCTTCGCCTCGAACGCGTTGCCCCGCACGAACGCGAACTGCGACTGGCCGAAGACCGACGGCGAGCCCAGCGCGCCCGCCAGCGCCGCCTTGTTCACCCCGGCGCCGTCCAGGATCGCGCGCCGTCTGCAGCCCGGGTTGGCGGCGAGGGCGGCCAGGGCGCGCGCGTCCAGCGCCTTGGCCGGCACCTGTGGACCGCGCAGCTCAGCGAGCCGGTGCCGGAGCGCCTTCTCCCGCGTCCGAGGGGGAGGCACCCGGTTCGGTTCCTGATCGGTACCGCGACTCGGGGTGCCGCTGCCGTGGAATTCGCTCACCCGCGGAAGTCTGGCATCCGGCACTGACAATCGGGGAACGTGCGCCGGAGGAGTCCGCCGTGACCGGTGCGGGACGGGGCAGGAACCGGGCCTTCGCCCGGTCCGCGTACCGCGTCACGACCGGGGCCAGCAGCAGGCCTGCGCCCATGACGGCGGCGCCCGCGACGGCGTCGAGGAAGTAGTGGTTCGCGGTGCCCATCACCACGATCGTGGTCACCAGCGGGTAGCCGACGGCGGCCGTCCTCGTCAGACGGGTGCGCCCGTACCGCCACAGGATCACTCCGCACCACAGCGCCCAGCCGACGTGCAGGCTCGGCATCGCCGCGTACTGGTTGGTCATGCCGCCGAGCCCGCGCGGGGCGCTCGCCTCGCCGCCCCACCAGCCGTACGCGCTGTAGTGGGCCATCGTGTCCACGAAGCCGTGGCCCGCGTCGAGCAGCCGGGGCGGGCAGGTGGGCAGCAGGGTGAAGCCGATCAGGCCGATGAAGGTGGACGTCATCAGCCAGGTGCGGGCGGCGCGGTAGTGCACCGCGTGGGAGCGGAACAGCCAGACGAGGATCGCCGGGGTCACCAGGTAGTGCAGCGACGCGTACCAGAAGTCGGCGGGTATGCCCAGCCACGGTTCACGGGTGAAGAGACGGTTCAGCGGATGCTCGGCGTTGAGGAACAACGCCTTCTCGATGCGCAGGATCGCCAGACCGTGGTCCACGGCGTCGGAGACGTCGCCCCGGACGACCAGCCGCCCCGCCGAGTAGCAGGCGTACACCACGAGGATGATCGGCAGCTCGGACCACCAGCGCAGCCGGGCCGCCTCGATGCCCGGTGTCTCGGTGTGCGGCATCCGATCGCTCCCCTGTGTCCTTCGTGTCCTCGCGCGGCGCTCCGTCGGCGGCCAGCCACTCTACGGTGTGCGTCCCCCCGTGGGACGCCCTCGGCCCTGATAGACGTCGAGATCGCCCCCCGGGTTGCCCACGATCAGGGTGCGCGATGATGGGGGAGTTCCGCCTGTGAATTCCACCTAAGAGGTCTCCCATGGCACCGCGCATCCTGCTGGCCCGGCACGGACAGACGCAGTGGTCGCTGTCCGGCAAGCACACCGGCAGGACCGACGTACCGCTCCTGGAGGAGGGCCGTCGGGGCGCCAAGCTGCTGGGCGAGCGTCTGCACCGGGCGCCGTACGACGGGCTGTCCGGTGTCGAGGTGCGCACCAGTCCGCTGTCACGCGCGCGGGAGACCTGCGAACTCGCCGGCTTCGGCGACCGGGCGCAGACCTGGGACACGCTCATGGAGTGGGACTACGGGGCGTACGAGGGCATGACTCCGGCCGAGATACAGGCGGCCCGCCCCGGCTGGCTGATCTGGCGCGACGGCGTTCCCGGGGGCGAGACCCTGGCCGGGATGACGGCCCGGGCGGACGAGGTGGTGGCCTGGGCCCGCTCCGCCGACCGTGACGTGCTGGTCTTCGCCCACGGACACATCCTGCGCTCGATCGGCGCCCGCTGGCTGGGCCTCCCCCTCGACTTCGCGGCCCGTATCCGCCTCAACCCGACCTCCCTGTCGGTCCTGGGCTGGGCCTACGGGGAACCGGCCATCGAGTCCTGGAACGACCAGGGCCATCTGACGCCCTGAGGCGCCGGGGCGCTCGCACCGCGCCCGGTCCTCGGGCGCTCGCACCGCGCCCGTCCCTTCACACCGCGGGGGGGAGGGACGCGTGGCGGTCCAGGAAGTCCGACACGCCCGAGGCGTGGCGGTGGGGGAGCAGGACGCGGGACGTGCCCGCCAGCATGGTGCGGACCCGGGAGGACTGGACGTCCGAGAGCAGGTCCAGGACCCGCAGGCCGGCCTGGGCCGCCTCGTCGGGGAGGCCGCCGCGGGCCAGGTCGTCCGCCAGCTCCGCCGTGTACAGGGCGATGTTGCGGGTGAAGTGCGGGTCCTGGAGCTCCGCCGCCCGCCGCGCGTGCCGGGCCGCGCGCGGCCAGTCGCCCAGGGTCGACCAGCACTGCGCCTCCAGGCCCTCCAGCTCCGCCTCCCCGTAGAAGCTCATCCACTCGGGGTCCGCCTCCGAGGGTCCCCGCTCGAAGTAGGCCTGTGCCCGGACCAGCGCCTGTTCGCAGCCCGTGCGGTCGGCGAGCCCGGCCCAGCCGCCCGCCTCGCGCAGCGCCAGCAGCGACATCAGACGGGGTGAGCCCAGCGACCGGGCCACCCGCTGGGCGGCCTGTGCCGCCCGCACCGCTTCCCGGGGCCGGCCCGCGTCCCGCGCGAGGAACGCCGTGTTGCAGAAGGCGTGCGCCTCCAGACCCGGATCGTCGGTCACCCGGGAGGTCGCCAGGGCCTCCGCGTAGTGCGAGCGGGCGTCGTCGAAACGGCCCGAGTCGTGCGCCAGCCAGCCCACCGAGATGGCCAGTTCACCGGCGCCCGAGTACAGCCGGTCCGCCGTCCGCTGCCGGGTCGCACCGGCGTCCAGCAGCGCGTAGGCGGCCCGCAGCGGGGCCGCCGCGCGGCGGTAGAGCCCGTCCGCCCCGTGCCGGTCGTCCAGCAGCCGGATCCGGCGGACGGCTTCTTCGAGAGCGCCCGCGTCGCTCGCACCGGGACGGCGCACGGCGCGCTGCGCCGCCGAGGCGTCCGGGGCGAGCCCGTGAGTGCCGAGTGAGGCGGCGGCCACCGTGGCGCCTCCGCCGGTCATGAATGCGCGACGCAGCACGTCGCTCTCCTCGTGGTCGTGCGTGTCGTACGTGTCGTACCGGTCCTGCGTCTCATACGGCTCGTGTGCCCCGCTGTTCTCACTCGTGGCGCTCGCCGGGTTCTGCGTGCGGGCCGCCGGGGGTGTGTCCTCGGCGGCCCGCGCCCGGCGCCCGCGGACCGACGAGCGGGGCGCGAAGCCCAGGTCGGTCAGCGTGCGGCCGGGAAACATGTGCAGGAACACCCGTTCGTAGGCATAGTTGGGGCAGCGGATCTCGCCCGCTTCCACCCGGTGCACATAGCGCGCGTCACAGCTGACCCGCTCGCCGATCTCGCGGGCGGCCCGCCGGACCGCCGCGGCGAACTCGGCCGGCGAGCGCGCTCCGCGCAACTGCCGGAAGACGAGGTTCGGCCGCGGGGGCCGGTCGGGCTGGGACGAGGGCACCGTTGACGACGCCATGGCCGGGTCCTCTCTGCGAACCGTCGAACCATGCCGGAATCGGGATGACTTGCCGTGTGCTGCCCTGATTCCGGCGGGCATGAACGTACCTGCTGTGACGGAGTCACTACGCGAGTTTGGCCACAAACCGGATAAGTCGTCCGTGATCTGCCATGAACTGCCATCCTTTGCGGCGGACTTCCGCCGTAGCCGTTGACGGGCCGGCTCGTTGGACCCTGTGGACCGGGAGCCCCCCGACTCCCGACCCGCTCGTCCAAGCAGGGATTTGTGTGGTGGAGGCCGGGATGATGACCAGCCGGAACGACGATCCTTTACAGCTGCCGCGTGCGGACTGCGACGTGGTCACGGTCCCGGCCCGCCAGGGCCTGGAGGCGGTCGACATCCTGCGGCGCGGAGCCGGGGACGTGGTGGGCCTGGTGCTGCACGACGGCGGCGGTGACACGCTCGGCTTCCTGGTGCCACCGGGCACGGCCGCCGCCTGGGACGTACCGGGCAGCACCTGCACGGGGACCGACGGCCGCGGGCTCGGACCGGCCCCCGAGCCGCCGGTCGAGGGCTCGGGCTGGCTGCTGCCGCCCGGCGAGGCGGACCTGGCGACGGACCCCGCGGTGCTGCGCGAGGCACTGGGCGAGGCGCAGCGGCTGATCGAGGCGGCGGACAGCCGCACCTGACGCGGCGGACTGTCGCACGTGGCGCGGCGGACTGTCGCACGTGGCGCGGCGGCTGTCGCACGTGGCGCGGCGGACTGTCGTACGTGGCGCGGCGGACTGTCGCACGTGGCGCGGCGGACAGTCGTACGTGGCGCGGCGGACTGTCGCACGTGGCGCGGCGGACTGTCGCACGTGGCGCGGCGGACTGTCGCACGTGGCGCGGCGGACTGTCGCACGTGGCGCGGCGGACTGTCGCACGTGGCGCGGCGGACAGTCGTACCCGGCGCGGCGGACCCACCCGGCGGCGCGCTCGCTGAGCGCACGCCGGCGGGGCGGGAGACGGCCGACCGGGGGGCCCGTCGGCGCTCGGGGCGCTTGCGACAATGGGGGGATGGGACGGTCCAGGAACAGCGGGCGTGGGCAGGGCGGCGCGGATGCCGTCGTCGAGCGTGTCGACGGGGGGCTCGCCCGGCTCGTCCCCGACCCGGACCGGTCGCGGGCCTGGACCCTGCTGATCGACGGGGCCCCGCAGTCGCACGTCGACCTGGACGACCCGGCGCACCTCTCCTTCGAGTACCAGCGCCGGTTCGGCCATGTCGTCGATCTCGCCGCCCCGCCCGGCAAGCCCCTGCAGGCCGTGCACCTCGGCGGCGGCGCCTTCACCCTCGCCCGGTACGTCGCGGCCACCCGCCCCCGCTCCACCCAGCAGGTCGTCGAGCGGGACGCGGCGCTGGTGCGACTGGTCCGGCGGGAACTCCCGTTGGACACCAGGGCCCGGATCCGGGTGCGCTCGGCGGACGCCCGCGAAGGGCTCGCCAAGGTGCCCGACGGCGGGGCCGGACTCGTCGTCGCCGACGTCTTCAGCGGGGCCCGCACCCCGGCCCATCTGACCTCCACCGAATTCCTCGACGACGTCCGCAGGGCCCTCGCCCCCGGCGGGATCTACGCCGCCAACCTCGCCGACGGACCGCCGCTCGCGCATCTGCGCGGCCAGATCGCCACCGCCGCCGCCCGGTTCGCCGAACTCGCGCTGATCGCCGACCCCGCGGTCCTGCGCGGCAAACGCTTCGGCAACGCCGTCCTGGTCGCCTCCGACGCGCCCCTGCCGATCGCCGAACTGACCCGCCGGGCCGCCTCCGACCCGCACCCGGCCCGGGTCCAGCACGGCCGCGACCTCATCGACTTCACCGGCGGAGCCGCCCCGGTGACGGACCTGGCGGCGGTCGCGTCACCGGCGCCGCCCGCATCCGTCTTCCAGTGAGCCGAACAGCGGCGGGACCGGGGAACGGCCGGCGGGCCCTCCACCACGTTCCGGCGAGCCGAACAGCGGCGGGACCGGCGGATGTTTCCGTCAGTACGTCCCGATCTCCACACGCGGCGGGCCGTCGTGCCAGGTGCAGAACACCGACACCCGGTCCGCGCCCGAGGCGAACTCCACCCGGATCCACGTCTGCGTCTTCCACACCTGCATCGACCAGCCGGCCCCCGGGGTCGCCGACACCAGTGACGCGGAGGCTTCGCCGAGGTCGAAGACCGCCCGGCCGCCCTTGGTGTCGTACGCCTCGACCTGGCCGGTCGCGGCCGGAGCGGCCGGGGAGGGGGAGTGCGTGGGCGCGGCGGTCCGGGACGGCTCCGGGGCCGGCTCACGGGACGCCTCGTCGGGCTTCGCCGACGGCTTCCGCGACTCCTCGGCGTCCTTCGAACGCTCCGCGCCGGACGGCCGCCGCGTCGACGACGACACCGGATACGACCGCTCCCCGGCCGAGTCGTCCGCGCCGGCCGCCGCGACGGGCAGGGCGCGGGGCGGGTCGTAGGCGGTGCCCGTCATCACCGTGCTGACACCCCACCACGACAGCGTGACCGCCGCGCCCGTGGCGAGCAGCCAGGCCAGTACGTGTACGAGTCCTCTGCGCATCGTCGGCCCATACTGCCCCACCCGCCCCACGGGTGTCCCGCCCGCTGAGGTATCCGGAGTTGTCCACAGGCCCGCACGCCGTCCGTCGGCCATGGCGTACGGTGCGGCGCATGGCAAGTGTTCTCGTGGTCGAGGACGACCAGTTCGTACGCTCGGCGCTGATCCGGCAGTTGACCGACGCCTCACACACCGTGCGCAGCGTGGGCACGGCACTGGAGGCGCTGCGCGAGGTCGCCCACTTCCGCTTCGACGTCGTGGTCCTGGACCTCGGACTGCCCGATCTCGACGGCTCCGAGGCACTGAAGATGCTGCGCGGCATCACGGACGTACCGGTGATCATCGCCACCGCCCGGGACGACGAGACGGAGATCGTGCGCCTGCTCAACGCCGGCGCGGACGACTATCTGACCAAGCCCTTCTCGGTGGAGCACCTCTCGGCCCGGATGGCGGCCGTGCTGCGCCGCGCCCGGTCCGGCGGAGGGGAGGCCGCGCCCTCTCCGGTGATCCGGGTCGGCGGACTGACCGTCGACCCGCTGCGCCGCCAGGCCGAACTGGACGGCGTACGACTCGACCTGACCCGGCGCGAGTTCGACCTGCTCGCCTTCCTCGCCGGACGGCCCGGCGTGGTCGTCCCCCGCAAGGAACTGCTCGCCGAGGTGTGGCAGCAGTCCTACGGCGACGACCAGACCATCGACGTCCATCTGTCCTGGCTGCGCCGGAAACTGGGGGAGACCGCCGCGCGGCCCCGTTACCTGCACACCCTGCGGGGCGTCGGCGTGAAGCTGGAGCCGCCCGCGCACACGCCCGGAGCGGAGCCGCCGCGATGAGGTGGGCCCTGGTGAAGGTGTCGCTGGCGGTGACCGC
This sequence comes from Streptomyces griseoloalbus, assembly GCA_014650015.1. Taxonomy (GTDB): domain Bacteria; phylum Actinomycetota; class Actinomycetes; order Streptomycetales; family Streptomycetaceae; genus Streptomyces; species Streptomyces griseoloalbus. The sequence continues at coordinate 208,760 of BMUD01000001.1, forward strand.
CATGGTCGTGATCGCCTTCGCGGTGCCGCTCGGTCTGGTCATCCGGGAGATGGCCCGCGACCGAGCCTTCTCCAACGCCGAACGGGTGGCGGCGGCCGTCGCCCCCGCCCTGTCCATCACCACCGACCGCGACCAGCTCGAACGCGTCGTCGCCTCCGCCGGCTCGAACGCCGCGATGGCCGTGCACATCCCGGCGAGCGACGGCGCCGAAGCCCTCCGCACAGGGCAGCGGCGGGCCGCCGCCGAGGACATCGCGGCGGTACGGAGACTGGGGCGCGCCTCGACCTCCACCGTGTCCGGCGGCTCGGCGCTCCTCCAGCCGGTGGCGCTCAGCACCGGCGAGATCGCCGTGGTCGAGGTGTTCGTCCCCGAGTCCGAGGTCACCAACGGGGTCGGCACGGCCTGGGCGGTGCTGGCCGGCGTGGGGGCCGCGCTGATCCTCGGTTCGGTCGCGGTCGCCGACCGGCTGGGCGTACGGATGGTGCGGCCCGCCCGGCGACTGGTGGAGGGGGCGCACGAACTGGGGGAGGGCAAACTGGGGGCCAGGGTGCCGGAGGAGGGACCGACCGAACTGCGGCTGGCGGCGGTGGCGTTCAACTCCATGGCCGATCAGGTCGTCCAACTGCTCGCCAACGAGCGGGAGCTGGCCGCCGACCTGTCCCACCGGCTGCGTACGCCGCTGACCGTGCTGCGGCTCAACGCCGCCTCCCTCGGTGAGGGGCCGGCCGCCGAGCAGACCCGGGCGGCGGTCGAGCAGCTGGAGCGCGAGGTGGACACCATCATCCGCACGGCCAGGGACGCCAAGCCGCAGACGGCCGCCGCCGGCCCCGGCGCCGGATGCGACGCGGCCGAAGTGGTCCGCGAGCGGATGGCGTTCTGGTCGGCGCTCGCCGAGGACGAGGGCCGTAAATGGCGGGTGGCCGGTGCCGACCGGCCGGTGCGCATACCCGTGGCCCGCCCCGATCTGGCCGCCGCCCTCGACGCGCTGCTCGGCAACGTCTTCCGGCACACCGCCGAGGGCACCGCCTTCGCGGTCGACGTGCACAACGGCGAGGACGCGGTGATCGTGCTCGTCTCCGACGCGGGCCCCGGCATACCCGACCCCGAGGCGGCGATGGCCCGCGGCCGGGGCTCGGGCAGCGACGGCTCGACCGGGCTCGGCCTGGACATCGTGCGCCGGCTCGCGGAGTCCACCGGCGGGGACGTACGGATCGGCTCGTCGGTGCTCGGCGGGACCGAGGTGCGGATCTGGATCCAGCTCGACGGACGCGGGCGGGCGCCCCGGCGGCGCGGGCACCGGGGGACCGTGCGCCGACGCCGGCCGGGCCGGCCGGTCGCGTCCTTCAACCGGCCCCGATCCCTTCCTTGAGGGCACCCCAAGACCGCTGACGGCCGCCCGGGTCAGGAAGTTCGTCCGATGCCGGATCGCCGGCGTGCTGCCGCACACCCCCGAACGCAACGAAGTCAGGCACGCGATGACTACGCACCGGCGCAGGGGCAGCGGCAGGAACAAGGCGATCGGCGGCGTGGTCGCCGTGGCCGACGGCGGCGCGTTCCTGTTCACCCGCACCGCCCAGGCGGCCGGTGTCGCCGCGGCGTACACCATGGCGGGGCGTAGTCGGGTCAGTCCCTCCGGCATCACCGGGAGGGTGCCCGGCCGGTCCCCCACCCGGCCGCGTCACCCGCGTGCCCACTGGCAGGCGCGGGCACGCGAACGGGGCGCGGCACTCGTCTGGGGTGCCGCGCCCCGCCCCCCGTCTCCCGGAGCCGGAGTCGGTCAGATGTGCTCCGGCTCGGGAAGCGCTCCCGACTTCGCGGCCCGCGCGTACCACAGGGCGCTGGACTTCGGGGTCCGCTGCTGGGTGACGTAGTCGACGTACACCGCGCCGAAGCGCTTGTCGTATCCGTACGCCCACTCGAAGTTGTCCAACAGGGACCACAGGAAGTAGCCGCGCACGTCCGCGCCGTCGGTGATGGCCCGGCGCACCTCGGAGAGGTGCCCGTGCAGGTAGGCGACGCGCTCCGGGTCGTGCACCTTCCCGTCGGCGTCCGGCTTGTCGTCGTAGGCCGCGCCGTTCTCGGTGATGTAGAGCGGCAGTCCGGGCGCCTCACGGGTGTAGCGCATGATCAGCTCGTGCAGCCCCGTCGGGTCGACGGACCAGCCCATCTCGGTCTGCTCGCCCGGCGACTGGTGGAAGGCGACGTCGTCCGCGGCGGGCCACGGCGAGTGCTCGCTGCTCCCGTGACCGTCGGCCCGCGGCCCCTTCGCGTCCGGGTCCGCCGCCGACACCAGGGTGGGCGTGTAGTAGTTGAGGCCGAGCGCGTCCAGCGGCTGGTGGATCAGCTCCAGGTCACCGTCGAGGACGTACGACCAGTCGGTGAGCGACGAGGTCGCCTCCAGCAGGGTCTCCGGGTAGGCGCCGTGCAGCATCGGGCCGTGGAAGATGCCGCTGGACAGGTCGTCGATCTTGCGCGCCGCCACCTGGTCCGCCGGGTCGCTCGGCGACAGCGGGCGCACCACCGAGGAGTTGAGGCTGATCGCGACCTGGTTGCGGGCCGGCATCACCGAGCGCAACGCCTTGGTGCCCAGGCCGTGCGCCAGGTTCAGGTGGTGGGCGGCCTTCAGCGAGGCCGCCGGGTCGGTACGGCCGGGCGCGTGCACCCCGGAGGCGTAGCCCAGGAAGGCGCTGCACCACGGCTCGTTGAGCGTGATCCACTGCTCCACCCGGTCGCCGAGCGCCTCACCGACGATCCCCGCGTACTCCGCGAACCGGTACGCGGTGTCGCGCTCCGGCCAGCCGCCCGCGTCCTCCAGCTCCTGCGGCAGGTCCCAGTGGTAGAGGGTGACGGCCGGCTTGATGCCCTTCGCCAGCAGCTCGTCGACCAGCCGGCGGTAGAAGTCCAGACCGCGCTGCACGGCCGGGCCGCGGCCGGTCGGCTGCACCCGCGACCAGGAGACGGAGAAGCGGTAGGCGCTCAGGTTCAGGTCCGCCATCAGCGCCACGTCGTCGCGGTAGCGGTGGTAGTGGTCGACGGCGATGTCACCGGTGTCGCCGCCGATCGTCTTGCCCGGCGTGTGGCTGAAGGTGTCCCAGATGGAAGGCGTGCGCCCGTCCTCCCGCACCGCCCCCTCGATCTGGTACGCGGAGGTCGCGGCGCCCCAGAGGAAGGCGGGAGGAAAGGTCACCGGGGTCGCCGGCGTTGCGGAGTCAGACATGGAAGCGCTCCCATAGGAGGTCGTGGAAGACCGACGAGTGAGAAGAAGGGGAGAAGGAGGAGGGAAGAAGGGAAGAGGGGGCCGAGGCGGCGGTGACCCGGCCCCCCGGGTCCTGCGGACGGATCGGGGATCAGCCCTTGACGGCGCCCTGCATGATGCCGCCCACGATCTGCTTGCCGAAGATCGCGAAGACCAGGAGCAGGGGCAGCGTACCCAGCAGCGCACCCGCCATGATCAGGGACTGGTCCGGGGTGTACCCGCGGCCGAGGCCCGCGACCGCCACCTGCACGGTCGGGTTGCCGGTCTGGGTCAGCACCAGGAACGGCCACAGGAAGTCGTTCCAGGTCTGCACGAACGTCAGCATGCCGAGCACGGCCATCGCCGGCCGCGCGGCCGGGAACACCACGTGCCACACCACGCGCCAGCTGCTCGCGCCGTCCACCCGGGCGGCCTCGATGACCTCGTCGGGCAGCGCCTGCAGCAGGTACTGCCGCATGAAGAACACGCCGAACGCGCTCACCAGCGACGGGAAGATGACCGCCTGCAGCTGGTCCGTCCAGTCCAGCTTCGCGACCATCATGTACAGCGGGATCACACTGAGCTGCGGCGGCACCATCATCGTGCCGATCACGATCAGCATCAGCGCGTTGCGGCCCTTGAAGCGCAGCTTGGCGAAGGCGAACCCGGCGATCGTCGACAGCACGACGATGGTCGCCGCCGAGATGCCCGACACGATCGTGGTGTTGAGGAAGGCCTCGCCGAGGTTGGCGTCCTTCCAGGCGATCTCCAGGTTCTTGAACAGATTGGAGCCGAACCAGAACGGCGGGGGGTTCTCCGCCAGGCGCTGATTGTCCCGGGACGCGGCGATCGCGGTCCAGATCAGCGGGAACAGCGACACGATGGTGAACACGATCAGGATCACGTACGCGATCGGACCGCCGTGCAGCGTGCCACCGGCCCGCGCGGACTTGGGCAGACGCGGTCGCTTCTGCTGTTGGGCGGGCGATGTCTCGGGGGGCGTCACAGTCGTCGTCACGGCCACAACTCCTTAACTGCTGGCGCGCAGCCGGCGCGAGATGAGCTGGTTGATGATGCCGATGACGATCAGGATCGCGAACATCGTCCAGGCGATCGCCGAGGCACGGCCCAGGTGCTGGTTCACCCAGCCCTGTTCGTACAGGTACAGGCCGAGCGTCTGGAACTGGTGCTCCGCGCCCCCGGACGCGCCCTTGTTGGCGTCGAAGAGCAGCGGCTCGCCGAAGACCTGGCTGGCACCGATCGTGGAGACCACCACCGTGAACAGGATGGTCGGACGCAGCGCCGGCAGGGTCACGTGGATGAACTGCTGCCAGCGGTTGGCGCCGTCCAGCGCCGCCGACTCGTACAGGTCCTGCGGGATCGCCTGCATCGCGGCCAGGTAGATCAGCGCGTTGTACCCGGTCCAGCGCCAGATGATGATCGACGACACGGCGAACTGCGAGGGCCACTTGTCGCCCTGCCAGTCGACCGGGTCGATCCCGACGAAGTCCAGCGCCCAGTTGATCATGCCGTAGTCACGGCCGAAGAGCAGCACGAACACCAGGGAGGCGGCGGCGATCGAGGTGGCGTACGGCGCGAGCATCGCGACCCGGTAGAAGGTCGAGGCGCGCAGCTTGTAGTTCAGGATGTGGGCGATGCCCATCGCCATCAGCAGCTGCGGAACGGTCGAGATGATGCCGATGGTCAGGGTGTTCTTCGCGGCGTTCCAGAAGAAGTCGTCGTCGAAGATCCGGGTGTAGTTCTTCAGCCCGACCCAGTTCATGTCGGTCGGGGCGGTCAGCTCCACCTGGTGCAGCGAGGCCCAGCCGGTGTAGATCAGCGGGAACAGGCCGAAGGCGAGGAACAGCAGGAAGAACGGGGCGACGAACGCGTACGGGCTCCAGCGCATGTCCCGCTGCCAGCGCCGGGACAGTTTGGCCCGGCGTCGCTGTTCCTTGTTCATGGGTGCGGAGCCCCCGGGCGGACGGCCCGGGGCCGCGCCCCCCTTGGAGGGGAGCGCGGCGGTGTCGTGGCGGGTGGCCATGGGGGTCACTTGTCCAGGTTGTTGTCGATGGTCTTGGTGGCCGTCTCCCAGGCCTCCTCGGCGGACTTGCCCTTGGTCACCAGGATGACGCCGTTGTCCGTCAGGCCCTGCTGGATGATCTGGTCCTTCGGGCCGATCACCTGGACCGGGATCTGCTTGGCGGCCTCGGAGAAGATCTCGCCGATCGGGGCGTCACCGGTCATCTCGTTCTTCGCGCCGGTCACCTCCGGGCTGTCGTACGCGCCCGGGGTGCTCGGGAAGCTGCCCTGCACCTTGAACAGCTTCGCCTGCTGCTCCGGCGCGGTGAGCCAGGCCACCAGCTTCTGCGCCTCTTCGACGTTCTTGCCGCTCTTCGGCACGCCCAGGAAGGAGCCGCCCCAGTTGCCGGACTTGGGCGCCACGGCCACGTCCCACTGGCCGGCGGCCTCCGGCTTGGACTTGCCCTTGATGGTGCCGAGCATCCACGGCGGGCAGGCGACGGTGGCGAACTTGCTGTTGGCGATCGTCGTGTCCCAGGCCGGCTGGAACTGCGTCTGCGACTGGACCAGGCCCTTCTCGGCGGCCTCGGCGGTCAGGTCGAAGGCGTCCTTGACGGCCGGGTTGGACTTGTAGATGACCTCGCCGGAGGCGTCGTAGAACTTCTTCTCCTCACTGCTGAGGACGGCGTTGATCAGGCCACCGGGGGAGTCCATGAAGAAGGTGTCGTCGCCTGCCGCCTTCTTGTACTTCTCGCCGGTCTCGATGAACTTGTTCCAGTCACCGGCCCACAGCTTGCCGACCTCCTCGCGGTCGGTCGGCAGACCGGCCTTCTCGAAGAGGTCCTTGCGGTAACAGATGGCCATCGGGCCGACGTCCGTGCCGAGACCGATGGTCTGGCCGTCCTTGGTGGTGGCCTGCTCCCACTTCCAGTCCAGCCAGCCGTTCTTGTTCACGCCCCCGACCTTGGACATGTCCGTGAACTTGTCCGCCTGGGTGCCGACGACCTCGGCGATGTTGGCGACCTCGATCGCCTGGACGTCCATCAGACCGCTGTTGGTGGTCAGGTGGTTGACGAGAGCCGGGTAGTAGTTCTCGTTCCGCTCGACCACGTTCTCGGCGATCTTGATGTCCGGGTTCAGCTTCTCGTACTCGGCGTAGAGACCGGCTTCCTTGAAGCCCATGGTGCCGAACAGACCCAGTGTGATCGTGGTCTTGCCCTCGCCGCCCGACGAGGAGTCGGAGTCGCCGTCTCCGCCGTCGTCGGCACAGCCGGCCAGCAGCCCGGTGCCCAGCGACACCACGGCCGCGATGGCCAGTGCCTTGTGGGCGATGGGCTTCCCCCCGCCCGACCGCTGCCGAGAGAGGGGGAGGGTACGTGCTCGCATTGCGTCCTCCTGTTGCCCTGACGTGCCGACCCCCCGGCCAACGGCGTTGTTGGGCCCGTATCTTGCTCGTTGCGGCTCGGGCGGGGAACGTGCGGGTTGTGTATGTGTCAGGTACCGTGGGAGCGCTCCCACAAGTGATGTGTTGAAGAGTCGCGGGTCCGGGCGAGGGTGTCAAGGGAACAGACGCGGCAAAGTGCCTTCGGTTATCTGCCTGTTAACTGGACGCCGCGCACCCGCCTCCGGAGGCCCCCGGTCCGCGAGCCGCCCTCCCGGCGGTGGTCACCGCCGCTTGCGGGGCTGTTACATTCCAGGCCAGCGTGACACACGAAGGAAGGCGGGGCCGATGGCAAGCCACGGAGCGCGGGGCCGCGGCGGCGGCCGACCCACCCTCGAAGAGGTGGCCGCGCGCGCCGGAGTGGGCCGCGGCACGGTCTCCCGGGTGATCAACGGGTCGCCCCGGGTGAGCGACGCCACCCGCGCCGCCGTGGAGGCCGCGGTCGCCGAGCTCGGTTACGTCCCGAACACGGCCGCCCGCGCACTGGCCGCCAACCGCACGGACGCCATCGCCCTCGTCGTGCCCGAGCCGGAGACCCGGTTCTTCGCCGAGCCGTACTTCTCGGACATGCTCCGGGGTGTCGGCGCGGCCCTGTCCGACACCGAGATGCAGCTGCTGCTGATCTTCGCGGGCAGTGACCGGGAGCGGCAGCGGCTCGCCCAGTACCTGGCCGCGCATCGCGTGGACGGCGTGCTGCTGGTCTCCGTGCACGCCGACGACCCGCTGCCCGACATGCTGGCCCAGCTGGAGATCCCCGCGGTGATCAGCGGCCCCCGCTCGGCCGCGGAGACCCTCACCTCGGTGGACTCGGACAACTACGGCGGCGCCCGCCAGGCCGTCGAGCACCTGATCGGCCGGGGCCGGCGCACCATCGCCCACATCACCGGCCGCCTCGACGTGTACGGCGCCCAGCGCCGTATCGACGGCTACCGGGAGGCCCTGCGCGACGCGGGCCACGAGGTGGACGAGCTGCTGATCGAACCGGGTGACTTCTCCGAGGGCGGCGGCCGGCGGGCCATGGAGGCGCTGCTGGAGCGCCGCCCGGACCTGGACGCGGTCTTCGCCGCCTCGGACGTCACCGCGGCCGGTGCCCGGCACGCCCTGCGCGAGGCGGGCCGCCGCATCCCCGACGACGTGGCCCTGGTCGGCTATGACGACTCCGCGATCGCCCGCCACATGGACCCGCCGCTGACCAGTGTGCGCCAGCCGATCCAGGAGATGGGCCGCGCGATGATCGACCTGCTGCTCGCCGAGGTCGCCGACCGCCGCCCGCTCGCGTCCCGCGGACTGGATCGGCGCCAGATGGTGCTGGCCACGGAGCTGGTGGGGCGCGCCTCGTCGTGACGCCGGCGGGCGTCGCGAGGAGGCGCGCCGCGCAGGCGGGGGCACGCCCGCACGCCCTGGAAACGAGTTCAGCCGGTGACCTTGTTGCAAGGTCACCGGCTGACTACTGAGGGTGAGTGACGGGACTCGAACCCGCGGCATCCTGGACCACAACCAGGTGCTCTACCAGCTGAGCTACACCCACCATGGCCTTGTCGGTTGGAGGTCAGTGACTTCCCCGACCGGCCGAGAAAAAGTGTACAGGGTCCGAAGGGGTGCTCGCGCACGGCTTTTGGCGTGGCCCCCCGACAACCCCTCGGGCTCCCTACCGACCGGGCAGGACGTGCCTGGCGGCGATCTTCTTCGCGGTGTCCGAGTCGGGCCCCGGCTGCGCCACGAAGACGGCCTCGCGGTAGTAACGCAGTTCCGCGATGGACTCGCGGATGTCGGCGAGCGCGCGGTGGTTGCCGTTCTTCTCGGGGCTGTTGAAGTACGCCCTCGGGTACCAGCGGCGGGCCAGCTCCTTGATGCTGGACACGTCCACGATGCGGTAGTGCAGGTAGTCCTCCAGGGTGGGCATGTCCCGCAGCAGGAAACCGCGGTCCGTGCCGACGGAGTTGCCGCACAGGGGTGCCTTGCCCGGCTCCTTGACGTGCTCCCTCACATACGCGAGGACACGCTGCTCGGCGTCCTCGAGCGTCGTGCCGTCCGGCAGCTCGGCGAGCAGACCGGACGCGGTGTGCATCTCACGCACCACCTCCGGCATCGTCTCCAGGGCCCGCTCCGGCGGGCGGACGACGATGTCCACGCCCTCGCCGAGCACGTTCAGCTCGGAGTCGGTGACGAGGGCGGCCACTTCGATGAGCGCGTCGTTCGACAGCGAGAGGCCGGTCATCTCGCAGTCGATCCACACCATGCGATCGTTCATGTGTCTAACCTTACGGGGCGCTGCGCTCGGCGGGACCGGACGGCGTGCCCCGCGGTGCGGGTGTGCACGTCACAGGGGCTGCCGCCCCCCGGGCCCCCGCGGGCCCCGTCCGCACATCGCCGGACGGGCTGGCTGTGGCCCGGGCGGGCTCGCCAGGTGCGGGCCGGCCGGTCCGGACTCCGTCCACTCGGGCCGAGGGGCCGGGGGGCCGGGGACGGCCGAAGGGCCGGAGGCGGGTGCCTCCGGCCCTTCGGTTTTTCTGCTCGTCGGTCACCTCACGGCGCGCTGCGCTGGCCCGGGACGCCCGGGGCCGAGGCCGTCAGGGACGGGCCCAGGGCGCTTGCCGCCGCGGTGCGGCGGGACTGGTGCGGGAGCGGGTTGTCCGGGTGCAGGGCCGGCGGGACCTGGTGTCCCGCGTGGCCCGGCTGGCCCGGCGGGAGGGCACCCGGGTTGCTCTGGCCGCCCTCGGTGTCCTGGCTCCGGTCGGCCTGCGGGCGCCGCGCGCGGTACGCGGCCCGGTAGGCGGCCGGGGACGAACCCAGCTGGCGCCGGAAGTGGCCGCGCAGCGCGACCGGCGAGCGGAAGCCGCAGCGGCCGGCGACCTCGTCCACCGAGTAGTCCGACGTCTCCAGCAGGCGCTGCGCCTGGAGCACCCGCTGCGTGATCAGCCACTGCAACGGCGCGCTGCCGGTCAGCGAGCGGAAGCGGCGGTCGAACGTACGACGGCTCATGTACGCGCGTGCCGCCAGCGTCTCCACGTCGAACTGTTCGTGGAGGTGCTCCAGCGCCCAGGCGACGACCTCGGCGAGCGGGTCGGCGCCGATCTCCTCCGGTAAAGACCGGTCGAGGTAGCGCTCCTGACCGCCGCTGCGGCGCGGCGGGACGACCAGGCGCCGGGCGAGTGCCCCGGCCGCCTCGTTGCCGTGATCCGTGCGCACGATGTGCAGGCACAGGTCGATTCCGGCCGCCGTACCCGCCGACGTCAGCACGTCGCCGTCGTCCACGAAGAGCTCCCGTGGGTCGACGTGCACCGACGGATAGCGTTTCGCCAGCGTCGGCGCGTACATCCAGTGGGTGGTCGCGGGCCGGCCGTCCAGCAGGCCCGCCGCCGCGAGGACGAAGGCACCGGTGCACAGCCCGACGATGCGGGCGCCCTCCTCATGGGCCCGGCGCAGTGCGTCGAGCGCCTCCTCCGGCGGTGGCGAGGTGATCGACCGCCAGGCCGGCACCACGACGGTGCCCGCCCGGGCTATCGCCTCCAGGCCGTGTGGCGCGGTGAGTTCCAGGCCTCCTGTGGTCCGCAGCGGGCCTTCCTCACCGCCGCACACCAGCAGCCGGTAGCGCGGTACGCCGGCGTCCTGGCGGTCAACCCCGAACACCGACAGCGGTATGGAACTCTCGAAGATGGGGCCGCCGCTGAACAGCAGCACCGCGACGATCTCCTTGCGGCGTCGCCCGGAGAGTTTCCGGGCCGCGGTTTCCGGCGCGGCAGTGGAGTCGTGGCTCATCCTGCTAAGCCCCCCTCGGTGGTCGCGGCTCCTCGGTTGTGTCGCTCCTGCACGTTTCCCCTCGGTCCTGCACGAGTCCCCCGCCGTAAGACATCAAGATCGAATCTACTGTGTCCCGTCGCGCCCCGGTGGCCAGTTCGGCACCCGGTGCATTGTCGACTTGGCAACTTGGCGTGAAGCATTCGATCACGAAGGGTTGCACTCGTGGGCCGTGCAGGGAAGTGCGCCTTGTCGCGGTGGCCAATCCCCGTAGGGTGCGCAAGGCCCGTGAGGCCCTTTCCGTGCAGGTCGAACGGGGGTCGGGGGTGGGGTGCGGCAGGGGATGCACACCAGCCAGAAGTTGGCTGAAAAGATATGGGCGCGTGCGTGGAAACCGGTCAACCGACCGGTGTACCCCCGCCATCGCGTCGAGGTCCCCCCGTACCCCGGTTCCGGTGCGCCATGCCGGCCCGGCCGGCGCTTCCGGGACGCGGACCGCGGCCGTGCGGCGGCCCGTTGGAGCGGCGCGTCAGCGGCCGGCCGGCGCCCGTGACGGCGGCGAGGCCGAACGCGACACCGGCGGCACCGGCCGGGGAGGACCCGCGCCGCGGCGGGACCAGCGGGACGAGCGGGCGGCCGGCCGCCGCCCGGTGGACATGAGCTGCTCCCTGTGGCGTGGCTCACGGGTTCACCGCTCGGCCGGACCGCCGGGCACTGCGGGTCCGGGGCGCACGACCCGGAGGGGACCACTCTCGCGGCCAAGTGAATTCTGTGCAAACCGCCTGTACGGGGCAGCGACCATTGCGTGACCGGTGACCCCTCGTGCATGCTCCGGGGAACCCGTCGGCGACCGGGTGCGGGATCTGGGCTCAGGAGGCGTGCCGCCGTACCCTGGAGGGTATGGGGTGGGGAAGCCATTTCCCGGACACAGCCGCCGCACACTGTCGTCCCCATCAAAAGGATCACAACCCCGAGACAGCCATGGCCGGTCACGAATTCTTCGAACCAGCGGACCGCAAGCGGCCGGTCGCCGATCCCACGGCGGCCGAACCCCTGGCGGCGGAGGAGTCGCGCCACGCCTGCGACCCCGCGTTCCGGCACGGCGTGGTCGTCGGCTTCGACGGCTCCACCTCCAGTGAGCGTGCCCTCGCGTACGCCATCGGCATGGCGCGGCGCTCCGGCTCGGGTCTGATCATCGTCCACGTCGCCAACCGGCTGCCCACCACGGTGTGGGCGGGCTGCGAGCCCCCGGTCTTCGTCGACGTCCCGGACCACCGCACGGAGGTGCTCGGTCTGGAGCTGGCCTGTGCGGACTATCTCGCCGAGGTGCCGTGGATCCTGGTCGAGCGGGGTGGGGACATCTGCCACGAACTCGAAGAGGTGGGGCGGGAGTACTCGGCGGACGCGATCGTCGTGGGTTCCACCCACGGTCTCGTGGGACGGATCTTCGGGTCCGTTGCCGGGAGGCTGGCGAAGCGGGCGCAGCGGCCGGTTGTTGTCATTCCGTAAGGCGGTGAACCCCATGTGTCGAGTGGCGACACATGGGGGTCCGTTCTGTGACTCGGCCTCCGCGGGGGGCATGGGGACTTGTCGCGCAGTTCCCCGCGCCCTGAAGGCAGGGCGCTACTCGACCGTTACCGACTTCGCCAGGTTGCGGGGCTTGTCGATGTCCCGGCCCAGGGACAAGGCCGTGTGGTAGGCGAGGAGTTGGAGGGGGATGCCCATGAGGATCGGGTCCAGTTCGTCCTCGTTCTTGGGGACGATGACGGTGTGGTCGGCCTTTTCCTGCTCCTGGTGGGCGACGGCCACGATCCGGCCGCTGCGGGCCTTGATCTCCTCCATGGCCGCGCGGTTCTTCTCCAGCAGGTCGTCGTCCGGGACGATCGCGACCGTGGGCATGGCCGGTTCGATCAGGGCCAGCGGGCCGTGCTTCAGCTCGGAGGCCGGGTAGGCCTCGGCGTGGATGTAGGAGACCTCCTTGAGCTTCAGGGAGGCCTCGCGGGCCACCGGGTAGCCCCGGACGCGGCCGATGAAGAGCATCGAGCGGGCCTCGGCGTACTCCAGGGCCAGCTTCTTGATCTCCTCCTCCTGCTCCATGATCTCGGCGATCTGCTCCGGGAGCCGGCGCAGGCCCTCGATGATCCGCTTGCCGTCGCGCACCGACAGGTCACGGGTGCGGCCCAGGTGCAGGGCGAGCAGGGCGAAGGCGACCGTGGTGTTGGTGAAGCACTTGGTGGACACCACGCAGACCTCGGGGCCGGCGTGCACGTAGACGCCGCCGTCCGCCTCGCGGGCGATCGCGGAGCCGACGACGTTGACCACGCCCAGCACCCGGGCGCCCTTGCGCTTCAGCTCCTGCACGGCCGCCAGCACGTCGTACGTCTCACCGGACTGGGAGACCGCGACGTACAGGGTGTCGGGGTCGACGACCGCGTTGCGGTAGCGGAACTCGGAGGCCGGCTCGGCGTCGGCGGGGATGCGGGCCAGCTCCTCGATCATCTGCGCGCCGATCATGCCGGCGTGGTACGAGGTGCCGCAGCCGAGGATCTTCACGCGGCGGATCCGGCGCGCCTCGCGGGCGTCCAGGTTCAGGCCGCCCAGGTGCACGGTGGAGAAGCGGTCGTCGATCCGGCCGCGCAGCACGCGGTCCACGGCCTCGGCCTGCTCGTGGATCTCCTTGTGCATGTAGGTGTCGTGGCCGCCCATGTCGTAGGAGGCCGCCTCCCACTCCACGGTGGTCGGCTCGGCGGTGGTGCGGGTGCCCTCGGTGGTGTAGGTGCGGAAGTCGTCGGCCTTCAGGGTGGCCATCTCGCCGTCGTCGAGGGTGACGATCTGCCGGGTGTGGGCGACCAGGGCGGCTATGTCGGAGGCGACGAACATCTCCTTCTCGCCGATGCCGAGCACGACCGGCGAGCCGTTGCGGGCCACGACGATGCGGTCCGGGAAGTCGGCGTGCAGGACGGCGATGCCGTAGGTGCCCTCGATGAGGCGCACGGTCTCGCGGACCTTGTCCTCCAGCTTCTCGGCCTGGGAGCGGGCGATGAGGTGGGTGAGGACCTCGGTGTCCGTCTCGGAGAGGAACTCGACGCCGTCCGCCTCCAGCTTGCGGCGCAGGTCGGAGGCGTTGTCGATGATGCCGTTGTGGACGACGGCGACCTTGCCCTCGGCGTCCAGGTGCGGGTGGGCGTTCACGTCGGAGGGAGCGCCGTGGGTGGCCCAGCGGGTGTGGGCGATGCCGGTGGTGCCCTTGAAGCGCGCCGGGACCTTGGCCTCCAGGTCGCGCACCCGGCCCTTGGCCTTGACCATCTTCAGGCCCGCCGCCTTGGGGGAGGTCACGGCGATGCCCGCCGAGTCGTAGCCGCGGTACTCCAGGCGCTGCAGGCCCTCGAGCAGCAGGGGCGCGACCTCACGCCTGCCGATGTATCCGACGATTCCGCACATGTGGGTGTGTTCCTAGCTGTAGACGGTGGGCCGTAGGGGATCAGCCGTAGACGATGCGGCGCAGCTGCCGGAGCGAGAGCTCGGGCGGGGCCACCGCGCGGTACCTGAGGTCCGCCTCGATCCGTTCGAAGATCGTCGCGTTCACCAGGCCCTGGGCCTGGAGCTCGCGGTGGCGGCGACGGACGTACTCCTCGGTCGTCTCGTCGAAGTAGGCGAGCACGTCCTGGATCACGCGCAGCGCCTCGCCCCGGCTGAGGGGCGTGGACCGCGTCAGATGATCAACAAGTTCGTCGTGCACCCGATGATCCTGGGGTACCGGCGGCGGTTTCGCAAGAAACGTGCCCGATTTCGGGCAGGGGCGACGGGTGGGGGCTGTATGAGGTCTACATGCGCTTCAGGATCGCCTGTTTGGCCAGGGTGAACTCCTCGTCGGTCAGCACCCCGGTCCGGTGCAGCTCGCCCAGCTCCCGCAGCCGGCGCAGCAGGGCGTCGTGGCTGTCCTCGGCGGGCGCGGGAGCGGCGGTCGGGGCAGGGGGGCGTACGGCCTCGGCGGGCACCTCGGGACGGTGGTCGACGGCTGCCGCGGGGTGCGGCAGCCGGGCCTGGACGGCGGCGGCGACGAGCGCCATCAGCGGGTCCTTCTTGAACCCCCACAGCTCCACCGAGTGGGGGTCGTACTTGGCCGGTGCCTTGGTGGGGGCGTTGCGCACGGTGAAACGGAGGTGGCCGTTGTCCAGGCCGGCCGCCGGCTGCCACTCCACCGCGATCAGGTCCGTCACCGCCAGGGTGCGGGTGCCGGCGGCGGCCTTGGCGTCCTCGGTCTTCCAGTTCCACTCCAGCCGGACGCGCTCACCGTCGAAGCTCGCCGTGCCGTCCCCGGCGGAGACGGACAGCGGCACGGACGGGCCGGGCAGCAGATACTCGGTGACCGGGTCGGCGGGGATCCGGTCCAGCAGCAGGGCGGTGCGGACCTCCTCCGTGAAGTACTCCGCGACGCCGTAGCGGTCGGACTCGACGATCAGCTGGTAGGGGTCGTGCGGCTCGGTGAGCCGGCCGCCCGTCGCGTGCAGCAGCGGGTCGGCGCCGTGGCGCAGCCGCAGCTTGAGCCGCCCCGTCTTCTTGCCCTGCTCGAAGGAGATTCCCGCCAACGCCGTCAGGGGGAGCACCAGTTCACCCAGGGTCCTGCGGAGCAGGCCGACATTCTTGTCCCGTCCGGGCGTCAGTCGCAGGGCGTCCCCGTCGAAGGCCCATGTGCCGTCCTTCTGGATGATTTCCGCCATGGGGGGATTGTTTCACCGGATCTGCGGGAGAGTGGTCTATACCCCATCCGGATTCCCTTGTGGAGCAACGGAGTTGAGTGTCGAGAAGGGAGCGCGTGTGAGACGGCGACGACGGCACCACGGAACGACTCCCCGCACCGCCCGGCTGTTCGGGTCCCTGCTGCTGGTCATGGCGGCCGGGGCCTTCACCCTGGGGGCGAGCCCCGCCCCCGGCACGGCCGCCGCCCCCGTCCCGCTGGACCGGGTGATCCCGGCCCCCGCGTCGGTGGTCCCGGGCGGATCCCCGTACCGCATCACCGAGGACACCCGTATCCGGGTCGACGGCTCCCGCGAGGCCCGCCGGGCCGGCGAGTACCTCGCGGACGTGCTGCGGCCCTCCACCGGCTACCCTCTGCCGGTCACCGAGCACGGCCGCTCAGGCATCCGGCTCCGGCTCGCCGGGGGCCCGTACGGCGCGGAGGGCTACCGCCTCGACAGCGGCCGCTCGGGCGTCACCCTCACCGCCGCCGCCCCCGCCGGGCTCTTCCACGGCGTGCAGACCCTGCGTCAGCTGCTCCCCGCGGCCGTCGAGAAGGACTCCGTGCAGCCCGGGCCGTGGCCGGTGGCGGGCGGCACCATCGAGGACACCCCGCGCTACGGCTGGCGCGGCGCCATGCTCGACGTCTCCCGGCACTTCTTCTCCGTCGACGAGGTCAAGCGGTACATCGACCAGCTCGCCCTGTACAAGCTCAACACCCTGCATCTGCACCTCAGCGACGACCAGGGCTGGCGCATCGCCATCGACTCCTGGCCGCGCCTGGCCACGTACGGCGGCTCCAGCGAGGTCGGCGGCGGCCCCGGCGGCCACTACACCAAGGCCGACTACCGTGAGATCGTCCGTTACGCCGCCTCCCGCCATCTGGAGGTCGTCCCCGAGATCGACATGCCGGGCCACACCAACGCGGCCCTCGCCTCCTACGCCGACCTGAACTGCGACGGCGTGGCACCCCCGCTCTACACCGGCACCGCGGTCGGCTTCAGCTCGCTGTGCGTCGGCAAGGAGATCACGTACGACTTCGTGGACGACGTGGTGCGCGAGATCGCCGCGCTCACGCCCGGCCGCTACCTCCACATCGGCGGCGACGAGGCGCACTCCACCCCGCACGACGACTTCGTGAGGTTCATGGAGCGGGTGCAGCCGGTCGTCGCGAAGTACGGCAAGACCGTGATCGGCTGGCACCAGCTGGCCGGCGCGAACCCGGCCAAGGGCGCCCTCGCCCAGTACTGGGGCCTGGACCGCACCGGCGGCGCGGAGAAGGAACTGGTCGCCGAGGCCGCGCGCAACGGCACCGGGCTGGTCCTCTCCCCGGCGGACCGGGCGTACCTCGACATGAAGTACGACAAGGACACGCCGCTCGGGCTGTCCTGGGCGGGCTATGTCGAGGTGCGGCGGTCCTACGACTGGGACCCGGGGGCGTATCTGCCGGGCGTGCCGGCGTCCGCGGTGAGGGGTGTCGAGGCGCCGCTGTGGACGGAGACGCTGTCGGACTCCGGTCAGCTGGAGTACATGGCCTTCCCGAGGCTGCCGGGGATCGCCGAGCTGGGCTGGTCGCCGGCGGCCACGCACGACTGGGAGGACTACCGGGTGCGGCTGGCCGCGCAGGGGCCGCGTTGGGACGCGCTGGGGATGGACTACCACCGGTCGCCGCAGGTGCCGTGGTCGTGATGCGGCTGCCGCGCCGTGGGGGCCCGTCGCGCGATTGGGCCCGAGCCGCTCAGTCCCCGGGGCGCTCGCCCCTGGGGGACACGCGCTGACGGGCGTCCCGGAGGACCGTACTCCGGGACGCCCGTCCGTTCGTGGGTCAGAGCCCCGCGAGGGGGTTCTTCAGGGTGCCGACCAGCTGGAGCGCGCCGGTCGGGTCCGTGAGGTCGACCATCTGCCGGTTGTCGCGCAGCTGGAGGCGGTTCAGGCAGGACAGCGCGAACTCGGGCGCGAACATGTCGTACCGGTCGAACTTGTCGGCCAGTTCCGGCACCGACGCCTGGTACTCGCGGGTGATCTCCGCGACCGTACGCCAGAAGCCGTCCTCGTCCAGGACGCCCTCCTCGGCGAGGTTCGCGGCGAGGAAGCGGAAGAAGCAGTCGAACACGTCCGTGAAGATCGACAGCAGCTTCTTGTCCTCCGGGACCTCCACGCGGATGCGGGAGACCTCCGGCGGCAGCACCGCGTCCGGGTCCATCACCGCGATCTCCTCGGCGATGTCCTTGTAGACCGCCCGCCGCACCACCCCGTCCTCCAGGACCAGGATCACGTTCTCGCCGTGCGGCATGTACACCAGGTCGTAGGCGTAGAAACTGTGCAGCAGCGGGACGTAGTACGCCCGCAGGTAGTGCCGCAGCCACTCGGCCGGGGCGAGCCCCGACCGCTCGATCAGCGCGCCCGCGAAGGACTTTCCCTCGTGGTCGACGTGGACGAGGGAGGCCATGGTGGCCAGGGACTCGCCGTCCTCCAGGGACGGCACGGGGCTCTCCCGCCACAACGCGGCGAGCATCTTGCGGTACGGCGAGTAGCGGTCCGTGGCCCGCTCGTACTCCAGGTGCCGGTAGCCGACCGCCGCCCGCTCCCGGATGATCGACAGCCCCGTCGACCGCAGCACCGGGTCGCCGGCGATGAGCCGGTCCAGCCAGTCGTTGATCGCCGGGGTCGCCTCCATGTAGGCGGCGGACAGGCCGCGCATGAAACCCATGTTGAGGACGGACAGGGCCGTCTTCACATAGTGCTTCTCCGGATGCGACCGGTTGAAGAAGGTGCGGATGGACTGCTGCGCCAGATACTCGTCGTCGCCCTCGCCCAGGCAGACCAGGTGCCGGCGGGCGATTTCGGCGGCGAAGGTGACGGAGAGCTTGTTCCACCACTGCCAGGGGTGGACGGGGATGAGGAGGTAGTCGGCGGGGTCGAGGCCCTGCTCGGAAAGTGTGTCGCGGAACCGGTTCAGCGTCACACTTCCCAGCTCGTCCCTCAGGAAGGACTCGTACTCGATCCCCGCCCCCGCCGTGAACGCGGCCCGTGAGCGGTGCGCGGCCAGCCACACCAGCTTCACGGGGTTCGCCGTCTCCGGCGCGTACGACAGGTACTCGTGGACGCCGAAGCCGAGCCGCCCGTTGTTGGCGACGAAGCAGGGGTGGCCCTCGGTCATGCCGGCCTCGATGGCCTGGAAGTCGCCACGCGCCAGCTCGGCGACCGTGATCTGCGGCTTGGTGAGCTTGTAGCAGGTGCCGGAGAGGGTGGAGGAGATCTCCTCCAGGTACACCGGCAGGATCTCGTCGCTCAGGCCCAGCGACTTCTGCAGCTCGATGAGGAAGTCCATCGCGGCGAGGGGAAGTTCGGTCTCGTCGCGGTGGCGGGTGATCGAGTCGGCGTCGACCTGCCAGTGGTCGAGGGCGCGGATCGTGGCCGTGAAGGAGTACCGCGTCAGGCCGTCGTCGCTGCGGACGACGTACCCGCCGCCGCCGGTGGCCTCCGGCGTGAGGAGCCGCTCGTGGGCGAACTCGGCGAGTGCCTTGCGGATCAGCAGGCGGTTGGCCCGCGCCCAGCGGTGGGGGGACAGATGCGCTACGGCGTCGGACGGGGTCATACGGCTACTCCTCGGGCGGCCGGGCTGTGCCTGTCGAAGAAGCGATCACGCGTACAGAAACTCAGCAGCGCGCGCTTCTCCGGCTTGTCGATCTCCTGGGCGGCCACGAAGCCGACGGCCTCGTTGAGCGCGTGCACGGCCTTGTTGCGCACGTCCGGCTCGACCACGACCCGCCGGGTGCGCGGGTCGGCGAACAGCTCCTCCATCACGGCGGTGATGACGGCCCGGGTGAAGCCGTGGATCGGCCGGTCGGTGGGCGCGACCAGGAAGTGCATGCCGACGTCGCCGGGCTCGGGCTCGTACAGGCCGACGAGCTCGACGTACCGGGGGTCGTACGTCTCCATCAGGAACGCCGGCTCGCCGTCGTGCAGGCCCAGATACGCGTGGTGGTGCTCGTGGGCGGCGATCCGCGTGTACTCGCGCTCGACGTCCTGGAGTTCCGCGTCCTGCATCATCCAGAACGCCGCCTTGGGATCGGTGACCCAGCGGTGCAGCAGCCCGGCGTCCTTCAGCGGGTCGAGGGGACGGACGGTGAACGTACCGATGCTCATACGGCGAACTCCTGGAACGCGATGGACTTCTCGACCGGGTAGTACTCGTTGCCGAGCATCTCGCGGATGATGGACGCGTTGCGGTACGGGCCCATGCCCAGGTCGGGGCTGGTGATGCTGTGCGTGTGGACGCCCGCGTTCTGCAGGAAGATGCCGCGGCCGGTGACGTCGATGGCGTAGTTGCGGGCGACGTCGAAGCGGCCGTGGCCGTCGAGGCGGATCCGGTCGCGGACCGGGTCGAGGAAGGCCGGCGGCTCGTAGTGGTAGCCGGTGGCCAGCACCAGGCCCTCGGTGCGGATCTCGAAGTCCTTGCCCTGCTCGTCCTGGCGGAAACCGAGCGTGTACCCGCCGTCCTCGTACCGCGCGGTGGTGAGGGAGGAGTTGGTGAGCAGCCGGGTGGGGACCGGCCGGTCGCCGCTCACGACGTTCTTCTGGTACAGCAGGTCGAAGATCGCGTCGATCAGCTCCGAGTTGATGCCCTTGAACAGGCCCTTCTGCTGCTTCTCCAGCCGGTAGCGGGTCTCCTCGGGCAGCGCGCGGAAGTAGTCGATGTAGTCCGGGGACGTCATCTCCAGGGTCAGCTTGGTGTACTCCAGCGGGAAGAACCGCGGGGAGCGGGTGACCCAGTTGAGCTGGTAGCCGTGGACGTCGATCTCGGAGAGCAGTTCGTAGTAGATCTCGGCGGCGCTCTGCCCGCTGCCGACGATCGTGACCGACTTCTTCTCCAGCAGCTCCGCCTTGCGGTGCATGTAGCGCGCGTTGTGGAAGAGGCCGCCGTCCAGGCCGCGGCACGGCTCCGGGACGAAGGGGACGGTGCCGGTGCCGAGGACCAGGTGCCGGGCCCGGTACGTCTCACCGGCGGCCGTCGCCACGACGTACAGCCCGGCTCCCTCGTCGTACGTCACCTCGGTGACCGTCGTGCCGAAGCGAATGCTGCTCAGCTGCTCGGCGGCCCAGCGGCAGTAGTCGTCGTACTCGACGCGCAGCGGGTAGAAGTTCTCCCGGATGTAGAACGAGTACAGCCGGCCCTTCTTCTTCAGGTAGTTGAGGAAGGAGTACGGGGACGTCGGGTCGGCGAGGGTGACCAGGTCCGACATGAACGGCGTCTGGAGGTGGGCGCCGTCGAGGAACATTCCGGCGTGCCACTCGAAGTGCGGCTTGGACTCCAGGAAGACGCCGTTCAGTTCGTCGATGGGCTCGGTGAGGCAGGCGAGGCCGAGGTTGAAGGGGCCGAGCCCGATGCCCACGAAGTCGTAGGTCGTTCTCGTGGTGTCAGGAAGCGCGGTCAAGGGACTCTCCCAAGTACTGCTCGGCGTGGCCGGCGATCAGATCGAGGACGGCGGCGATGTCGGCCGTCGTGGTCTCGGGGTTCAGCAGGGTGAACTTGAGATAGTGTCGCCCGGCGACCTTGGTGCCCGCGACCACCGCGTCACCGGAGGCGAACAGGGCCTTGCGGGCGTAGAGGTTGGCCCGGTCGATCTCGGCCGGGTCGGTGACGGTGGCCGGGATGTGGCGGAAGACCAGGGTGGACAGGCTCGGCTCGACCACGACCTCGAAGCGCGGGTCGGCGGCCAGCAGCTTCCAGCCCTCGGCCGCCAGGTCGCAGACCTCGTCGAAGAGGCTGCCGATGCCGTCGGCGCCCATCACGCGCAGCGTCATCCACAGCTTGAGCGCGTCGAAGCGGCGGGTGGTCTGCAGGGACTTGTCGACCTGGTTGGGGATGCACTCCTGCACCATGCGGCGCGGGTTGAGGTAATCCGCGTGGTAGGTGGCGTGCCGCAGGGTGGTCGCGTCGCGGACCAGGACGGCCGACGAACTGACCGGCTGGAAGAAGGACTTGTGGTAGTCGACGGTGACGGAGTCGGCGCGCTCGATGCCGTCGATGCGGTCCCGGTACTTCAGCGAGGCGAGCAGACCGCAGCCGTAGGCGGCGTCCACGTGCATCCAGGCGCCGTACCGCTCGCACAGCTCGGCGATCTCCGGCAGCGGGTCGATGGAGCCGAAGTCGGTGGTGCCGGCGGTGGCGACGACGGCCATGGGAACCAGGCCGGCCTCGGCGCAGCGCTCCAGCTCGTGGGCGAGGGCGATGGTCTGCAGCCGCTTGTCGTGGTCGACGGGTATCGCCACGACGGCGTCCGGTCCCAGGCCGAGCAGTTTCGCGGACTTCTTCACGCTGAAGTGGCCGGCCTCGGAGGCGAAGACGCGCAGCCTCGCCAGGTCCTCGCTCTTGGCCTCCTCGCGGGCGAGCAGCAGCGCCTGGAGGTTGGACTGGGTGCCGCCGGAGGTGAACACGCCGTCGGCGGCGGCGCCGAGGCCGATCCGAGCCGCCGTCCAGTCGATAAGTTTCCGCTCGATGAGGGTGCCGCCGGCCGACTGGTCCCAGGTGTCCAGGGAGGAGTTGACGGCGGAGAGCACCGCCTCGCCGAGCACCGCCGGGATGACGACCGGGCAGTTGAGGTGGGCGAGGTAGCGGGGGTGGTGGAAGTAGATCGCGTCCCGGAGGTAGACCTCCTCCAGCTCGTCCAGCGCCGCGGTGGTGTCGCGCAGCGGCTGGTCGAGGTCGATGGCGTCGATGCGGGGGGCGAGGGCGTCGACCGTGACGCCGGTGAACGGCCGGTCGGTGGTGGCGAGTTTGGCGGCCACCCGCTCGACTCCTTCGGTCACCGAGCGGCGGTACCGCTCCGCGGTGGTGTCGTTGAGCAGGTGCGAGCGCATGGGGGGTCCTCCGGTGGGGACGGTCCGGTGTGGGGCGGGGAGCGGCCCCGGATGCGTTACTTAGGTTAGCCTAACCTAAGTAACTAGGTGTACCCTCGTGCCTCGATCGTGACGGCGATCACTTAGGTGTCGGGAGCGGGCCGGGGTCACGTGCAGGCCCTAACCCTCTTCACGGAGCTGCTCCTCGGTCATCCCGCGGCGCCAGTAGCCCACGAACGTCACGCGCCGGCGGTCGATCCCGCGCTCACCCACGAAGTGCCGCCGCACCTGCTTCACGCGGCCCGACTCGCCCGCGATCCACACGTACGGCCGCTCGGCGGGCGGGAGTTGGGCGGTGCGCAGGCTGTCCAGGGCCATCGGGGCGCCCCGGTCGCGCGTGGCCCCGGCCCCCTCCTCGTCCCGGACGAACCAGGTGATCTCGGTGTCGGCCGCGGTCGTCAGGTCCTGGATGTCCCCGGAGCGCGGGACCTCCAGCCAGATCCGGGCGCGGGTGCCGGCCGGCAGGGACTCGAGGACGGCGGCGGTGGCGGGCAGGGCGGTCTCGTCGGCCCAGAGGAGGACCAGGTCGGTGTCCTCGGGCGGACGGAAGCGGATCGCACGGTTGTCGGCGACCGCGGGACCGAGCAGCAGCACCCGGTCACCGGCGGCGGCGCGGGCGGCCCAGCGGGAGGCCGGGCCGGCCTGCGGCGAGGTGTCCGGGCCGATGCCGTGCAGCACGAAGTCGATGTCGACCTCGGTGGTGTGCCCCTCGGCATCCGCGCGCAGCGCCCGGAGCGTGTACGAGCGCATCACCGCCCGTACGTCGTCGGGGAGTTCGCGCCAGCGCTGCCACCAGTCCCCCCCACTCCCGGCTTCGCCCGAGCGGGGGGACCCCCCTCCCTCTTCGAGCGGCACCACCGGCTCGCTCTGCCCCGGATGCGGCAGGAACAGCGACAGGGACTGGTCGCACCCGGCGGAGCGGAAGGCCCGTAGATCGGGCCCCGCGAAGGTGACCCGGACCAGGGACGGGCCGAGCCGCCTCGTCGTCACGACCTGGAGGGAGAAGAAACGGAACGGGGAGGCTACGGCCGTCGTCACGGGGGCTCCTGCGTGTCGGGACGGTCGGGGTCAGCTGACCTTCTTCGCGTTCTCGATGGCCTCGGCGAGGTTGTCGAGCAGGGGCGTGCACTTGTCGTAGGAGAGGATCGGCTCGGGGGAGCGGGAGATGACCTGACCGGCCTTGACCGCGGGGAGCTTCTTCCAGGTCGCCTCGGTGATGTCGGCGGGCTGGATCGTCGAGGCGCGGTCGTCCATGATGATCACGTCGGCCGGGTGCTTGTCGACGTTCTCCCAGCTCAGGGTCTCGAACCAGCCGTCGGTCGCCTTCTTGGCCTCCTCGGTGGGCTCGACCAGGTTCACGCCGAGGGCCTTGAAGTACTCCAGGTCGACGGAGAAGTTCGAGCCGGAGACGTAGAAGACGTCCGGCGCGGCGGAACCCGCCAGCACCTTGATCTCCGGCCGGGCCTTGGCGGCCTTGCGCAGCCGCTCGGCGGCGGCCTCGAACCTCTTCTTCGCCTCGACGACGTTCGGCGCCTTCATGTCGGCGCCCAGCGACTCGGCCAGCTCGGCCATGCGCTGCAGCGGCCGCGGCAGTTGGCGGTCGAAGACGGAGACGGCCACGCTCGGGGCGAGCTGGGCGATCTTGTCCTTGGAGACCTCCGGGACGTACCAGAGCGTCCCGGCGTCGTCGAACGTCGTGGTGATGAGCACCTCGGGCCGGAAGACCGCGTACTGCTCGACGTTGAAGCTGTCGAACTTGTTGCCGAAGACCGTCAGCTTGCTGACGTCCATGTCGCCGGCCTGGACGTCGGCCTTGCCGTCGGTCGTCCTGGTCGGGCCGAAGACGCCCTCGACCTCGACGCCGTAGTCGTGGAGGGCGGCGGCCACGCCCGTGAAGGCGACGATCCTGGTGGGGACGTGGTCGAGCTCGACGGTCTCGCCGCGGTCGTCCTTGAAGGACCACGGGCCGGACGTGGACGCGCCGGCCCCCGCCGAGTCCGAGCCGCCGCTTTTCGCGTCGTCGTCCCCGCAGGCGGCGAGCACGGCGCCGAGTCCGAGGGCGCCGCCGGCGGCGAGCAGTCCCCGGCGGGAGAAGCGGGCGGTGGTGGCGTTCGACATGGGAGGGTCTGCTTTCGTGCGTACGGAGCCGGCCGTGACTGACAGAGGCTTGGGTCAGAACAGGCTTAGGTTAGCCTAACCTCATGATCTGTCCAGGGGGGCGCTCGGTATGCATCCCCTCGCGACCGGCCGGAATGCCTGCCCCGTACCGTGATTCGGGTCACGCGCGCAGACGGACGGCCCGCGTCGTGGCGGACGCGGACCGTCCCCGAAGGGGTACGGCGGTTCAGCCCGCCAGGCCCAACTCCCGGGCGATCAGCATGCGCTGGACCTCGCTCGTGCCCTCGCCGATCTCCAGGATCTTGGAGTCGCGCCACATGCGGGCCACCGGGTACTCGTTCATGAAGCCGTAACCGCCGTGGATCTGGGTGGCCTCGCGCGCGTTGTCCACGGCGACCGTGGAGGAGTACAGCTTGGCCAGCGCCGCCTCCTTCTTGAAGGAGTCGCCGGCCACCAGCCGGCTCGCCGCGTCACGCCAAGCGAGGCGGGCCGTGTGGGCCTTCATCTCCATGTCGGCGATCTTGAACTGGATCGCCTGGTTGGCGCCGATCGGGCGCCCGAAGGCGTGCCGCTCCTTGGCGTACTTCACCGACTCGTCCACACAGCCCTGCGCCAGACCGGTGCCCAGCGCCGCGATGGCGATGCGGCCCTCGTCCAGGATGCGCAGGAACTGGGCGTAGCCGCGGCCCACTTCGCCCAGGAGGTTCGACGCCGGGACGCGGACGTCCTGGAAGGACAGCTCCCTCGTGTCCGACGCGTTCCAGCCGACCTTCGAGTACGGGGCCGCCACCGTGAAGCCCGGGGTGCCCGACGGGACGATGATCGACGAGATCAGCGGCTTGCCGTCCGGCTTGCGTCCGGTGACTGCCGTGACCGTGACCAGACCCGTGATGTCCGTGCCCGAGTTGGTGATGAAGCACTTGGTGCCGTTGACGACCCACTCGTCCGTCGACTCGTCCAGGCGGGCCGTCGTACGGGTCGCGCCCGCGTCGCTGCCGCCGTCCGGCTCCGTGAGGCCGAACGCGCCCAGGATCTCGCCCGAGCACAGGCGGGGGAGCCAGGCCCGCTTCTGCTCCTCGGTGCCGAACAGGTGGATCGGCATCGCGCCGAGCGAGACACCGGCCTCCAGGGTGATCGCCACCGACGAGTCCACGCGGGCCAGTTCCTCCAGGGCCACGCCCAGCGCGAAGTAGTCGCCGCCCATGCCGCCGTACTCCTCCGGGAACGGCAGACCGAACAGTCCCATGCGGCCCATCTCCCGGACGATCTCGTACGGGAACTCGTGCCGCTCGTAGAAGTCACCGATCTTCGGCGCCACGACGTCGTGCGCGAACTCCTCCACCGTGCGGCGGAGTTCTTCCAGTTCGGGGGAGAGCTTGTGGTCCATGGTCGTTCACTGCTCCTGGTGGGAGAGGGCTCGGACGGTGCGGGACGGGCTGGGTCGGCCCAGGTGGGCGGCCATCCAGACGCTTGTGGCGACCAGACGGTCGAGATCGACCCCGGTGTCGATGCCGAGTCCGCGCAGCATCCACACGAGGTCTTCGGTGGCGAGATTGCCGGTGGCGGACTTCG
This sequence comes from Streptomyces griseoloalbus, assembly GCA_014650015.1. Lineage (GTDB taxonomy): Bacteria > Actinomycetota > Actinomycetes > Streptomycetales > Streptomycetaceae > Streptomyces > Streptomyces griseoloalbus. The sequence goes on from BMUD01000001.1 coordinate 234,526, forward strand.
CGTACGGGCAGCCGCCCAGTCCGCCGGCGGAGGCGTCGACCGTGGTGACACCCCGCTGGAGCGCGGCCAGCGTGTTGGACAGCGCCTGGCCGTAGGTGTCGTGGAAGTGCACGCCCAGGGCGGACACGGGCACGTCCGCCTCGGTCAGGGCGGTGAGCAGGGCGGTCACATGGCCCGGGGTGGCCACGCCGATGGTGTCGCCCAGGCTCAACTCGTCGCAGCCCATGGCGAGGAGGGCCCCGCACACCTCGACCACCCGGGAGATCGGGACCGCGCCCTCCCAGGGGTCGCCGAAGCACATCGACAGATAGCCCCGGACATGGACGCCCTCCGCCTTCGCCCGCCTCACCACCGGCTCGAACATCGCCAAAGCCTCGTCCACCGTGCGGCTGAGGTTGGCCTTGGCGAAGGCCTCCGTGGCGCTGGCGAACACCGCGACCCGCCGGGCCCCGAGGGCCAGCGCGCGCTCCAGGCCGCGTTCGTTCGGCACCAGGACCGGCAGCGACACCGGCAGGTCGGCGACCGCCGGGTACAGGTCCTCGGCGTCCGCCAGTTGGGGCACCCACCTGGGGTGGACGAAGCTCGTCGCCTCGATCGTGGTCAGGCCCGTGCCGGCCAGGCGGCGGATGAACTCCGCCTTGACGGCCGTCGGGACGGTCGCCTTCTCGTTCTGCAGGCCGTCGCGCGCGCCGACCTCGTGGATGCGGACCCGCGCGGGCAGGCCCTGGGCCGGTACGGCCATGGGCAGGCCCAGTTCCGTGGCGTTCATCGCGTCTCCTCCTCCACGGCCGCGATGACGGCCAGCACCTGGTCCATGGCGACCGTCGTGCCGGGAGCCACGTCCAGTTCGGTGACCGTGCCGGCGTGCGGGGCGGAGATGACGTGCTCCATCTTCATCGCCTCCACCACCAGCAGGCTCTGCCCGGCGCTCACCTCGTCGCCGACGGCGACCTTCACCACCGTCACCGTGCCGGGCATCGGCGCGGTCAGCGAGTCGGCGCCCGCCTGGCCGGCGCGGGTGAGGGACGCGGCGACCGGGTCGTGGTCGCGCACGTGCCAGGCATCGCCGTCACGGCCGAGCCAGGTGCCGTCCGGCAGGGCGGCGAAGGCGTGGGCGACACCGTCGAGCAGGAACGTGAACCGGTGCTCGCCCCCCGGCCGCGGGGGCACGCCCCCGGACCCCCGCACAGGCGTGTCGGCCCCCGGCAGCAGCAGTTCCGTCCCTCCGTCCGGCGTGCTGCGCACGCGCACGGTCACCGGGTCGTGGCCCGGCACCCGCAGGTGGTGCGCCGTCCAGGCCCGCTCGCCGCCCATGCGCCAGCCGTCCGCGGCGGCGAACGGGTCGGCCCAGCCGGCGGCGCCGCCGGCGGGCGCGAGCCGGGCCTGGCGCAGCAGCGCCGCCGCCGCGTACGCCTCCGCCGGCACCTCGTCCGCCACGAGCCCGTCCACCTCACGCTCGACCAGCCCCGTGTCCAGCTCGCCCGCCACCACCGCCGGGTGCGCGAGCAGCCGCCGCAGGAACCCGGCGTTGGTCTGCACGCCCAGCGTCACCGTCTCGGCGAGCGCCGCCCGGAGTCTGCGCAGGGCGGTCGCGCGGTCGGGGCCGTAGGCGATCACCTTGGAGAGCATCGGGTCGTAGAGGCTGCCGACCTCCGAGCCCTCGCTGAGCCCGGAATCGGTGCGGACGCCGTCGCCCTGCGGTTCGCGCAGCCGCAACACCGTGCCGCCGGAGGGGAAGAAGCCGCGCGCGCCCTCTTTCACGGACACGGTCTCGGCGCAGACGCGGGCCTCCACGGCGTGACCGGTGAGGGTGATGTCCTGCTGCGCGAACGGCAGGGGTTCGCCCGCCGCCACCCGCAGCTGCCACTCCACCAGATCGAGCCCCGTGATCAGCTCCGTGACCGGGTGCTCCACCTGGAGGCGGGTGTTCATCTCCATGAAGCAGTACGCGGACGGGTCCTCGCCGGGGACGATGAACTCCACGGTGCCCGCGCCCCGGTAGCCGCAGGAGCGGGCCGCCTGGACCGCCGCCTCGCCCATCGCGGCCCGGGTCGCCTCGTCCAGCAGGACGCTGGGCGCCTCCTCGATGATCTTCTGGTGGCGGCGCTGGAGGGAGCACTCGCGCTCGCCCAGATGGACGACGGTGCCGTGACCGTCGGCCAGGACCTGGATCTCGATGTGCCGGGGGCGGTCGATCCACCGCTCGACGAGCAGGGTGTCGTCGCCGAAGGAGGCGCGGGCCTCGCGGCGGGCGGCGGCGATCTCGTCGGCCAGCGTCGAAGCGTCCCGCACCAGGCGCATGCCCTTGCCGCCGCCGCCCGCGGACGGCTTCAGCAGCACCGGCATGCCGATCCCGCGGGCCGCCTCGGCGAGCTGCCCGTCCGTCAGCCCGCTGCCGCTGGAGCCGGGGACCACCGGGACCCCGGCCGCCTGCACCGTCTCCTTGGCACGGATCTTGTCGCCCATCAGGGAGATCGCGTCCGCCGGGGGCCCGATGAACACCAGCCCCGCCCGGGCGCACGCGGCCGCGAAACCGGCGTTCTCGGCGAGGAAGCCGTACCCGGGGTGGACCGCCTGCGCACCGGTGCGGGCGGCGGCGTCGAGCAGCCGCTCCACCGACAGATAGCTCTCGGCGGCCGGCGCCGGTCCGATCCGGACCGCCGTGTCGGCCTCCCGGACGTGCCGGGCGCCGGCGTCCGCGTCGGAGTACACGGCCACCGAGCGCACGCCCATCGACCGCAACGTGCGGATGACGCGGACGGCGATCTCGCCCCGGTTGGCCACTAGCACTGTCTCGAACATCTTCGTCCGTTCCCTCACATCCGGAAGACGCCGAACTGGGGGTCGCCCAGTGGCGCGTTGGCGCACGCGGTCAGGGCCAGGCCCAGGACCTGCCGGGTCTCCAGCGGGTCGATCACACCGTCGTCCCAGAGGCGGGCCGTCGCGTAGTAGGCGTTCCCCTGGCGCTCGTACTGGGCGCGGATCGGGGCCTTGAAGGCGTCCTCGTCCTGTGCCGGCCACTCCTCGCCGCGCGCCTGGAGCTGGTCCCGCTTGACGGTCGCGAGGACCGAGGCGGCCTGCTCGCCGCCCATCACCGAGATCTTGGCGTTGGGCCACATCCACAGGAAGCGGGGGGAGTAGGCCCGCCCGCACATCGAGTAGTTGCCCGCGCCGTACGACCCGCCGACCACCACCGTCAGCTTCGGTACGCGGGTGCAGGCGACCGCCGTGACCATCTTGGCGCCGTGCTTGGCGATGCCGCCCGCCTCGTAGTCCCGGCCCACCATGAAGCCCGAGATGTTCTGCAGGAACACCAGCGGGATCCCGCGCTGGTCGCACAGCTCGATGAAGTGGGCGCCCTTCTGGGCGGACTCGGAGAACAGGATGCCGTTGTTGGCGACGATCCCCACCGGGTGGCCGTGGATCCGGGCGAAACCGGTGACCAGGGTCTGCCCGAACTCCGACTTGAACTCGGCGAACCGGGAGCCGTCGGCGATCCGCGCGATGATCTCCCGTACGTCGTAGGGGGTGCGGGAGTCGACCGGCACCGCGCCGTACAGGCCGTTCGGATCGACCTTGGGCTCGACGGCCGGCTCGACCCGCCAGGGCAGGGAACCCCGCGCGGGGAGCGTGGAGACGATGGTGCGGACGATCCTCAGCGCGTGTGCGTCGTCCTCCGCGAGGTGGTCGGTCACGCCCGACACCCGCGAGTGGACCTCGCCGCCGCCCAGCTCCTCGGCCGTGACCACCTCACCGGTGGCCGCCTTCACCAGGGGCGGGCCGCCGAGGAAGATCGTGCCCTGGTTGCGGACGATCACCGCCTCGTCGCTCATCGCCGGGACGTACGCCCCGCCCGCCGTGCAGGAGCCGAGGACCGCCGCGATCTGCGGGATCCCGGCGCCGGACATCCGGGCCTGGTTGTAGAAGATCCGCCCGAAGTGGTCCCGGTCCGGGAACACCTCGTCCTGCATCGGCAGGAAGGCGCCGCCGGAGTCCACCAGGTAGACGCAGGGCAGGCGGTTGTCCAGGGCCACCTCCTGCGCGCGCAGGTGCTTCTTCACCGTCATCGGGTAGTAGGTGCCGCCCTTGACGGTGGCGTCGTTGGCCACGACCACGCACTCCCGGCCGCCGACCCGGCCGATCCCGGCGATCACGCCGGCCGCCGGGGCCTGCCCCTCGTACATCCCGTCGGCCGCCAGCGGTGCCAGCTCCAGGAAGGGCGAGCCGGGGTCGAGGAGGGTGCCCACCCGGTCGCGCGGGAGCAGTTTCCCGCGCGCGGTGTGCCGCGCCCGCGCCCGCTCGCCGCCGCCGAGACGAGCGGCGGCCAGCTTGCCGCGCAGCTCCTCGACGAGCGCGCGGTGCGCCTCCTCGTTGGCCCGAAAGGCCTCCGACGCGGGATCGGCCGCGCTGTGAAGCTCCGGTGCCTCATGCATCCTGCGGGTCCCCTCACCTTGTTAATGAGCGTTAACGCATTTCCTCCAGGTTAACGACCGCTAACCCCGCTGTCTAGAATCGTTCCCATGGCCACCAGAACCGACGCCCCCACCCGCCGTGAACAGATCCTCAAGGAGGCCGCCCGGCTCTTCGCCGAGCGCGGCTTCCACGGTGTCGGGGTCGACGAGATAGGCGCCGCGGTCGGCATCAGCGGACCGGGGCTCTACCGGCACTTCCCGGGCAAGGACGCGATGCTCGCGGAGTTGCTGGTGGGGATCAGCGACTCGCTGCTGACCGGCGCCAGGCGGCGCCTGGAGGAGGCCGGCTCGGTGGCCGCCGAGGCGGTCCTCGACTCGCTGATCGAGGGGCACATCGACTTCGCGCTCGACGACCGTCCCCTCATCACCCTGCACGACCGCGAGCTGGACCGCCTCCGGGACAGCGACCGCAAGCTGGTCCGCCAGTTGCAGCGGCAGTACGTCGAGCTGTGGGTGGAGGTGGTGCGGGAGCTGTATCCGGAGCTGGCCGAACCGGCCGCCCGCTCCGCGGTGCACTCGGTGTTCGGCCTGCTCAACTCCACCCCGCACCTGGCCCGCCCCGGCTCCCTGCCGGGCCGGGCGGGCACCGCCGAGCTGCTGCACCGGATGGCCCGGGGGGCGTTCGCGGCGGCGGGTGCGGCGTGAGCGCGCCATGAGCCCGGGAACGTCGCGCCGTGGCCGCGCCGTGACCCCGGGGGAGTGACGAGCGTTACGGGACGCCCGGTCTGGACGGCTGCGGATACTCGCCGGTACCTTTGGTCTGAGCAAGCGCTTAGACATGCCAATGGTACGTGGAGGTGGGCGTTCGTGCGCCGTACGGTTTTCAACGAGGATCACGAGGCGTTCCGGGAGACGATCCGCGCCTTCATCGAGGCCGAGGTCGTCCCCGTCTACGACGAGTGGTTCGCGGCGGGCCAGGCGCCCCGCGACTTCTACTACAAGCTCGGTGAGCTGGGCATCTTCGGGATCAGCGTGCCCGAGGAGTACGGCGGCGCGGGCATGGACACCCACAAGTTCGAGGCGGTCCTCTACGAGGAGACCGCCCGCGCGGGTGTGCAGTTCGGCGGTTCCGGCGTGCACGTGCTGCTCGCCCTGCCCTACCTCAAGATGCTGGCCACCGACGAGCAGAAGAAGCGCTACCTGCCGAAGTTCGTCACCGGCGAGGAGATGTGGGCCATCGCGATGACCGAGCCGGGCACCGGCTCCGACCTCGCGGGCATGAAGACCACCGCCAAGCTGAGCGAGGACGGCACGCACTACGTCCTCAACGGCGCCAAGACCTTCATCACCGGCGGCGTCCACGCCGACAAGGTGATCGTCTGCGCCCGCACCGCCGCCCCGACGGCCGAGGACCGCCGCCACGGCATCTCCCTGTTCGCCGTCGACACCAAGTCCGAGGGCTACTCCGTCGGCCGCAAGCTCGACAAGCTCGGCCTGAAGACCTCCGACACCGCCGAGCTGGCGTTCGTCGACGTCAAGGTCCCCGTCGAGGACCTGCTCGGCGAGGAGAACAAGGGCTTCTCCTACCTGGGCCACAACCTGGCCTCCGAGCGCTGGGGCATCGCCTTCGGCGCCTACGCCCAGGCCAAGGCCGCCGTCCGGTTCGCCAAGCAGTACGTGCAGGAGCGCACCGTCTTCGGCAAGCCGGTCGCCCACTTCCAGAACACCAAGTTCGAACTGGCCGCCTGCCAGGCCGAGGTGGACGCCGCCGAGGCCGTCGCCGACCGCGCCACCGAGGCCCTGGACGCCGGCGAGCTCACCCCCGCCGAGGCCGCCAGCGCCAAGCTCTTCTGCACCGAGGTCGCGCACCGCGTCATCGACCGCTGCCTCCAGCTGCACGGCGGCTACGGCTACATGAACGAGTACCCGATCGCCCGCCTGTACGCGGACAACCGCGTCAACCGCATCTACGGCGGCACCAGCGAGATCATGAAGACGATCATCGCGAAGGACATGGGCCTGTAAGCGCCGCGAAATCCCTGCCGTATACAACTGACCTCATGAGTCAGGCACTACAGGACCTCCTCGATCTGCTCGACCTCGAGCAGATCGAGGAGGACATCTTCCGCGGCCACTCCCGGACCGCCGTCGTCCCCCGCGTCTTCGGCGGGCAGGTCGCGGCGCAGGCGCTGGTCGCCGCCGGGCGCACCGTCCCCGAGGACCGGCCCGCCCACTCCCTGCACGCGTACTTCCTGCGCCCCGGCGACCCCGGCGCGCCGATCGTCTACACCGTCGACCGGATCCGCGACGGCCGCTCCTTCACCACCCGCCGGGTGGTCGCCGTCCAGCACGGGAAGCCGATCTTCCACCTCTCCGCGTCCTTCCAGACGTACGAGGACGGCCTGGACCACCAGGACCCGATGCCGCCCGCCCCGGACCCGGCCTCGCTGCCCACCTCCGAGGAGCGGCTGCGCGGCTACGGCCACCTCGACCCCGAGGTCGTGGACCGTTTCCTGGAGGCCCGCGCGGCGGTCGACCTGCGTTACGTCGACGAGCCGCCCTACGGCCGCTTCGGCGAGCCGCGCCCACCGCACTCCCAGGTGTGGTTCCGCACCAACGGCAAGCTGGCCGACGACCCGCTGCTGCACGTCGTCCTCGCCACCTATGTCTCCGACATGACGCTGCTGGACTCCGTCCTGCTCGCGCACGGGCGCGGCGGCTGGGCGGTCGGCGACGTGGTGGGCGCCTCCCTGGACCACGCGATGTGGTTCCACCGCCCGTTCCGCGCCGACGAGTGGCTGCTGTACGACCAGCAGTCCCCGTCGGCCCACGGCGGCCGGGGCCTCGGCCAGGCCCGCATCTACACCGAGGACGGCCGCCTCGCGGTGTCGGTCATCCAGGAGGGCGTGGTCCGCGTCCCGCGCGACGCATGAGACGGCGCTGAGCGAAGGGGTCACAGGTCCGGACCGACCCACGGGCCCGGCCCGGGACGAGCACCTCAGACCAGACCCGCCTCCGCCAGCAGGAACGCCGTCATCGGGTCGTAGTGGCGGGGGCTGGTCACATGGTCGTCGAGGGGGACCGTCACCTGCACGGTGCCCTCCGCCTCCGCGAGGAACAGGGCCGGGTCGTTGCAGTCGGCGTAGCCCACGGAGTCGACGCCGTGCTGTCCCGCGTATCCCGCCCAGCCGTGGTCGGCGACGACCAGGTCGGGCAGCGGGCGGCCCTCGCGCTCCAGAGCGGTCAGGATGGCCTTCATCGGCTCCCCGGAGTGGGTGTGCCACAGCGTGGCGCCGTGCTCGAGCATCGCCACGTCCGCGAACTGCATCACATAGCCCTCGTCCGTGACCAGCCCGTCCGGGATCACCACGATGTCGCAGCCGGCGGCGCGCAGCGCGGCGGCCGTCGCGCGGTGCACGTCCAGCAGTCCGCCGGGGTGGCCGGTGGCGAACAGCACCCGCTGCTGCCCGTCCGCCGCCTTCCGCAGCCGCCCGGCCATGCGCTCCAGACCGCTCACCGTCAGCTCGGGGTCGATGGTGTCCTGCCCGTACCGGTGCTCGGGATCGTCGTTGACGCCGACCCGTTCCGCCATCACCGCGAGCACGTCCTGCTCGTCGGTCCAGCGGTCGCCGAGCTCCAGGCCGAGCCAGTAGTGGCGGTCGCCGTTCGCCAGTTTGCGGTAGTGGGAGAGGTTGTTCTCGCGCGGCGTGGCGACGTCGCCCGCGATGCGCGTGGCGACGAGGTGTTCGACGAGTTCGGCTCGGCTGGGTGTCCCGGATATCGGCATGCCCCCCATTGTGGAGCAGCGCCCTGTGCGCGTCCCCGGCGTATCGCCTCCTGGGACGTGCGTCACGTACTCAAGCCGCCTCCGTACGGATACTCATCCCTCACGTGCGTCGCAGCGCGAACCACAGCTCCATCCGTACGTCCGGGTCGTCCAGGTCCGCCGCCAGCAGCGCCGCGCACCGCGCGATCCGCTGCCGCACGGTGTTGCGGTGCACGGACAGCGCCACCGCCGTGCGGTCCCAGCTGCCGTGCAGCGAGAGCCAGGTGCGCAGGGTGTCGGTGAGGGCGGGGGTGGCCGCTATCGGCGCGAGCAGCGCCCGGGCGTGGGCGTCCGCGTCGTCCGGCGGGACGAGGTCGGTGAGGGCGGGGCGGACGCCGTGCCGGACCAGGGCGGTGCGGGTGGCGCGGGCCCGGGCCAGGGCGCGGGCGGCCTGGGTGTCGGCGGCCGGCCAGTCGTGCGGGGCGACGGCCGCGCTGACGCCGAGGGTCCAGCCCCGCAGCGCCGCCACGGCCCGCTCGGCCGGCACCAGGACCCGTACGGCCTCGCCGACCGGATCCACCAGCGCCGACCCGAGCGCGGCGCCCAGCGCGGAGGCGGCCACGGGGTCCGGTGTCCGCCCGTCCGGCGCCGGCCCGTCCGGAGTGCCGTGCACCACCCGCCACCGCTCCCCGCCGAGCAACGGCGCCACCTCCTCGGGCGGGCTGCCCAGCAGCAGCCGCACGAGCGCGGAGGCGCGGGCCGCGCCCGCACCGCTCGGCTGCTCACCGGTGAGCAGGGAGAGCAGCACGGCGGCCACGGACGTGATGGCGTGGTCCCCCGGATCCCGCTGCGGGGCGGCGACCCCGAGCACGAAGCCCCGCCCGTTGCCGAGCGCGTGGGCGACCAGCCGGGTACCGGCGACGGTGTCGCTGGCGGAGGTGGGCCGGCCGGCGCCGGGGCGCACCACCCGCGCCAGTTCCGCCAGGGCCGCCCGGACCTCCTCGCCCCCGTCCCCTCCCGCCCCGGCGAGTTCCGTGCCCTCCGGGCCGTACAGGACCGCCCGGCCGCCCAGCCGGCGGGCGAGCTGGTGCAGCACGGACGGGACGGGGTCCGGGCGGGCGGCGGCGGTGGCGAGGCCCTGCTGGGCCTCCGACACGTGGCGCACCTCCGCCAGGCGGGCCTGCGCCATCAGCTGCCAGACCGCGCGCGCCACCCCCGAGAACGTGGTCCGCGGCGGCACCTCCACCAGCGGCAGCCCGTGCATCTCGCACGCCTCCACCAGCGCCGCCGGCACCGTGTCGTGCACCGGTGCCACGCCGAAACCGAGCGCCGCGCCGCCCGCCGCCACGATCCGGGAGACGTAGGCGTCGAAGTACCCCGGCCCCGCCCCCTGCGGAATGTGCACCCCCGCCGACAGCAGCAGTTCCCCGCCCAGCAGATACGGGTAGGGGTCCGCCATCTCCGAGGTGTGCGCCCAGTGGACGACGACGCCGGGGTCGTCGGGCCCCGCGATCCGGCGCAGGCCGAGGTCCGCGCGTGCCAGGAGCGCGTCCAGGGGCACGGGCGGTGTGGGCGGGACCGCGGGATCCGGCATGGTGGACGTTTCCTCCATTCCGTTCGGCTGGAATGGATGAAACGTACACTTCGCAGTCGCTTTCCGGCCACCTAGGGTCGGGTCGACCGGCAGTCGGCGGGTACGGGCGGATGTCCCCGTGACGAGCCGCCGGACAGCGCGTTCCCCCTGCACGACACGCCACCGACAGTGCGCGAAGGAGGCCCCGCATGGCCGTCGACTACCTGGTCATCGTCGTCTATCTGGCCGGCATGCTGGCCATGGGCTGGTGGGGCATGCGCCGCGCCAAGTCCAAGAGCGAGTTCCTGGTGGCCGGCCGTCGCCTCGGCCCCGCCCTGTACTCCGGCACCATGGCCGCCATCGTCCTCGGCGGCGCTTCCACCATCGGCGGTGTCGGCCTCGGCTACCAGTACGGCCTCTCCGGCGCCTGGATGGTGTTCACCATCGGCCTCGGCCTGCTCGCCCTGAGCGTCTTCTTCTCCGCCCGCATCGCCCGCCTGAAGGTCTACACCGTCTCCGAGATGCTCGACCTGCGCTACGGCGGCCGGGCGGGCGTCATCTCCGGCGTGGTCATGTGGGCGTACACGCTGATGCTCGCGGTCACCTCGACCATCGCCTACGCCACGATCTTCGACGTCCTCTTCGACATCAACCGCGCCCTCGCGATCGTCCTCGGCGGCTCCATCGTCGTCGCCTACTCCACGCTCGGCGGCATGTGGTCCATCACCCTGACCGACATGGTGCAGTTCGTCGTCAAGACGATCGGCGTGCTGCTCCTGCTGCTGCCCATCGCCGTCGTCAAGGCGGGCGGCTTCGGCGAGATGAGGGACCGGCTGCCCGCCGAGTACTTCGACCCGCTGGGCATCGGCGGCGAGACGATCTTCACCTACGTCCTGATCTACACGTTCGGCATGCTGATCGGCCAGGACATCTGGCAGCGGGTGTTCACCGCGCGCGGCGACCGCACCGCCAGGTGGGGCGGCACCGTCGCCGGCACCTACTGTCTCGCCTACGCCCTCGCCGGCGCCGTCATCGGCACCGCCGCCAAGGTGCTCTACCCGGAGCTCGGCAGCCCCGACGACGCCTTCGCCACCATCGTCAAGGACGAACTGCCGATCGGCGTGCGCGGACTCGTGCTGGCCGCCGCGCTCGCCGCCGTGATGTCGACCTCCTCCGGCGCGCTGATCGCCTGCGCCACCGTCGCCAACAACGACATCTGGGCGCGGCTGCGCGGCATTGTGCGCCCCTCCGGCGAGCAGCATGACGAGGTGAAGGGCAACCGCGCTTTCATCCTCTTCATGGGCCTCGCCGTGATCGGTACCGCCATCGCGCTGAACGACGTCGTCCAGGCGCTGACCGTGGCGTACAACCTGCTGGTCGGCGGGCTGCTCGTGCCGATCCTCGGCGGGCTGCTGTGGAAGCGGGGCACCGCGCAGGGCGCGCTCGCCGCCGTCGCCGTCGGCGGTCTGGCCGTCGTCGGCCTGATGGCCGCCTACGGCATCCTCGCCAACGAGCCGATCTACTACGGCCTTCCGGCCTCCCTCGCCGCCTACGTCGCGGTCTCCCTGGCGACCCGGCCCACCGACGAGGCCGTACTGGCCGCCTGGCGCGACCGTCTCGCCGGACGTGCCCCCGCGTCCGCGTCCGCGTCCGAATCCGTGTCCGAACCGGTCCCCCACGCCCAGTAGAGTCATCAGGGCAGGCAGTACATACGCGACGAAGCGTAGGAAAGAAGGCAGTTCCCCATGAGCAGCAACGAGACGCCCCGCGGCCCCGTCGACTCGTCCCGCATCCCGCGCTACGCCGGCCCCGCGACCTTCGCCCGGCTGCCCCGCCTCGACGAGGTCGGCCGCGCCGATGTCGCCGTCGTGGGCGTGCCGTTCGACTCGGGCGTCTCCTACCGGCCGGGCGCCCGCTTCGGCGGCAACGCCATCCGTGAGGCGTCCCGGCTGCTGCGCCCCTACAACCCGGCGCAGGACGCCTCGCCGTTCGCCCTCGCCCAGGTCGCGGACGGCGGCGACATCGCCGTGAACCCGTTCGACATCAACGAGGCCGTGGAGACGGTCGAGGCCGCCGCCGACGACCTGCTCGGCACCGGCGCCCGCCTCATGACGCTCGGCGGCGACCACACCATCGCGCTGCCGCTGCTGCGCTCGGTCGCCAAGAAGCACGGCCCGGTCGCCCTGCTCCACTTCGACGCCCACCTCGACACCTGGGACACCTACTTCGGCGCCGAGTACACCCACGGCACTCCGTTCCGCCGGGCGGTGGAGGAGGGCATCCTCGACACCTCCGCGCTCTCCCACGTCGGCACCCGCGGCCCGCTGTACGGCAAGCAGGACCTCACCGACGACGAGAAGATGGGCTTCGGCATCGTCACCTCCGCGGACGTCTACCGCCGGGGCGCCGACGAGGTCGCCGACCAGCTGCGTCAGCGCATCGGCGACCGCCCGCTGTACATCTCCATCGACATCGACTGCCTGGACCCGGCCCACGCGCCCGGCACCGGCACCCCCGAGGCCGGCGGCATGACCTCCCGCGAGCTGCTGGAGATCCTGCGCGGGCTGGCCTCCTGCAACCTGGTCTCGGCGGACGTCGTCGAGGTGGCCCCCGCGTACGATCACGCCGAGATCACCTCGGTGGCCGCGTCCCACACGGCGTACGAGCTGACCACGATCATGTCCCGTCGGATTGCGGAGGCCCGCGCGAAGTGACGCACGACCACGACCTGGTGCTCAGCCCGACGCCGGCCCAGACGGAGGCCGCACTGCATCCCCCTCCCGGCCGCAACGGCGGAGACCTGGTCGTGGAGACCCTGGCCGGGCTCGGCGCGACCACCGTCTTCGGCCTGCCCGGCCAGCACGCCCTCGGCATGTTCGACGCCGTGCGCCGCTCGGACCTGAGGTACATCGGCCTGCGCGTGGAGAACAACGCCGCCTTCGCGGCGGACGCGTACGGCCGGATCACCGGCGAGGCGGCCCCGCTGCTGCTGTCGACGGGCCCGGGAGCGCTGACGTCCCTGGCCGCGCTCCAGGAGGCGGCGGCGGCTTCGGCGCCCGTGCTGGCGATCGGCAGCCAGGTCCCGACGGCCGGGCTGGGCGGCGGCCGCCACGGCTACCTCCACGAACTCCCCGACCAGTCGGCCGCGTTCCGTGGTGTGGTGAAGTCCGTCCACACCGTGCGCACGGCGTCCCAGATCCCGTCGGCGATCGCGGCGGCCTGGAAGTCGGCGCTGACCGTTCCGCACGGACCGGTCTGGGTGGAGATCCCGCAGGACGTGCTGCTCGCGGAGACGGTCCTGCCGGTGGTGACGGCGATGGACGCCACCCCGGACGAGCTGCCCCCGCGCCCCGAGCTGACGGCGCTCGCCGCCCACCTGCTGTCGAATGCCGTCCGTCCGGCGATCATCGCCGGCGGGGGAGTGGTCCGCTCGGACGCCTCCGGCAAGCTGAAGCAGCTCGCCGAACGGCTCCAGGCGCCGGTCGTCACCACCCCGGGCGGTAAGGGCGCCTTCCCCTGGACGCACCCGCTGTCGCTCCAGTCCTGGCTGGAGGACCGCCACACGACCGACTTCCTGGAGGACGCGGACGTCCTGCTGGTCGTCGGCTCCGGTCTCGGTGAACTCTCCTCGAACTACCACACGTTCAAGCCCCGCGGCCGGGTCGTCCAGATCGAGGCCGACCTCGGCAAGCTGGAGTCCAACCACCCGGGCCTGGGCATCCACGCCGACGCGCGCCTCGCCCTCCAGGCGCTGCTGGAGACGGTGGAGCCGCGCGCGGACGCGACGGCCGCGGAGCGCGTGCGCACGGTGCTGGCGAAGGTGGCCGGCCGTATCGCCGCCCAGGAACTCACCCTGGAACAGCAGGTCCTGACGGCGGTCCGCAGGGCCCTCCCCACGGACTCGCCGTCCTTCTGGGACATGACGATCCTGGCCTACTGGGCCTGGTCCGCCTTCGACGCCAAGGGCCCCAACCATCTGCACTCCGCGCAGGGAGCGGGCGGTCTCGGCTACGGCTTCCCGGCCGCCCTCGGCGCGGCGGTCGCCGACCCCACCCGCCCGGTGCTCGCGGTGTCCGGGGACGGCGGTGCCCTGTACTCCGTCGCCGAACTGGCCACGGCCCGCCAGTACGACCTCGACGTCACCTGGCTCATCGTCGACGACGGCGGTTACGGCATCCTGCGCGAGTACATGACCGACGCCTTCGGTGAGACCACGGCGACGGAGCTGACGCGCCCCGACTTCGTGGCGCTCGCCGAGTCGTTCGGCGTGCCGGGGATCCGTACGACGCCCGAGACCCTGGAGGCCGACCTCGCCGAGGCACTGTCGGCGCCCGGACCCCGGGTGGTGGTGCTCCCCGCGGTGCTGCGGATGTTCGCGCCGACGCACCTGGGCTGATGACGCCGGCCCGACCACACCGGGGCCGGGCTGCGTGTGCCGACTTCCGTGTGCCGGGTTGGGTGGGCCGGGCTGCGTGTGCCGACTTCCGTGTGCCGGGTTGGGTGGGCCGGGTTCCGCGGGCCGACCTCCGCGTGCCGGGTTTCGGTGGACCGGGCTCCGCGGGCCGACTGCCGTGTGCCGGGTTGGGTGGGCCGGGTTCCGCGGGCCGACCTCCGCGTGCCGGGTTTCGGTGGACCGGGCTCCGCGGGCCGGGCTTCGGTGGGGCGGGTTCGGTGGGTCAGCAGCCGCCTGGGCCCACTCCGTCGATTCGCCCGCCGAAGTCGCCGAGGTAGCGGGAGCGCCAGTCGCCGTTGAAGACGTTCCGCTTCTCGACCGGCTGCCAGTTCACGAAGCAGGCCCGGGTGCTCGCCACGAACGAGCCGACGTGGTCGTGGAGGCGGGGCGGCATGTCGCGGTAGCCGCTGCGCGCGGTCCACTCCCAGTAGTCGCCGTCGAAGCCCTCGCCGCTCCAGAAGCACACCGATCCGTCGGGACAGGCGGGGGGTGCGGCCGGGGCGGCGGACGCCGTGTGGGCGGGCAGCGCGAGCGCGGTCAGGGCGAGGACGGCGGCGAGGGACCAGGAACGAGTCTTCACGGCACTCTCCAGTAAGGCGGCGTGGAGGCATGGAATCGCCCCGGCGGACGTGCCGGGGCGCTTTCCATGGTTGCGGCGGGGCGGGGCCGATCGGTGCGGCCCACCGTCCACACCACCTGATGGAGCGAACCGGAGGCTCGGCGGGGGTGCTTCCCGCGAGCGGCGGGCGCCGCACGCGGGGCGTGCGGGTCCGGAGCACCGGCGCCCGGAGCCTCGGCCAACGGGTTGCGGTCGGGCCTGCGGACGACGTAAGTGACATTGTTGCGACGCTCACGGAAGTGACGAAGGAGTCTCGTGCCAGACCTGTCCATACGCCCCGCGGGCCCTGCCGACCGTCCCGTGGTGGAGCGGCTGTGGCTGATGTTCCGCCATGACATGTCGGAGTTCCAGGACGTGCTGCCCCACGCCGACGGGACCTTCCGCACCGATCGGCTCCACATGGCGTTCACCGAGCCCGGCTGGGCGCCTTACCTCGTCGTGATGGGGGACAGTCCCGTCGGTTTCGTGTTCGTCCGTGGCCTCAACGGCCCCGCCCGCGTGATGAACAGCTTCTTCGTGGTGCGCGGCGCGCGGCGGACGGGGATCGGGCTGCGTGTTGTTCGGGAGGTCGTGGCCAGGCACCCGGGTGCGTGGGACATCGCCTTCCAGGATGCCAATACGGTCGCGGTGCGCTTCTGGCGTCGCGCCGCCACGGCGATCGCCGGCGAGGCGTGGACAGAGGAACGCAGAGAGGTGCCGAACCGGCCGGACCTGCCTCCCGATGTCTGGATCTCGTTCAACACCCTTGCGGAGTCCAGGGGATGAGCAGGTCGCGGAGCAGCTCGGCGAAGGCGTTGTCCAGTGTGTCCTCCCGGGCTGCGTCGCCGACGGCTTCGGGGCAGAGGGCGGCGGGCCGGGCGATCCACAGGATCTTCCAGGGACGGGAGCCCAGCCGGGGGTCGCCCCAGATGCCGCCGTTCCGGCAGAGGGGGTGCAGCACGTCGCTGATGCGTTCCATGGCGGTCTGCAGCAGCGGGCCCTCGGTCGCCGTGTACGCCGCCGAGAAGGTCCTGGGGGAGGTCCGTGCGACGGCGGCCGTGGTCGGGTGACGGCGAACGACCCGCACGACTTCCGTCAGATGCGCGGTGATTCCGGGGACGGTGCCATCACTCGGGCAGGCGCGGTCCGCCGTGTCGAAGGCCTGCGCCAGCTCCGTCCGCAGCGCGCGCAGGTGCAGGGCGGAGGCCGATTTCCAGTTGGCGTACAGGAAGTTGCGCGTGATTCCGCAGCTACGGGCGATGGCGGTCAGGGACACGTCCAGGCCGCCGGTCCGCATGAGGGTGCGCACGGTGCTGATCACGTGCCCCGTGCTGTAGGGGTTGTGGTCGTAGGCGAATCGGGAGCTCATGGGGGACACCCTCTTGGAAAAGGGTGAGCAGGGGGCGGGCCAACGCCCGTGGGCCACTCAGATGAGCGACGTCTGGACGGTGAGGGTGGGGGTGTTCACGTTTTTCGGGTGAGAGGGTCAGTCCTTGAGGGCGGCGATGAACGACGTCCAGCCCACGACCGAGAACACCACCGCCGGCCCGTCCACCACCTTCGAATCCCGAACGGCCACACCGGTACGGTCGTCGACCACTTCGAGGCAGCTCCCTGCTTCGTTTCCGCTGTACGACGACTTACGCCAACCGCTGAGCGTTGCGGTGTCGGCTATGGCCCGGTCAGTCATCGTTCGCATAGTCCTTCGCTGTGGCCTTCATGACGGCAAGCGACTCGCGTAGCGGGAGCGCGTCGCTCAGTGCGAGATGGTAGGCGCCCTGCAACTGTTCGACGACTGCCGGGGCGTCATGAATCTTGGCCACCCGCACACCCTCGGAGTAGGCCACCGGGGGTTGGTCCTCGAACCACATCAGGCTCAGCATGCCCTGCATGACGGGGTAGGCACCCGTCCCACGAGGCATGACATGAACGCGGATCCGGCCTCGCTCGACCAGCTGCACAAGGTGCATGAGCTGCTCCGTCATGACATCGGGGCCGCCCACCGGGCGGTGCAGCAGGCCTTCGTCCAGCAGGGCCCAAAAGACGGGTGTGGTGGGATCGTCGAGGATCTTCGCCCGCTCAAGGCGTGTGACGAGGCGCTTGTCACGCTCTCCGTCACTCAGGGGAGGGAACGTCGTGCCGAGGACAGCGCGCGCGTACCTCTCCGTCTGCAGGACTCCCGGGACGAACGTCACTGCGGACTCCCTGATCATCACCGCCTGCTGTTCGAGCAGCCGCGCGGCCTCGAAGTAGTCGGCGACGGCGGCGTGCTGCTCCGGCAGGAAACTGCTCAGGACGTTCCCCGTGTTCAGCGCCGCATCCAGCCGGCGTGCGTCCTCGTGCGACGGCACCCGGCGGCCCGCCTCGATGTGGGCGATGTGCGAACGCGTCATGATCGCCGTGTCGGCCAACTGCTGCTGGGTCAGGCCCGCGGACTCGCGCCGCTCCTTGAGCCAGTCCCCGTAGATGCTGCTCATCGCGTCAACACCCCTTGTGACGAAGGCCTTGTCACCAGTTCCCCTCTGGCGAGCCTAGCCGCACCCGTCTCACACTGTGAGCAGATGACTACACAAGGCGATGCCCCCGTGGTCGTGGGACCGGTTCGGGGGCATGCTCATCAACGAATCCCAGGAGCCGACGACATGAACGACCGCCTCGCCCGCCTTGCCGGGCCCCTGCCGCCCGACATGGGCAGGCACCGGCGCGCCGCCTCCGCGCCCCTCCCACAGTTGGTCGTGCCAGGGTGCCAGGGTGCCAGGGTGCCGGGGTGCCGGGGTGCCGGGGTGTCGGCGTGCCGGGGTGTCGGGGTGTCGGGGTGTCGGGGTGTCGGGGTGGCTGGGTGTCGGGGTGCCGGGTGTCGAGTGCCGGGCGTCGAGGTGTCGGGGTGCCGGACGGTGAGGTGTCGGGTGTCGCGGTGCCAGGTGTCGCGGTGCCGGGCGTCGGGGTGGCCGGGTGTCGAGGTGCCGGGCGTCGGGGTGGCCGGGTGTCGAGGTGCCGGGCGTCGAGGTGTCGCGGTGCCGGGCGTCGGGGTG
This sequence comes from Streptomyces griseoloalbus, assembly GCA_014650015.1. GTDB lineage: Bacteria > Actinomycetota > Actinomycetes > Streptomycetales > Streptomycetaceae > Streptomyces > Streptomyces griseoloalbus. The sequence goes on from BMUD01000001.1 coordinate 252,360, forward strand.
GCCGGGTGTCGGGGTGCCGGACGGCGAGGTGCCGGGCGTCGAGGTGTCGCGGTGCCGGGCGTCGGGGTGCCGGATGGCGAGGTGCCGGGTGCCGGGATGCCGGGTGCTGGGATGCCGGCCGCCCGGGTGCCGGCCGCCGGGCGGGCGGGCGCCCGCCACCTCCGCGGCGAGGACTCCGCCCTCGTCCGCCCCCGCGTCCTCGCCCACGAGCGCGGGGAAGACGCCGGGCGGGCGCGCGCCCGGCGTCGCGCGCTGTGGTGCGCCGTGCACGGCATCGGCGTCGGGCCGCGGATCATCCACGGCGTGGAGGTGACGGCATGACGCACGCGGACCGCGACCGCGAACCGCGCCTCCTGCCCTGGACGGGGGCGGACGGCAAGCCCTGTTACCTCGTCACGGACGGAACGGGATACCTCTCGCGCCGCGCCGACACCGTCGAGGACACCCAACTCGCCATGGCCGACGAGCTCCTCGGCCACGCTGCGGACCTGCTCGCCGACCGCCGCGTGACCGAGGACCAGCTCCGGTTCCTGCTCGCACGCATGCGCGAGTCGCTCACCGACGTGTGCCGGATCGCCGAGAGCCGGGGCGCCCGTCTGGCGGCTACCAGATCGACTCGACCCACTCCGGGTGGTCGATGAACGGGTTGCGGTTGTGCTGGTAGGAGTCGTAGATGACCTCGTTGCGGCGCTCCTCGAAGGCGCTCGGCGGATCCTGCTGGTGCCACTGCTTCAGGACCGAGAGGCGGCCGTGGTACGGGTCGCTGCCGTTGGTGACGGAGTCGTTGGGCTCCAGGTCGGGCCAGCCGTCGGTGCCCTCGTAGCGGACCGCCATGTAGAGGATCATGCGGGCCACGTCGCCCTTGACGGCGGCGCGGGGCTCGAAGGAGTTCGAATCGGTCAGGCTGCCGCCGCTGTTGGTGAACGAGCTGCCGCCGTTGTCGAAGTCCTTGTTCCCGCGGATGGAGTTGACCTGGACGTCCTCGGGGCGCAGGTGGTGCAGGTCGGTGCCGGGCCCGGTGGACGTGCCGAAGTCGCCGTGGGACTTGGCCCACACGTGCTCGCGGTTCCAGTCACCCGTGTCACCGCCGTTGAGGGACTTGCTGCGGGAGAGGCCCGAGTACAGCAGGACCACGTTGTTGCTGTTGTTCGGGTCCTGGTCGGTGACCTTCAGGGCGTCCCAGACGGCCGAGTACGAGATCTTCGTCTGGTCGCTGATGATCGTGTGCAGGGAGTCCTTCAGCGCCGTGCCGGACTTGCCGACGGCGTCGGCGTAGTACGTGTCGTCGTACGCGGTGGTCATGGCCCCGGCGGTGGTCGCGGCCCCTGCGGTGGTCGCGGCCCCGGCGGAGGGCGCGGTCAGTGCGGGGACGGCGAGACCCACCAGCATGGCCGAGGTGGCCAGGGCGAGGGTCTTCCAACGGCGGCGTATGTGTGTCACGGGCATGTGGGGACGTCCGATCTACGCGGGTTGATTGGCCGATGGGAAGCGTGACATGGACATGTATTCATGAGGGTGAAGACGAGGTGTCGGTCATGTGTCGGTCCGTGGTGAGAGGTCGTCACCCGGCCGTCCTACGGTGCGGGCATGCGCCTGAGAACCCTCCTCGCCACCACCACCGCGGCCCTCACGGCGGCCGGCTGCCTGACCGCCACCGGCCCCGCGACCGCCCAGCCGCACGCCCAGCCGCACGCCCAGCCGCACGCCCGGCCGGACGGCCCGCACCACGCCTGCTCCCCGTCCGTCTCCATCGACCGCTTCTCCGACGCCCTCGACAAGACGACGTACGACGGCACCCACGTCGGCAACTTCTCCGCCCTCGCCGTGGACCGGGACGGCTCGCTCGCCGCCCTGTCCGACCGGTCCGCCCTGTTCCGTCTGGACGCCGACTCCCTCGAGCCCGAGGCGGTCGTACCGCTCGCCGACGAAGACGGGGGCGCCCTCGACTCCGAGGGGCTGGTCGTCGACCGGGACGGCACCCGGCTGATCGGTTCGGAGACCGAGCCGGCCGTCCGTCGCCACGCCGCCGACGGCCGTGTGCTCGGTCGGCTGCCCGTGCCCGCCGCGCTGAGGGTCGCCCCGGCCGGCCGCGCCCGCACCAACGGCACCTTCGAGGGGCTGACCCTCTTCCCCGGCGGCCGCACCCTGCTGGCGTCCATGGAGTACGCCCTGGCCGGGGACGGCGCGGACACCGTCCGCCTCCAGACCTGGCAGCGCGACCGGGGCGAGTTCCGGCTCGGGCCGCAGTACGCGTACCGCGCCGACGCCGGCCTCGGCGTCCCGGAGGTCACCGCACTCCCGGACGGCCGCCTCCTCGTCCTGGAGCGCGGTTTCACCGCCGGGGTCGGCAACACCGTCCGCCTCTACCTGGCCGACCCGCGCCGGGCGACCGACACCCGCGCGATCGAGCGGCTGGACCGGGAGACCCGCGTGCGGCCGGTCCGCAAGACCCTCCTCGCCGACCTCGCCGACTGCCCCACCCTCGGCGCCACCGCCCGGCAGCCCCAGCCCAACCCGCTCCTCGACAACGTCGAGGGCATGGTGATCACCGGACGCCACCACGGCCGGCTGAAGGTGCTGCTGGTCAGCGACGACAACCAGAGCGAGAACCAGACGACCCGCTTCTACGCTCTGCGCGTACGCCTCTGACCCTCGCGGAGGGATGAAATCCGCCGCTGACCGCGTTGGTGCCTTCCGGTAGATCAGGACGATCGGAGGGCACCCGCGTGACAGCGCAACGGGGATGGGCACGGCGACTGACCGGGTACGCGTGGCGGCATCGCAAGGACGTCGTCCTCGCCCTGGGCTCCTCCCTCGGCGGCATGGCCGTGATGGCGCTGGTCCCGCTGATCACCAAGGTGATCATCGACGACGTGATCGGCGACAAGACCAGGGACATGGCCACCTGGGCCGGTCTGCTCATCGCCGCCGCGCTCGTCGTCTACGTCCTCACCTACGTCCGCCGCTACTACGGCGGCCGGCTCGCCCTCGACGTCCAGCACGACCTGCGGACCGAGATGTACACGACGATCACCCGGCTGGACGGCAGACGCCAGGACGAGCTGTCCACCGGGCAGGTCATCGGACGCGCCACCAGCGACCTCCAGCTCATCCAGGGCCTGCTCTTCATGCTGCCGATGACCATCGGCAACCTGCTGCTGTTCCTGATCTCCCTGGTGATCATGGCGTCGCTGTCGCTGCCGCTCACCCTCGTCGCCCTCGCCGTGGCCCCCGCCCTGTGGTGGATCGCCAAGCACAGCCGCACCCGGCTGCACCCCTCCACCTGGTACGCGCAGGCGCAGGCCGGCGCCGTGGCCGGGGTGGTCGACGGCGCGATCAGCGGCGTGCGCGTGGTGAAGGGCTTCGGGCAGGAGGAGCAGGAGGCGGGCAAGCTGCGCGAGGTCGGCCGGCGGCTGTACGCCGGGCGGCTGCGCACCGTCCGGCTGAACTCCCGGTACACCCCGGCGCTCCAGGCCGTCCCCGCCCTCGGCCAGGTGGCGATGCTGGCGCTCGGCGGCTGGCTCGCCGTACGCGGGAACATCACGCTGGGCACGTTCGTCGCCTTCTCCACCTACCTTGCCCAGCTCGTCGGCCCCGTCCGGATGCTCGCGATGGTCCTCACCGTCGGCCAGCAGGCCCGCGCCGGCACCGAACGCGTCCTGGAGCTGATCGACACCGAGCCGTCACTGGCCGACGGCACCACGACGCTGCCCGCCGACGCCCCCGCGACCGTCGAGTTCGACGACGTCTCCTTCGGCTACGACTCCGACCGCCCGGTCCTGGACGGCCTCTCCTTCGAGATCAGCCCCGGCGAGACCCTCGCCGTCGTCGGCTCCTCCGGCTCCGGCAAGTCCACCGTCTCCCTGCTCCTGCCGCGCTTCTACGACGTCACCCACGGCGCCGTCCTCGTCGGGGGCCACGATGTGCGCGAGCTGACGCAGGAGTCCCTGCGCGCCGCGATCGGGCTGGTCCCCGAGGACTCGTTCCTCTTCTCCGACACCGTGCGCAACAACATCGCGTACGGCCGCCCGGACGCCACCGACGAGCAGATCACCGCCGCCGCCCGCGCGGCCCAGGCGGACGGGTTCATCTCCGAGCTGCCCGACGGCTACGACACCACGGTCGGCGAGCACGGACTGACCCTCTCCGGCGGGCAGCGCCAGCGCGTCGCCCTGGCCCGCGCGATCCTCACCGACCCGCGCCTGCTGGTCCTGGACGACGCCACCTCCGCCGTGGACGCCCGCGTCGAGCACGAGATCCACGAGGCCCTCAAGGGGGTCATGCGGGGCCGTACGACCCTGCTGATCGCCCACCGCCGTTCCACCCTCAACCTCGCCGACCGCATCGCCGTCCTCGACGGCGGCCGGCTCGCCGACATCGGCACCCACGAGGAGCTCCAGCGGCGCTGCGCCCTCTACCGCCGCCTGCTCACCGACCCCGACGAGCTGGGCGCCGTCTCCCCGGGCCACACCCCGCCCGCCGGACCGCAGGAGGAGGACACCTCCGTCCGCGCGGAGCTGGACGCCGAGTTCGACGCCGAACGGGGGGTCACCCCACGGCTGTGGACCGGCGACCGCGAGCCCAAGGACACCGCCCTGGCCGGCACCCCGGCCACCCCGGAACTCCTCGCCCAGGTGGAGGCGCTGCCCCCGGCGAACGACGTCCCCGGCGTCGACGAGGCCCAGGCCGTCCGCCCGGAGGACTCCTACGGCCTGCGCCGCCTGCTGCGCGGCTTCCGAACGCCCCTCCTCATCAGCCTCGGCCTCGTCGCCGTGGACGCCGGCATGGGACTGCTGCTGCCGGTGCTGATCCGGCACGGCATCGACCAGGGCGTCAACCAGGCAGCCATCGGCGCGGTGTGGGCGGCCTCGCTGCTCGCCCTGATCACCGTGGTCGTGCAGTGGTCGGCGCAGATCGGCGAGACCCGGATGACCGGCCGCACCGGTGAACGCGTCCTGTACGCGCTGCGGCTGAAGATCTTCGCCCAGCTCCAGCGGCTCGGCCTCGACTACTACGAGCGCGAGCTGACCGGCCGGATCATGACCCGGATGACGACGGACGTCGACGCGCTGTCCACGTTCCTGCAGACGGGCCTGGTCACGGCGTTCGTGTCGGTGGTCACCTTCTTCGGCATCATGGCCGCCCTGCTGGTGATCGACATCGAGCTCGCCCTGGTCGTCTTCGCCACCCTGCCCCCGCTGATCGTCGCGACGTACTTCTTCCGCCGGGCCAGTGTGAAGGCGTACGAACTGGCCCGCGAGCGGGTGTCGTTGGTCAACGCCGACCTGCAGGAGTCGGTGTCCGGGCTGCGGATCGTGCAGGCCTTCCGCCGCGAGCGGGACGGCGGACGCCGGTTCGCCGCACGCAGCGCCGACTACCGCAGCGCGCGCATCCGCGGCCAGTGGCTGATCTCGGTGTACTTCCCGTTCGTGCAGTTCCTGTCCTCGACGGCGGCCGCGGCGGTGCTGATCGCGGGCGGTGCGCGGATCGACGACGGGACGCTGACGACCGGCGCCCTGGTGGCGTACCTGCTCTACATCGACCTGTTCTTCGCGCCGGTGCAGCAGCTGTCCCAGGTCTTCGACGGCTACCAGCAGGCGTCCGTCTCGCTGGGCCGCATCCAGGAGCTGCTGCGCGAGCCGACCTCCACCCGGGCCCCGAAGAAGCCGCTCGACGTCACCTCCCTGCGCGGGGAGATCGCCTTCGAGGACGTGCGCTTCGCGTACGGCGACGGCGAGGAGGCGCTCGAAGGCATCGACATCACCGTCCCCGCCGGGCAGACCGTCGCCTTCGTCGGCGAGACCGGCGCCGGGAAGTCCACCCTGGTCAAGCTGGTCGCCCGGTTCTACGACCCCACGGGCGGCAGGGTCACCGTCGACGGCACGGACCTGAGGGACCTGGACCTCACCGCGTACCGGCACCGGCTGGGCGTCGTCCCGCAGGAGGCGTACCTCTTCCCGGGGACCGTCCGCGACGCCATCGCCTACGGGCGCCCGGACGCCACCGACGCCGAGGTCGAGGCGGCGGCCCGGGCGGTCGGCGCGCACGAGATGATCGCCACGCTGGAGGGCGGCTACCTCCACGAGGTCGCCGAGCGGGGCCGCAACCTCTCCGCCGGTCAGCGCCAGCTGATCGCGCTGGCCCGCGCCGAACTCGTCGACCCGGACATCCTGTTGCTCGACGAGGCCACGGCCGCGCTCGACCTGGCCACCGAGGCCCAGGTCAACCAGGCCACCGACCGGCTGGCCGGCCGTCGTACGACACTGGTCGTCGCCCACCGCCTGACCACCGCCGCCCGCGCCGACCGGGTCGTCGTCATCGACCACGGCAGGGTCGCGGAGGACGGCACGCACGAGGAACTGCTCCGGCTCGGCGGCAAGTACGCCGAGCTGTGGCGGACGTTCGTGGGGGAGGACGTCCCGGCTCCGGCCTGAGGGGCGCCCGTCGTGCGACCCGCGCGCAACCATCCGGCCTACGTCACGCGTCCGTACACGCGTACGCCGTTGGGCGCGGCAGGCGCGGTACGGGAGGACGACTGTGGGCAGTGGAGCGATACGCCGGAGACTCGCGCTGGGCCTGGCGGTGTTGACCGCCTCGGGAGTGCTCTCCGTCGCCGCACCCGGTGACGCGCACGCCGCCGCGTCCTGTGCCGGGCGCAAGGTGCGCACCCTGCCGTTCTCCACCGGGTCGGTGGTCCTTTACAAGCGGGGCGGCTACGTCTGTGCCGTCACCTACGCCACGAAGCCCGGGACGAAACGGAAGATGTCGGTGAGCCTGCGGGCGCGCGGGGGCCGCCCGGTCGTCGACGAGGGCACGTACAAGCACCACGCCGGCCCGGTGACCGTGCACGCGGGCCGGCGCTGCGTGTGGGTGAAGGGCAGGGTCGGCGGAGGGTCCGTCAGCTCCGGCTGGATCCTGTGCTGACCCGCGCGTGACCGAGGGTTATCCCTATGTCCCCTGGTGCTGTGGGGAGTCGGTCCGCTAGCTTCCGGCGCACATCTGTCTCACAGGGGAGTGCGCATGCGCAAGGCGCTCAGATGGCTGCTGGCGCTCACGGTGCTCATAGGCACACTGAGTACGGCCGGGGCGGCCACCGCCGCCGAGCCGAAGGTCACCGGCAGCACTGACATCAAGGAGAGACTGCTCTCCGTTCCGGGCATGAGCCTGGTCGAGGAGAAGCCGTACACCGGGTACCGCTTCTTCGTCCTCAACTACACCCAGCCGGTCGACCACCGCAGGCCCTCCGAGGGCACGTTCCAGCAGCGGATCACCGTGCTGCACAAGGACACCGCGCGGCCGACCGTCTTCTACACCGGCGGCTACAGCGTCTCCACGACGCCCCGCCGCAGCGAGCCGACCCAGATCGTGGACGGCAACCAGGTCTCCATGGAGTACCGCTTCTTCACGCCGTCCCGGCCCGACCCGGCCGACTGGTCCAAGCTGGACATCTGGCAGGCCGCCAGCGACCAGCACCGCATCTTCAAGGCGCTGAAGGGCATCTACTCCGAGAACTGGATCTCCACCGGCGGCTCCAAGGGCGGCATGACCGCCACCTACTACGAGCGTTTCTACCCGCGTGACATGGACGGCGTGGTCGCCTACGTCGCCCCCAACGACGTGGTGAACAAGGAGGACTCGGCCTACGACCGCTTCTTCGCGAACGTCGGCACCAAGGAGTGCCGCGACCGGCTGAACGGGGTGCAGCGCGAGGCGCTGGTGCGCCGCGAGCCGCTGGAGAAGAAGTACGAGGCGTACGCCGCCGAGAACGGCTACACCTTCGACACCATCGGCAGCCTGGACCGGGCGTATGAGGCCGTCGTCCTGGACTACGTGTGGGGCTTCTGGCAGTACAGCACCCCGGCGGACTGCGAGCAGATCCCGGCGGACGCGAAGAACGCCACCGACGACGAGATCTGGACCTCGGTCGACACCGTCTCCGGGTTCTCGTTCTACACGGACCAGGGCCTGAGCCCGTACACGCCGTACTACTACCAGGCCGGTACGCAGCTGGGCGCGCCGACCATCCACTTCCCGCACATCGAGAAGCAGTACGTCCGCTACGGCTACCAGCCGCCGCGCCACTTCGTGCCCCGCTCGATCGACATGAAGTTCGAGCCGCGGGTCATGCGGGACGTCGACAGCTGGGTCCGCGACAACGCGCACCAGATGCTGTTCGTGTACGGCGAGAACGACCCGTGGGGCGCCGAGCCGTTCCGCCTCGGGCGCGGCGCGCGTGACGCGTACGTCTTCACCGCGCCCGGCATGAACCACGGCGCGAACGTGGCCGGTCTGGTCGCCGAGGAGAAGGCGTTCGCCACGGCCCGCATCCTCGACTGGGCGGACGTCGCCCCGAGCGCGGTCCAGGAGAACCCGGCGGCGGCGAAGCCGCTGGCGAAGTACGACGCCAAGCTCGACCAGCGGGACGTCGAGCGGCAGCGGACGCTGCGCCCGTGACACCGCGTCCGGTACGGGACTACACCGGGCGGGCGCAGCCCACCGGTGTGGTCCCGCCGAGCCGGACGTAGAGGGCCGTGGACGCCGGGCACTCGGACCGGTCGTCCACGGCCTTCGTCACCTCGAACTGCGGTTTCCGCTTGCCCGAGCCGTCGCACGCCGTCTCGCGGACCTTGCCGTCGCCCAGGTCGTAGACGCAGTCGCCGACGATGGTGCGCGGCCCGCCCCCGCCGCCCGGGTCCCCGGGGTGCGGCGGCTGGAGGTGGCGCATGCAGGCGTAGCCGCGCGGCACCGCCCCGTCGCCGTCCTCGTCGGAGGAGGGGCGCTGCTCGCTGATGTGCAGCACGAAGTCGGTGGTCGCAGGGCAGCGCGGCCCGTCGCGCACCGTTCCGTCGTGGCGGGCGACCACCCGGGCCGCCGCCCGTTCACTGGTACAGGACACCTCGGTGAAACTCGTGCGCCCGAAGGAGCTGCACTCGTCGACCGCGAGGAACACCGCCCCGTACCCGGATGGCAGGGCCGGTGCCGGCGACACCGTCGCCGTGCTCCGCCCGCCCACTCGGCCGTCCTCCTCGGCACCGCCGCCCGGCGCGCTCTGGCAGCCGGTGAGCAGCACCGCGCCCGCCGCCGCGAGCGCGGCGAACGTCCCCCACCCATTTCCCACGTGCATCGTCATCCCCCCGGACACCCCTGTCCAGCGTGACCCGGCGAGCCGGGTCACGCCAGACATGTGGGGTGCTTTGCGCACTTCGGGTGTGGTGTGTCGGGTGTGTGGCGTACGGGTGCTACGTCCAAGTGGGGAGGGGCGGGGCCCGCGTGCGGCGGCTGGGGCCTGTCTGACGATTCCCGCCTGCCTCGCGACGCCATGCACGCACTCTCGCCGCACCGGGCGCGGAGCCGAGTACATCCCGTACGAGGCTCTGCGCCCGGCACGCCGAGAGCACGCACCTGACGCCGCGAGGCCGTCCTGCGGGCGACGACGCGAATGGTCAGACGGGTCCTAGTACGTCAGCCCGTGCCCGACGGGATACAGCACCGTCGCCGGGTCGTCCGCCCGCTGCACCGGCACCGGGAGCGTCCCGCGCGGGTCCGCCCTGCCCGCGATCACCCGTGCCGCCGCCCGCAGTTCGACGTCGGTCCAGGAGTACGACGCCACATACGCGGCCACGCCGGGCAGGTGGGCCACGTCGTACGGGTTGCGGACCGCCACCGCCACCACCGGCGTGCCGGTCGCCAGCAGCTGTTCGACCAGCGTCTTCTGGCTGCCGGCCGCCGTGACGTTGTACGTCCCGACGACGACCGCGTCCGCGTCCCGCGCCGCCGCCACCGCCTTGGCGATGGTCGCGGCCGACGGTGCCGTGCCGGTGGACAGGGCGGTGGCGGTGAACCCCAGCTCGGTGAGCGCGCCCGCGAGGGTCTCGGTCGGCGGTCCCGTCGTGCCGGACGGGGAGGCGGGGTCGGCGCCGACCACGAGCAGCTTCGGCCGGCTGCGGGGGGACAGCGGCAGCAGGCCGCCCTCGTTGACCAGCAGGGTGGTGGTCCGCTCGGCGATGCGGTCGGCCGTGGCCAGGTGGGAGCGGGTGCCGACGGTGCGGTCGACGCCGGCGTGGGTGACGTACGGGTCCTGGAACAGGCCCAGTTTCGCCTTCAGCCGCAGCACGCGCAGGATCGACTCGTCGAGCCGGGCCTCGGTCAGCTCGCCGTCCCGCACGGCGTTCAGGACCGCGTTCCAGGCCACGTCGAGGGAGGGCGGGTTGAGCAGCTGGTCCACGCCGGCCTTCAGCGCCAGCACCGGCACCCGGGCGTCGCCGTACTTGCTGCGGACGCCCTCCATGCCGAGGGAGTCGGTGACGACGACCCCGTCGTAGCCCAGCTCCTCGCGCAGGATGCCGGTGAGGATCGGGCGGGAGAGGGTGGCCGGGTCCTCGGAGGCGTCGAGGGCGGGGACGACGATGTGCGCGGTCATGATCGAGTCGATGCCCGCGGCGATCGCCGCCCGGAACGGCGGCGCGTCCAGCTGGTCCCACTGCTCGCGGGTGTGGTGGATGTAGGGGAGCTTGGCGTGGCTGTCGTCGACCGTGTCGCCGTGCCCGGGGAAGTGTTTGGCCGTCGAGGCGATGCGGGACGACTGGTAGCCCTTGACCTCCGCCACGACGAGCTCCGCGACGGACCGCGGGTCGGAGCCGAGGGAGCGGACGCCGATGACGGGGTTGGCCGGGTTGACGTTGACGTCGGCCACCGGGGAGTAGTTCTGGCGGATGCCCAGGGCGCGCAGTTCGCTGCCCGCGATCCGGCCGAGGGTGCGGGCGTCGGCGCGGGAACCGCCCGCGCCGATGGCCATCGCCCCCGGGAACAGCGTCGCCGGCTCGCCCACGCGGGCCACGATGCCGTGCTCCTGGTCGGTGGAGACGAGCACGGGCAGCCCGCGCTCCAGCGCGAGGGACGCCTCCTGGATGCCGTTGGACAGGTCCGCGATCTGGTGCGGTGCGCGGGTGTTGTGCGCCCAGGCGAAGTAGATGATGCCGCCGACCCGGTACTTGGCGAGCAGTTCGGCGGCCGTGCGGACACCGATCTCCTTCAGGTTGGCGTCGATGTCCGCCTGGTCGGGGTCGGTGGCGGAGTGGCCGTAGACCCGCATCACGAACAGCTGGCCGACCTTCTCCTCCAGCGTCATGCGAGAGATGAGGGCGCGGAGCTTTCGGTCGTCGGGGGCGGACGGGCCGGTGGCGGCGTGGACGGTGCCGCCGGCCGCGAGGGCGGTGGTGACGCCCGCCGTCGCGGCGAGGACGGCCCGTCTGGACGGACGTGCGGTGTTTCCCGTGCTTCCGGTGCTGCTGTCGGGCACGTGCGCTCCTTTTGGAAGGTGATCCGCGGGGGACCGGGGATCCGCTGAAGGAAACTGCCAGGACGCCACCAATATCCGGGAAGTTTCTGCCAGTCAAGGGCGCGCGCACCAACCGGGCAGGGGCCGTCATCGGCGCGGTGGGAGGGGGCGCGCCGATGACGGCGTGCTGCCGGCCGCGGCACGGCGGAGAGGGTAGGTCAGCGATCGCAGCCAGCAGCGAGGCCGACACCGCACCACGGAGACTCATCCGGCAGCCTGCACATGGGACGGGCCGAGGCGGGGACGGGTTCCCCGGCCGGGCCGTATTTCCCGAAGTCGGGGCCGGCGGTCCTGACGGGGTTAGCGGGGCGCGTGCGCCGACACCTCGGGCCAGTGCTCGCGCAGCGTGCGCACCGTCTCCGCGATCGCCGGGCGGCGGGCCGCACCGGCGCGCCACAGCGCGTACAGCCGTCGTACGGGCATCGGGTCGAGCGGCACCTCCACCACCCCCTCGGGCAGCGGGCCGCGCCCCAGCCGGGGGATCAGCGCGATGCCGAGCCCGGCCGCGACCAGGGCGACCAGGGTCGGGTTCTCGTCGGCCTGGTGGACGATCTCCGGCTCGTGCCCGGCCGCGCGCAGGGTGCGCACCAGCCACTCGTGGCAGACCCGCCCCGGCGGCTGGCAGATCCACCGCTCGCCGCCCAGCTCCTCCCGCCGGACCGCCGTACGTCCCGCGAACGGATGGTGGCGGGGCACCAGCAGATCGCACAGGTCGTTCCCGACGACCGCCTGCTCCACGCCCGCCGGGGCGGGCAGCGGCGCGATGTCCCAGTCGTGCGCGACCACGAGGTCGACGGCGCCCTTGGCCACCAGGTCCACGGAGAGATGGGGGTCGATCTCGGTGAGCCGCGTGTCGAGCGCGGGGTGCCGGCGGGCCAGGTCGGCCAGCACGGGCGGCATCAGCCCGCGCGCCGCCGAGGCGAACGCGGCGATGGTCAGCCGTCCGGCCGGCACCCCGCGCCGCTCCTCCAGCTCGGTCTCCGCCCGCTCCACGATGGCGATCAGCTCCCGGGCGGCGCGCACCAGCTGATGCGCCTCGTCGGTCAGCCGGACGCCCCGGCCCTCCCGTTCCAGCAGCACGGTCCGGGTCTCCCGCTCCAGCTTGGCGATCTGCTGGGAGACGGCGGAGGAGGTGTACCCGAGCGCCACGGCGGCGGCGCCGACGGTGCCGTGGACGGAGACGGCGTGCAGGGCGCGCAGACGCTGGAGGTCGAGCATGACGGCTCCCGATCGGTTAGTGATGCTTCATCCAACCATGCAGGAATGATCGCTGGTGCTGAAGGGTGATGGGCGGTGATCCTCTACGTATGCGACCTTCCCACCTGTTCCTCGCCGTCCTCGTCGCCGCCGTCTGGGGGGTGAACTTCACCGTCATCGAGATCGGGCTCGACCACTTCCCGCCGCTGCTCTTCTCCGCCCTGCGTTTCCTCGTGGCGGCGCTGCCCGCGGTCTTCCTCGTGGGGCGCCCCAACGTGGCGTGGAAGTGGATCCTCGGGGTGGGACTGGCGCTCGGGGTGGCCAAGTTCGGGCTGCTGTTCGTCGGCATGGACGCGGGGATGCCGGGCGGACTGTCCTCGCTGGTGCTCCAGGTCCAGGCGGTGTTCACCGCCCTGTTCGCCTTCGCGCTGCTCGGTGAACGCCCCTCGAAGATACGGCTGGTGGGCATGGCGGTGGCGCTGGCCGGGATCGGCGTGGCGGCGGTCGACGAGGGCGCCTCGGGCCCGCTGGGCGGCTTCGCCCTGGTCGTCGCGGCGGCGGCCTGCTGGGGCGTCTCCAACATCCTGACCCGTAAGGCGTCGCCCCCGGACGCCCTGAACTTCATGATCTGGGTGAGCACGGTTCCGGTGCTGCCGCTGCTGGCCCTGTCGCTGCTGCTGGAGGGCCCGTCGCGGGACCTGGACGCCCTGCGAGGCCTCGACTGGCAGGGCGCGGGCACGGTGCTCTTCGTCGCCTGGATCGCCACCGTGTTCGGCTTCGGCGCCTGGGGCTGGCTGCTGCGCCGCCACCCCGCCTCCACCGTCGCGCCGTTCTCCCTGCTCGTCCCGGTCTTCGGCATGTCGTCGGCCGCGCTGTTCCTGGGGGAGTCGGTGACCCCGCTGCGGTGGTGCGCGGCGGCGCTGCTGGTGGGCGGAGTGGCCCTGGCGTCGGTGTCGCTTCGGCGGCCCACCGCTCAGGTCCCGCCGGCGGGCGTCCCGGCCCCCGGGGCGGCCGTCGGCCGCTCATGAGCGCCGCCGCGGCGGGAACCCCGTCCGACGACCCGGAGCGTGCGCGAGAGCCCGCCCGGCTGCCCCGCGGGCGGCCGCCGCCCGCCCGGCGCCTCCGGTCACCGCCACCGGCGCCCCACCCCTCCACGGCCTCGGCCGGGACGGACTCGGACGGACGTGCACGCGAACGCCGCAGTCCTGCGGTCAGGCCGACTCGTTGAGGAGCCGGGCCAGGTGCTCGCGGCCGGGGGTGAGCAGACCGGGGAGCGGGGCGGCGTCGGCGTACCAGCGCTTCTCGTACTCCCAGCAGAGCCAGCCGTCCCAGCTGTGGCGGGAGAGGACCTCCACGCAGTCGGTCAGCGGCAGCACACCGGTGCCGAGCGGCAGCGGGGTCATGTCGTCGGCGGAGGCGATGTCCTTGACCTGGACGTAGCCGAGGTGGGGGGAGAGGGCCGCGAAGCTCTCCACGGGCTGCTCGCCGCCGAGCCAGGTGTGCATCACGTCCCACAGCGCGCCCACGTGGCGGTGGCCGACCAGGCCGAGGATGCGCATCGCGTCGGCGCCGGTGCGGTGCGAGTCGTGGGTCTCCAGCAGGATGCGCACGCCCAGGTCGGCCGCGTACTCGGCGGCGGTGCCCAGTCGGCGGGCGGCCGTCGCGTCCGCCTCCTCGGGGCTCTGCTCGGTGCCGCCGCCGGGGAAGACCCGGATGTACGGGGCGCCCAGGTCGCGCGCCAGGTCGAGCAGGGCGCGGATCTCGGCGAGGACGGGAGCGTCCTCGCCCGGGGCGGCGACCCGGGCGTATCCGGCGAGGCCCAGGAGTCCGACGCCGGCCGCCTTGAACTCGGCCGCGACGTCCGCGCGTTGCGCCGGGGTGAGGTTCGGGTGGACGGGTTCCTCGGGGTGGGCGCGCAGTTCGACGCCGTGGTAGCCGTGCGCGGTCGCGAGGGCCAGCACGTCGGTGAGAGGCAGGCCGGGGACACCGAGGGTGGAGAACGCCAGCTTCATGTCAAGGGACCTTACCCCGGGACCCCGGAGTCAAGACTCAGGCGCCAGTCCTGGCCGACCAGGTCCCGGCCGAAGGAGCGGTGCGGTTTCTCGGCGACCAGGTCGAAGCCGTGGCGCCGGTAGACGCGGCGGGCGGCGGACAGCACGTCGTTGGTCCACAGGACCAGGTCGCGGTAGCCGGCGCCGCGCGCGAAGCCGACGACGGCCGTGACGAGCCGGTCGCCGATGCCGAGTCCGCGCGCGTCCGGCTCGACCAGCAGCAGCCGCAGGCGGGCCGTGGCGGGTGCCTCGTCCCGTACGCACATCACACTGCCCACGGGCCGGCCGTCCGACTCGGCGATCCACACGCGCTCCAGAGCCGGGTCGTGGTCCTGCGCGTAGTCGGCGACGATCCGGGCGACCAGGCCCTCGCAGTCGGCGTTCCAGCCGTACTCGGCCGCGTACAGCGCGGCGTTGCGCTGCACGATCCAGCCCAGGTCGCCGGGGCCGGGCTCGCGCGGGACGACGTCCTCGGGGCCGGGCGGGCGGCCGTCGGAGAGGAGGTCGCGGATGGTGTGCATGGCCTCCGCGAGGCGGCCCCGGTCGGCGGCCGGGACCTGCGACAGCAGGGAGCCGAGGCGCGGGGAACCGCGCGCTCAGCCCTCGACTGCCCGCACGGGGCCACCCGACCGCACCTCCCTGAAGGGGCGCGGGGAACTGCGCGACCGCCCCCACAACCCGCACCGGCGGTGATCGCCCCGGACCCGAGGTCCGATCACTCCCGCGGCGCCGCCGCGGACCCACGCACCATCAATTCCCCCCGCACCGCCGCGATCCCCCCGGGCGGCGCCTCCTCCCGCCCCATCGCGATCCGCCCCGCCCGCGCCCCCGCCTCCGTCAGCGGCAACCGCACCGTCGTCAGCGCGGGCACCACGTCGATGCTGAACGGCAGGTCGTCGAAGCCGGCCACCGACACGTCGTCCGGGATCCGCAGCCCGGAGTCCCGCAGCGCCGCGCACGCGCCCAGCGCGACGGAGTCGTTCGCGGCGACGACGGCCGTCAACGACGGGTCCCTGCGCAGGAGTTCCAGCGTGGCCTCGTAACCGGACCGGCGGTCGTAGCGGCCGTGGACGGTCCACCGCGGATCCTCCTCGATGCCGTGCGCGGCCAGCGCGGCCCGGTGCCCCTCCAGCCGGTGCCGCGTCGTCGTGCGCTCCTGCGGGCCCGCGATGTACCCCAGCCGCCGGTGCCCGAGGCCGATCAGATGCTCGGTCAGTTCCTGGCCCCCGCCGCGGTTGTCGAAGGTCAGCGCGACCGCCCCGGTCTCCGGCGCCGGCGGCCGGCCGCACAGCACCACCCGGGTCCCGGCGTCCCCCAGTTTGCGCAGCTTCGTGTCCATGGCGGCCTTGTGCGACGCGTTCTCGATCGCGCCGCCGGTCAGCACCACCGCCGCCGCGCGCTGCCGCTGGAGCAGGGTGAGGTAGGTCAGTTCGCGCTCGGGCGAGCCGCCCGTGTTGCACACCACCCCGAGTCTCTCCCCGCCCGCGCGCCCGCCCGGACCCCCGATCTCCCCCTGGATCGCGCTCGCCATGATCCCGAAGAACGGGTCGGCGATGTCGTTCACCAGGATCCCCACCAGGTCGGACGTGGCGGCGGCCAGGGCGCTGGCGGGGCCGTTGAGGACGTAGTCCAGTTCGTCCACGGCCTTCAGCACCCGCTCACGGGTGGACGCGGCCACGGGATAGTTCCCGTTGAGCACGCGCGACACCGTCGCGGGGGAGACCTGTGCGCGAGCCGCCACGTCCGCCAGGGTCACCGTCATGTCTCGTCCTCCGCCTCGCGCGTCCCGCCGTACGCCGTCGTACACACCCACACCCGTGGCCGTGGTTCCGAGCAGACCCTACGGCCATCCGCGCGGTTGTTCGCCCGCTCGAACAACTCCGGTCCGCCGTGGTCTTGTCCACACCGCCGTTCAGAGGCTAGCTTCTCTGTACATAGAAAGCGCTTGCTGTGACGTTCACCAGTCACCCGTCACGCGTCGGCAGTCGCCGCGTGACGGGTGGGGCGTACGCGGCGCGCGGACCGCGTACGAAGGGAATGACGTGACACGCAAGACGGTGCGTATCGCCATGAACGGTGTGACCGGGCGCATGGGCTACCGCCAGCACCTGGTCCGCTCCATCCTGGCCCTGCGCGAGCAGGGCGGCCTCGACCTCGGTGACGGCACCGTGCTGTGGCCGGAGCCGATCCTGGTCGGCCGCCGTGAGCACGCGCTCAAGGCGCTGGCCGAGCGGCACGGCCTCGAGCACATCTCGACGGACGTGGACGCGGTCCTCGCCGACGAGAGCGTCGACATCTACTTCGACGCGCAGGTGACCTCGGCCCGCGAGGAGGCGCTCAGGAAGGCGATCGCCGCGGGCAAGCACATCTACACCGAGAAGCCCACCGCCACCGGCCTCGACGGTGCCCTGGAACTCGCCCGCCTGGCGAACGCGGCCGGCATCAAGCACGGCGTCGTCCAGGACAAGCTGTTCCTGCCGGGCCTGCTGAAGCTGAAGCGGCTCATCGACGGCGGCTTCTTCGGCCGGATCCTCTCGGTGCGCGGCGAGTTCGGCTACTGGGTGTTCGAGGGCGACTGGCAGGAGGCCCAGCGCCCGTCGTGGAACTACCGCGCCGAGGACGGCGGCGGCATCGTCGTCGACATGTTCCCGCACTGGGAGTACGTGCTGCACGAGCTGTTCGGCCGGGTGAGGACCGTCCAGGCCCTCACCGCCACCCACGTCCCGCAGCGCTGGGACGAGAACGGCAAGCCCTACGACGCCACCGCCGACGACGCCGCCTACGGCATCTTCGAACTGGACGGCGGCGCGATCGCCCAGATCAACTCCTCCTGGACGGTGCGCGTCAACCGCGACGAACTCGTCGAGTTCCAGGTGGACGGCACCGAGGGCTCGGCCGTCGCCGGCCTGCGCGACTGCCGCGTCCAGCACCGCTCCGCCACCCCGAAGCCGGTCTGGAACCCGGACATCCCCGCCACCGAGGTCTTCCGCGACCAGTGGCAGGAGGTGCCGGACAACGGCGAGTTCGACAACGGCTTCAAGGCCCAGTGGGAGCTGTTCCTCAAGCACGTCTACGCCGACGCCCCCTACCACTGGGACCTGCTGGCCGGCGCCCGCGGCGTCCAGCTCGCCGAACTGGGCCTGAAGTCCTCCGCCGAGGGCCGCCGCCTCGACGTACCGGAGATCGCGCTGTGACCCTGCACCTGCCCGACGCGAACGGCATGCTGCGGGCCTACGAGCCCCGCACCGAGCCCCTCTCCGTCAACCCCGGAGCCCCCTTCACCTCCCGTACGGTCTTCTCCGCCGCGCACGTCGTCGCCGACCCGTACGCCGACACCACCCCCGACGCGCCCGCCGCCGTCGACTGGGACGCCACCCTCGCCTTCCGCCGCCACCTGTGGTCCCACGGGCTCGGTGTCGCCGAGGCCATGGACACCGCCCAGCGCGGCATGGGCCTGGACTGGGCGGGCGCCGCCGAGCTGATCCGCCGCTCGGCCGCCGAGGCGCAGGCGGTCGGCGGCCGGATCGCCTGCGGCGTGGGCACCGACCAGATCACCGGCGGCACCCTCGCCGAGGTGCGCGCCGCCTACGAGGAACAGCTCGCGCTGGTCGAGGAGTCGGGCGCGCAGGCCATCCTCATGGCGTCCCGCGCCCTGGCCGCCACCGCGCGCGGCCCCGAGGACTACCTGGAGGTCTACGGCCACCTCCTGCGCCAGGCCGCCGAGCCGGTGATCCTGCACTGGCTCGGCCCGATGTTCGACCCGGCGCTCGAGGGCTACTGGGGCTCCACGGACCTCGACGCGGCCACCGGCACCTTCCTTGAGGTCATCGCCGCCCACCCCGACAAGGTCGACGGCATCAAGGTCTCGCTCCTGGACGCCCAGCGCGAGATCGACCTGCGCCGCCGCCTCCCGCAGGGGGTGCGCTGCTATACCGGCGACGACTTCAACTACCCCGAGCTGATCGCGGGCGACGACCAGGGCTTCAGCCACGCCCTGCTCGGCATCTTCGACCCGCTGGGCCCGCTGGCCGCCGAGGCGGTCCGGGTGCTCGACACGGGGAACACGGCAGGCTTCCGCGCCCTCCTCGACCCCACCGTGGAACTCTCCCGCCACCTCTTCCAGGCCCCGACCCGCTTCTACAAGACGGGCGTGGTCCTCCTGGCCTGGCTGGCGGGCCACCAGAGCCACTTCACGATGGTCGGCGGCCTGCAGTCGGCCCGCTCCCTGCCGCACTTCGCCCGCGCCTACGAACTCGCCGACGGCCTCGGCCTGTTCCCCGACCCCAAGCTCGCCGAGGAACGGATGAGGACCCTGCTGCACCTGTACGGAGTGACCCCGTGACCGGCCTCGCGCGCTTCAGCATCAACCAGATGACGGTCAAGCAGCTGTCCCTGCCGGAACTCGTCGACGTCTGCCGGGACCTGGGCGTGCCGGGCGTGGGCCTGTGGCGCGAGCCGGTCCAGGCGTACGGCGTTCAGGCGGCGGCGAAGCTCGTGCGCGACGCGGGCCTGGCGGTCACGACGCTGTGCCGGGGCGGCTTCCTCACCGCGATCGACGCCGGCGAGCGGGCCGCCGCGCTGGCCGACAACCGCCGTGCCGTCGACGAGGCGGCCACCCTGGGCACCGACACCCTGGTCCTGGTCTCGGGCGGCCTGCCGGCCGGATCCAAGGACCTGCGCGGCGCCCGGGAACGCATCGCGGACGCCCTGGCGGAGCTGGGCCCGTACGCGGAGCGGCACGGGGTGAAGCTGGCCATCGAGCCGCTGCACCCGATGTTCGCCTCCGACCGGTGCGTGGTCTCCACCCTCGCCCAGGCCCTCGACCTCGCCGAACGCTTCCCCGCCCACCAGGTCGGCGTCACCGTCGACACCTACCACATCTGGTGGGACGACACCGCGCCCGCGCAGATCGCCCGCGCCGGCGCCCAGAACCGCATCCACACCTTCCAGCTCGCCGACTGGACCACCCCGCTGCCCGAGGGCGTCCTCAACGGCCGGGGCCAGATCGGCGACGGCGCGGTCGACATGCGGGAGTGGAAGGGGTACGTGGAGGCGGCCGGTTACACCGGCGCCATCGAGGTCGAGCTCTTCAACGACGCGCTGTGGGCCCGGGACGGGCGCGAGGTGCTCGCCGAGACGGCGGCGCGCTTCGTGGAGCACGCGGGGTGAGGGCCGCCGCGCGCTGAGGCGCGGGGTACGTGCGTGCGGACACGGTGTGGCCGGGCGCACGTACCCCGGGCGCGGAGCGTGCCGTCAGGCTTCCGCTCCCGAACCCGGCACACCGGCCCGCAGATGCGCCGCCAGACGGCGCAGCTCGACGAGGGCACCGGCGTCCGACCCGTCGCCCAGCGGGTAGTGCAGGGCCGGCCCGGAGGCGGGCCCCAGGACGACCGGCCGTACCGCGACGGGCGGGCGACGGGCATGGGTGAGGCCGATGGCCCGCACGTCCCGCGCACCCAGGGTGAAGGCGACCGGGACGGGCGGCGGCTGGAGCACGGGCGCCGTGGTGAGGTCGCGGGAGGCCCGCCGTACCGAGGTCAGCATCGTCGTCAGGCCGTGCTCCGCGACGAGGTTCCCGGCGAGGGGTGCGATCGCCTCCAGGGGCGGTTCCTCACCCTCCCCGTACCCGAGGGTGAGCGTCACGTCCTGCTCGACACCGGCGGTGGTCCGCGTGACCCGGATCCACGCCAGCGCGGGCCGGTCGGGGTGTCCCGTCACGATCAGATGGGTCGGCTCGGGGGCCCGGTCACGAGCCAGGCCGGTCAGCCGACGTGGCGACCAGGGCAGGTTGACCGGTTCCGCGGTGCCCCAGCCGGCCGGCGCCGAGCCGGTGAGCGCACGCCAGGCCGTCTCGAGCGCTTCCCCCAGGACGGTGTCCTCGTGCGCGGGGAGCGTCGTACGGAACGCCACGACGAACTGCCGGTCACTCGACGGGGATGTCCGGCCGAACGCCTCGGCGACCGAGGCCGTGCCGTCCTCCCCGAGCGCGGGCGTGAACGTCCCGTCCTGCCAGCGCAGCACCGCCCCGGACAGGCCGTCGTAGTAGCCCTGTGCCGGGTCCTGGACGACCCAGCGGTTGGGCACCTGGAGGAGGGTGGCGCGGGCCGGGGCACTGAGCCGGACGTGCGGCGGGGTGACGATCTGCAGGGCACGGTCCGACTCGGAGGTGTCGCGCAGCACCTCGGAGAGCCAGGTGGTCAGGGCCAGCACGGGCCGGTCGGACAGGACGACGGCCGTGCTGTCGGTGAGGACGTCCACGACCGGCTGTCCGTCGTCCGGCGCGACGGCCGCACGCACGTCCACGACCCCGGTACCCGCCGCCGACTCGGGCCAGGTGCTGCCGCCCAGCAGCAGGGCGAGCCGCCCGCACACCGATCCCGCCAGCCGCTCGGCCTCGGGCACGGCGCCGGAGGCCCGGGCCTCGGTCCACCAGAACGGCACGGGCACGTCCTGCCCGAGCAGCCGTTCGGCCTCCCCGGGGACCTGGACCAGCAGCGGGGCCTCCACGGACACCAGAGGCCTGCCGTCCGGGGCGCACAGCCGCAGCACCGCGCCCGCGGACCCGGCGGTCACGGCCGCCTCGGGCCCGCCCGCGTACAGGCCGGCCAGCAGGGCCCAGGTGTCCGGCATCTTCGGGGTGAGGGCGATGACGTCCTTGGTCACGACTGCTCCTCCTCTTCGGCTCCGGCGAGCGCGGTCTGGACGAGGCGGTGCTGCCGGCCGCGGCGGACCAGGGTGCCGCGCCCGGGCGGCTGCGCGGAGGCGTACAGGCCGGGGAAGAGCTGTCCCTCGGTGCGGTCGCCGGTCATCACCAGGGCGGTGGTGCCCGTCTCGCGCAGGGTGGTCAGGAGCGGCTCGTACAGCGCGCGGGAGGCTCCCGCGGTGCGGCGCGCCAGGACGAAGTGCAGGCCGATGTCCTGCGCGGAGGAGACGTACGGCAGGAAGGGTGCGAGGGGCTGCTGGCCGGCGGTGGTGAGGATGTCGTAGTCGTCGACGAGGATGACGATCCGCGGGCCCCGGAAAGCGGGTTCGCCGGTCTCGGGCGCGTCCGGGTCGGCGGTCTCCGGCATCCTCTTCCGCAGTTCGGCGGCGATGCCCGTGGAGAGGGCGGCGGCGAGCGCGGCGTTGTGGGCGTAGCCGCCCCGGTACGGCTCCGGGACGACGCCACGCAGGCCGCGGCGCGGGTCGAAGACACCGAAGACCAGCTCGTCGTCGGAGTACCGCTCGACGAGCCCGGCGACGATCAGCTTCAGCAGGTTCGTCTTGCCGCACTCGTTGTCGCCGAGGACCAGCAGGTGCTGGTCGCCGCCGAAGAGGTCGAGCAGCACGGGGGCGAGCGCGTCCTGGTCGAGGCCGACCGGTATCCGCCGCGGCTCGGCGGCCGGCGAGGGCAGCCGGGTCGCCGGCAGCCGGGCCGGCAGCACCCGCACCGGGGCGGCGGGTTCGCCGTGCCAGGTGGCGTGGACGGTCCGGACCGCCTCGTCGAGGGCCGGGCCCAGGTCGCCGGTCGTGGGCGAGCCGTCGATGCGGGGCAGGGCGGCCTGCGCGAACAGCTTGCCGTCGGTGAGCACCCGGCCGGGCACGTCCGGCGAGAGGGTCTCGGAGAGCCTGCGGTCGACGGAGGAGTCGGCGGGGTCGTTGAGGCGCAGCTCGACGCGGGTGCCGAAGAGCGACTGGCCGGCGATGCGTACGTCGTTCCAGCGCAGCATGCCCGCCACCACGTGGATGCCGTAGCCGCCGCCCCGCTTCAGCAGGTCGGCGACCGGCTCGTCGAGGTCGGCGAAGTCGTCACGCAGCGCGCCGAAGCCGTCGATCACGAGGACGACGTCGGTGGAGCCGAGTTGCGGCAGCCGGCCCTGGGCGCGGAGCCGGCGGAGCTGGTCGACGGAGTCGATGCCGTGCTCCCGGAACACCGTCTCCCGTTGGTCGAGCATGGCGCGCACCTCGGCCACCGTCCGGGCCGCCCGCTCGCGGTCGGCCCGGACGGCGATCCCGCCGACGTGCGGCAGGGCGGCCGTCGCCGACAGGCCGCCACCGACCAGGTCCAGGCCGTACACGGCGACGTCGCGGGGCGTGTGGGTGACCGCCAGGGACAGCACGAGGGTCCGCAGCAGCGTGGTCTTGCCGGACTGGGGGCCGCCGATCACGGCCACGTGGCCGCCGGCCGTGGTCAGGTCCAGCACCCACTGGCCCTGCCACTGACGGGCCGGGTCGTCGAGCACGCCGAGCGGCACCCGCATCCCGCCGGTGGCGCGCGCCAGGTGCAGTCCGTGCTCGGAGACCCGGGCCGGTCCGGCGGCGGCGTCCAGGGTGACGGCGTCCGGCAGCGGGGGCAGCCAGACACGGCGCACGGCGGGGGCGGCGTCGGTGAGCCGGCCGACCATGAGGGACAGGACGGTCGGGCCGGTCTCCCGCCGGGTGGCGGCGGGTTCCTCCGCCGGCTCCTCGGTCCGCTCCGCGGTGTTGTACGCCGGGTAGGGCAGGGCGAGCGGCTCCTCGCCCCGCTGCTCGCGCACCGTCGGGCCGCGGTGGGCGCCGGAGACGTACCCGGCCTTGAACCGTTCGTAGGTGGAGGTGTCGACCTTGAGGTAGCCGAATCCGGGCAGGGGCGGCAGATGGAAGGCGTCGGTGGTGTCGAGGACGGTGCGGGACTCGTCGGCGGAGAAGGTCCGCAGGCCCAGCCGGTACGACAGATAGGTGTCCAGGCCCTTGAGCCTGCCGCCCTCGATGCGCTGGCTGGACAGCAGCAGATGGACGCCGATGGAGCGGCCGATGCGGCCGATGGACAGGAACAGGTCGATGAAGTCCGGCTTCGCGGTGAGGAGTTCACCGAACTCGTCGATGACGACGAACAGGTGCGGCAGCGGTTCGAGGTCCGGCCTCCGCGTCGCGCGCAGCTCGGCGTAGTGACCGATGTCGGCGACGTTGCCGGCGTCCTTCAGGACCTGCTGGCGGCGTGTGACCTCGCCGGCGAGGCTGGTGTGGACGCGTTCGACGAGACCGGCCTGGTTCTCCAGGTTGGTGATCATTCCGGCGGTGTGCGGGAGTCCGGCGAAGGGGGCGAACGTGGCGCCGCCCTTGTAGTCGACCAGGACGAGCGCCAGCTGCTCGGGGGAATGGGTGGCGGCCAGGGCGAGGACGAGGGTGCGCAGCAGTTCGCTCTTGCCCGAACCGGTCGCGCCCACGCACAGTCCGTGCGGGCCCATGCCGAGCTGGGAGGACTCCTTCAGGTCCAGCAGGACCGGTTCATGACGGTCCGTGACGCCGATGGGCACGCGGAGGAAGTCGCGTTCGCCGCGGGGCTTCCACAGGGTGGACAGGTCCGGGTCGGCGGGATCGGCGATGCCGAGGAGCGCGGGGAAGTCGACCGGCCCGGTGACGGGGCTTCCCTCGGCGGCGGACTCCGGCGACAGCCGCAGCGGGGCCAGCAGCCGGGCGATGCCCTCCGCCCCGGCCGCGGTGACCGGGTCGACGGTGCCCTCGGCGGCGGTGACCGGTGCGGTGGTGCCCTCGGCGCCGGTACGCCGCAGGTCCTCGACGACCATCCGTTCGCCGTGGACGGTGATGCGCACGCTCACCTCGTCCGGCTCGTGGACCTGCTCCTGGAGGAGGTGCAGCACGGTGACCCCCATGTCCGGCAGGCCGACCGCCGAGTCCGGGCGCGGGAGTTCCGCGGCCGGCTCGCCGTGGGCGTCGACGACCACCAGCAGCCGGCCCGCCAGCCGCAGTGCGTTCCGGTCGGCGAGCCCGCGCCGCACCTCCGCCGCGTACGCGGACTGCCGGCCCAGCTCGTGCCGGAGCAGTCCGGCCAGCTGCCGGAGATCGGGCGCGATGCGACGGGCGGCCACGGGACCGTCGTGCGCCTGCGGATCCAGCACGTGGGGCAGCCACTTCGCCCACTCCCACTCGGCCAGCCGCTCGCCGGGCACGGCCAGGGCGAGCGCGACGTCGTCGGGAGCGTGCGTCACCGCCGTCTGCACCAGCAGGGCGCGGGCGACCCGCAGGACGTCCTCCCGGGCGCCGACGACGCTGACGTTCCCGGCGCGGTCCAGCGGCACGGTCAAGGGCACGTCCGCGGCCGTGGCGAACCGGCGCTGCAGGGCGCGCGCCTCGTTGAGCATGAACGGGTCCGGCGGCGTCAGCACCCCGCCGGCGCCGCTCTGCTGGATCGCCGGCTCCTGCACCGGCACGTCACCGAGACCGGCCCGCACCCGCAGGAAGTCGGCGTCCCGGCGGCGCCGCTCCCACAGCCGGGCGGGGTCCCGCACCAGGTCGTACAGCGCCTCCGGCGGCGGGTTCAGCTCACGCTCCGCGTCCCGCAGCCGCCGCTCCGCGGCGCCGAGTTCCTCCCGCAGTTCCTCCAGGTACTCCAGGTAGCGCTCACGCTGGGTGCGCCGGGTGCGCTGCGCCTTGCCGCGCTGCGACAGGAACAGCGCCACCGCGCCCAGCAGCGCGAAGACCAGCACGATCGCGCCCACCACCGCGAACCGGCTGTTGCGGATCACGGTCATCATGACCACGGACCCCATGACGCCGGCCATCGGCAGCAGGGCGGTGGCCGCGTTGCCGGTCTTCCCCTCGGGCAGGTTGGGCGGCGCCTCGACCGTACGGGGCCGGGCGGGTTCCAGGGGGCGGGTGCTGCGGGCGGGCCGGTGGACGATTCTCAGGGTCACGGGCGGGCTACTCCGGAGCGGGTCGTGACGGAGGAGGGGCGGGACGGGGGATGGCGGAGGAGGGGCGGGCACGGGCCGGGGCGCACCGGCCGGATGCTCATCGCACCCTCACCGCGCGCCCCATCACCTCGGCGGCCAGCCGCAGGACGGCCTGCTGCGTGGCATGCGCCAGGAGATCGGTGCGGATGGGGCCGCCGCCGGCCAGATGACGGTCGTACGGCACGGTGACGACGGTGACACCGGCCTCCTTGAGATGCCCCGCGGCCGTCTTGTCGTCGAGGAGCGTGTCGGGGGTGTTCGACACCAGCGCCACGACCGTCGTGGCCAGCGCGGAATGCGGCAGCCGTGCCAGCCAGTCCAGCACCTGACGGGTGGCGCCGACGCCCTCCGCGGTGGTCGGCGCGACCACCACCCGGGCGTGCGCGGTGTCCATGGCCGTACGGGCCACCTCGCCGGGCAGCGTCTCGCAGTCGGCCACGGTCACGGCGAAGTAGCGGCGCAGCGCCAGCGTCACCTTCCGGTACGACGTCATGTCGAGCGGGGGACCGACCTGCCCCCGGCTCGCGGGCAGCAGCCAGCCGCCGTCCGACACCGGCACCAAATAGCCGGTGACGTCGGTCAGTTGCATGGACGGGTGGAGGATCGGAGCGAGATCGGCGCACGTCCAGCGCACCGCCTCCGCACCCATGCGCACCGGCAGGGTGCCCAGCGCGGTGTCCGCCTCCAGGGTCAGCACCGGGTCGTGCCGGTAGTGGTTGAGGGTGCGCCCGAGCAACGCGGAGACGGTGGACTTGCCGACGCCGCCACGGATGGAGGTGACCGCCACCACCCGGCCCGTGGTCACGGGCTGCTGCAACTCGCGGGCGATCCGCGTCCGTTCGGCGACGTCCTGGGTCACGGACGAGGTGAGCTTACGCAGGGCCCTGCCCGTGCGCCGGGTCACGGAGTCGCCGTGCAGGGGGCGTCCCAGGGCGAGGAGGAGACGGGGGTCGAG
This sequence comes from Streptomyces griseoloalbus, assembly GCA_014650015.1. Lineage (GTDB taxonomy): Bacteria > Actinomycetota > Actinomycetes > Streptomycetales > Streptomycetaceae > Streptomyces > Streptomyces griseoloalbus. The sequence goes on from BMUD01000001.1 coordinate 278,613, forward strand.
GGTGGGGGAGGACTCGGGGGCGGGGGACGCGGGGAGGCGGGGGTCACGGGCGGGGACGGCGGGTGTCGCGGGCCGCTCGGGGGCCGGCTCGTCGGCGGCCCGGGTACCGGACACGGGCTCCGGGGCCGCGGGACCGCGCTCGTCGCGGTGGTGCCGGCCCTGCGGGCCGGACGCGTCACCGTCCCCGCCCGCTGTCTCTGCCGCTGTCGCCGTCGTGACCGGGGGCCGTGAGGGCGCGGGGTGCACGAGCCGCAGCGTGGGCTCGCCGGGCCGCACCGGGGGCGCCCCGCTGCCGTCACCGGTACCGGTCCGCGCACGGCCGTTTCCCCCGGCGCCGCCGCCCAGCTCCCGCAGCACGTCCCGCTGCCAGTCCCCGCCGCCCGCCGGCGGCTGCTCGCGCCTCTGCTCCCCCTGCGTCATGCGGCCGTGCCTCCTAAGCGAAGGTGTCGAGCAGTCGCCCGTACACACCGAACACGCCGACGAGCAGGGGCAGCAGCGCGATGACCCCCACCGATTCGAGCAGGTCACCGGCCCGCCGCAGCCGAACCCGTACATGTTCGGCCGGCTGCACGGCGAGCACGACGAGCGGCAGGACCGCGAGCACGGCGAAGACGGCCAGCGGTGCCGCGGCCGACGACCGCTCCGCCCACACCGTCAGCAACCGCACGACGACGCCCGCCGCGGCGGCCAGCAGGACGACCACCTCGGCGACCAGCGGGAACGCCCGGGCCCGCAGGGCCAGCACCACCGCGACGAGCGCGGCCAGCGGCACCGTCCACACGGAAGGGTCCCGCAGCGCCAGTACGGCGGCCACGGCGGCCGACCCGGCCACGGTGACCGTGGCGAGCACCAGACCGCGATGGGCGGCGGCAAGGGCGGCCGACACCTGGTGGCGACTGACGGAGACACCCCCGGCCCGGCGGTCGTCGAGCCCCGAGAGCCCGGACGCCATCAGCGCGAGCCGGGGCAGCACCCCGAGCACCACCACGCAGACGACGCCGAGAACGGCCCCGACCCGCGCCTGCTGCTCCGCCGTCCCGGCGCCGGACTGCAGGGCGACGAGGGCCTCCCAGCCGACGGCGGTCACGGCCACGGCACCGGCGCCCACGACCCCGCCCCGCCCCAGCGGCGTGAACAGCCCGAGCAGCGCGAGGACCAGCACGCCGACGGCGGCCACCCCGGCGAGCCGCAGAGCGCCCGCCGAGGACCCGCCGACGACGTCGACCAGGCTCCACACGCCCGGCACACCGAGCCCGCCGGCGGCACACAGCAGGGTCGCGGCGAGCCCGTGCCTGCGCACCCGCCCCAGGACCGCGCCGGCGACCGCGGCCGCACCGGCGGCGCTGAGCAGCGCGCCGGCGACCACCGAGTCGTCGTACCGCGCACGCGCGAACAGGGCGGCGACGATCACCCAACCCACGCTCGCGACACCCGACGTGACCCGCCGGGCGGCCGGCCCCCACACCCCTGCCCGATGACCGAGGTCCTCCGCCACCACGTCGGTGACGTCGTGCACGACGGGGGCGGGCGGGGCGTCCTCCGCGCGGACGAGACGCAGCACGGCGCCGTCGCGGACGCCCGCCGTTTCCAGTGTGCTGTCGTGATCGAGCGCGGAGCCGTCCACCGTGACGAGCTGACGCGAGGCGGGCCGCCCCTCCGCGCGGTCGTCCAGCAACCGCATGATCTCGGGCAGCAGCAGCCCGACCGGCTCCCGCGCCGGAAGCACGAGGTCGACGCGGCGCCGCTCACCGACGAGCGTGACCCGGCTCAACACCTTCGGCCCCCCGGCCGTTTCCCTGCTCAAGGCCCCCGTAGACATCACGTTCGCGAACCTATCACCGGCTTGTAGGACTACCGGAAGGCGTAGAAACGCCGGGAGAGTACGGGCTGCTCTGCCCGATCAGCCGGTGGGACACGAACGACCACCCCACACACCCCGCGCACAGCACGGCCGCGATCACCATGCCGGCGAGTACCTTGCCCATCCGCTCGTCCGCGGCACGCCGTTGCCGCCGCGCCCCGAACAACAGGGCGTCCCGCAACCGCCGTCGCCGCACGGAAACGGACTCCAGGAGCTGGCTGTCGTAGTCCTGGGCGGTCATGCCGCTCGCTCACCTCGTGTCACGTGGGGACTCCGACTCGACCTCGACGGGCCGTCCGGCGTCGTGGGCGAGGCAGGTGAGGGCGAGGACGGCGAGGGGGATGTCTCCGTCGCTCGTCTCCTGGCGCTCCTCGTTCGCCGTCCAGTACTCCTTGTGCAGCTCGAGCGCCTGTACCAGGGCCTCGTTGAACTGGTCCGGGTCCCGGCCGAGGAAGCGGTAGCACAGATTGATCGGCGGATACAGGACCTTGAGCATGGTCTCGCGGTCGAGGAAACGCAGCCGGTCCGGGTCGGTCCCCTCGAACGCGGCGACGAGCTTGTCCCCGAGTCCCGGCCGCTCCAGCCAGTACGTCTGGAGGGCGTCGACCCAGTGGTAGATGTACTCCTCGAAGACGGCGCCGGAGGCCCGCAGCGTCTCGACCGGCACCTCGCACAACTGGGTCATCCGCGCCTGGTCCCGGCAGACGACCGCCAGCCAGAAGGCCTCCAGCCAGGTACCCGCATCCACGAAATGCGTGATCCCCACGGCGGGGATCGTCCGCACCTCGTGGCCGATCACGCACTCGACGGTGGAGCCCTCGGGAGCGGTCGCCGAGGCGAACAGGGCGGACCCGACCTGCATCGCCATGACCCAGGCTTCCCACGTCTCCAGCTTGTCGGCGGTGGGGTCGAGGGAGCACTGGAGCTTGGCGGTGGGCAAGGCGCTGCTGAAGGTTATGCCAAAACCCTGAGGCCACTCCTGGAGCTGTTCCACGTCCTTGAGCGTGTCCTCGTTCCATTCTTCCCGGAGCGTGTCCGGATCGGGGTGACTACCTTCCAGCGGAGGTCGCAACACACTGATCGACAACCCGTTCACCTCCGACCTTCCAGCACACGCACATCGGCGCCACGTTCCCGCAGCCATCGCTCCAGATCGGCCCCGCCGATCTCCTTCTGGCCATCCCGACCGATCATGTGGACAGGGCCGAAAACGGTGCCGGACATTCCCGTGACGTCGGTCTTCTCGTCCACGGTGACTTTGAACGTGTTCTCCTGGACGACCGCTTCGGAAAGGTCCGATCCGCAGAAGTTGACGTCGATCAGTGAGGCACCCATGAGGCGGGTTCCCCGAAGTGAGGCGGCCGAGGCGTCGACCCCGTACAGCGATACCTTGACCAGGTCGGCGCCGTCGAGAACCGCCCCCCGGAACACCGCGTCATCAAGGTTGACACGCACCAACGACGCCCGTGTCAGGTCGGCTCCGGAGAAGTCGGCCCCTTCGGCGTCGGACCGGTAGAGATCCACGCCGACGAGCCTGGCCCCGACCAACTTGGCATCGGTGAACCAGGACTCGTGAAAGACACCGCCGGAGAGATCCGCCCCACTCAGATCGAGACCGATCACGTCGAGTCCACCTGTGCCACCCTGCGAAAGCCACTCCTCAAGGCGTGTTGCGGCTAGAGGGTTGGGCGGGGCCTTGGGGGGAATCCAGGGCTCACGGGTACCAGATGACATCGTCTTCCCAGCCATTCTTCCGGACGATGGACTTGATGTCGTCGATCGCCGCTTGGTTTGCGTTCCGCACATCAAGAATAACTATGCGCTGCCTCTGGGTGATTTGCTCCTCCAGCTTCTTGACCCAGCGGTCGTTCTTGGCAGGGTTGTATGCGCCCTTGAAGGGCTGGGACTTGTCACGCACGTTGTTGAAGGGGGGCCAGTCGGAGTGGACACCCTTGATGTCGTAATATCTGTCGGTGCTGGGTGAGTAGAACTCGCCGCGATCTGCCTCCGTGGGACGCTGGATGTCGTCCGGAAGACGTCCCTGTTCCCGGAGATCCAGACCGACCCGGGCCTCGTCCTTGGAAGGCTCGGAGATACCGCCGTTCTTGTCGGGGTCTCGTTGGAGTTCGTCGAACTCGGACGGGCTTCGGCCTTCGACCCTTTCCAAGTGGTCCCAGTGATCCGCCCTTTCCTGCGGTGTGAGCTCTGGAAGGGGCTCATTCGCGCGCGCCGGGAGTGGTGCTTGCCCTGCTGAGGCGTCCGATGGTCCGTTGTCACTTGGTCCACCGTGCCTGGGAGCTTCGTGCCCCGATCCAGCTGGCACGCCGCCATTTCCTCCGCCTGACGACTGAGAGGTCGCGGCCGAGTTGTGTTCAGAAGGCGTCGAGTGTGCGGGACCCTCGTGAGTGGCAGGAGTGTCTGCGGGGCTGTTGCCGCTCCTGTCCGACGACGCCATCGCGTCATCCCCCGCGCTGACGAGCACCGGCTCGTCATGCCTGAGGCTCCGCTCCAGCAACTCCCGGTCCGCCGCCGACAGTTCCACCTTCGCCGGGGCCGCCGTGCCGTCCGCGCGGACGACCGAGCCGTCGTCCAGGTTCAGCCGGGTGCCGTCCGGCCACTCCACCACGTTGTCGCGGATGACCGGCATGTCGTCGGCGACCCGCACCACGCTGCCGTCGGGCTGGACGCGCCCCGTTCCGGCGAGGATGTCGTCGTAGGCGCCCGCGTGGACGCCCCGCAGGCCGGCGAACAGGTCGGTGACCTTGACCGTGCCGAACTTCGCGGCCTTGCCCAGGTACGTCATGGGATCGACGAGCCGGGCCGTCTTGCCGAGCGCGCCGACCGTGCGGGCCACCGCGCCGCCCTTCGCCGCCGCTCCGGCGCCTCCCGTGAAGACGGTCGTCAGGACGTTGAACGTGACCGCGCCGCCCGCCCGTGCGGGGTTCTCACCCCACTGGTCCCAGGCGACCAGCGCCTTGCCCACCTCCTTGACCGTGGTGCGGGAGTCGCGCAGGTAGGAGGGCAGTTTGTCCTCGGGCATCTGCCAGTACGCCACTCCGGCCACGGGTATCGCGGTGATGAGAACGCCGGTCGCGAGCTTGCCGAGTCCCTTCCAGGCCTCGCCCGCCGCGTCCCAGCCGTCGACGCCGACGAGGGTTCCGAGGCCCCGGATCGTGCCCCAGACCCCGTCGACGACGAAGCCCTTGCCGACCTCCAGCAGCTGGTGGCCCAGCCAGTCGAGCCCGTGCCGCTCCTTCTCCACGGTCTTGCCCCAGGGCAGTTCCTCGGACTGGTTCAGCAGGTCGGCGGTGAAGCCGTAGGTACTGGTGCCGCGCTTCAGTAGGCGCTTCTGCGCACCGTCCTCGATGATCAGCGTCGAGCCGCCCACCAGCGCGGTGATCTTGTTGTGGCAGGTGATCTCCGCCTGCCAGAAGGCCGCCGTGGTGACGTTGACGTCGTGCACCAGGTCGTTGTTGAGCTGGACGTTGTCGTCGTCCTCGCGCCAGTCGTCGTCTCCCGCGATCTGCTGCCGGAAGGTTTCCGCACGACGCTTGAGGCTCTTCAGCCGGGCCACGAGCGGCTGGATCTCCGTCTCGTACGAGCCGAGGGCCGCCGCCACCTGCTCCAGATCGTCGGCGAACTCGTCGGCCTTGGCCGCCACCGGCGCCGTCGTGGCGAACAGCTGCTCCGCCTCCGGCGCGGTGTAGCACGCCGACAGCCCCTGGAACCGGGTGTGCACGTCCGATCCCGACTGGCGGAAGACGAGCGCCTCCGCCGCCAGGAGCATGGAGTCGATGCCCAGTTGCTCCAGGTCGCCGGTGAACTGCGGAATGTTCTGCGGATCGATGAGGTCCGCGCTCACTGGCCCCCCTGCCCGCCCGCCCCCGGCAGGTCGATCTTCGGTTCCTTCAGTGCGTTCGCCTGGGCCTGCGCGGCCATGTCCAGGTCACCCTTGACGTACGCGTTGGTCGCGGTGGCCGCCCCGTCGAGTGAGTTCGACGTGCGCACCGCGACGTACATCAGCTTCTCCTGGTAGGCGGTGAAGAACTCGCCCAGTGCCGCCGCGACCGGCCCCTGGACCCCGCTCTTCTCCACGCCGCCCTGCTGGATCGTGCCGGCGGACTTCGCCGCGCTCGGCATGGTCTCCTGAAGGGCCTTCCCGGTGTCCGAGAGGCCCTCGGCCGCCTTCGCCGTCTGTGTGAGCACGTGCTGCACGCCCGACGGCGAGATGTCCCACCCCGTCATTGGAATCCCCGTACTCCCGTGTGCCGTCGTCCCGCCGACGCGCCCGCGTCAGCCGATGTTGTCGACCGCCGCCCGCGCCTTCGCCAGCGTCGACTGGGCCGTCCCGTCGTTGTCCTCGAGAGTCGTGCGCACCAGTTGGATGATGCTGCGCACCTCGTTGGCCGCGCGGTTCCAGCGCAGTTCCTTGCCGTGGTACTCCTCGGAAACCCCGTCGGCCTGGAAGTCGGCCATGGCGGCCTTCACGGCCTTGTCGCGGTCGGCCAGCACGCGCTCCAACTGCCCGACGATTCCCTGCAAGCCGCCCTGCACCTCGCTCGACGCGCCGGTGTCGTAGGAGCGGCGGTCCAGATTCTGGCCCATCGTCAAAACCCCCTGTGGTTGTCGGCCCCTGTCCCGATGGGTCTAGCGCGCGCCGAAGCGGGCCGCGTCGAAGTTGGCCGCGCCCATGTTCTTCTGGGCGTTGTCGTGCTGTTCGGTCTCACCGGTGGTGAACGCGGTGTCCATACTGCCCTGGCCCTCGAGGATCGCGCCGAGCGACTCGTTCAGCGCGGCGGTGATCTCGTCCGCACGCGTCTTGAAGGAGTCGAAGGCGACCTTGCCGGAGCCGTTGAACTTCCCCTCCAGCGGCTCGGCCGCCTGGATGAGCATGCGGATCAGCGTGCCCAGGTCGGTGCTCGAACCGACCGTGTTCTTCCCCAGATCCGACAGGGTCGTCGACCCCATGTCGAACTTCACGTGTGTCACCCCCGTGCGTCACCTACGCATCACAGAACTGTTCGAACATGCTGTCGCACAACGCGTCGCGGGAGCAACGCCGTTGATCGCGGTGTGACCGGATCTGGACACGCCGGGGACACGACCGACGCCCATACACGTCGGACAAGGACTCGCCGAGACGGCGGCACGGTGCGCGGGAACGCATCGCGAACGCGCTCGCCGGACTCGGCCCCTACGCCGAGGACCACGGTGTGAAGCTGGCCATCGAGCCGCTCCACCCCATGTTCGCCTCCGACCGGTGCGTGGTCTCGACGCTCGCCCAGGCCCTGGACCTCGCGGAACGCTTCCCCGCCCACCAGGTCGGCGTCACCGTCGACACGTACCACACCGCCGATCTCCTTCTGGCCATCCCGACCGATGATGTGGACAGGGCCGAAAACGGTGCCGGACATTCCCGTGACGTTGGTCTTCTCGTCCACGGTGACTTTGAACGTGTTCTCCTGGACGACCGCTTCGGAAAGGTCCGATCCGCAGAAGTTGACGTCGATCAGTGAGGCACCCATGAGGCGGGTTCCCCGAAGTGAGGCGGCCGAGGCGTCGACCCCGTACAGCGATACCTTGACCAGGTCGGCGCCGTCGAGAACCGCCCCCCGGAACACCGCGTCATCAAGGTTGACACGCACCAACGACGCCCGTGTCAGGTCGGCTCCGGAGAAGTCGGCCCCTTCGGCGTCGGACCGGTAGAGATCCACGCCGACGAGCCTGGCCCCGACCAACTTGGCATCGGTGAACCAGGACTCGTGAAAGACACCGCCGGAGAGATCCGCCCCACTCAGATCGAGACCGATCATGTCGATCCCGCTCTGCCTTTCCTGTGACCCTTCTGGAAGACACGTCGCGGCCTGAACGGCCGATGTCCTTGCGGCACTTCTACGTGTGGTCATCAAGACGCCACCTTCTCGTCGGCCGACCGTCCTCGTCCTGCTGGCACCTCTCACGGGGTGCGGGTCCCGTCGTCGGCCGGGCCTGCCTGTTGCTCGGTCTCCTCAGTTGAGTGTCAGTCCGCCATCGCTCGGTGAGGCGCCGGTGCACCTCATCGAGTCGGTGATCGGGGTGTGAGAATCACATGCGTGTACTGATTCCGGGAATTGCATCACGGGAACGTTCGGAAGCCCCGGAATCCTCGACTCTGCGGCGTCGATCACGTAGGCGGGGCTGTCGTCCTCTGGTTGCAGGACCCGTGCCAGCGTGAAGGAGCCGTCCGGCAGGGCTGCGCGGCGGACCCACGGGAACCTGCCGTCCCAGGACGTGAAAACCGGTGCAGAGAGGCGCTGGGCCACCGACGAGGCCAGCTCCGCCTCTGTCGGCCGAAGCTCGACCTCGTTGGCTGCGTAGATGCTGAAGGACCAGTCCAAGTCGCCCTGCAGGCGCTCGTACTCGCACGTGACGACAGCATCCCAGTTCCGGTCCTCCCACTCCGAATCTGCCGATACGTCTGTCTGTTCCAGTGCGACACGGAACACCTCGGCGAGAATCACGGGCAGGCGTGTTGGTGCGTCACTGTCGCGAACCGTCAAGTGGTACATCGCGAGATGTGCTTCCGGTAGACGGTCAGCGCCTCTTGTGCAGCCTCTGGGTTCTCCCGAATACGAGGCGCTCCACTGAACATGGTCTGTAGCTTACTCATGTCTCCCTGGGTGCCCATGATGTGCTTGAGAGCCGTGTACTCGGCACGGTCTATTTGAACGAATCCAGGTGCTGGCCGAAAATGCTCGGTCATGGGGTCCGATGGCGTACCGCCTGCCGTTTACGACACAGCGTTGTGTATCTGCCTCGAAGTGTGCTCCGCCGACGACGATGTCCGCAATGTCCCAGCGAATCAACGGTCTTGTCCCCGGAAGGATCAGTGTTCTCCAACGCCGTCCTGAGCGGTTGGGGTGCGGCGCACGCAGCGCGGGCCCGGTACGGGGCGCAGTCCGTACGGGCCCGGCGCGGGGCGCAAGCTGTGCGGTGCCGGATCGGACGCCGACGTTCGCCGGCACCGCACGCTGCTTCCCCCTGTTTCCCCGCAGTGCACGGCCCCCACCGTGCACACGCACCAGCATGCGGCAGCCGAAAGCTTGAATCCTTGACGGTCCGTGCAGGGATCTTGTCGATTCCCGCAGGACGGAACAGGGACGGAACGGGCAGGGACAGGGACGGAACAGGGACGGAACCTGTACGGAGCCGGGCGGAACAACGGAACTCGGACCTACCGGTTCCCGTGGTGATGGCGGTGGTCCGTCGGTGTCACCCCGTACACCCGGCGGAAGACCCGGCTGAAGGTGGCCGGGTCGGTGAAGCCCCACCGCGCGGCGATGGACTGGACGGAGCGGCCCCGCAGCCGGGGGTCGGCCAGGTCACGACGGCAGCGCTCCAGGCGGCGGTGACGGATCCAGGCCGCCGGGGCCTCGCCCTCCGCCGCGAACAGCTGGTGCAGATGGCGCACCGAGATGCCGTGCGCGGCCGCGACGGTGGCCGGGGAGAGGGACGGATCGCCCAGGTTCCGGTCGATGAGGTCCCGGATCCGGGTGTACAGGGCGCGCCGGCGTAACTCCGGGGGCAGCGCGTCCTCCGAGTCCACGCAGCCGCCGAGCACGGCGGCGAGCAGGTCCGTGGTCACCGAGGCCAGCGTCGGCACGTCGGCCTCCGTGAACTCGTCGGCCCGCCGGGCGACGTCGGCCAGCCAGCGGTACAGCGTGCCGCCCATGCCCCGGTCCACCGGAACCGGCACGGCCAGCAGCCGCCGGACCGTGCGGGGCGGCAGCGGCAGCCGGGCCCGGGGCAGGCTGACGACCACCGTCGTGGACCGTTCCGACGTCGCGTTGATCCGGACGTCGTAGGGAAGGCTGGTGTCGGCCATGATGAGGTGCCCCGCCCGGAACACCGCCTCGGTGCCGTCCTGCGCCAGCCCGCCGTCGCCGACGAGCTGGCAGTTGAGCTGAATGACCTCGGGGTCGAAACGCCGGATGGTCCGCGGTGTGCGCGCGGTGTCCAGGTGCGGCAGACTCAGCTCGGCGATCTGCAGATCCCCGAGCGGCAGGACCCGCATCGTGGCGTCGAAGTCGTCGCTGCGCTCACTGCGCATCAGGTTGGGCACATGCGTGCGCGTGGCCACGTCCTGCCACAGATCCCACCGTTCGGCGGGCGGTACCACCTCGGTCCGGAACTCCTGCACCAGCATCGCCCCACGCCCCCAACGCGTACCGGACGGCCGCATCCTGCCCGGGAGGACATCGTAGGGAACCGGCGCCGGAAAAATCCCGGAGAGACCGTGCAACCCTCCCCGCACCTCGCGGGTCGTACTCGGTGTCAGGACTTCTGGGAGGGGACCCGGGGGGGACTTGAGGGGTTCTGACGGGGAGGGGCCGAAGGGGCCCGGTCGACGGACCGGGCCCCTTCGAAAACTTCCTCGCAGTCCGTACGGCCGGTCGCCTCAGAAGAACACTCCGCAGCGCAGCAGCACATTCGCGTACGGGCGTGCCTCGCCGGTGCGGACGACGAGCCGCGCGCCGGCGCTCAGCTCCTTGAGCCGCTCGTGCGGGACCAGGCGCAGGCCGGGGAAGTGGCCGGCCAGCAGCCCGGCCGCCGCCGGATTGGCCTCCCGCACCTCGGTCGCCGCCGTCGCGCCCTCGACCACCAGCTCCGCCAGCAGCCCCTCGACCACCTCGGCGAAGGACGGCACCCCGGCCCGGAAGGCCAGGTCCACCACGCGCGGCCCGTCGGGTATCGGCATCCCGGCGTCGCACACCAGCACCCCGTCCCCGTGCCCGAGTTCGGCCAGCGCGCCGGCGAGATGCCGGTTGAGAATCCCGTGCTTCTTCACCGAGCGCCGCCTTCCGGACCCGCGCCGAAGGCGCTGTCCGCCCCCCGGACGGGGGCCCGGGGGTCGTCCTCCGGGCGGGCGCGGCGCAGGGACGCGACCTCCGCCGCCGTCGGGAACGACACCTGCGCCCCCTGCCTGGTGACCGTCGCCGCGCCCACCCGGGCCGCGTAGGCGGCGGCCTCGGCGAGCGGCTCGCCCGCGCCCAGCCGCCAGGCCAGCGCGGCGGTGAACGCGTCGCCCGCGCCGGTGGTGTCCACCGCGTGGACCGCGACGGACGGGACCCGGGCGACGCCGTCCGAGGACGCCACCAGCGCGCCCTCGCCGCCCAGCGTCACCACCACCGAGCGCGGCCCCTTCGCGAGCAGCAGCCGCGCCCAGTCCTCGGGCCCGTCGCCCGCACCGGCCGCGTCGCCCAGGATCACCTTCGCCTCGTGCTCGTTGACGATCAGCGGATCGCAGGCCGCCAGCACCTGTGCCGGGAGCGGGCGCGGCGGGGACGGGTTCAGCACGAAACGGCTGCCCGGCGCCAGGTTCCGCACCGCCTCCACGACCGTCTCCAGCGGGATCTCCAGCTGCGCGGAGACCACCCGGGAGGCGTGGAAGAGGCTCGCGGCCGCCCGTACGTCCGCCGGGGTCAGCCGGCCGTTGGCGCCCGGCGACACCACGATGCTGTTGTCGCCCGACGGGTCCACCGTGATCAGCGCGACCCCGGTCGGCGCCCCGCCCACCAGCACGCCCACCGGATCCACACCGGCCGCCCGCTGCGAGTCCAGCAGCAGCCGGCCGTGGGAGTCGTCGCCGACCCGGGCCAGCAGGGCCGTACGGGCCCCGAGCCGGGCGGCCGCGACGGCCTGGTTCGCGCCCTTGCCGCCCGGATGGACGGCCAGGTCGGAGCCGAGCACCGTCTCCCCGGCGCCCGGCCGGCGCTCGACACCGATCACCAGGTCGGCGTTGGCCGAACCCACGACCAGCAGGTCGTAGTCGTACATGAAGTGGCTCCCCACGTGGTCATGTGGTCGTGTGGGGCGGGGCGGTCGTCGTGACCGCCCCGCCCCGGGTCTTCTCGCCGGTGTCAGCCGCCGAAGCCGGCCACGTTCTCCTTCGTGACCACCTTCACCGGAACCTTCACCGTCTCGCTGACCTGCTCGCCCTCGGCCGCGCGCAGCGCGTTGTCCACCGCGATCCTGCCGAGTTCCTTCGGCTGCTGCGCGACGGACGCGTACAGCGTGCCCGCTTCGACCGCCTTGAGGCCGTCCGGCGTGCCGTCGAACCCGACGACCTGGACCGACGTGCCGGCCTTGGAGCCGAGCGCCTTGATCGCGCCGAGCGCCATCTCGTCGTTCTCGGCGAACACGCCGTCGACGTCCGGGTGGGCCTGGAGCAGGTTGGTCATCACGTCGAGGCCCTTGGTGCGGTCGAAGTCCGCGGGCTGCTTGGCGACCACCTCGATGCCCGGGTAGTCCTTCAGGCCCTCGGCGAAGCCCGCGCCGCGCTCGCGGCTGGCGGAGGTGCCGGCCTGGCCCTGGAGGATCACGATGGTGCCCCGGCCGCCCAGCTTCTCGGCGAGCGCCTTGGCGCCCTGCCTGCCGCCCGCGACGTTGTCGGAGGCGACCAGCGCGTCCGTCTCGGCCTTGTTGACGCCCCGGTCGACGGCGACGACGGGGATGTCGGACGTGTTGGCGGAGCGCACCGAGGGGCCGGCCGCGTCCGAGTCCACCGGGTTGACGATGATCGCGCCGAGGCCGCCGCTGGTGAAGTTCTGCAGCTGGTTGGCCTGCTGGGAGGCGTCGTTCTGCGCGTCGGTCACCGTCAGGTCGACGCCCCGCTTCCGCGCCTCCTCCTGCGCGCCGGCCCGGATCTGCACGAAGAACGGGTTGTTCAGGGTCGACAGGGACAGGCCGATCCGCTCGGTCTTCGCCGCCGACGAACCGTTGTGCAGGAAGGACATCGCGCCGACGACCGCCGCCGCGACCACCGCGGCGAGCACGTACGTCGCCGCCTGCTTCTTCCCGCCGCCGCTCGACGTGCCGGCCGCCACCGGGGTGGCCCCCGCCTTGCGGCGCAGCGTGTCGAGGAGCACCGCCAGCGCGATCACGACACCGATCACGACCTGCTGCCAGAACGCCGACACCGACAGCAGGTTGAGGCCGTTGCGCAGCACCGCCAGGATCAGCGCGCCGATCAGGGTGCCCGACGCCTTGCCGGTGCCGCCCGCGAGGGAGGCGCCGCCGATGACGACCGCGGCGATCGCGTCCAGCTCGTAGCCCTGCGCGGCCTGCGGCTGCGCGGAGGACAGCCGGGCGGCGAGCACGATGCCCGCGGCGGCGGCGAACAGGCCGGACAGCGCGTAGATGGCGAGCTTCTGCTTCTTCACCCGCAGCCCGGACAGCCGGGCCGCCTCCTCGTTGCCGCCGATGGCGTACATGGAGCGGCCGATGTACGTCCGGCCCAGCACGAACGCCGTGAGCAGCCCCATGACGACCATCACCAGCACCGGTACGGGCAGCCAGCCGCCGAGGGTGTCACCGAGGTGCGAGACGGAGTCCGGGAAGGCGATCGGGGAGCCCTGCGAGATGACCAGGGACAGACCCCGCGCCACCGACAGCATGGCCAGCGTCGCGATGAACGACGGCAGCTTGCCGTACGAGACGAGGAAGCCGTTGACCAGGCCGCAGGCGATGCCGGTGGCGATGGCGAGGAGCACCGCGAGGACGACCGGCACGCCCTGTGAGGTGGCGCTCCAGGCCAGCACGGTGGCCGACAGGGCGGCGACCGAGCCGACCGACAGGTCGATGCCCGCGGAGACGATCACGAAGGTGACGCCGAAGGCGAGGATCGCGGTGACCGCCGCCTGGACGCCGACGTTGAGCAGGTTGTCGGCCGTCAGGAAGTCGCCGGACAGCGCCGACATGGCGATGACCAGGACGATGAGCGCGGTGAGCGCCCCGTTGTCGAGGAGCAGGCGGCGCAGACCGCCCGAGGCGCCACCCGCGCCCGTCGAGCTCTTGAGCGTGTCAGTGGCCACGGGGGGTCTCCTTGTCGGTTGTGCCGGCCGTGTCGGCCGTGTCGTCTTCGGGGCCGGCGGTGTGGTGGTCCCCGGACCCGGCGGGGGTGCCGACGGCGAGTGCCATCACGGCGTCCTGGGTGGCCCGGTCGGCGGGGAGTTCGCCCGCGATCCGGCCCTGCGCCATCACCAGCACCCGGTCGCTCATGCCGAGCACCTCGGGCAGATCGCTGGAGATCATCAGGACGGCGGCGCCGCCGGCCGTGAGCTCGTTGACGAGCTGGTAGATCTCGACCTTGGCGCCCACGTCGATGCCGCGCGTGGGCTCGTCGAGGATCAGCACCTTGGTGTTCGCCAGCAGCCACTTGCCGATGACGACCTTCTGCTGGTTGCCGCCGGACAGCGTGCGCACGTGCTGCCCGAGGCCCGCCATCCGCACGCCGAGCTGCTCGGCGATCCGGGCGGCGGCCGCGTGCTGTCCCTTGAGGTCGACGAGCCCCGCGCGGGTGGCGGACCTGAGGGTGACCAGGCCGAGGTTCTCCGCGACGGAGGCGTCGAGGACGAGCCCCTGCCCCTTGCGGTCCTCGGGCACGAGCCCGATCCCGGCCGCCATGGCCGCGCCCACGTCGTGGCGGCGCAGCGTCGTGCCGTCGACCAGCACGGCCCCCTTGTCGTACGGGTCGGCCCCGAACACGGCCCGGACGACCTCCGTGCGCCCGGCCCCTACCAGCCCCGCGATGCCGACGACCTCACCGGCGCGCACCTCGAAGCTCACGTCGTGGAAGACGCCGTCGCGGGTGAGCCCCTCGACCCGGAGCAGCGCGTCGCCGGTCTCCGGCCGCACACGCGGGTACTGCTGCTCGATCGACCGCCCCACCATGAGGCGTACGAGCTCGTCCTCGGGCGTGGAGGCGGGCACCTGGCCGACGCTCCTGCCGTCCCGGATGACGGTGACCCGGTCGCCGAGGGCGGCGATCTCCTCCAGGTGGTGGGTGATGAAGACGATGCCGACACCGTCCGCGCGCAGCCGCCGCACGATGGCGAACAGCTTGTCGACCTCCTCGGAGGTCAGCACGGCGGTCGGCTCGTCCATGATGAGCACCCGCGCGTTCAGGCTGAGCGCCTTGGCGATCTCGACCATCTGCAGTCGTGCGATGCCGAGGTCGCGCACCCGCGCGCGGGGCGACACGGGCACGCCGACGCGCTCCAGGAGCACGGCGGCCTCGGCCTCCATCGTCTTGCGGTCGATCATCCCGAAGCGGCGCGGCTGCCGCCCGAGGAAGATGTTCTCGGCGACCGTCAGATCGGGGACGAGGTTGAACTCCTGGTAGATGGTGGCGATCCCGAGCCGCTCGGAGTCCTGCGCACCGTGGATGCGCACCTCCTCGCCACCGGCCAGGATTCGGCCGGCATCGGGTGTGTAGGCGCCGGAGAGCATCTTGATCAGCGTGCTCTTGCCCGCGCCGTTCTCACCGAGGAGGACGTGCACCTCGCCCCGGCGCAGGTCGAAGTCGACGTTGTCGAGGGCGACCACGCCCGGGAAGGTCTTGCGTATGCCCTCGATGCGCAGCAACTCGTCCGGGTTGCTCACGGCGTACTCCTTCGTACGGGGGACGGGGACTGTGGGGGCACGGGCTCGCCGCACGAGCGGCGTACGACGAGCCGGGCGGGGAGGGTGACGGACGCGCCGGGCCGGCCCTCGATGCGGTCGACCAGCGCGCGCACGGCGGCCCGCCCGAGCGCGCCCGTGGGCTGGGCGATCGCGGTGACCGGCGGGTCGGTGTGCACGAACCAGGGGATGTCGTCGAACGCGGCCAGCGCGATGTCGTCGGGCACCCGCAGCCCGCGCGCGCGTACGGCGTCCAGCGCCCCGAGCGCCATCAGGTTGTCGGCGGCGAAGACCACCTCGGGCGGCTCGGCCAGGTCGAGGAAGCCGTCGGTGACCCGGCGGCCGCTGCCGGCCTGGAAGTCGCCCTGGCCTATGTAGGTGCCGGGCAGCTCCAGCCCGTGCTCGCGCAGCGCCGCGCGGAAGGCGTCCACGCGTTCCCGGCCGGTGGTGGTCGCGGCGGGGCCGGCGATGATCGCGAGCCGGCGGTGCCCGATTCGGTGCAGGTGTGCCACCAGGTCCCGCACGGCCGCCTGCCCGTCCGAGCGGACCACCGGCACGTCCACGCCGGGGATCCACCGGTCGACGAACACCATCGGCGTGCCCGCGCGGGCGGCGTCCAGCATCAGCGGCGAGCCGCCGTCGGTGGGGGAGACCAGCAGCCCGTCGATCCGGCGGTCCAGCAGGGTCCGTACATGGTGGTCCTGGAGTTCGGGCCGCTCGTCGGCGTTGCCGATGATCACGCTGTAGCCGAGCGCGCGGGCCTCCTCCTCGACGGAGCGGGCCAGTTCGGTGAAGTACGGGTTCATCACGTCGCTGATGACCAGGCCGAGGGTGCGGGTCTGGTCGGTGCGCAGCGACCGGGCGAGGGCGTTCGGGCGGTAGCCCAGCGTCTGGACGGCGGCCAGCACGCGTCTGCGGGCGTCCTCGCTGACCGACGGATGGTCGTTCAGGACGCGCGAGACCGTGGCGACGGAGAGCCCCGCCTGGGCAGCGACGTCCTTGATGCTCGCCATCGCCGCTCCACCTCCTCGTGGAATCGATTACACGAGGGATTGGAATCGATTACACGAGGTGGACGCAAGGGGTGTGGGGGTGGCCGATATCCGATCGTGACCGGAGCGGAGGTGCGGGTGCGGCGGGGTGCGGGTGCGGCGGGGTGCGGTGAGGCGGGGTTCGGGTGCGGCGGGGGCCGGTCATGGCGCCGTGTGTGGTCCGGTGGCCGTGGGGCCGCTCGCTTCTTGGTCAGTGTCGTGCTTCCGCGAGCCGCGTCAAGGGCGCTGCGTTCCGCTGCGCTGCACTCCGCGTCGCCTGCGGCGATGGCCCTTCGGGCCACCCTTGACCCGGCCCGCTCCAGCACGGGGGAGAAGCGAGCGAGCGGCCGGGGAGGAACGGGGGCCCGGGCAAGTCTGCGATCAACCGTCGGCTGCGTGGCCGGCCGGTGACGGCGGTACGCGGTCGCGCCTCGCCGGCACGCCGGGCCGGCTCAGCGGCGAACGGCCGGCCGGCCGGTGGCTGGATGAGTGCGTGGCGGGCGAATGGCGGCACACGTCAGACGGGCTTCGTCACCTCTCGCCCGGCCCGCGAACCCCGGGCCCCCGATCTTCCGGGCCCCGATCTTCCCGGCCCCGGCCTTCCGGGCCTGCGACCGTCCAGGCCTTCCGGGCCTGGGACCGTCCGGGCGTTCCGGGCTTCCGGCCTTCCGGGCCTGGGACCGTCCGGCTCCTGGGACCGTCCGGGCGTTCCGGGCTTCCGGCCTTCCGGGCCTGCGACCGTCCGGCTCCTGCGACCGTCCGGGCGTTCCGGCCTTCCGGCCCCTGGGACCGTCCGGCTCCTGCGACCCTCCGGCCCCTGCGACCCTCTGGGCCTTCCGGGCCTCCGGCCCCCTTCGAAAACCGTGAACACTTGGGGCCGAAGTGTTCACGCTTTCCGCGACCACCTCCCACCCTCGGGTCGTATGCTCCCCGCCGCCCCGAACTGCATGCCCATCGGCGGCCTCACGGTCCCGTGAATCCATGCTCTCGCCCCCTCGACCCACGCCCCCCGAGCCCCACCCCCTAAATCCCAACCCCAGCCGTCCCCACCCGGCAGCAGCTACCAGCCACCAACTACCAGGTACCGGCCGCCAGTCACCGGCCGCCGGCCACCAGCCACCAACTACCAGGAACCGGCCGCCAGTCACCGGCCGCCGGCCACCAGCCACCAACTACCAGGTACCGGCCACCAGTCACCGGCCGCCAGCCACCAACTACCAGGAACCGGCCGCCAGTCACCGGCCGCCGGCCACCAGCCACCAACTACCAGGTACCGGCCGCCAGTCACCGGCCGCCGGCCACCAGCCACCAACTACCAGGTGCCGGCCGCCAGTCACCGGCCGTCGGCCACCAACCACCAGGTACCGGCCACCGGCCGTACGTCGCTGAGCCGGCCCGGCGTGCGGGCGAGGCGCGACCGCGCACCGCAAACCCCGGCCGACTCACGCAGCCGACGGTTGATCGCAGACTTGCCCGGGCCCCCGTTCCTCCCCCGGCCGCCCGCTCGCTTCTCCCCCGTGCTGGAGCGAGCCGAGTCAAGGGTGGCCCGAAGGGCCATCGCCGCAGGCGACGCGGAGTGCAGCGCAGCGGAACGCAGCGCCCTTGACGCGGCTCGCGGAAGCACGACACTGACCAAGAAGCGGGCGGCCCCAACGGTCACGCCTCCAACGCCCTAAGCGGCACCCAGCTCGCACCACACGTACTTGCCCTGACTGCCATGCCTGGCCAGCGGCTGCCAACCCCACACGTCGGCACAAGCACGCACCAGCGCCAGTCCCCGCCCGTCCTCCACCTCCTCCCTCCCGTCGGACGGCACCGGCGGCACCGGAGGCACCGGAGGCACCGGAGGCACCGGAGGCACCGGAGGTTCGGGGTCCGCGTCCCACGCCCCGATCCGCAGCGTGCCGGGCGGGAGCCAGAGCACGCGGAGGGCGGCGGGGCCCTTGGTGTGCCGCACGGCATTGGAGACCAACTCCGTCGCGAGCAGTTCGGCCACGTCCACAAGACGGATCAGCCCGTGCATGGTGAGGATCAGCCGGAGAGTGCGGCGGCTGATGGTGACGGCGCGAAGGTCGTTGGGGATGAGGAGGGAGTACTCCCAGGGCTCGTTCTCGGGCATGCGTCGACTCCATTCGCGTAAGGGGGTTGAGGGAGGGCTCGGTGTCATTGCCGCAGGCGTCATGGCAGGACGCGGCGGTCCGCTTCCGGCACTCCGGTTCCGCACCGTGTGCGTCACGTCACCGACGGTAGGGATAAAGGTTTAAGTTCTGTAAGTCGATCGCATACTCTGCCCCTCGAACGAGTCACGCCGAAGCGTGCGTTGGGAGAAACGGGCGATGGTACTGAGGAGTGAACCGACGGCACGTCAGGTGCGCCTGGCGGTCGAAGTGCGCAGGCTCCGCGACGCGGCAGGCCTCACGGCCCGCGAGGCGGCGGCACTGCTCGGGGTGAGCGCCCCGCAGATCAGCCAGATCGAGACCGGCCTCGCCGGCCTGAGCGAGAAGCGTCTGCGCCGCCTCGCGGCTCACTACGCGTGTACGGACGAGGCGTTCGTGGACGCCCTGGTGGCGATGGCGACCGATCGAACACGTGGGTGGTGGGAAGAGTACCGGGAACGGTTGCCCACGCCGTTCCTCGACCTGGCCGAACTGGAGCACCACGCCACGTTCCTGCGCGAGGTCCAGTTCCTGTACATCCCCGGTCCGCTCCAGACGGAGGACTACGCCCGCGCGGTCTTCGCCTACCGCGTCCCCGAACTCCCGCAAGAGGAACTCGAGGTGCGGGTCCGGCATCGGATGGAACGCAAGGCGGTCCTCGAAGGGCCGACGCCGTACGAGGCGGTCATCCACGAGGCTGCGTTGCGCATCATGGTGAACGACCGGGCCACCTCACGGGCCCAACTGGTCCGCCTCCTGGAGTTCTCCGAGTCGGAGCACGTCACCGTCCGCGTCATCCCCTTCCATGTGGAAGGCTTCGCCGGCGCCGGGAGCGCCATGACGTATGCGGGAGGCGCCGTACCCCGACTGGACACTGTGGTGCGAGACGGGCCGCACGGTGCGACCTTCATCGATTCGGAAGCCCAGCTTGCCGCGTTTCGAACGCTCTTTCATAAAGTGGAGGCGGTGTCGCTCGCTCCCGAGCGGTCGCGCGACTTCATTCACAGGCTGGCGAAGGAGCTGTGAGCACTCCATGGACATCCCCGGGAACTGGCGGAAGTCGTCCTACTCGGGTCCCGGCGACGGCGACTCCTGTGTGGAGATCGCTGATAGCCCCACCCGCATAGGCATACGAGACTCGAAGGACCCCCTCAGAGCCACCCTCACCTTCCCCGCCGACGTCTTTGCCCACTTCCTCGAAGCCCTCAAGACGCACCGATAGCCCGCGCAGGCTGTCGCACCCCGCCGGTACCGTCGAACCATGCCCAACCAGTCCACTGCCCCCGGCGAACCCCGCCTCGCCGTCCTCGAAGGCGTCCTGGAGCGGATCACCTACGCCAACGAGGAGAACGGCTACACGGTCGCCCGCGTGGACACCGGCCGGGGCGCCGGTGACCTGCTCACGGTCGTCGGCGCGCTGCTCGGCGCCCAGGTCGGCGAGTCCCTGCGGATGGAGGGCCGTTGGGGCTCCCACCCGCAGTACGGCAAGCAGTTCCACGTCGAGAACTACACGACCGTGCTGCCGGCCACGGTCCAGGGCATCCGCCGCTACCTCGGCTCCGGCCTGGTCAAGGGCATCGGCCCGGTCTTCGCCGACCGCATCACCCAGCACTTCGGGCTGGACACCCTCCAGGTCATCGAGGAGGAGCCGAAGCGGCTGATCGAGGTCCCCGGCCTCGGTCCCAAGCGGACGAAGAAGATCGCCGACGCCTGGGAGGAGCAGAAGGCGATCAAGGAGGTCATGCTCTTCCTCCAGACCGTCGAGGTCTCCACCTCCATCGCGGTGCGCATCTACAAGAAGTACGGCGACGCCTCGATCTCCGTGGTGAAGAACCAGCCCTACCGGCTGGCCGCCGACGTCTGGGGCATCGGCTTCCTCACCGCCGACAAGATCGCCCAGTCCGTCGGCATCCCGCACGACAGCCCGGACCGGGTCAGGGCGGGCCTGCAGTACGCGCTGTCGCAGGCCACCGACCAGGGGCACTGCTACCTCCCCGAGGAGAAGCTGATCGCCGACGCGGTGAAGCTGCTCCAGGTCGACACCGGCCTGGTCATCGAGTGCCTCGCCGACCTGGCCGCCGAGCCGGAGGAGGGGGAGGACCCCGGAGTCGTCCGGGAGAAGGTCCCCGACCCGCAGGGCGGCGACCCCGTCACCGCCGTCTACCTCGTCCCCTTCCACCGCGCCGAAGTCGCCCTCTCCGCCCAGCTGCTGCGCCTCCTGCGCACGGAGGAGGACCGGATGCCCGCCTTCCGGGACGTGGTCTGGGACAAGGCGCTCGGCTGGCTGAAGAACCGTACGGGCACGGAGCTCGCCCCCGAGCAGGAGGCGGCCGTCAGGCTGGCGCTCACCGAGAAGGTCGCCGTCCTCACGGGCGGCCCCGGCTGCGGCAAGTCGTTCACCGTCCGCTCCATCGTGGAGCTCGCCCGCGCCAAGAAGGCCAAGGTCGTCCTCGCCGCCCCGACCGGCCGTGCCGCCAAGCGCCTGGCCGAGCTGACCGGCGCCGAGGCGTCCACCGTCCACCGTCTGCTGGAGCTGAAGCCCGGCGGCGACGCCGCCTACGACCGGGACCGCCCGCTCGACGCCGACCTGGTGGTGGTCGACGAGGCCTCCATGCTCGACCTGCTCCTCGCCAACAAGCTGGTCAAGGCCGTACCGCCGGGCGCCCACCTGCTCTTCGTCGGCGATGTCGACCAGCTGCCCAGCGTCGGCGCCGGAGAAGTGCTCCGGGACCTGCTGGCCGACGGCGGCCCGGTCCCCGCCGTCCGCCTCACCCGGGTGTTCCGGCAGGCCCAGCAGTCCGGCGTCGTCACCAACGCGCACCGGATCAACGCCGGGCAGCACCCGGTCACCGACGGCATGAAGGACTTCTTCCTCTTCGTCGAGGACGACACCGAGGAGGCCGGCCGGCTCACCGTGGACGTGGCGGCCCGGCGCATTCCGGCGAAGTTCGGCCTCGACCCGCGCCGGGACGTGCAGGTGCTGGCCCCCATGCACCGGGGCCCGGCCGGCGCGGGCACCCTGAACGGGCTGCTCCAGCAGGCCGTCACCCCGGGCCGCCCCGATCTCGCCGAGAAGCGGTTCGGCGGCAGGGTCTTCCGCGTCGGCGACAAGGTCACCCAGATCCGCAACAACTACGACAAGGGGAAGAACGGGGTCTTCAACGGCACCGTCGGCGTGGTCACCTCGCTCGACCCGGTCGACCAGCGCCTGACGGTGCTGACCGACGAGGACGAGGAGGTGCCGTACGACTTCGACGAGCTGGACGAGCTGGCGCACGCCTACGCCGTCACCATCCACCGCTCCCAGGGCAGCGAGTACCCGGCGGTCGTCATCCCGGTGACCACGGGCGCCTGGATGATGCTCCAGCGCAACCTGCTGTACACGGCGGTCACCCGGGCCAAGCGGCTGGTCGTCCTCGTCGGCTCCCGCAAGGCGATCGGACAGGCGGTGCGCACGGTCTCGGCGGGCCGCCGCTGCACGGCCCTGGACTTCCGCCTCGCCGGCTCCCGGCACTCCGGTTCCCGGCTCTGGGAGGGCCCCGCCACCACGGTGAGGAACCCGGCATCAAAAAATGATCGATCAAACGAGTCGTAAAGGTCACAGAGCCCTTCCGGATGGGGAACACAGGGGGCAGGATGGGCAAGTTGGCGGCACTGAGTGCCGCCAATAGGCCCGATGGGCGACCCCGAGTGCACTCACCTGAGCCGAGTGGGGGATGGTAGAGACAGTCAGGGCACCTCGAAGATGAGGCACTACGTCGGTGAGGGAAGACGTGAGCGACAACTCTGTAGTACTGCGGTACGGCGACGGCGAGTACACCTACCCGGTGATCGACAGCACCGTCGGCGACAAGGGCTTCGACATCGGGAAGCTCCGCGCCCAGACCGGTCTGGTGACGCTGGACAGCGGCTACGGCAACACCGCCGCCTATAAATCCGCGATCACCTATCTCGACGGCGAGGCCGGCATCCTCCGGTACCGCGGCTACCCGATCGAGCAGCTGGCCGAGCGCTCCACCTTCCTGGAGGTCGCGTACCTGCTGATCAACGGCGAGCTGCCGACCGTCGACGAGCTGGCCGCGTTCAAGGACGAGATCACGCAGCACACCCTGCTGCACGAGGACGTCAAGAACTTCTACAAGGGCTTCCCGCGCGACGCCCACCCGATGGCCATGCTGTCGTCGGTGGTCTCGGCGCTGTCGACGTTCTACCAGGACAGTCACAACCCGTTCGACGAGCGTCAGCGCAACCTCTCGACGATCCGCCTGCTCGCCAAGCTTCCGACGATCGCGGCCTACGCCTACAAGAAGTCGATCGGCCACCCCTTCGTCTACCCGCGCAACGACCTCGGTTACGTCGAGAACTTCCTGCGCATGACCTTCTCGGTCCCCGCGCAGGAGTACGAGCTCGACCCGGTCGTCGTCTCCGCGCTGGACAAGCTGCTGATCCTGCACGCGGACCACGAGCAGAACTGTTCGACCTCCACGGTCCGTCTGGTCGGCTCCTCGCAGGCGAACATGTTCGCCTCGATCTCCGCCGGCATCAACGCCCTGTGGGGCCCGCTGCACGGCGGCGCCAACCAGTCCGTGCTGGAGATGCTGGAGGGCATCCGCGACGCCGGCGGTGACGTCGACTCCTTCATCCGCAAGGTGAAGAACAAGGAGGACGGCGTCCGCCTGATGGGCTTCGGCCACCGGGTCTACAAGAACTTCGACCCGCGCGCCAAGATCATCAAGGCCGCCGCGCACGATGTGCTGTCCGCCCTCGGCAAGTCCGACGAGCTGCTGGACATCGCGCTGAAGCTGGAGGAGCACGCGCTCTCCGACGACTACTTCGTCTCGCGCAGCCTCTACCCGAACGTCGACTTCTACACCGGCCTGATCTACCGGGCCATGGGCTTCCCGACCGAGATGTTCACGGTCCTGTTCGCCCTGGGCCGTCTGCCGGGCTGGATCGCCCAGTGGCACGAGATGATCAAGGAGCCGGGCTCCCGCATCGGCCGCCCGCGTCAGATCTACACGGGCGTCGTCGAGCGGGACTTCGTCCCGGTCGAGGAGCGCTGACCCCGCTTTCGAGCCGCAACGCCGGGCCCCGTACACGCAGGTCGTGTGCGGGGCCTTGCGGTGAGGGACGCGCGTGCGGGACCTTCGGTCAGGAAGGCGCATGCGGTGGTCTCAGGCCACGGAAAGCGCCTTCACGCAGGCGCATGCGGTGGCCGTCAGGTCAGAGGCGAATGAAGAAGGCGCCCCGGCGCCGGTCCCCCCACGGGCCGACGAACCAGGGCGCCTTCCCATGTCCCGGTGCGGATTCCCCCCACGGGATCCGGCCGGGCGTCTGTGAGAACAGCGCCTGAATCGCTGTGTGAGCGCGGAGGGAACCCGCCGCACTCGTCGGTATGCGGTCTGCCGGGACAGCGCACGTTCGGGAGGGCCGCTCAAAGCTTCCCGCTGGTACGTGCCCCGGCAACGCAATCACCCGGGGAAAGTCCCCCAAGACATTCCCCAGATGTCAGGAAGCGCCCCCCAAGACGCTGCCCGACATCGCCAACTTAGACCTTCGAACCCCTTCGATGGTTACCTTCAGATCGCTGTGATCTGCGTCTCTCGCATATGACCCTTTGATGCGCAAGAGCCCGCAAACCACTCAACGGGACTCAAGCGTAAGGATGATGCGCGAGCCTTGTGAAGAGCTTATGTGAGGGTCGTATCGGACTCCAGGGGTAACCCCAACTTCGAGACCTCAATGGAACGCCCGGAGCCGCAGGCTGTTCGTCACCACGAACACCGAGGAGAAGGCCATCGCGGCACCGGCGATCATCGGGTTCAGCAGCCCCGCGGCGGCCAGCGGCAGCGCGGCGACGTTGTAGCCGAAGGCCCACACCAGGTTGCCCTTGATCGTGCCGAGGGTCCTGCGGGACAGCCGGATCGCGTCCGCCGCCGCCCGCAGATCACCGCGCACCAGGGTCAGATCGCCCGCCTCGATCGCCGCGTCCGTGCCGGTGCCCAGGGCGAGACCCAGATCAGCGACAGCCAGCGCGGCCGCGTCGTTGACGCCGTCGCCGACCATGGCGACACCGCGCCCCTCGCCCTGCAGCCGCCGTACGACATCGGCCTTGTCCTCGGGCAGCACCTCGGCGATCACCTCGTCGATGCTCACGCTCCGCGCCACCGCCTCGGCCACGGTCCGGTTGTCACCGGTAAGCAGCACCGGCGTGAGCCCCAGGGCGCGCAGCTCGCGCACCGCCTCGGCGCTCGTTTCCTTCACGGCGTCGGCGACCGCCAGGACACCGCGTGCCACCCCGTCCCAGCCCGCCACGACGGCCGTACGCCCGTCACGCTCGGCCTCCTCGCGGGCCCGTGCCAGCTCCGGCGGCAGCTCCCCGAAGAGCCGCCCCACGGCCACCTCGTGGCCCTCCACGCGCCCGCGGACGCCCCGGCCGGGGACGTTCTCGAAGTGCTCGGCCGCCGGCAGCGTCCCGGCGCGTTCCTCGGCGCCCGCGGCGATCGCCCGCGCGACGGGGTGCTCGGAGGCGTGCTCCAGGGCGCCCGCGAGCCGCAGCAGCAGCCGCTCGTCGGTGCCCTCGGCGGCGTACACCGCCTGGAGGGACATCCGGCCGGTGGTGACGGTCCCGGTCTTGTCCAGGACGACGGTGTCGACGCGGTGGGTGGACTCCAGGACCTCGGGTCCCTTGATGAGGATGCCGAGCTGGGCGCCGCGCCCGGTGCCGACCATCAGCGCGGTCGGCGTGGCCAGTCCGAGGGCGCACGGGCAGGCGATGATCAGCACGGCGACGGCCGCGGTGAACGCGGCGACGGTGTCCCCCGTGGCGCCGAGCCACACGCCGAAGGTGCCGGCCGCGATCAGCAGCACCACGGGGACGAAGACCCCGGAGATGCGGTCGGCCAGCCGCTGCACCCGCGCCTTGCCGTTCTGCGCGTCCTCGACCAGCTTCGCCATCCGCGCGAGCTGGGTGTCGGCGCCGATCCGGGTGGCCTCGACGACGAGCCGCCCACCGGCGTTGACCGTGGCGCCGGTGACGGTGTCGCCGACGGTGACGTCCACGGGCACGGACTCGCCGGTCAGCATGGAGGCGTCCACGGCGGAGACGCCCTCCAGCACCGTGCCGTCGGTGGCGATCTTCTCTCCGGGGCGCACGACGAACCGGTCGCCCACGGCCAGCCGCTCCGCCGGTATCCGCACCTCGCGCCCGCCCACCCCTCTCCCGCCACCGCCCTCGGCCGAGAGCGCTTCGCGCTCGCCCTCGTCGTATCGCAGTACGGCCACGTCCTTGGCGCCCAGCTCCAGCAGCGCCCGCAGGGCGGCTCCCGCGCGGCGCTTGGAACGGGCCTCCAGATAGCGGCCGAGCAGGATGAAGGCGGTGACACCGGCGGCGACCTCCAGATAGATCGTGGAGGCGCCGTCGGCGCGGGAGACGGTGAGGTCGAAGGGGTGCCGCATGCCGGGCATGCCCGCGTCGCCCAGGAAGAGCGCCCACAGGGACCAGCAGAACGCGGCGAGGGTGCCGACGGAGACCAGCGTGTCCATGGTGGCCGCGCCGTGCCGGAGGTTGGTCCAGGCGGCCCGGTGGAAGGGGGCGGCGCCCCAGACCACGACGGGCGCGGCGAGGGTGAGCGAGAGCCACTGCCAGTTGTCGAACTGCAGGGGCGGGATCATCGCCAGGAGGACGACGGGCAGGGCGAGGAGCGAGGAGACGGTCAGGCGCCGGCGCAGGGTGGCCGGTTCGGAGTCCGCCTCCGGGGCGGCGGGCGTCTCCTCCCGCGGGGGCGCGGGTTCCTCGGCGGTGTAACCGGTCCGTACCACCGTGTCGATCAGGTCGGCGACCGCGGTGCCCGGCGGGTAGGTGATCCGGGCCTTCTCCGTCGCGTAGTTCACCGTGGCGGTGACGCCGTCCATGCGGTTGAGCTTCCTCTCGACGCGGGCCGCGCAGGAGGCGCAGGTCATCCCGCCGATGAGCAGCTCGACCTCCGAGGCCACCGGCTGGCCGGCGGTCGGTGCCTCGGTGGCGGTGGTGCTGGTCATGTCCGTACTCCAGGAACGTCCGGGACTCCGGGATGGGCGGGTGGCGTGCCGGGCCGTGGGGAACGGGTGGCCGGTACGGCCCGGTTCACGCCGCCCGGTGGTGCGGCGCCCGGTGGTGCGGCGCCCGGTGGTGCGGCGCCCGGTGGTGCGGCGCCCGGTGGTGCGGCGCCCGGTTCACGCCGTCGGGTGGTGCGGCGCCCGGCTCAGGCCGTGCCGGCCAGCTCGAAGCCGGCCTCGTCGACGGCCGCGCGGACCGCCGCCTCGTCGAGCGGGGCCGCGGAGACCACGGTCACCTCGCCGGAGGAGGCGACCGCCGTCACCGAGCTGACCCCGGGGATCTCGGAGATCTCGCCGGAGACGGCGCCCTCGCAGTGTCCGCAGCTCATCCCGCTCACCTTGTAGACGGTGGTGACGGAACCCTGGGTGTCGGTCTGGGAGGTCATGTCGTTACTCCTCGTCGAGGGCTGGGGGATGTGAGGGAGCGTGAAGTGTCCTGAGGGGCCCACGGGGGGCCACGCTCTCCACACTATACCCCTAGGGGGTATAAATCCATGAGGGGTGGCCGGCGGGTGGACGGAGGGCGCCCGCGACGGGGTGGAGTCCCGGGGATAGCGTTCCACCGGAGGCGATGATCACCGGAAGGCGGGACCGGTCATGCGGGCGGTGGTGTTCGAGCGGTACGGGGAACCGGCCGAGGTACGGGAGGTCGCGGACCCCGAGCCCGCGGCGCACGGAGTCGTGGTCCGCGTCGAGGCCACCGGCCTGTGCCGCAGCGACTGGCACGGCTGGCAGGGCCACGACCCGGACATCAGGCTGCCGCACGTCCCCGGCCATGAACTCGCCGGGGTCGTCGAAGCGGCCGGCGCGCGGGTCACCGGGTGGCGGGCGGGAGACCGGGTCACCGTCCCGTTCGTCTGCGCCTGCGGAAGCTGCCCCGCCTGCGCGGCCGGCGACCAGCAGGTGTGCGAGCGGCAGACCCAGCCGGGCTTCACCCACTGGGGCTCCTTCGCCCAGTACGTGGCGCTGGACCACGCGGACGTGAACCTGGTCGCGGTTCCCGACGGGATGTCCTTCGCGACGGCCGCCTCCCTCGGCTGCCGTTTCGCCACGGCCTACCGCGCGGTGGTGCAGCGGGGCCGGGTGGCGGCGGGGGAGTGGTTGGCGGTGCACGGCTGCGGCGGGGTGGGCCTGTCCGCCGTGATGATCGCGGCGGCCTCGGGCGCGCGGGTCGTCGCCGTCGACGTGTCGCCCCGGGCCCTCGACCTGGCGCGGAGGTTCGGCGCGGCGGAATGCGTGGACGCGGCGGCCGTGGAGGACACGGCCGGGGCGGTCCGCGACCTCACCGGCGGCGGCGCCCACCTCTCCCTGGACGCCCTGGGCTCGCCCGCCACCTGCGCCGCCTCCGTGAACGGCCTGCGCCGCCGGGGCCGCCACATCCAGGTCGGCCTGCTGCCCTCGGCGACCGGCATGACATCCGTCCCCATGGCCCGCGCCGTCGCCCTGGAACTCGAACTGCTCGGCAGCCACGGCATGGCCGCGCACACCTATCCGCCGATGCTGGAACTCGTCCGCGCGGGCGTGCTCCGCCCCGATCTGCTGGTGACGTCCGCCATCGGCCTGGACGCGGTCCCGTCCGCCCTCGCGGCCATGGGTACGGCCGCGGGGGCGGGCGTGACGGTCATCGAGCCCTGGAACTGAGCACCGGGCGGGGCGACGGGAGGGTCAGTCGTTGCCGCGGCCGCGGTTGCCCGGACGGGAGGCGACCCAGGCGCGGATGGTGTCGGCGTACCAGTAGGGCTTGCCGGCCTCCACGTGGTCGGGCGGGGGCAGCAGGCCGTGCTTGCGGTAGGACCGTACGGTGTCCGGCTGCACCTTGATGTGTGCCGCGATGTCCCGGTAGGACCACAGCGGTCGGTCGGTCATGGGTCGCACCTCCCCGCGCGCACCGCGGCGGCGGCCGGGACGGCCGTCAGGGGGAGCCGGGTGCTGCGCCGACGATCACCAAGCATCGTGACCGGTGAACGAGACCGGCCGGGCGCGGGGCAGGGGCTGTGGGCCGGGTGTGACGGAAGGCCCGTGCATGTGTGACACGTGTGACAGGATCCGGGCGTTCGTGACAAAAGTGACGCACAGGTATACGCCGACTCATCGGCGCGGTGCCTTGACTCACGCGGCGTGGGACTCCCGCACCAGCGCCCCCAGTTCACCCGCCGACTCCGGGGTCAGCCGGTAGATGCCGTGCACGCTCACCGCGCTGCGCAGTTCGCCGTCCACCACGTGCTTGATCTGCCGCTCCCCCCGCCGCACGGGACCGGCATGGGCGACGGGACCGGAACGTCATCGGCAGGCGCGGGTGCCGGGGGTCTGACCGGCACCGGCACGTTCTCGTCCGAATGTCCGGACAAAACATTGACAGGGCTTGCTCCCCGGGGCTAGAAACCGGGGAGAGCCATGGAGCCGCAGGACCGATGGCCGCACGAGCCGTACGAGCCGTACGAAGGGAACGCGATGGCGTACGACCTGATCACCATGGGGCGGATCGGAGTGGACCTGTATCCGCTCCAGACCGGCGTCCCGTTGCCGCAGGTCACGTCCTTCGGCAAGTTCCTCGGCGGCTCGGCGACCAATGTCGCGGTCGCCGCGGCCCGCCTCGGACGCCGGACCGCGGTGATCACCCGCACCGGCGACGACCCCTTCGGCACCTATCTGCACGAGGCCCTGCGCGACTTCGGCGTCGACGACCGCTGGGTCACCTCCGTCCCCGGCCTGCCCACCCCGGTCACCTTCTGCGAGGTCTTCCCGCCGGACGACTTCCCGCTGTACTTCTACCGCCGGCCGAAGGCCCCCGACCTGGAGATCGACGCCCACGAACTCGATCTGGACGCCATCGGCGAGGCGGGCGTCTTCTGGGTCACCGGCACGGGGCTGAGCGAGGAGCCCAGCCGCACCGCGACCCTCACCGCCCTGGCCCACCGCGCCACGTCGGGCACCACGGTCTTCGACCTCGACTGGCGCCCCATGTTCTGGACCGACCCCGGAACGGCCCGCCCCTTCTACCGCGAGGCCCTGCGCCACACCACGGTCGCCGTCGGCAACCTGGACGAGGTGGAGGTCGCCACCGGCGAGCGCGACCCGCACACCGCGGCCCGCGCCCTGCTCGCCGCCGGAGTCGAGCTCGCCGTCGTCAAGCAGGGACCCAAGGGCGTGCTGGCCATGGACCGCGACGGCCGGTCGGCCGAGGTCCCGCCGCTGCCCGTCGACGTCCTCAACGGCCTCGGTGCCGGTGACGCCTTCGGCGGTTCCCTGTGCCACGGGCTGCTGGCCGGCTGGGACCTGGAGAAGATCATGCGGCACGCCAACGCCGCCGGAGCCATCGTCGCCTCCCGCCTGGAGTGCTCCTCCGCGATGCCCACCCCCGACGAGATCGAAGCGGCGCTCACCGCGGGGGCCGTGACATGACCGTCGGGGCACCGGCCGGGCGCCGACTCCCCGTGTTC
The DNA here is from genome assembly GCA_014650015.1 of Streptomyces griseoloalbus. Taxonomy (GTDB): domain Bacteria; phylum Actinomycetota; class Actinomycetes; order Streptomycetales; family Streptomycetaceae; genus Streptomyces; species Streptomyces griseoloalbus. Next base: position 308,638 of record BMUD01000001.1, read on the forward strand.
GTCTCGCCGTTCCCGTCCCGTCGGGACACGGACGGGATCCCGCGCGACGATCTCCACCCGAGGTTCCGCGACGCCTGCGCCCACGCCTGGGCGAAGACGCCGGGCACCGGGGCCCGGCGGGACGCGCTCCAACCGCCCGCCCCCCACGGGATCCGCCGCACCCCCGGCACCACCGGCACCGAACCGTACGTCCACCGGGGCGCCCCCGCCGGCACCCCGGCCCCGATCGCCTCCGGCGCGGGAGGCCGCTTCGCTTTGGCAGGAGCGAAGTGCGAGCGACGACTCCCCGCCCGCCACGGCCCCGCGCCGGAGGTTCAGCCGAGGTCCCCCGTGGACACCCGGAGGCCGATGCGCTCCGACGTGTCCACGCGGGGACTGCCGAGGTCCCCCGTGGTCACCCGGAGACCGACGAGGTCCCCGGTGGTCACCCGGAGACCGACGAGGTCCCCGGTGGTCACCCGGACACCGACGAGATCCCCGGTGGTCACCCGGAGACCGACGAGGTCCCCCGTGGTCACCCGGACACCGCCGAGGTCCCAAGTGTCCACCCGGGGACCCGAACGGCCGACATTGTGTCGGGCCCGTCCGACGGCCCGGTCCTGGTGGGATGTATCCGTGGCCGACACCGCGGCGCGTCCGCCGGCGGCCGGAGCACATGAGCTGTACGAACGGCACGTCTCCACCCGACGCCGCCATCTGTGAAGGAGTTCTCGGTCATGACGAAGATCGTCAACCACTGGATCGGCGGCAAGACCGCCGCAGGCGCCTCGGGAACCTACGGGCCGGTGACGAACCCGGCGACCGGCGAGGTCACCACGAAGGTCGCGTTCGCCTCCGTCGAGGAGGTGGACGCCGCGGTCGCCGCCGCCAAGGAGGCGTACCTGAGCTGGGGCCAGTCCTCCCTGGCCGCCCGCACCTCGATCCTCTTCAGGTTCCGCGCGCTGCTCGACGCCCACCGCGACGAGATCGCCGAGCTGATCACCGCCGAGCACGGCAAGGTGCACTCCGACGCGCTCGGTGAGGTCGCGCGCGGCCTGGAGATCGTCGACCTGGCCTGCGGGATCAACGTGCAGCTGAAGGGCGAGCTGTCCACGCAGGTCGCCAGCCGCGTCGACGTGTCGTCCATCCGCCAGCCGCTGGGTGTCGTCGCCGGCATCACGCCGTTCAACTTCCCGGCCATGGTGCCGATGTGGATGTTCCCCCTCGCCATCGCCTGCGGCAACACGTTCGTGCTCAAGCCGAGCGAGAAGGACCCGTCGGCCTCGATCCGCCTCGCCGAGCTGCTCGCCGAGGCCGGGCTGCCGGACGGGGTGTTCAACGTCGTGCACGGCGACAAGGTGGCCGTCGACCGCCTCCTCGCCCACCCCGACGTCAAGGCCGTCTCCTTCGTCGGCTCCACCCCGATCGCCCGCTACATCCACACCACCGCCTCCGCGAACGGCAAGCGCGTCCAGGCCCTCGGCGGAGCCAAGAACCACATGCTGGTCCTGCCCGACGCCGACCTCGACGCGGCGGCCGACGCCGCCGTCTCCGCGGCCTACGGTTCGGCCGGCGAGCGCTGCATGGCGATCTCCGCGGTCGTCGCCGTCGGCGCGATCGGCGACACGCTGGTGGAGAAGATCCGCGAGCGCGCCGAGAAGATCAAGATCGGCCCCGGCACCGACCCGACCTCCGAGGTGGGCCCGCTGATCACCAAGGCCCACCGCGACAAGGTGGCCTCCTACGTGGCCGGCGCGGCGGACGAGGGCGCCGAGGTCGTCCTGGATGGCACCGGCCACACCGTCGAGGGCCACGAGGACGGCCACTGGATCGGCATCTCCCTGCTCGACAGGGTGCCGACCACGGCGAAGGCCTACCAGGACGAGATCTTCGGCCCCGTCCTGTGCGTGCTGCGCACCGAGACGTACGAGGAGGCGATCGACCTCATCAACGCCTCGCCGTTCGGCAACGGCACCGCGATCTTCACCCGGGACGGCGGCGCGGCCCGCCGCTTCCAGCTGGAGGTCGAGGCCGGCATGGTCGGCGTGAACGTCCCGATCCCGGTCCCCGTCGGCTACCACTCCTTCGGCGGCTGGAAGGACTCCCTCTTCGGAGACCACCACATCTACGGCAACGACGGCACGCACTTCTACACCCGCGGCAAGGTCGTCACCACCCGCTGGCCCGACCCGGCCGACGCCCCCACCGGCGTCGACCTGGGCTTCCCGCGCAACCACTGAGTCACCCACCCGCGGCACCACCGGGGCCGTCCGTCCTGCGGACGGCCCCTTTTTTCCGTGGCGTCCCGCTACGCGGAGCTCGGCACCGCTCGTCCCCAGCGCGGGCGGCGAGTACCCGATCGTTCCCCCGCCGGCCGGTCGACCGGCGTGCCGGCTCCCCGGCGCGGCGCCCACCACCACGCCCGCGCCCGGCGCATGCCGCGGTGGCCCGCCGTACCCGTCCTGCCGATCGTGGTCCTCGGCCACATCCTCACCCGGCAGGAGACGAGCCACCTGCTGTGGACCGGCGCACCACCCCGGACGCCACCCTCTACCGGGCCCTCCACCCCGCCCCCGCCCCGCCACCCGCCGGCTGGTGACGCTGCCGGAGAACGCCCGCGCGTAGTCGCCGCCGTACCACGGACGCGGTACGCGGCGGCCCTCCCGTACGCCGCCGGGAGGGGAGCAGGTTCGGTCTCCGGTCGACAACTTGGTGACAGGTTGACCCCGTACGGTTGACGCATGGATCTTCGACTGCCCGGATCGCGGTGGCCGCGGTCACGGCGGCCGCGACGGATCATGGCCGCCGTGGCCGCCGTCGTCGTGCTCGCCGGTGCCGGTACCTGGACCGCCGTCGCCTCGGACGACGCGCCCGCGGTACGTCGCGCCGACCGGGTCATGAGCACGGGCGACGGGGTGCGGATCGACACCTCGTACTTCACCGCCGGACCCGGTGGCCGCCGCCCCGCCGTCCTGCTCGGACACGGTTTCGGCGGCAGCAAGGACGACGTACGGCAGCAGGCCGAGGACCTCGCGCACGACGGATACGCGGTGCTGACCTGGTCCGCGCGCGGCTTCGGCGAGTCGACCGGGAGGATCGGGCTGAACGACCCGCGGGGCGAGGTCGCCGACGTCTCCCGGCTGATCGACTGGCTCGCGAAGCAGCCCGAGGTCGAGCTCGACAAGGACGGCGACCCGCGCGTGGGCATGGCCGGCGCCTCCTACGGCGGCGCCATCGCCCTGCTCACCGCCGGGTACGACGACCGGGTCGACGCCATCGCCCCGGCGATCACCTACTTCGACCTCGCCGACGCGCTGTTCCCGAACGGCGTGTTCAAGAAGCTGTGGGCCGGCGTCTTCGTCAACTCCGGCGGCGGCTGCCAGGAGTTCGAGCCCGCCCTGTGCCGGATGTACGAGCGGGTCGCCGAGGCCGGCACCCCGGACACCGAGGCGCGCGAGCTGCTCCAGGAACGCTCGCCGTCCGCCGTCGCCGACCGCATCGACGTGCCCACGCTCCTGGTACAGGGCCAGACCGACTCCCTCTTCCCGCTCGGCCAGGCCGACGCCGCCGCGAAGGCCATCCGGGCGAACGGCGCCCCGGTCGGCGTCGACTGGATCGCGGGCGGACACGACGGCGGCGACATGGAGACCAGCCGCGTACAGCAGCGCGTGGGCGCCTGGTTCGACCGCTATCTGAAGGACGACAAGGGCGCCGACACCGGCCCCGCCTTCCGCGTCACCCGCACCGGAGGCGTCGACTCCACCGACGGCCGGGCCGTGCTGAACGGCGCGAGCGCCGACACCTACCCGGGTCTGACGAACGGCGGCCGGTCCTTCCCCCTCACCGGAGGCGAACAGGATCTCGCCAACCCGGCCGGCGCCAACCCGCCCGCCGTCTCCTCCCTGCCCGGCCTCGGCGGCTCCGGCGGACTCGCCCAGCTGTCCTCGCTCGGCGTCGGCATCTCGCTGGACTTCCCCGGCCAGTACGCCCGCTTCGAGTCCGCTCCGGTCGCCGGCGATCTGCGGATCACCGGATCGCCGACCGTCACCGTGCGGGTCAAGTCGACCAGCGACGACGCCGTCCTCTTCGGCAAGGTGTACGACGTCGGCCCGGACGGACGGCAGCAGGTACTGCCCTCGCAGCTCGTCGCCCCGGTCCGCGTCGAGGACGCCGGGTCCGGCAAGGACGTGACGCTCACCCTCCCCGCCGTCGACCACGAGGTCCAAAAGGGCCACCGCCTGCGCCTCGTCCTCGCCTCCACCGACCTCGGCTACGCCTCCCCGGCCGCCCCGGCGACGTACACCGTCTCCCTCGAGAGCGACCTCACGGTGCCCACCGCACCCGGCGTGACCACCGCCGCGACCCCGCTGCCCGCGTGGGTGGTGTGGCTGCCGGTCGCCGGCGCCCTGATCGCACTCGCCCTGCTGCTCACCGGCCGCCGCCGCACCACCGCCCCGGCCCCCGACCCCGCACTGGCCGACGTCCCGCTCCAGATCACCGACCTGAGCAAGCGTTACGCCCGTTCCTCGGACCGGTTCGCCGTGCAGAACCTGTCCTTCCGGGTCGAGAAGGGCCAGGTGCTCGGACTCCTCGGCCCGAACGGCGCGGGCAAGACGACCACCCTGCGCATGCTGATGGGCCTGATCAAGCCGGACGGCGGCGAGATCCGCGTCTTCGGCCACGCCATCCGCCCCGGTGCCCCCGTGCTGTCCCGGGTCGGCGCCTTCGTCGAGGGCGCGGGCTTCCTGCCGCACCTGTCCGGCCGGGAGAACCTGGAGCTGTACTGGAGGGCCACCGGCCGCCCGCCCGAGGACGCCCACCTGGAGGAGGCCCTGCGGATCGCGGGCCTCGGCGACGCCCTCGCCCGCGCGGTGCGCACCTACTCCCAGGGCATGCGCCAGCGCCTCGCCATCGCCCAGGCCATGCTCGGCCTGCCGGACCTCCTCATCCTCGACGAACCGACCAACGGCCTCGACCCGCCGCAGATCCGCGAGATGCGCGAGGTGATGATCCGGTACGCGGCCGCCGGGCGCACGGTGATCGTCTCCAGCCATCTGCTGGCGGAGGTCGAACAGTCCTGCACCCACCTCGTCGTCATGGACCGCGGCCGGCTCGTGCAGGCCGGTCCGGTGCACGAGATCATCGGATCCGGCGACACCCTGCTCGTCGGCACCGTCACGCCCGTGGACGAGCCGGTCGCCGAGAAGATCGCCGCCCTGCCGGGCATCGCCTCGGCCGTGCGCACCGACGAGGGGCTGCTGGTCCGGCTCGACGCCGACGGCACCGCCCCGCGCCTGGTCGCCGAACTGGTCCGGCTGGAGGTGCCCGTGGCGTCGGTGGGCCCGCACCGCCGTCTCGAAGACGCCTTCCTCACCCTGATCGGAGGTTCCGCGTGAGCACGCTCACCGAGCGGGACAAGCCCGTCGAGACGGCCGGGACCGCCGAGCCCGCCGCCGGCTACCGAGCGGGCCGCACCCTGCCCCTGCGGGTGGAGCTGGTCCGCCAGCTGAAGCGCCGCCGCACCCTCGTGATGGGCGCGATCCTCGCCGTCCTGCCGTTCGTGCTGGTGATCGCCTTCGCCATCGGCGGTGAGCCGGACGGCCGGGGCAGCCGCGTGAACCTGATGGACACGGCCACCGCGTCCGGCGCCAACTTCGCCGCCGTGAACCTGTTCGTGTCCGCGGGCTTCCTGCTGGTCATCCCCGTCGCCCTGTTCTGCGGGGACACGGTCGCCTCGGAGGCCGGCTGGTCCTCCCTGCGCTATCTGCTCGCCGCGCCCGTGCCCCGTATGCGGCTGCTGTGGTCCAAGCTGATCGTCGGCCTCGGGCTCAGCCTCGCCGCGATGGTGCTGCTGCCGGTGGTGGCGCTCGCCGTCGGCACGGTCGCCTACGGCTGGGGGCCGCTGCACATCCCCACCGGCGGCGCGCTGGACCCCGGCACGGCGGCGCAGCGGCTGGTGGTGGTCGTGGCGTACCTCTTCGTGTCGCAGCTGGTCACCGCCGGGCTCGCGTTCTGGCTGTCCACCCGTACCGACGCCCCGCTGGGCGCGGTCGGCGGTGCGGTGGGCCTGACCATCGTCGGCAATGTGCTGGACGCCGTCACCGCGCTCGGCGACTGGCGTCACTTCCTGCCCGCGCACTGGCAGTTCGCCTGGGCGGACGCCGTGCAGCCGACTCCGGAGTGGTCGGGCATGATCCAGGGCGCGGCGGTCTCCGTGACGTACGCGCTCGTGCTGTTCGCGCTGGCGTTCCGCGGCTTCGTGCGCAAGGACGTGGTGTCCTGACGGCCCGGGGAGGCGGTGCCCCGACCTCGGACCGCGCGGCTGCCGCGCGGGCCAACCGGGTGAACCTGCGCAACCGATTCCCCCGAGTCGGGTTGATGAGGGAGTAGGCCACTCTCCATGCCGGGGCCGGCCACTCCGTCATTCTTCAAGCAGGAAGACAACCACATTGCGACAGACACTGAGCAGGGGAGTGTTCGCGGCGGCAGCCGCCACGGGCATTCTGTCCCTGTACGGAACCCCCGCCCTCGCCGACTCGTTCACGGCGGGCGGTACCGAGGCTTCTCCCGGTGTGATGTCCGAGGACACCGTGGGGGCACCGGTACACGCTCCGGTGAACGGGTGCGGCAACGCTCTCACCGCGATCGGGGCGTTCAACGGCGCGTTCGACGACTCCTGCGTCAACGGCTCCCCCGCGTCCGGGAGCGGCTCGTCCGCTTCCGCGCACGGCGACTCCAGTGGCGCGCACGCGGTGGGCGGCACCGAGGGCCTGCCCGACGTGCTGTCCGGGAACGACGTGCGGGCGCCCGTCGACGCCCCGGTGAACCTGTGCGGCAACACCGTCAACGTGGCCGGGGTGGGCAACGAGGCGTCCGACAACGTGTGCGTCAACACCTCGCACGGCCACTCGACGACGTCCGGGGACAGCTCGTACGGGGAGTCCTCGTACGGCGATTCCTCCCACGGTGACTCCGGCTCGCCCGATGTGCTGTACGGCAACCAGGTGCGGGTGCCCGTCCATGTGCCGGTGAACGTGTGCGGCAACACCCTCGATGTGCTGTCGCTGTTCAACGACGCCTACGGCAACACCTGCGTCAACGAGACCGGTTACGGCGAGGAGGACGTGCCCGGTTACGGCGAGGAGGACGTGCCCGAGAAGGAGACGCCCGAGCCGCCGGCCAAGGTCAAGACGCCTCCGGCGCCGGACACCGAGGAGCCGCCGGCCAAGGAGCCGCCGGCCAAGGTGGTGCCCGGCACCCCGCCGCACCTGGCCGAGACCGGCAGCGAGGGCATGATCGCCGCTTCGGCGGCCGGTGCCGTGCTGATCACGGGCGGGGCGATGCTGTACCGCCGCGGCCGCCTCGCCGCCCGCCGGTAGCCGCTCCCGGGTGCCGGCCCCCCGGCGCCCGCACCCAGGGCATACGGAAACCCGTCCCCCGGACCGACCCCCATGGGCCGGTCCGGGGGACGACGCGTGGGACGCCCCCGTCGGCGCCCCGGCGTCCGGCGTCCGTCGGCTCAGCGGACCACCGGCGACGGCGCCCCGCTGCGGCTGTTTCCGCCCGGACCGACCGGCACGGGCACCGTCCCGCGCACCGGGGTCGCCCCGAGCCGCCGGCGTACCCCCTGGACCAGCGTCGACGCCGTGAACGTGGCGCCGTGCACGAAGCGCATCGCCGGGCCGAAGCCGGACGCCGTCACCAGGCCGGCGAGGAACAGCCCGGGGTGCGAGGACTCGAAGCTGCGGCCCAGCGCCGGCGACCCGTCGGGCAGCACCGCCAGCGTCCCGCGCAGCTCGGTGGAGAGCAGGCCGAGCCGGTCGCGGTGCGCCTTGAACCCCGTGGCGGCGATGACGTGTTCGGTCTCCAGGCTGCGCCGGGCACCGTCACGGCCAGTCAGGTCCAGCCGCAGCCCGCCCGGCACCGCGGCGGCCGCGGTGACCTCGTGGCCCGGCAGCAGATCCACCGCCCGCTCCACCCTCTCCCGCACCCACCAGGCACCCGCCGGCCCCAGCGCCGTGGCCGCGATGCGCGACCGGGTCGCCTCGGGCAGCCGCCGGAACAGGCCGGGACGCTCGGAGTAGAACCAGTTCCGCCAGCCGGGGCCCAGGCCGCTGTGCGGTGAGCGGACCGACTGCCACCAGGGACGCTCCCACGGCGGCGGCACGTCGTTCCAGCGCAGCCGTTCCGCCCGCGCCAGCACCCGTACCCGCGTGCCCTGTTCGGCGAGCAGCGCCGCGGTCTCCAGGGCCGCCTGACCACCGCCGATCACGGTGACGTCCTTGCCCTGGAGGTGGCCGAGGTCGTTGTGGTGGCTGCTGTGCGTCACCAGGGTCGGGTGCAGTCCGCGCAGGGCCTGCGGCACCTCGATGAACGGCATCACCCCGATCGCCAGCGCCACCGTGCGCGCGTGCAGCGCCTCCCCGTCCTCGGTGACCGCGGTGAAGCAGTCGGGCCCGGCCGACACCCGCGTCACCGTGCGCTCGTCCACGTCCGGCACGGCGTTCCGGGCGAACCACAGGCCGTAGGAGGCGAACGCCTCCACCGGGATCGGCTCCGCGTGACGTGCCGTCATGCCCTGCTCGGCGCAGTAGGCGTCCAGCCGCCAGCGCCCGCCCGGGTCGGAGAGGTTGGACGCCCATGGCTCCGACTTCAGGAACATGCCGCCGGGCATGTGGTCCCGCCAGGACGCCATGGGCCTGCCGAACACCCGCAGGGTCAGTCCGGCGGCCGCGGCGTGGGACGCGATCGACAGACCGTACGGACCCGCGCCCACCACCAGAAGGTCGTACATCATCAGCTGCTCGCTTTCTCGTTGTCGGTCAGCAGGGGCGTGGCCGCCCCGGGGGTCGGGCGCGGCGCCGGAACCGGCCGAGCCGCCGTGCCCAGCCGCTGCCGCAGCCGGCCGGACACATGGCGGGCCCACAGGGCCCACATCACCCAGCCGGGGACCCGGTCGTCCCGGGCGTACCAGGCCAGTTCGCGTCCGCCGGGCGCCGTCCGCAGCGCGGCCAACGGCGCGTAGTTCTCCACCACGAACGACCGCCCGGCCACCGGATCCCCGTCCGGCAGCGGACGGCCGGTCAGATCCAGGTGCAGGGCGCGCACGACGTCCAGTCCCGCACTGTCCGCGAAGAGCCGGAACTGGGCGCCGGGGCGGGGGTTGAAGTCGAGGAGGTGGTAGCGGCCCGTCGTGCCGCAGCGGCGGAAGTCGAGGTCGAAGACGCCGCGGTAGCCGAGTTCGCCGGTGAGGCGCTCGGCGAGCGCGCACACCTCGGAGTTGGGGGTCCAGTGGCCCACCGCGGTCAGTCCCGCGCCACGCGGCCAGGCCAGCTGCTTGCGGCCCGGGCCGCCCGCGCGCACGGTGCCCGAGCGGTCGGCGTAGCCGTGGAAGAACCAGTCCCGGTCCGCTCCCGGCGGCAGATACGCCTGGAGCAGCAGCGCACTGCCCGCCTCCGCGGTCCGCAGGTACAGCTCCCGGGCCTGCTGCGGGGAGTGCACCAGCCGGGTGCTGCGCAGTCCGCTGCCGGGCGGGAGCAGCCAGGGCCGGCTCCACTTCGCCACCAGGGGCAGGCCCAGCCGTCGCGCGTCGTCGGCGGCCCCCTGCGCGCTGTCCGGGATCAGCGTCCTCGGGTGCGGAAGGCCGGCGGAGGCGCACACGGCGGCCAGCTCGGCCTTGTCGGCGACGCGCTCGGGCAGCGTGGGCGGCATCGCGGGCAGCAGGTAGGAAGGCGCGAGGTCGTCGCGCAGGCGCCCCGCGGCGATCGCGGTCGCGTCGTCCATCGGGACCAGCACGGCCGGACGCCCGACCCGTGCGGCCACGTTGCGCAGCACGGCGAGGATCTCGTCCGCGGACGCTCCCGGGCGCGGCGGGGGATGCATACGGCGCACGTACCGCGAGCGCTGGACGGGGCTGCCGGTGGAATCGGCGACGACATGCACCTCCACTCCCGCCCTGCCGAGCGACCGCACGGCCCCCAGCGTTCCGTGGTGAAAGGGATTCCGGTCGGTCCGCAGCAGTACGGCGGGGACACGGGTGTCGAGCAGCGACACGCATTCTCACCTTCTTCTGGCATCGGCTCACCCGCACGGGGGAGCCCGGCACTCGAAAGCCGCAGTGACATTGGCACCGTCGGATTTCCTGTGCGTGACTTCATATGACTGTTCGTCAAGGGCGTGGACTTCAGGCAGACGGCGGACGAGAGCGAGAAGAGGAGCAGCCAATGGCCCCACAGCACAGGCGGGTCCGGGCCCGGGGAAGGGCCGTGGGAGCGGTGGCGGTCGCCGTGTCGGCCGCCCTGGCGGCCGGTCCCGCGGCGGGGGCGGTGCGAGCCGACGACGCCGGCCCCGCGCTGCCCGCCCCGACGGTGCCCGCGGTCACGCCCACCGTCCCCGCGGCCCCGACCGTCCACACCCCGTCGGTCACCGCCCCGACCGTCCCCACCCCGTCGGTCACCGCCCCGGTCGTCACGCCCCCGGCCGTCCCGGTGCCGGGCCGGGGGGTTCCGGCCTTCGGTGCCTTCCTCGCCTCCGACGCCCGGGGCGTGACCCGCATGGAGCAGCTCAGCCGCTGGCTGGGCGGCGCCGAACTGCGCGTCGGCCACACCTACCTGCCCGGCAACCGCTGGAGCGACATCGAGGGCGACATCCGGTTCCTGGAGTCGTGGGCGCACTGGCGCAACGCCCGGGACGACCGGATGCTCGTCCTCAACGTCCCCATGCAGGAGCGCAACGAGGAGGGCGTCTCCGATCCCGAGGTCCGCCAGCTGCTGCGGCGGGGTGCGGCCGGGGAGTTCGACCACCACTTCCGTGCCCTCGCCGAGCGGCTGGTCGAGCTCAAGGTGCCGGACACGGTCCTGGTGCTCGGCTGGGAGATGAACGGCACCACGTACACCCACCGGTGCGGCCCCGACCCGGAGTCCTGGAAGGAGTACTGGAACCGGATCGTCGCCACGATGCGTGCGGTGCCGGGCCAGAAGTTCCGGTTCGACTTCACGCCGAGCCGCGGCCGGGACGCCATTGCCTGGACGGAGTGCTACCCGGGGGACGACACGGTCGACATCGTCGGCATGGACTCCTACGACCAGCCGTCCGGGCGGTCGTTCGACGAGCAGGTGAGGGAACCGTACGGTCTTCAGGCGCACGTCGATTTCGCGAAGGCCCACGGGAAGCCGATCTCCTACCCCGAGTGGGGGCTGTTCCGCAACGGCGACAATCCCGAGTACATGCGGCGCATGCTGGCGTGGATGGAGGAACACCGGCCGCTCTACAACACGGTGACCGACTACTGCCCGCACGGGGTGTGGCAGTGCGAGGACAACCCGGACTCCTCCCGCGTCTACCGGTCCGTGCTCTTCGGCCGCACCCACGACGCGGACCCGGAGGCCACCCCGGAAACCACCCCGGACGCCACTCCCGCACCGGTCACGCCCGCGCCCACGCCCACCGCGCCGCTGCCTGCGGAGAGCTGCTCGCCGCTGGATCTGGGCCGGTGGGTGGAGTACTGGCTCGGCGGGAAGCTCTGCCTCCGCGTCGACTGGTGGTCGCGCACGCGCTAGCGCCGCCGCCCCGGCCGGGTTCACCGCCGTCACCGCCGTCACCGCTGCACGGCGGCGGCGGTGGCCGGGCCGGGCACCGAGGCGGCCGGCACCGGGTCGTCCTCCCGGCCGGCCCGCCGAGGCCGCGCGAGCAGGGCCAGCCCGCCGAGCAGCCCGCCCGCGCCGGCCCCCACCAGCACGGTCACCACCGACGACGCGGACGCCGGTTCGCCCGGCTTCACCGCGCGGGAGAACTGCACGAGCCGCACCTGCGTGCTGCCCCTGGTGTCCTCCGCGTGCCGGGTCAGCGCGCGGGAGACCGCGTTCGCCATGTCGACGGCCAGTTCCGGCCGGGAGGACGTGGCCGTGACGGAGACCATCGGCGCGTCCGGCGAGGTCGCCGTGCGCACACTGTCCCGCAGCGTCCGCACCGGCACGCCCGCCCACACCTGCGCGTCACCGAGCACCGCGAGCTGCGTGGCCACCCGGCCGTACGCCTGCGCGAATCCGCGGGCCGCCTCCGGGGTCGCCTTCTCGGTCGGCACGGCGACGACATAACTGGTGGCCGCGTACACCGGGGGCGTGAGCATGCCGTACGCGCCGCCGAGCAGACCGCCGACGAGCGTGCCCGCCACCAGCGCGGACCAGGCCGGCAACTTCTTGACGCGCTCCAGGCTCGAACGCAGCCGACGGGTCGGGGTGTCGGTCATGAGGGGCTTGCTCCCTGAGAGGCGGGGGACGATGACGAGCCGGCGACGGCTGCCGCGTACACGTCCATGAGGCGGGCCGTGCTGCGGGTGATGCTGTAGTGGTGGGCGGCCTCGCCGGCCGTGCGCGGGCGAGGGCCGGCCGCACGGGCCTCGGCGATCGCCCGCGCGTACGCCTCGGGGCCGCCGCGCACCCGCCGGGCGTCGGCACCGGCGGCCGACGGCAGGTCCTCGATCGCCGGGCAGGAGGCGTAGAGCACGGGCAGGCCCGACGCCAGCGCCTCCACGGCCGCCAGGCCGAAGGCCTCCTCCGCGGACGGGGAGGCGAACAGGTCCATCGCCGAGGTGAGCGAGGGCAGGTCGGGGCCCGGGGAGCCGTCGGGGACGCAGGGACGTTCACCGGTGAACAGGACCCGCCCGGCGACACCGGCCTCGTGAGCCGTGCGGCGCAGCAGGTGCTCCTCGGGGCCGCCGCCCACCAGCAGCAGCCAGTGGTCCCGCGGAAGCAGGGCGAGCGCGTGGACCAGGACGTCGAACCGCTTGCCCCGGGTGAGCCGGCCGACCCCGCCCACGACGAACGCCCCCTCCGGCAGGCCGAGGCGCCGCCGGGTGCGCTCCCGCCGCTCCGGGTCGAAGCGGAAACGGTCCAGGTCGATGCCGTTGGGCACGACCTCGATGCGCGGCGCGGGCACGCCCCAGCGCTTCAGCCGGTCGGCCACCGTCGGGGAGACGGCGACCGTCGCCGAGCCGAGCCGCTCGCTCGCCAGATACAGGGCGCGCACCCCCGCCGTCAGCTTGCGGCCCTCCATCTGCGAGTCGCCGAGGGAGTGTTCGGTGGCGACGACCGCGCGGACCCCGGCGACCCGGGCGGCGAGACGGCCGTAGACACAGGCCCGGTACAGGTGCGTGTGCACCAGGTCGTAGCCGCCGGCCCGGATCACCCGGACCAGGCGGGGCAGGACGGCCAGGTCGCGGTTGCCGCCCATGTCCAGGTGCACGACGCGGACGCCGTCGGCGCCGAGGCCCTCGGCGACCGCGCCGGGATTGGTGAGCGTCACCACGTCGCAGGTGACCGGCAGGTGACGCAGCAGCAGCCGCAGCTGCTGTTCGGCCCCGCCGACGCCGAGGCCGGTGATGATGTGCAGTGCCCTCATCTCACACGCCCTCCACCGGGCGCCGGCGCAGCCGGTGCAGCCGGAGCTTGAGGTGCAGGCGCCACGCCGTGTCGTTCTGGCCGACGTGCGCGCGTGGCAGGGCGTGCGGGCCGGTCAGCGGACCCGGGTCGATGGCGCAGGCGTAGCCGTAACCCGCCTTCCGTACGGCCTCGACGGCGCGCGCGTCGACCGTGCCGTACGGGTAGCAGAAGCCGTCGACCGGAGAGCCGGTCAACTCGGCAAGCCGGGCGCGGCTTTCGGCGACCTCGGCGGTGAGGGTGGCGTCGTCGGCGCGGGTGAGGTCGACGTGGGTCAGTCCGTGCGAGCCGATCTCCACGCCCTCGGCGGCGGCGCGCCGGACGCCGTCGGCGGTCAGCAGCGGCTTGCGCGGGCCGAGCGGGTCCCAGGCGTTGTCGCCGCCGAGCCGTCCCGGCAGGACGAAGAGGGTGGCTCCGCAGCCGAAGCGGCGCAGCAGCGGCAGGGCGCCGGTGAGGAAGTCGGTGTACCCGTCGTCGAAGGTGAGGCCGACCAGGCGCCGCCCCTCGCCGCGGGCGCGGGCGGCGAGCAGCTCGGCCACGGACACGCCCCGCAGCCCGCGCCGGCGCAGCCAGGCCAGCTGCCGCGCGAGCCGCTCGGGCGTGACCGTGATGCGGTACGGATCGTCCGAGCAGTCGCCCACCGAGTGGTACATCGCCACCCACGGGACGGGCCCCGGACGGGGCGCGGGGAGTCTGCCGGTCTCGACGGAATCAACGGAAGCGGCCATGTGTGAGCCTTCGTGTGACGGCGCGCAGGGAGCGCGGTGCGGATGGGGAGCCCCCGGCGCCGAGGACGGACAGGGCGAGCGGGACGAAGACGGCGGTCACGGCCAGGCAGCCGGCCGCGAGACCCGCCACCGGGGACGGGAACCGGCTCGCGGCGAACACCCCGGCGGCGATGGCGAGGACCGAGGCGAGCACGGGCCGGCTGAGCTCGGCCAGGACCTTGCGGACGCCGACCGAGACACCGGGGGCGTCACCCCGGCGGGCGGCGCGCAGGCCGGTCAGCAGCAGGGCGGCCGTGACGGTGATGCCGAAGGCGTTGGCGGCGGCGATCCCCGCCACCCCCCAATGACCCACGGTCACGGCGCCGATCAGGGACGTCGCGACGATGCCCGCCGCCATCACGGCGACGGGGTACCAGCTGGGGCGGCCCGCCGAGAAGTAGCAGCGGACCAGGGCACCCACCAGGGTCTGGCCCAGCAGACCGAGGGCGTACACGCGCATGACGCCGGCCGTCGCGGCGGTGTCGCCCGCGGTGAACGCGCCCCGCTGGAAGAGCAGTCCGATCATCTGCGGGGCGCAGGCGATCACCGCGCACATGCCCAGCAGCACCACACAGGAGGCCAGCACCAGATCCCGCTCGACTCGCGCGCGGGCCCGCTCGGTGTCGCCGTCCGCCAGCGCCCGCGCCACCACGGGGAAGGTGACGGTGCACACCATCAGCGACAGCGTCATCGGGATCTGGGCGACCTTCTGCGCGTAGTTCAGGTGCGAGATGGCCCCGGCGGGCAGCGAGGAGGCCAGGAAGCGTTCGACGAGGACCTGCGACTGGCGGCACAGCGCGAACAGCAGCACCGCGGCGATCAGGGCGAGCCGTACCGGCCGCTCCTCGACCCCGGGCCCGGCCCCGGCGGGCGCCGGTGCGCGCGACGCCAGCTGCCGCCACAACGACGGCAGTTGCACCAGCACCATCAGACAGCCGCCCACCGCGACCCCCACCGCGGCCGAGCGCACCCCCCACTCCCCGCCCAGCAGGAACATCGCCGCGATGATGCCGGTGTTGTAGGCGACGTAGATCGCCCCCGGCGCGAAGAACCGGCGGTGTGCCCGCAGGACGGCGCTGCAGTACCCGGCGAGCCCGAAGGCCAGCAGGCTGATCGCGGTGAGCCGGGTGCAGTCGACGGCGAGACGGGGGTCGGGCAGGCCGGGCGCCAGGGCCCGGACCACGTACGGAGCCCCGGCGGCGACCAGCGCGGCCACCGCGGCGAAGGCCAGGCACAGCCGCGGCAGGGTCGCCACGACCAGCTCGCGGACCGGGTCGCCGGCGGCGCCCCGGGCGCGGCGGGCCAGCGCCATGCTGAACGCCGGGATCAGCGCGATCGCCAGCCCGTCCTCGATCAGCAGCGTGGCGGCGATCTCCGGCACGGTCCACGCGACGAGGAAGGCGTCCGTGTCGCTCCCGGCCCCGAACAGCCGGGCCAACGACTGGTCGCGCACCAGCCCGAGGAGCGACCCGGCGATGGACAACGCCGCCGTGACCAGCGCGGCCCGGGCGAGGAACCGCCGGGACGACGACCCCGGACCGGCACCGTCCCCGGCCGACGGGCCGGTTGCGGTCTCTTCTGCCCTGGGGGTGCCGGGTCCCGGTCCGTCGCCCGTGAGTCCGCCGGTCCCGGGCTCGCGGGTCTGCGATCCTGCGGTGCCGGGCTCGCGGGTCTGCGATCCGCCGGTCCCGGGCTCGCGGGTCTGCGATCCTGCGGTGCCGGGCTTGCGGGTCTGCGATCCTGCGGTGCCGGGCTTGCGGGTCTGCGATCCTGCGGTGCCGGGCTCGCGGGTCTGCGATCCGCCGGTCCCGGGCTCGCGGGTCTGCGATCCAGCGGCCCCGGGTCCACCGGCCCGCGGTGCGTCGGCCCGCGGTGCGTCGGCCCGCGGTGCGTCGGCCGGCGGCCCGGCGGTCCGGGGTCCGGCGGTCCGGGGTCCGTCGGTCTCGGGGCCGGGAATTCTGGAAGGCACCACCGTCATCGCGCCACGTCCTCCGTCACCCGTCCGGGCACGCCGTCCCGTCCCGCGACGTCCCGCGCCCGCTCGCCGCGGGTCAGCGGCCACCACGCCGCCAGACCCAGGGCCATGCCGGTCAGTACGGTCGAGGGGCCGCCGATGTCGCCGTACACGAAGTCGGTCAGCTGCCACAGCATCAGCCCGCAGGCGACGAGCGCGCAGTCGAAACCCGGACCGCGCCGGCGCACCCGCAGCAGTCCCCGCACCGCGCACACCAGCAGCGCCAGCCAGCTCCCGGCGAGTGTGAGCAGCCCGATCAGACCCTGTTCGCTCAGCACCAGCAGATACATGCTGTGCGGCGACAGCAGCGCCTGCTTGTGATACGTCTCGCCCGCGCCCTCGATGTCGCTGCCCGAGGACAGCGCCAGGGTCGCGTAGCCGTCGCGGTACTCGGGAAAGCGCTTCAGGCCGACGCCGGTCAGCGGGTGTTCGCGCCACATGCCGGTGGCCGACGCCCACAGGGTGTACCGGTCGACCACGGACTGGTCCGGGGCGTCGGCGACCGCCGCGATGCTGTCGATCCGCTCCTGCAGCATCGCCGTACCGACCCCGAAGCCGCCCACCAGGACCACGCCCGCGGCGGCCAGGGCCGCACCCACCTTCAGCGCGCGCCGCAGCCCCGCCAGCGCCAGCTGCACGGCACACGTCACCGCGGTCGCGATCCAGGCGCCCCGGCTGAAGGAGAGCGCCAGCGGAAGCACCAGGACCAGGGCGCACCCGGCGGCGATCGCCCGCTGCCGCCCCGGCCCCCGGCCCAGCGCGATCCCGGCCGCGCACACCAGACCCAGCGACACCGCCGTCGCCATGCCCATCACGTCCTGCGCCCCGAAGGTGCCGACCGCCCGGACGGTCTCGCCCTGGTAGGAGGCACCGGTCCCGGTGACGTACTGGTGCACGCCGACCGCCCCCTGCCACAGCGCGAGCCCCACGAACGACCAGGCCAGCACCCGGAAGTCGGCCCGGTGACGCAGCAGCACCAGGACCGCGGCCGGGACGAGCACGAAGACCTGCAGATAGCGGCAGAGACCGACGAGCCCCGCCTCCGGTGAGGCCGCACCCATGGCGGCGAGCGCGAGCCCCACGACCGGCAGCCCCAGCACCACGGCGGCGAGCGGGGACAACGGGCGCCGCCGCTCGCGCAGCAGCCGGACCACGCAGTACCCCACCACCAGCGCGGACACCACGTCGGCCGGACCCGCGCCGTCCCCCGTCGGCGGCAGGGCCAGCAGCACGGGCACCGCCACCAGCGGCAGGACCGGCACCAGCGCGGCGGCCCGGCGCGGCAGCGGTACGAGGGGGAGGGCGTGACTCACGTGGCGTCAGCTCCCCGTCGGGCGGACCAGCGTGGCCGCGGTGCGCAGCAGGATGCAGATGTCCTGCCACAGCGACCAGTCGTCGATGTAGGCGTTGTCGAACCGGCAGCGGTCCTCGATCGAGGTGTCCCCGCGCAGCCCGTGGACCTGGGCGAGGCCGGTGATGCCGGTGCGCATGCGGTGCCGGGCCGCGTAACCGGGGTAGGTCTGGCTGAACTGCGTCACGAAGTAGGGCCGTTCGGGCCGCGGGCCGACCAGGCTCATGTCGCCGCGGAGCACGTTCCACAACTGGAGCAGCTCGTCGAGCGAGGTGCGCCGCAGCATGCGGCAGAACCGGCGCATCTCGTGCTCGTTGGCCACGCTCCACCGGGTCGCCGACTCGTGCTCGTCGACCGGGCGGTGGGTGCGGAACTTCAGCAGGGTGAACGGCCTCCCGTTCCTGCCGATGCGCTCCTGCCGGAACACCACGCCCGGCCCGTCACTGATCCGCAGCGTCACCGCGCACACCAGCAGCAGCGGACTGACCAGCAGCAACAGCGTCCCCGACACCAGGATGTCGAGCAGCCGCTTGCCGATGCCGCCCTCGAGCACGGGGGCGAAGTCCAGCCGCCGGCAGGAGAAGCCGGCCAGCCGTTCCCGCGCCGGGTACGGCGCGGAGTCGGCGTCGACCTCCCAGACCACGCAGCCGGACTCGGCCAGCGCCCGCAGCAGCGGCCCGTGTTCGGTGCGCGCCGAGGGGTGGACGGCGAGCACCGCCCGCACCCCGTTCTGGATGACCGCGCGGTCGACCTCCTCGTCCGTGCGCAGCACGGGGACGGCGTCGCCGCCGTCCGGCCCGTCGGCGACGACGCCCACCGGCCGTACCCCGCACCGAGGGTGGCGCAGCACGGCTGCGGCCACCCGCTGCGCGGTCGCCACCGGGCCGACGACGAGCGCGGCGTGCGGGTGGCGCAGCAGCGCGGCGCGCCGCCGCCCGTGCACGGCGGCGCGCAGCGCACAGCCCGCCGCCGCCTGCACGGCGAGCCCGGTCAGCACGGTGCCGGCGGACAGCGCGTCCTGCGGCCGGAGCGCCGCCCACAGCGCCGCGGTCGCCAGCCAGGCCACCGCGATTCGACCGCACACGGCGGGCAGTTCCTCCAGCAGCCCCGGGACCGGCGACCGGGGGTCGCGCGGGCGCGACAGCAGGGACGCCCCGATCAGCAGGGCGATCAGGAGTGGGTGGAGCCGGGCACCGGCGAGCACCGGGACGGCCGACGCGACGGCGACGGCGGCGGTGGCGTCCGCGACGAGCAGTGGTACCGGCGAGGCCGGCCGGGGCCGTGCGGCGGGCAGCCGGGGGCCGGTGTCGGCGCCGCGCGGCGGCATGACGGAGACGGGTGAGAAACCGTGGTCCCGGTCCCGTGGCGGTACGCCGGGGGAGGGCACTGTACGTTCGGCGGTCACGAGTGGATGGACTCCCTGTACTCGGAGGGCTCGACGCGCTGTGTCGTCCGGTCGGCCCCGGCGCCCCCGACCGCCCGGTGCGGGCACGTTCTCGTCGTGTCGGGACGGGTGCCGAGCAGATCGCGGTAGAGGTCGGCGACCGCCCGCGCGGTGTGCCGTACGTCGTGGAGGGCCAGCACATGCCGGCGGCCCCGGTCGCCGAGGGACGCACGCAGCGGCTGGTCGAGCAGCAGCGCGCCGACCGCCGCGGCCAGTGCCTCCGGGTTCTCCGGCGGCACCAGACACCGGGGGGCGAAATCGGGCGGCAGGCTCTCGCGGGCGCCGTCGACGTCCGTGACGACCACGGGCCGGCCGCAGGCCATCGCCTCCAGCGGGGCCAGCGCCATGCCTTCCCAGCGGGACGGCAGGACGACGAGATCGGCGGCCTGGTACCAGTGGGAGGCGTCCGCGACGGATCCCACGAACAGCACGGACGCCGGGGCGGCGGCGCGCAGCCGGTCACGGTCCGGCCCGTCGCCGACCAGCACGAGCCGGGCGTCGGGCACCGTGCGGACCACGGTGTGCCAGGCCCGCAGCAGGACGTCCTGCCCCTTCTGCCGGCACAGGCGGCCCACACAGACGGCGAGCGGTGACTCCGCGCGCAGACCGGCCAGCGGCGCGAGCCCGGCCCGTACGGCGTCGGCGGGGGCGGGGCGGAAGCGTTCGGGGTCGATGCCGTTGGGGATGACGGTCCACCGGCCGGTGATCCCGGCGTGCACACCGGTGGCGCGCTCCGCCTCGCTCACGCACACCACGCGCGCGGCCCAGCGTGCCGCCCACCGCTCCCACCGCAGCGCGAGGGCCGCGGTGCCGCCGCCCACCGCCTCGAACGACCAGGCGTGCGGCTGGAACACGGTGGGGATGCGCCCGCGCACCGCGAGCCGCCCGGCGAGCCCGGCCTTCGCGCTGTGCGCGTGCACCAGATCGGGGCGCACCTCGTCGATGAGGCGGGCCAGCTGCCGTACCTCGCGCACGAGCGACGCACCCGGCGAACGGGTCGCCCGCCAGTGCCGTACCTGCGCGCCGAGCGAACGGAGCTGGGTGGTGAGCGCGCTGTCGGGGCAGATCGCGGTGACGTCCAGGCCGTCCGCCAGCTGGGCCCCGACCAGGTCCGTCACGACCCGCGCGACCCCTCCGTCCACCGGCTGGGTGAGGTGCAGGACCCGCGGCCGGCGTTCGGGCGATGACAGGTCCGTGGGCACGGTTTCCTCGCTCACACAGTTGCTGGGGACGGGATGGGAGGCGTTCACTGCCGGGCGTCGACGGCGGCGAAGAGCACGCCCGCCCACGCCGCGTCCCGCTGGGACGAGAGCCGGAGGGCGACCTGGTCACCGGCGTGCGGCAGGCCCCCTTCGAGGTCGAACACGTCGGAGTCGTAGCCGAGGGTGTTGGCGTACGCCGGCACCCGCCCCGGGGCGTCCCCGGGACCGGCGATGGTGGAGTTCAGGACGTCGTCGAAGGGGTTGGCCCGGTCGGTGAACGCGGTGGAGGGGGACCCGTCGGCGGTGAGGACGAGCGAGTCGCCCGTGGTGCCGCGGTCGCCGTTGTACGCCACCAGACCCACCCGGCCCCCGGCGCCCGCGGCGAACGGCAGGTCGCGCAGCGGCATGCCCGCGCCCGTACGCGCCGCCAGCGGCATGAAGCCGTCCCAGAGCGCGAGGTGGCGCAGCGGCTCCGCCGGGTTCTCGTACGCCACCACCAGCGTCCAGCCGCCCCAGCCCCCGGCCGCCGATCTGCCGCCGGCCACGTTGACCTGGGCCACCGTGTACAGGCCCGGCTCGCTGTCGCGTACCAGGCGCGTCACGTCCGCCGAGGCCTGGAAGGCGTCCGCGCCGTCCGCCACACGGTGTCCCACCACGGTGTCCGCGACCAGTTCCTTGTAGGCGCCGCCCGGTTCGGCGATCAGCACCCGCCCGTTGTCCTCCGACGGCTTCTGCTCGCCCACGCGCAGGTTCCCGCCCCAGTACAGGCGCGCGTACGTCACTCGGGCGCCGGCGGGCAGACGGACCTCCGCGCGGGAGGAGTTGTACGTGTTGGGGTCCTCGTCGACATCGATGTAGCCCATGTCGAAGTCGCCGTTCACCCCGGGCCCGCCGGTCTGTGCGTCCCGGCAGGAGGACTGGGCGGTGCGGCAGGTGGCGGAGGCGTTGGCCGCGCGCACGATGCCGCCGTGCTGGACCGCCCGGTACCGCTGGGCGAAGGCGAGGCCGTCGGCCTCCGGAGCGGGTGCGGCCGGCGCGACCGGCGCGGCGGCCGCGGAGCCGCAGGGCGCCCACACCGCGGTGAGGGCGAGGGCGCCCACCGTGGCATGGCGAAGCAGCTGACCCAGGGATTGACGCATGACCGTCGGAGCCTTTCGGAACAGGTGGCGGCGCCAGGCAGCGGGGATGAGTGCGATGCGTCCGCCCGTGAGGGTGCTTCGGAGGCTCGCAACTCTAGTCACCAAACGGACAAATTCACTGAAATTCAGTGAATGGTGTCAAGTGTGTTGAAATCGTGAAGCCGTACGGCGTCGTGCCACCGGACGAAAACCGGGGCGCCACGGTCACGGGGCACCGCCCCATCAGGTACGACGGGGCAGCGGGGTGAGCGAGGTTCGCGAACGGCGCATGCCGGGTTGCGGGGAGCCGGGGGCGCTTCCACGGTGGGGTCAGGATCCGACATACACCGAAAGGAACACCCATGCGTGCTCTGCCTGCACGGCGCGTCGCACTCGGCGCCCTGTGCGCCGCCTTCCTGGCCGGCGTCACCGGCCCCACCGCCATGGCGGCCGACCCGGCCCCCGGGCAGCACCGTGCGACGTCCTCCGACGCACTGCTCGTGCAGGTCAGGAACCTCGACGCCCACGAGGACGAACTCGCCCCGGTCGTCGACCTGCTGGAGGCCGCGCTCGAGGCGGACGACGGTCACCTGTCCCCCGCCGAGGCCGGCAGACTGGGCGAGGCCGCGAAGGACGCCCTGGAGAAGGTGGCCGCACAGGCCCCGGCGGACACGGACCCGCCGGCGACCACGGACACGCCGGCGGCACCCGACACGCCGGCCACCACGGACACGCCGACGGCTGCGGACACGCCGGCGGCACCGGACCCCGCCGTGGACACGCTGCTGCCCGACACCGCGGCCGATCCCACGAGCGACGCGCTGGACGCCGCGGGGGAGGCCGTCGACAGCCTCGTGGATCTGCTCCTCTCCGACGACGCCGAGGACGCCGACCAGGTCCCTTGGTCGGTCGACGACCTGTTGACCCGGGTGGACGACCTCGTCGGTGTGCTGGTCGGCGACGAACCCCAGGTGTCGATCCTGCCGGCGCCCGCCGGTACGGCGCCGTCGGCACAGGGGTCCCTGCTCCCGGTCGTCACACTCCCCGCGCTCACGTCGCTGACCCCGGTGCTGCTGCCGGCCTCGTGAGCCGAGGGCACCGCTCCTCTCCCACGGGGCCCGGTCGTACCCCGCACTCGTACGAGGACTCGTCCGTCTCGGTGACTCCGGTTTCCGCCCCGGTGACGGATCGTTGGGCACGGCGACAGATTTCCCCTCCGGCGACCCGTGTTGCCGAAGAAAGGAACATGATGAGGTCCCTGAAGGCCGCCGCCGTCCTCGCCGGGTCACTGATCGCCGCCGGTGTCGCCGCCCCCGCGTTCGCCAGCGGCGCCGGCGACCCGCTGCCCGCCGCCGAGGGCAGGGTGATCCCGCTCAAGGACGTGACCGTCCTCGACACGCCGCTGCAGAAGCCGACCGATGTGCTCGACACCGAGAGCGAGGACTCGTTGCTCAACACGGTGAAGGACGCCGCCGCCTCGCTGCAGAACGCCGAGCCGGCGGGCGACGCGCCGACCCGCCAGGGCTGACGAACGCCCCACCCCCGAACGGCCTCCGGTCAAAACCCGGGGGCCGTCCTTTTGTGTGTCCACGGCCCCGCTCCCGGCGCGTCATGGTGACCGCACGCGGCCTTCCCCGGTTACCGCTCTACGGACAACCGTACGGACGAGGAGTGCAGCATGGTCGTCAACATCAGCGGGGCACCGGTGGGTGCCGAGGAATCGACACCGGACCCGGCGCCGCCCGGGCCGGCGGGCAGGACCCGGCGGGATCTCGCGCGCGGGCTGCGCGCCTGCGCGCTCACCGCCGCCCTGATCCCGGCGATCGCCGCCTTCCGGGCCCCGCGCCCCCGATCCGGACCCGGCGCCCCCGGCGGCACGGCCTTCGCGCAGACCCACCGGGGCCGCCGCATCCGAGGCGTGTGGATGCCCGCGAGCGGCCACGGCGAGGACGGCCGGTGGCACGTCACCGTGGACGGCCGCCCGCTGCACCTGATGCGCCGCGCCGACGGCACCTGGCTGAGCATGGTCGACCACTACTGCTCCTACCCCACACCGCTCGACGCCGCCCGCGCGGCCGTCGACGCCCTCGTCCCCGGCCGGCGGCTGCGGGCGGACGGCGCGGCACACGCGCACCGGGAGGACCGTCATGGCGTACGTGCGTAAGGACGCCGCCACGCTCACGGCCACCGAGAAGCGCCGGTTCGTCAACGCGTTGCTCGAGGTCAAACGGCGCGGCGAATACGACGAGTTCGTGCGGACGCACCTCGCGTACTACTCCTCCGACGGCGAACGCGGACTGCGCACCGCGCACATGGCGCCCTCCTTCCTGCCCTGGCACCGCCGGTTCCTGCTCGATCTGGAGGAGGCCCTGCGACGGGTGGACGAGTCGGTGACCCTGCCGTACTGGGACTGGACCCGTGACCGCACGACCACCTCCGCCCCGTGGACGCAGGACCTCCTCGGGGGCAACGGCCGCCGCTCCGACCTCCAGGTGACGACGGGCCCGTTCGCCCACCGTGAGGGAAACTGGACCATCACGGTGGGGGTGACCGAGGAGGAGTTCCTCACCCGGGACCTCGGCCGCCGGAGCGCCCCGATCGGCCTGCCCGCGAAGTCCGACCTGGAGTGGGCCCTCACGGAGTCCGCCTACGACGTGTCGCCCTGGGACTCGACGGTGACACGCGGGTTCCGCAACCGGCTGGAGGGCTGGGGCACCGGGCGGGGCAGCGTTTCGTGGCGCAACCACAACCGGGTGCACCGCTGGGTCGGCGGGACCATGCTGTCCGCCACCTCCGTCAACGACCCCGTCTTCTGGCTGCACCACGCCTTCGTCGACCTGCAGTGGTACCGCTGGCAGCAGCGGCACCGCGGGGCCCGCTACCTGCCCGCCACCCCGCCGGGCCCCGGCGACGCGCAGCACGGCCGGATCGTGGCCCGGCACGAGCGGCTGCCCCCGTGGGACGTGACCCCGCACGAGCTGGAGGACGCCGGCCGGATCTACCGGTACGCGTGAGGCGGCGCGGGTTGATGCGACACGCGGGGCGCCGTGTCTTCCGATTCGTGCACAGCCGCACCACAGCATGCCGATTCTCGGGAAATTTACATAGATGGGCGTTTCGGGCCGACAAAAGCGTCACGCGTCACCTAGACTGACGACTGTCAGTGACCGACCCATTACGGGTTGTGTCCATTGCAAGAAACGGAGAGGTAATGCGCAAGATCCAGAAGGCCGCTCTCGTTGTGGCCATGCTCGGCTCGGTTGGCGCCCTCGGCGCCGGCACCGCGGTTGCCAACGACAAGCCGGACGTCAAGTTCGAGGTCGGGCACGGCGGCTGCGAGACCACGAGCGGCGACAACATCAGCGTCCTGAGCAACGTCGGCGTCGCGAACGGCCTCCTCGGCAACGGCATCCTCACCTTCGGTGACGAGGCGAGGAACGGCAGCCAGGAGCTTCCGCAGTCCGGCAACATGGTCGACTGCTCGCTGAAGGCCTTCACGGGCTGACGCCGGACAGACGACTGAGGGCAGGTCCCGGGGCGTGAGCCCCGGGGCCTCTCCCTGACATTCCTTACCAGCCCGAGCGTTGACTTCGTGCCACCTTTCCGGGGCATCCGTGCAGGGGTCGCATGGCTTCGAGACGTACGGCGCCTGGGGGGATTCACCGCAAAAAGGATAAAACCCGATGCAGAATCTGAAGAAGGCCGCAGTAGTGGCGGGACTCCTGGGGGGCTCCGTTCTGATGGGGCTTGGTACCGCCCAGGCTCACGAGGGCAAGACCGCCGCCTGCGACGGGCAGGCCAGTGACAGTCGCTGTACGCAGAGCGAGTCGCGGTACACCACCAAGGACGGCAAGCGCGTCCATGTCGTGGTCACGCGAGAAGGCTGCGAGACCGAGGGCAGCGGTAACGCCGTCGACTGCTCCGTTCGCTACCCCTGACGCGTTCAGGGGTGATGACGCTCCCCGAAGCAGCCGTGACCGCCGCTGAGCTGCGTGGGGCCTTCGCCACAGCGCCATGAGCAGTGGCCGCCCGAACGTCGGATGGCCGGACCCAGTGAATGGGTCCGGCCATCCGACGTTCGGGCGACAGGGTCGCGGACGAGGGGGCCCGGGCCGAGCGAGATCTCGGGCACCACCGGCGCGGCGTCCGTCACGCGGGCACAGGCATGCCGCCGGCCCGAACACCGGCGGCAACCGCGCACTCGACTCGGCGCCGCACGTCGGCGCCTCCGTGTCACCCGGCCGAAGACGCCGGCGACTCGACGGCGTTGCAGTACGGCAGGCCGTCGATCGGGCGATCGGTGAAGAACCGGCCGATCAGGTCCGAGGACTCCTCCCTGCGCTCGACGGTGACGAGATGGTCCGCCTCCCTGACGGTCGTGAACCGTGCCGCGGGCATCGCCGCGGCGAGCTCCCGGCCCATCTCGGGGGTGCACAGGGTGTCGTACTCCCCGGTGAACACCAGGGACGGCACGTCGGGGACGGGCAGGGTCTCGTAGCAGCCGTGCGTCAGCAGCCTCGTGTTGTGCTCGACGGCCTTCTCCAGCTCGTCCGGCGTCTGGTTCAGGAACTGCCGGTGGAGCAGGCGGGCCACGGCCGCGTGCCGGCGGACCTGGCCGGCGCCCGGGTTCGACATGAACAGCCGCACCAGCCCGCCGGCGGCCTCCTCGATCTCGCCGCGCTCGATCGCGCGCGTCAGGCGGGGGACGGCATGGGTGTAGAGCTCGGGAAAGCGCTTGGCCGCACCGCAGAACACGATGCGGGCGACGAACTCGGGGTGGAGCTGCGCGAAACGCAGCCCGACCACCTCACCGAAGCAGCCGCCGAAGAGGTTCACGCGCGGCATCCCGATCTCGACCAGCATGTGCCTGACCGCGGCGGCGAGGAAATCGATGCCGTACCGGGCGGGCAGGAAGTCGGCGGTACCGTAACCGGGGAGATCGACGGTGACCAGCGTGGCGAGCGGTGACAGGTACTTCTCGTGGCCCTGCCACGAGTACCTGTTCTGGGACGAGCCCCCGAGCAGCACCAGCGGCGCGGTCAGCGGCGCGGGCTGATGGACGATGCGGCACTCGTACGCGAAGCCCTCGAAGACGAGCCCTCGCTCCTCCACCTGTCCCGTCGCTGGTGGAACGGGCCCGGAGCATCCGGCGGCGGGCGGGTCCTGGGTGGCGATGACGGCAGTGCGCATGAGCGGCTCCGGGAAGCGGCGGAACGACGGAAAGACGGCGAACCGCTCCATGATTACCAGGAATCAGGCCATTCAGGCGTAATCACTCCATTGTGGGCGATCCTGGCTGGAGTGTTTGATTCGGGTACTGGCCGCGTGTCCCGGAACAGGACGTCGCCTCCCTCGGTGAGGGACCACCGCCGTCGTCAGCGAGCTCGGGGGGGCGGTCACGCGGTGGTGGGACGGCGCGCCGGGTCCTGCCCGGGGATGCCGCTCGCGTGGTGCGCGGCGTGCCACGCGGATCTGCGCAGATGACGTTCGGGGTCGCGGATGCCCGCGATCTCGCCCAGGCCGATGATGTACGGCCGCAGACCGGCCTGGAGTTCACGCAGGGCCCGCCGGAACTCCGCGTTCTCGGACCAGGCCGACTCGTCTTCGCCGGGGTGTGCCTCCTCGAAGGCGCGCAGCCGTGGATGCCAGGTGGCGAGGAAGGGCGCGAGCTCGAAGTTGAGGATGTCCAGGATCAGTTCGTGGACGGAGTCGCCGTTCGCCGGGGGAGGGGGAGCGCGCCGCCGGGCTGGGCAGCGCTCCGGAGGACCTGCGCGACCTGGACTGGGAGCGCACCGCGGTACCGGGCGACTTCTGCGATGTTCCGGGCCGCATCACCTTCACCTCCGGTGAGGCCATGGCGCGGTCCGGCACCTGGGGCACGGCCCATGCCGAGCACCGCCCCGAGGACGTCGTCTACGGGAACGTCCTCGGGGACTCCCGGGTCGAGGCGGCGCTGCTGGTGGGCTGCGACACCGGTGGCGAGACGGCGGGCGGCCGACTCGCCTGGGCCTACCTGGTGTTCACCAGTGAGGAGCACGAGCTGCGGCTCGTGGGCACCATCACTCCTCAGCAGTACCTGGGCGGGCACGCCAGCGCGTTCGACGGGATCGAGCTGGACTCCGGCCGGGTCACCGCCCACGAGAGCTGGCATCGGAAGAACGATCCCACCTGCTGCCCTTCGGGCAAGGCCGTCACCACATGGACCCCGGGCGACGACGGAACCCTCGAGGCGGGATCACCGCGCATCACGGCCTGACCGAGAAGGAGGGGCTGCGGCGCAGCGCGTCCGAGCCGCGTGAACGCAGCTCGGACCGTGTGGCGCCCCGGCAGGACTCGAACCTGCGGCCAAGCGCTCAGAAGGCGCTTGGTGAGATCACCGGTGCATGCCTTCTGACGCGGAACTCTTCGGGCGACGAGCGCGGAGGCGCGGCGGCTTCGACACGCATTCGGCAGGGAGGGCGTGCGACGCGTGTTCTCGGCGTTCTCTCAGGCCGAGAACGAGAGGTAACGCCGCCTCAGATGGTCGGGGTGTCGTCAACAATCGGCCGGTGAATCTCAACGACCGGCTTCCACCCCGCGGAGAACTCGATGAAGTCCGCACGGGTGGGGTAGGTGTCGATCGCGCGACGGTCACGCTTGGGGCTGTCGCTCCCCTTGCGCCCCCGGGGAATCTGCTCCTCGAAGATGTCGACCTTCACGTCGGGAACCTCCTTGAGGCCCTGGCGCCAGATCTGCACGACGTCGGCGCCGAACGCCTGCCGGGCCGCAGCGTAAAGGGCCGTGAGGGCCCCCCTGTCCCCACCGGGGACGAAAAGTGCCAGGTCCAGCACGACACCGGCGGACTGGAGGACCTCGATGGTCACCGAGCCGTTTTCGTCGGCCAAGTAGATTCCGGCTTCATTCTCGTCGTCGGGAAGGCAGGAGACCTCTTCCTGGAATATGGTTCTCGCCGTGACCGAGCCGCCCTCGAAACTCTCGCCGGACTTGGTCAGAAAAGCAGGGACGTAGCAGTCGGGAAGTTTGAGTTCTTCCGTGTCGGCGGAAACGAAGAGCCTGTCCTTCACGCCGAGCTTCGTCACTTCTTCCAGCGAGAGGCGGCGAACGGTGATCTTCTCCGTGTTCACGATTTCCCTTTCAGGTAGCACTGTCCCTCCGAACAAGGACGCTATCACGAAACTGCGAGGTCAACTGCCCAGTAATTCTTGGGTAAATGGCCCCCGATGGCCTGCACGGGAGGATACCGAAGCGAGTGCCACTCGGTCGGGAACACGCATCCGCCAGGTAGTGTCCCTCGTCTTGGTGTTGGGGATCAACTGGCGGTTGCTTTTCGGTGCGTTGGGTAGCACGGAGGAACTAAAAGAGAGTTTACGATAGATATCACCCATATCGCCCGTATCACCTTCGGGGAGGTGGTGGCGAGGTAAGGCGATCCATTCGTCGTGCATCTCGAAGAGCGCAGCGGAAAGCAACCGGAGCTCGCGGTGAGTGAATGGGTGGCCGACGCACCGCCGGCCCTGCTCGAACGGCTCGGCACGGCCGTCGACCTGGGGCCTGTCTGACAATTCCCGCCTGCCTCGCGACGCCATGCACGCACTCTCGCCGCACCGGGCGCAGAGCCAATAAGAGCGACGAGGTCGCCCCGCATAGGTCAAGGGTGGCGGTTGAGAGCCTGGCTTGGGGCGTGTTCGCTCACTTACTCAAACGTCCGGCACCAGCACGCTTCCAGCCGCTGCTGTGAAGGTCGCCTTGCACCGTTCGACCTCATCGATACGGGCTTCACACTGCCCGTCATACCCGGAGAGACTGGTCCAGCTCGAACTTCGTCGAGAAACGACTCCGGTCGCCCCCTGGCGACGCCTGCGCAGTGAGGGCACCGTCGCGGCTGGCCTGGTGCTGGTTCCTCATCGCCCTGTTCGCCTCCCTCGGCGCCAACGTCGCCACCGCCGGATTTCCCGACCTGGCCGACCCGGCCGAACCCCGATCAGGCGGCGGCGACCCTCGACTGGATACGGCGCCGGCCGCGCGGTGGAAGGCGGCTCCACGCTTTCCTCGCCACGTTGTACTACTGCGGCCCACGGCCCGAGGAGGCGGTGGCCATGCGGGTGGAGGACATCACGCTGCCCGAGCCCGATGCCGTGGACCAGTGGTGCGAGCCGCTGAGTGGGCCGGGAACAGCGTGGCTGTGCTCCTCGCCACATACGCCCGGTGCGTCGACGGGCAGTTGCCGGACCTGATACGGCGGCTCGAAGCAGCGGGTGACCTGCCAAAGATGCCCGGCGCCGGCTGATCCTCCGGACGGGAACACCGACACGTATGCGACACGGCCACCCGCGAAAACCCGGTGACAGCCGGACGGCCCCGGAGTCCGCCCTTGATCCTCAAGAGGGCGCCCGGGGCTTCGTCGTGTCGGGCGGCACTCGCTCTGACCAGCGAAAAGCCCTCCCGAGTGGGAGGGAGGAGAGTGGCGCCCCCGGCAGGACTCGAACCTGCGGCCAAGCGCTTAGAAGGCGCCTGCTCTATCCACTGAGCTACGGGGGCCGGGTGTGGTGGCCTCTGTCGCGGTGCCCGGGTCCGGGCCGGTCCTTGACGTTGCCGGAGACAAGGATAGGGCTCCCGCATCCTTGTCCCTGTTGCCTCGCCTCCGTGGCTCGATGTGGAGGTTCGGTGAAGCGGTCCTGATAATCGCAGGCAGGTACGAATCGTGCACCGTTTTTGGCCTCTCGCGCATCGGGTGTTGTGTACTCGTTATGCCTGGACTGTGCCCGTGTCTCAGTCATCCCTTCCATCCCTTGTGTCCTGTCGGCGCGCAGGCATGCTCATATGCTTCAGAATTCCCCCAAAATTGGGCATTCTTCGCATGTGGTGACCTTGGACGTACGGCCTCAGCTGCTCGACGCACTCTCCGCCCTGCGCGACCGTGTCGCCGCCGCACGCTTCCCGCTGCCCTTGGCGGGGGCCGCACGCGCGCGTGCCAACCGTGACGAACTGCTCGCCCAGCTCGACGACTACCTGGTGCCACGGCTGAGAGACCCCGAGGCGCCCCTGCTCGCCGTCGTCGGAGGGTCCACGGGGGCCGGGAAGTCCACCCTGGTGAACTCCCTCGTGGGCCGGCGGGTCAGTGAGGCGGGCGTGCTGCGGCCCACCACACGGACGCCGGTGCTCGTCTGCCACCCGGAGGACCACCACTGGTTCAGCGGCATGCGGGTGCTGCCCGACCTCACGCGCGTATGGGTGCCCCACCACCAGGACACGGCGGACGACTTGCTCCTCCCGGGTGAGAACCCCGCGCGGGTGCTGCGCGTCGAGACCGCCGACACCCTGCCGCCCGGCCTCGCCCTCCTGGACGCACCCGACATCGACTCCCTGGTGTCCGACAACCGCGTCCTCGCCGCCGAACTCATCAGCGCCGCCGACATCTGGGTCATGGTCACCACCGCCGCCCGCTACGCCGACGCCGTCCCCTGGCACATGCTGCGCACCGCCAAGGAGTACGACGTCACGCTGGTGACCGTCCTGGACCGGGTGCCCCACCAGGTCGTGTCCGAGGTGTCGCGGCAGTACGGCGCCCTGATGACCAAGGCCGGACTCGGCCACGTACCGCGCTTCACCGTGCCCGAGCTGCCCGAGTCGGCGTGGGGCGGCGGACTGCTGCCCGCCACCGCCGTGGCGGCGCTGCGGACCTGGCTCGTCCACCAGACGCTGGACCCCGCCGCGCGGCAGCACGTGATGGCCCGCACCGCGTACGGCGTCCTCGACTCCCTCAACGCCCGCATGCCCGAACTGGCGGGCGCCGCCGCCGCCCAGTACGCCGCCGCCCTGCGGCTCACCGCGGCCGTCGACGGGGCGTACGACAGCGAGCACGCGCGCGTGCGGGGCCGGTTGCAGGCCGGGGCCGTGCTCGCCGGGGACGCGCTCAAGCGGTGGCGTGCCTTCCCCCTCGACTGCACTCCGGGCGAACTCCTCGACACCCTGGTGGAGAGCCTGAGCGCGCTGCTGCTGTGCGCCGTCGCCGCCGCCGACGAGCGCGTCGACGACGCCTGGCGGCGCGAACCCGCGGCGGACGCCCCCGAACTCACCGCCCGCGACCCGGCCCCGGAGAGCGCCGAGCACCGGATCGGGCTGGCCGTACGGCGCTGGCGGCGCGAGCTCGAGGAGTACGCCGAGGACGAGGTGCGCGAGCTGGAGCGCGGTCACGCGCCCGACCCCGAGATGGTCGCCGCCCTGGTCGCCACGGTGCTGCTGGGCGGCCGGCGCGCACGCAACGCCGGGGAGGGGCTCGCCGAGCGGATCGGCGCGCACGGCGCGCTGCGGCTGCGGGACCGGGGTGGACGGCTGCTCCTCGACGTCGTGGACCGGGTGATGCACACCGAACGCGAGCGCCGGCTCGCCCCGCTCGACGCCCTCGAGGTGCACGCGGAGCCCCAGGCCGAACTCATCGCCGCGTTGTCCGTACTGCAGAAGGAGAGGTGACCGGTGACCGCCGTCACTGACCAGGACCACACCGAGCACCCCGAACACCCCGAGCGTCCCAAGCAGCACGAACACCCCGAGCACGACGCCTCCGAGGGCTCCGAAGCCGCCATGCGCACGGATTCCGGCAGCCCCTGGGACGACGGGCTGATCGCGCGGCGGGTGAACGGGAGCGCGGAGGAGGAGCAGCGCACGGTGACGGAGTCCCGGGCGTCCGGGCCGCAGACCGTGGCCCCGCTGGCGTACGGCCCGCACTTGGGGTCGCGGCTCGAAGCGCTGCGCGAGCTGGTGGGGCTCTCCCGTGCCCGGCTCGACCACCGGACCCTCGCGCCGGCGGGCCGGGTCCTCGACGAATCCGCCGCGCGGCGCAGGCTCTCCGGACAGCACACCGTCGTCGCCATCGCGGGTGCCACCGGCAGCGGCAAGTCGCAGCTGTTCAACGCCCTGGCCGGAGTGCCGATCTCGGAGACCGGCGTACGGCGGCCGACCACCGCCGCGCCCATCGCGTGCAGTTGGAGCGACGGTGCGGCGAGTCTCATCGAACGCCTCGGCATCCCGCCCCGGCTCAGGCGGCGGCCCCTGCAGGCCACGGCGGACGCGGACGAGCGGCTGCGCGGGCTGGTCCTGGTCGACCTGCCCGACCACGACTCGGCGGCCGTGCAGCACCGGGAGCAGGTGGACCGCGTGCTGGGACTGGTCGACGCGGTCATCTGGGTCGTCGACCCCGAGAAGTACGCCGACGCCATGCTCCACGAGCGCTATCTGCGGCCCATGGCGGCCCACGCGGAGGTCATGTTCGTCGTCCTCAACCAGATCGACCGGCTGCCCGGGGAGGCCGCCGAGCAGGTTCTGGACGATCTGCGGCGGCTGCTCGACGAGGACGGCATCGTGCTGGGGGAGTACGGCGAACCCGGTACGAGTGTGCTCGCCCTGTCCGCGCTCACCGGGGACGGGATGGGCGAACTGCGCGAGGCGCTCGGCCGGTTCGTGTCCGAACGCGGGGCCCCGGCCCGCCGGATCTCCGCGGACGTGGACATCGCGGCGGCACGACTCTGGCCGGTGTACGCCACCCGGCGGCGCGTCGGGCTGAGCGAGGAGGCACGCGAGGAGTTCTCGGACCGGCTCGCGGACGCCGTGGGCGCCACGGCGGCGGGCGAGGCGGCCGAACGCGCGTGGCTGCGCAACGCCAACCGTGCCTGCGGAACGCCCTGGCTGCGGCTGTGGCGCTGGTGCCAGGAGCGGAGCGAGCCGTCCACCGGCCGGGTCGCCCTGCGCGGCCAGCCCGACGAGGAGGTCACGGCCCGCCAGCGGGTGGAGCAGGCGGTGCGCACGGTGGCCGACCGGGCCTCGGCCGGGCTGCCTGCGCCCTGGGCGCAGGCGGTGCGGGAGGCGGCCACGCGCGGCTCCCAGGGTCTGCCGGAGGCGCTGGACGAGCTGGCCGTCCGCGCGGGACTGCCGCCGGGGAGGCCACCGCGGCCCGGGTGGTGGCCCTTGGCCGTACTCGTCCAGGCGTCGATGACGGTCCTTCAGTTCGTGGGCGGGCTGTGGCTGCTGGGTCAGATCATCGGGGTCACGGCGCCGAACCTCGGCGTCCCGGTGCTGCTGATGGTGATCGGCATCGTGGGCGGTCCGCTCATCGAGTGGAGCTGCCGCATCGCGGCCCGGGGGCCTGCCCGGCGGTACGGGCTGGAGGCGGAGAGACGGTTGCGGGAGGCGGCCTCGGGGTGCGGCCGGGCCCGCGTACTGGATCCGGTGGCGGCGGAGTTGTTGCGGTACCGGGAGGTGCGGGAGCAGTACGGGCGGGTCGTGGGGGTGGGTGCGGGGGGCGGGGGCGGCTAGGGAGCCACTCGTTCGGGTGGCGGAGTTCTCCACAGGCCGGCGGTGGTCCACAGCGCTCGGCGGGCCCGGCCCGGCGGAGGCAGTCTGGCTCTGCGGCGATCGCGAGACGGTTCGCGGTCACCGTGCCAGACGGCAGCCGTACGGGAGTGGCCCGTACGCGTGTCCACCCGGCGCCGGCGCGCGTGCCGGCGGGTCCGGGCAGGGAGGGAAGCGCGATGAACGAGACGATGGTGTGCGTGGTGGGCAACGTGGCGACGCGGCCGGTGTACCGGGAGACGGCGTCCGGCCCCGCGGCGAGGTTCCGGGTGGCGGTCACCTCCCGGTACTGGGACCGGGAGAAGAGCGCCTGGGCGGACGGTCACACCAACTTCTTCACGGTGTGGGCCAACCGACAGCTCGCCACCAACGCCGCGGCGTCGCTGTCGGTGGGCGAACCGGTGATCGTCCAGGGCAGGCTGAAGGTGCGCACGGAGACACGCGAGGGGCAGCAGGGCTGGATGTCGGCGGACATCGACGCGGTCGCGATCGGCCATGACCTCGCCCGCGGGACGACCGCCTTCCGCCGCGCGCAACGGCCGGAACAGACGGCCGTGCCGGACCGTTCCGAGCCCGACTGGGACAGCGCGCCGGCAGATACGACGGCCGCGAACGAGGGCGCCGGACAAAAGCCGCCGCGACCGGCCATGGTGACGTGACATCAGCGACTCGCGCTCGGTTCCGCGGACGCTGACCGAAGCGAGGCTTATCGGCAGATGTATGCCGAACCATCCCAGGTGGATTTGTCGATAAGCCCTGCTCGCGGTCGCTCCGGCGATAACGATTCCGAGTCGGATCACCGCTCCGACGCGATCACCGGCAAGCGTGGTACGCCGCCTCCTTAGGATTCCCGGCATGGCTCCCGGGACTCTCGGGGCCGGTGATTCTGCTGGTGGGACCGTCCCCCCTCGTCAACGGGTCCTGCTCGGAAGGGAATTCGGTGTTTGCTTCGTTCTCCGCGTCGTCCGCGCGCGGACGTGGGTCGGCCCGCTTCGCCGCGGGGACGCTGGTGTCCGGTTTCGTCGCCACCGCCGTACTGGCCGGTACCGGGAGAGCCGCCGCCGACGAGGGTGACGCGACGGAACCGGTGCACAGCGGAGCCGTCGCGGCCATAGGCGGGCTCAAGACCTACGGCACGGCCGTGATCCACGGCGCCGCCGGGGACCAGCAGGTGTCGGCGGGCCTGTTCGAGATGTCCGTCGAGGGCGGCGGCATGCTGCAGACGTACTGCGTCGACATCCACACGCCCACGCAGAAGGACGCCAAGTACCACGAGACCGCCTGGAGCGGGACTTCGCTGGGCACCAACGAGGATGCCGGCCGGATCCGCTGGATCCTGCAGCACTCCTACCCGCAGGTGAACGACCTCGCGGCACTCGCGAAGAAGGCCGGCGTCCGCGGCCAGCTCACGGAGCAGGACGCGGCGGCGGGCACCCAGGTGGCCATCTGGCGCCACTCCGACGACGTGGACGTGGACGCCCTCGACCCCCAGGCCGAGCAGCTCGCCGACTATCTGCAGAAGAACGCCCGCGACCAGCCGGAGCCGAAGGCGTCACTGACCCTGGACCCGCCGGCGGTCTCCGGCCGCCCGGGTGAGCGGATCGGCCCGGTGACCGTGCGCACGGACGCGCGCAGCGTGACGGTCCTGCCGCCCGCGGACGCCGCCACGAGCGGGGTGCGGATCGTCGACAGGGGCGGCGAGCCCGTCACCACCGCCGCCGACGGCAGCCAGATCTTCTTCGAGGTGCCCGAGGACGCGGCGGCGGCCACCGCGGAGCTCACCGTGCAGGCCTCGACCACGGTGCCCGTCGGCCGCGCCTTCGTCTCCGACAGCCGCAGCCAGACGCAGATCCTCGCCGGGTCCAGCGAGTCCACCGTCTCGGCGACGGCCGGCGCCACCTGGGCGCTGGAAGGGGCGATACCCGCGCTGTCCGCCCGGGAGAACTGCGCCAAGGGCGGTGTGGACCTCACCGTCGCCAACCAGGACGACGAGCCGTTCACCTTCGAGCTGGCCGGTGCGGAGCACACCGTCGCGGGTGGCGCGTCCCGCACGGTGACGGTTCCGCTGAGCGAGGACCAGCCGTACGACTTCACGGTCAAGGGGCCGGGCGGCTTCGAGCAGCGGTTCACCGGCATGCTCGACTGCCTGACGCGGGCCGCCGAGATCGGCACCACCACCCACACCCTCACCGGTTCGAACCCCACTCCCGTCGCCGGCGCCCCCACCGACACCAACCTCGCCGAGACCGGCGCCACGGACGTCACCCCGTGGATCGCCGGCACCGCCATCGCCCTGGTCGTCCTCGGCGGGGCGGGCCTGGTCATCACCGGCCGCAGGCGCGCACCTTCCGGCGACTGAGCACCGTTCCCGCGGTCCACTCGGCGACCTCGCCGACGGACTCGGATCCCACACGTCGCCGATCAGCTGTCGCACTCCGAGCGGGGACTCACCGGCCGGGCCCTTCGCGGCCCCGACGGAGCGGGCGGACAGGGATCGCTACCAGGAGCGCGACGACGACGACCGTGGCGTCGTCGTGGGGGCGCGGTACCGGTACGACGGTGCGCCGGGGCAGGCCTTGCGGCACTACGGCGAGACGGCCCGGGCCGATGGTCGGCGGCCGCAGACCGAGGCCGGCGACGCGACGGTGCCCAGGTGCGTCGCCGCCAAGCCGGTGGGAGGAACGACCGCCTACCTCGGCGTGGAGGGCCCGGACGACGGCCTTCTCCATGGGGAGATCGTCGCGGACCACGCCGACTCGCAGTGGTGCTGAACGACGACCGCGGTCGCATCATGGCCGGCCCGCGGTAAAAGCATGCGGCCTGTGTCGAACCCGACGTGGACGACCGCAGCGAAAGGGAGGCCCGCGGGCGCATACTGGGGACAATGACAAAGCCTGCTGCACTGAAGCGTCACTTGCCCACCAGCCCCTTCCAGGCCCGGGTCGTGCCGGATCCCAAGCACTTCGCCGTCGGCGACCAGGTGACACACGACATGTACGGCCTCGGCCGAGTGATCGGCGTCGAGGACGGGATCGCGGTGCTCGTGGATTTCGGCTCGGCACAAGAGCGGATCCTCAGCCCGTACGCCAAGATGACCAAGCTGTAAGACCTCTGTGCCCAGTCGCGGCACGTCAGGTCCCCCCGGGGACCTGTAGCGAAAAGGGAGACCTCTCATCGATCCGATCTCGCTGTTCTCCGCTCCGGAAGGGGCACCCCGCTGCTCCGCCACGGCATCCCCGCCTCCCACGACGAACCCCTTCCGGGCCCCCGACTTCGGGGACAGCGAAGGCGTCGTATTCGAGGACGGGCAAGGACACGTCCCAGGCATGAGTGCAGCGTGACCCGAGGTAGCCGGCTCCCACCGAAGCAGCAGGCTTCTGCCGTCCACAGCTGACATCAACGACGCCGGACGGGGGGTGTACACCCGCGTCCCTGTCCGGCCGTCGCGCAGATCACGAGGTCGAGGTCCGGGTGGTCCCTCGGCCGTCCGCGGGCCGTGCGCTTGCTGATCTCACCCTGCCGCACGCCGCACGCCGCATGTCGCACCCGGCGACGAGGTCGACCACGGCCCGGTACCGCTCGGGCAGCCCGCCGCGTACGCCGAATACCTGCTCAGCGGACCACGCATGCACGCGTGACGGCGCGGGGCGAGGTGCCGTGACCGATCGTGACCGATCGAGCGCTATGAACGGGCAGACAGGGAGGCGAACAGCATTGCTCCGCCACCGAGGATCAGGATCTGCACCGTGCCAGGTATGTGCCATCGCACGGCCAGAAGACCACCACCTGTGACCGCAGCACCGCCAGCCAGGCACCACATCGCTCGCCACGCGAACCGCGGCGCCTCCGGCGTATTGCCTCCGTTGTATCCATCGGCCCAGCCGTGGATTCCATAGCCGTACAACAGCAGCGCGACGGCCAGGAGGTCGATGACGAGCAGTGCAATGCCGACCCCGACCTGCGGGCCGGTCGACGGATTGCTCACGCGCTCCACCTCCCCCCACCATTCCGCTTGAAGGCGACTGACCATCGATCGCCACGCGACCCAGCATCGTGGCCCCATCGGCGCTTCACATGAGCACGTGTACTCAGATGCCCCCGCTCGCGTCCCGGCCGGCAGCCGACGAGTGATCTCAGCCGGGCCGTAACCGGGCCGTCCCCGGACCGTGCGAGGGGGCCCGAGGGGACTGGACGGCGACCGGCGGTGACAGGCGACGCGCGGTCGACGTCCGTGAAACCGCAGGTCGGGGCCCCCGCGCCGAACGCGTTTCCCCCCAGGGGTAGCGGTCGGGCAAGATGGGGTGTATCTGCCCACTGCCAGATTTCAAGCTGCCGGACGGTTTCTCTTGGCTGAGTACATTTACACCATGCGCAAGGCGCGCAAAGCGCACGGCGACAAGGTGATCCTCGACGACGTCACCCTGAGCTTCCTGCCGGGGGCGAAGATCGGTGTCGTCGGCCCGAACGGCGCGGGTAAGTCAACCGTTCTGAAGATCATGGCGGGGCTGGAACAGCCGTCGAACGGTGACGCCTTCCTTTCTCCCGGTTACACCGTGGGCATCCTGCTCCAGGAGCCCCCGCTGAACGAGGACAAGACCGTCCTGGAGAACGTCCAGGAGGGTGTCGCCGAGGTCAAGGGCAAGCTCGACCGGTTCAACGAGATCGCCGAGCAGATGGCGACCGAGTACACCGACGAGCTCATGGACGAGATGGGCAAGCTGCAGGAGCAGCTCGACCACGCCAACGCCTGGGACCTCGACGCCCAGCTGGAGCAGGCCATGGACGCCCTGGGCTGCCCGCCCGGCGACTGGCCGGTCGCCAACCTCTCCGGTGGCGAGAAGCGCCGGGTGGCGCTGTGCAAGCTGCTGCTGGAGGCGCCCGACCTGCTGCTCCTCGACGAGCCCACCAACCACCTCGACGCCGAGTCGGTGAACTGGCTGGAGCAGCACCTCGCCAAGTACGAGGGCACCGTCGTGGCCGTCACCCACGACCGGTACTTCCTGGACAACGTCGCCGGGTGGATCTGCGAGGTCGACCGCGGCCGGCTGCACGGCTACGAGGGCAACTACTCCAAGTACCTGGAGACCAAGGCCACCCGCCTCAAGGTCGAGGGCCAGAAGGACGCCAAGCGGCAGAAGCGGCTCAAGGACGAGCTCGAGTGGGTGCGGTCCAACGCCAAGGGGCGTCAGGCCAAGTCCAAGGCGCGTCTGGCCCGGTACGAGGAGATGGCGGCCGAGGCCGACAAGATGCGGAAGCTGGACTTCGAGGAGATCCAGATCCCGCCGGGCCCGCGGCTGGGCAGTGTGGTCGTCGAGGTCAACAACCTCAGCAAGGGCTTCGGCGAGAAGGTCCTGATCGACGACCTCAGCTTCACCCTGCCGAGGAACGGGATCGTCGGGGTCATCGGGCCGAACGGCGCCGGCAAGACCACCCTGTTCAAGATGATCCAGGGGATCGAGGAGCCCGACTCCGGCTCCATCAAGGTCGGCGAGACGGTCAAGATCTCCTACGTCGACCAGAGCCGCGAGAACATCGACCCGAAGAAGACGCTGTGGGCCGTCGTCTCCGACGAGCTCGACTACATCAACGTCGGCCAGGTCGAGATGCCGTCGCGGGCGTACGTCTCCGCGTTCGGGTTCAAGGGCCCGGACCAGCAGAAGCCCGCGGGCGTGCTGTCCGGCGGTGAGCGCAACCGGCTCAACCTCGCGCTCACCCTCAAGCAGGGCGGCAACCTGCTGCTCCTCGACGAGCCGACGAACGACCTCGACGTCGAGACCCTCTCCAGCCTGGAGAACGCGCTGCTGGAGTTCCCCGGCTGCGCCGTGGTCGTCTCCCACGACCGGTGGTTCCTGGACCGCGTCGCCACGCACATCCTCGCCTACGAGGGTGACTCCAAGTGGTTCTGGTTCGAGGGCAACTTCGAGTCGTACGAGAAGAACAAGATCGAGCGGCTCGGTCCGGACGCCGCGCGTCCGCACCGCGCCACCTACAAGAAGCTGACCCGGGGCTGATCTCTTGCGGCACATCTACCGCTGCCCGCTGCGCTGGGCGGACATGGACGCGTACGGCCACGTCAACAACGTGGTGTTCCTCCGCTACCTGGAGGAAGCCCGTATCGACTTCCTGTTCCGCCCGGATAAGGACTTCAAGCAGGGGTCCGTGGTGGCGCGGCACGAGATCGACTACAAGCGGCAGCTCGTCCACCGGCACTCACCCGTGGACATCGAGCTGTGGATCACGGAGATAAGGGCGGCGTCCTTCACCATCACCTACGAGGTGAAGGACGGCGACGACCAAATCTATGTCCGCGCCTCGACGGTCATCGTGCCGTTCGACTTCGAGACGCAGCGCCCGCGCCGGATCACCGAGGAGGAGCGCGAGTTCCTCCGGGAGTACATGGACGACCCCGTGGGCGCCGAGGAGAAGGCCGTCGCCGCATGACGGTGCTCCATCTGGCCGACGAGGGGGAGGCAGCGGATCTCGCGGCCTTCCTCTCCCGGCTGCTGCACTACGACCGTTCGGCCGCGGTGCGGTTGCAGGCGGCCGGCACGGCGCTCGCCGTCTTCGGCCGGCCGCCCTCCTTCGAGGTGCTCGCGATCCGCGCCGTACGCCTCGCCAAGCCCTACGAGAACGGCCTGGACGTCACGCTGGACGTGACCGTGTCCGCCGGTGAGCTGCTGGAGTCGGTGGACGAGTCCGCCGCCACGGCGGCCGTGCCGGGTGCGGTGACCGGGCCGCCGTGGGCCGGGGTGCTGCCGCCGCGCGGCGGCTGGCGGGCCGAGCCCGGACTGCCGGCGTCCCAGGAGCTGCGGGCGCTCGTCGCCGCGTCGGTGACGGAGTTCCGTTCCCGTACGGGCGAGTTGTCGCCCGAGCGGCGTACCCGGGCCGAGCTCGACCGGATCGGGCGGGAGATCTGGTCCCGCACGGTCGGGGAGACCGGCCTGCCGGTGCGGGCGGTGCACGCCGCCCAGTCGTTCGGGTTCCTGCGGGGAGAGGAGCGGGGGCTGTTCTCCTCGGGCGCCTGGCTCCGGTTGCGCACGCCGTACGGGTCGGTCGCCGTGCGCCGGGCCGGACTGGGGGCGCTGGGCCTCAGCGTGCGCTGAGACAGCCCGGTGCGTCCGTTCGGTTGCGTTCGGCGAGATCGTCCGACGTGTCCGCTCGGTCCTGTTTCGGTGAGACCGCCTGGCGCGTCCGCTCGGTTCCGTTCGGTGAGACCGCCCGGCGTGTCCGCTCGGTCCTGTTCGGTGGCACCGCCCGGTGCGTCCGCTCAGTCCCGTTCGCTGTCGTCCGGGCGGACGGCGATGTGGTCGGGTTCCAGTTCCAGTGCCACGCGGTCGCGCATGCCCAGGGCCCGCGTGTACTCGGCGGGCAGCTGGAGGCGGCCCGCGCGGTCGAGCATGGCGTACTCGCGGGCCACGACCGTCTCGTGGCCCGTGGTGGCGTCGACCTCGCTGCGGCGCAGCACCTCCGTGGAGGTACGGCCGTCGCGGATGGCGACCGTGCGGCGGACCTCGCTCGCCACCGCCTGGTCGTGGGTGACGATCACGATGGTCGTGCCGAGCCGCTCGTTGGCGGTGCGGAACGCGGCGAAGACCTGTTCCGCGGTGTGGGAGTCGAGTTCGCCGGTGGGTTCGTCGGCGAGCAGCACCGACGGATCGCCCGCGAGGGCCACGGTGATGGCGACGCGCTGCTGCTGCCCGCCGGACATCTCGTGCGGGCGGCGGTCCCGGCAGTCGGCGACCTCCAGCAACTCCAGCAGCTCCAGGACGCGTTCGGCACGGGCCCGGCGCGCGCCGCGGGACCGGCCGCGGAAGCCGGCGAGCTGCATCGGCAGGGCGACGTTCTGCGCCGACGTCAGATACGGCAGCAGGTTGCGGGAGGTCTGCTGCCAGACGAAGCCGACGACCTCACGGCGGTAGGCGAGACGGTCCCTGGCGGTCATCGTGAGCAGATCACGGCCGGCCACGCGGGCCGCGCCGGCCGTCGGGGTGTCCAGGCCGGCCAGGATGTTCATCAGGGTGGACTTGCCGCTGCCGGAGGCACCCACGAGGGCCATCAACTCGCCCTCGCGCACCAGGAGGTCGAGTCCCTGGAGCGCCTGCACCTCCACACCGTCCGCGGTGAAGACGCGGACCAGGCGGTCGCAGGTGATGAGCGCGTCATGGCCGTAGGCCGGACGGTCGCGGTCGGCGGTGACCCGGTCGGCGAGCTCGGCCAGCGTGGGATGCGAGGTCATCGGGGGTCCTCCTGGGGAAGAAGTCGGCGGGACACGGAAACGGGCGGCGGGGGGGGTCACCGGGCATCCCCCGCCCTCAGTTCCCGCACCGACCCCCTGCGCCCCGTCCACCACGCCTGTGCCGCCGCGATGCCGACGGTCAGGGCCACCACCGCCAGTGCCGGCACCAGCAGCGACACCGGGTCGGTGCGCAGCACCGCACGCCCCGCCGGTGAGGTGGAGGCGGAGACGGCGACGGTCGTCAGATCGATACCGGGTGCCAGCAGCCGGATGGCGGCCCAGGCCGTGACGGTGCCGCCGACCGCGGCGAGCAACGCCTGCGGCAGGGACTCCAGGACGAGCAGCCGGCGGCCCTGGGCGCGGGTGAGGCCCATGGTGCGCAGCCGGGCCAGGAGCGCGGCGCGTTCGGGGGCGGCCCGCAGCAGGGTCAGCAGCAGGGAGAGGACCGCGTACCCGGTGCCCGCCGCGACCGCCGCCGTGTAGACCCGCTCGGCGCCGGACTGCAGGGGCGAGTCGACGTACCGCGCGAACTGCTCCGACCGGAGCTGGACCCGGGCGGTACCGCCCGCCGCCTCGCGCAGCGCGCCCGCGTCCGGGTGGTCGCCGGTCACCAGCAGCGCGGTCGGGCGGGCGGAGCCGCCGGGCAGCCCGGAGCGGTCCACGACCAGGAACTCCTGCCCGACGAGCGCCGGGGTCCGCTCGCGCACCCCCACGATCCGTACGGTGATGTAGCCGCCGTCGTCCAGACGCACCGGGAACGGCCGGGTGCCGTAGCGGTCGGCGACCTCGGGGGAGGCGAGGGCGGGCAGGGCCTCGGCACCGGACGCCTTCAGCTCGCCCGGGTCGAAGGCGCCGATGTCCGTATGCCGGGCGAGGGCCGCGTAGCCGGCCGGGTCGACACCGGCCACGGGCACGGTCAGCCTGCCGTCCGAGGGATGGGCGTAGTAGGCGACGCTCACGGCGGTGACGTCCTGCACGCCGGGTGCGCTGCGGACCTGCTTGGCCAGGCCCGACGGCAACGCCTGCAGCCCCTCGACGCGGGCGTCGGCGCCGACGGCGAGCACGGCCGCGCGGTCCCTCGCGTCGGCCACACCGGTGAGGACGGAACCGCCGAAGGCGGCGGTGGTCAGCGCGGTCAGCAGCGCCAGCAGGGGCAGCACCGCGGACGCGGACGTACGGCCCGCGCGGGCCAGCGACAGCGGGCCGGCCACGCCCCGCAGCCGCCCGGCGGGGCGGGCCAGCCCGCGCAGCGGCAGCGGGTACAGGCGCACCAGCACCAGGGCCGCGACCATGCCCACCAGCACTGGCGCCAGGGACACCAGATGGTCCCCGGACGCCTGCTGCCCGTTTGAGGTGCCGCGCGTGCGCAGCGCCACGATCGCGCCCACCGCCAGGGTGAGCAGGGTGAGTTCGGCGACGGTGCGACGGCGTGACGGGCGGGCCGAGGCCAGGTCGTCGCGGGCGGCGTGCACACCTGCCGCGCGGTGCGCGGTGACGGCCCGCGACGGCAGCGCCACGCAGGCGAGGAGGGCGGTGGCGCCGGCGGCGGCCACGGCGTACGGCAGTCGGGGGCCGGGGACGGTGAGCCGGGCGGCGGCCAGTCCGAAGGCGGCGGCCGGCACGGCGACCACCGCGGTCTCCGCCAGCAGCCGGCCGGCGAGTCCGCGCAGGGAGGCGCCGCGGGCACGCAGCAGGGCGAGTTCGGTGCGGCGCCGGTCGGCGGCGAGACCGCCCGCCATGAGCAGGACCACGGCCGCGACCGTGGCGGTGCCGAAGGCGGCGACGGCGACCAGCGGGCCGATGGCGGACCGCAGTCCGGTGTACTCGGCGAACACCTCGTCGAGCGCGGTGTCCGACTCCACGGCCGGGGAGGCGGCCGCACG
Organism: Streptomyces griseoloalbus; assembly: GCA_014650015.1. Lineage (GTDB taxonomy): Bacteria > Actinomycetota > Actinomycetes > Streptomycetales > Streptomycetaceae > Streptomyces > Streptomyces griseoloalbus. The sequence goes on from BMUD01000001.1 coordinate 352,413, forward strand.
CGCCCGCTGCAGCAGCGGGCCGGCCTCCAGGGAGGCGACGGCCGACGTCAGCCGGGGGAGGTCGTGGCCGTGCAGCGTGGAGACCTCGGGGGCCAGCATCCAGTACCGCTCGGGGCTCCCGGCCGTGCCCAGCATCGCCGGGGCCGCGTCCGGGGGCAGCAGCAGCGCGGCGACCCAGAACACGCTGCGCTGCGGGTCGCCGGGGACGTTCGCCAGACTGGGGCTGCGCAGCACGGGCGTGGTCGACCAGTACGCCTCCCGGGGCGCGCGCGGCTCGACGATGCCGGTGACGCGCACCGCGAGCGGGGCGCGCTCCACACCGGGCACGTGGAGGACGGAGCCCACCTCGATGTTCAGCTCGCGGGCCGTCTCGGTGCTGACGGCGGCCTCGACCGCCGTGGTCGCCGCGGTGGTGTCGTGCGGGGCCTTCGGCAGCCGGCCCGCCCGCAGCCGGGCGTGGTCGGCGAGCCCGTTCTGCGCCACGAGGTGGAACTGCGGGGGCAGCCCGTCCGGCCGGGCCAGCCACGGGTCCCGAACCTGCAGCCGCCGGGTGGTGCGCACGCCGTGGGCGGACTGGTCCGGGTCGAGGGGGAGGGAGCGTCCGGCCGACGCGAGGATCCTGGCGTAGGGGTCGCGCACCGCGTCCTGGCGCAGTTCGGCCTCCCGCTCGCGCTGCGGCAGGGTGAAGTCGGCCTGGGTGGTGTACAGCTGGACGGTGGTGCGGCCGGGTCCGGCCATCTCCAGGGCGCGGCGCAGTCCCGCGTCGCCGTACCGGTCGACCGCGAGCGGCAGCGCGGCGGCCAGGAACGCGGTCACCGCGACCAGCACCGCCAGAGCCGCCGCCGCACCGGGAGCCGACCGCAGCCGGGTACGCACCCAGGGCGCGACCACCCGCGACCGCCTCGGAGCACGGACGGTCACGTCACTCACCTCCCCGATCCGCGGCGCCATGACCGGGTCCGTTCCGCGCGGTGCCGGTACGGGCGTGCGGTGCGGTGCCGGTACGGGCGGGGAGGGCGGCGGCCTGGAACGCGGTCACCGCGGCGGGCGGCGCGACGCCGTCGCGGCGGCGGGTCCGTGGCCCGGGGGCGTTCGCCGGGGGCCTCGGGGCCGGGACCGTCACGTCACTCACCTCCCCGTTCCCGCAGCGACGTCACCGGGTCGGCCCGGCGCAGGGCCAGTACCGCGGTGATCAGCAACGGTGCCGCGGACACGGCGGCCAGCAGGGCGGCCACCCGGGCGGGGGGCAGTTCCACCAGGACCTCGGGCACCGGGCGGGTGGCCTCCGCGGTCAGCATGATCAGGGGGATCACCGACCGGGCCAGCACCGCGCCGAGCAGGACGCCCACCGCCAGCGCCAGACCGACCAGCACCCCGTGCTCGACCAGCACCACCCGGGCCAGCCGGCGCCGCGAGGCGCCCAGCGCGCGCAGCACCGCGAACTCGGCGGACCGCTCCCGCAGCGACCCCGCCGCGCTCACCGCGAACCCGACCGCCGTCAGGGCCGCCGCCGCGAGGGCCGCCGCACCGAACGCCGCCCCGGGACCGGCGCCGAACGGGTCGTCGCGCAACTCCTCGGCGATCTCGTCCCGCACCACCACCCGGGACGGGTCGATGTCGGGCCGGTCGCGCAGCGCCTCGGCCACCGGCGCCGACGCCCCCGCGTCGGTGGCGAGCCACCACTCGTTCGGCGGCGCACTCTCGCCCCGGCCTGCCTGGAGCACCCGGTTGACGGACCGCAGATCGACCAGCAGGGCACCGCCGTCGTCCTTTCCGCCGGTCGGCGTGGACGGCAGTTCGCGCACCGCCCGCACGATCCGCAGCGGCACGGTGGACCCGCCGATCCGCACGTCCAGCCGCTGCCCGGGACGGGCGCCCGTGAAGGCGAGGTAGCGGTCCGTGGCCAGGGCCGGGACCTCGGACATCGCCGGCTGCGGGACCTGGAGGCCGATCGTCAGCGGCGAGGCCCGCCAGGACATGTCCCGCGGGAGGTAACCGGTGCCGTAGGAGATGGTCGTCGGGTCGCCGGGGACCACGCGGGGCCGGGTCGGGCTGGTGCCGCCGCCGGGGGAGGACACCGCGCCACTGGCCACGGCGGACAGCTTCCACTCGGCCGGCAGCGGCAGCTCCCGGTCCCGGCCGCCGGAGTCCGTGGCGGTCAGCGCCGCCAGGGTGAGGCGGTGCCGCTCGGCCTTGTCGACCGGCTGGGTCAGGTCCAGCTGGAGCCCGGTCAGTGTCAGCGCGCCCATCGGTGCCTCGGCGCTCGTGTCGAGGTCGAGGGTGAGGCCGTGGGGCCTCCCGTCGGTACGGAGCCCGCCGAGGTCGAGCGTGTACGGGGTGCCGTAGGAATCCTGGACGGTGGCACGGACATCGACCGTGCTCGCCGTGTCCGCGCCCCGCAACCGGGCCGTCAGCGCCAGTCGCGCGGTGCCCGCCGGTACGCGGACGCCCGCCGCGCTGCCCTTGGGCGACAGCCCGGACATCATGGTGCGCGGCGGCACCGGCGCCAGGTCGGAACGCGTCAGCATCGTCTCCGCCGCGTGCGCGGTGTCCAGCGCGAGCACGGTGGCCGTCCGCCCGCCCGACAGCGGCACGGTCGTACGGACGGCGGGAGCGGCACGGCGCACGCCGGGCACCGCCGCGTACGCCTGAGTACGGCCGAATCCGTCCTCCCCGGCCGCCAGGACCCGCACCGGCGCACCCGCCCGGAAGTCCGCCTGGTCGTCCTGCGAACGCTCCCACGAGGAGCCCTGGCCGATCGCCAGCATGCCCAGCGCCACCGCGAGCACCAGCAGCAGGACCGGTCCCGCCCCGCGCATCGGGCGGCGGCTGAACTGCCAGCCGGCCAGCGCCCCCGGCAGCCCGCGGCTGGCCGCCGCCCGGCGCTCCGCCAGCCGCGCCACCGGCGGCAGCAGCCGCAGCGTCAGCACCGTACCGGCGAGCAGCGCCAGCGCCGGGGCGACGACGAGCAGCGGATCGACACCGAGGTCGTCCCCGACGACGCCGGAGGGCCGCCCGCTCAGCTGCCAGTACGCGACACCGGCCACCGCCAGCAGCCCCACGTCCGCACCCGCGCGCACCACACCGGGCAGCGGCCGGGCCCGGCCGACGGTGAAGGACGAGGTCAGCGCCGGGACCGTGACGGCCAGCGCACAGCCCAGCGCCACCCCGGCCGCCACCAGCCACACCGCGCCGCGTCCGGCGACCGCACCGACGGAGGCGTCCAGATCCAGACCGATCCGGGCCAGCGCGCCCTGCCCGGCCAGCAGCCGGGTGAGCGGTCCCGCAAGGAACGGGGCGCAGGCCGCCGCGGGCACGGCCAGCAGCAGGGCCTCCAGGGCGGCGAGCCGGGCCACCTGGACGCGGGAGCCACCGCGGGCCCGCAACAGCCGGGTCTCGCCCGCGCGTTCGGCGCTCAGCAGCCGGGCCACCAGCAGCAGGGCGCAGCCGGCGAGCAGGGTGAGCTGAAGGGCGATGACCAGCAGCGTCGAGCGGGAGACGAGCAGGGAGCGTTCGACCCGGTCCAGCACGGCGGGCAGCTCACTCGTGGCGCTCGCCGCGCCGCCCAGCGCCTTCTCATCGGGCAGGGCGGCGGTGCTCCGGCGCACCGCCTCGCGCAGCGCGTCGATCCGCCCGGTGCCGATCGTCGAGAAGTCGGCCGACGCCAGCCACCCCGACGCGCCCGCGCTGACCCGGTCGCGGGTGAACACGACCGGGTCGGCGAGCAGCGGCCCGTACGTCGTGAAGTGGACCTCGACGATCCCGCGGCCGTTCAGGTCGTCCAGCTGCCAGTAGGGCGCGGCGGTGTCCACGGGCCGGTACAGGCCGGTGATCCGCACCGTCGCGGGCGGCCCGTCGAGCCGGTTGTCCAGGGCGAGCCGCGCGCCCGGCCGCACGCCCAGGACACGGGCGGCGGCCTCGGGCAGGGCGGCCTCGAGCGTCGTCCCGCCCGCCGCCCGGGGCATCCGGCCCTCGGTGATCCGCACCTGGGTCGCGTCCAGCGCCGCGAAGTGCGTGAGGTCGGGTTCGTCCGTCTCCGCGCGCCGGTCGGGCGGGCGCAGGGAGCGGGGCAGGGCGTACGGGCCGGAGCGGGTGAGGGTGCGCAGCGTCACCGGCAGCCCGTCGAACGCCTTCCGGGCTCCTTCGCGTACGGCTGCGTCGGCGGCGGCGCGACGGTCCGCGGGGACCTCGGCCTTCACAGCGAGCGTGGTGCCGGCGGCGTCGCGGGGATCGGCCAGGGCATGCCGCAGGGCCGCGTCGCCGATCGTCGTGGAATAGGCGGTGAGGGTCGCCAGGACCGCCGTGGTCAGCAGGACCGTGAGCAGGGCGGCGGCGAGCAGGGGCCGGTGCGCCCGGGCACGGGCGAGCACGAATCTCGCAGACCCCCCTGCGGCAGCCACTCAACCCCCCGTGGTTGTCGGACCTCCGGGTGATGCTGTCAGAGGCGATGGGCCACGGGTAAGCGCCTTGAGTACGGGCTTGACCGGATTGTGATCGGAATGCGGCGCCGCCTCACCGGAATGCGAGCGGAATCCTGACGTCCGGGCCGTCGGGCCGTCGAGGAAAATCCGAACGGACATCGGCGGTGGCGGAGCGATCTCGATCCCGGGTCGGTGGCGTGCCCGTCGTGCGTGGTCAGCGGGCTCTGCGTTCCTGGTCATGCCCGTTCAACACCGGTCAGCTGAGCAAGAGGCCCGCTTCGCCACGGCCCTCATCCGGGGAGGAGAGGGCGGTCGGACGAGACGAGATCGGTCTTCGGGCCGATCAGGACGCCGTCGCCCAGGTGGATGCCGCCCTGGTCCGGGAAGGTGCAGCCCTGGAATCGACACACCGGGCAAGGGCTGTCCGGGCGCGTGTTTCGGGGGGTCGATCAGCCAGGGAGTCGATCAGTCCGCGGAGTTGATCATCGAGGCGGCCGCGTACGTCAGGTACTTCCACAGCGTCTGCTCGTGCTCCTCGGACAGGCCGAGCTCGTCGACCGCGTCCCGCATGTGCTTCAGCCAGGCGTCGTGCGCCGCCCGGTCGACCTTGAACGGGACGTGCCGCATCCGCAGCCGGGGATGGCCGCGGTTGTCGCTGTAGGTGGTCGGACCGCCCCAGTACTGCATGAGGAAGAGCACGAGCCGCTCCTCGGCCGGGCCCAGGTCCTCCTCCGGATACATGGGCCGCAGCAGCGGATCCCCGGCCACTCCCTCGTAGAAACGGTGGACCAGCCGGCGGAAGGTCTCCTCCCCGCCGACCTGCTCGTAGAAGGTCTGCTCCTGAAGCGTGCCGCGCCGAATCTCTGTCACGCCGTCCATGGTCTCAGACGGCGGGACATAGGACTCAAGGCCTAGGACCGCCCTACTGTGGAGCCATGGACGGGCAGGACCGTGTCGACGGTGACGGCCTCGCTGTCTCGGCGCGGGCCGCGCTCGTGCGCGAGATCACCGCGCGCGGGGCGTTCGACGCCGACCCGGTGTGGCGGGAGGCGTTCGCCGCCGTGCCCCGTCATCTGTTCGTGCCGTCCTACTACGTGGGTGCCGTCGGCGGCTACGAACGCCGGTGGGCCGAGGACCCCGACCCCGGGGCGCGCGAGCGGTGGCTGCGCGGCGCGTACGAGGACACCCCGCTGGCGATCCGGCTGCGCGACGGCGAACTGCTCTCCTCCAGCAGCCAGCCCTCCCTGATGGCGCTGATGCTGGTCGGCCTGGACGTCCTAGACGGGCAGCGGGTCCTGGAGATCGGCACCGGCAGCGGCTACAACGCCGCCCTGCTCGCCCACCGGCTCGGCGACGACGACCTGGTCACCACGGTCGACCTGGATCCGGAGCTCACCGAGCCGGCCCGCCGGCACCTCGACGCCGCCGGGTACCACCCGGCCGTCGTCACCGGCGACGGCGCGCGTGGGGTGCCCGCACGCGCCCCCTTCGACCGGATCGTCGCGACCTGCGCCCTGCCGTCCGTCCCGCGCGCCTGGCTCGCCCAGTGCCGCCCGGGTGCGCGGATCGTCGCCCCCTTCGCCACCGGCCTGGTCGCGCTCACGGTGCGCGACGCCGGGCACGCCGAGGGGCGCTTCCTGCACACGCCCGCCTACTTCGTGCCGCTGCGCGGCGCGGGCCGGTCGTGGCGGGAGCAGCCCGACCTGGGAGGGCTGCCGGCCACGGCCCGGGGAAGCGAACTCTTGCGGTTCCTGCTGGCGCTGACCGCCGGCAGCCTCGACCCGCGGGAGGCGTACGACCTGTGGGAGCGCGAGGGCAGGCCGCGGCGCGAACGCTACGGCCTCACGGCCGGCGGCGAGGGCGACCGGGCCTGGCTGGACGACCCCCAGGGGCCGTACGTCTGGCCGGTGCCCTCATGACGCCCTCCCGCTGAGCGGGCCTCAGCCCCGGCGGATGGTGATCGTCGTCCAGGCGCCGACGTGGACCCGGTCACCGTCCTGGAGCGGGATCGGGACGAACGGCTGGATCGGCTCGTCCGAGCCGTTGACCGTCGTGCCGTTCGTCGAGTTCTGGTCGACGACCGCCCAGGTGCCGTCCGGCTGCTGGACCAGCACCGCGTGCTGGTGCGAGACGCCCGGGTCCTCCGGCGGCGTCGACAGATCGATGTCGGGGGTGTCGCCGGTGGAGTGGCGGCGGCGGCCGATGGTGATCTGGTTGCCGGTGAGCGTGCGCTGCTGCTCGGGCGAGTACGCGGGCAGGTTCAGGCCCGCGGCCTCGGGGCCGGAGCGCTGCATCATCGCCATGAAGTACTCGCGGTCCGGACCGATGGTCGCGGTCCAGGTCGCCGGGCCCTGCTGGTGACGGGGCTGCTGGGGGAAGCCGCCGGGCGCGCCGGGTGCGGGCGGCGCCTGGGTCCCGCCGGGCTGCGGATAGCCGTAACCGCCGTGCTGACCGGGGCCGTTCGGATGGCCGGGGCCGCCATGGCCGCCGGGACCGCCGTGGCCTCCCGGACCGCCGTGGCCGCCGGGACCGCCGTTCGGCGGGGAGATCACCCAGTCGTCCTCACCGCCACCGAAGGCCGGGCCGCTCGGCTGCGGGCGGCCGGTCTCCTGCGGGAACCCGTGCGGGGCGGGCGGGGCCTGCGGTCCGGACGGTCCGGGCCGGAACGCCTGCGGAGCACCGGGGCCGTTGGGGCCACCGGGGCCACCGGGGCCACCGGGGCCGTTGGGACCGCCGTGCCCACCCGGTCCGCCGGGTCCCCCATGTCCGCCCGGTCCCCCGTGACCGCCCGGGCCGGGCGGCGGCGGTACCGGTCGTGACGGGTCGCCGCCGAAGCCGGGCGGGCCCGGCGGGATCGGCTCGGCGGGCCGGTTCACCTGCGAGGGACGCGAGCCCTGGTAGTCGTAGGAGTCACCGCCGCCGCCGTACGACGGGCCGGGCGGCTGCTGGAAGGGCCCGCCGGGGCCGCCGGGACCGGGGCCCGGGCCGGGGGCCGGTGGACGCGGGGCCGCCGGGGTGTACGAGGTCGCCGTGTTCGTCAGGAAGTTCCACCGGCACTCCTCGCAGAACGGCGCACCGCCCTCACGCGGCGTACGGCACTGCGGGCACAGCTCCGGCCGGCCGCCGGGGCCACCGAAACCGCCGGGGCCTCCCGGGCCGCCGGGACCACCGGCGGGGCCGCCGGGCGGCGGGAATCCGTAGCCGCCGCCCGGCGGGGGCGGTGGGGGAGGAGGTGGGGGCACGGCACCCGCCATGCGGTGACCGCACACCTCGCACCAGTCGTCGGAACCCGACTGGTGTCCGTTCGGGCAGGTCGGCATGTCGGCGCTTCCCCCTCTCCTGTCCGGCCGTCTCCGGCCGGGATTCTCCAACCCCGAGGGGCCGGGCTCGTTTACTTCCGGATCACTTCTTCACACGAACGGTCTTGGTGGACCGAGTCTCGAGCGTCATCTCGTCGGCCTCCTCGACCTTCGCCTTCAGTCGCACAGTACCCGTCGCGGCATCGACCACGTCCACCACCTTCGCAAGCAGTTTCGCAGTGTCCGCGTTGCCGGACGCGCTCGCGAGCTGAACGGCACGACCCAGTTTGGCCGTTGCTCCGTCGATATCTCCTTCTTTGCGCAGATCGAGACCCTGTTGGATGACTTGGGCCAGTTCCGCTTGCCCGGTGTAGTGGGCGACCTGAGGGTTGATCGACGTCGAGGAGGCCATGTCGTCCGTCCACACGGCCCGTACCAGACCCTGCGCGCCGAGGTTCTGCACACTGCTGTCGGGCTGCGGAATGACCAGCGACAGCCGCGCCGCCAGCATCTCCTGGCCGATGTTCGCGGGCGGGACCTCCACGCAGACGTGGTAGTCGCGGGACTCGTCTCCCCAGGAACCCAGGGGGTAGTCGCCCGCGCGGGGGCCCGCCTCGATGCGGCGGCCGGTCAGTTCCTCGACCGTCGGCGCGACCTGCTTGACGAACCTCACCGTCGTACCGACCGGGGTCCACAGCCGCAGCGAGACGTCCGCGACCTCCTTGCCCATCGCCGTCTCCATCATCTGCGTGAAGTCGGCGGCGAGGCCGGCCGGGTCGGCGACGATGTCGGCGGTGCCGAGGAGGGCGGAGGCGACGGCTGTGACTTCTTTCACTTCCCAGTCCGTGCCCACACCGCGGGCGTCGCAGGTGAAGCGTCCGGCGCAGGCGTCCAGGGCCGCCTTCAGGTCCTGCGGCGACTCGTGCTCGTTGCGGCCGTCGGTGAGCAGGATGCCGTGCCGGATCGCCACGTCCGCCGACGCCAGCAGCCGGTCGGCCAGCCGCAGCCAGGTGCCGATGGCCGTGCCCCCGCCCGCGCTCAGCTTGCGCAGCGCCTGCCTGGCCTGCTCGCGGGTGGCGGCGTCGGCGACCGCGAGAGTGCCGTCACCCGGGTACACCTCCCTGGCCAGATGCGTGCCGCCGACCACCGCGAAGCGCACGCCGTCGCGCAGGGCGTCGATCGCGGCGGCCGTGGCGTCGCGGGCGTTGCGCATCTTGGTCGGCGGATAGTCCATCGAGCCCGAGCAGTCGACCATGAGGACCACGGCGGCCGACGGTCCCTCACCGGGCGAGTAGAGGTGGGGTGCCGTCACCGCGCTGCCGATGGTGCCGCCGCCGGTCGCCGTCACCGTGACGATGGCGTTGACCTCGCGGCCGCCCTCCGGCAGGTACTCGTTCTGATACACGTCCACCGAGAACTGCGGCACGTTCGATTTCGAGAAATTGGCCATGCCTGTGTCGATCCCCCTTGGAGCCCCGACGGCGCGGGGCGACGACGGATGACGGACCGGTCCCCTCCGGTCCGTTGAGGCTTCCCCTTGAGAGGCTTCCCGTACGCGGCCTCAGGCCGATCCTGCCCCCTGCGGGACGGCCGGGAACGGCACGAGGGCCACTGTTACGTTGTCGTGGCCCCCGCCGTCGAGGGCGTGACCGACCAGAACCCGGGCACTGTGCAGCGGTCGCGCGGCGGCGTCGACGGGCACGACCTCGGCCATCCGGTCGGCCGATTCGGCGTAGTTCCACAGGCCGTCCGTGCAGACCACGATCACTCCGGGCCGGTCCGGTTTGAAGGACGCGGTGTGCGGTTCCAGGTCGTAGGCGTCGGCGCCGAGCCACCCGGTGATCGCGTGGGCGCGCTGGTCGGCGTACGCCTCGGCCTCGCCCATCAGGCCCGCGGCGACCATCTGCGCGGCCCAGGAGTCGTCCTCGGTGAGCCGGGCCGGCGGGGCGGAGCGGTCGACCGGGACCCAGTAGGCGCGGCTGTCGCCGACCCAGCCGACGACCAGCAGACCGGCCGTCACCACCGTGCCGACGATCGTGCAGGCGGGGGCGTTCTGGTGCGGGGCGTGCTCGCGGGCCGCCGCGGGCTCGTCGGCCAGCGCGTTGACCGCTTCGGCGGCGGCGATGATCGCGTCGTGCATCGCCTGCTGCGGGTGGGTGCCGTGCGGCAGCGCGGCGAGCAGCGACTCGCTCGCCGCGCGGGAGGCGGCCAGCGAGGCCTCGTCGGGGCGGGTCGCGGAGGAGACGCCGTCACAGACGATCGCCACGGAGGCGGGGGAGCCGTCGGGCAGTGTGGTGGTGCCGACGGTGAAGGCGTCCTCGTTGCGGTGGTGGCGCAGGCCGCGGTCGCTGACCGCGGCGATCGGGCCGCATTCCTGTTCCATGTGGTCCCGTTCGCGCGGCTGGGCGTGGCCGCAGTTCTCGCAGTAGCCGTCGTCGTCCACCCGGCCCGCGCGGCAGGCCACGCACACCGCCGTGCCACCGGCGGCCTGCGCGGGCTCGGCGGCCACGCGCGGGTCCGGCGCCTGGAGCGGGTACTCGTCGGGCTGCGCGGGCTGATGGACACCGCCGGGCCGCTGGGCGGAAGAGGGGGCGGGGGAGGGTGCGGGCGCCGGGGCGGCGGGCGCGTCCGACTGCGCGCGACGGTCGAAGCGCACACCGGACGACGGGGCGGGGGGTGCCGTCGGCGGCGGTGGGGGCGGTGGTACCGGTGCGCCCTGGGGTGGAGGCGGTGGCGCGGGGGCTTCTTGGGCGGGGGCCGGCGGTACGGGAGTGCCCCGGGGGGAAGGCGGCGGTACGGGCGTGCCCTGGGCCAGAGGCGGCGGGACCTGGGCTTCCTGGGCGGGGGCGCCTGCGGCCGGCGTTCGGGGTGCGGCGGGGGCCGGGTGGGCGGGCTCGCCCGGCAGGGGGGAGCCGTCCGAGTTCGTGCCGGGCAGGTCCGTCGGCCGGTGGGCCGGGGGCGCACCGGCGGAGCCGTCCCGGCCGGGCGCGGGCCAGGCCGGTGCGGCGGGCGGCGCCGACGGGGGCCGGGGGTGGGCACGGTCGGCCGACACCTGGGACGGCACCGAGCCGTTCATGGCGATCGTCGGCTCGTCCTTCGGCCGTGCGGGAACCACCGACAGGTCGTATCCGCACGCACCGCAGAAACGATCACCCGACTCGAGGGGCTCCTCGCAGCTCGGGCATTTCGACAGAGCGGCCTGCTGGGGCATTTGCGACATCAACTACACCCACGTCCGGGGGCGGTAACGATTGGCACGTTCCACCAGGTCGATCCTCTCCTCGCCGCTTGGCGCCAGCCGGGCCAGCGTGCGGTACGTACGCTCCAGGCCGAAGCGCAGACCCCGCTCGTCCAGGCCGCTGCCGAGCAGCGTCCGTCCCCCGGCGGCGGGAGGGGCGGAACCCTGGCCCCCGGAGAGTACCCAGTCCAGCCCGCAGCCGAGGACCTCGGCCGACAACAGCTCGCGTCGTGCCGGATCCAGACCGTACGCCTTCAGGGCCTCGACCTGCCCCGCGGCCGCGGTCAGGTCGTCCAGGAACGGTACGTCAACGGCCGCCGCGGCGCGCCCGCGCAGCCGTGCCCTGACGGCCGCCACCCGCGCGGCCGTGTAGTGGATCGAGGACTCCGGCACCGACTCCAGCGTCCGCACGGCGCCGCGCCGGTCCCCGGCCGCGAGGTGGACCCGGGCCAGCCCGAACGCGGCGCTCACATAGCTCGGGTCGGTCGACCACACCAGGCGGTAGTACTCGGCGGCGTTGTCCAACTGGCCCAGCACCTCCGCGCACAGACCGAGCGCCAGCTTCGGCGCGATCTCGCCGGGAAAGGCGTCGTAGATCGCGTCGAAGGCCAGTGCGGCGCCCTCGTGGTCCCCGGTGACGAGCCCCGCCAGACCCCGGTACCAGACCACCCGCCAGTCGTCGGGGTCCTGCGCCTCCAGCGCGCCCAGCGCTTCCAGCGCGGTGGACCGGTCGCCGGTCTCCAGCCGGGCGCGGATCTGGCGCAGCCGGGTCTCGGCCGACGGGGCGGGCGCGGCGGCCAGCGCGTGGATCAGCTCACCGGGAGCGGACGCCAGCAGACCGGCGAGGAAACCGGCGTTGGGGTCGGAGGGGTCGACGTGCGGTACGGGCAGCGCGAGCGCGGCGGCGGCGCGGTCGACGGGCCTGACGAGAGAGGAGGGGACGGCGGGGGAGCCCGCGGCGGGCGGGAGGGGCCGCGGTTCCCCCTTCCGGGGGCGGAGGGCCCGGGTGCCCAGGCGGGAGACGTCCCCGTTCAGCGCGGGGAACAACTCCGTGTCCGTCACCCGCAGTTCCGGGCCGAACAGCGTGGACAGCGCGGGGCGGGCCCGGCCCGACTGAAGGGAGACGACCTCGCGCAGCACTCCCGTCAGCTGCTCGGTCATCTCCTGCGCGGAGGCGAACCTGCGCCCCGGGTCCGGGTCGGTGGCGCGGACCAGCAGCCGGTAGAAGGACTCGTACTGCCGGAACACCTCGATGTTGTCCGGGTCGGGCAGGGAGTCCACGTAGACGTTCGTGTAGCCCTGGAAGTCGAACGTGAGGACGGCGAGCGTCCGGGCGACCGTGTACAGGTCGGACGCCACCGAGGGACCCACCTCGGCGACCTCGGGCGCCTGGTAGCCGACCGTGCCGTAGATGGCCGACTCCTCGTCGTCCATCCTGCGCACCGCACCCATGTCGATCAGCTTCAGCTGGTCCTCGGTCTGGATCGCGTTGTCGACCTTGAAGTCGCAGTACAGCAGGTTCCGGCTGTGCAGATGGCCGAGCGCCTCCAGCGCCTCGACACCGTACGCGCACGCCTGTTCCACCGGCAGCGGATCGCGCCTGCCCTCCGGAGTGCGGCGCCCGTTGGCGATCTCCTTCAGGGACTTGCCGCCGACGTACTCCATGACGATGTAGCCGTCGAGGGAACCGGTGCGCTGGTCGAGGTGCTCCACGAAGTTGTGGATCCCCACGATGTTGGCGTGCTCGATCTCCGCGAGGAAGCGCCGCTCGGAGATCGCCGCCGCCATCGCGTCCTGGTCGCCCGTGTCGAGCAGGCCCTTGAGGACCACCCAGCGGTCCGAGACCGCCCGGTCCACCGCGAGGTAGATCCAGCCCAGCCCGCCGTGCGCCAGACAGCCGACCACCTCGTACTGGCCGTGCACGACGTCCCCGGTCCGCAGCTTGGGGACGAACGAGTACGGGTGACCGCACTTGGTGCAGAAGCCCTCCGTGCGCCCCGGCCGGCCGCTGCGGGCCCGGCCCACCGGCGCCCCGCAGTCCGCACGCGAGCAGAACCGCTTCCGCTCGGGCACCTCGGGATCGTCCAGCACCATCGCGCGCGGATCGGGGCGCGGGATCGGCGGTACCTCGACCAGTCCGGCCCCCAGGCGGCCCCGGCCGGAGGAACCGGCGCCGGCGCCGGAGCTGCGCACCGACACCGAGCGGCCCGTGGCCCGGCCCGACAGCGCACGCGAGAGCCGTCCGGAGACCGAGCGACGGGACTTCGACGACTGCGACGAGGTGCGCGAACCGCGGCCGCCGGCGCGGGAGCCGTGCGAGCCGACGCTGCCCGAGCCCCGCGAGCCGCGGCCGCCCACCGTGATGCCGGTCGGGGGCGAGGCGACCATGCCGGTCGGTGACACGACCGGGGCGAGGCCGCAGGTGTCGCAGTACAGCTCGCCGCCGCCGACATCCTCGTACGCGCCGCCGCAGTCGGGGCGCTGACACGTGCGCCGCGCCGGGCCGTGGCCCTGGTTCTCCGACGGGTCTCCCGTCCCGTTCCCCGACCGGTTTACCGCTTCGTTCATGACGGTGCCTCCCCCTCGCCGCTCATGCGCCGGGCCCCCTCCGGTCGTCGGGCACGCCCGGTCCCGGCACCCGCGGTGAACCGCCCAGCAGTTCCGTGGCCGCCTGCTGGTAGCGCAGGACCGCCTGTTCGGCGGCGCGCAGGTCGCAGGGCGCGCTCCACAGCATCCGCCGCGCCTTCTCGTACCGCTCCACCAGCTCGGGATCCTCCGCGAGGCCGTGCCGGGCCACCTTCGCCTTGTACGCGTCCAGCCGGCCGCGCAGCTCGGCGCGGACCGCCAGGGGCGCCGTGACCGCCGTCAACGACTCCCGGGCGCGCAGCAGTTCGTCCTCCGCCTTCTGCTCCAGGGACTCCAGGAGCGGGGACAGGCGGTGCCACTGGGCGTGCCTGCGGTACTCGGCGGCCGTCGACAACTGCTCGTGCAGCGCGGTCGGCGGACCGCTGACCACCGGGACCTCCGTCGCGGCGATCTTCGCCAGCACCTCGCCGCGTGCGGTGCGGGCCTCGGCGAGTGTGCGGTCGGCGCGGGACAGGATGTCGCGCAGTCTGACGATTCGTTTCTCGGCGTCCTGCCGGACCGTCAGCACCGCGTCGATCTCGCGGCGTACGTCCTCCAGGGCGCGCGCCTCGCGGTCGTACACCGTCGTGTCCGGCTTGCCGCCGCCCGGCGCCGAACTGCCCTCCGCCGGCTTCCAGAACGCCAGCGGGTCGGACACCACCTGTTCGCGCAGCCTGGTCAGTGTGCGGGTGATCCGCTCCAGGTCGTCGCCCGCCGGGTGCTCGCCCGGGCGCACGCCCACGGAGTGCGCGAGCCTGCTGGTGCGCTGGAGTTCGGCCGCCAGCAGATCGATCCGCGCGGGCAGCGCCGACCACACCGCGTCCGCGGCGACGACCATGTCCAGCGAGGACGCGTACAGATCGTTCATACGGTCGACGAGCGTGGCGAGCGAGTAGCGTTCGCTGAGTCTGTGCGGAGCGGTGGCGTTCGGCGCCGGTGCGGTGACGGTCGCCGTCGCGCTGCCGGCCAGCGTCACCGGTTCGCCGCGCAGCAGCTCCGTCAGCTCGATCAGGTCCTCGCGGCTGGACCAGCGGCGGCGGGACCGGATGTGCCGGGCGGTGCGCAGCGCGTCCGTGTACGCGTCGAAGCAGGTCCACAGCAGCGTGATCGACGCCTCCGTGGCCGTCCAGCGCTGCTCGGTGAGGCCGGTGAGCCGCGCGCCCTCCAGGAGTCTTCGGCCCGCGTGGTCCTGCAGGGCGAGGAGCGAGGTCTCGATCGCCTCGTGCTCCGCGCCGAGCCGCGCCAGCGCACGGTCCACCTCGTCCCGGTCCATCACCGGCCCGGCGGGATCCGTGTCGGCCATCGATCACCTCTCGCTGAAGGGGTTGGGATTGGGGGCGTTGTGGGTGGTTGTGGTGTGCCTTGTCTGCCTCGGGGGCGGTCGGGGTCAGCTCTTACGCAAGTACTCGGGGGCCGGTGGTTCCGACGGGGAGGGGTCGTCGCCCAGGGTGGCCGACAACCACTCGGTGTACGAGGCCTGCCAGCCGTCCTCGGTGTCCTCGCGGAAGTCCACCAGGATCCGGTTGACCCGGCGGACCAGGTCGTCCGCGTCCTTCTTCATCGCCACGCCGTAGTACTCGGTCGTGAACGCCTCGCCCTTGAGCTGGACCGCCGGATCCTGCGCGGCCTGGCTGGCCGCGAGCGCGCCGTCGGTGACCACCGCGTCGACCTCGCCGAGCTGCAGACGCACCAGGCAGTCCAGCTGGTTGGGGACGGTGGTGCGGATGTCGGTGGACTCCGGCAGGCGGCCCGCCTTCTTGTCCGCCTCCAGCTGGGAGTACGCGGTGGAGCCCGTCGCCGTGCAGATCTCCTGGTGCGCGAGGGTCTCGTCGTATCCCTTGATCGGCGAGGACTTCGGGGCCAGGACCTGCTGGCCGGTCTTGAAGTACGGCGCGGAGAACGCCACGTCCCGCACGCGCGCACAGTTGATCGTCATCGTGCGGACGACCATGTCGACCCGGCCGTCCTCGATCGCCGGTATGCGCTGGTCGGTCGGGATCGCCTTGAACTGGACCGCGTTCGGGTCGCCGAGTACGTCCTCGGCGATACGGTGCACCAAGTCGATGTCGAAGCCCTCGAGGGTGCCGCTCTCGCCGCTGTTGGGGTCCCGGTAGCCCCAGCGGTAGCTGCTCAGGTCCACACCGACGATCAGCTTGCGCTTCTCGCCCTGACGGTTCCTGATCGCCTCGATGGTGGGACCGTCGGCGTCGGAGGGGGGCAGGGTCTGCTTCTCGGGGGCGGTGCACTCCTCGTCCGCCTGCTCCTGTGTCTGCGCGGCGGGTGACAGGGACTGGCCGGTCGGCTCCGCGGCCCTGCGGGACGGGAAGTTGGTGCAGGTCAGGAGCAGTGCCAACACCAGGGTCACGGCGCACGCGGTGGCCATCGCGCCCACGCCGCCCCAGCCCTTGAGACGGGCCCGTAGCTGTCGTGCGGTCATCTTCGTGGCCCCCTTCGGCAACGGCGCGCGCCCGTTCATCGGTACTCCGACAGCCTGCGGCCGATGCCCAGTACGGCGCCGGCCGCGCCCAGTACGGCGAGGACGGCCGCGCCGAGCGGCAGGCCCGCCAGCGCGTCCCGGCCGTCGTCCGCCGCCTGCTCGAACTCGCTCTCCTCGTGCGCCAGCGCGGTGGCCAGGTTCTCGTCGACGTTGTCGAAGCACTCGCCGGTCGCGCCGTCGGCGCCGATCACCATGTCCAGGGCTTGTTGGTAGTTGCCGTTCTCGTCCTGCTCGCGGGCGGCGGCATGGCGCTTCTTCCACTCGGTCATGTTGCCCACCGCCGAGTCGACGGGGCGGGCGCCGCTGTCGTCGTCCGCGAGGTCCGCCGCACGGGTCAGGCCCTTGGTGAGGGTGTCCATGTCGCGGGCGAAGTCGTAGTCGTAGGCGTCGAAGGTCTCGTCGCCGACCTTCGTCGTCTCGGCGCCCCGGGCCACCAGGGTGAGATTCTCGTTGCCCCGCGCCTTCAGGGAGGCGATGCGGGCGTCGTGCAGGACGTTGAGCGAGCGGACGCCGTGGTCGTAGGAGTCGTTGAGGTTCGAGCGGGCCAGGGTGTGACCGAGGGTCAGCCAGAGCAGGACCACGGTCGCTGCCGCGGTGGCCCCGACCAGGCCGTGGTTGAGGACCCGGTTGGTGCGCAGGTAGGTGCGGCGCTGGGCCCAGGCGAGTGCGGCGAGGGCGAGGATGCCGAGGGCCATGGCGGGCCAGGGGTAGGGGGTCGCGTCCGCGTAGTCGGAGCGCAGGCGTTGGTTCTCCTTCGTGTACAGGTCCTCCGCCGCCGGGAGCATCTCCTCCTGCATCTTCTCGTTCGCGTACCGCAGGTAGGCGCCGCCCACGGGGAAGCCCTGGCGGTTGTAGGTGCGGGCGCGTTCCACCAGGCCCTTGTACTCGGGCAGGAGGCGGTTGAGCTTGGTGATGGTCGCCGCGGACGGGGAGTCGGGGGCGGAGTTCGCCGCGGCGTTGACGAGTTTGGCGGCCGCGGTGCGGATGTCCTTCTCGTAGCGGTCCCGGGAGGCGGCGGTCTCCTGACCGCCGGCGAGGAAGCCGCTGGACGCCGCGGTGTTGGCGTCCGCGAGGGAGCGGTAGATGTCGGCGGCGTCCGAGCTGAGGGGCTGGCTGCTGGTCAGGACGTCGTCCGCGGCCGCGGCTCGGTCGGTCATCTGCCAGGCGGTGACGGCGCCGAAGGCGACGACGAGCGCGGCCAGGACCGCACCGATGATGCGGAGACGGCCGGGTTCCGTGGTGGCGGCCCTGCGCAGGCGGTCGATGCCCTCGGTGAAGGCGGTGCGGCGTGGTGGTGGGGGCGGGGTGGGGCCGGTGGGGGTGGGGGCGGGGGTGGGCTGTGGCGGGACGGTCGGCAAGGTGGGCGTGGCGTGGCCCGGTGGAGCCGTGGTGTCCGGCGTGTGTGTCATGTGACCTCCCCCATGGTCATCCTTCGCGGCAAGTATCGCCGCCGGGACTGACATCCGCACCGGCCTTGGCACGATCTTGATCCGATTGCGGCGTGATTGCCGGGAATTTCGGCATGACGTGCCGGGCCGCACCACCCCCTGCCCACGAACACGTCTGGGCCGTCTGTTCGGTTCCCGCGCATGCCTGCGGTGCGGCGTTCGGTTCGGTGGGGGCTGTTGTAGCGGCTGCGGTGCGGCGTCATTCGGTCCGGTGGGGGTGCGGGTTGTCTGCCTGCGGCGCATGTGCGGCTTCGGTGGGGGTCGCTGTAGCGCCTGTGGGTGGTGGGTGGGTCGGGGCCGGGTCGGGGGTGTCCGTCCTCGGACTGGCGCGGAATCGGTCACTTGAGAAGCGGGGGGTGCGGACGCGCCAGCCACTGCGGGCGGACACCCCCGCCCCGTCCCCTTCGCGCCGTACGCGGCCATCGCCGCCCACCGCGGGCAGCTACGGCCGCCCACCGCGGGCAGTCACTGTGCCGCCAACTGCGGGCAGTCGTGCCGCTGGGGCGGCACGGGTGGGCGCGGCGGCACCCCGCCAACGCCGGGCTGCGCAACCAACCCCCGGCCCGCCTCAACGCGCGCCGCCGCTACCGCTCGTAGTGCCTGCGCAGCCGCTCGTGCGCCTCCGGTGCGGCCGACAAGTGGTCCAGGCCCAGGAGACCCGCTCCCAGGACCGGGCTGGTGGTCACCACCCGGGGAACCGCCTTGGGCGCCCGCTCGCCGAGCAGGGAGCGGATCCGGCCGTTGAGCCCCGCGTGTTGCGCCGCCAGCACGCTGCCGCCCAGCAGGACGGGCGTCTCCTCCCCGAGGAGATCCAGACGGGTCAGCGCGACCGTCACCATCGTGACGATCTCCTCGGCCTGGCGGTCGATGATCGCCCGGGCCACACCGTCACCGTCGGCCGCGGTGGCGAAGAGGACCGGGGTCAGTTCGTGGCGGCGGGGCGGGGGCAGGTGCTCGAGATGCAGGGCCTCGATGAGGGCCGGCATGTCGGGGAGGCCGAAGTGGGCCGGGAGGGTGTGGGCCAGGGCGGTGGCCGTGCCGCGGCCGTCCTGCGCGCGGGCGGCGTGCCAGAGGGCTTCCTCGGCCAGGTGCCAACCGCCGCCCCAGTCGCCGGAGACGCGGCCCAGTGCCGGGAAGCGGGCCGTGCGGCCGTCGGGGCGCATGCCGACGCAGTTGATGCCGGCGCCGCAGACGACGGCCACGCCCCGGGGTTCGGTGACCCCGGCGCGCAGGATCGCGAAGGTGTCGTTGCGGACCTGGGTGGTCTCGCCCCAGGCGCGGGTGCTCAGGGCCTCGGTCAGCTGCCGTTCCTCGAAGGGGAGGTCGGCGTTGGCCAGGCAGGCCGAGACATGGCGAACGGTGGGGGTGCGGGCGTCGGTGAGGGCCTGGGTGACGGTGGCGGTGAGGGAGGCCATCGCCGCCTCCAGACCCACGGCGGGCGGGCGGAAACCCGCGCCCCTGGCCGTGGCCAGGACCGTGCCGTCGTGGGCGATCACCGCTACGTCGGTCTTGCTGTTGCCGGCGTCGATGGCGAGGACGCCTGCGGTCAGGCCCACGTGAGGTGCTCCCGGTTGTGTGCGATGAGGTCGTCGGTGAGGTGGTCCGCGTACTCGTACTGGGCGATCAGGGGGTGGGCGAGGAGGGCGCGGAGGACCCGGTCCCGGGTGCCGTGCAGGGCTGCTTCCAGGGCCAGGTGCTCGTAGGCGGTGACGTTGGCCATCAGGCCCGAGAAGAGGGGGTCCACGGGGGCGACGGGCAGGGGGGTCGCGCCCTTCGGGCCCACGGTCGCCTGCACCTCGATGACCGCGTCGTCGGGGAGGAAGGGGAGGGTGCCGTTGTTGTACGTGTTGACCACCTGGTGGGGGGATCCGGCGCCGCGGAGCAGGGCCGCCGCCAGGTCGACGGCCGCTTCGGAGTAGTAGGCGCCGCCGCGTTGGGCCAGGAGGGCCGGTTTCTCCGCGAGGGCCGGGTCGGCGTAGAGGGCCAGGAGGCGGCGTTCCATGTCGGCCACCTCGGCGGCGCGGGAGGGCTTGGTGCGCTGTTCCCGTACGACGCTGTCGTGCGCGTAGAAGTAGCGCAGGTAGTAGGAGGGGATCACGCCCAGGTGGTCCAGGAGGGGGCGGGGGAGGCGGAGGTCGGCGGCGATCGTGTCGCCGTGGGTGGCGAGGAGGTGGGGGAGTACGTCCTCGCCGTCCGGGCCTCCCCGGCGTACCGCCGTCTCCCAGGTGAGGTGGTTGAGGCCCACGTGGTCCAGGTGGATGTCGGTGGGGTCGGTGCCGAGGAGTGCCGCGAACTTGCGCTGGAGGCCGATGGCCACGTTGCACAGGCCCAGTGCCTTGTGACCCGCCTGGAGCAGGGCCCGGGTGACGATGCCGACGGGGTTGGTGAAGTCGATGATCCAGGCGTCGGGGTTGGCGCGGCGGACGCGGTCGGCGATGTCCAGGACGACCGGGACCGTGCGCAGCGCCTTGGCCAGGCCGCCGGCGCCGGTCGTCTCCTGGCCGACGCAGCCGCAGTCCAGGGGCCAGGTCTCGTCCCGCAGGCGGGCAGCCTGGCCGCCCACGCGGAGCTGGAGGAGGACCGCGTCCGCGCCGTCGACCGCAGCGTCCAGGTCGGTGGTGGTGGTGATGGTGCCGGGGTGTCCCAGACGCGTGAAGATACGGCGGGACAGGGCGCCGATCAGCTCCAGCCGGTCCGTCGCCGGGTCGGTGAGGACCAGCTCGGTCAGGGGGAGGGTGTCTCGCAGGCGGGCGAAGCCGTCGATGAGTTCGGGGGTGTAGGTCGAGCCTCCGCCGACCACGGTGAGTTTCATAGTCATCCCTTTACTCCGGTGAGGGTGACGCCCTCTGCGCAGGCCTTCTGGGCGAAGAAGAACACGAGGATCACGGGGGCCGTGACCGGCACGGTGGCCGCCATGGTGAAGAGGCGGGTCAGCGGGAGGTGTCGAAGACCTCGTCGCGCGTGGTCGCCAGCGCGCTCTCCAGCGCGCCGCGCAGCACGGGGTCTTCGCGGACGTCGCCCAGGACGAGGCGTGGGCGGGGGGCGGCCAGTTCCTCCAGTTCGGCCTGGACCAGCGCGCGCAGCACCTCGCCGCCGGAGGTGAGGCCGGTGCCGCTCAGGACGACGAGTTCGGGGTCGAGGACGGAGACCAGGGAGGCCAGACCGGTGGCCAGGCGGGTGGCGTAGGTCCGCAGGAGGCGGCGGTGGGGCTCGTCGTCGTCCGGGGCGGCCGCGGCGCGCTCGACGAGGGCGGCGGCCACCTCCGTGTACGGGCCCTGTGGGACGTCCTCGATGCCGAGCTCGCGCGCCAGGTGCGGGACGGCCTGGGAGCCGGCCAGTTCCTGGTAACCGCCGCTGTTGGCCTTGGTGACCTGGCGGACCAGGGGGGTGCCCGGCACCGGCAGGAAGCCGACCTCGCCGGCGCCGCCGGTCCAGCCCCGGTGCAGCCGGCCGCCGAGCACCAGGGCGGCGCCCAGACCCTCCTGGTTCCACAGCAGGACGAAGTCGGTGTGATCGCGGGCCGCGCCCAGGCGCCGCTCCGCGAGGGCGACCAGATTGACGTCGTTCTCGTACTCGAACGGCATCGGCAGCGCGGCGGCGAGTTCGTCGAGCAGCGTGGGGGAGTGCCAGCCGGGCAGGTGGGAGGCGTAGCGCAGGCGGCCGGTGTTCGGGTCGAAGGCGCCCGGAGTGCCGATGACGAGGCGGTGGATGTCGGCACGGGACAGTCCCGCCGCCTTCACCGCGCCGTCCAGGGCGTCGGTGACCTGCTGGACGACGGGGGTGCCGGAGCGGCGGCCGGGGGTGGGCAGTTCGTGGTGGCCGACCGTGCGGCCGGTGATGTCGGCGACGGCGGCGCGTATCCGCTGGGGGGTGACGTCGAGGCCGGCGGCGTGGGCCGCGCCCGGGTTGACCTCGTACAGCTGGGCGTTGGGGCCGGGGCGGCCCTCGGTGGTGCCGGTGGCCAGGACCAGTCCGGCCGCTTCCAGGCGGGCCAGGAGCTGCGAGGCGGTCGGCTTGGACAGGCCGGTGAGCTTGCCGATGCGGGTGCGGGACAGCGGCCCGTGGTCCAGCAGGAGGTCCAGGGCGGTGCGGTCGTTCATGGCGCGCAGCACACGCGGGGTGCCCGGCGTACCGGCGGTTCCTGCCATGGGTGCGACACCTGCCCTTCTTCGGCTGCCCAGCTTCTCAGCGGCCGGTGCGGGACGTCCATCCCGGGCGGTCGCCCTCATCGCCGGCCACCGGTCACCGGCCATCAGTACGCGGTCATCAGTACGCGGTCATCAGTACCGGGGATCACTGTTAGGAAAGTTTCCTGTCGGATGCAGAGGAACGTAAGCCCGGCGTGGAAGGGGCGTCAAGAGGGGGGGGCGGAAAGGGCGGCACCCGGATGTCGCGGGTGCCGCCCTTTCCCGCCGGCCGGTTACTTCGTGGTGCTCGGCGGGGGCAGGGGGGACGCCGCCGCCGACTGCGGGGAGATCGTGCTGGAGTAGACGGACGGGGGTGCGACGCCCGCCGTCGGGTCGAGGGCCACCGTGTCCTCCGCGGCCGTGGCGCCGCCGACGATGCGGATGCCGTTCGCGTCGAAGGCGCGCTTGATGCGCCAGCGCAGCTCGCGCTCCACGGTCAGGGACTTGCCGGGCATGGTCTTCCCCGACACGCGGACCACCATCGAGTCCAGCAGCACCGAGTCCAGGCCGAGCACCTCGATCGCGCTCCACAGGAGCTCGTTCCAGGGCTCCTCCTTGCCCAGCTTCTCGGCGACCTCGCTCAGGGTGGCCTTCACCCGGTCCAGGTCCTCGTCGGATCGGACCGTGACGTCGACGTTGGCGGTCGCCCAGCCCTGGGAGAGGTTGCCTATCCGCTTGACCTCGCCGTTGCGGACGTACCAGATCTCGCCGTTGTCGCCGCGCAGCTTGGTCACCCGCAGCCCGACCTCGATCACCTCACCGGAGGCCACGCCCGCGTCGACGGTGTCGCCGACGCCGTACTGGTCCTCCAGGATCATGAAGACGCCGGAGAGGAAGTCGGTCACCAGGTTGCGCGCGCCGAAACCGATCGCCACACCCGCGACACCGGCCGACGCCAGCAGCGGGGCCAGGTTGATCTGGAAGGTGCCGAGAATCATCAGCGCGGCCGTGCCCAGGATCACGAACGACGCCATCGAGCGCAGCACCGAGCCGATCGCCTGCGAGCGCTGGCGGCGCCGCTCGGCGTTGACCAGCAGACCGCCGAGCGCGGTGCCGTCCACCGCGTGTCCGGTACGGGACATGCGGTCGACCAGCTTGGTGATCGCCCGCCGCACCACGACGCGCAGCACCATCGCTATCACCAGGATGAGCAGGACCCGGAGCCCGATCGCGAGCCACGTCGACCAGTTCTCCTCCACCCAGCCGGCGGCGTTGGTGGCGCTCTCCTGGGCGTCCTGGAGCGAGGGCACCCGTGGTGTCCCGGACTCCGATGGCGTCGGCGACGGGCCGGCGGCCGACAGGGCGGCGGACAGGAACACGGCAGGTACCTCCAGGTGCATGTCTGCCCCCGGGTGCGCCGAGTCAAGGCCGGTGAGGTCACGGAAGGGTCACCGGAAGGGGCAGAACCACCACACTAACGGGGCATAGTGGGGGGACCGGCGCCATCTGTGAAGAAGAGACAGGCCTCACCCGCACCCGCGCTTGAACAGGCCATGATCCTGGGGATGAATCGGGATGTGGTCGAAAACACCTCCAGCCCGTTACCGGGACATGGTGGCGCTTCGACCAGGCATGAGGGGAGACTGACTTACGGATCGTCCCGGCGCGAGCCACGCGCCGCCGGCGTACAAGGAGGCCATCCGTGCCGCATGTCCTGGTCCTCAACGCGTCGTACGAGCCACTCGGCGTCGTACCGCTCCGCCGCGCGCTCGTGCTCGTCCTCGAGAACAAGGCAGTCTGCCTCGAGGAGACCGGCGCCTATCTGCACAGCGCGACCGTCACAGTCCCCGCACCCAGCGTGGTCCGGCTGAAGCGATTCGTGCGGGTTCCCTACCGGGGGCCCGTTCCTCTGACCCGTCGGGCGCTGTTCGCCCGTGACGGGGGCCGGTGCATGTACTGCGGTGGCGTCGCAACCAGCGTCGACCACGTCATCCCGCGCAGTCGCGGGGGCAAGCACGTCTGGGACAACGTGGTGGCCTCCTGCCGCCGCTGCAACCACGTGAAGGCCGACCGTCACCTGATCGAGCTGGGCTGGCGGCTGCGCCACAAACCCGCCCCGCCCACCGGCCTGGCCTGGCGCATCATTGGCACCGGCCACAGGGATCCGCGCTGGCTGCCGTACTTGCAGCCGTACGGCGCGGACGACGCCATGGCCCGGATCGACGGCATCTCCGCCTGACGACGATCCGGGCCTTCGCATCGGCGGCGGGGCGGGGCGAGGGGGCCGTGGCCCGGCCCTCGGGCACCTCCGGTTCCCCGGTGACGGGGCGTGGCCGAGCCCCCTGGTGGGATCCCGGCCCCGGGCGCCGTAGGTCATGACCGGGCCCGGGAACCCCCGTTCCCCGGGCCCGGGCGTTCTCAGGTGTACCGCAGTTCCGCCGGGCGGATCGTGCGGCGCAGCAGGGGCAGGGCGGTGGCCGCGGCCAGCAGGCAGGCCGCGTAGACGGCCGGGGGCACCAGCAGCGACGTCCACGGCAGCGACCAGCCGCCGCCGTCGGCGAACAGGGCGTACCCGAAGCCGATCGTCGCGCCCCCGGCACCCGAGAGCAGCACCGCCGGCGCCAGCGGCAGGGCCGTCTCCAGCAGCAGCGCCCGCCCGAGCACCGTGCGCGGCACGCCGGCGGCGGCCTGCGCGGCCAGGCCCCGGCGGCGGGTGGCCAGCGACTCGGCGGTGCCGACCGCGAGACCGGACAGGGTGATCGCGAGGGCGAGCGCGAGGGCGACGGCCGTCAGATCGAGGCCGGTGGTGTAGAAGGACTGGTTCTCCGACAGGTGCCTCGGTGAGTCCAGCACCTCCAGGAGCATCTGCCGCACGCCCACGAAGCCGGTGCCCACGACCGTCACGAGCAGGACCGCCGCGTGCGTCCGCGCCGCCGCCCACGGATCGTCGCGCAGCCGTTCCGCCGCGATCAGCGTGGACGCCGAGCGTGCCCGGGCCGCGATCACCCGCCCGGTCAGCCTCGCCGCGGCCCCCGAGAGCCAGATCGCTCCCGCGCCGACCGCCATGACCGCGCCCAGCACCATCAGCGGCGGCGGCGGGCCGGGCCGGTACGGCGCGCCCGAGGACGTGGCGGCCACCGCGAGCAGCGCGGCCACCGTCAGCAGCAGCATGCCCGCCACGAACAGCAGTCCCGGCCCCCGTCCCGTGCGCGGGCCCGAGCGCCGCACCCAGCCGAGCGGGGAGGTCACCACCCGGCGCAGCGCCAGCGCGCCCGCCGCCGCGCCGAGCCCCGGCACGCCGACGGCGATCAGGGCGAGGCCGGTCCAGGCCGGCGCGGTCGGGTGGTCCCACAGGCGCAGCAGGAGCAGCACCGAGAAGACCGTGGCGACCGCCGAACCGAGCAGACAGGCCAGCCCGGTCTCCAGCGCGGCGATCCGCCGCACCTGCCAGGGCGTCGCCCCGGCCAGCCGCAGCACGGCCAGCCGCCGGTCACGGTGGACGGCGCCGATGCGGGCGCACTGCCCGAGGAAACCGAGGACCGGCACCAGCAGGAGCAGCAGGCTGACGATCACGCCCGCGCGTGTGCCCGGCTGGTTCAGCAGGCCCGCGCCGACGGACACCTGGTACCTGCCGCGCAGGGTGGCCAGGCTGACGGCCGCCAGCATGAGCCCGGTCGCGAGCGCCGCTCCGGTCGCGGTGAGCGTGATCCGCCACCACTCCCGCCGGTCGGAACCGCGGGTGAGCTGCCAGGCCAGGCGCAGATCGGAGTGCAGGGTCGTCGTCATGCCGTCACCCCCAGCGGCGCCACGGCACCGTCCCGCAGCTGCACTTCACGGTCCGCGTACGCCGCCACCTGCGCGTCGTGCGTGATCAGCAGCACCGCCGTGCCGGCCTCGCGGGCCGTGTGCACCAGGGCCGTCATCACCTGCTCGCTCGCCAGCGAGTCCAGCGCGCCGGTCGGCTCGTCCGCGAAGACCACCTTCGGTCCGGTGACCAGGGCACGCGCCAGCGCGGCCCGCTGCGCCTGGCCGCCGCTCATCTCGCCGGGCCGCAGCTCCGCCTGCCCGCGCACCCCGAACCGCTCCAGCCACTCCCCGGCCGCCGACCGTGCCCTGCCCCGGTCGGTGCCGGCCAGCATCAGCGGCAGCGCCACGTTGTCGAGCACGGTCAGCTCCGGGATCAGCTGGCCGAACTGGAACACCACCCCGAAGTCGGTGCGGCGCAGCTCGCTCAGCCGCTTCTCCGGCAGCTCCTCCAGCCGCAGACCGGCGTACGTCACCGACCCCGCGTCCGGGCGGACGATGCCGGACAGGCAGTGCACCAGCGTCGACTTGCCGCTGCCGCTGGCGCCGGTCACCGCGAGGATCTCCCCGGCGCGCAGGTCGACCGAGGCGCCGCGCAGCGCCTCGGTCCGGCCGTGCGCCTTGACCAGTCCGCGGCCCGCGAGCAGCGGTCCCGCCGTGTTGTCCCCGATGCTCATGCTGTGTCGACCTCCGCGGTCAGGGTGGTGAGCCGGGCCGCCGTCGTCGTCATCCAACGGAGGTCGGCGTCCAAATGGTTGAGGGCGAAGTCCGCCGAGAGCACGGTCGCCAGGTCCGCGCCCTTCGCCGCCTTCACCGTGGTGAGCTCCCGCATCCGCTCCATGTGGGCGGTGCGCTGGGCGCGCAGATAGGCGGCCGGGTCGCCGCCGGACAGGATCGACACCACGACCTTGGCGAAGATCTCGTTCGTCACGAACGGCGCGGGCGGGGCGATCTCCCCGGCCCAGCGGGACAGCTCGGCCGCCCCGCCGTCCGTGGCGCGGTACGTCGTCCGCTCCGGGCCGCCGTCCGAGTCGGTGCCCTCGACCTCGGCCAGTCCGTCCCGGACCAGGCGTTGGAGGGTCGTGTAGACCTGCCCGTAGGCCAGCGGGCGGGCCTGGGGGAAGCGTTCGTCGTGGCGTCGCTTGAGGTCGTAGCCATGGCTCGGCCCCGAGGCGAGCAGGCCCAGCAGGATGTGGCGGGTGCTCATGAACGCCATTATGTACTGAGTACATGTACTGAGTGAATAGTAGCCGCCGAAAAGATCCACAAAGGAGTTCCAAGGGACGCTCAGTCCGCGACCGCGTACGCCTCCACCGACCACAGGGAGTAGCCGTACCGGGTGGCCCGCTTCTCGCCCTGGACGCGGAGGTGGCGGACGTCCCGCTCGTCCATGCGGACCGTCTCCCGCCCGCCCCGGCCGTCCGGGACGGTCGCCGCGGTGCGCCAGGTGCGGCCGTCCGCCGAGACCTCCACGCGGTACGCCGACGGGTACGCCTCCTGCCAGTGCAGCGCGACCTTCCCCAGCCGCACCGGGCGCTCCAGGTCGACCTGCCACCAGGCGTCGTCGTCGACCGGGGACGACCAGCGCGTGTCCGGGTCGCCGTCGTTCGCCGCCGAGGCCCGGAAGTCGGGCGTCTCGTCGGCCGAGGAGCCCGCCCGGCCGCCGCGGGCCAGATCGGGACCCGCGGTGCGCGGAACGGCGTGCACCGTCAGCGTGCGGGTCACCCCGCCGAAGCCGAGCCGGACGTCGTACGACCGGGCCGGCGTGCCCCGTTCCACCGTCACCTCGACCGGTACCTCCACCGGCGTCCCGCGCGGAACGGTCAGCTCCTCCTTCGGCACCCGGACCGCAAGGCCCTTGGGCGCCCTCACGGTCAGCCTGCCGCGCACCTCGTCGGGGCGCAGCGAGCCGAGGGTGACCGTCAGCCGCCGGGTGGCGCCGATGTCGGCGTCCGTGCGGTCGTCCGGCAGTTCCAGGGAGGCGGCGGGCGCGTCCGCGAACCACGGGACCAGGTGCCGGACCCGGGCGGGGTCGGCGCCGGTGACCCGGACCGCGTCGGCCGGCGCGCCGCCGGCCGGCAGCTCGGTGGCGCCCGACGCGGACAGCACGCCGAGGCGCCGCCACCCCTGGCCCGCCGAGCGGACCTCCACGGCGCCCCGCGTGCCGGGCTCGGTGAGCACCGTCACGGCGTGCAGCGCGCGGGCGCGCGGGAGGCGGAACGTACGGTCGTCGCCGGGGCGGGCGGGCGGCTCCTGGCCGATGCCCGCCCAGCTCTCGTACGCCCTGAGGGCCCGGCTCAGGAACGGGTCCAGCACGCCCTTGCCGACCGTCACCCGCGCGGACTCCAGCCCGGCCCGCTGCTCGCCCAGCCTCCGGTACGCCGTCCAGGCGGCGCCCGCGTCCCCGGTGCGCTGGGCGTCCAGCATGTCCAGGGCCGTCGTACCGGCGTCGCCGTAGCGGGCCAGCCGTTCGTTCCAGGGGGCGACCTCGGTGGCGCGGGCGGTGCCGGACAGGCGCTCCGGCAGTTCGCGCAGGACCGTGAAGGCCGCGCGCAGCCGCCCTGCCGCCGCGCCCTCGATGGTGCCGCGGGAGGCCGCCCGGGCCCGGGTCCGCCAGAACTCCTCCATCAGCGGACGCAGGTACGCCGACTCCTCGCCGCCCAGTACGGAGGACGCGTCGTTCCCGGCGAGCGCGGTCAGGGCCTCCCGGCGCCGGGCGTCACCGCCGGCGAGGTCGGCGATCGCGGCCCGCCAGGACTCCTGGGGGCGGTAGTCGCGCGGGTTCCAGGCGAAGTCGGCGGCGGTGAAGAGGGGGATGCGGGACGCCTCCGGCTGTTCCATCGCGTTGGCCAGCAGTCCGGCCGAACCGGCGGCCACGGCCGGCTCCCGGCCCTGGTAGGGGCCGAGGAAGATCCGGCCGGGGGCGTAGTCGTTCACCGGGTAGTTGTCCATGGTCACCAGCGGATGCCCGAACACCTGCCGCGCCTCGGCCAGTTCGCGGCCCGTGATGGTGCGCGGCACCACTCCGACCCCGGTCCACGCCACCTCGACGCCCGCGTCCAGGGCGTGGGAGAGGGCCCGCCGGTACGCGGTCGAGCCGTCCTCGTAGTACTCGGTGGGCATCAGGGACAGGGCCGCCGTACCGGAGTGACGTTCCGCCAGGTGCCGGGCCACCGCGTTCACCACCCGTGCCTGGGCGCGGGCGGCGGCCTCGGGGCCCGACCCGAACCGGTCGGCGTCCGCCCCGCAGTGCCACTCGCTGTAGCTGACGTCCTGGAACTGGAGCTGGAAGGCGCGGAAGCCCAGCGCCCACATCGCGTCCAGCTTGCGGGTCAGCGCGCGCAGATCGTCGTCCGAGGCGAAGCACATCGCCTGGCCCGGCGCCACCGCCCAGCCGAGGGTGACGTGGTTGCGCCGGGCCCGCTCGGCCAGCTCCCGGAACTCCGCGCGCCGCTCGGCCGGGTACGGCTCCCGCCAGCGGGCCTGCCGGTGGAGGTCGTCGCCGGGCGCGTAGAGGTACCGGTTCTGCTTGGTGCGGCCCATGAAGTCCAGCTGGGCGAGCCGCTGCCCGTGCGTCCACGGGGTGCCGTAGAAGCCCTCGGTGATGCCGCGCACGGCGGTGCCCGGCCAGTCGCGTACGAGGGCGGCGGTGAGGCGGCCGTCCGGCCGCAGGAGCTGCCGCAGCGTCTGCACGGCGTGGAACAGGCCGTCGCCGTCCGCGCCGGTGAGGGAGACGGCGTCCCCGCCGGTGGTCAGAGTGTAGCCGCCGGCCGGAAGGGCGCGCCGGGGGTCGCCGGAGGCGCGTTCCGCACCCACGCGCACCACGAGCGCCCCCTCGGGCACCGGTGCGCCGGGGGCGGTGAACCGGCGCGCCCCGGCCTGGCGCAGCAGCGCCCGCAGCGCGTCGAGGGTGTACGGGTCGGCCGTCGCGTCCGCGATCAGCGTGACCTCGGCGGTCACCTCGACCGGGGCGCCGTTCGCGCGCAGGGAATGGGGGCGCGGCCACACGGAGAGCGCCGCCGCCTCGGCGGCGTCGGAAGCGGGGGACGCGGTCGTCCCGGGCACGGGCGGCGCCGCCACGGCGGAGGGCATGGAGCCCAGGGTCCCCGCGAGGACCGCGAAAGCGAGGGCCGCCCTCCTGGCGGTCGCCGTCCTCCCACCCCGCAGCTGCACCGGGCCTCCTCGTTGCTCGACGGACCTCGCCCGGTGGCGATGGCCGTGTCCATTCCGTTACCGAGAAGCCATGAGCCCACCATTTATGCGGTGAACGTGTCAATGAGGGTGGCCGCTGTGGCGTATTTGTCCCACTGTGGAGGGAGGGGGCGAGGAGAAAATGTGACCAGGAGCACGTTGTGCGGCTTTGTGCGTCTGCCCGCGCGCCCGCTGGGTAGGGCTGCGGGATAACCCGCACGACCACTTCGCACGACCACCCGCACGACCGCCGTACCCGATCACCCGCACGATCACCGCACCCGATCACCCGCACGATCACCGCACCCGATCACCCGCACGACCGCCGCATGACCCGCGAGGCCGTGCTCGACGAGAGGCCATCCGTGACCGCACCGGCATACGTCCCTTCCCCGGCCCTGTCCAAACCCGCGGCGGACCCGTCCGCCGACGACCTCCACTTCTGTGTCTTCAGCGCCGAGGGCCCCTGCACCGAGGTCCCGCTGACCAGCGAACCCCCGCTGCCCGACGCCGAACCCCTCACCAGCGAGCCGCCGCTCGCCGACGCCGCCCCCCTGACCAGCGAGTCCGACGCCTTCACGGACTCCTCGGACTCCTCCGGACTCGACTCCTTCCCGGCCCAGTACCGCCCGGAGCCCTAAGGTGACCGCGCCACGGCCGGCCGAGCCCCCTTCCGAGGAGTTGTCCCGGCTCGCCGCCCTGCACGGCGTCGCCACCTCCTACAACCCCTCCCCGGACCGCACGGTCGCGGCCTCGTCCGTAGCCGTCACCCGCGCGCTGGCCGCCCTCGGCGTGGACGCGGCCACCCCGCAGGCCGTCCGCGCCGCCCTTACCGCCCGCGAACGGGACGTCGGCGAGCGGCTGCTGCCCCCCACCGTCGTCGGCTGGGACACCCGTGTCCCCGCCGCGCTCACCGCGCTCCCCGAGGGCACCCGGCTCGACGTGCGCACCGAACAGGGCGAGACCCGCGCGTCCGCCGAGCACCTCCCGCCCGGGGTGCACGACGTCACCGCCACCGCCCCCGACGGCCGCACCGCGCACACCCACCTGATCGTCGCCCCGCCCAGGCTGCCCGCACCCCCCGGACGCTCCCACGGGCTCCTGGTCCAGCTCTACTCCCTGCTCTCCCGCCGCTCCTGGGGCATGGGCGACCTCGCCGACCTCGGCGAACTGGCCGGCTGGGCCGGACGCACCCTCGGCGCCGGATTCGTCCAGGTCAACCCCCTGCACGCGGCCGTCCCCGGCCCCCCGACCGACCCCTCCCCCTACCGCCCCTCCTCCCGCCGCTTCCCCGACCCCGTCCACCTGCGCGTCGAGGACGTCCCGGAGTTCGCGTACGTCGAGGACCGCGACCGCGTCCGCGCCCTGCTGGAGCGGGCCGGCCGGCTGCGCGAGGCGGTCCTGGGCAAGGGCGCGCTGATCGACCGGGACGCCGTGTGGGAGGCCAAGCGGGAGGCGCTGGAACTGGTGCACGAGGTCCCGCTCGGACCCGGCCGCCGCGCCGCCTACGGCGACTTCCTCGCCGCTCAGGGCCAGGCCCTGGAGGACCACGCCACCTGGTACGCGCTCGCCGAGATCCACGGGCCCGACTGGCACCACTGGCCCCCCGCACTGCGCGACCCGCGCTCACCCCAGACCGCCCGCGCCCGGCGCGAGCTGACGCACCGCGTCGACTTCCACTCCCGGCTCGTCTGGCTCACCGACGCCCAGCTCACCGCCGCCCAGCGCGCCGCGCGCGACGCCGGGATGGCGGTCGGGATCGTCCACGACCTCGCCGTCGGCGTCCACCCCGCCGGCGCCGACGCCTGGGCGCAGCAGCACTACTTCGCGGCCGGCATGTCCGTCGGCGCGCCCCCGGACGCCTTCAACGCGCGCGGCCAGGACTGGGGCCTGCCGCCCTGGCGCCCCGACCGGCTCGCCGACTCCGGATACGCCCCCTTCCGCGCCCTGCTCCAGGCCCTGTTCCGGTACGCGGGCGCCCTGCGCATCGACCACGTCATGGGCCTTTTCCGGCTCTGGTGGGTCCCCGAGGGCCACCCGCCCACCGAGGGCACCTACATCCGCTACGACGCCGAGGCCATGCTCGCCGTACTCGTCCTGGAGGCCTCCCGGGCCGGGGCGGTCGTGATCGGCGAGGATCTCGGGACCGTCGAGCCCGGAGTGCGCGAGGCGCTGCGCGAGCGCGGCGTGTACGGCACCTCGGTGCTGTGGTTCGAACGGGACTGGGAGGGCGACCGCCGCCCCCTGCCGCCGGACAGCTGGCGCGCCGACTGCCTGGCCACGGCCACCACCCACGACCTGCCCCCCACCGCCGCCCGCCTCACCGGCGAACACGTCGAACTCCGCGACAGCCTCGGCCTGCTCACCCGCCCCCTCGCCGAGGAACGCGCGGAAGCCGCCGCCGACACCGGGGAGTGGCTGGACCTGCTCACCCGGCTCGGCCTGCTGCCGGGCGCCGCCGGCGGCACGGACACGTCGTCGGAGGAGGCCGAGATCCAGGCCGTCCACCGCTATCTGCTGCGCACCCCCGCCCGCATGATCGGCGTCTGGCTCCCCGACGGCGTCGGCGACCGGCGCCCGCAGAACCTCCCCGGCACCTGGGACCAGTACCCGAACTGGCGCCTGCCGATCGCGGACGCGGCGGGCCGGCCGGTGACGCTGGAGGAACTGGCGGCGTCACCGAGACTGCGGGCACTGATGGACGTGCTGCGGCAGTGACGCGGTGCCCGGTGCCGAGGTGGGCCGGGACGAGCGGCGCGGCCCTGCGCCGGCGGGGTGCCACCGCGCCCACCGGTGCCGTCGCGCGGCACGACTGCCCGCGGACCGTCCCCGCATACGGCACCCCGCGCGCGCGGCCCCTCACCGCGTTCGCTACTTTGGGGACCGTGGACAAGAAGAACGCCCTGCGCGCCGGCGCCCTGGCAGCCGGTACGACGCTGATGATGCTGCTCATGTCGTCCCCCGCGCTCGCGCTCACCCGCGACGACGGCGACGACCCCGGCACCGGCCTGAGCGTCATCGAGACGCTGGGCCTGTATGTCGTGGCCCCGATCGCGCTGTTCGTGGTCATCGCCGCCCTGGTGATGATCGGCGACAAGTCGCACAAGAAGAAGGACACGACCAGCTCCAACATCAGCACCAGGGCCGAAGCCAAGGCCTGATCCGGGGCAGGCCGCTCGCGAGCGGCCCCACGCGCTTTCCCGAGGGCGCCGACCCTTCCGTACGTACGCGCATCCGCCGTACGGGACGAGGGCGGCGCCCTCGGTGCGTCCCCCGTGGGGGAGACGGCGGGCCCGGACGGCGCAACCTGTCCCGCGCCTTCGGCGTGCACGCCCGCACCCTGGAACAGCTCGACGCCCGCGGCCTCGCGGACCGGCTGCTCGCGGCCGGCAGCACCCTCACCGAGCTGCGCCTCTTCAGCCGTCTCACCCTCGATCTGGGCACGCTGCCGTCCCGCTTCCCCTTCCTGCTCATCACCCCGCAGTACGAGGTCGAGCGGCTTCTGGAGGACAGGGCGCGCGAACTCGGCGTCGAGTTCCTCTTCGAGCACGAGGTCGTGGGCCTGCGGCAGGGCGGCAGCGGCGTCGACCTCGACATGCGGGGCCCGGACGGGGCGGTCGTCACCCGCCGCGCGGCCTACGCCGTCGGCGCGGACGGTCACCGCAGCGCCGTACGTCAGGCGGTCGGCCTGCCCTTCCCCGGCGTCTCCGTCATCAAGTCCCTGTTCCTGGCGGACGTACGGCTCGCCGAGCGGCCCGGGAGCGTGCTCACCGTCAACGGCACGGGTGACTCCTTCGCGGTGATCGCGTCCTTCGGCGGCGGCTGGTACCGGGTCATGGGCTGGAACCGCCGCCACGAGGTCCCCGACGACGCCCCGCTCGACCTCGACGAGGTCAAGGAGGTCACCCGTCGCGCCCTCGGAACCGACTACGGCATGCACGACGCCCGCTGGCTCTCCCGCTTCCACAGCGACGAGCGGCAGGCTCCCGAGTACCGGGTCGGACGGGTCTTCCTCGCCGGTGACGCCGCGCACGTCCACTCACCGGCCGGCGGCCAGGGCATGAACACCGGCCTGCAGGACGCGGCCAACCTCGGCTGGAAGCTCGCCGCGGTCGTCAAGGGCCGGGTGCCCGAGGGTCTCCCGGACACCTACCAGGCCGAGCGCCACCCCGTCGGCAGGGCCGTGCTGCGCAGCAGCGGCGGGCTGGTCCGGCTGGCGCGGGCGCAGCACCCGGCTGTGCGTGCCGTGCGCGCCCTGGTCTCCGCGTTCGTCAACGCGTCCCGGCCCGCCCGGGCCAAGGCCCTGGCCCAGATCTCGGGAATCGGTTACGCGTACGCCGCCCCGCGCGGTGCCCACCGCCTGGTCGGCGCCCGCGTCCCCGACGTGGCGCTGGAGAGCGGCCGCCTCCACGAGGCCTTGCGCGGTGGCCGTTTCGCGCTGATCACCCCGCGGCCGTACGACGACGGGGGTGCGCGCGCGGAACGGCTGGCGGTGGAGCGCTGGGCGTCCGGCAGCCGTCGTACCACCGTGCTGGTTCGCCCCGACGGCTACGCGGCCTGGGCGTCGGACTCCGCCGGACCTGCCGAGATCGAGACCGCACTCGCCACCCACCTCGGCTGAGGAGACGGCGCCTACCGCTCGGTCGCGAACAGCAATTCCCTGAGCAGGTCGGCCAGTTGTTCGGCCCGTTCCCCGTCCAGGGCGGACAGTGCCTCCGTCTGGACGGCGAGGCCCGCGCCGACCGCCTCGTCGGTCAGGCGCAGCCCCTCCCCGGTGAGCGTGACCTGGAGTCCGCGCCGGTCGTGCGGGTCGGGGGAGCGGCGCAGCAGCCCCGCGCGCTCCAGTTTGTCGAGGCGGCCCGTCATCCCGCCGGTGGTCAGCATCAGCGTGGCCGAGAGCTCCCTGGGGGAGAGCGTGTAGGGCTCCCCGGAACGGCGAAGGGTCGCCAGGACATCGAACTCCCCGCGCGAGATCCCGTACCTGGCGTACGCCTTGTCGATCCGGTCGCCCATGGCGCGCGCGAGCCGGTACACACGTCCGAAGACCTCCATGGCGGCGGTGTCGAGGTCGGGCCGCACCTCCGCCCACTGCTCGATGATCGCGTCGACGGGGTCCTTGCGCGGCTCCGGGGATGCACTCATGGGCAGGAGTATCCGCCCCGGTTGGGTCGCCCGCAAGAAAGTAGCTTGACGGAAAGTAGCTTGAAGCTAAGCTACTTTCCATTGACCTACTGGAAGAGGTGCGCCCGTCATGGCCGCGAACCGCACCACCCTCATCGCGTTCACCGCCCTCGCCCCCGTCTCCTGGGGCACCACCTACGCCGTCACCACCGAGTTCCTCCCGCCCGACCGTCCCCTTTTCACCGGCCTGACGCGCGCCCTGCCCGCCGGACTCCTGCTCCTCGCGCTCGCCCGGGTGCTGCCGCGAGGCACCTGGTGGTGGAAGGCGACGGCGCTCGGCGCACTCAACATCGGCGCCTTCTTCCCCCTGCTGTTCCTCTCCGCGTACCGGCTGCCGGGCGGCCTGGCCGCGGTCGTCGGCTCGGTCGGCCCCCTGTTCGTCGTGGCCCTCTCGGCACTGCTGCTGGGACAGCGGCCGACGACCCGGAACGTACTCACGGGTGTCCTGGCAGCCTTCGGCGTCGGCCTGGTGGTCCTGAAGGCGGCCGGCGCGCTGGACCCGCTCGGCGTCCTCGCGGCCCTCGCCTCCACCGCCTCGATGTCGACCGGAACCGTGCTCACCAAGCGCTGGGGCCGCCCCGAAGGCGTCGGCCCCCTCGCCCTCACCGCCTGGCAACTCACCGCGGGCGGCCTGCTCATCGCCCCCCTCGCCTTCCTGGTCGAGGGTGCCCCACCCGCCCTCGACGCCCCGGCGATCGGCGGTTACCTCTACCTCGCCCTGGCGAACACGGCGATCGCGTACTGGCTCTGGTTCCGAGGCATCGGCAGCCTCACCGCCACCCAGGTCACCTTCCTCGGCCCCCTCTCCCCGCTCACGGCCGCGGTGGTCGGCTGGGCGGCCCTCGGCGAGGCGCTGACGCCGCTGCAACTGGCGGGCATGGCCCTGGCGTTCGGGGCGACGGTGGCCGGGCAGATCACGGCGCGTCCGGCGCCCGCCCCGGCGATCGGCAGTTCCCCCGGACGGGACGCCGGAGACGACGGGCTGCGCCTGGCCGACGCGGCCGCAGGACGTTCACGCCCGTAGAACCCCCGTCAAGGCAGTCTCTTGATACCTCCCGGTGCCTGTGGGTGCCGTGGGGCGCCACCCGTCGATCGCAGCGTTTGCGCCACACGGTGCGAAAGTGGCGCGTTCAAACATTGCCGCCCTGTTTCCCGACGAGCAGCCTGGAGGGCGCGGGAGCGCTCCCATGTCGTCGCCACCCCACAGGGGAACGGTCGCGCCTGTTGCCCAGAGAAGCACCAGAAGCACCACCGCCGTGCAAGCGTCCTCGTTTCTGGAGCCGACATGCTACGACGCCTACGACGCCTACGACGCCGCTGGACCGGGCCCCTTCTGCTGGCCCTCCTGCTGACCGCCCTCACCCCGTTGCCCGCGGCGGCGGACACCGCCGCGCCCCGGACGGAAACGGCGGAGCACACCGCGACCGTGCCCCTGCCGTCGCTCAGCGCGACCACCACCCAGGTCGCCTCCGGACTCAGACGGCCCACCGCCATCGCCGCACCCGACGACGGAACGGACCGGCTGTTCATCACCGAGAAGTCCGGCACCGTCCGCATCTACCACCCGGACACCGGCCTGGCCTCCACCCCCCTCGTCGACATCACCTCGGCCGTGGACGAGTCGGGCAACGAGCGCGGCCTGCTCGGTATCGCCCTCCCGCCCGACTTCGCCGACAGCCGGAACCTGTACCTGGCGTACACGGCACTGCCCGACGGCGCGGTCACGCTCGCCCGCTACCGGCTCGGCGACTCCCGGCTGGAGGTCCTCCTCTCCCAGGAACACGCCCAGTACAGCAACCACAACGGCGGCCAGCTCGCGTTCGGCCCCGACGGCCACCTGTACTGGAGCATCGGCGACGGCGGCGGCTCCGGCGACCCCTTCCGCTCCGGCCAACGGCTGGACACCCTGCTGGGCAAGATCATGCGCATCGACGTGAGCCGTAGCTGCGGCGCGCTTCCCTACTGCGTCCCCGCCGACAACCCCTTCGTGGACACGGCCGGGGCCCGCGAGGAGATCTGGCTGTACGGGCTGCGCAACCCCTGGCGGTTCTCCTTCGACGACGCCGACGGCTCGATGTGGATCGGCGACGTGGGCCAGGGCCGATGGGAGGAAGTCGACCACATAGCCCCCGGGCGGGGCGGGCTGAATCTCGGCTGGTCCTGCTACGAGGGACTGGAGAAGTTCGCGGGCGGCGACTGCGTGCCCGGTGCGACGCACACCGAGCCGGTCTTCACGTACTCCCCGTACACCGGCGGCTGTTCCGTCATCGGCGGCCGCGTCTACCGGGGCCAGAAGTACGCCGACCTGGTGGGCGGCACGTACATCGCCACCGACTACTGCTCGTCCACGGTCTGGGCGCTGCGCGCCGACGGCAGCGGCGGCTACGAGCAGGCCGAGATCGGGGAGATGCCCACCCAGGTCACGTCGATCGGCACGACCGCCGGCGGGGAGTTCTACGTCGTCAACGACCTGCCCGGCGGCCTGCACAAGGTGTCGTTCGCGCAGGAGGAACCCACCTGCCGGGTGGACCGTACGGTGAAGGCCTGGGGTACCGGGATGACGGTCGACCTCACCGTCACCAACACCGGAAGCACCCCGGTGAACGGCTGGACGCTGGAGTTCCCGCTGGCCCTCGGTCAGACCGTCGTCTCCGACTGGAACACGAACCTGACCCAGGGCAGCAACGTGATCACGGCGGCCAACGCCTCCCACAACGCCGCGATCGCCCCGGGCGCGAGCATCACCCTCGGCTACCTCACCGACCACACCGGCGACGCGTCACCACCGCCCCGCTTCACCCTCAACGGGGACGCCTGCGCGGTCGGCCGCTGAGCCACCGGCGCGCCCAGCCGTCCGCGAGCCCCACCGACTGGCTCTCCGTGCCTCCGCCCGGACACCCCTTGCGAAAACCGTGAACACTTGAAGCCGAAGTGTTCACGGTTTTCGAAGGCACCCCCGGATCCCCCGGATCCCCCGGATCCCCCGGATCCCCCGGTCCGGATGGCTGAGTCCGTCGAAGGGGCCGGGCGACGACCGATGAGTTTCTCCGTGATTGGCGGTCGGAGATCGCGGTTGGTGCGCCGCGGCCGCGAGTGTCGTCGAAGCGCGTGCCGGCCGCATCCGCAGAAACCGACACGAGACACCCGAGGACCGCCCATGCGTACCCTGATCAGCACCGCTTTCATCTCGCTCGACGGCGTCGTGGAGGCCCCGGGCGGCGAGCCCGGTTACCGGAACGCCGGGTGGACCTTCAAGGA
Organism: Streptomyces griseoloalbus; assembly: GCA_014650015.1. Lineage (GTDB taxonomy): Bacteria > Actinomycetota > Actinomycetes > Streptomycetales > Streptomycetaceae > Streptomyces > Streptomyces griseoloalbus. The sequence continues at coordinate 390,502 of BMUD01000001.1, forward strand.
CGTCGAGTTCCTCCCCGAGGCATTCGACATCAAGGGCCAGGAGCAGAAGGAAGCCACCGCCATGCTGCTGGGCCGGACCAGCTACCAGGCGTTCAGCCCGGTCTGGCCCGACATGGAGGACTTCGCCGACTACAAGCCGATGCCGAAGTACGTCGTCTCCACCACCCTCACCGACGACGACCTGGTGTCGAACTGGGGCGAGACGACGATCCTGCGCTCACTCGACGACGTCGCCGCGCTGAAGGAGACCGAGGGCGGCCCGATCATCATCCACGGCAGCGCCTCCCTGAGCCGGGCCCTGTCGGACGCCGGCCTGATCGACCGCTACCACCTGCTCGTCTTCCCCCTCCTGCTCGGCGCGGGCAAACGTCTCTTCAGCACCACGGACAAGGACACCCGGAAGCTGAAGCTCGTCGACCACGAGGCCTACGCCAACGGCCTGCAGAAGAACGTCTTCGACGTCATCCGCGACGTCATCCGCTGACAGGACTCCCGCACGTCCTGAGCCGCGCCCGGCTCGCACGCGTGAGCCCGGTCCGGATCAGTCACATCGCATCCGCCCTCGCGGGTGTGAGCGAGGAGCGGCTGCGCCGCCTGGCCGCCGACCACGCCTGCTCGGACGATGCGTTGATCGACGCACCGGTGGCCCTGGCGACCGAGCTGCAGAGCAGGCTCGACGCGCTCGCCACGGTGACGGCGAACCCTGAATGCCGAGAGGCCGGGCTCTGGGAGAGCACGGCCTCTCGGGTGGTGACGTGGCGCCTACCAGTAGGTGCGCGTGATCTTGTCAGGCAGCAGCCCCTGCCGCTCCCCCTCCTGGAAGATCACCGATGCCGCGATCAGGAAGGCGCGGCGGATTTTCGGGTCCGAGGCGGGGTTTTCCACATTCCCGACGTTCTTGTCGAGGAACATGTCGCCGAGGGCTATCCCCTCGGGTGTGCAGGGGCGGGCGACTGATCCCCCCGGGTCGATCAGGATGTTTCCGGTATCCCCTTCCGCGGTTTCCCAGGCGTAGACGGATCCCGCTTCGAGAGAGCGGATCTTCCTGCATGTCAGTGACGCTGTCACGGGGATGTCCACCAGTTCGCTCGTGCCAGGCATTTGATCACCTGAACCCTATACCGTCCGCCGCGGGCGCATGTTCGTCCCAGGTGTGGCCGGCGTCCACGGTTGCCTGGTGGGCGCGGCGATAGTTCTGGTCGCCGTGCTGACGCATCCAGTTCGACTCATACAGTTCATGTGCGAGCAGATCGAAATCACTGGGGTGCGGATTTCCGTTCTGGAGACGTTCCCAGGCCCTGGCGATACGCGGATTGGCATCGAATCGCAGCATTCCCGCGTCGAGCTGATGCGATTCGACGAACAGGTGGTTGTAGATCTGATTGATGTCGGCCGCGGAATAGCCGTGCGACGCCGCGGTCTGCGCCACCCGGTCGAGCTGGGCGTCGGCGCGGATCGCGTTGTAGGCGTGGTCCGCCCATTCCAGCTCGAAGTCCATCTCGCCGCGCGGCCGCCGGAAGGACGAACCGCCGGACTGCAGCTCCCGCTCCGTGGCCACCGCGGTCCGACGCCACCCCGTCAGCCCGCCGACGCCGGTGAGGACCAGCTGCTGGGCGAGTTCGTCGGCCGTCTCCGCGTACAGGTCGGCGAGCGCGTCGCAGCCCTGCTGCCGGAGCATGTACTCGGCGCGGTAGAGCCGGTAGGCGGGCCGGACGGGAAGGTACTTGTCGACGAACGCGCCCGCGCCGCCGTTCTCACCGGTGAACGCGTCCTCCAGGTCCCCGAGGAACACGAAGGGTGACTTGGCGACGTCGACGAAGGCGTCGCCGAAGATACCGAGCGCTTCGCCGAGGCTGTCGACCCGGTCGTTGTTCGGGTCGTCGGGGGTCAGACCGCTGGGGTCGGTGAGCATGCTGGGCACGTTGTCGGCGTAGGCGTACGCGGAGACGTACGGCGTCGACAGGTCCCGGGCCGCCGGATCGGACCGCGTGAAACGGCCGGTGGTGGTGTCGTACTGGCGGGCGTGCAGGTCGAGATTGCCGGTGCTGGTCTCGTACCGGGCACCGGTGTACGACGGGGTGCTCGCGGGCGCGCCGCTGGTGGTGGTGTTCAGGATGCGGGTGCCGAACGAGTCGTAGGCCCAGCGCTGGTGGAGGGTCCCGGTGCTGCCGGCGACGTCGACCGGGGAGCCCTGGGTGTCGTGGTGGTAGTAGAAGAGCGCACCTGCGCCGGTCTTGGTGGCGGTGGGCTGGCCGAGCGGGTCGTAGCGGTAGGACTGCTTGATGGTCCAGGCGCTGTCGTATTCGGTGGCCAGGATCGGCAGGGGTGCGTTGGGGTCCCACTGGGTGCGGTGGGTGACCGTGCCGTCCTTGAGGGTGGCGACCTGGTTGCCGTCGGCGTCGTGGTCGTAGGTGTAGGCGGTGCCCGCGACGGTGGCGGCGGAGATCTGTCCGGCCAGGTCGTAGGTGTAGGTGTCGGCGCCCTTCTTGGTCTGGTTGCCTTCGGCGTCGTAGCCGTAGTCGGTGGTCGTGGTGCCGGTGGTGGTGGAGGTGAGCTGGTCGGCCGCGTCGTAGGTGTAGCTGGTGGACGTGGTGCCGAGGGTGGAGGTCAGGCGGTTGCCGACCTTGTCGTAGGTGTAGGACGTGGTGCGGCTCGCGGCGCAGCCGGTGACCCAGGGCTGCGGGAAGCAGCCGGAGGTGAGGCGGCCGGCCGTGTCATAGGTGAGGTCGTAGCCGCCGGTGCCGACACCGGCCCGGGTGACGTCGACGCGCGAGGGCAGGCCCGCCGGGGACAGCGTCAGCGCCGTCTTGGTGACCGTGGCGCCCGCCTTGCTCGCGGTCACCGCGGTGACCCGGCCCGCCCGGTCGTACGTGCGGTTCTCGGTCTCGGTGTTGGGCAGGGCCGACGCGACCAGGTTGCCCGCCGGGTCCCAGGTGTACGTGGTGGTCCTGCCGTCGGCCAGCATCGTGGCGGTGCGGCCGTCGTCGTCGTAGGTGTAGGTGATCGTGTTGCCGTCGGAGTACTTGCGGGTGAGCATCTGCCCGGCGGCGTCGTAGGTGTAGGCGAAGCCGCGCGTCTTGGTGAGGTTGCCGACGGCGTCGTAGACGAAGTCCTCGGAGATCTTGGAGTTCGCGCGGGCGGTCAGCTGCCCGGCGTCGTCGTAGCCGAAGGTCGCGTCGGGGGTGGCGTCCGAGTAGTCGATCTTGGTGAGCAGACCGCGCGGGTCGTAGGTGTACCCGGTGGTGCCGCGCGGCGTGGTTTTCCCGGTGACGTTGCCCTCCGCGTCGTACGCATAGGTCGTCTTCCGGTCCAGCGGGTCGGTGACCGAGGTGAGGCGGTGCACCGCGTCGTAGCCGTACGCGGTGACGTGGCCGCCCGCGTCGGTGCGCTCGGTGAGGTTGCCCAGCTTGTCGTAACCGTAGGCGGTGACCGCGCCGTCGGGGGCGGTGACCTTGGTCAGCTGGTCCAGGTCGTCATAGCCGTAGGAGGTGGTGCGCCCGTCGGCGTCCTTGCGCTCGACGACCTTGCCGAGGGCGTCGTAGGCGGTGGTGGTCACCCCGCCGAGCGGGTCGGTGACCTCGGTGGGGTTGCCCGCGGGGTCGTAGCCGTACGTCGTCGTGTACTGGGCGGGGTCGGCGCCGGGTGCGTTGCCGCGCGGATCGACCGCGGTGGCCCGGCGGCCGTCGCCGTCGTAGGTCCAGCTCGACTTGTGGCCGAGCGGGGAGACGCGGCTGAGCAGATTGCCGTCGGCGTCGTAGGCGTAGGTCGTGGTCTTGCCCAGCTGGTCGGTGCTGCTGCTGAGGCGGTTGTTCTTGTCGTAGACGGCGGTGGTCGTCCTGCCCGCGGCGTCGGTGGTCTTGGTGACGTTGTCGTTGGCGTCGTAGGTGTAGCCGGTGGTGTGGCCCAGCGGGTCGGTGACCACGAGCGGCCGGTTGATCGCGTCGTAGGTCGTCTTCGTCGTCGCGCCGGTGGGACCGGTGGTCTCGGTGAGGTTGCCGGCCGCGTCGTACCCGTAGGACGTGGTGTAGGCGGCCGGGTCGGCGCCGGAGACGTTCCCGCGCGGCGAGACGCTGCTGAGCAGCCGGCCCACCTTGTCGTACGTGTAGGTGGTCTTGCCGCCGGCCGCGTCGGTCACGGAGGCGAGCCGTCCGCTCGCGTCGTAGGTGCGGGTGAGGGACTTGCCCGCCTGGTCGGTGGTCCGGGTCAGGTTCCCCGCGTCGTCGTAGCCGAGCGTGGCGGTGTCGCCCGCCGGGTTGCGCACCGACGTCAACTGCTCGGCACCGCTGTACTCGTAGGTCGTCGTACGGCCCAGGGCGTCCGTGGCCGAGCTGAGGAGACCGCGGCCGTCATAGGTGTACTTCGTGGTGTAGGCGGCCGGGTCGGCGCCGGAGGCGTTCCCGCGTGGGTCCGTCCTGGTCAGGACGCGGCCCGCCTTGTCGTACGTGAACGTCGTCTTCTCGCCCAGCGGCGTCGTGACCGACGTCCGGTTGCCCGCGGTGTCGTACCCGTACGTGGTGACCTTGCCGCGCGGGCTCGTCACGGTCTCCAGCGCGCCGAGCGCGGTGTACGTGTAGACGGTCTTGCCACCCGTCGGGTCCGTCGCCGACGTCAGCCGGTTCGCGGTGTACGCGTACGTCGTCTTGTTGCCGCGGCCGTCGGTGTGGCTGGTGAGGTTGCCCGCGGTGTCGTAGCCCCAGCTCTCCTTGTAGCCGAGCGCGGCCGGTGCGGTGCGGGTGAGCATCCGCCCCGCGGTGTCGTACGTCATCTCCGTGGTGTTGCCGCGCTGGTCGGTGATGGCAGCGGGGCGCAGCTGACGGTCGTAGTCGTAGGTGATGCTCTTGCCGTACGGGTCGATCGTCTCCATCAGGACGTTGGCCGCGTAGACGTCGGTCCACACGCCGCCGTCGGGCGCGGTGGTGTGCGACTCGCTCTTGCCGTCCCAGGTGAAGGTGGTGGTCTTGCCGTTCTGGTCGGTCTGGGACTTGATGCGGCCCGTGGAGTCGTAGACGTTGGTGACCTTGCCGCCCGCCGGGTCGGTGTAGGAGGACAGCCGCTTGTCCGTGTCGTACGCGTACGAGGACATCCTGCCGGCCGGGTCGGTGACCGAGGTCAGCAGCCCGCCGGTGAAGCCGTACGAGACCGAAGTGCCGTCCGGCAGGTCCACCTTGGACAGCAGTCCGTCCGTGCCCACGGTGAACGCGGTGGTGCGGCCGGCGGCGTCCTTGACGGAGGCGAGCCTGCCCGAGGCGTAGGTCAGGCTCAGGCCCTTGCCCGCCGCGCCGACCACGGAGGTCGGCAGACCGGCGCTGTCGAAGGTCCGCACAGTGTGGTCCGGAGTCGTCACCGTGTACGTGTTCGTCCCCTTGACCAGCTTGGCCGTCGTGCCGGCAGGGGCCGTGTACGTGCCGTCGCCCGCCTGCGTGAACACGAACGACGCACCGTCGTCCGTCCGGTACGTCACCTTCCCCGTCGCGACCGTCAGCTTCGCGTCGAACGGCGTCGCCCAGCCGCGCCCCAGCAGGCCGACGGCACTCGCATCGGAGCGGTAGGTGCGCTCCAGGGTCAGCGGCACGCCGGGGCTCACCAGCGAGGCGTCGGTGAGCTGCTCGTAGAACATGCCGGTCGCCGTGTTGACCGGGTCGGCGCGGTGGGCCTGGGCGTAACAGGTGCAGATGCCCGCCGCCGCACCGGGGATGCCGGGCGTGTAGAAGGCCTCCACCAGCGGCGAGGTGGTGCCGCCCGGGCTCGAGCCGTCGGCGTTGTTCAGGAAGACCCAGGCGTAGTACTTCTTGCCGTCCTCCAGGATCCCGCCCAGTTCACTGCCGGCCCACCAGAAGCACTGGTCGGTGGGGTAGGAGTTGCTCGACCACCAGTCGTAGCACCAGGCGCCGGTGTCCGGGGTGTCCCCGACGGGGTCGTCGGTGGACTTCTTGATCTCCTGCTGGACGACGGGGTAACCCGCCTCGTCCAGGACGTACAGCCACATCCCGGTGTACGTCGACCCTCGCTTCGGCAGCTTCACCTGCCCGCCGATCGACAGCAAGCCGGGGTACGCGGTCGCCCAGGCCGACACCGAGACCGGGTTCCCGGGCGCCGCTGCGAGGCGCTGCGCGGCCGCGCCCGTCCCGGAGGCGGGGCCACGCTCGATGCGCTCCGTGTCCGGCCGACCGTGAGGCGTGCCCTTGGCTTTCCGCTCCGGCGCCGTCATGTAGTCCCGCATGGGCGACAGTTCGTGCCGGTCCTTCGCGACCTGCTCGCGGCGCTCGGCCAGCGTCATCGCCTTGGGCGGATCGGGCAGGTCCTCGGCCGTACGGGCCTCGACCCGGGCGACGCCCGCTCCGGCCCCGCCCGGCCGGTCCCGGGGCGCCGCCCAGGTCGGGGCGGCAGCCGCTATCACGAGGAGAACGAAGGCCAGGAGGGCCGTGACGAGTCTTCGCGCTTGTGCGCGCATGGTGAATCACCTGGGGATCAAGAGTGAACAGAGGCTAGGTGATCTTGATCCGCGCAGCGTCCGCAGTAACGCACGGTGCGAAAAGCGGCTGGATTACGCCGGCAAGGCTGACGTGATGAGAGGAGAAGCGCCTGGTCACGAGGGTGGGCGAGAGCACGCAGGCGCTCAAGTTGGCGTGGACGCGACGATGCGGGCGGACTGGTGTACGTGAACGCGCCGTTGCCGGGGGAGGACTGGACAGGGACCGGCCCTCGAACGGACACGGACTCCGTGCGGCAGGGGGCGCCCGGCGCAACGACACCGGGCGCCCCCACTGCGAACCGGACGCTACTGAGCGGCCCCCGCCGCCGCGTCCGCCGCCTGGGCGCGCAGGGCGCGTTCCACTCCCGCACGGGATTCCGAGACCAGGCGGCGCAGGGCCGCGCTCGGGTCGGCGGAGGCCAGCCAGGCGTCCGTCTTGTCCAGGGTCTCGCCGGACACCTGGATCGTCGGGTAGAGGCCGACCGCGATCTGCTGGGCCATCTCGTGCGAGCGGGCCTCCCAGACGTCCGCCAGCACCTCGAAGTACCGGTCCGTGTACGGCGCCAGCAGCTCGCGCTGGTCGGTCTGGACGAAGCCGGCGATGACCGCCTCCTGGACGGCGTTCGGCAGCTTGTCGGAGTCCACCACCGAGGACCACGCCTCCGCCTTGGCCTCCTCGGTCGGGCGGGCCGCCCGGGCGGTCGCGGCGTGGCGCTCGCCGGCCGCCGTCTTGTCCCGCTCGTACTCGGCCGTGATCTCCGACTCGTCGAACCGGCCCACCGCGGCCAGCCGCTGGACGAACGACCAGCGCAGCTCCGTGTCGACGGCCAGCCCCTCGACGGTCTGCGTGCCGGCCAGCAGCCCCTCCAGCAGGTCCAGCTGCTCCGGCGTACGGGCCGTCGCCGCGAAGGCCCGTGCCCAGGCCAGCTGGTGGTCACCGGCCGGCTCGGCGGACCGCAGGTGGGCCAGCGTGGCGTCGGTCCAGCGGGCCAGCAGGGCCTCGCGGGCGGCCGGGTCGGCGTACAGGTCGATCGCCAGCTTCACCTGGCGGTGCAGCGACTGCACCACCCCGATGTCGGACTCCTTGCCGATGCCCGACAGGACGAGGGAGAGGTAGTCGCGGGCGGCGAGTTCCGCGTCCCGGGTCATGTCCCAGGCGGAGGCCCAGCACAGCGCGCGGGGCAGGGACTCCGCGAAGTCCCCGAGGTGGTCGGTGACGACGGCGAGCGACTGCTCGTCGAGCCGGACCTTGGCGTACGACAGGTCGTCGTCGTTGAGGAGCACCACCGCGGGGCGGCGCTTGCCCACGAGCTGCGGTACGGCCGTCAGCTCGCCGTCCACGTCCAGCTCGACGCGCTCACCGCGCACCAGCTTGCCGCCGGCGTCGAGGTCGTAGGCGCCGACCGCGATGCGGTGCGGGCGCAGCGTCGGCTCGCCCTTCGCGCCGGCCGGGAGCGCCGGGGCCTCCTGGCGGATGGCGAAGGAGGTGATGAGGCCGTCGGCGTCCGTCTCGATCTCCGGGCGCAGGACGTTGATGCCGGCCGTCTCCAGCCACTGCTTCGACCAGGTCCTCAGATCCCGGCCGGAGGTCTCCTCCAGGGCGCCCAGCAGGTCGGACAGGCGCGTGTTGCCGAACGCGTGACGCTTGAAGTAGGCCTGCACCCCGCGGAAGAACTCGTCCTCGCCGACGTAGGCGACGAGCTGCTTGAGGACGGAGGCGCCCTTGGCGTACGTGATGCCGTCGAAGTTGACGAGCACGTCGTCCAGGTCGCGGATGTCCGCCATGATCGGGTGCGTGGAGGGCAGCTGGTCCTGGCGGTAGGCCCAGGTCTTCATGGAGTTCGCGAAGGTCGTCCACGAGTGCGGCCAGCGCGAACCGGGCGCGGCGGCCAGGCAGGCGATGGAGGTGTAGGTGGCGAACGACTCGTTCAGCCACAGGTCGTTCCACCACTCCATGGTGACCAGGTCGCCGAACCACATGTGGGCCAGCTCGTGCAGGATGGTCTCCGCGCGCACCTCGTACGCCGCGTCCGTCACCTTGGACCGGAAGACGTACTGGTCACGGATGGTCACCGCGCCCGCGTTCTCCATCGCGCCCGCGTTGAACTCCGGCACGAACAGCTGGTCGTACTTCTCGAACGGGTACGCGTAGTCGAACTTCTCCTGGAACCACGCGAAGCCCTGCCGGGTGACCTCGAAGATCGCGTCCGAGTCGAGGTACTCGGCGAGCGAGGGGCGGCAGTAGATGCCGAGCGGGACGGACTGGCCGTCCTTCTCGTACACGCTGTGGACGGAGTGGTACGGGCCGACGATCAGCGCCGTGATGTACGACGAGATGCGCGGCGTCGGCTCGAAGACCCAGACGTTGTCCCGCGGCTCGGGCGTGGGCGAGTTGGAGATGACGGTCCAGCCCTCCGGCGCCTTCACGGTGAACTGGAACGTCGCCTTGAGGTCGGGCTGCTCGAAGGACGCGAAGACGCGACGGGCGTCCGGCACCTCGAACTGCGTGTACAGGTAGGCCTGGTCGTCGACCGGGTCGACGAACCGGTGCAGGCCCTCACCCGTGTTGGTGTACGCGCAGTCCGCGCTCACCCGGAGGACGTTGCGGCCCGTCAGCAGACCGGGCAGGGCGATGCGGGAGTCCGCGAAGACCTCGGCGGGGTCGAGCGAGTCACCGTTGAGGGTCACCTCGTGCACGGCCGGAGCCACCAGGTCGATGAAGGACTCCGCGCCGCCGCCGTCCTCGGCGACGTCGAAGCGCACCGTGGTCACGGACCGGTAGGTGCCGCCCTCCTGCGCGCCGGAGAGATCCAGATCGATCTCGTACGAGTCAACCGTCAACAGCTTCGCCCGCTGCTGCGCCTCTTCGCGAGTCAGGTTTGTGCCAGGCACGCGGTCATCTCCTCGATATGTGTGGGTTGCGTCATCCTTCCACGGCAGGTCGGGATCGGGCGACGATGACGGCGAGGCATGGGGATACCCCTGTATCGGCAGGCCCCGGGCAGGGCGGCCGGGGAGGGGCGGGACGCGACGTCCGAAAGCCGCCGGCGATCCGGGACGGCGGGAGCGAGCCTGGCGGACATGACGAACCACACCGCACGCCCCGTTCCGCCGGCGGTGCTGAAGGAACTGCGGATCAGCGACGACGCGGGCCGCCCTGCCGTCCCCCGCACCGACGACGAGGGCGGAGCCCCGCTCCGCTGCTGCCTGCGCCGCAGCGAGCCCGGCGAGCGGATCGCCCTCGTCTCCTACGCACCCCTGCGCCGCTGGGCGGCGGAGACCGGCGCGGACCCGGGCGCGTACGACGAGCAGGGGCCGGTCTTCATCCACGCCGAGGAGTGCGCGGGCCCCGAGGACGACCGCCTGCCGTTCACCAACGCGCACCGCGTCGTGCGCCGCTACTCGGCCGACGGCCGCATCCTGGGCGGCCGGCGGGTCGAGGCCGAGGAGGGCTTTTGGCCCGCCCTCGCCGAGGCCTTCGCCGACCCCGCGGTGGCGCTGGTGCACGTACGGGCCGTGGAGTACGGCTGCTTCCTGTACGAGGTGCGGCGGGACGACATCGCCTGACCGGCCTTCCGCCGGCTGTCCGTGCGTGACGCGGATCCCGGACTGGCCGACGGGCGCGGTCGCGGTCGCCGCGCGGCCGCGCCTGGTGCCCCGAGGACGACGAAGAGGCGGGCGCCCCCGGTGTCCCGGGCGTGCCCGCCTCTCACGACGTGGAGGTCAGCCGCGCAGCTCCTGCGCCACCAGCTCCGCGATCTGTACGGCGTTCAGCGCCGCGCCCTTGCGGAGGTTGTCGCTGGAGACGAACAGGGCCAGGCCGTTGTCCACCGTCTCGTCGGGGCGGATGCGGCCGACGTAGGACGGGTCCTGGCCGGCGGCCTGGAGCGGGGTGGGGATGTCGGTGAGGACCACACCGGGGGCGTCGGCCAGCAGCTCGGTCGCGCGCTCGGCGCTGATCGGCCGGGCGAAACGGGCGTTGATCTGCAGGGAGTGGCCGGAGAAGACCGGGACGCGCACACAGGTGCCGGAGACCTTGAGCTCGGGGATCCCGAGGATCTTGCGGGACTCGTTGCGCAGCTTCTGCTCCTCGTCGGTCTCGTTCAGACCGTCCTCGACGAGGTTGCCGGCGAAGGGCAGCACGTTGAAGGCGATGGGGCGCTTGTAGACGCCGGGCTCGGGGAAGTCGACCGCCGCGCCGTCGTGGGTCAGCTTGTCGGCCTCGTCGACGACCTTCCGGGTCTGGCCGTGCAGCTCCTCGACGCCCGCGAGGCCGGAACCGGACACCGCCTGGTACGTGGCGACGACCAGCGCCTCCAGGCCCGCCTCCGCGTGCAGCGGACGCAGCACCGGCATCGCGGCCATCGTGGTGCAGTTCGGGTTGGCGATGATGCCCTTGGGGCGGTCCGCGATGGCGTGCGGGTTCACCTCGGAGACGACGAGGGGAACCTCGGGGTCCTTGCGCCAGGCGGAGGAGTTGTCGATCACGACCGCGCCCTGCGAGGCGACCTTCTCGGCCAGCGCCTTCGAGGTCGCGCCGCCCGCGGAGAACAGCACGATGTCCAGGCCGGTGTAGTCGGCGGTGGACGCGTCCTCCACCGTCACGCCGTCCAGCTCCGTGCCCGCCGAGCGGGCCGAGGCGAACAGGCGCAGCTCCGTGACCGGGAAGTTCCGCTCCTTGAGGATCCTGCGCATGACCGTGCCCACCTGACCGGTGGCTCCGACGATTCCGACCCTCACGGCGACTCCCTACTGCGTCTTCGAACGTTCCTGATGCCTGGCCGAGGCTCTTCCATCATGCGGCCGACCACGGTCCGCCTGTCCAATTCTTTGCCGCTCTGCCCGCCCAGTGGGACGGCGGGACAGTGATCAACGGTTGCGGACCTTCGGCCGTCACCCCTGTGAACTGCAGCAATTCAGCCACCGGGGGTCGCGGACCGCAAGGTTCCCTGCCCGGCCCGGATCCGGCCACACGAAGGTGTGACGTACGCCTCTGCGGGATGCGGAGAACGACGGAGAACGAGGAGAACCCGCGTGAACGTTCCGGGCGGGAGCGGCGTCGTAGGAGAAACAGCGTGAGGGGGGTGGCCAGTGCTGCGCGGAAGGACCCGGCGCGGCCGGGGGTCGTACGTCGCCGACGACGACCCGCTGGACGCGGCGCAGGAACGCCGGGTGCGGGCGGTGCTCGCACTGGGCGGGGTACCGCAGGGGGACCTGCCGGACGGGGTGCAGCAGGTCCGCCTGCGGTTGCTGGAACGCGCCGCGAGCGGGCGGGAGGCGCCCCGGGACGTCTCGGCGTGGGCGGCGGTGGTCGCCTCCAACCTCGCCATGGACTGGCACCGGGCCAAGCGCCGCCAGGAGCGGCTCGGGGAGCGGCTGGCCGCGCTGCGGCCGACGGAGCTGCCCTCGGGCGAGGAGACCAGCCTGCTCTCGCTCGCCGTCGCCCGCGGCCTGGACGAGCTGCCCGACGCGCAGCGCCAGGTCGTCGTGCTGCGCTTCTACGCCGATCTGCCGGTGCGCTCGATCGCGGAGCAGCTCGGCGTCCCGGAGGGCACGGTCAAGAGCAGGCTGCACACGGCGGTACGGGCTCTGCGCGCCCGCCTGCACGAGGACGAGGTGGTGTGACATGACCGCCCACGACGAGACCCGGGACCCCGGCAACGCCCGGGACCCGGACAACGCCCGGGACCCGGACAACGCCCGGGACCCGGACAACGCCCGGGACCCCGAGAACGCCCGGGACCCCGAGAACGCCCGGGACCCCGAGAACGCCCGGGACCCCGAGAACGCCCGGGACCCGGACAACGCCCGGGACCCCGGCAACACCCGGGACCCCGGCAACACCCGGGACCCCGAGAACGCCCGGGACCCCGACAACGCCCGGGATCCCGAGAACACCCGGGACCCGGACAACGCCCGGGACCCCGAGAACGGCCTGAGCGCCGAGAACGCCCGGAACGGCGAGAGTACCCGGAGTGTCGGGAAGGCCCGGAGCGCCGACAGCACCCGGAGCGAGGGGACCGCCCGGAGCGTCAAGAACGACGGCCCCGGAAACGACGCCCCCGAGTACGACGGCCCGGAGTACGACGCCCCCGAGTACGACGGCATGGACGCCCTGATGGCCGCCCTGCTCGACGCACCGCTGCCCGCGCCGGCCCGGCAGGACGCGGTGTTCATGGCCGCGCGGGGCGCCGCCGTCGCCGACCTGGCGGTGCTGCGGGAGCAGCTGGCGCTGATCGGCGACGCACTGGCGGCCCCGGACGGCACGGAGGACGCCGCCCCGACGGGGCGACACGGGGCCGCTCACCCCGGAAAGCGGCCGGAGCCCGACGCCGGGCCGGGGCGGGACGCGACCGGGCGCCCCTCGGCCGCCGGGAGCGGGGCCCCGTCGGCCGCCCAGGCTCCGCTGAGGTCCGTTCCGGGTCCCGGGAAGCGGTCGGATCCCGGCGACGCGCCGGAGCCGGCCGTCGGGCCGGGGCCCGGGGACGACGCCCGGAACCGGACTGCCGGGCACCCGCCGGCGAGGCACCCGGGGACCGGTCGGCCCGGCACCGCCGGCGGCTCCCGGGGTCCCCGCCGTCCCCGTCGCCGCCCCCTGAAGGTCGCCCTCGGTGCCCTGGCCGCCGCTGCCGCCGCCACCGTGGTCGTCGGTATGGGATGGCTCGTGACGCAGCCCGGGGGAGCGTCCGACGCGTCGGCGGGCAAGGCCGCCGCGGCGGACTCCAAGGAAGCGGACTCCCAGGCGGGGGGCGGGGTCGCCTTCGGCAGCCCGCGCCACCTCGCCTGCGCCCGTCTCGTCGCCGAGGGCACGGTGCTGGCGGTGGTTCCGGTGCCGGGGGCCACCGGGACGGAACGCGTCACGCTCCGGGCGAGCCGCGTCTACAAGGGCGAGGGCGAGGGCGAAGGCGAGGGCCAGGGCGCGAGTGACGGCGAAGGCGAGATCACGTTCCTCCGGGACACCGCCGGTGACCCCCCGCTGCACCCCGGCGACCTCGTGATGATCGGCCTGCCCCTCGAGGGCGCCCACCCGGACATGGTGATCGTCGGTGAGACGGACATCGCCCCCGAGCGGGCCCGGATCACCGCCTCGCTCCCCGAGTCGCGCACCCTGACCTGCGGCTGAGCACGACGAAGGGGCGGGCGCCCGTACGGACGCCCGCCCCACCTCGTGCTCAGCCGTCCGTTACGGAACGACCTTCTCGATCGCCACGTTGCCGACGCCCGCGACCGTGCCGCGCGCGTTGACCAGCTGGACCCGCCCGAAGAACGCACGGCCCTCGGGCGCCGCCGCGGCGACGGTGACGTCGCCGGAGACGGTGGCCGAGTCGCCCGTGCCGAGCTTCACCGCGGCGGCGCCGTCGACGGTGACGGAGCCGAGCGAGGCGGCGAAGAACACGTCCCGGTAGTCGTACTCCGTGGAACCGGCCGGGACGGCGTAGCCGACGACCTCGACGGTGTACGTACCGGCCGCCGGGGAGGCGATGGAGACGGACTCCTCCGAGTCGCCGTCGGCGGAGGAGCCGACCTCGTTGCCGTCCTGGTCGTAGACCGCCAGGTCCAGGTCGGCGGCGGCGTCGGACACGTTGCCGATGGCCACGTCGAGCGACGTGGCGCCCTCGGGCACCTCGACGGTCGTGGTGTGCGTCCCACCCGTCGCGATGGACGGCCGGGTGGTCTTGGACGAGCCGAGCGGGCCGCCGGCCGGCTTGCCGTCCAGGGCCGCGAGCTCGTTCGTCACCGTCCACGAGGCGGCGGCCGGCGTGCCGACCTTCGCCTCGGGCACGGTCACGGTCTCCGGGTCGAAGGCCGCGCCGAGGACGGCGACGTCCAGCTTGTACGGGTTGTCGAGCAGCGGCGAGGTGCGGCGCGACTCGACCTCGATCTCCCAGACGCCCGGCTGCGGGTTCGCGTACGAACGCACGTCGGGGCGGCAGGTGTTGGCCGGGTTGGTGTAGTTCGGGTAGCAGTTGACCGTCGACGTCGGGTCGGCCGGGACGCCGTACGGGTGGATGGCGATGAACCGGGTCTGGCTCTTGTCCTTCAGCCCGCTCATCGCGACCTCCAGCGTCTTCGCGCCCTCGGGCACGGTGACGAAGTAGGAGGTGGTGTCGTTGCGCTGGGCCGTGCCCGAGGCGGAGAAGGTGTACTTCAGCGGCGCGGAGACGACCACGGTGTTGAGGATCTGCTGGTCGACGCCCTCGGTGCGCGGGTCGTCGACCTCCAGGATCGCGCTCTTGAGGCCGGCCGAGCCGGGCGCCGCCTGGACCTTGACGGTCACCGGCTTGTTCAGCGGCAGCGCGATGTCGTCGTCGCCGAGGACGCGGAAGGTGCGGCCCGCGTTGTTCTCGATGCCGAGCTCGTGACGGATCGCGCGGTCCGGGCCGGACGTACGGGTGATGGTGACGTCGTACGTCTTCTTCTGGCCGGCCCGCAGGCCGCCCTCACGGTCGTAGAGACCGGTGCCGAAGCCGGGCGTCCTCAGGAACTGGTCCATCGCGGTGTCGACCGGCGCCTTCACCGTGTACGTGTGCGCGGTGGCGCCGTCGCGGATCGCGTCCCAGGCGTCCTCGATGTCGATCAGGCCGGCGCCCTCCTCGTAGGCCTGCACACCGCTGATGTGCTCGGCGGTGGAGGTGAGGGCGGTGCGCAGCTTCGCCGGCGTGAGGTCGATGCGCTTCTGCTTCGCGGCGGACAGCAGCAGCGCGGAGGCGCCCGCGGCCTGCGGGGAGGCCATCGAGGTGCCCTGGAGCATGCCGTAGCCGGCCGGGAGGGAGTAGCCCGCCTCGGCGACCGGGGCGCCCGGCAGCCAGGTCTGGATGGTGTTGATCGCCGCGCCGGGCGCGACCAGCGTCGGCGTGAAGCCGCCGTCCTCACGCGGACCGCGCGAGGAGAACGGCATCATGGCGTACTTCTTCTCCACCACGGAGCCGTAGTTGGCGGCCCAGGTCTCCTTGGAGACGGACGCGCCGACGGAGATGACCTTGTCGGCCAGCGACGGGTCGCCGATGGTGTTGGCGCCGGGGCCGGAGTTGCCCGCGGAGATCACCAGCTGGACGCCGTACTCGTCGATCAGGCGGTTGTAGAGCTCCGCGCGGGCGTTGTTGCCGTCGTTGAGCGCCGGCAGGCCGCCGATCGACATGTTGACGATGTCGACGCCGCGGTTGGTGACGAGGTCGATCATGCCCTCGGTGAGCGCCACGTTGGTGCAGCCGCCCGACCAGGTGCAGGCGCGGGACGAGACGATCTTCGCGCCGGGGGCGGCGCCGTCCATCCGCCCGCCGAACAGGCCGTTGGCGGCGGTGATGCCGGCCACGTGCGAGCCGTGCGAGCCCTCGATGACGCCGATGTTGACGAAGTCGGCCGTCTTGCCGACCCAGTCGCCGCCGTAGGGGTCCATCGGGACGTCCTCGCGGATCTCCACGACGAACGGCTGGCGCTCGGCGACGTCGGTGGCCGGGTCGTCGGTGCCGAAGTACCCGATCTGGAAACCGTCCTTGTACGGCTTCATCGGGGTGTCGTCGGCGAAGTCCCGGTTGTTGTTCAGGTCGACGCGGACCGTGCCGGCCGCGGCGTCGTAGAGCACGCCCCAGGAGTCGGTGGTGTCGCCGTCGCGGTTGGCGTCACCGCCCGCGTCGCCGCCGGTGGTGTAGGACTCCAGGAAGGTGCTGATCCGGTACGAGCCCGCCGGGGCCTGCCAGGTCCTGCCGTCATGGGTGAAGGTCGGCCCGGAGACGGAGGAGACCATCGGACGCCAGGTCCGGTCGCTGTCGACGATCGGGTCGGTGGCCGTCACCCAGTCGACGATCTTGCGCTCGCCGGTGGTGGTCTTCTGCAGCGCCGGGTGGCCGAGGTCCACGCCCGAGTCGAGGATGCCGATGGTGACGCCGCGGCCGTCCGCCTTCGGGTGGTCCTCGACGAAGTCGACGGCGCCGGTCTCGAAGGACGGGTTGTACGGGTTCTCGGCCGGGGTGCGCTTCCCCGGGGCCGGGTAAGCGGCGGTGCCCTGGCCGCCGGCCTGCTTCGTGGTGTCCGCGCTCGGCGTGGGGTCGTCCAGCGGGATCTCCTCGCGCAGGTCGACGCCGTGCACGGAGGAGAGCTCGGTGGCGGCGGCGATCGCCGCGTCGGCCTTGCCGGTGGGGACGGTGGCGCGGACGTAGCCGAGCTTGTCGTGGGTCCGGCCGACCGAACCGCCCTTGACCGCGTCCAGCTGCTCGGCGACCTGCTCGGTCTTCCCGGGAGCGGTGGCGATCATCATCGTGACGTTCTTCGCACCGTCGGCCTTGGCCTCGGCGAGCAGCTCCGCGTCGTCCGAACCGAGCTTGCCGGGCGCGGACTTCACGTCGGCGTCGGCGGGCGCCGGGGCCGCGGTGTCGGCGGCGAGCGCCGCGGGTATCGGCCCGGCCGCGGAGAGCGCGGCGACGAGACCGGCGGCCACGGCTATGCGGGCCACACGTCTCGCGCCCGATATCGGGTCGCGCTGGGGAACAGGGGTCATCGGCATCCCTTGTGCGTAAGGAACGATCGTGGAGCGACCGGAGCCGATCGACCCTGGTCGCTATGGTCCGGAATGAGACTCCGGACGATCGTTGAGCCTTGCGCAAGGGGCTGATGTTTGGCGAGGGTTGGCCGAATCGAAATGGATGTATGGGGAAAACCCCCGGTGCCCGTATGGGGAGATGTGCCCCGAAGGCGACAAGTCGCGCCATGGGTGCGCTGCGTCAGGCGTCCTTGGTGCGCGCGTAGTGCCGGGACGCCTTCGCCCGGTTGCCGCAGGACGCCATGGAGCACCAGCGGCGGGTGCCGTTGCGTGAGGTGTCGAAGAAGTGCAGCACGCACGCCTCGTGGGCGCAGCCGCGGATCCGGTCGGGCGCGGTGGTCAGCAGCCGGAGGTAGTCGCGGGCGGCGAGCCAGGCCGGCCCCCAGGAGGCGTCGTCGAACTCGGGCCGCTCACCCGGCCCCCGAGTCGTGAGCGTGGCCCGGATCCGCCCGTGCGCGAGCACGGCGTCGACCCCTTCGGCCCCCTCGCCCGGCGCTCCGTCCACCGCGTCCTTCAGGGCGTCCCGCGCCCGCAGCGCGTGCCGCAAGGTCGCCGCGTCGGCGGCGAACTCCCCGTCCAGCCCGTTGGCCCCGAGCCACACCGCGAGCCCGTCGGTGTCGGTGAGGAGATCCTGTACGGCTCCCTCGCTCACCCAGCGCGTGTTGAGCAGGTCGAGCGCGAGCGGCTCGCCGGTGAGCGGCCGCGGGTCCACGCGGTCCCGGTCGGACATGGGGTCTCCCTTCCGTGCTAACCGCTCAAGGTTACGTGACCGGTTGACGCAGAGGAAACCTAACCCTTAACATTGATTAAGAGGGTTAGCTTCGCGGTTTCTCCGCGAGCCCCGACGAAAGGGATCGCCATGCCCCTGCGCCCCGGCCACACCGGCCTGAACGTCACCGACCTCGACCGCTCGCTCGCCTTCTACCGCGACGTGCTGGGCCTCGTCCCGATCGGTGAGGGCAAGGAGGAGGGCAGGCGGTACGCGTTCCTGGGCGACGGCGAGCGACTCGTCCTCACGCTCTGGCAGCAGGCCCGGGAGTCGTACGACGGCACCCGCGCCGGGCTGCACCACCTCGCCTTCGAGGTGGACTCGATCGAGCGGGTCAGGGAGTACGAGTCCGCCCTGCGCGCCCACGGCACCGGCTTCGCCCACGAGGGCGTGGTCGCCCACCGCGAGGGCGCCGCCTCCGGCGGCATCTTCTTCCACGACCCGGACGGCACCCGGCTGGAGATCTCGGCGCCGAGCGGCGCCCAGGACGCTCCCGCGCCGCACGACTCCGCCCCGACCTGCGGTTTCTTCTAGCCTTGGAGACGACCATGGACGTGTACCACGTGGGCTCGCGCGCCGTTCAGGACCGTGTGGGCGTCCGCGACAGCGCCGACCACGTCGGCCGGTCCATCGGGCAGGGCATCAAACCGGTGGCCGCCGCCTTCCTGGAGCTCCAGCCCCTGCTGGTGATCGGCGCCGCCGCCCCCGGGACGGGCAGGGTGTGGGCCTCCCCGCTCACCGGCGCCCCCGGCTTCGTCCGCGCCACCGGCCCGCGGCAGATGTCCGTCACCGGCGGACCCCGCCCGGCCGACCCGCTCACCTCCGCCCTCGCCACCGGGGGGACCCGGGTCGGCACCCTCGCCCTGGACCCGCGCACCCGCCGCCGCATGCGCCTGAACGGCCGGCTCCGCCCCACACCCCGGGGCTTCGCGGTCGAGGCCGACCAGGTGTTCGCCAACTGCCCCAAATACCTGCAGAAACGGGAGTCGTACGAGACGGTCACCGACCGCCGGCCGGGCACCACCCGGCGCGGCCGTCACCTCACGGACGAACAGCGGGCGTTCGTGGAGGCGGCCGACACCCTCTTCGTCGCCACCGTGCACCCGGGCGGAGCCGACGCCGGCCACCGCGGCGGCAACCCCGGCTTCGTCCGCACCACCTCACCGACCGGGCTGAGCTGGCGCGACTACCCGGGCAACGCCATGTTCCTCACCCTCGGCAACCTGGCCACCGACCCCCGGGCGGGCCTGCTCCTGCTCGACTGGACGACGGGCAGGGCGCTCCAGCTCAGCGGCGAGGCCCGCACCGAGTACACCGCCGACGGGGAGCGCCGGGTCCACTTCACCGTGACGCAGGCCGAGGACACCCCGTGCGCCGTGCCGTTGAGCTGGTCCGCCCCCGCGTACTCACCTGCCAATCCCCAGCCACCGGGTTAACGTCCCTGGATGCGACGGAAGTTGAGGGTGGCGGCCTACGCCGTGGTGGTGCGCGACGGACAGTTCCTGCTCGCCCGGTCCCCGGGCCCCGGCGGCGTCCCCGAGTGGGTGCTGCCGGGCGGGGGCATGGAGCACGGCGAGGATCCCCACGACACCGTGCGGCGGGAGGTCGAGGAGGAGACCGGTTACCTCATCGAGGTCACCGGGCTGCTCGGCGTGCACTCCAGCCGCCGCACCTTCCCCGGTCGCCTCGGCCGCGCCGTCGACCACCACGGCGTACGGCTGGTCTACGAGGGCCGGATCACCGGCGGCGAACTCCGCGACGAGGTCGGCGGCTCCACCGAAATCGCCGCCTGGCAGCCCCTCGACGCCGTACCCGGGCTGGTCCGGGTACGCCTGGTCGACATCGCGCTGCGGCTGTGGCGGGAGCGCCCGGCGGCCGGGCGGGTGGAGACCGCCGAGGGGTAGCCGGGCGGCCCCCTGCCCCGCGAGGTGAACACGAAGTGACCGTCCCGGGGCCGGTGCGGGAGCGGCCGGCGACCCGTCCGGCGGTCCTGGATTACCGTACGGCGATCGGCGTTGCGCGTTGCCGTCTCGTTCACGCGCAGGCCATTCCCGGTGCCAAGCATCCAGTACGAGCGGGAAACTCGCCCGGCGAGCGTTCCGCGACCACTGCCGACGCGTTCGCACCCGGGGAGACAAAGCGCCATGTCGCGCATACGCTCAGTCGCCGGCTCCACTGGACTCCACCGCCGTTCCCTCCTCGCCGCCACCGGAGCGGTGGCCCTGTCCGCCGGCGCCGGCTACGCCCTGCGGCCCGGCGACGGCGGCACCGCCGCCGCGGCCTCCGGTGCCGGTTCCGAGGAGGCCGTGCTCGCCTCCTCCCGGAAGGCGCCGCCCGCCCCGCTCGCGCCGTACACGCGCGGCACCACCGTCGCCGGCACGGCGGCACCGCGCGGCGGCCCGGGCTACCGGCGCCTCGCCGACGGGCCGGGCTGGGGGCGGGTGGTACGCGGCGACCTGGCCGCCGCCCGCTCCGGCCGGGCCGGTCGCCGTACCGCGCTCGCCGCGTTCGTGCACCTCACCGACCTGCACATCATCGACACCCAGCATCCGCTGCGCCTGGAGTACCTGCGCTCCGCCGACGTGCACGCCTGGCGGCCCCAGGAGGCCCTGACCGTGCAGGGCGCGATCGCCCTCGTGGAGCGGATCAACGCGCTGCGGGGCGCCCCCGTCACCGGCTCCCCGCTGCACTTCGCGATGACCACCGGCGACAACACCGACAACAACGCCCGCTCCGAACTGGAGTGGTTCCTGACGGTGATGAGCGGGGGCCGCGTCACCCCCAACACCGGGGACCCGCGCCACTACGAGGGCGTCCAGAACAGCGGCCTGAAGCAGTACTGGCACCCGGACGCCGCCGTCCGCGACGCCGACAAGCAGGTCGGCTTCCCGCACCTCGACGGCTTCCTCGCGGCGGCCGTCCGCGAGGTGAACAGCCCCGGCCTGAACCTGCCCTGGTACTCCACCGTCGGCAACCACGACTCGATGCCGCTCGGCTGCTACGCCTCCCACGGCGACTCCCGCCTCACCGAGCTCGCGGTCGGCGGACGCAAACTGATGGACGTACCGGCGGCCGAGGCGCACCGACTCCAGCAGGCCATCAAGAAGGCCACGGACCCCCGCGGCGTGCGGTACGGCGACTTCCTGAAGGCCCACGCCCGCACCATGCGCTCCGTCACCCCGGACGACAGGCGAGCCCCCTTCACCCCCGGCGAATACCTCCGGGCCCACCTGGACCCGGCCTACCGCGGCCTCGGCCCGGTCGGCCACGGCTACTCCGCCGCCAACCTCGACGCGGGCACCCAGTACTACGCCTTCCGCATCGCCGACGACGTCCTCGGCATCAGCCTCGACACCACCGACCCGGGCGGCCACTACAACGGCTCCCTCGGCACGGCCCAGCTGCGGTGGCTGGAGCGGACCCTGCGGGAGAACCGGGACTCCCACGTCATCGTCTTCAGCCACCACACCAGCACCTCGATGAACAACACGCACCGCGACCCCGCACGGCCCGACGAACGGCGCCACACGGGCGAGGAGGTCGCCGCCCTCCTCGGCCGGCACGACAACGTGGTCGCCTGGGTGAACGGCCACATCCACCGCAACGCCGTCACCCCGCACACCGGATCCGGCGGCTCCTTCTGGGAGATCTCCACCGCCTCCCACGTCGACTTCCCCCAACTCGCCCGCGTCATCGAGCTGGTGGACAACAAGGACGGCACGCTCTCGCTCTTCACCACCCTCGTCGAGTCAGCGGCCCCCGCCCGCACGGACTTCACCGACCTCTCCCAGACGGGCCTCGCAGCCCTCTACCGCGAACTCTCCCTGAACGCCCCGGGAGCCCGCACGGACCTCTCCGGAGCCCCGGAGGACCGCAACACCGAGCTGGTGCTCGAGAAGCGCTGAGGACGAAGGCCGTACCCGCGCACGGGAGGAGGGGCCGCCGCACGGCCCCTCCTCGCCCTCCTGATGCCCGGCCCGGTCCCTCACTACCGCGGCAGGACCACGACGTACGCCGCCGGGTCGCGGTCGGCCGAGGCCATCAGGGCGGTACGGACCACCGCCGCCTGCTGTTCCATCGCGTCCCGCAGCTTGCGCGGGCTGACGTGGACGACCGTGACGCCGAGGCGTTCCAGGTGTTCGCGCCTGCGGGCGTACTGCGACCACTCGGCGTCGTCCTCGGGCCTTCGGCCCGGGCGCGGCGCGCGGGTGTCCAGCTCCAGGGCCACCGCCTCCTGGGGCCAGTACGCGTCCAGGACGCCCAGACGAGGGCCGCCCGGCAGCCGCAGGTCCACGTTCCAGCACGGCTCCGGCAGGCCGTGCTCGCGCACCATCCGGTACAGCCGCCCCTCCGCCAGCGCCCGGCCCTCGGCCAGCAGCGAGTCCACCGCGTCCACCACGTGCGGCCGGTTCAGCAGCTTCGCCCCGGTCAGCTCCCGCACCACCGCCGCCGGTTCGCAGTGGCCGCCCCGTACCGCCTCCGTCAGCAGCCGGCGCACCGCGTCCGCGTCCTCGAGGCCCGCCACGGCGTCGGCCAGCGCGCGCGGGACGGGCGCCACCGGCAGGCCCGTGACCTGCTCCGGGGCGGGCAGGGGGGAGGCACGGACGATGCGCGCGCACCCCGTCGAACGCAGCCGGCGCAGCCTGGGGACCAGGACGTCGACCACCTCCAGGGACGGCAGCGGGGGAGCGGAGGAGAAGCCGTGCAGGGTCAGCGCGGCCAGCCCGGTGATCATCGCCTCGCCGCAGGGGGACGCGGGCGGCCCGTCCGCACCGGGCTGCGCGGGGACGCCCACGGTCCGCTCCCGCGCCGCGTACAGCAGCACCGCGTGCAGCCGCTCCTCGCTGGTCGGCGGGCCGGGGTGGAGCAGGACGACACCCGGCAGGAGCTGCTGCCAGGGCCCGCCGGGGCGGCACTGTTCGCCGGCCTCCGCGGCCGGGACGCCCCGGGCGCGGAGCTGTGCGTGGGTCAGCACCCGGCGCGTGTCGTCGGCGAGCTGGTGCGGGGGGCGCGGGGAGAGCGGGGTGTTGTGGTTCATGTCCGGCAACTTCCCGTCTCCCGCCCACCCCTGAACCCCTGTTACAAGTCCGTCGACAAATGAGGACAAGCCCGCACGGAGGGACGCGTGTTCGGATACCGCGAACCCCTGGTCCGTTCGGGTGAGGACCAGGGGTTACGGCTTGATTGCCCGCGTTCCGTAACGACTGTCCGGGACGTCACGTCACGGGGGAGCGCTCGGGGCGGGCTCAGGGCACGGCTCAGCCCGCCGCCGCGTCGCAACGCTGGCCGCGCAGCGCCCGGGCCAGGTCGTCACGGGCCTCCAGGACCAGGCGGCGCAGCGCCGGGGCCGCGTCCTCGTGGGCCACGAGCCACGCGTCCGTCGCGTCCAGCGTCGCCTGCGAGTCCTGGAACGCGGGGAACAGCCCCCGCACCACGTCCATGCCGATCTGGATCGACCGCCCGGCCCACACCCGCTCGATCGCCGCGAAGTACTTCTCCGTGTACGGCGCGAGCAGCTCCCGCTGGGACGACTGCGCGAAGCCCGAGATCGTCGCCTCCACCAGCGCGTTGGACAGCGCGTCCGACTCCACGACCTGCGCCCAGCACTGCGCCTTCACCGCGGCCGACGGGCGGGCGGCCAGACAGCGGACGTGGTGCCGCCTGCCGGAGGCGGTGTCGTCCCGGGCCAGCTCCTCGTCCAGCGTCTTCTCGTCCGCCACCCCGTGCGCGGCCAGCGGCTCCAGGAACGCCCAGCGCAGCTCCTGGTCCACCTCGAGCCCCGGCACGGTCACCGTGCCGTCCAGCAGCGAGGTCAGCAGCTCGAAGTCGGCCGGGGCGGCGGCCACGTGCGCGAAGAACCGCGCCCACGCGAGCTGGTGCTCGCTGCCCGCCTCGGCGGCGTGCAGCAGCGCCGAGGCGCCCTCGGCGAGCAGGCGGCCGGCCTCCTCCTTCCGCTCCGGCGCGGTGTAGTGCACCGCGGCCGACTCCGCCCACGCGTGCAGCATCTGCAGCACACCGATGTCGGACTCCCGGCCCGCGAACTCCATCACCAGGCCGATGAACTCCCGGGCCGGCAGCAGCGCGTCCCGCGTCATGTTCCACAGCGCCGACCAGCACAGGGCGCGGGCGAGCGGATCGGTGAGGTCGCCGAGGCCGCGCCGGAGCGCCGCCAGCGAGGTCTCGTCGAAACGGGTCTTGCAGTACGTCAGGTCGTCGTCGTTGACCAGCACCAGCTCCGGCGCGTCCGCGCCCGCCAGCTCCGCCACGACCGTACGCGCCCCGTCGACGTCCGTCTCGGCCTGCGCGTACCGCTCCAGGGCGCCGTCGTCCGTGCGCCGGTACAGGCCCACCGCCACCCGGTGCGGGCGCAGCTCGGGGTGCGACTCGGCGGCCTCCTGCACGATCGCCAGCTCGTCGATCCTGCCCCGCGTGTCCAACAGCACCTGCGGCGTGAGGGAGTTGACGCCGGCCGTCTGCAGCCACGCCCGCGCCCAGACGTCCATGTCCCGGCCACTGGTCTCCTCCAGGACCGACAGCAGGTCACCCAGCCGAGTGTTGCCGTACGCGTGCCGCTTGAAGTAGCGCCGGGCGCCCTCCAGGAACGCGTCCTGGCCGACGTAGGCCACCAGCTGCTTCAGCACGGAGGCACCCTTGGCGTACGTGATGCCGTCGAAGTTGAGCTTGGCGTCCTGCAGGTCGCGGATGTCGGCGGTGATCGGGTGCGTGGACGGCAGCTGGTCCGCGCGGTACGCCCACGCCTTGCGGCGGTTGGCGAAGGTGATCCAGCCGTCGGTGAAGCGGGTCGCGCCGACCAGCGAGAACGCGCCCATGAAGTCCGCGAAGGACTCCTTCAGCCACAGGTCGTCCCACCACTCCATGGTGACCAGGTCGCCGAACCACATGTGGGCCATCTCGTGCAGGATCACGTTCGCGCGGCCCTCGTAGGACGCCCGGGTGACCTTGCCGCGGAAGATGAACTCCTCCCGGAAGGTGACCATCCCCGGGTTCTCCATCGCGCCCAGGTTGTACTCGGGCACGAAGGCCTGGTCGTACTTCCCGAAGGGGTACGGGTAGTCGAAGTGGTCGTGGAAGAAGTCCAGGCCCTGCTTGGTCACCAGGAAGACGTCGTCGGCGTCGAAGTGCGGGGCGAGACCCTTGCGGCACATCGCGCCGAGCGGGATCTCCAGCCGCGTACCGTCCTCGAAGACCCGCTCGTAGGAGTCCGTCACATAGTGGTACGGGCCCGCCACCACGCAGGTGATGTACGTCGGGATCGGCTTGGTCTCCGCGAACCGCCACACGCCGTCGCTGCGTTCACCTGCGCCGTTGCTCCACACCGTCCAGTCCTCGGGCGCGCGCACCTCGAAGCGGTGGGGCGCCTTGAGATCGGGCTGCTCGAAGGTGGCGAAGACACGGCGGGCGTCGGCCGGCTCGTACTGGGTGTAGAGGTACACCTCGCCGTCCTCGGGGTCGACGAAGCGGTGCATGCCCTCGCCGGTGCGGGAGTAGGCGCACTGCGCGTCGACGACGAGCTCGTTGTCGGCGGCGAGGTCCTCCAGCAGGATCCGCGAGCCGTCGAAGACCTGGCCGGGGTCGAGGTCCCGCCCGTTGAGCGAGACCGCCGTCACGCTCGGCGCGATCAGGTCCGCGAAGCTGCTCGCCCCCGGCTCGGCGCAGCGGAACCGGACGGTGGTGACGGAACGGAAGGTGCGGGGCCCTCCGCCCTTGTGCTCACCGACCGCCGAACGCAGGTCCAGGCTCACCTCGTACCCGTCGACGGACAGCAGGGCCGCCCGCTCCCGGGCCTCGTCGCGGGTCAGATTCTCACCGGGCACGGGCGGCACTCCTCAGGCGTCGTCGACAGGGATGAACAGGACCGATCCTGCCATGTGGCCCTGACGGCGGGCAGCCGGGAATGGCCGGGAGCGGACTCCGCGTTGTCACGGGGAAGCACCGCCTTCACAAGGAGCGACATGTCGGACACGTCTCCCGCCACGCCCGTCGACTTCTGGTTCGACCCGCTGTGCCCCTGGGCCTGGATGACCTCCCGCTGGATGCTGGAGGTGGAGAAGGTGCGGGACGTCAAGGTCCGGTGGCATGTGATGAGCCTCGCCGTCCTCAACGAGGACAAGCTCGACGAGCCGGCGGAGTACCGCGAGATGCTCGAGGCCAAGGCATGGGGGCCGGTCCGGGTGGTCATCGCGGCCGAGCAGGAGCACGGCGCCGAGGTGCTCGGCGACCTCTACACGGCGCTCGGCACCCGCATCCACAACCGGGGCGAGGGTCCGGGCAGGGAGACGGTCGCCGCCGCCCTGAAGGACGTCGGCCTGCCCGAGTCCCTCATGGAGCACTGGGACTCCACTCCTTACGAGCCCGAGCTGCGCGCCTCCCACAGGGAGGGCATCGACAAGGTCGGCCAGGACGTCGGCACCCCGGTCATCGCGGTCCCCGGCGCGGACGGCGAGCAGCTCGCCTTCTTCGGCCCGGTCGTCACCCCGGCCCCCAAGGGCGAGGAGGCCGCCCGCCTGTGGGACGGCACCCTCGCGGTGGCCTCCGTCCCCGGCTTCTACGAGATCAAGCGCACCCGGACGAAGGGGCCGGACTTCAGCGACCTGTGACGGTTCAGTCCAGCACGGGTACCTTGATCGGCTCGGCGAACGGCTTCTTGTTGAAGCCCGTGCGCAGGTTGCGGCACTGCTTGCCGGTGTCGGGGTCGAGTACGTTCACGCAGAGCCAGAACTCGCCGACCCCGGACCGGCCCAGCCGTTCCTTGAGCCAGTCCTCCTCCTTCTTGTTCAGCTGACGGTGCTGCTGGTCCGCGCCGCAGGTCCAGCAGTAGTCCTTCATCGTCCTCTGTGTCGCCATTGCGCCACCATGGACCGGATTGCCGCCTACCGGAAGCCCCCGCGGGTCACGTCCCCGCGGGGACTTCCGTCTTTCCGCCTGCCGGGTGAACGGTGAGAAGACGATCACGAGGGCAGGACACTTATTGCAAGTTACTTGCACCTGCACGCCGAGAGAAAGGGGCTGGTGAGCCCGGGGCACGCGAAACGGCCCCCGCGTGATCCCGCGAGGGCCGTCCGAGGTGAGCGTCAGCTCCGGGCGCGCGCCCGCTGCCGGGCGTATCCCACCGCCGCGAGCGCCAGCGTCATCGTGCCCGTCGAGTACAGCTGCACGCGCGTGTCCGGCTCCCGGGCCATGAGGACGAAGACCGCCGCCATGCCGGCCAGCGCCACCCATGTCAGCCAGGGGAAGCCCCACATGCGCACCACCAGTTTCTCGGGCTCCTCCCGCTCCAGCCGGCGGCGCAGCCGCAGCTGGGAGACGGCGATGAAGATCCAGACGACCAGGATCACCGCGCCGATCATGTTCAGCAGCCAGGAGAAGACGTCGTCGGGCCGCCAGTAGCTCAGCAGCACGCACAGGAAGCCGAAGACGGAGGAGGCCAGGACGGCGATCCGCGGCACCCCGCCCGACACCCGTCCCAGCGCCTTCGGCCCCTGGCCCCGCCGCACCAGCGAGTACGCGATGCGCGAGGCGCCGTAGATGTTGGCGTTCATCGCGGACAGCAGCGCCACCAGCACCACGACGTTCATCACCTGACCGGCGCCCTCGATGCCGAGGCGGTCCAGGGCGGCGACGTACGGGCCGTCCTCGACGACCGCCGGGGAGTCCCACGGGACCAGGGTGACGATCACCGCCATCGAGCCGATGTAGAACAGCGCGATCCGCCACATCGCCGTACGGACCGCGCTCGCCACGCCCTTGACCGGGTTCTCCGACTCGGCCGCCGCGATCGTCACCGTCTCCAGGCCGCCGTACGCGAAGACGGAGGCGAGCAGTCCGATCACCAGGCCCTCGCCGCCGTTGGGGAGGAAGTCGGTGAGGTGGGAGGCGCCGGGGGAGTCCGTGCCGGGCAGCACTCCCGCGACGGCCAGCACGCCGAGCCCCAGGAACAGCGTGATCGCGCCGACCTTCAGGGCCGCGAACCAGAACTCGAACTCGCCGAAGTTCTTCACCGCCGCGAGATTGGTCCCGCAGAACACGACCATGAACAGCGCCACCCACGCCCACTCGGGTGTGCCCGGCAGCCAGCCGGTGACGATCTTCGCGGCGCCGATGCCCTCCAGGCCGACCGCCGTGCACAGCAGCACCCAGAAGGACCAGCCCGCGGTGAAGCCGGCCCACGGGCCGATCGCCCGCTCGGCGTGCGCCGAGAACGAGCCCGACGAGGGATACGCGGCGGACATCTCGCCCAGCATCCGCATCACCAGCATCACCAGGAGGCCGGAGAGGGTGTAGGCGAGGACGATCGAGGGTCCGGCGGCGGCGATCCCCGCCCCGGAGCCGACGAACAGACCGGCGCCGATCACCCCGCCGAGGGCGATCATCGACAGATGGCGCTGCTTCAGTCCGTGCGAGAGGGAGACGCCGTCCGCCTTCGGGGGCGTCCCGGCCGGGGATGCCCCCTGGTCGGGCGAGGTCGAGGGCTTGGGGGAGGTGCTGGGCATGGGCGCGGCTCGTCCAATGCGGGAGATGACAAAACGCCCCCAGTCTGGGCGGCCTCCACCCGTTCACGAAGAGGATGCCCAGCATATGGACAGGCGTCATTCGGAGAGTGGTGTTCCGGTTACCCGTGAGGCGTGGCCCGTCCGTTTGGCGGTTCCCCACAGCCGCCCTTCCACCGCCGTCCGTCGGCGAAACCACCTCACCTCAGTGACTGGCGTCACCTCGTGCCGCTTGCCACCCCGGCCCTTTGTCCGGAGCCCACCACGTCCGTGGTCACGCCTTTGTCGAGCGCTGATGGTGATCGGCGCGCGGGCGCCGTTGTAGCGTCACCGTGTCCCCCAACCGCCCTCACCCCGCGGAGACCTTCATGAGCACCGCTGCCGTCACGTCCGCCCGATCCGGACAGGTCCTCGCGGACCTCATCCCGGCCTCCCGTGTCCGGGACGCCGCGCTCGTGCTCGGCGGTGCCGCGCTCACCGGCCTCGCCGCCCAGATCGCGGTCCCCGTCCCCGGCTCCCCGGTGCCGGTGACCGGCCAGACCTTCGCGGCGCTGCTCGTCGGCACCGCCCTCGGCGCCCGCCGCGGTTTCGCCTCCCTCGCCGTGTACGCGCTGGTGGGCATGGCCGGGGTGCCGTGGTTCGCGGAGGGCAGGTCCGGGATGGCCATGCCGTCCTTCGGCTACGTCCTCGGCATGCTGCTGGCCTCCGTCGTCGTGGGCGCCCTGGCCCGCCGCGGCGCGGACCGCTCCGCCTGGCGGACGGCGGGCACCATGGTGCTCGGCTCGGCGATCATCTACGCCGTCGGCGTCCCCTACCTGGCCCTCGCCACCGGGATGTCCGCCTCCGCCGCGATCGCGGCCGGCCTCACCCCGTTCCTCGTCGGCGACGCCCTGAAGGCGGCCCTGGCGATGGGCGTGCTGCCCACGGCCTGGAAGTTCGCCGGCAAGCGCTGACCGGCCGACGCGACACACAGGGCCGGGGGCCCGCGGCACACGCGCCGCGGGCCCCCGGCCCTGTGGTGTCGTCAGGGCGCGGCGTCAGCCGGCCCGGACCTCGTCCCGCCCCTCGGCGTCCGCGGCCCGGCGCCCCGCCATGCGCTGCCTCACCACGGCGATCGCGAGCACGATGCCGGCGACCAGCAGCGACAGCAGCACCGTCGTCCGCCCGTCGTGCTCCGTGTCGGTCAGCATGTAACCCAGCACGAACACGATCAGCCCCGCGCTGGCCCACGTCAGATACGGGTACAGCCACATCCGCACGACCAGCTTCTCCGGCGCCTCCGCCTGGATGATCTTCCGCATGCGCAGCTGCGAGAAGCAGATCACCAGCCAGACGAACAGGGCGACCGCACCGGAGGAGTTGACCAGGAAGAGGAAGACGGAGTCGGGGAACTCGTAGTTGAAGAAGACGGCGACGAAGCCGAACACGACCGACGCGATGATCGCGGTCCGCGGCACGCCCCGGCCGGTGGTCCGGGCGAACGCCTTCGGCGCGTCCCCGCGCTGGCCGAGCGAGAAGGCCATCCGGGAGGCCGTGTAGAGCCCGGAGTTGAGGCAGGACAGCACGGACGTCAGCACGATGAAGTTCATGATCTGGCCGGCGTGCGCGATGCCCAGGGAGTCCAGGGCGGCGACGTAGGAGCCGTCCTCGGTGATCGACTCGCTGTCCCAGGGCAGCAGGCACACCACGACGAAGATCGAGCCGAGGTAGAAGACGCCGATCCGCCAGATGATGCTGTTGGTCGCCTTGGTGACGGCCCGCTCCGGGTCCTCCGACTCGCCGGCGGCCAGGGTCGCGATCTCGCTGCCCATGAAGGAGAAGACGACGAGCAGGATGCCGGTGAGGATGGCGCCGGCGCCGTGGGGCAGGAAGCCGCCGTGGTCGGTGAGGTTGGCGAGCCCCGCCTGGTCGCTGTCGACGCCGGGCAGCACCCCGAAGACGGCCAGCCCGCCGATGACGATGAACGCGCCGATGGCGACGACCTTGATCCCGGCGAACCAGAACTCGAACTCGCCGTAGGAGCCCACGGACACCAGGTTGGTGGCGGTCAGCACCACCATCACGATGAGCGCCCAGCCCCACTGGGGAACGGCCGGTATCCACCCTTCGAGGATCGCGGCACCGGCGGTCGCCTCGACCGCCAGCACCACGACCCAGAAGAACCAGTACAGCCAGCCGATGGTGAACCCGGCCCACGGGCCGAGCGCGCGGTCGGCGTGCGCGGAGAAGGACCCGGACGTCGGGTTGGCCGCCGACATCTCACCGAGCATCCGCATCACCAGCACCACGAGCGTGCCGACGAGGGCGTACGACAGGAGGATGCCGGGGCCGGCGGTCGCGATGCCGGAGCTGGAACCGACGAACAGGCCGGCGCCGATGACGCCGCCGATGGCGATCATCGACAGATGTCGGTTCTTGAGCCCGGCCTGGAGCCCGGAACCCCCGGGGGTCCCGGCGTCGCCGGGCGTTGCGGGGTCGTTCCCCGCGTTGGTCACGGTCGGCTGCGAAGTCATGGGGTGGTTTTCCTTTGCGCCGGTTGATCGGTCCCCGTACGAACGGAGTACGAGCCGGACCAGTGAAACGGAGGCGAACGAATTGGGGAACCTTTGATTTCGGATTGTTATTTGAGGTTTTCCTGAGGTTCTGTGGATTGGCTCACTCTTCTCGGGTGCGGCACCCGGCGCCGCCGCCCGCCGGCGCCCATGTCACACTCGTCGCATGCGCGTGTATCTCGGCTCCGACCATGCGGGCTACGAACTCAAGAACCACCTCGTCGAGTGGCTCGAGGCGGCGGGCCACGAGCCCGTCGACTGCGGCCCGCACCTCTACGACGCCCAGGACGACTACCCGCCCTTCTGCCTCCGTGCCGCCGAGCGGACCGCCGCGGACCCGGACGCCCTCGGCATCGTGATCGGCGGCTCCGGCAACGGCGAGCAGATCGCCGCGAACAAGGTCAAGGGCGTACGGGCGGCCCTGGCCTGGAGCGAGGAGACGGCGGCACTGGGCCGCCAGCACAACAACGCCAACGTGGTCGCGGTGGGCGCGCGCATGCACACCCAGGACGAGGCGACGAAGTTCGTCGAGACCTTCCTGAGCACGCCGTTCTCGGGCGACGAGCGTCACACCCGCCGCATCGACATGCTCGCGGCCTACGAGACCACCGGCGACCTCCCCCCGATCCCGGCCCACCACCCCCAGCAGTAGCGCCCGGGAGGCGGCGGAAAGAGCGAGCGAGGGGAAGGCCGCCCGTGCCCGAGGGCCACACGATCCACCGGCTGGCCGAGGACTACGCCGCGGCCTTCGCGGGCGGCGGCCCCCTCCGCGTCACCAGCCCCCAGGGCAAGTTCGCCGACGCCGCCGCCCTCCTCGACCGCACACCGCTGCACACCACCGACGCCCACGGCAAGCACCTCTTCCTCGGCTTCGGCGACCCCGGCCCCGAGCACACCGAGTGGGTCCACATCCACCTCGGCCTCTTCGGCAAGGTCACCTTCGGCCCGGCCCCGGTCCCCCCGCCCACGGACACCGTGCGTCTGCGCCTCGCCGACGCCACCTCGTACGTCGATCTGCGCGGCCCCACCACCTGCGCCCTGATCACCGACCCCGAGAAGCGGGCGATTCACGAGCGCCTCGGCCCCGACCCGCTCCGCCCGGACGCCGACCCGGCCCTCGCCCACCGCCGGATCAGCCGCAGCCGTACGACGATCGCCGCACTCCTCATGGACCAGAAGGTCATCGCGGGCGTGGGGAACGTCTACCGCGCCGAGGTCCTCTTCCGGCACCGCGTCGACCCCTACCGCGCGGGCCGGGACATCACCCCGGCCGAGTGGGACGCCCTGTGGACCGACCTGGTCGCGCTGATGCGCGAGGGCGTCCGCAACAACCGCATCGACACCGTCCGCCCGGAGCACACCCCCCAGGCGATGGGCCGCCCGCCGCGCGTCGACGACCACGGCGGCGAGGTGTACGTCTACCGCAGGGCCGGCCGGCCCTGCCACGTCTGTGGCGGCGAGGTCCGCACCGCCGACCTCGCCGCCCGCAACCTCTTCTGGTGCCCGTCCTGCCAGCGAACGGCGCGTTAGACGCGCTCAGAACCCGTGCGGCAGCCACGGCGCCACGCCCGCGCTGCCGAACGCCAGGGACGCCTCCGCCAGCGCACCGCGCCGCAGTTCGCGCACCCGGCCGGCCGCCGCGAGCGCCGCGAGGCTCACCCCGCCCAGATACGCCGCGCCCAACTCCCTCACCGACAGGGCGAGATCCGCCGTGTCCTGGGTGCGCTCGCAGGACGCCCCCTTGGCGTCCCCGCTCAGCCGCCAACGCCCCGCGTTCCACGGGCAGAAGACGTCCTCCACCTCGAACACGACGTCCACCGGCGTCTGGTACGTCCGCGCCCGCAGCGCCGAGCCGACCTCCACCAGCCGCAGGTACAGCGAGTCCCGTACCTCCGGCCGGCACCGGCGGATGTCCGACACCATGTACTGCCACGCCTCGTCCACCGGCCGGCCCCGCGCCACCAGCGTCGACGTCAGGTCGACACCGAACAGGAACCGCCACAGCGCGCCGTCCGCCGCCGGATCCAGCGCGGCGAGGTCGCTCAGGACCACCGAGCCGTCGTGCCCCGCCGGACCGTAGTGCGGCTTCACCCGGAACCGCGCGTACCCGACCGTCTCACCGCCCCGCTCGGCGACGACGCACTGCAGCGGCGACGCTCCGTCCCGGCCGCCCGCCGGGTCGACCGTCCCCAGCCGCTCCCAGCCGGGCCGGCGCGCCAGCATCCCCGGCCGCCCCGGCACCAGCCGGGCGTACACCGCCTCGCACGCGTCGAGCACATCGGCGGGCACCGCGTACCGCAGCCGTACGTCGTCGGTGCCGGGCGGGACGGACAGACTCGTGCGACGCGTGTCGATCTCGGCGTTCATCTGGAAGGCCGCCGCCCCGTACCCGAACCGGCCGTAGATCGCCGGCTCGGAGGCCGTGAGCACCGCCAGCGGCTCGCCCCACGACCGCACGTCGTCCAGCTGCCGCCGCATCATCGACCTCAGCACCCCGCGCCGCCGGTGCGTGGCGGCCACACTCACCATGGTGACGCCCGCGGCCGGCACGGAATCACCGCCGGGCACCGTCAGCCGGAACGAGAACGCGCCCGCCGTCCCCACGCACTCGTCCCCGTCCCAGACACCCAGGGAACGGTCGAACTCGGTGAACGAGTTCCACAGCTCACGCTCCTCGTCCCCCTCCGGAATCCCGCCGAAGGCGCGGGAGAGGTTCGCGTACCACTTGTCCCAATCGTCCGGCCGCAGCGCTCGAAGTCCGGTCGCGGGGTCCGCCTGCTCGTTCGCCATGAGCCATGCGTACCAGGGTCGTACGGGACGAGCGACGCATTTTCTCCCGGTCGGCCACACGACGGCCCCAGGTGCAGTTCACTGTGAGTTCGGTCCCCGTCAGGGGGGACAACCAGGACCTCCCGTGCCAAGCGGCCGGTCCGATGGATAGGGTCCCGAACTAATGGCAGCAGGACGACAGCGGCGCGCGGAAGCCGACACGTTCACGGCCCGGTTGAAGAAGCAGTGGCACCGGGCCCGGGTCGGCATGCGCCGGTCCGCCGTCGACTACTTCCGCGGGGACGGCTCCGACTGGATCGCGCTCGCCGGACTGCTCCTGACCGTCCCGCTGATCGCGGCCGGGACACTCGCCAACTCCGTGTGGTGCGCACCGGCCGCACTGGTCCTCCCCATCGTCGCGGGCGGTCTGCTGCTGCGCCCGGCGAGCCTGCTCGGCCTCTACGCGGCGGCGGCGACCGCGCTGATCGTCGAGTCGGTGCAACTCGGCCCCTACACCGAGGGCGCGGCCCGGGTCACACCCGGCGTGGTCCTCACCGTCGCGGCCTGCGGCTTCTTCGGGCTGCTCGTCGCCCAGTTCCGCAGCCGGGTGGGCGTGCCCTGGCGGCGCGGCGGCACCATGCTGTTCGACCTGCGCGAACGCATCCGGGTGCAGAGCAAGCTGCCGAAGCTGCCGGACGGCTGGCACCGGGAGATGGCGCTGCGCCCGGCGGGCGGGCAGTCGTTCTCGGGCGACTTCGTGGTGGCGGCCCGCACCAACGGCGGGCGCACGCTCGAGGTCGTGCTGACGGACGTCTCCGGCAAGGGCATGGACGCCGGTTCGCGCGCCCTGCTGCTGTCGGGCGCCTTCGGCGGACTGCTCGGCAGCCTGCCCCCGCACGCCTTCCTCCCGGCCGCCAACGGCTATCTGCTCCGCCAGGACTGGGAGGAGGGCTTCGCCACCTCCATCCACCTGGTGCTCGACCTGGACTCCGGGGACTACGAGCTGTACTCCGCCGGGCACCCGCCGGGCCTCCAGCTCAGCGCGGGCAGCGGCCGCTGGGAGGAGAAGGTGGCCGACGGCCCCCTGCTGGGCGTGTACGACGGCGCCCAGTTCCACCCGGTGAAGGGCTCCCTGCGCCCCGGGGACGTGCTGATGCTGTTCACCGACGGTCTGGTGGAGACCTCCGACCGGGACATCGTCGAGGGCATCGACCGTCTCACCGGCGAGGCCGACCGCTATGTCGCCGGCGGCTTCCACGGCGCCGCCTGGCACCTCATCGAGGCGGTCGCCAAGGACGTCAACGACGACCGGGCCCTGCTGCTCATCTGCCGGGAGGGTCCGACGGCGACGGCGGCCCGCTGACCCGTGCGTCGGGGCATACTCGGCCGATGACCGAGACACCGCAGACCCCGCTGACCCCGGCCCAGGTCGAGGCCGCCGCCCGCGCCGCGCACGCCGGGCAGACCGACAAGGCGGGCCGGCCCTACGCCGAGCACCTGAGGGCCGTCGCCGAGGGAGTGCGGGCCCGGGGCGGCGACGAGGAGCAGATCGCGGCGGCCTGGCTGCACGACGCGGTGGAGGACGACAGGCTGACGGAGCGGTGGCTGCACGAGGCCGCGCTGACCCGGCGGACCAAGGACATCGTCCTCGCGGTCACCAAACGGTCCGGGGAGCCGCCCGAGGCGTACGCGGCCCGCATCCTCGCCACCCCCGGCGCGCTGCTGGTGAAGGAGGCGGACCTGGCGCACAACGCCGACCCGGCCCGCCTCGCCGTACTGGACGAGGCGACCCGCACACGACTGACCGAGAAGTACACGCGGATGCGCGCACTCCTCGGTCTCGGGGCGGGGGAGGGGAACTCCTAAGCGGAGACCTTCTCGCGGGTCTCCTTCTTCCCCTCTTCCCGGCGCTCGCGTTCGCGGGCCAGTTCGGCGGCGTCCCGCTTGAACGCCCACTCCATCCTCGGCTCCATCGCGAACCGGAAGATCCGCCGCACCGGCCTGGTGCACAGCAGTGTCACGAGGACCGCCGCGAGGACGCTCACGGCGATCTCACCGAGCGGCTGGTGCAGCACGGAGTGCTCGAACCAGCCCTGGTATTCGCCGGCCTTCACCACGAAGCCGTGCAGCAGATAGCCGTACAGCGTGCCCGCGCCCAGCGCGGTGAACCACATGTGGCGGCGCGGCACCCACGCGAAGAAGCAGGCGGTCAGCAGGAGCGAGCAGCCGAACATCGCGAGCACCATGACCGGCCCGGCCCACCACGGCGCGCCCAGCTCCTGCGCGGCGTCACGGTGGTAGAACCACGCGGTGTTCATCCGCGGCACCGCCCACCAGCCGACGGCCAGCGCCGCCGCGAAGACCGGCACCGACGCGATCCGCACCGAACGCCGGCGCACCATGTGGAAGTGCTCGGGCCTCATGCACAGACCGAGCACGAAGTACGGCAGGAACTGCAGCACGCGCTGCAGGTCGAGGTCGTCGCCGATCTCGGGGGTGGCACTGGCCAGCATGGCGATGCCGAGGGCCAGCGGCAGCGGGTGCCGTACCGCGTTCCAGATCGGCGTGGTCAGCCGCCAGACGAACAGCGCGACCAGGAACCAGGTCAGGTACCAGGGGTCGAGAAGGCTGATCTCCTGCTGCGGATCGCTGTCGACGACCCGCTTGAAGAGGGGATAGGCGGTCTCGAAGACGATGTACGGCACCGCGACACCGGTGATCAGCCGCCGCAGCCGGTCGGGGCGCATGTCGAAACTGCGCGAGAAGAAGCCGGAGATGATGATGAAGGCCGGCATGTGGAACGTGTACACGACCGTGTACGCCGCCTCCAGGATCCGGCTGTCGCCCTTGATGGGCTCCCAGGCGTGACCGATCGCCACCAGCACGATCGCCAGGTACTTGGCGTTGTCGAAGAACGCGTCGCGCTGTTTGCCGGACGGCGCGGGCCGGCCGCTCTGCTCGTTCTCCGTACGCGGGCTCGGCACTCCGGGCGCCGGTGAAGGTGACGGAGGAAGCGGCGTTCTGCGGTTGCCGTACGGTCGCTGCGAGTTCGTCACTGACCCTCCCGGCGGGGACTCGGGGAGGCGATCGGTGAGCTCGCTGCGCTTGCGGGGGACGAGGCAGCGTGGAACATCTGAGGCACCCTAGCGTTGTCCGCGGGATTTCGTAAAACGCCCGACGTCATTCCTGCGTATTCGGTCCGGGTACCCCGTGTGGGGGAAAGTGCGCGCCTCCGGGGACGTGATGGTCAACACAGTGTGCGAGTAAGGGGCTTATCCGGCACACCGGGCGACCTTGTCATGATTATTCCGGACTAAACCGTGCATAAGACCGGCAGGCGACTCCGGTGAAATGTCCGCCTTCGTTCGCGTTTTCCGGCCGCCCTGTGGGTGTGTCGGGGACTCTGTGGCAGTAATTCGATTCGGCTGCGAACGCATTGTGTGGATACGGAAACGGTCCGGTCGAATTACCTGTGCGGGTGTGCCTTCGAATTGCCGTACGGCACGGAGTCGTCGGCCCGCGCGGGCCAACCGCGCAGGGGCACAGGACAGGGTGTGGCGGACGATGCGTCAGTCGCCGGTTAGGGCGGCCATGTTGGTGGCACGATGGTTCTGGCGGGGTGCGCGGGGTCGCGTCGCCCGGGCCGGGGAACCGAACCGACCAAGGGTGTGATCAGTTGTGGCCATTTCACTGTCTGTGGTGCTTCTGTTGGCGATCATCCTGGTGGTGCTGATCAGAGGCGGGTCCCTCAAGGCCGGGCCGGCGGTCGTCGCCGTCCTCTTCGGCTTCTTCCTCGCCTCCACCGGCATGGCCGACGACATCCAGCGGTTCCTGGACTCGATAGCCGGGATGATCAACTCGATCAGCTTCTGACCCCGCCCCGCCCCGCGCGGAGATCCCCGACCGACCTGGCAGAACGCCGGCCTGCGCGTGCGCTGCGTGCCGGCGAGCGGGCTCATGCGACGTCGCGTACGGGTGGCGGGTGCGTGGCGGGCAACCGCCGGGTCGAAGAGCGCCGCGGCCGAGCGGCCGAGTCCGTTCCGGCGGCTCTCGCCCCGGACATCCGGCACGGCACGCAGGGGGCACGCCGGACCGAACACCGCCCCCGGACGTGATCAGGGCCAGGCCGGAGGATCGATCCTCCGACCTGGCCCTGATGCGTCCAGAGCGGGCGACGGGAATCGAACCCGCGTAGCTAGTTTGGAAGACTAGGGCTCTACCATTGAGCTACGCCCGCACAGCGCGCGCCGCGGATCGGTGACCGCGGCACTGACAGGCATCGTAGCGGGTAGTGCCCCCTCGTCGCACACCCCGTTCCCGCCCCGCCGCCGGCGTCGCGCCGCGCCCGGGAAATGCGGCGGCCCCTGTGCCTGGGTGCATGTACCCTACGTCTCGCACCAGACGGGGTGTGGCGCAGCTTGGTAGCGCGTCCGCTTTGGGAGCGGAAGGCCGTGGGTTCAAATCCCGCCACCCCGACCACCCGGTCGATCACGTATCCGTTGATCGCCTTTTGGGCGCCGTAGCCGCTGCCGTTACTATGCAAGCTGCACGCCCGTGTGTCTCAGCGTCTGAAGTCCTCCGGGCGGCGAATCGGCCGGACCGCTCTGGTCCCGGCAGAACCGAGAAGTCAGCCACAAGGAGACCGAACCGTGAAGAGCGCCGTGGAGACCCTGAACCCGACTCGGGTTCGGCTCACTGTCGAGGTGCCCTTCGAGGAGCTCAAGGACAGCCTCGACGCGGCGTACAAGAAGATCAACCAGCAGGTCACGGTGAAGGGCTTCCGCAAGGGCAAGGTCCCGGCCCGGGTCATCGACCAGCGGTTCGGCCGCGGTGCGGTGCTGGAGGAGGCCGTCAACGACGCCCTCCCGAAGTTCTACACCGACGCGGTCAACGAGGCCGAGCTGAACCCGCTGGGCCAGCCCGAGGTCGACATCACGGAGCTGAAGGACGGCGAGACGCTGAACTTCACCGCCGAGGTCGACATCCGCCCCGCCATCGAGATCCCGGACTACTCCGGCATCGAGGTCGAGGTCGACGCCGTCGAGGTCAGCGACGAGGACGTCGAGAAGTCGGTCGAGCAGCTCCGCGAGCGCTTCGCCTCCACCTCCCCGGTGGAGCGCGCCGCCGAGGACGGCGACGTCGTGACCATCGACCTGGAGGCCAAGGTCGACGGTGAGATCCTGGAGGACGGCGTCGCCAGCGGCGTCTCCTACACCATCGGCTCGGGCGAGCTGCTCGACGGCATCGACGACGCCGTCAGGGGCCTGTCCGCCGACGGCGAGGCCACCTTCACCTCCGAGCTGAAGGGCGGCTCCGCGGCGGGCAAGGAGGCCGAGGTCACCGTCAAGGTCACCCAGGTCGCCGCCCGCGAGCTGCCGGAGCTGGACGACGAGTTCGCCCAGCTCGCGTCCGAGTTCGACACCCTCGAGGAGCTGAAGGCGGACAGCCGCAAGCGCCTGGAGAACATGAAGCAGTACGACCAGGCCACGCAGGCCCAGGAGCGCGTCCTGGAGAAGCTGCTCGAGCTGGTCGAGGTCCCGGTCCCCGAGAAGCTGCTCGAGGACGAGATCAACACCCGTAAGCACAACCTCGAGCACCACCAGCTCGGCCAGATGGGCCTCGACCTCGCGAAGTACCTGGAGATCCAGGGCAAGACCGAGGAGGAGTTCGAGACCGAGACCCGTGAGGCCGCGGTCAAGGGCATCAAGACCCAGTTCGTGCTCGACGAGCTCGTCAAGCAGGAGAAGCTGAACGTCAACCAGGAGGAGCTCACCGAGCACCTCATGCGCCGTGCCGCCTCCTCCGGCATGTCCCCCGACCAGTTCGCCCAGGCCGTCGTCGAGCAGGGCCAGGTCCCGCTCCTCGTCGGTGAGGTCGCCCGCGGCAAGGCCCTGGCCGTCGTGGTCGAGAAGGCCACGGTCAAGGACACCAACGGCGAGATCGTCGACCTCGACGACGAGGAGGACGAGGCGGACACCGCCGAGGCCGCCACCGAGTCGACCGAGGCCGAGGCCGGCGAGGCCGCCGCCGAGGAGAAGACCGAGGGCTGAGCCGTCCGTCGGCTCCGAAGAGCGTGTGACGGGCTCCGGGTACGTTGGTCACCCGGGGCCCGTCCTCGTACCTCGGGGACAGCGGGGAACCGCGCGACCGGCCCCCACGGGCCGTGGCCGCCCGTGCTCCGTCGGGCTCAGGGCGAGAAGGCGCACCGGCGTCCCCGCGGAGTACACCGCGCTACGCCCCCGGCGAACACTCCCGTTACCGGGATTGCCCAGCGCAGCCACCGCGTTAGGGTCCATGAATACGAGGGCACAGGAGTCACCGCATACGGCTCCGGCCCCGCAGGAAACGTAAGACGGCCCGGCGCCGTCGTAAGACGAGCAGGTGGATACGTGACGAATCTGATGCCCTCCGCCGCCGGCGAGCCTTCCATCGGTGGTGGCCTCGGCGACCAGGTCTACAACCGGCTGCTCAACGAGCGGATCATCTTCCTCGGCCAGCCGGTCGACGACGACATCGCCAACAAGATCACCGCACAGCTGCTGCTCCTTGCCGCCGACCCGGACAAGGACATCTACCTGTACATCAACAGCCCCGGCGGTTCCATCACGGCCGGCATGGCGATCTACGACACCATGCAGTTCATCAAGAACGACGTGGTGACGATCGCCATGGGCCTGGCGGCCTCCATGGGTCAGTTCCTGCTGAGCGCGGGCACTCCCGGCAAGCGCTTCGCGCTGCCGAACGCGGAGATCCTGATCCACCAGCCGTCCGCCGGCCTCGCCGGTTCGGCCTCGGACATCAAGATCCACGCCGAGCGGCTGCTGCACACCAAGAAGCGCATGGCCGAGCTGACGTCCCAGCACACCGGCCAGTCGGTCGAGCAGATCACCCGTGACTCGGACCGTGACCGCTGGTTCGACGCCTTCGAGGCCAAGGAGTACGGCCTCATCGACGACGTCATCCCCACGGCCGCCGGCATGCCGGGCGGCGGCGGCACCGGGGCCTGAGCGGCCCCACGGGGCCCTTGTGGCCCCGTGGACCCCGCCGGCCCTCCCCGGGCCCGGTGAACAGCCCCAGCAGCCCCAGCCGACCGCCACAGCCCCTTTCCAGGAGACACCGTGAACGACTTCCCCGGCAGCGGCCTGTACGACCGCGCGCGTGCCGAGTACACCGGCCCCGCGGCCGAGTCCCGTTATGTCATCCCGCGCTTCGTCGAGCGCACCTCCCAGGGCATCCGCGAGTACGACCCGTACGCGAAGCTCTTCGAGGAGCGCGTGATCTTCCTCGGCGTCCAGATCGACGACGCCTCCGCCAACGACGTCATGGCGCAGCTGCTGTGCCTTGAGTCGATGGACCCCGACCGGGACATCTCGGTCTACATCAACAGCCCGGGCGGCTCCTTCACCGCGCTCACGGCCATCTACGACACGATGCAGTACGTGAAGCCGGACATCCAGACGGTCTGCATGGGCCAGGCGGCCTCCGCCGCCGCGGTCCTGCTGGCCGCCGGTACGCCCGGCAAGCGCATGGCGCTGCCGAACGCGCGCGTGCTGATCCACCAGCCGTACAGCGAGACGGGCCGCGGTCAGGTCTCCGACCTGGAGATCGCCGCCAACGAGATCCTCCGCATGCGCACGCAGCTGGAGGACATGCTGGCCAAGCACTCCACCCGGCCGATCGAGAAGATCCGCGAGGACATCGAGCGCGACAAGATCCTCACGGCCGAGGACGCGCTGCAGTACGGCCTGATCGACCAGATCATCTCCACCCGGAAGATGGACAACGCCAGCCTGCGCTGACGCGAGGTGGGGGTGTAACGTCTGCCGCCCCTTGGCACGGTTTGGCACGGTCCACGTCAAAGTGAACCGTGCCAAGGGGGGCCCGGACGGGGGGCTCGGCAAGGTACCGTCGGACATAAGGCAGCACCAGGAGCCGCCGGACACGGATGTCCGGTCGTCTCCCAGGCGAAGGGGAAGCACACCGTGGCACGCATCGGTGACGGCGGCGATCTGCTCAAGTGCTCGTTCTGCGGCAAGAGCCAGAAGCAGGTCAAGAAGCTCATCGCAGGGCCCGGTGTGTACATCTGCGACGAGTGCATCGATCTCTGCAACGAGATCATCGAGGAAGAGCTCGCCGAGACCAGTGAGGTCCGCTGGGAGGAGCTGCCCAAGCCCCGCGAGATCTACGAGTTCCTCGAGGGCTACGTGGTCGGGCAGGAGTCGGCGAAGAAGGCCCTGTCCGTCGCCGTGTACAACCACTACAAGCGCGTCCAGGCCGGCGAGAACGGCGGCGCCGCCGGCCGCGACGACGCCATCGAGCTGGCGAAGTCCAACATCCTCCTGCTGGGCCCCACGGGCTCCGGCAAGACGCTGCTGGCACAGACCCTGGCCCGCATGCTGAACGTCCCCTTCGCGATCGCCGACGCCACGGCGCTCACCGAGGCGGGATACGTCGGCGAGGACGTCGAGAACATCCTGCTGAAGCTGATCCAGGCGGCCGACTACGACGTCAAGAAGGCCGAGACCGGGATCATCTACATCGACGAGATCGACAAGGTCGCCCGCAAGAGTGAAAACCCGTCGATCACCCGTGACGTCAGCGGCGAGGGCGTACAGCAGGCCCTGCTGAAGATCCTCGAGGGCACCACGGCCTCGGTCCCGCCGCAGGGCGGCCGCAAGCACCCGCACCAGGAGTTCATCCAGATCGACACGACGAACGTGCTGTTCATCGTGGGCGGTGCCTTCGCCGGACTGGAGAAGATCATCGAGGGCCGGGCGGGCGCCAAGGGCATCGGCTTCGGCGCGACGATCCGCTCCAAGCGGGAGATGGAGTCCAAGGACCAGTTCGAGGAGGTCATGCCGGAGGACCTGGTCAAGTTCGGCATGATCCCCGAGTTCATCGGCCGTCTCCCGGTCATCACCTCGGTCCACAACCTCGACCGCGAGGCCCTGCTGCAGATCCTGGTCGAGCCGCGCAACGCGCTGGTCAAGCAGTACCAGCGCCTCTTCGAACTCGACGGTGTGGAGCTGGACTTCGAGCGCGAGGCGCTGGAGGCCATCGCCGACCAGGCCATCCTCCGCCAGACCGGCGCGCGCGGCCTGCGCGCCATCATGGAGGAAGTCCTCCAGGGCGTGATGTACGAGGTCCCGTCCCGCAAGGACGTGGCCCGCGTGGTCATCACGGCGGACGTGGTCCTCTCCAACGTCAACCCGACCCTGATCCCGCGTGACGCGCGCGGCCGGGGGTCGGGGGAGCAGAAGACGGCGTAGGCCTGACGCATAGGAAGGCGCCCAGCGAATCCGCTGGGCGCCTTTTGCCTGGTGGCAGTGATTTCGGTCAGATCCCGCCGATCTGACTATTTTTATGCGTGACGGCGGCCGCAGGAGTCCTACCGCTGGTCGCAGCCTCACCTGCCAGCGCTTACGGACCTTCTTACGGTGAGCAGTACCTTGCTTCGAAGGACTACATCGTCGGATCGGGTGCGAAGGCTTCCTGCAAGTACGCGGGAAGTCCAGGGACCGCACCGATCTGCAGTGCGGGACTGATCAAGCTGGGCGTGAGGGACAACCACGCGATCCAGGCGTGTCGCGCGGTCTGAGGTTTCCATCCGGCCGACATGCACTCACCTGCAGCCGGCCGTAGAGGATCACATGCAGTGAGGGGGTGCACGGCGAGCTCGCCGTGCACCCCCTCAAACCTTCTCGTTTCACACCTTGTCGCGGACCTCGTTGCGCAGCTTCGTGGTCATGTCCG
The DNA here is from genome assembly GCA_014650015.1 of Streptomyces griseoloalbus. Taxonomy (GTDB): domain Bacteria; phylum Actinomycetota; class Actinomycetes; order Streptomycetales; family Streptomycetaceae; genus Streptomyces; species Streptomyces griseoloalbus. The sequence goes on from BMUD01000001.1 coordinate 433,862, forward strand.
CTGCGGCGTCCTTGGTGATGTCCTTGGTGTTGTCACCGGGGGAGACGATCGCAATCGTGCTGTAGTCGGCCCAGGCGCAGAACCAGTTGGTCGTTTCCTTCTGGGTGAGGTCGTTGGTGCCCTTGCCCGCCTGGCACTTCATCACCGCGCCGTCGATGTTGACCGACTCCGGCTCGCCGACCAGTTCGGACATGAGCCCCTTGCTCGAGCTTTCCTCGGTCTCCTTCTTGATGGAGGCGAAGATCTTGTCGAGCGCCGCTTCCGGATTCTCGACCTTGCCGTACGCGCCGATGAACGTCACGCCCTTGGCCGTAAGCAGCTCGGTCTTGTCCGGAATGGTGGTGGGGTCCTGCGGGTCGTAGTTGCTGAAGTCGGCCGTGGAATATTGGGCGCCGACGGACTTGCCGTCCTTGATGCCGCCCTCGGCGAGGTCGTCCACCGTGTTGGAACTGGAGTCCTCGCCGCCGTCGCCTACGCGGGTGTACTCGCTGAGCACCGTTTCCGGCGCGGACAGCTTGTGCGCCCCGTCGTCCTCCAGGCCGCCCGCGCCGCCGCCTCCGCCGATCACGAAGTACGCGCCCACGCCGATCGCCGCCACGACCGCCACCGCGCCGATGATGATCCCGGCCTTCTTGCCGCCGCCGCCCGAGGCGGGCGGCTGGGGCGGCATGCCGTACTGGGGCTGGCCGTAGGGCGGCTGCTGACCGTACGGGGGCTGCTGACCGTAAGGAGGCTGCTGCGGCGGGACGCCCGGTTGGCCGGGCTGCTGCGGGTAGCCGTAGCCGGGCTGCTGAGGCGGGGGAGCCTGCTGAGGGTAGCCGTAGCCGGGTTGCGGAGCCTGCGGCTGCTGGCCGTAAGGACCCGGCTGGCCGTACGGTCCGGGCTGCTGGGGCTGCCCGCCGTACGGGCCCGGCTGGTTGTAGCTCATTACAGGGTTCCCCCTCCAGATGCTTATGTGCTGCTGACATCCTGACTCAGGCATGACCCGTTCAGGCCACCGGGTGCCGCACCGTTACAAAGGAAATCGCGTTTCGGGTCAGGGCTGTGACGCCTCTAAACTGACCCCCGTGACCGAGAACTCTCAGCAGCCGCAACCAGCGCCCACGACCGAACTGCCGACCCAGTACGCGCCGGCCGATGTAGAGGGGCCGCTGTACGAGCGCTGGGTGGAGCGGGGTTACTTCGAGGCCGACGCCAAGAGCGACAAGCCTCCGTACACGGTCGTCATCCCGCCGCCGAACGTCACGGGCAGCCTGCACCTCGGGCACGCCTTCGAGCACACCCTCATCGACGCCCTGACGCGCCGCAAGCGGATGCAGGGTTTCGAGACGCTGTGGCAGCCCGGCATGGACCACGCCGGTATCGCCACGCAGAACGTCGTCGAGCGGGAGCTCGGCAAGGAGGGCAAGTCCCGCCACGACCTCGGCCGCGAGGCCTTCGTCGAGCGGGTCTGGCAGTGGAAAGGCGAGTCCGGCGGGCAGATCAGCGGACAGATGCGGCGCCTCGGTGACGGCGTCGCCTGGACGCGTGAGCGCTTCACCATGGACGAGGGCCTGTCCAGGGCCGTCCAGACCATCTTCAAGCGGCTCTACGACGACGAGCTGATCTACCGCGCCGAGCGCATCATCAACTGGTGCCCGCGCTGTCTGACCGCGATCTCCGACATCGAGGTCGACTACCAGGACGACGACGGCGAGCTCGTCTCCATGAAGTACGGCGACGGGGACGACACCATCGTCGTCGCCACCACCCGCGCGGAGACCATGCTGGGTGACACGGCCGTCGCCGTTCACCCCGACGACGAGCGCTACAAGCACCTCGTCGGCAAGCTCATCAACCTGCCGCTGACGGACCGGTCCATCCCGGTCGTCGCCGACGAGCACGTCGACCCCGAGTTCGGCACCGGTGCCGTCAAGGTGACCCCGGCCCACGACCCGAACGACTTCGAGATCGGCCGGCGCCACGACCTGCCGTCCCTCACCGTGATGGACGAGCACGCCGTCATCACCGCGCACGGCCCCTTCCAGGGCCTGGACCGCCTCGAGGCGCGCTCCGCCATCGTCGCCGCGCTGCGCGCCGAGGGCCGGATCGTCGCCGAGAAGCGGCCCTACGTCCACTCCGTCGGCCACTGCTCGCGCTGCAAGACCACCATCGAGCCGCGCCTGTCCATGCAGTGGTGGGTCAAGGTCGGCCCGCTGGCGAAGGCCGCCGGTGACGCGGTCCGCGACGGCCGCGTCAAGATCCACCCGCAGGAGATGGAGAAGCGGTACTTCGACTGGGTCGACAACCTCCACGACTGGTGCATCTCGCGGCAGTTGTGGTGGGGCCACCGCATCCCGGTCTGGTACGGGCCGAACGGCGAGGTCGTCTGCGTCGGACCGGACGACGAGGCGCCGAGCGGCGAGGGCTGGCACCAGGACTCCGACGTCCTCGACACCTGGTTCTCCTCCGGCCTGTGGCCGTTCTCCACCCTCGGCTGGCCGGAACAGACCGAGTCGCTCGCGAAGTTCTACCCGAACTCCGTCCTGGTCACCGGCTACGACATCCTCTTCTTCTGGGTCGCCCGGATGATGATGTTCGGCCTGTACGCGATGGACGGCACCCCGCCGTTCCACACCATCGCCCTGCACGGCATGGTCCGCGACCAGTTCGGCAAGAAGATGTCGAAGTCCTTCGGCAACGCGGTCAACCCGCTGGACTGGATGGACAAGTACGGCAGCGACGCCCTCCGCTTCACGCTCGCGCGCGGCGCCAACCCGGGTGTCGACGTGCCGATCGGCGAGGACTGGGTCCAGGGCTCGCGCAACTTCGCCAACAAGATCTGGAACGCGACCCGCTTCGCGCTGATGAACGGCGCCACGGTCGAGGGCCCGCTGCCGGACGCGTCGAAGATGTCGTCCACCGACCGCTGGATCCTGTCCCGGCTGAACACGGTCGTCGCCGAAGTCGACGCGTACTACGACGACTTCCAGTTCGCCAAGCTGTCGGACGCGCTGTTCCACTTCGCCTGGGACGAGGTCTTCGACTGGTACGTCGAGCTGTCCAAGACCACCTTCCAGGCGGGCGGCGAACCGGCCGAGGTCAGCAAGCGCGTCCTCGGTGAGGTCCTCGACGTCACGCTGCGGCTGCTGCACCCGGTGGTCCCGTTCGTCACCGAGACGCTGTGGACGACCCTGACGGGCGGCGAGTCGGTGGTCGTCGCCGAGTGGCCGAAGGACAGCGGCTTCCGGGACGCCGACGCCGAGCGGGAGATCGCCACGCTCCAGTCGGTCATCACCGAGGTGCGCCGGTTCCGTGCCGACCAGGGTCTCCAGCCGGGGCAGCGGGTCCCGGCCCGGCTGACCCTCGGCGGTACGGAGCTCGCCGCCCACGAGCCGGCCATCCGGCAACTGCTGCGCCTCCAGCCGGAGGGCGACTCCTTCACCGCGACGGCGACCCTCCCGGTCGGGGGCGTCGAGGTCGCCCTTGACCTGTCCGGTGTGATCGACGTGGCCGCCGAGCGGAAGCGACTCGCGAAGGACCTCGCCGCGGCGGAGAAGGAGAAGGCGCAGGCGACGGCGAAGCTCGGCAACGAGGCGTTCCTGGCGAAGGCGCCGGACCACGTCGTGGACAAGATCCGCACGAGGCTGGCCAAGGCGGAGGAGGACATCACCCGCATCCGGACCCAGCTGGAGCGCCTGCCCAGCGCCTGACGGCCGAGACGGACCACCCGCGGCCCCCGACCGGAGACCTCCCGGCCGGGGGCCGTTCACGTCGTGGTGGCCGGCGCGTAACCCGCCCGGGGGAACCTGCGGCTTCGCCCACCGCCAGGCCGACGCCCTCAGGAGCACCCCCACGATGCCCCGCACCGCGCCCCCGACCGCCGCACCGCCCGCCGCAGGAACCGCGCAGGGCAGACCCGGCCGGGACCGGCGGTACGACATCGACCTCCTGCGCGTCCTGTGCACCGCCGCCGTCGTGCTGGTGCACGCCTCCGGCGAGTTCATCGACGCCGGCCACCGTACGACCGGCGTCCTCGGCGACTCGGTCAGCCGGTTCGCCGTGCCCGTGTTCTTCGCGATGGCGGGCTGGTCGGCACTGGCGGGCTCGCCGGTGCGCGGCGACGCCCACCTCCTCACCCGGCTCGGACGGATCCTGCGCCCGATGGCGGTGTGGACGGCGGTCTATCTCCTCTGGCAGTACGTGGCGGGGCCACCCCTGAACGGCGGCGTCAAGGAGGCGGTACGGGCCCTCTTCGGCTCGGTGGAGGCCGCCTTCCACCTCTGGTACCTCTACGCCTACGTACCGCTGCTCCTGCTCCTCGGCGTCGCCGCGCTCGTCCTCCAGCGGCGCGCCACGCCCCGCCGGTCGCTGCTGCTGCTCGCCGCGTTCGCCGTCGCACCGGCGGTCGTCGGGGACGCCCGGACCCTCACCGGGCTGCCGCTGCCCCCGTGGGACTGGAGCGTGTCGCTGTCCTCCCTGGGTTACGCGGTGGCGGGCGCCGCCCTGCTCGCCGCCCGGCGGCTCGGCCCGCGCCCGCTGTGGATCGCGGCCGCCGCGGTCGCGCTCGTCGCCCTCACCCTGTACCAGTTCACCGTGCGGCACCCCGCCGCGTACGGGAGCGCGGCGGTGGCCGCGCTGACCTTCGCCGTGCTCGGCGCGGTGGCCGGGGTGCGGGTGCCCCAGAGGGTGCGGGCGGTGCTGGGGCGGCTGTCGGACGCGTCGTTCGGGACGTACCTGGTGCATCTGCTGTTCGTGATGCTGCTGGTCAGGCCGGTCGCGGAACGGGTCCCGCACGGGTTCGCGGCGCCCGTGGCGCTCGCCGTGACGGCGGTGGCCGCCGCCGCGCTGTCCTTCGCCGCGAGCGTCCTGTGGGGCCGGCTGGGGATGCGGAAATGGCTCGGCTGACCCGGGGCACCGGGCCCGCCCGGCGCCGCCCGCGCCGCTCCGTAGACTGGGTACCGTGAGCGAGCGCCCAGAATCAGCAGGTCCCGACCCGGACGACACCTTTGACGAGTTCGCGGAGCTCGTCGAGGAGGAGACCCGCCGCGACCCCGACCTGGCGGTGATCGAGGCCGGCAGCCGCACCCTGCGCACGCAGGGCGGGCTGCCGCAGGCGGACGTACCCGCCCGCCCCGAGGACCCCGAGGTCGACAAGGCCCTGCGCGAGGTCGAGGCGGACCTCGCCACCCGCTGGGGCGAGACCAAGCTGGAGCCCTCCGTCAGCCGCATCTCCGCGCTGATGGACGTGCTGGGCGAGCCGCAGCGGTCGTACCCCTCGATCCACATCACCGGCACCAACGGCAAGACCTCCACCGCCCGCATGATCGAGGCCCTGCTCGGCGCCTTCGAGCTGCGCACCGGGCGGTACACCTCGCCGCACGTCCAGTCGATCACGGAGCGGATCAGCCTCGACGGGGCGCCGATCCCCGCCGAGCGGTTCGTGGAGACGTACCAGGACATCAAGCCGTACATCGAGATGGTCGACTCCCGGCAGGAGTACCGGCTGTCCTTCTTCGAAGTGCTGACCGGCATGGCGTATGCCGCCTTCGCGGACGCGCCCGTGGACGTGGCCGTCGTCGAGGTCGGCATGGGCGGCAGCTGGGACGCGACCAATGTGATCGACGGGAGCGTCGCCGTGGTGACGCCGATCGACCTCGACCACACCGACCGGCTCGGCAGCACACCCGGTGAGATCGCCGGCGAGAAGGCCGGCATCGTCAAGCCGGACGCCACGGTGATCATGGCCCAGCAGCCCGTCGACGCGGCGCAGGTCCTGCTGAAGAAGGCCGTCGAGGTCGACGCGACGGTGGCCCGGGAAGGCCTGGAGTTTGGCGTCGTCGCCCGGCAGGTCGCGGTCGGCGGCCAGCTGGTGACGCTGCGCGGACTCGGCGGCGAGTACCCCGAGGTGTATCTGCCGCTGCACGGCGCCCACCAGGCGCACAACGCGGCCGTGGCGCTCGCCGCCGTGGAGGCGTTCTTCGGTGTCGGCGCGGAGCGTGACGGGCAGCTCGACATGGACACCGTCCGCAAGGCCTTCGCCGCCGTCACCTCCCCGGGCCGGCTGGAGGTCGTGCGGCGCTCACCGACCGTCGTCCTGGACGCCGCCCACAACCCGGCGGGCGCGCGGGCGGCGGCCGAGGCGCTCGGGGAGGCGTTCCAGTTCAGCCGGCTCATCGGCGTGGTCGGCGCGAGCGGCGACAAGAACGTGCGCGGGCTGCTGGAGGCGTTCGAGCCGGTCTTCGCCGAGGTCGTCGTCACCCGCAACTCCAGCCACCGCGCGATGGACGCCGACGAGCTGGCCGCGATCGCCGTCGAGGTGTTCGGCGAGGACCGCGTCCAGGTCGAGCCGCGGCTGCCCGACGCGCTGGAGGCCGCGATCACGCTGGCCGAGGAGGAGGGCGAGTTCGCGGGCGGCGGTGTGCTCGTCACCGGTTCCGTCATCACCGTCGGCGAGGCCCGACTGCTCCTGGGGAGGGGCTGACACCGTGCGTACGCTCTGCGCCTCGACGCTGATCGGCGAGTTCTTCATCATCGGATTCGCCGGGCTGGTCGCGATGAAGGACCCGGACCTGGCCACCGCCACGGTGTGGACGGTCTGCGGTGTCGCGATGTTCCTGTCGGTGGCCCTGTGCGGGGTGATCACCCGGCCCGGCGGGGTGGCCCTCGGCTGGGCGTTCCAGATCGCCCTCGTCGCCTCCGGTGTGTTCGTCCCGCTGATGTTCTTCATGGGCGTGCTCTTCGCGGTGCTGTGGTGGGCATCGGTGCACTTCGGCCGGAAGGTGGACGAAGCGAAGGCCCGTTTCGCCGCCGCCGCCGACCGGCCTGACGCTGCGTGACAGCTGCCCCGACACGCCCGGTAACCTCATCTCCCCGCACAACTTCACGCACAAGGAGCTCCGTCGTGACCCAGCGCACCCTCGTCCTGCTCAAGCCCGACGCGGTCCGTCGCGGCCTGACCGGCGAGATCATCAGCCGTATCGAGCGCAAGGCCGGCTGGCGGATCACGGCGCTGGAGCTGCGCACCCTGGACCAGGACACGCTGGAGCAGCACTACGGCGAGCACAAGGGCAAGCCGTTCTACGAGCCGCTGGTGGAGTTCATGGCCTCCGGCCCGGTCGTGGCGATGATCGTCGAGGGGGAGCGGGTCATCGAGGGAGTGCGCCAACTGGCCGGTCCCACCGACCCGATCGCCGCCGCGCCGGGCTCGATCCGCGGCGACTTCGGTGTGATCGTCCGGGAGAACCTGATCCACGCCTCCGACTCCGAGGAGTCCGCCGAGCGTGAGGTGAAGATCTTCTTCCCCGGTCGCGCGTAACCTCGCGGATAACGATCACGTCGCGGCCGCGTTCAGCGCGTTTGCCGTCTGTCGGATGGTCTGGGGGCTTTGCCCCCGGGCCATTTTTGGCATATGCACGGCGTTCGGGGGAACGGATGCCCCCGATGGCCCGTCTCCACAAGCAGGGGCGCACGCCATCTGATGACAATGGCGAAGACCCTCGCGCGGTGTTCGCGAAGGCGCGTCTACCATGGAAGCCTTCACGTCACCGCACCCACCTCGCCAACCTGAAAAGCCCTCAAAAGCTTGTGGGGAGGCCAGACGAATCCTGATGGGGAACTCAATGTCGTTCATCGGCCGTGACATGGCTGTCGACCTCGGGACCGCCAACACGCTGGTGTACGTCAGGGGTCGTGGGATCGTACTCAACGAGCCGTCCGTCGTCGCGATCAACACCAATACCGGTGGCATCCTCGCGGTCGGTGCCGAAGCGAAGAAGATGATCGGGCGCACACCCGGCAACATCGTCGCCGTACGTCCGCTGAAGGACGGCGTCATCGCCGACTTCGAGATCACCGAGCGGATGCTCCGCTACTTCATCCTGAAGATCCACAAGCGCCGGTACCTGGCTCGCCCGCGGGTCGTGGTCTGTGTGCCCTCGGGCATCACCGGCGTCGAGCGCCGCGCCGTCATCGAGGCGTCGTCCCAGGCCGGCGCCCGCCAGGTGCACATCATCGAGGAGCCCATGGCCGCCGCCATCGGCTCCGGACTGCCGGTCCACGAGGCCACCGGCAACATGGTGGTGGACATCGGCGGCGGCACCACGGAGGTCGCGGTCATCTCCCTCGGCGGCATCGTCACCGCCCAGTCCATCCGCGTCGCGGGCGACGAGCTGGACAACGCGATCATCCAGCACATCAAGAAGGAGTACTCGCTCCTGCTGGGTGAGCGGACGGCCGAACAGATCAAGATCACGATCGGTTCGGCGTACGAACTCGACACTGACGAGCACACCGAAATCCGCGGCCGGGACCTCGTCTCCGGACTGCCGAAGACCGTGGTGGTCTCCGCCGCCGAAGTGCGCAAGGCGATCGAGGAGCCGGTCAACGCCATCGTCGACGCCGTCAAGACGACCCTCGACAAGTGCCCGCCGGAGCTGTCCGGCGACATCATGGACCGAGGAATCGTTCTGACCGGCGGCGGAGCACTGCTGCGCGGACTCGACGAGCGGCTGCGCCGGGAGACGGGCATGCCGATCCACATCGCCGAGGACCCGCTGGACAGCGTCGCGCTCGGCTCCGGCAAGTGCGTAGAGGAGTTCGAAGCGCTGCAGCAGGTGCTGGACGCCCAGCCCCGCAGATGACTCAACTCTTCGATTCCGCCGTACGGGACGTTCTTCTCTCGTACGGCGGATCGCTGATATCGAGGCATAAGCTCTCCCGCAACGCCTCGAAAGCCCGGCACATATCGCCGGAGAACTGAACAACCGACACCTCAAATCCGTTTTTCGACGAGGAAGGCACGGCCGCCGCACGTGAGGGACACACGAGAGAGCCGGCTGCTCCTGGTGCTGCTGATCGCCATCGCGTTCGCACTGATCACGGTGGACATCCGCGGCGGGGAGGATTCACCGGTCGACGGTGCCCGGCAGGCGGCGGCGACCGTCTTCGGCCCGATCGAGAACGGCGTGTCCAGCGCGGTCGACCCGATCGGCAACGCCGTCTCCGCCGTCCGCGAATCCGGCGACCGGCACGACCGGCTCGCCGAACTGGAGCGGGAGAACGCCGCGCTCAAGGCCGAACTCGGCAGCGACGACCGCGGCCGCAGCCGCCTCGAGCAGCTCGACAAACTGCTGAAGATCTCCGGCCGGGGCCAGTACGGCATCAAGGGCGCCCAAGTCATCGCCATAGGGGCGGCCCAGGGCTTCTCCTGGACCATCACCATCGACGTCGGCGCCAACGACGGCATCAAGCGCGACATGACCGTCCTCAACGGCGACGGACTCGTCGGCCGCGTCACCACCGTCGGGCCGAACACCGCCACCGTCCTGCTCGCCAGCGACCCCGACTTCACCGTCGGCACCCGCATGGAAGCCGGTGACGAACTCGGCTTCGCCTCCGGCCAGGGCGACCGCCCGCTGCGCGTCGAACTGCTCAACAGCAAGGCCGAGATCAAGAAGGGCGACCGCCTGGTCACCTTCGGCTCGCAGGCCGACAAGCCGTTCGTGCCCGGCGTCCCCGTCGGTGTCGTCTCCCGCGTCGACCCCTCCGGCGGCGACCTCACCCGCACCCTCTACGTCACGCCGTTCGTCGCCTTCAGCAAGCTCGATGTCGTCGGCGTCGTCGTCCAGGCCCCCGAGAAGGACCCGCGTGACACGGTGCTGCCCAAGAAGCCCGAGCCGACGCCCACCCCGACCGTGACGGTGACCGTCACGCCCTCCGCCCCTGCCGACGGCCAGTACCAGCAAGAGCAGTAGGAGCTGTCACCCCCATGCGCGTCAACCGGATCCTGCTGTCCAGCTCGCTGATCGTCGTCGCCCTGGTGATCCAGGTGAGCGTCCTCGCCCGCCTCCACCTCCCGGGCGCCGTCCCCGACCTGCTGCTGCTCACCGTCCTCGGCCTCGCCCTGGTCTACGGTCATGTCGGCGGCGCCCTCGTCGGCTTCGCCGCCGGACTCCTCGCCGACCTCGCCCCGCCCGCCGACCACGCCGCCGGCCGCTACGCCCTCGTGCTGTGCGTCATCGGCTACCTGGCCGGACTCGTCAAACCCGAGACCGGGAAGGTCAAGTCGGCCACCGGCCCCATGGCCGTGGTGGTCGCCGCCGCGATCGGCTCCACCCTGCTCTACGCCGGTGTCGGCGCCCTCGTCGGCGACACCGCCGCCCGCCATGTCGGCCTGGGCGGACTGCTGTTCACCGCCGCGCTGTACGACCTGCTGCTCGCCCCGTTCGTCGTCCCCGGCGTCATGGCCCTGGCCCGGCGCGCCGAGAACGACCCGCTCGCCGAGACCGGTTCCGCCAAGTCCGGCGACATCTCGACCGGCTGGCTCTCCGGCGGCACCGGACTGCGCATCGGCGGCCAGCGGAACGGACTGCGGGCCAAGGCGGCCCGGGCCCGGGGGGCCCGCGCCGGACGCATCAAGGGGGTCAAGCGCCTGTGACCTCGCCACACTTCACCACAACGAGTGATCGAGGACGGAAACCCGGGACGCGGACCGGCCGTTCATCACTCGTACCCACACACTCGTACGCACTCCGAGAGGGGGAGGAAACCGCGTGACCAACATCCCCGAGACCGGCCGCAACCCGCGGGTCCAGATCCGGCTCGTCGTCATCCAGGTGCTCGTCATCTCCCTCCTCGGCACCCTCGGCGGGCGCCTGTGGTACCTCCAGATCCGCGAGGGCGACCAGTACGCCAAGGAGGCCTCCGGCAACCACGTCCAGCAGGTCGTCCAGCCCGCTGTCCGCGGCTCCATCCTGGACGCGCGCGGCGTGGCCCTCGCCGACAACGAGACCCGGCTGGTCGTCTCCGCCTCCCGCACCGACCTCCTGAAGATGAAGGACGACGGCAAGGCGGTCCTCACCAAGCTCGCCGACGTCCTCGGCATGACCCCCGAGGAGGTCATGCAGAAGGTCCGGCTGTGCGACGCCGAGACCCCCCAGCCCTGCTGGAACGGCTCGCCGTACCAGCCCATCCCCATCACCGACGAGGCCACCGCCAAGCAGGCCCTGCAGATCCGCGAGCGCGCCGAGGACTTCCCCGGCATCACCGCCGAGCCGCAGGCCCTGCGCCGCTACCCGAGCCCCGGCAAGGCCAACACCGCCCAGGTCCTCGGCTACCTCTCGCCCGTCACCGACGAGGAGATCCAGCAGGCCCAGGACACCAGCTCGCCCTACCTGCGCTCCGACATGGTCGGCCGCTCCGGACTGGAGCGCCAGTACGACAAACAGCTGCGCGGCAAGGCCGGCGTCACCCGCTACGAGGTCGACAACCTCGGCCGCGTCATCGGCACGGCCGAGTCCGACCCCGCCCAGCCCGGCGCCAACCTCGTCACCAGCATCGACTCCCGCGTCCAGCGCATCGCCGAGTACGAGCTGAACGAGGCCATGAAGGCCGCCCGCAAGGAACACGACCGCAACACCAACCGCAACTACGAGGCAGACTCCGGAGCCGTCGTCGTCATGGAGGCCAAGACCGGCCGTGTCGTCGCCATGGCCTCCAACCCGACCTACGACCCCAACGCCTGGGTCGGCGGCATCTCCGCCAAGGACTACGCCAACCTCACCGGCAAGAAGTCCAACTACCCGCTGCTCAACCGCGCCATCCAGGGCCAGTCGGCACCCGGCTCCATCTTCAAGGTGATCCCGACCGCCGCCGCGATCAACGCCGGATACTCCTTCGAAGGCCCCTACAACTGCTCCAGCTCGTACTCCATCGGCGGGCAGGTCTTCAAGAACTTCGAGTCCCAGAACCACGGCCCCATCAGCCTCGGCCGGGCCCTGGAAGTCTCCTGCGACACCGTCTTCTACAGCCTCTCCCACCAGGAATGGAAGCGGGACGGCGGCAACAAGCCGAAGAAGAACGCCAACGACTGGTTCTACAAGACCGCCCACCAGTTCGGCCTCGGCGAGGAAACCGGCATCGACCTGCCCAACGAGGTCACCGGCCGCGTCCCCGACCGCCAGTGGAAGAAGGACTACTGGACGGCGAACAAGGACGCCTGGTGCAAGTCCGGCAAGAAGGACGGCAGCTACGTCGAGCGCATCGCCTACGAGAACTGCCTCGAGGGCAACCGGCTGCGCGCCGGTGACTCCGTCAACTACTCCATCGGCCAGGGCGACACCCTCGTCACCCCCATCCAGATGGCCACCATCTACGCCGCCATCTCCAACGGCGGCACCCTCTACAACCCCTCCGTCGGCAAGGCCGTCATCAGCCCCGACGGCAAGTCCGTCACGGAGCTCGAGCCCCAGTCGCACGGCAAGCTGCCCATGTCGAAGAAGACCCTCGGCCAGATAGACGCAGCCCTCGAAGGAGTCGCCACCCGCGGCACGGCCGCGTGGCGATTCGGGGGCTGGCCACAGGACGAGATCCCGATGCACGCCAAGACCGGTACCGCCGAGGTCCACGGCAAGCAGACCACCTCATGGTTCGCCACCTACACCAAGGACTACTCGATCGTCATGACGATCTCCCAGGGTGGTACCGGCTCCGGCGCCTCGGGCCCCGCCGTACGCAACATCTACAACGCCCTGTACGGCGTCTCCGAGGAAGGGGGGATCGACAAGAAGAAGGCACTGCTGTCCCAGCCGCAGAAGAACCTCCCCACGGTCCGCACCGACGGCACCATCAAGTCCCCGAAGATCTCCAAGGACCCCGCCAAGGACCGGGTGAGCCCCTCGCCCGACGCCCGGGCCACCACCCCGCAGGACGGCCAGGACGACCCCGCCGACCAGCAGGCGGCCACGGCCCCCTCACCGGAGATCGGCAACCGCGACACCCGCCGCCGCGAGCGACGACGGGGCGGCGGACCACGCCCCGCTGACGGCCGCCACCGCGACCGCGCCCACCACCGGCGCCGCGGCACCGCGACGCGGAGGACGGCGACATGACCGGCGGCGTCAACAGCTTCCAGGTCTCCGGATACGGACCCGAGCGGGCCGGCTGGACACGGGTCTTCGCCCGCGACTCCCTCGCCCGCCGCCTCGACTGGCCGATACTGCTCTCCGCGACCGCCCTGTCCCTGCTGGGCTCGCTCCTGGTCTACTCGGCCACCCGCAACCGCACCGAACTCAACCAGGGCGACCCCTACTACTTCCTCGTCCGGCACTGGCTGAACACCGGCATCGGGCTGGCCCTGATGATCGGCACCGTCTGGCTCGGCCACCGCGCCCTGCGCACGGCCGTACCCCTGCTGTACGGCGTCTCGCTCCTGCTGATCCTGCTGGTGCTCACACCCCTGGGCTCCACCATCAACGGCGCCCACTCCTGGATCAAGCTCCCCGGCGGCTTCTCCCTCCAGCCCTCCGAGTTCGTGAAGATCACGATCATCCTGGGCATGGCGATGCTGCTCGCCGCCCGCGTCGACGCGGGCGACAAGCCGTACCCCGACCACCGCACCGTCCTCCAGGCCCTCGGGCTGGCCGTCGTCCCCATGCTGATCGTGATGCTCATGCCCGACCTCGGGTCGGTCATGGTCATGGTCATCATCGTGCTCGGCGTGCTGCTCGCCTCCGGCGCCACCAACCGCTGGGTCTTCGGCCTGTTGAGCGCCGGCGCCATCGGCGCGGTCACCGTCTGGCAACTCGGGATCCTCGACGAGTACCAGATCAACCGCTTCGCCGCCTTCGCCAACCCCGAGCTCGACCCCGCAGGCGTCGGCTACAACACCAACCAGGCCCGCATCGCCATCGGCTCCGGCGGACTCACCGGCTCCGGCCTCTTCCACGGCTCCCAGACCACCGGCCAGTTCGTGCCCGAGCAACAGACCGACTTCGTCTTCACCGTCGCCGGTGAGGAACTCGGCTTCGTCGGCGGCGCACTGATCATCGCCCTGCTCGGCATCATCCTCTGGCGCGCCTGCCGCATCGCCCGCGACACCACCGACCTGTACGGCACCATCGTCGCCGCCGGCATCGTCGCCTGGCTCGCCTTCCAGTCCTTCGAGAACATCGGCATGACCCTCGGCATCATGCCGGTCACCGGCCTGCCCCTGCCCTTCGTGTCCTACGGCGGCTCGTCGATGTTCGCCGTATGGCTGGCCGTGGGCCTGCTGCAGTCGATCCGGGTGCAACGGCCGATGTCCGCGTGACCACCGGCCGCGCGGCCCCCGTGCCACGGACGTCCGCGCGGCCGTCACGTCACGGACGTCCGCGTGACCCCTCGCGTCACGGACGTCCGCGTGACCCCTCGCGTCACGGACATCCGCGCGACCCCTCGCGTCACCGGCGCGGAGCCACCCACTGCCCTTCCGCACCCAGGGCGACTACATTCGGTTCATGGCGGACATCAAGCGCGAGATCGAGCGAAAGTACGAGTCCGACGACAGCGGGCTGCCCGACCTGACCCATGTCCCCGGCGTCGCCTCCGTCCTCGACAAGGGCGTCGCCCACCTCGACGCCACCTACCACGACACCGCCGACGAACGACTGGCCGCGTCCGCCGTCACCCTGCGCCGCCGCACCGGTGGATCCGACGCCGGCTGGCACCTGAAGCTCCCCGTCGCCCCAGGAGTGCGCGACGAGATCCACGCCCCGCTCTCCGACACCGTCCCGGACCGGCTCGCCGCGCTCGTCCGTTCCCGCGTCCGCGACGGCGCACTGCGGCCCGTCGTCCGGCTGCGCTCCGACCGCGAAATACGCCACCTGGTCGACGCCGACGGCCGACTGCTCGCCGAGGTCGGCGTCGACGCCGTCCACGCCGAACGCCTCACCGGCAACGGCGGCACCGTCCAGTGGACCGAGATCGAGGTCGAACTCGCCGACGACGGCGACCCCGCCTTCCTCGACAAGGTGGACAAACGCCTGCGCAAGGCCGGTGTACGCCCCTCGAAGTCGCCCTCGAAACTCGCCAGGGCCCTGGCCGAGACGGCACCCCCCACGAAAGCGCACCCCCGCGGGCCACGAGTGCCCCGCAAACCCGTCACCGCCGGCGACCACGTCCTGGCCTACGTCCGCGAGCAGCGGGACGCCCTCGTCGAACTCGACCCCGCCGTACGCCAGGACATGCCCGACTCCGTGCACCGCATGAGAGTCGCCACCCGCCGCCTGCGCAGCACCCTCGGCACCTTCCGCGCCCTCCTCGACCGCGAGATCACCGACCCCATCGGCGCCGACCTGAAATGGCTGGCCGGCGAGCTGGGCCTGGACCGCGACCAGGAGGTACTCGCCGAACGCCTCACCACGGCCCTCAACGACCTGCCCGCCACCCTCGTCTCCGGCCCCATCGCCGACCGGCTCACCACATGGTCCGAGGCCCGCCACAGCTCGGCCCACGGCCGGCTCACCAAGATCCTCGACTCCCGCCGCTACCTCGCCCTGCTCGACACCCTGGACGCCCTGTCGGCCGACCCGCCACTGCGCGAGAAGGCCGGCGCCGACCCCGGCAAGCCGCTCGCCAAGGCCGTACGCAAGGACTTCGACAAGCTCACCCGCCTCGTCACCCACGCCCTCGGCCTCCCGCCCGGGCAGGACCGCGACATCGCCCTGCACGAGGCCCGCAAGAAGAGCAAGCGCACCCGGTACGCGGCCGAGGCCGCCACCCCCGCCCTCGGCAAACCCGCGAAGAACCTCGTCAAGTCCATGAAGTCGCTGCAGAGCCTGCTCGGCGACCACCAGGACAGCGTCATGGCCCGCCAGACCCTGCGCGAGCTGGCCGCCGTCGCCCACGCGGCGGGCGAGAGCGCCTTCACCCACGGCCTCCTCCACGGCCGCGAGGAACGCCGCGCGGAACTCGCCGAGGCCGCCCTCCCCGGAACCTGGACGTCGATCAGGAAGAACACCGCCCTCTGATCGGCGTACGGGGAACCCGCCCGGCCGCGTTAGTCTGGGTGGTCACCCGCCCTCCAGCCATCGGCCGGGGGGACCCCCAGTCAGCACACGAAGGTTCGCGAGATGCCTGCCGAAGCCGCCGAGTCTGTGAAGTCTGTGTTTCCACAGCTCGAAGCTCTGCTCCCGCATGTGCAGAAGCCGATCCAGTACGTCGGCGGAGAGCTCAACTCCACGGTCAAGCCGTGGGACAGCTGCGACGTCCGCTGGGCGCTCATGTACCCCGACGCGTACGAGGTCGGACTGCCCAACCAGGGCGTCATGATCCTCTACGAGGTCCTCAACGAGCAGGACGGAGTCCTCGCCGAGCGCACCTACAGCGTCTGGCCGGACCTCGAGGCGCTGATGCGGGAGCACGGCGTCCCGCAGTTCACGGTCGACAGCCACCGCCCGGTGAAGGCCTTCGACGTCTTCGGCCTGAGCTTCTCCACCGAGCTCGGCTACACCAACATGCTGACCGCCCTGGACCTGGCCGGCATCCCGCTGGAGTCCAAGGACCGCGGCCTGGACGACCCGATCGTCATGGCCGGCGGCCACGCCGCCTTCAACCCCGAGCCGATCGCCGACTTCATCGACTGCGCGATCATCGGCGACGGCGAGCAGGCGGTCCTGGAGGTCACGCGGATCATCCGCGCCTGGAAGGAGGAGGGCCGCCCCGGCGGCCGCGAGGAACTCCTCCTGCGCCTGGCGAAGACCGGCGGCGTGTACGTCCCCGGCTTCTACGACGTCGAGTACCTCCCCGACGGCCGTATCGCCCGTGTCGTACCGAACCGCTCGGGCGTGCCGTGGCGCGTCTCCAAGCACACGGTGATGGACCTCGACGAGTGGCCCTACCCCAAGCAGCCCCTCGTCCCCCTCGCCGAGACGGTCCACGAGCGCATGTCGGTGGAGATCTTCCGCGGCTGCACCCGCGGCTGCCGCTTCTGCCAGGCCGGCATGATCACCCGCCCGGTGCGCGAGCGTTCGATCACCGGCATCGGCGAGATGGTCGACAAGGGCCTGAAGGCGACCGGCTTCGAAGAGGTCGGCCTGCTCTCCCTGTCCTCCGCCGACCACTCGGAGATCGGCGACGTCGCCAAGGGACTGGCCGACCGCTACGAGGAGGACAAGATCGGCCTCTCCCTCCCCTCCACCCGTGTCGACGCCTTCAACATCGACCTGGCGAACGAGCTGACCCGCAACGGCCGCCGCTCGGGCCTGACCTTCGCCCCGGAGGGCGGCTCGGAGCGCATCCGCAAGGTCATCAACAAGATGGTCTCCGAGGACGACCTCATCCGGACCGTCTCCACCGCCTACGGCAACGGCTGGCGCCAGGTGAAGCTGTACTTCATGTGCGGCCTGCCCACCGAGACCGACGACGACGTCCTCCAGATCGCCGACATGGCCACCCGCGTGATCGCCAAGGGCCGCGAGGTCTCCGGCTCCAACGACATCCGCTGCACGGTCTCCATCGGCGGCTTCGTCCCCAAGCCGCACACCCCCTTCCAGTGGGCGCCCCAGCTCTCCGCCGAGCAGACGGACGAGCGTCTCGCCAAGCTCCGCGACAAGATCCGCGGCGACAAGAAGTACGGCCGCTCCATCGGCTTCCGCTACCACGACGGCAAGCCCGGCATCGTCGAGGGCCTGCTCTCCCGCGGCGACCGCCGCATCGGCGCGGTCATCCGCGCGGTCTACGAGGACGGCGGCCGCTTCGACGGCTGGCGCGAGCACTTCTCGTACGACCGCTGGATGAGCTGCGCGGACAAGGCGCTGGCGGAGTTCGGCGTCGACGTCGACTGGTACACCACCCGCGAGCGCACCTACGAGGAGGTCCTGCCCTGGGACCACCTCGACTCGGGTCTCGACAAGGACTGGCTCTGGGAGGACTGGCAGGACGCCCTCGACGAGACGGAGGTCGAGGACTGCCGCTGGACCCCGTGCTTCGACTGCGGGGTGTGTCCTCAGATGGACACGAGCATCCAGATCGGTCCGACGGGCAAGAAGCTGCTGCCTCTGACGGTCAAGAACGCCGCGCCGACGCCGAGCGGCCACGCACACTGACGTGAGCGTGGCGGTCGACGCACGAGGGCGGTCCGGACACAGCTGGATGGCCCGCTGAGCCCCTGAGACGTCCTGCGAGCCCTGGCCCCACGCGGCCGCACTAACACCAAGCAGCGAAGCGGCCCCCGCCGGACGGTGGGGGCCGCTTCCCTGTCGTGACGCCGGTTCTAGGGGAGGTCGCGCCGGTACTGGCGTACGCGGTGGCGCGGTGCGGTGCGCCGGGGTGGGCGGGTCAGGGTGATCTGGCGGACCAGTTGCTGGAAACAGGTGAGGGCGGCGACTCCCGGGAGCGCGGCGGCGGCCGTGTCGGTGATGGTCCGGGGGGCCTGGACGGCGCAGAGGAGTACCGCGACGGACGAGAAGAGCAGCACGACGAACCACGAGTGCAGGGCGCGTCGTTGGTGCAGTGCCGCGCGGAGGATGGACAGCGATCCCGCCAGCCAGGGGCCGTAGACGAGTACGGGCCACCAGGCCGATGAACTGCCGCTGCTGCGTGCCGTGGTGACGAGGAGCAGCGGCTCGTAGGTGACCACACCGCTGAAGACGCTCACCATCGACACGGTGACCGCTGCCAGGGCTGCGATGACGTAGCTGGCGAGTCGTACGGCGTCGGGGCGTTTGCGTGGGGTGAGTTTGCGTGGGGTGAGTTTGCGATGGCCGCGCGGGGCCGCGCGCAGGGGTGGCAGTTCGGCCGTGATCTCCTGCAGGTTGCCCATGGGGCTGCCGGCGGGAGGTGCGGTGACCGAGGCCTCCTCGCGGGTCTGCGGGAAGGGCCGGCCGTACTCCTCGCCGCGGGCCTCCTGGAGCAGATAGGCGAGTTCTTCGGCCGGGTCCCAGGGGGGGACGGCCGGTTCCATGGACTCCGCGTAGACGGCTCCTGCCCGGTGCCGTCCGGTGCCCGCTCCGTCGAATGGGTTCGAGACGTCGGCGCTGTACCAGGGATGGTCGTAGCGTTCATCATTCATGTCACGATTGATTCATCGGGTCGGCGTGCGGATCACCCAAGAGCGGTTCTGCGACGTGCAGTTCGAGCGGCCCTGACCTGCTTGCCTTCGTCATACAGCGACTAACGGCGGGTGTTTCACTTGGATGCGTGGCAAATGAGTGAACGGCTGTAGTGACAATTGTTTTGTATAAAGTCTCGCCATTCCGTTTTTGGGATCGGCGTTCAGCATATGAGGGGCACGGTCCGATGGGTGCGGGATCCGGGCGGACCGTTTGTGCGTCTTCGCCGGTATGGATCTCGAGAAGTCGTCGGCGCCCGCGGGCGAGGGGTGTCTCGTCGTGGCGGTCCGCCTCCCTGTGCGGATCGTGGTGCTCGTGCTGGTCGTGCCGGTGCGGATGGCGTGGGACGCGGTGGTCGTCGCCGGGCGGTTCTTGGGCGACACCGTGTTCCGGCCCCTGGGGCGGGTGCTGCTGTGGGTGGGGCGGGCGGTGTTCGTGTGGCCGTTCGTGGGGCTGTGGCGGTATGTCCTCGTGCCGTTGGGCAAGGGGCTGGCCTGGCTCGGGAAGGTGGTGGTCGTCCTTCCCGTCCTGGCGTTCTACCGATATGTGCTGATCCCCCTTGGTCATGCGCTTGCGTGGGTGTACGTGCGCGTGCTCACTCCGGCCGGACAGGTGCTCGCCGCGATCGGCGCCGGGGTGTGGACGGGGCTGGCGTGGCTGGGGCGGTATCTCGTCGTCGTGCCCTCGGTGGGGGTGTACCGGTGGGTTCTCACACCGGTGGGGCATGCGATCGCCTGGTGCGGCAAGGGAGTCGTGTGGTGCGGCAAGGGGCTCGTGTGGCTGGTGACGTTGATCGTCACGGGGATCGGCACGGCCTTGTACTGGATCACCCGGATCCTGGTGGTGCTGCCCGCGTCGGCGGTGTGGCGCTGGGTCCTGGTGCCCGTGGGGCGGGTGCTCGCCGTCGTCGCGCGGGAGGTCGGGGCCGCCCTCGGGCATGCCTGGCGGGTCGCCGGGCACCTCTCGCTCGCCGTCGGACGGTTCCTCGGGTCGGTGTTCCGGTGGGTCTTCGTGGAGCCGGTGCGGTGGGTGTACCGGAGTGTGCTGACCCCCGTGGGGCATGTGGTGCGCGACACCGTGCTGCGGCCCGTCGCCGAGGCCGCGCGCGCGGCGGGGCGGGCCGGCCGGCAGGCCCTGGCCGCCGCCCGCGCGTCGGCGCGGCAGGCCCGCGCCGACTTCCGCCGGATGCTGCTCGGTGAACCGGCAGGTGAACCTGTCGCCGAACGCGTCGCCGAACGCGTCGCCGAACCGAGGAAACCGCAGCTCGCGCACCGCGGGGAACCTACCGGCCCGGAGACACGTACTCTTGGTAGCAGTACGACCGCTCTCACGAAGGACTGAACGACACTGGGCAAGCGACAGCCCGAAGGCCCGCCGCCCGCACCCGCGGTGCAGCGCATCCGACTGCGCTACACCAAGCGCGGCCGCCTCCGGTTCACCAGCCACCGTGACTTCCAGCGCGCCTTCGAGCGTGCGTTGCGCCGTGCCGAGGTGCCGATGGCCTACTCGGCAGGGTTCACGCCGCATCCGAAGGTGTCGTACGCCAATGCCGCACCCACCGGCACGGGCAGTGAGGCGGAGTACCTGGAGATCGCGCTCACCGAGCCGCGCGACCCCGAGCGGCTCCGGGCCCTTCTCGACGAGTCGCTGCCCGACGGGCTCGACATCGTCGAGGCGGTCGAGGCCCGCACGTCGGGGCTCGCCGACCGGCTGACGGCCTCCGTGTGGGAGCTGCGGCTGGACGGCGTCGCTCCCGAGGACGCCCGCCGAGCGGTGGACGCCTTCAACGCGGCCGAGACCGTGGAGGTCCAGCGCCTGACCAAGAACGGCGTCCGCACCTTCGACGCCCGTTCGGCGGTCGCGGGGCTGGAGAGCGCGGAAACGCACTCGTCGCAGCCCGACGCGAGCGTCGGCTCCACCGGAGCGGCTGATGACGCGCTCCTTGCTGGGCCGACCGACCAGCCCTGTGCGATACTGCGGCTGGTTGTTCGGCACGTGACGCCTGCCGTACGACCCGACGACGTCCTGTCCGGTCTCCGCGCCGTGGCCGACCTGGCGCCGCCGGTCCCCGCAGCGGTGACCAGGCTGGCGCAGGGGCTGTTCGATGAAGAGACCGGCACGGTGACCGACCCGCTCGCGCCCGACCGCGAGGCAGCAGCGACCGAGCCGCAACCGGCCGGCGCCACTGCCGCCGCGACGGCGCCGGCGTAAGGAAGGTCCCGCGTAGGGACGGACGTCGTAAGCGCCGCCCTCGACCTCGGGAGCCACCTGGGTCGGGCAGCGCACCGACCAGAAGACTTTCGCCAGGCCGTACGCATTCGGCGTACGGAACCGGTGAGACAGGACACAGAGAGCTCCCGTGCGGCGCCCGCGCCCCGGACGGCGGCAGACGCGCATCGCGCGAGCCGCGGACGTCACCGGCATCGCCGGACCGAGTGCGGCGCCCGGGAGCCTGACGGGAGAAACGCCCGCATGCTCGAACCGATCGAGCCCACCGAGGGCTCCGAACTGAACACTCCGAGCGACACCCTGCCGCCGCGGCGGCGGCGTCGTGCCGCGTCGCGTCCGGCGGGCCCACCCGCCGGGGCGGCCGAGGCGACGGCCGAGACCGTCGCACCGGCCATACCGGCCGCGGAGGCCGCCGGGGATGCCGACGCCCCTGAGACTCCCGAGCCCGCTGAGCTCGTGGAGCAGGAGCAGGGCAGCGCCGAGAAGGAGGCCGAGGCCGCGTCCGCCGCGCCTCGGCGTCGCCGTGTGGTCCGCCGTGCGGCCGCGCCCGCCGGGGCACCGGCGTCGGCGGAGGCCGCCGAGACCGTCGTCCCGGCGGCGCAGGCCGCAGCGGAGACCACTCCGGTCGCCGAACAGGCCGCCGTCGCCGCCGACACCTCCGAGGACGCCGCTCCCCGGCGTACCCGCCGTCGGGCGACGCGCAGCGTGACCTCGCCGGCGGAGACCGCCGCCGAGACCGCGCGGAGCGCCGCGGAGGCGGAGCCGGTGGCGTCCGCCGAGGCCCCCGTGGCGGCTGCCGAAGCCCCCGAATCCGCCGAAGCGTCCGAGGACGCGGCTCCGCGCCGCACCCGGCGTCGCACCTCGCGGCGTGCTTCCGCACCCGCCGGTGCGCCGGTGACCGCCGGGGAGGGTGACGCGGGCGAGTCCGCGCAGGCCGCCCCGGCCGCCGCCGAGGAGGCCGCAGTGGCCGAGACCCCCGCGGAGACGGTGGAGACGGCGCAGAATCCTTCGGAGACCGCCGAGGCGCCCGCCGTGGAGGCCGGCCCGAGGAAGAGGACCAGGGCCGCGCGGGCGGCCAAGGCCGCGAAGACCTCCGAGGCCGCGCAGGCTCCCGAGGCCGCGCAGGCTCCGGAAGCCGCGCAGGCCCCCGAGAGTGCCGAGGCCCCCGCGGACGATGCCGCTCCGCGGCGCCGTCGTCGGGTGGTCCGCAAGGCCGCCGCCGGGTTCGCCGAGCCCGCGCGTTCCGCGCAGGCCGCCCCGGCCGCCGAGCCCGCCGAGGCGGAGACCTCGCCGCGGCGCCCCGCGCGTCCCGCCGTCGCGGTGTTCCAGCCGCCGGTGTTCACCCAGCCCCGCTTCCAGACCCCGGAGCGGGCCGCCGCCGAAGCCGCGGCCGAGGTCGCCGAACCGGTGGAGCCGGAGGAGACCGAGGGGCTCGCGGAGGAGCTGCCGGAGGAGCAGCCCACCGCCTCCCGTCGCCGTCGTCGGCGCCGGGGCGCGGGCGAGGAGGCCGTGCCGGCCGCCGAGGCCGCTCCCGAGGTCCGGGCCGAGGACGAGGCGGAGGAGGCCGAGGAGTCGGCCGAGGACATCGCCGACGCCGAGGACCAGGACGACAACGAGGCCGCCGGTTCGCGCCGGCGCCGTCGCCGCGGTGGCCGTCGCCGCCGGCGCGGTGAGTCCGCCGAGACCGACGCCGAGGGCGGCGAGCCCGGGGACGCCGACACCGAGCGGGTCTCCGCCGAACAGGCCGCCCAGGACGCCGAGGACACCGCCGAGCAGGACGAGGAAGACGCCGAGGACGAGTCGGCCGAGGACCGCGAGGACTCCGGGGCCGGATCCAGCAGCAGCCGGCGCCGTCGTCGCCGTCGTCGCCGGGCCGGCGACAGCGGTGGCGAGGCCGAGCCCGCCTCCGACGACCCCGAGCGCACCGTCGTCAAGGTGCGCGAGCCGCGCAAGGCCGCCGAGCCGTCGGACGAGGTGCAGTCCATCAAGGGCTCCACGCGTCTGGAGGCGAAGAAGCAGCGCCGCCGCGAGGGCCGCGAGCAGGGCCGCCGCCGGGTGCCGATCATCACCGAGGCGGAGTTCCTGGCCCGCCGCGAGGCCGTCGAGCGCGTCATGGTGGTCCGCCAGCACGGCGACCGTACGCAGATCGGCGTCCTGGAGGACGGCGTGCTCGTCGAGCACTACGTCAACAAGGAGCAGGCGACCTCGTACGTCGGGAACGTCTACCTCGGCAAGGTGCAGAACGTGCTGCCGTCGATGGAGGCCGCCTTCATCGACATCGGCAAGGGCCGCAACGCCGTGCTCTACGCCGGTGAGGTCAACTTCGAGGCGCTCGGCATGTCGGGTGGCCCGCGCCGTATCGAATCCGCGCTGAAGTCGGGCCAGTCGGTCCTGGTCCAGGTGACCAAGGACCCGATCGGCCACAAGGGCGCCCGCCTCACCAGCCAGGTCTCCCTCCCGGGCCGCTACCTCGTGTACGTCCCCGAGGGCTCGATGACCGGCATCAGCCGCAAGCTGCCCGACACCGAACGGGCCCGGCTGAAGAGCATCCTCAAGAAGGTCGTTCCCGAGGACGCGGGCGTCATCGTGCGCACCGCCGCCGAGGGCGCGAGCGAGGACGAGCTGCGCCGGGACGTCGAGCGGCTCCAGGCGCAGTGGGAGGAGATCAAGAAGAAGTCCAAGAACGGCGGCAACGCGCCGACGCTGCTGTACGGCGAGCCGGACATGACCGTCCGGGTCGTGCGGGACATCTTCAACGAGGACTTCACCAAGGTCGTCGTCAGCGGTGACGAGGCCTGGGAGACCGTCCACGGTTACGTCGCGCACGTCGCGCCGGACCTGACGGGCCGGCTGCAGAGGTGGACCAGCGAGGTCGACGTCTTCGCCACGTACCGGATCGACGAGCAGCTCGCCAAGGCGCTGGACCGCAAGGTCTGGCTGCCCAGCGGCGGTTCGCTGGTGATCGACCGGACCGAGGCGATGATCGTCATCGACGTCAACACCGGCAAGTTCACCGGTCAGGGCGGCAACCTCGAGGAGACGGTCACCAGGAACAACCTGGAGGCGGCCGAGGAGATCGTGCGTCAGCTGCGGCTGCGCGACCTCGGCGGCATCATCGTGATCGACTTCATCGACATGGTGCTGGAGTCCAACCGGGACCTGGTGCTGCGGCGCCTGCTGGAGTGCCTGGGCCGCGACCGTACGAAGCACCAGGTCGCCGAGGTGACCTCGCTGGGCCTGGTCCAGATGACCCGCAAGCGGGTCGGCCAGGGTCTGCTGGAGTCCTTCTCGGAGACCTGCGTCCACTGCAACGGGCGCGGTGTCATCGTGCACCTGGACCAGCCCGCCGCCGTCGGCGGTGGGGGCAAGCGCAGGAAGCGGGCGCGTGCCGGTGCGGCGGAGCAGCCGCACGAGCACGAGGCCGTCGCGGGCTTCGAGACGGCCGAGGAGGAGGCGGAGGCGGAGACGGTGGCCGAGGTCGCCGCCGAGGCCGCCGCGCCGGTCGCGCTTCCGGCACCCGAGTTCGTCCCGGACGAGGAGCTGTACAGCAGCGCCGCCGAGGCGGAGGCCGCGGCCACCCGTGGGCGCACGCGCCGCCGGGCGAGCCGGCGGGTGTCGGCCCCTGCGGGCGCGCCGAAGCGGGAGGCCAGGGCCGACCGGCAGCGGGCCGAGGAGACCGAGAAGGCGGAGCGGGCGGCGAAGGTCGAGGCCGCCGAGGAGGTCGCGGTCGGTGCCCCGACGGCTCAGGACGTGACGGTCGCCGAGGAGGCCGCGCGTCCGGTGCAGCCGGAGTCGGCCGCCGAGGCACTGGCCGAGCCCGCGGCCGTCGAGGACGCGGTGGTTGCCGAGCCGGTCGCCGAGGAGGCCGCGCCCAAGGGCCGTACGCGTCGCCGGGCCACCCGCAAGGCGTCCGCGCCGGCCGGTTCCCCGGCGGGAGCGGAGGCCGCGGTGGTGACGGTCGCGGAGCCCGCGGCCACGGTCGCCGAAGCGCCCGAGCCGAAGCCCGCGCAGGCGGCGCCGTCCGAGGCACCCGCCGAGCCCGAGCCCGAGGCCCCGGTGCGCCCGCGCCGCCGCGCGGTGCGCAAGCCGAGCACGTCCACCGCGTCCGAGGAGGCGGCCGTCGTGGTCGTCGCGTCGGCCCCGGCGGAGGAGCAGGCGCCTGCCGGGGAGGCCGAGGAGGCGCCCGCCGCCGAGGAGGCCGCCGCCGAGGAGGCCGCTCCGGCCAAGAAGACCGCCCGCAAGGCGGCCAAGAAGGCCACGGCGAAGAAGGCCGCCACGAAGAAGACGACGGCGAAGAAGACCGCCGCCAAGAAGACGACGGCCAAGAAGGCGGCGAAGACCACCAAGACGGCCGCCGCCAAGACGACCGCGAAGAAGACGGCGTCGAAGAAGACCGCGGCCGCGGCCCAGCAGCCGTCGTCGTCGGTGACGGCCTCGACGGAGGACTGACCGCCGCATCGTTCGAAGATCGTGATCCGCCCCCGGCTCCCGCCGGGGGCGGATTGCTTTATTCCGCCCTCCAATCGTCACCGGGGGGCCGAATATGTGAATGGGCGGTGAATCAATGCCCCCTACCGTCTGGTTATGATGTGGCCAAAGATCGACTTTTAAATCAGACAAACAGGGATTTTGTGTCCCTAATTAGGTAAAGTATTGGGGCGCTACACGTGAAGGCTCTCGTCCTGTCCGGGGGAGCGGGGACCCGCCTCCGTCCGATCACCCACACCTCGGCCAAACAGCTCGTGCCGGTCGCCAACAAGCCCGTGCTGTTCTACGGCCTGGAAGCGATCGCCGATGCCGGGATCAGCGAGGTCGGGATCATCGTCGGCGACACCGCGGACGAGATCCGTGAGGCGGTGGGGGACGGCTCCCGTTTCGGGATCGAGGTCACCTACATCCCGCAGGAAGCGCCTCTGGGACTCGCGCACGCCGTGCTCATCGCCCACGACTTCCTCGGCGACGACGACTTCGTCATGTACCTCGGCGACAACTTCATCGTCGGTGGCATCACCGGCCTGGTGGAGGAGTTCAGGACCGAGCGGCCCGACGCGCAGATCCTGCTGACCAAGGTCCCCAACCCCACCTCCTTCGGCGTCGCCGAACTCGGCGACGACGGCCGGGTGGTGGGCCTGGAGGAGAAGCCGAAGCAGCCGAAGAGCGACCTGGCCCTCGTCGGCGTCTACCTGTTCACCCCCGCCATCCACGAGGCGGTCCGCTCGATCGAGCCGTCCTGGCGCGGTGAGCTGGAGATCACGCACGCCATCCAGTGGCTGATCGACGAGAAGCGGGACGTCCGCTCCACCACGATCTCCGGCTACTGGAAGGACACCGGCAACGTCACCGACATGCTGGAGGTCAACCGGTCCGTGCTGGAGACCCTCGAGCCCCACGACGCGGGCACCGTGGACGAGGCCAGCGAGATCATCGGCCGGGTGCGCATCGAGGAGGGCGCCCGCGTCAGCGGCAGCCGGATCGTCGGACCCGTGATCATCGGTGCCGGAACGGTGGTCGACAACGCGTACATCGGCCCCTTCACCTCGGTGTCCGAGGGCTGCCGGATCGCGGACAGCGAAATCGAGTACTCCATCGTCCTGCGGGGTTCGTCCGTCACCGGCGTGCGCCGGGTGGAGGCCTCGCTCATCGGGCGCGACGTCGAGGTCACGCCCGCTCCCCGTAACCCCAAGGCCCACCGGCTCATGCTCGGTGATCACAGCAAGGTGCAGATCTCCTCATGACGGCCCCCACCTCTCCCGCCCGTCCGACCCGGATCCTGGTCACCGGCGGTGCCGGCTTCATCGGCTCGCACTACGTCCGTACGCTGCTCGGCCCCCAGGGCCCCGGTGATGTCGCGATCACCGTCCTGGACAAACTGACGTACGCGGGCAACCCGGCCAACCTCGACGAGGTGCGCGAGCACCCCGGATTCGCCTTCGTGCAGGGCGACATCTGCGACCCGGAGCTGGTCGGCAAGCTGATGGCGGAGCACGACCAGGTCGTGCACTTCGCCGCCGAGTCGCACGTCGACCGCTCCATCGACGGCGGCGCGGAGTTCGTCCGCACGAACGTGGTCGGCACCCACACGCTCGTCGACGCGGCGCACCGCGCCGGCATCAAGACCTTCGTGCACATCTCCACCGACGAGGTCTACGGCTCGATCGACGAGGGCTCCTGGCCCGAGACCCACCCGCTGGAGCCCAACTCGCCCTACTCCTCGGCGAAGGCGTCCAGCGACCTGATCGCGCTGTCCTACCACCGCACCCACGGCCTGGACGTCCGCGTCACCCGCTGCTCCAACAACTACGGGCACCACCACTTCCCCGAGAAGGTCATCCCCCTCTTCGTCACCAACCTCCTCGACGGCAGGAAGGTCCCGCTGTACGGCGACGGCGGCAACGTCCGCGACTGGCTGCACATCGACGACCACGTCCAGGGCATCGAGCTGGTCCGCACCAAGGGCCGCGCGGGCGAGATCTACAACATCGGCGGCGGTACCGAGCTCTCCAACAAGGAGCTCACCGGGCTGCTGCTGGAGGCGTGCGGCGCCGACTGGGAGACCAGCGTCGAGTACGTCGAGGACCGCAAGGGCCACGACCGCCGCTACTCCGTCGACTGCACGAAGATCCGCGAGGAACTGGGCTACGAGCCGCGCAAGGACTTCCGCGAGGGCCTCGCCGAGACCGTCCAGTGGTACCGCGACAACCGCGCCTGGTGGGAGCCGCTGAAGGAGCGCGCGGCGCTGAACTGAGCTCCGCCACCCACCTCTCGCGGGCCCGGGACCGTCCCGGGCCCGTTCAGGCATTTCCCGCGCGCCCCGGACCACTGCGGCGGCCCGCGCCACCCGCACAGAGGACAAGAAGAGGGATGAACCCGACACAGGAACAGGCAAGCGCCCCGGCCGGCTGGCTGGTCACCGGGGCGGGCGGCATGCTCGGCCAGGACGTACTGGCCCGGCTGGCCGCGGCCGGGGAGCGGACCACCGCCCTGGACCGGGCGGCGCTGGACCTCACGGACGCCGACGCCGTACGGCAGGCGCTCCGGCACCACCGGCCCGCCGTGGTCGTCAACTGCGCGGCCTGGACGGCCGTGGACGACGCCGAGACCCGCGAGGCCGAGGCGCTCGCGATCAACGGCGACGGCCCGGCCCACCTCGCCGACGCCTGCGCCCGCACCGGCGCCGTCCTGCTCCACGTCTCCACCGACTACGTCTTCGCCGGCGACGCCACCACGCCGTACGCCGAGGACGCCCCCACCGCCCCGCGCAGCGCCTACGGCCGCACCAAGCTGGCCGGCGAACGGGCCGTCCTGGAGACCCTCCCGGACCGCGGCTACGTCGTCCGGACCGCCTGGCTGTACGGCACCGGCGGCCCCAACTTCGTCCGCACCATGATCGGCCTGGAGGGCCGGCGCGAGACCCTGGACGTCGTGGACGACCAGCGCGGCCAGCCCACCTGGAGCGCCGACCTGGCCGGTCTGCTGATCGAGCTGGGGCGCGGAGCCCTGGCCGGTACCGCCCCGGCCGGCGTCTACCACGGCACCAGCTCCGGCGAGACCACCTGGTACGGCTTCACCCGGGAGATCTTCCGCCTGCTCGGCACCGACCCGGACCGGGTCCGCCCCACCACCAGCGAGGCGTTCGTGCGCCCCGCCCCCCGCCCGGCCTACAGCGTGCTCGGCCACGAGCGCTTCGCCGCGGCCGGCATCGAGCCGCTGCGCGACTGGCGCGCGGCCCTCACCGAGGCGTTCCCGGCGATCCACCGGGTCCACGAGAAGGAGAACCCGGCGTGACAGTCAAGGTCAGCGTCGTCATCGCGGTCTACAACCCGGGCAAGTACGTCGAGGACTGCGTCACGGGCCTGCTGCGGCAGAGTCTCACCCCCGACGAGTTCGAGGTCTTCTTCGTCGACGACGGCTCCACCGACGAGACTCCGGCCCTGCTGGACCGACTGGCGGCCGAGCACCCCCACTTCCACGTCATCCACCAGGAGTCCTCCGGCTGGTCCGGCAAACCCCGCAACACCGGCATCGACGCCGCCCGGGGCGAGTACGTCATGTTCGTCGACCACGACGACTGGCTCGGCGACGAGGCCCTTGAGCGGATGTACGACTACGGCAAGGCGAACGACGCCGACGTGGTCGTGGGGAAGATGGCGGGCATCGGCCGCCCCGTCCCGCAGGAGCTGTTCCGGGTCAACCGGCCGCGCGCGACGGTGGAGAACGCGCCGCTGATCGACAGCCTCACCCCGCACAAGATGTTCCGGCGGGAGTTCCTCGAGCAGCACGGCATGCGCTTCAAGGAGGGCCGCCGCCGGCTGGAGGACCACGTCTTCGTCGTCGAGGCCTACCTGCGGGCCAGGAGCGTCGCCGTGCTCGGCGACTACCTGTGCTACTACCACATCACCCGCGACGACGGCTCCAACGCCGGCTTCCAGCGCTTCGACCCGGTCGGCTACTTCAAGAACCTCCGCGAGGCCCTCGACGTGGTCGAGGAACTGACCGAGCCCGGCCCGCTGCGCGACAAGCTGTTCAGCCGCTGGCTGCGCAACGAGATGGTCGAGCGGCTGCGCGGCAGCCGGCTGCTCAAGCTCCCCGAGGACTACGCGCAGGAGCTGTACCGCGAGATCCGCGGTGTGATCACCGAACGCTTCGGGCCGGGCGTGTTCGCCAGGGTCGCCCCCACCCAGCGGGTGGTGGCCGGACTGATCGCCGCCGACCTGTACGAGGACGTCCGCGCGCTCGCCCGCTGGGAGGCCGGGATCAGGCCCACCGGCACCCTGGACTCCCTGGCCTGGCAGGAGGGCGTCCTGAACGTCGGATTCACCTCCGAGTACCAGGTCGACGGCGAGCCGATGACCTTCCGCCGCGAGGACGAGCGCGACCTGCTCGCCCTGCCGCTGTCCGACAAGGCGCTGGAGGCGCTGGCCGGGCAGAACATCACCCTGGACGCCCCGGTCGCGAAGAGCGACGTGGACCTGGTGGTCCGCCACCGGGAGGACGCCACGCAGTACTACCTCCCGGTCGAGTGCGCACCGCACCGCCTGGAGGCGGGAGACGGAACCTTCCGCCAGCGGATCACCGCGCGCGCCGTGCTCGACCCCGAGACCGCTGCCGCGGGCAAGCCCCTGGGCAAGGGCATCTGGGACCTGCACCTGCGCATCAAGTCCTGCGGCTGGAGCAAGGAGACCCGGCTCGGAGCGGTGCGCGGCGAGGAGGCGGAGGCCGGGCGGCTGGCCGCGCTCACCGGTGAGCCGAGGCGGCTGGTCCTGCCGTACTGGACCGACGGGCCGGGCAACCTGTCCCTCGACGTCGACCAGCACACGAACAAGCTGGAGCGCGAGGCGGTGGCCCTGATGGACCCGGCCGAAGCTGTCGTCGAGGGGGCCACCGTACGGCTCCCGCTGCCGCTGCACGTCGCGGCGGACGGCGGGGATCCGGTGCGGCTCCGCTTCGAACGCAAGAACGTGGGCAAGTTCCCGGCCGACGCCGTGGTGGACGGCCGTACGGTGAGCGCCACGCTGCCGGTGGGGAAGCTCGCCGGGAAGCGCTGGGCCGTCCGCGTCGGCGTGCCGTCCGCCGGCCGTGGCGAGGCAAAATGGACCCGGCTGCCGGTGGACGTGGTGGTCGCCGCCGACGGCACCGCCCGGGTGATCGACCGGCACACCCCGCCGGCCGGGTCCGCCGGGCAGAAGGCGGCCCCGAAGAAGCCCGCCCGGCCCCGCCCCCTGTGGCGCAGGGTCGCCGGGCGCGTCAAGCGCGCACTGACGAACGAGCAGAAGAAGAGCTGAGGACCCCTTCGATGCGACCCCTTTCCCTCTCCGGTGCCTGGGTGCACGAGCCGAAGATCTTCCCCGACGGCCGGGGCAGCTTCCACGAGTGGTTCAAGGCCCCGGTCTTCACCGAGGCGGCCGGTCATCCGCTCACGCTGGCCCAGGCCAACATGTCCGTCTCCAGCCGGGGCACCCTGCGCGGCATCCACTTCGCCGACGTGCCGCCCGGCCAGGCCAAGTACGTCAAGTGCGTGCGCGGCGCGGTCCTCGACGTGATCGTGGACATCCGGACCGGCTCGCCCACCTTCGGCCAGTGGGAGGCGGTCCGCCTGGACGACCGGGACCACCACGCGGTCTACCTCTCCGAGGGCCTCGGCCACGGCTTCATGGCGCTCACCGACGACGCCACGGTGGTCTACCTCTGCTCCGAGGGGTACGCCCCCGAGCGCGAGCACGGCATCCACCCGCTCGACCCGGCGCTCGGCATCGAGTGGCCCGACGGCCTCACGCCGCTGCTCTCCCCCAAGGACGAACAGGCGCCCACCCTGGCCGAGGCCCGCGAGCAGGGCCTGCTGCCCTCCTACGAGGCGTGCGTGGCCTACCGCGAGAGCCTCGGCGGCTGAGCCGCCCGGACCGGACCCGCCGCCGGGGCGGTCCGGCCCGCCGCCCCGCTCCGGTTTGACCCGTTCGGCCGGGGCCCCGTAATCTGGGCCGTCGGCGTGTTTAGTGACATGCCACATCCCCGTAAACCTCTTCCTCCGGAGCACACGGTGTTCCGGAGAGGCTGTTCGCGTGTCGTGAGCGGCTGGACTGCGGGGGTGCCGGTCTTCGAATGAGAGTGAGATCCGCGTGTACGCCATCGTGCGCAGCGGTGGTCGCCAGCACAAGGTTGCTGTCGGCGACATCGTTGAGGTTGACAAGATTTCCACCGCCAAGGTCGGCGACACGGTCGAGCTCTCGACCCTGCTCGTCGTCGACGGCGACGCCGTGACCAGTGACCCGTGGGTGCTGGCCGGCATCAAGGTCCAGGCCGAGGTCGTGGACCACCACAAGGGCCAGAAGATCGACATTCTGCGCTACAAGAACAAGACCGGCTACCGCCGTCGTCAGGGCCACCGCCAGCAGTACACGGCGATCAAGGTCACTGAGATCCCCGCGGCTGCGAAGTAAGGGACTGAGGAGAGATGGCACACAAGAAGGGCGCATCGTCCACCCGGAACGGTCGTGACTCCAACGCTCAGCGCCTCGGCGTGAAGCGCTTCGGCGGTCAGGTCGTCAACGCGGGTGAGATCCTGGTCCGCCAGCGCGGCACCCACTTCCACCCGGGCGCCGGCGTCGGCCGCGGCGGCGACGACACGCTGTTCGCGCTGCAGGCCGGTTCGGTGCAGTTCGGCACCAGCCGTGGCCGCAAGGTCGTGAACATCGTTCCGGTCGCCTGATCGGAAGCTTTCGCGAGGCGGACCTCACTTCCCCGGTGGGAAGCGGGTCCGCCTTTCGCGTGTTACACCAACCACTGATCCGTACGTTCTCGCAGTGCTGGAGGCACCCCCAATGACCACCTTCGTGGACCGCGTCGAGCTGCATGTCGCCGCGGGTAACGGAGGCCACGGCTGTGCCTCCGTCCACCGTGAGAAGTTCAAGCCGCTCGGCGGGCCCGACGGCGGGAACGGCGGACGCGGCGGCGATGTGATCCTCACCGTCGACCAGTCCGTCACCACCCTGCTCGACTACCACCACTCCCCGCACCGCAAGGCCACCAACGGCAAGCCCGGCGAGGGCGGCAACCGCAGCGGCAAGGACGGGCAGGACCTGGTCCTTCCCGTGCCGGACGGGACCGTCGTCCTGGACAAGGCGGGGAACGTGCTCGCCGACCTGGTGGGGCACGGGACCTCGTTCGTCGCCGCCCAGGGCGGACGCGGCGGGCTCGGCAACGCCGCACTCGCCTCCGCGCGGCGCAAGGCGCCCGGGTTCGCGCTGCTCGGTGAGCCGGGGGACCTGCAGGACGTCGTCCTGGAGCTGAAGACCGTCGCCGACGTGGCGCTGGTGGGGTATCCCAGTGCCGGCAAGTCGTCGCTGATCTCCGTGCTCAGCGCCGCCAAGCCGAAGATCGCCGACTATCCGTTCACCACCCTGGTCCCGAACCTCGGTGTCGTCACCGCCGGGTCGACCGTGTACACGATCGCCGACGTGCCGGGCCTCATCCCCGGGGCCAGCCAGGGCAAGGGGCTCGGGCTGGAGTTCCTGCGGCATGTGGAGCGGTGCAGTGTGCTCGTGCATGTGCTGGACACCGCCACGCTCGAGTCCGACCGCGACCCCGTCTCCGACCTCGACATCATCGAGGAGGAGCTGCGGCAGTACGGCGGTCTCGGCAACCGCCCCCGCATCGTCGTGCTCAACAAGATCGACGTACCGGACGGCAAGGACCTCGCCGAGATGGTGCGGCCCGACCTGGAGGCGCGCGGCTACCGCGTCTTCGAGGCGTCGGCCGTCGCGCACATGGGGCTGAGGGAGCTGTCGTTCGCGCTCGCCGAGCTGGTGGCCCAGTCGCGGGCCGCCAAGCCGAAGGAGGAGGCGACGCGGATCGTCATCCGGCCCAAGGCCGTGGACGACGCCGGTTTCACCGTCACCCGCGAGGAGGACGGGCTGTACCGCGTGCGGGGCGAGAAGCCCGAGCGCTGGGTCCGCCAGACCGACTTCAACAACGACGAGGCCGTCGGCTACCTCGCCGACCGGCTCAACCGCCTCGGTGTCGAGGAGAAGTTGGTGAAGGCCGGTGCCCGGTCGGGCGACGGCGTCGCCATCGGACCCGAGGACAACGCGGTCGTCTTCGACTGGGAGCCGTCCCTGACGTCCGGCGCCGAGATGCTCGGCCGGCGCGGCGAGGACCACCGCTTCGAGGCACCCCGCCCGGCGGCGCAGCGGCGACGCGACCGGCAGGCCGAGCGGGACGACGTCGAGCGGGCGTACGACGACTTCCAGCCGTTCCAGGCGGAGTGACACCGGGTGAAGTCGTGGTGAACGGCGGGGCAACCCAGGGGGGTTCCGGCGAGTCGTAGATCACGGAAGCCAAACCGGTTCTACGACAGGAATCCCCCCATGGCCACGCCTTCCCCACGCCGGTACCTCTCCCGCCCCGCACGGATCGCGCTCGCGACCGGCGTCGCACTCGTCGCCTGCGCGCTCGCGGTGCCGGGTGCGTACGCCGTCCCCGCCCAGCAGCCGGCCGCCGCCGGCACGACCGGCCCGCACGACGACTTCAACGGCGACGGCTACGCCGACCTCGCCGTGGCCGCCCCCACCGCGACGGTGGACGGCAAGGAGGGCGCGGGCTACGTCGCCGTCCTGTACGGGTCGGCGAACGGTCTGCGCACCGCCACCCGTCAGGTGTTCAGCCAGAACACCGCCGGGGTGCCCGGCAGCGCCGAGACGGACGACGAGTTCGGCAGCGCGCTCGCCACCGCCGACCTCGACCGGGACGGCTACGCGGATCTCGTCGTCGGCGTCGGCCGCGAGGACACCGCGGACGGGGGAGCGGACGCCGGAATGGTCGAGGTGCTGTGGGGCGGTCCCCGGGGTCTGTCCGGCGGTGCCGCGCTCGCGTCCGGCCGGAACACCTACGACGGCCTCGGCGCCGCCGGCCACCTGACCGTCGGGGACGTCGACGGCGACGGCGGCCCGGACCTGGTGACCGTGGAGAACCTGCACGATCTGCGGGTCGTCGGCGGGCCCTTCGGCCGGGACGGTGCCGGTGCGGGCGGCGAGCAGGTGGTCAAGGACGAGTTCGACAGCCGGGTCCTCGACCTCGCCGCCGGTGACGTCGACGGCGACGGCGTGACGGATGTCGTCGCCACCGAGAACGACGGCGACGAGTACGACGCCCGGCGGGTCGTGTACTGGGCGGGCACCCGGGACGGGCTGACCCCGTACACCGTCGTGGACGACGCCGACGGCGGCCGGCTGCAGGGCGGGGAGAACCTCGACGTCGGGGACGTGAACGCCGACGGGGTCGACGACATCGTGGTCGGGCGGGCCGTGGACGGCTACGACAGCGACCTCGACCACCCGCACGTCAAGGGCGGCCGCGTCACCTGGATCCCCGGCACCCCTGAGGGCCCCGACGGTGCCCGGGCGGTCTTCGTCAACCAGGACACCCCCGGTGTGCCCGGCAGCGCCGAGGACGACGACGCCTTCGGCACCGACGTACGGATAGGCGACGTCGACGGCGACGGCTACCCGGACGTCGTCACCGGGCTGCCCGGCGAGGACCTCGGCAGTGTGGCGAGCGCGGGCTCGGTCGTCGTACTGCGCGGCACCGCGAGCGGACTCACCGGGGCCGGCGCCCGGGCGGTCACGCAGAACACCGCGAACGTGCCGGGCAGCGCCGAGCGGAACGACGGGTTCGGCCGGGCCACCCACCTCGGTGACGCGAACGGCGACGGGCTCGCCGACCTCGCCGTCGGTGCGCCGGGGGAGAACTCCGGCGCCGGGTCGGTGTGGTACTTCCGCTCCTCCCCGACGACCGTGGTGAGCCCCAACGGCACCACGGCCTTCGGCGCGGGCACCCTCGGCACCGTGGCGACCGGGGCCGGACTGGGCACCGCCTTCGCCGACTGACCGCGACCGGCCCCGTACGGCCGAGAGGCGGGCCGAAGACGGGCCGTCGTCCGCCGCTCACCTGACGGACCCGTCGCGGCAACGGGATGTTCCCGTGCCGCGGCGGGTTTCCTGTTGTCTCTCTGCTTGTCATGCACGCGCATCACGGCGTTCAGCGGGCGTACCGCCCGGACGGCGAGCTTCCCAGTGTCCAAGAGGCACGTGAGGCAGGGGAGTTCGCCGATGACCGGAGCAATGTCGCCAGACCGCCGCCGCGTTCTGACCGCCGGTGCCGCCGCGCTCGGCGCCGCGGCCTCCGCCCAGCTGTGGCTGCCGGCCGGCGCCCAGGCGGCCGGAAGACCGCTGCCCGACGGCGTGTTCGGCCTGGGAGTCGCCTCCGGCGACCCGCTGCCGGACGGAATCGTGCTGTGGACCCGGCTCGCCCCGGACCCGCTGAACGGCGGCGGCATGCCCGACCGCACCGTTCCCGTGGAGTGGCAGATCGCCCGGGACACCCGCTTCAAGAAGATCGTCCGCCAGGGCACCGCCCAGGCCCGCCCCGCCCACGGACACAGCGTCCACGTGGACGTGCGCGGGCTGCGCCCGGACACCACGTACTGGTTCCGCTTCCGCGCCGGCGGGCAGCTCTCGCGCGTCGGCCGCACCCGCACCGCGCCCGCCCCGGACAGCTCCGGCGGAAACCTCCGGGTCGCCCTCGCCTCCTGCCAGAACTGGCAGCACGGCTACTTCACCCCGTACGCCGACATGCTGCAGCAGGACCCGGACGTCGTGGTGTTCGTCGGCGACTACATCTACGAGTCCACCCCCTCGGCGACCGGTGTACGGCGGCACGAGGGCACGGGCGAGCCGTACAGCCTGACCCAGTACCGCAACCGGTACGCCCAGTACCGCTCCGACCCGGACCTCGCGGAGATGCACGCGAACGCCCCCTTCGTGGTCACCTTCGACGACCACGAGGTCGACAACGACTTCGCCGGCGACATCCCGCAGGACCCCGGCAAGCAGGCGCACGACGCCTTCGTGGCCCGGCTGACGGCCGCCTACCAGGCGTACTACGAGCACATGCCGGTCCGCGCCACCGCCGTTCCGAACGGACCGCACATCCGCATGTACCGCCGGCTGGAGTTCGGGCGGCTCGCCCGGCTCAACGTGCTGGACACCCGCCAGTACCGCAGCGACCAGGCCACCACTCAGGAAGGCGCCCAGGACCCGTCGCTGACCATGCTCGGGGCCGCGCAGAAGCGGTGGCTGGTCGACGGGCTGCGCCACTCGCCCGCCCGCTGGAACCTGATCGCCTCCCAGATCATGATGGCCGAGACCGACCTCCAGGTCGGCGAGGGCAAGCTCTGGTTCTACGACGCCTGGGACGGCTACCAGGCCGAACGCAACGCCCTGCTCCAGGAGTTCCGGCGGGTCAGCAACCCGGTCGTGCTCACCGGTGACCGGCACCTGACGATGATCAGCGACCTGAAGGCGGACTTCGCCGACCCGAGGTCGGCGGTCGTGGGCGCCGAGTTCGTCGGCACCTCCATCTCCAGCAACGGCGACCAGGACCAGGCAGCCTTCCGTGCGCAGTGGGACCCGCGGCGTGCGGACAACCCGCACTGGAAGCTGCTCGACGCCCACCGCGGCTACCACCTGTTCGACATCCGCCGCGACGGCATCGACGCGCGCGTGCGGGTGGTCGACACCGTCGTGGCGCCGCGCGCCACGCCGAGCACCCTGGCCAGGCTGCGGGTCGAGGCCGGCCGGCCCGGCGTCCACCTGGTCTGAGCCCGCCGCCCGACGGGAGGAGCCGGGCACTCACCCGGGTCCCGGGCTCCTCTCGGGCCACCCTCAGGAAGTCCGTCTACCGTGCCTCGGCATGGACACGGACCGCACGGAGGACGAACCCCGGGCGGCCGGCACCACGGCGGCGGTCCCGCCGGCGCACGCACCTCCGTCATCGGCAGCGCGTTCTTCGCCGACACGGAGGACGAGACGGTCGTCGCACGTGTCGTCGAGCGGCGCGGCGGGGACCGGGCGCACGTCCAGGTCCCCGCGCCCTCTCGTGCGGGTCACGCCCCCGCAGTGGCAGCAGTCGGACTCCCCGGCGGACCGTGGAAACCGGGTCCGGAGACCGTGAACCGTTCCCTCACCCTCGCCGAGACCGAAATGCTGCGGAATCTTAATAAGGAATTCCGCGGCAATGATCTCCCGGCGGAAGCTGTATTCGAGGCTGGTGCGCCAGGGCGCGATCGCTCATATGAAGAACTCGTGCGGTCCCGCCTCTCAGGACGTGAAGATCCGTACCCCGTGAGGGGCTCCGGAAGCCGCCGCCGCTATCGGCGCCGAGGCGGCGGCGCGGATCGGCGGCAGGGGCGTGCGCGCCCCCGGCGACCCCGGCCCGCCGTCCGCCGTACCGGACTCCCCGGTGCCCGCGGGTGAGCCGCGGCTCGCGCCCGAAGCGGCAGCGCAGGCGCTGTTCGGGGCGCTCACCGCGGTCGCCGCGACGGCCGGCGCCGGCAAAGGGCGTACCGTTCACCGGACATCGTCGAAGGAACTCGTGAAGGTCCCCGGTCACCGCGGTCCGGAACGGCTGCGCCCGCGCCGAGCGAGCCGGTGCCGTCACCTGTGTCACGCACAGCAATGGCATAACTCCTGTGCAGTTACTCACAGCAATTCACCAGAGGTCCCGGGAACCCTCACGGAGTACCAGGGGTCCTAGGTGAATGACAGGTTGCGCGCACATATGCGGCGGAGGTCGCTCACCTTGCACTGCGGTAACCACAAGTGGGACCATTTCGAAGTTCCCTGTCGCCCCAAGGTAGGTCACCTGTGTCCCAGCGCATAGCCAAGCCCCGTACGACCGCAGTGATCCTGGCCGGCGGTACCGGTCAGCGGGTGGGTCTGTCGATCCCCAAGCAGCTGCTGAAGATCGCCGGCAAGGCAGTCATCGAGCACACCCTGACCACCTTCGAGAAGGCCGACTCCATCGACGACATCATCGTGCTGATGGCGCCGGGATACGTGCCCGACGTGGAGAAGATCGTCGCCAAGGCCGGCTTCACCAAGGTCACCCAGGTCATCGAGGGCGGCTCGACCCGGAACGAGACCACCGAGCGGGCCATCGCCGCGCTCGGTGAGGGCCTGGCCGAGGGCGAGGACCGCAACGTCCTCTTCCACGACGCCGTACGCCCCCTGCTGTCGCAGCGCGTCATCGACGACTGCGTGACCGCGCTGGAGCGCTTCCAGGCCGTCGACGTGGCCATCCCGTCCGCGGACACCATCATCGTCACGCGCACGCACGGCGAGGACGGCGAGTTCATCACCGAGATCCCGGACCGCTCCCGGCTGCGCCGCGGCCAGACCCCGCAGGCCTTCAAGCTGTCCACGATCCGCCGCGCCTACGAGGTCGCCGCCGGCGACCCCAACTTCCAGGCCACGGACGACTGCTCGGTCGTGCTCAAGTACCTGCCGGACGTGCCGATCCACGTCGTGGCGGGCGACGAGTACAACATGAAGGTCACCCAGCCCGTCGACGTCTTCATCGCCGACAAGCTCTACCAGCTCGCCTCCACCGCCGCGCCCGCGCAGAAGGGCGAGGACGTCTACCGCCGGCTGCTCACCGGCAAGACCATGGTCGTCTTCGGCGGTTCGTACGGCATCGGCCAGGACATCGCCGCCCTCGCCGAGTCCTACGGCGCCACCGTCTACGCGCTGGGCCGCTCCACCACCGGCACCCACGTGGAGAACCCGGAGGAGGTCGACGACGCGCTGTCGAAGGCGTACGCCGAGACCGGCCGCATCGACTACGTCGTCAACACCGCGGGCGTACTGCGCATCGGCAAGCTGGCCGAGACCGACAACGCCACCATCGAGGAGGCGCTGAAGGTCAACTACCTGGCCCCGGTGCAGATCGCCCGGTCCGCGTACAAGTACCTGGCCGAGAGCAAGGGACAGCTGCTGCTGTACACCTCCAGCAGCTACACCCGCGGGCGCGCCGAGTACAGCCTGTACTCCTCGACCAAGGCCGCGATGGTGAACCTCACCCAGGCCCTGTCCGACGAGTGGGCCGGTGACGCCGTCCGGGTGAACTGCATCAACCCGGAACGCACCGCCACGCCGATGCGCACCAAGGCTTTCGGGCAGGAGC
Organism: Streptomyces griseoloalbus; assembly: GCA_014650015.1. Classification (GTDB taxonomy): domain Bacteria; phylum Actinomycetota; class Actinomycetes; order Streptomycetales; family Streptomycetaceae; genus Streptomyces; species Streptomyces griseoloalbus. The sequence goes on from BMUD01000001.1 coordinate 473,452, forward strand.
CCGCGGGCAGCCTGCTGTCCTCCGAGGCGGTGGCCCGTACGTCGCTGGACGTGCTGTTGTCCGAGCTCACCGGCCATGTCATCGACGTACGCCAGCAGGACCCCACGGCGGGCGCCGCGCGCGCCTCCGGGTTCGAGCAGGCGCTGGCCTCCGTGCTGGACCGTCAGGACGGCGTGTAATAATTGCCGTCAAATAGTCTTCGGTAATTCAGGCCTCTGCGGCCTCCCGTTAACGCAGTCCAGCGACGGGAGTTCGCCGGGGCCTGAATCCGTACCTCCCGAATTACCCGCAGGCACACAACCGGCACTCCCCCTCCAAGAGCAGGTTCTCCGTGATATCCACCGCTATTCGCGTCGCCCGGGTGGGCAGCGCGGCCGAACTGGCCGCGGCGGTCCTCATGATGCTGGGCTTCCCCTGCCTCATGCTGGCCGCGCTCGTCCCGAGCATTCCCGCCTTCGCGGCGGCGGCCGCCGTGACGTACCTGGCGGACCACTATCTGCACCGCAAGGGCAGCTATCTGGTCAACCGTCTCAGCAAGGTGCGGGCGGGCCTGTCGATCCGCTTCCTGATCCGACAGCTGCTGCTGATCCTGCTGCTGGCCCGCCTGTCCCTCGCGGACAACCTGATCTACTACGGGGCGATCGCCTGCTTCATCGCCTTCTACGGTCTCCAGGCCCCGCACGGCGCGCTGGCCACCCTGATCCGCAACCGCCGCCGCATGCCGGTCGCCACCCGCAACGTCGACCTGGCCTCCCGCGTCCGCATCCCCGACGCCCCGCCGCGCGTGCTGCTGCACCGCGCCGCGGAGAAGATGCTCCACCTCGACCTCGCGGCCGTCGCCGGCATACTCGTCGGCGCGCAGCTGGAGTCGGCCGCCGTCGGGTACACGGGCATCGGCGTCACGCTGGCCCTGGGCATCCTGTACGTCGCCGTCCTGGTGCCCTACGTGCGCGGCCGGAAGATCCCGCCGAAGGCCGACAAGGTGCTGGCCGCGGTCGACGGCTGGCTGCGCGAGTACCGCCCGGAGACGGTGCTGTACTTCTCCGGCTCCAAGGACTCCGCCTACCAGGTCAACATGTGGCTGGAGACCATGGAGCAGCTGGACACCCGTCCGCTGGTCATCCTGCGCGAGCGGGTCATCCTGCAGAACCTGGCGCCCACCACGGTCCCCGTCATCTGCGTGCCCGGAGGGGTGCACCTGATGAACATGGACCTGTCCACGGTGCGGGTCGCGCTGTACGCGGCGAACGTCGGCAAGAACATCCACCTGCTGCGCGTACCCACCATGAAGCACGTCTTCATCGGCCACGGCGACAGCGACAAGCTCGCCAGCGTCAACCCGTTCAGCAAGGTCTACGACGAGGTGTGGACGGCCGGCCGCGCGGGCCGCGACCGCTACGCCATCGCCGACGTCGGTGTCCGCGACGACGACATCGTCGAGGTCGGCCGCCCGCAGCTGGCCCCGATCCAGACCTGGCAGGGAGTGCCCGGCGGTGCCGCCGACGGACGCTGCCCGACGGTCCTGTACGCCCCCACCTGGGAGGGCTGGGACGACAACCCCGGCAACACCTCGATCCTGCTGGCCGGCGAGACCATCGTGAAGAAGCTGGTCGAGGCCGACCCGGCGGTGCGAGTGCTGTACAAGCCGCACCCCTTCACCGGCACCCGCAGCGCGCGGGCGAAGGCCGCCCACCAGCGGATCGTCGCGCTGATCGAGAAGGCCGCCGCCGAGCGCGCCGCCGACGCGCGCTTCACCGCCGACACCGCCGAACAGACGCGGGCCAGGGCGGAACTGGCGCGCATCGAGGCCCGGCTGGCCGAGCTGGCCGTCGGCACCGACAAGGGCGACGAGGCCGAGGCCACCCGCGACGGGCTGGTCGACGTGGCCCGGCACGAGGAGACCGCCCGGCTGCGCGAGGAGTGGAACGCCGCGTACTGGCGCTCCTTCCCCGAGTGGGAGCACCGCGTCATCACGGGTTCCCAGCCGCGTCTGTACGACTGCTTCAACGTCTCCGACGCGATGGTCTCCGACATCTCCAGCGTGGTCTCCGACTTCATCGCCAGCGGCAAGCCGTACGCGGTCACGGACTCCGCCGAACTCGGCGTGGAGGAGTTCAAGCGGCAGAACACGGCGGTGCGTGCCGCGGTGATCCTGTCCAACAGCGCGGCCGAGCTGGGCGGGCTGCTCGACGCCGTCCGTGACCCGGCCGCCGACCCGCTGGCCGAGGACCGCGGTGAGCTCAAGCGCTACCTGCTCGGCCCGGACGAGCCCAAGTCCATCGACCAGTTCAACACCGCCGTCGCGCAGCTCGCGCTGAAGGCCGAGACGCGCAACCTCGGCCAGACGTCCCGGATCACGACCGGCGGCCCCGACGTGGAGCTGGCGGACGCGGTGCCCGGCCAGCGGGCGTCGGCGGCCGGTGAGGCGGACGGCATAAACGCGGGCTGACCGGCCTCGCAGGTCCAACTGGGCTCGGCCCCCGAGGAGTTGATCCTCGGGGGCCGAGCCTTTTCAGGTGCGTGACCGAGGAGGGACGGCGCGGTGTGACGTGAGCCACTAAGGCAGAGGTGCCGGGCAACCTTCCCCCTCGAACACCCGTCTAATCAGTAGCGAATGACGCGAAACGGGGGACTATCCCGTGATGAGGGGGAAACGTGACCGTGACGCAGCCTGATGTCACCGTGGTCATCGGGGCGTACGAAGCGATGCCCTATCTGGTCGAGTGCCTGGCCTCCGTGGAGTTACAGACCATCGGTCCGGAGCGCATCGAGGTCATCGCGGTCGACGACGGCTCGACCGACGGCACGGGGGAGTACCTGACGGAGTTCGCGGACCGCGCGCCGATGCCGGTCACCGTGCTCCGGCAGGAGAACTCGGGCGGCCCCAGCGGCCCGCGCAACGTGGGCCTGGACAAGGCCGCCGGGCGCTACGTCTTCTTCCTGGACGCCGACGACCGGCTGGGCCCCGAGGCCCTCGAGCGGATGGTGGCCATGGCCGACCGCGCCGGCACCGATGTGGTGCTGGGCCGGGTCGAGGGCGTCAACCGCAGCGCGCCGAAGTCCATGTGGGGCGAGACGCTGGAGCGCACCGACGTCTTCTCCTCCAACATCATGTTCACGCTCAGCGCGCAGAAGCTGTTCCGCCGCGAGCTGCTGGACCGGCACGGCATACGGTTCGACGAGTCGCTGTTCACCGGCGAGGACGCGCTGTTCACCATGGAGGCGTACCTGCGGGCGGACGGCGTCTCCGTGGTCGCCGACCACACCTGCTACTACCTGGTGGGCCGCGACGACGGCAAGCACGTCACCAAGAGCGGCGGCTACGAACTGCGGTTCGACTCCGCCCGCGCCCTGATGAACCTGATCGCCGACCTCGTCCCCGAGGGCCCCCGGCGCGACCGGCTCATGGTGCGGCCCTTCACCATCACCCTGCTGCCGCAGTTCGGCCCCCGGTTCCTCAAGGACGGCGATGACGTCCGGCGGCGCAAACTGTCGCTGGCGCGGCCGCTGATGGACGTCCACTGGACCGAGGGCGTCGCCGAGCGGCTGAAGGTCGAGGAGCGGCTGCGGCTGCACCTGGTGGCCGAGCAGCGGCTGGAACTCCTCATGGACGTACTGCAGTTCGTGCGGACGAAGCAGCAGGCGCCGGCGCGGCTGGAGAAGCGGGGCCGCCGCGTCTACCTCGCCTACCCGCACTTCCGTGACAGTGCGGCGGGCATCCCCGACTCCGTGTACCTGGCCTCCCCGCGTGAGTCCCGCGCCGTTCCCGGCTACCGCGAGGGCGGCGCCCGTTCCGTCCTGCGCCGCGCCGCGCGCAAGGCCCGCCGCAAGCTGCCCGCCTTCTTCAGGACCACACCGGACGGCCCGGCCGCGGCGGCGTGAGGCCGCCGGGGCCGGGGGACCTCGACGGCCCAGACCGTTTTCGGCTCGGGCCGGTTTGAGCCGACGGTGCCGGGCGTCCTGCCTTGGACCGGCTGTCCCGCTTTGGATCGGGCGTCCTGCCTTGGATCGGCTGTCCTGCCTTGGACCGGGCGTCCCGCTTTGGATCGGCTGTCCTGCCTTGGATCGGGCGTCCTGCCCTGGACTGGCCGTCCTGCCTGGACCGGCGGCGCGCGGCCGGTCGGTCGTGGCTTGGCGGGCTTGGCATGTCCCGTCTACGGGGACCGGTCCCCGGTGCCGTGGGACCAGTGGCCGGTTGCCCCGAGCCGGTTGCCCCGGGCCGGTTGCCCCGGGCCGGACGTCGGGCCGAACGTCGGGCCGGTCGTCGGGCCGGGCCGGGGCGACCGGACCCGGTCGTCAGACCGCGCCGGCTCCGGGGGCTCCGGCCCCCGCTTCCGCGGGAGCCTCCCGGCGCTGGCCGGGCAGTTCCGCGGTGGCCCTCAGCGCCGTACGGGCCCGGTGTTCCCGCGCCGCCGCGCACAGGGCCCGTACGGCCGCGGCGAAGCGCTCCTGGGACGTCGGCTCCGCCGGGCCCAGCAGTCGCAGCTTCAACTCCGCCCGCGCCTCGGCCAGTTCGTCCGTCTCCGGATGGCGCACCGACTCCAGCAGGGCCGGCACCCCGGCCGCGTCCGGCGTCAGCACGGTCGCCGCCGCCACCGTCGGGAACGCCGCGCGGAACGCCTCCTCGGGCAGCCCGCTGGTGTTCGCCACGGCGTACGGCTTCCCGCTCGCCAGGAAGTCGCTGATCACGCTCGACACATCGCTGATCAGCAGGTCGGCCACGTTGAAGCAGGCGTACAGCTCGGGGCGGGCGTCCGTGACGATGTGGTGCTCCCCCTCGGGCAGCGACGCCCAGTACGCCTCCTCCCAGGCCGCCGTCGCCCGCGCCACCGCCTCCGCCCGGCCCGGCTCCGGGGCGGACTGCACCAGCATCCGCTCGACCTGATCGGCGCCCGCCCGGAACGCGGCCGTGGTGAGCCGGTCCAACTCCGCGGTGCGCGGCGCCAGTTCCGCCGAGGGCGCGGGACGCGACGCGGACCGCTCCCGGTTCGCCGCCCGGATCAGCTCCCGGATGCGCCGGTCGGCCGCGCCCGCCCGCGGGTCGACCGAGCCGGTCAGCGGATGCGGCTTGTACAGCAGCCGCACCCCCGGGTCCGCGAGCAGGGCCCGCACCAGGTTCTCGCCGGCCGTGATCACCGACGTGTTGCCCGGATGGCCGTCCCAGCCCTCCCAGGTCGGCGCGTACAGCACGGTGGTGTACGCGCTGGTGGGCGGGCCCGCGTACGGGCGTACGACGTCCAGCTGCGGGCGCCCGATCTCCACCACGTCCTTGTCCTCGACGCCCACATCGGCCAGCGCGTACCGCTCACGCGCCGCCGGACCGGCCACCCACACCTCGTCGTAGGCCTTCGCGTACGGGTTGCAGGACGACAGCTTGTCGCTCTCCCCGTGGTTGACGAACGTGTGCTTGATCGTGGGAATGCGCAGCACCTGGGAGGTCTTGCCGGAGTTCGACGGGTGGATGAGGACCTGGAGCGTGGACTGCTCCAACCGCATCAGCGTGGACACCTTCGGCAGGCACACGATGGGCACGTCGGTCGCCGCGATCCTCGGGACCATGAACCGCTCGCGCAGGATGATCACCGGCCGTCCGCCGAGCCCGGCCAGCGGCCCCAGCCACATGTTGGCCTGGTAGGCGGAGGAGGGGCCGCCGGAGAAGTACAGACCGACCGTGGGCCGGTACTCGGCCAGCCACGCGTCGAACCAGTCGAGCACCGCCTGCTCGTCCGCCGGACGCCGGCCGGGCAGCAGCCGCAGCAGCAGCGCCCCCAGGCCCAGGGACGTGAGCAGCAGCGCCAGCGCGACACCGGCCGCCGCGTACCGGGGATCGTCGGTGACCGCCGTCGCCGTCAGCCCGGCCGTCGCGGGCAGGCCGAACACCAGCAGCCGGTGGCCGGGGCGGCGCAGCAGCAGGGGTGGGGCGGGGGACAGGCGCAGCGCCGAGGCGTCGACGTTCCGGGTCACCACGGGCAGCGTGCGGGTCCGGCGGACCAGCACGGACACCGCCTGGATCGCGCAGTGCAGCACGTAGAAGGCCAGCAGTCCGGCGACGAGCGGTGCGTACTGCGTCTCCCGGTCCTGTTCCCCGAGCCGCAGCAGGCCCACCACCAGCAGCAGATCGCGCAGCACATGGCGGACGGTGATGTCCGCGTGCGACTTGGCGAACAGTGACAGCATGCCGGGCTGCCACCGGTACAGCACACCCTCCACCGCCAGGGACACGGAGGTGGAGACGAGCAGCAGGGCCACATGGGGGTGCAGCGCGGCTGTGGCCTGCGCGACGAAGGCGGCCGTCAGGGCGGCGAGGACGAGCAACTGAACGGCGATCCGCCGCCGATGGGACGAAGGTTCGGGCACTGCGGTCACTCCAGGGTCGGCGCAGAACGGGCGCCCGGGTTAACGCGTGCCGACCTCCGGACGACACGCGCGTGTCCTCGACGTGTGGAGTGACCGCAGGATGCCAGGGCCCCGCCGGGCCCGCCCGGCGGGGTCTGGGGGGTTCGTTCGGATCGTGTCCGGCCGCAAGGCGCCGTTCCCCGAAAGTCGGCCCGATCCGAACGACACTCCCTAGGACCGCCCCTTCCGCAGTGCCCTGCGCAGCGGAGCGCCCACCACGCGGCGGGCCCGGCGGTACACCGACGCGGTCGCCGGGGCGGCCGCGAACCTGCGCACACCTGCCTTCGTACGGTCCAGGTCCCGCTTCAACCGGGTGTTCTCCGCGGTCAGTTCGCTCACCTGGTGGTTCAGCCAGCCCATGCGCGAGGCGAGGGAGGCGAGGTCCGTGTCGGTCCAGGGGCGCACTCCCGCCGGGAAGTCCAGCGCGCGCAGTCTCTTCTCGAAGGCCGCGCCGCCGTCGCCGTGCGAGAAGGTGTTCTCCAGGCCGTTGCGGTCCAGGAACGCCGTGAACCGCTCGAACCGCTCGTGGTGGTGGCCCGTCAGCGCGCTGAGGTCGGCCTCCTCGTACAGTCGTGCCGGGTCGACGTCCTCGGGCAGCTCGTCGATCCGCCGGTGCGGGATCTCGAAGTAGCGGCACAGCTCCAGCGTCCGCGAGTCCGCGCACAGTACGGTCGCGGGCGTACCGGCCAGCAGCGCGGCGATGTTGCCGTGGATGCGTGAGCCGAAGGAGAAGTCGAAGTCCCGCAGGTCGTCGATCCAGGTGACCGGGTCGACGTAGACGCGGACCTTGCCCTCGCGGTACATCGGGTGGTCGGGATGCGTCGGCATCGCGGTGACCTTCCCGTTCGGGTCGGACAGGTCCCGCCAGTGCAGCTGCTTGGCGTCGCTGAGGTTCTGGCCGATGAACCGCAGGTTGGGGTAGCGGGCGTGGGTGCGCGAGATGATCCGGTCCATGCCCAGCTTGCGCACGGCGCTGTGCGAGCCGTTGACGGCTATGCGCGAGCCCTCGGTCAGCTCCTGCGTCCGCTTCTGTACGGCGAGTTCCTTGCCGTACATGAACAGCGACGGGCAGCCGATCACCTCGACGTCGCGGAATCCCATGTCGTTGAGGTACTTCTCGGTGAACTCGCCCCGTACCCCGATCGAGGCGCTGCGGTCGAGCACCGCGGAGACGAAGGCGCGCACGGACGGCTCGATCGGCTTCAGCCGCGCCGGGTTGTAGTTCAGCCCGGTCTGCGCGCCGACCCCGAGGACGACCACGGGGATCCTCAGCCTGCCGATCAGCCGCGTGAGCCGCTTCAGGCCCGGCTCGAAGGACGGGCGGAAGGCGTTGGCGAGCGGCACGACGAAGGCGTCGTACTCCTCGTTGATGCGCTCCGCCGCGGCCACCTCGGTCCGCATCCTGTTCGAGACCACCTCCGTGCCGGGCGTCTCGAGGATCTTGTGCGCGGCGTCGCTGAAGATCAGGTTGCCGGAGTTGGTGGCGATGACGTCACGGTGGAGGGCCTCCTCCACGGACAGGACGTCATGGGGGCTCTTCCCCGATCTGAGCAGGATGCGCTTCGTGGGGCGAACGTTGTGGGGCACGCCGTTCAAAATACGTTCACGGAATGTTTGATTTCTATGGGCAACCAACGCAACTTTTCCGCTGGGCGCGGTGCGTGAGCGGGCGGTCACGGTGCGCATGTCCGGAGGGTGGAACGCCCGAGCGCACGCGGGGGTGCTTCGCGTAGATTGCCTGGCGAGCGACCGATCGACGTGAGGGACGGGCGGCAAGGTGGCAGGCGCGAGGCAGGCCGTGGGCGAGGCACGCAGGATCGTCGTCAAGATCGGCTCCTCGTCGCTGACCACTGCGGCGGGCGGTCTGGACGCCGACCGCGTCGACGCGCTCGTCGACGTGCTCGCCAAGACCCGGAACGAGGGGGCGGCCCGCGGTGCCCCGGCCGAGGGTGGTGGCGCAAGACGTGCGAGCGGGGGAGAGCGGGAGATCGTCCTCGTCTCCTCCGGTGCCATCGCCGCCGGTCTCGCCCCGCTGGGCCTGCGCCGCCGGCCCACCGACCTCGCCCGGCAGCAGGCCGCCGCCAGCGTCGGCCAGGGACTGCTGGTCGCCCGCTACACCGCCTCCTTCGCCCGCTACGGCGTCCGGGTCGGCCAAGTGCTGCTGACCTCCGACGACATGAGCCGCCGGGCCCATCACCGCAACGCCTCCCGCACCCTCGACAAGCTGCTGGCGATGGGCGCCTTCCCGATCGTCAACGAGAACGACACCGTCGCCACCGACGAGATCCGCTTCGGCGACAACGACCGGCTCGCCGCCCTCGTCGCCCACCTGGTCCGCGCCGACCTGCTGGTGCTGCTGTCCGACGTGGACGGCGTCTACGACGGCGACCCCGCCCGGCCCGGCACCTCGCGCATCGCGGAGGTCAGGGGCCCCGGGGACCTCTCCCACGTCGAGATCGGCAGCGCCGGCAAGGCGGGCGTCGGCACCGGCGGCATGGTCACCAAGGTCGAGGCCGCGCGGATCGCCGCCGCCGCCGGCATCCAGGTCGTCCTGACCAGCGCGATCCACGCGGCCGACGCCCTCACCGGAGGCGACACCGGCACCTACTTCCACCCCACCGGCCGCCGCTCCGCCGACCGGCTGCTGTGGCTCCAGCACGCCTCCACCCCGCAGGGCTCGCTCACCCTCGACGACGGCGCGGTGCGCGCGGTCGTGCAGGGCCGCAAGTCGCTGCTGCCGGCCGGGATCGCCGGCGTCGAGGGCGAGTTCAGCGCGGGCGACCCGGTCGAGCTGCGGGACCGCGAGGGCCGGGCGGTGGCCCGCGGGCTGGTCAACTTCGACGCCAAGGAGATCCCCCTCCTGATCGGCCGCTCGACCTATGAACTGGCCCGGGACCTCGGACCGGAGTACGAACGCGAGGTCGTACACAGGGACGACCTGGTGGTCCTGCATCCGTAATGCGCCGTTACGTCCGCCCTCGGTCGTGGACGTTCCGCAAAAGTGCCCCGCGATCCCCCGGCGGCCTGCTCAACTTTGTCCCAGGGACACATCCGCCCGATCCCCGGGCCGGTCCGCGTGTGAAGGAGGCCGTCGTGAGACGAGTGCGCCCTGGGACCGCGGCGTCTCGCGGTGGTGCCGGCTCCCGTGCGGCCGGCGACGAGCGCGCCCTGACCAGCGTCGCGGCCGGGGACCGGTGTCCGGGCGGCGAACCCGGCGACCTCCCGCGCCTGTGGCACGTCACCCTCAGCGTCTCCGGCGAACGGGCGCCGGTCGCCGAGGTCCGGCGGGCCCTGGAGCAACTGGCCCACGACCACCCCTTCCTGCTGACCAGCCGCTACGCCGACGACCACGCGGAGATCCGCTACTGGGAGGAGGCCCGCGACCTGCACGACGCGGCCGCCGTGGCGCTGCGCCTGTGGGGCGAGCACCGCCAGACCGCGGGCCTGCCGCCCTGGGAGATCGTCGGCCTGGAGGTCATCGACCGGCCCACCTACCACCAGCGCGTCGCCGCGGGCTACGGACCGGCCCTGGCGACACCCGTCGGAGTGCATCCGTTTTGAGCGTGTGTCTCGGGGTTTGGGATACCTGCCGACCGGGCCGGCCGACCGCACTACCCTTCCCCCATGACCACGCTCTCGCCGTACGACTCGATGTCCCCGGTCAGCCAGGCCGCCTACCGCGCCAAGGGGGCCGCCGCCACCCTCGCGCCGCTGCCGCGCGCCGCCAAGGACGACGCCCTGCTCGCCGTCGCGGACGCGCTGGAGGTCCGCGCGAGTGAGATCGTCGAGGCCAACGCCCAGGACGTGGCCAGGGCGCGCGAGGCGGGCATCACCGAGGGCATGATCGACCGGCTCACGCTCACCCCGGAGCGGGTGCGCGCGATCGCCGCCGACGTGCGGGACGTGGCCGCGCTGCCCGACCCGGTCGGCGAGGTCGTCCGCGGCTCCACGCTGCCCAACGGCATCGACCTGCGCCAGGTCCGGGTGCCGCTCGGCGTCGTCGGGATCATCTACGAGGGCCGTCCGAACGTGACGGTCGACGCCGCCGCCCTGTGCCTGAAGTCCGGCAACGCGGTCCTGCTGCGCGGCTCCTCCTCCGCGTACCGGTCCAACACCGCGCTGGTGCGCGTGGTGCGGGACGCCGTGGGCGGGGCGGGGCTGCCCGCCGACGCCGTGCAACTGGTGCCCGGCGAGAGCCGCGACAGCGTGCGCGAGCTGATGCGCGCCCGGGGTCTGGTCGACGTGCTCATCCCGCGCGGCGGCGCCTCACTGATCAACACGGTCGTCCAGGAGTCGGTCGTCCCGGTCATCGAGACCGGCACCGGCAACTGCCACGTCTACGTCGACGCGGCGGCCGACCTCGACATGGCCGTGGACATCCTGGTCAACTCCAAGGCCCAGCGGGTCGGCGTCTGCAACGCCGCCGAGACCCTGCTGGTCCACCAGGACATCGCCGCCGAGTTCCTGCCGCGCGCCCTGGACGCCCTGGCCGACGCCGGGGTCACCGTGCACGCCGACGAGCGCGTGATGGCGTACGCCAAGGACTCCCGCGCCACCGTCGTCAAGGCCACCACGGAGGACTGGGAGACCGAGTACCTCTCCCACGACATCGCCGCCGCCGTCGTCGACTCCCTCGACCGGGCCGTGGAGCACATCCGGCTGTGGACCTCCGGCCACACCGAGGCCATCGTCACCACCTCGCAGCAGGCAGCCCGCCGGTTCACCCAGCTGGTGGACTCCACCACGGTCGCGGTGAACGCCTCCACCCGTTTCACCGACGGCGGCCAGTTCGGCTTCGGCGCCGAGATCGGCATCTCCACGCAGAAGCTGCATGCCCGGGGACCCATGGGCCTGCCCGAGCTGACCAGCACGAAGTACATCGTCACCGGCGACGGCCACGTACGGCGCTGAACCGCGCACCCCGGGTGAGCGACGGCGGGGGACGTCTCAGCAAACGGATGAATTTCCATACCGTCTGCCCAAAATGACCCCCCAGGTCTACTCTGGATCCGTGCCGGAGGACGTGGGGGGCACGCCGTTCCCTGACGGCTGGGAGCCCGACGACGACCACGACCGCGGGGTGTCGGACGAAGAGTTCGCCTCCGTGGTCTTCGACGAGGCCTTCGTACGCGCGGCCGAGGTGCACGAGCCGACCGCCGTCGAACGTCTCCTGGCCGCCGCGCGGGCCAGAGCCGAGGCATCGGAGGCCGAGGCCCACCGGGCCCGTGCGCGCGGTGAGCGGTACGACGACGGGTACGGCGGCTACCGGGGCGATCCCGGCTACGACGTCCCGGACGACGACCCCGACGTCCTGGAGGACGACTACGGCTCCCCGGGTCCGTACGGCAGGCACGTGCGCTGGCACCGCCCCGTCGCCTGGATGCTCGCCCTGGTGATGGGCATCGGCATGGTCGCGCTCGCCTTCTCGGCCGTCTACCGGGGCGCCTCCTCCCACCGTCAGGACCCGGTCCCGCCGCCCGCCTCGACCGGCCTGGAGCGTGGCGGCGCGGCACCCTCCGCGTCGGCCGACTACTCCCAGCCGACCGTCCCGGTGATCCCGCGCCACAGCCCCTGAGACCGGGCATCCGCTTGGTGAGTACCTGTCAGAATATGGGGTACGGCCGGGCGTTTACCGGGCCCTCCCCGGACCTACCCTGAAGGTATGGGAGGGCCTTCGGACCCGCCCGAGGGGACGCCCGAGGGAGCCCCCGGAGGCGGAGAGGACGAGTACAGGTCCGTCGTCTTCGACGAGTCCTTCGTCCAGGCTGCCCGGCTCCAGGAGTACTCCGCCCAGGAACGCATCACCGACCACGCGCCCGCCGTCCGCCGCCGTCCGCCCCTGCGCCGTGGCGGCCTGTCCCGGCAGGCGCTGATCCTGGTCCTGCTGATCGCCGTGGCCTTCGGCACCGCCATCTACATGGGCGTACGCCACCCCTACCGCAACCCCGCCGCCGAGCGGCCCGCCGAGCCCCTGCGGATGACCGTCATCCCGCTCGCCCCGCAGGGCGAGGTGCCCGGCACCTCCGACGTCGAGGAGCTGTACGCGCGCAGTCCGGCGGCGCAGTTCCGCATCGGCGCCGAGGGGGTGCCGCTCCCCGCCTCCCGGCGCACCGCGCACTTCTCCGACGGCCAGGTGGTGACCGCGCTGATCACCGCGAAGGACTACCTCGTGCGGTCCGCGCTCGACCCGGGCGTGGTCACCGGGGGCCGGACCCGCCCCGTACGGGTGCTGCTCGACTCCGGCCAGCTCGACCAGTTCGACCAGAGCTTCAATCGGCCCACCGCCGACGGACGGCACGCGCCCACCGGATGGCTGGTCCGCTTCGACCCCTCCCGCGTGGAGCTGGCCGACCGCGAGATACGGGTCCAGGGCACCATGCAGGCCGCCGAGACCGACTCCTCCACCCTCGAGGTCACCACCGACCACACCTTCGTGTACGCGCTGCGACCGGCCGACGCGGACCGGGACGCCGAGGCGTCGCTGTTCACCGTCCGCCGCGAACTGCACTTCCGCTTCGACCGCGACGACCTGCGCCTGCACCAGGCCGAGCTCGTCGTCGCCTACGTCCAGGCCGGGCCCCTGTCCTGCGCGGAGGACTCCGCCGGCCGGCTGCACCCGCTGCTCGCCGGCCAGACGGCCAAGGAGGGCGGCCCCGCCGGCACCGACCCCTACGCCACGGGCAGCGTCCCGGCGCTGTGCGGCTCCCTGGCGAAGGGCGCGCAGCCCACGGTGTGAGCGGCGCAGCCCACGGTGTGAGCGGCGCCCTACGCGCGCAGGGCGCGCCTCACGCGCCGTCGCGCGGCGGGTCCTCGTCCCTCGGGCCCTCGGTGCCGGACGACGTACCCGGACCCGTACCCGGCTCCTGCGGCCCGCGCGGGGGCTTCGGCGCCGAGGAGGCGAAGCCCCCGAAGCCGCGGCGGACCCGGTCACCCAGGTCGCCCGCGCCGCCCGCGATGTCGTTGACCAGCTTCATCAGCGGGTCCTTGGAGGTCCGCACCTCACCGGCGTAGCTGCTCGCCGACTCCCGCCACGAGTCCCGCACGGACGCGTCCTTGTCCTCGTCGCGGCGCGGGTAGTGGCCGTCCATGATCCGCTGGTGATCCCGGGTGGCCGCCCACTTCTTCAGCTCGGCCGCCCGCACGGTGGTGAAGGGGTGCGAACGGGGCAGCACGTTGAGGATCTTCAGCACGGAGTCGCGCAGGTCGCCTCCGGCCTCGTACTCCTCGGCCTGCTCCAGGAACGCGTCCACGTTCATCTCGTGCAGATGGTTGCCGCCCGCGATCTTCATCAGGCCGCGCATGGAGGCCTGCAGGTCCTGCCCGACCAGCAGTCCCGCCCGGTCCGCGGACAGCTCCGACTTGCGGAACCACTCGCGCAGCGCGGTCACGATCGCCATGATCGCGAAGTTGCCGAGCGGGATCCACGCGACCCGGACCGCCAGCGACGTCAGGAACAGCAGGATCGTCCGGTACACCGAGTGCCCGGACAGCGCGTGCCCGACCTCGTGCCCGACGACCGCCCGCATCTCCTCCTCGTCGAGCAGCTCCACCAGCCCCGTGGTCACCACGATGATCGGCTCGTCCAGGCCGATGCACATCGCGTTCGGATTCGGGTCCTGGTTGACGTACATCGGAGGGACCTTCTCCAGGTCCAGGATGTAGCAGGCGTCCCGCAGCATGTCGTTGAGGTGCGCGAACTGCCGGTCGGAGACGCGCACCGAGTCCGACAGGAACAGCAGCCGCAGACTGCGCTCGGGCAGCAGACCGCTCAGGGCCTTGAAGACCGTGTCGAAGCCGCTCAGCTTGCGCAGCGCCACCAGCGCCGAGCGGTCGGCCGGATGCTCGTACGCCCGCGAGGAGATTCCGGGGAAGCGCCTGCGCTGCCTGCTCGGCACGCTCTCGTGCCCGTTGTGCTGTTGGCCGTCGGACATGTTTCCCCCATGTGCTTCGAGTGACCTTCGCGGCCCCTTGTACGACCTTTTGCTCCCCCGCGGCGATGCCCAGCCTAGGCGGAGATACCGTGGACGGGCAGTACGGACCGCGGTACGGCCGAGGAGGTACGGACATTCTGCTCCGGGTCATTCTGATCGTGATGCTGGTGGGTTGTGTGCTCACCGCGTGGTTCCTGTTGCGCGGCTACGGGCGGAAGGACGACTGAGAGCCGGCGAGGGTTGCCCGCGGCGCTCCGGCGAACGGGCCCGACCCGTCCCCCCGTCCACAACGGCGGAGTCGGCGTGTCCGGCGCGAGGACGCCCGCTTACGATGAGCGGACGTCGTTATCCCGCCCACACGCGATAGGTCCTGCCGAAGATGAGCTTCCCCAGCACCGCTGCCCAGTTGGTCACCCTCGCCGCCGAGGGCGGAGAGCACAGCGGCAACCACGAGAGCCTCAGCCCCTACGTCACCGGCGGCGGCGCCCTGCTCGGCCTGCTGCTCCTGCTGTGGATCACCACCCGCTTCAACCGCGACCGCTGAGCCCGTCGCGGGCCGCCCTGGCCGCCGGGGTTCCCAGGCCGGGCCGGTAGGGTCTGCACGCATGGGAGAGCAGGACATGCCTACCGGTCCCGGCAGCGGCCCGGCCAAGCGGGGCAAGCGCCGTCTCGGCGTCATGGGCGGCACTTTTGACCCGATCCACCACGGGCACCTGGTGGCCGCCAGCGAGGTGGCCGCGCAGTTCGGCCTCGACGAGGTGGTCTTCGTCCCCACCGGCCAGCCATGGCAGAAGAGCCACCGCGCGGTCTCCGCCGCCGAGGACCGTTACCTGATGACGGTCATCGCGACGGCCGAGAACCCGCAGTTCTCCGTGAGCCGCATCGACATCGACCGCGGCGGGCCCACCTACACCGTCGACACCCTGCGCGACCTGCGCGCGCTCAACCCGGACACGGACCTGTTCTTCATCACCGGCGCCGACGCCCTCGCCCAGATCCTCACCTGGCGCGACAGCGAGGAGCTGTTCTCCCTCGCGCACTTCATCGGCGTGACCCGGCCCGGCCACCATCTGACCGACGCGGGCCTCCCCGAGGGCGGCGTCTCGCTCGTCGAGGTTCCCGCCCTCGCCATCTCCTCCACGGACTGCCGTGCGAGAGTCGCCAAGGGAGAACCCGTCTGGTACCTGGTGCCGGACGGAGTCGTGCGCTACATCGACAAGCGCGAGCTGTACCGCGGCGAGTGAGCCGAGAGGGGCACCGGTGAACGACCGATACGACGCGGGGTACGGGACCGACGGGGCCGCCCCGTACGAGCTCGTCGGCTACGACGAGTACGGCCGGCCCGTCTACCAGCAGGCCACGGACCAGCAGACCCAGCAGGCTCAGCAGGCTCAGCATTACGAGGGGTACCAGCAGCAGGGGCAGCAGGGCTACGGCTACGACCCGTACGGCACGGGCGGGCAGCAGCAGCCGTCGTACGACCCCTACGGGACCGGGAGCGGGACAGGGACCGGAGGCGTGTCGCCGCAGCAGCCGCAGGCGCCCTCCTACGGCTCCTACGACCCGTACGACCCCTACGGCGTCCCCCAGCAGGCCCAGCAGGCCGGCGGCCCGACCGCCCCGTACGACCCCTACGGGCAGGCCGCCCCGCAGGCCGCCCCGCAGGCCGGCCCCGGGCAGCAGCCCCGGGCCGCCGAGCAGACCGCGCACATCCCGCAGCAGGCCGGCCCCGTCGACGACGACGAGCCGGCCCCCGCCGAGCCCGACCGGGAGTACCGCACCGAGCAGTTCGCCTTCGTCGAGGAGCCCGACGGCGACTCCGAGGACGTCATCGACTGGCTCGCGTTCACCGAGAACCGCACCGAGCGGCGCGAGGAGGCCCGGCGCCGCGCCCGCAGCCGGATCGTCGCCCTGGTCGTGGTCCTCGCCCTGGTCGCCGTCGGCGGCGTCGGTTACCTCTGGTACGCCGGGAAGCTGCCCGGACTGTCCGCCTCCGACCCGGACACGGGCACCACGACGGCCGCGGGTGCCCAGAAGCGGGACGTGATCGTCGTCCATCTGCACGACACCACCAACGGCGGCACCGCCACCGCCCTGCTCGTCGACAACACCACCACCAAGCAGGGCACCACCGTCCTGCTGCCCAACTCGCTCGCCCTCACCGGCGACGACGGCACCACCACCACGCTCGCCAAGTCGGTCGAGGACGACGGCTCCGAGGGCACCAGGACCGCGATCGACACCGTCCTCGGCACCGACATCGAGGGCACCTGGCGGCTGGACACCCCGTTCCTGCTCACCCTCGTCGACCTCGTCGGCAACATCGAGATCGACGCCGACGCCGACGTGCCCGACCCGGACGCCAAGAAGGGGGAGGCTCCCCTGGTCCGCAAGGGCGAGGGCCGGACCCTCAGCGGCAAGGCGGCCGTCGCCTACGCCACCCACCGCGCGGACGGCGAGGACCCAAACGCCCAGCTGGAGCGGTTCGGGCAGGTCCTGCACGGCGTCCTGCGCAAGATGACCTCCGACCCGGGCGCCGCCACGACCACCATCCAGACCCTCGGGCAGATCATCGAGCCGCCCCTCACCGACAAGGACCTGGGCTCCTTCCTGGCCCGGCTCTCCGACCTCGCCAAGGGCGGCGACCACAAGACCGCGCTGCTGCCCGTGCGGGACGACGGCACGCTCACGGCGGAGGCGAGCGACAGCGTGGTCGAGGACGTCCTGGGCGGCACCGCGAAGAGCCCCGACAAGGACGCCGCCGTCAGCGTCTCCGTGCGCAACGCCACCGGCGTGCAGGACCACACCGACAAGGCCCGCGTGGTGCTCCTCAACGGCGGCTTCACCTTCCGGGACGCCGGCACCACCGGTGCCCCCGAGACGGCCTCGAAGGTCGTCTACGCGAACGCCGCCGAGAAGGAGAACGCCACCGAGGTCGCCAAGACCCTGGGGCTGCCCGCCGACTCCGTCACCCAGGGCAAGGTCTCCGCGAACGCCCGCGTCTCGGTGGTCCTCGGCCAGGACTACGACCCCGGTTCGTAGCCGCCCGGCGCGTGGTCGGGCGCACCCTCCGTCATCGCGTGGGGTGCGCCCGGCGGTCCGTGAGACCCTTGAGGGCAAGTGTCCGCCGACCGAAAGCCTTGTAGTGACCGCAACCGACCGTTCCCTTGAGCTCGTCACCACCGCCGCCCAGGCGGCCGCCGACAAGCTCGCGCACGACATCGTCGCCTACGACGTCAGTGACGTGCTGTCCATCACCGACGCGTTCCTGTTGGCCTCCGCGCCCAACGACCGCCAGGTCAAGTCGATCGTCGACGAGATCGAGGAGCGGCTCAGCAAGGAGCTCGGCGTCAAGCCGGTCCGCCGCGAGGGCGACCGCGAGGCCCGCTGGGTGCTGCTCGACTACGTCGACATCGTCGTCCACGTCCAGCACAGCGAGGAGCGTGTCTTCTACGCCCTGGAGCGGCTGTGGAAGGACTGCCCCGAGCTGGAACTGCCCGAGGACGCCAAGGCCACCCGTGGCAAGGCCGCCGAGCACGCCCGGCAGCAGGAGGCCGAGGAGGCGACCGAGCCGGGGGGTGAGTGGCGGTGAGCGCCACCGGTGAGGTGAGCGCCACCGGTGAGGTGAGCGCCACCGGTGAGGTGAGCGGGTCCGCGCGCCGGGGCCGCCGCATCATCCTGTGGCGGCACGGCCAGACCTCCTGGAACGTGGAGCGGCGCTTCCAGGGCTCCACCGACGTCGAGCTCACCGAGACCGGCATCGCCCAGGCCCGCCGGTCCGCCCGTCTCCTCGCCGGCCTCAGGCCGGACGCCATCGTCGCCTCCGACCTGAAGCGGGCCGCGGCCACCGCCGCGGAGCTCGCCGCGCTCACCGGCCTGGACGTCACCCTCGACGAGGCGCTGCGGGAGACCTACGCGGGCGTCTGGCAGGGCCTGACGCACGACGAGATCATCGCCACGTACGGCGACGAGTACACCGCGTGGAAGCGCGGCGAGCCGGTCCGCCGGGGCGGTGGCGAACTGGAGACCGAGGTCGCCGACCGCGCCGCCCCCGTGGTGCTGCGGCACGCCGAGAAGCTCCCGGAGGACGGCACGCTCGTCGTGGTCAGCCACGGCGGCACCATCCGCACCACCATCGGGCGGCTGCTCGGCCTCCAGCCGCAGAACTGGGAGAGCCTGGGCGGTCTCACCAACTGCTGCTGGTCCGTCCTCGGCGAGGGCGCCCGGGGCTGGCGCCTGCTCGAGCACAACGCGGGCACCCTGCCCGAACCGGTGCTCGGCGACGACGACTGAGGGACTCCCGATCCGGCCCGGGACGCCCCGGGACCCGGATTTCACTTTCTGGCAGGTCGCAGGCTAAAGTTCTTCTTGTTCGCCCCGCCGAGCGGGGCGAAACACCAGGCGGCCACGCCGCGTGGCACCAGGGGCTATAGCTCAGTTGGTAGAGCGCCTGCATGGCATGCAGGAGGTCAGGAGTTCAATTCTCCTTAGCTCCACGTGACGAAGATCCCGCCTCCCTCAGGGAGGCGGGATTTTTCGTTCCCCGCACATGAGCGGGACGGTCTCCCCGGACGTATCCCTCTGCGAGGTGTGGAGCCGTGTCCCGACCGGTACCACGGCGTCGCTGACCGTGTCGGCCCGGTCGTGGCAGAATCAAACGGCCGGAAGGGGGCGCGGCCCGACGGGAGGGAGTTGTGATGCCTGCGAGCATCCACGAGGAGGTCGACCACCTTCTCGGAGCGGTGTCGACGCCACGGACCTCGACCCACCTCAGCCGCCCTTCCCTCGGTTTCGAGCACGCCGCCCAGGTGTTCGGCCACAACGACGGGATCTCCTACGTGTGCACGGCCCGCGGCCGCAGCCGGAGCTGATCGATGGGTGCACACAGGCGGAAGTGCGACTGGTGCGGCAGCGGGACGCCGATCGTCCGGGACATGGAACCGATCAACCCCGACTACCAGTACTGGTGCGAGGAGTGCGCGCGGGCGCTGATCATAAAGGGCGACCCCATCGAGACGTACCGCGAACTCGAGGGGGAGCCGATCTACGGCCGGCTCCTGGAAGAACACTGCACGCTCAAGCGCTTCTATTCGTTCGTGACCGCATGACCCCGGTCATGACTCGGGTCATGACTCGGGTGAGGGCATTTCGGGCATAGGTGAGCCAAGCGAAACCGATTTGGTGTTGGCCCGGGTCGACCGTGTAAAGTTGGCGTCGCCGCCGGGGAAACCGGGCGGAGCAGGGCAAGGGGCTATAGCTCAGTTGGTAGAGCGCCTGCATGGCATGCAGGAGGTCAGGAGTTCAATTCTCCTTAGCTCCACAGAAGTCGAGGGCGGATCATCCGAATGGATGGTCCGCCCTCGCTGGTTGTGAGGGCGGACAGACCCTAGCGGCCCAGGGCGCGCCGCCCGCGGCCCTGGGAGAGCACCGGCAGATTGCGGGAGGGCGCCTTGGCCTGGGGGGCCTCGTCCTCTACGCGCAGGGCCAGCGCCGGGCAGCGGCGCACCGCGCGCAGCGCCTTCGCCTCGGCGAAGCGCGGCACCTGGGCCTGAGCCACCGTCGGGAAGCCGTCCGCGCCGAGCTGGAACACCTCCGGGAGGATGTCCGCGCACAGGCCGTGCCCCCGGCACAGCGTCCAGTCGACGTAGATCTTCTGGCGGCTGGGCCCGTTCTCCTCCCCGCCGCCACCAGGGATGCCCGTAGGCGCCCTGCCTCCCTCGAAGAGCGGCAGAACGCCCGTCACGGGCCGTCCGCAGCCGTTGCCGAGGACATGGGCGGCGAGGTCGTCGGTGAACGCCTTGAGCGTCGACTCCAGGAACATCGCGGAGCCGTCGGGGTGCGAGCACGCGCCCCGGCGCTTCACGTTCTTGGCGACCTGCCTGACCGCCTCCAGGGCGGCCGGCCCGCCACCGTTCAGGATGTCCTCCAGGCCGCGCGCGGCGGCCGGCAGCCCCAGGTAGCAGGGGCCGCACTGGCCCGCGCTCTCCTCGGCCAGCCACTGAGCCACCCGCAGCGACTCGCCCAGGGGGCAGGTGTCCTGACCGATCGGCAGGATCGCGCCCGCGCCGAGCGAACCGCCCACCGCGTCCAAGGAGTTGCGGGAGACGATCGCCTCGTCGACGGTCGCCGCGTCGATCCACTTGCCGTGGTAACCGCCCGTCAGCACGCCCTGCGGCACCGGCGGTGCCCCGGCGAGTTGGAGGACGTAGCGCAGCGGCACGCCCGTCGGCACCTCGATCACCATGGGGCGGGCCACCGCGCCGGACACCGTGAGCATCACGGTGCCCGGCTCGTCGTAGAGGCCGGTGTTGCCGTAGCGCTCCGGGCCGATGCGGGCGGCGATGGCGAGCTGGGCGAAGGTCTCGGCGTTCGACAGCAGGGTGGGCGCGCCGCCGACGCCGCTGCGCGAGGCGCTGACCTTGCGGCCCGGCGGGATCGCCGGGCCGCCGTCGATGGAGCGGATCAGGGAGGCCGCGGCCCCGGTGACCATACGGACCGGGTTGCGCTGCACACGGGCGCGCAGCACCGACCGGCGCCCGTTGCTCAGTCCGCGTTCGGCGAGCGCGGCCTCCATGGAGCGCTGGGTGGACTCCCGGGTGACCCCCACCACGAGCGTGCGGGCCCCCATGGCCTCGGCGCACAGCAGAGCGCCGTCCAGGATGAGATGCGGGGCACGGTTGATCAGCACCGTGTCCTTGCGGCAGGCCGGCTCGTCCTCGCTGCCGTTGACGACGACGACCGGCCGGACGCCGCGCTTGATCGCCGATTCGGCGACCGAGCGCAGCTTCCTGTGGAAGGGGAAGCCCGCGCCGCCGCGGCCCCTGAGGTTGATGCGTTCGGCGAGCTGCGCGAGCTGCTCACCGCCCAGGGGCTCGAGCGGCCCGTGCACCTTGAGGTGCATGGGCAGATCGAGCCGGTCGACAAGGTCGAAGCCCGACGTGAGCTGGGGAAGACCGACCACGCGGACTTCGGGTACGTCGGGCAGGGCCTCGTTCACTTAAAGCCTCCGGAAGGCGTGTTCCAAGGTTCGCCCGAACCCGGTGCGTCGAAGTCGTAGGACGACGAGGGCGACGCACCGGGGAGCGTTTCAGTGGCGGGACCGCTGTTGTACGTGTCACTGGGGTTGTACGTGCCGTAGAGGGTGTTCGTCTCAGCGGTGTCGTACACATCACTCGAGCCGTAGCCGGAGCCGACCGAATTGTCATACGCCGGGACGGTGTATCCGGTGTCGTTGAGCGGGTCGTACGCCGACGGCGGTGCCTCACCGACCGGCGGCGGGGACGGGATCGGCCAGTTGCCCGAGGTGCTGGACGGGCCGTCCACGCGCGGCATGGCCTCCGTGCGCTGCAGGTCCGGCGGCAGCTCCATGCGGGCGGTTCCCCCGGTGAGCGGCGTCTGCCACGGTGACGGGGCGGGTGTCGAGACCGCGCGGTAGGCGGCGGCGAAGCCGTTCGCCGGTTCCGGGGCGGCGGCCCGCTCGGCGGTCTCGTACAGCGGGCGCCCGCCGCGAGGGCGCTCGTCGCCCCGCGCGGAGGCACGCCGGCCCCCGTGTCCGGGCAGGGCGGACCCGGCCGCGCGCGACCTGCTTTCCTCCAGGTTCTCGCGGTCGCGCTGCTCGGTGGGGCCGAGCAGCGAGGTGATCCGGCCGGCGATTCTGCGCTTTACCGGGCGTGGGGAGGCGCGCAGCACGAGGGCCGCCGTGACGCCGACCACGGACAGCCCGTAGAGGATCACGAAGACCGGCTTCGCCTCGCGGCCCGCGTACAGGCCGTGGACCAGCGCGGCGCACCAGGCCGGGTACGCCAGCATGTGCATCGCCCGCCAGCGGGCCGCGACCGGGGCCGGGGAGGCGAAGCGGTTGCGCAGTGCGCCGGTGATGCCCACGAAGAACATCAGCAGGCCGGCGAGGGTGCCGAGCCCGATGAGGAAGGTGCGGCCGGTGACGGCCTCGTCGTCGGTGAGGGCCAGTCCGAACGGGATCACGGCGGCGATCCAGGAGGTGTGCTCCTGTGCCACTTTGATGCCGATGTGCATCAGCAGGAAGACGATCGAGGCGACCGCGGTCGTCCGGTGCACCGCCTGCGCCAGGATCCGCTGACGGGGGCCGAGCAGGATCCGGTCCTGGGCGACGAGTCCCCAGATCACCGAGCAGCTCAGGCAGACCAGCGACAGGACGCCCACACCGAAGCCGAGGAACTCGGCGAGCCAGTCGTCCGCCGTGCTGTCGTCCGGCCTCACGACCTGCCTCCCGACGCCACGACGCGAAGCGGGCACGGCTCGGCCGCAGCCGACCGGCCCCGTGCGGGAGGTGGGCTGCTGTCTGGACGAGAGTTCATGGGGCAACTCCGAAAGGTTCGGTAAAGCGGTCCCGCTGCCGAACTGTAGAGCTCGTCATACCGATGAGTACGAGGTTTGAGTTATTGCGCTGTTATCACATGACGACGCGCTCGTTGCGATGTCCCTTAGTGGTTGTTACGCGGAGTAACCGTGCGCATCGGCCGGCGTGGGGAGCGCGTCGGGTCGGCGTGCGAAGGGCGTCGCGCCGCGGTGAGAAGCGCGTCGCGGCCGGAACGAGGGCTGCGGTACCCTAGCGCCATGCGTGCCGTACGCCTTCTGCTTAGCGAGCCGCGCTGATCAGTCCCGACCGCCGGTGACAGGCCGGTCGGAATCGGCGCGGCGTCCCCTCCTGTGCGAGGGGATTTTTCATTTCCGGAAAGCCGCAGCAGCAGGCAGAGACGATCGATGGAGCATTGAGGATCATGAGCGAGACGAACCCCGCTGCCACCGCAGCCGCGGAGGCAGCGCCGCACCGCTACACGGCCGCCCTGGCGGCCGAGATCGAGGCACGCTGGCAGGACTTCTGGGACGCCGAGGGCACGTACGCCGCTCCCAACCCCGGCGGCGACCTGGCGGGCGACGCGGAGACGGTCGCCAGGCCCAAGAAGTTCATCATGGACATGTTCCCCTACCCCTCCGGTGCGGGACTGCACGTCGGTCACCCGCTGGGGTACATCGCCACCGACGTCTACGCCCGCTTCCAGCGCATGACCGGGCACAACGTCCTGCACACCCTGGGCTTCGACGCCTTCGGCCTGCCCGCCGAGCAGTACGCCGTGCAGACCGGCACGCACCCGCGCGTGTCCACCGAAGCCAACATGGAGAACATGAAGTCCCAGCTGCGCCGGCTGGGCCTGGGCCACGACAAGCGCCGGTCGTTCGCCACGATCGACCCGGAGTACTACAAGTGGACCCAGTGGATCTTCCTGCAGATCTTCAACTCCTGGTACGACGAGCGGGCGGACAAGGCCCGTCCGATCTCCGAGCTGATCGCGCTCTTCGAGTCCGGTGAGCGCCCCGTACCGGGCCACACGCGCGCGTGGAGCGAACTGAGCGAGGCCGAGCGCGCCGACGTCCTGGGCGAGTTCCGCCTGGCCTACGCCTCCGACGCGCCCGTCAACTGGTGCCCCGGCCTGGGCACCGTGCTGGCCAACGAGGAGGTCACCGCCGACGGCCGCTCCGAGCGCGGCAACTTCCCCGTCTTCAAGGCCAAGCTGCGGCAGTGGAACATGCGGATCACGGCCTATGCCGACCGCCTCCTCGACGACCTGGACGCCCTGGACTGGCCCGAGGCCATCAAGCTGCAGCAGCGCAACTGGATCGGCCGCTCCGAGGGCGCCCGCGTCGACTTCCCCATCGACGGCGAGCGCATCACCGTCTTCACCACCCGCCCGGACACCCTGTTCGGCGCGACCTACATGGTGCTGGCGCCCGAGCACCCGCTGGTCGAGAAGTTCACCCCGGACGCCTGGCCCGAGGGCACCCACGAGGTGTGGACCGGCGGCCACGCGACCCCCTCCGAGGCCGTCGCCGCGTACCGCGCGCAGGCCGCCTCGAAGTCCGACGTCGAGCGCCAGGCCGAGGCCAAGGACAAGACCGGCGTCTTCATCGGCGCGTACGCCACCAACCCGGTCAACGGCGCGCGGGTTCCCGTCTTCATCGCCGACTACGTCCTGATGGGCTACGGCACCGGCGCGATCATGGCCGTCCCCGGCCACGACACGCGCGACTTCGCGTTCGCGCGCGCCTTCGAGCTGCCCATCACCTGCGTGGTCGAGCCGACCGACGGCCGCGGCACCGACCCGTCGACGTGGGACGACGCCTTCGTGTCGTACGACGCGAAGATCGTGAACTCCTCCGGCGCGGACGTCTCCCTGGACGGCCTCGGCGTCGTCGAGGCCAAGGCGCGCGTCACCGAGTGGCTGGAGAACCGGGGCCACGGCGAGGGCACCGTCAACTTCCGGCTGCGGGACTGGCTGTTCAGCCGGCAGCGCTACTGGGGCGAGCCCTTCCCGATCGTCTACGACGAGGACGGCGTCGCCCACGCCCTGCCCGAGTCGATGCTGCCGCTGGAGCTGCCCGAGGTCGAGGACTACTCGCCGCGCACCTTCGACCCGGACGACGCCGACACCCAGCCCGAGACGCCGCTGTCGCGCAACGAGGACTGGGTCAACGTCACCCTGGACCTGGGCGACGGGCCGAAGAAGTACCGGCGCGAGACCAACACCATGCCCAACTGGGCCGGTTCCTGCTGGTACGAGCTGCGCTACCTGGACCCGCACAACTCCGAGAAGCTGGTCGACCCGGCCATCGAGCAGTACTGGATGGGCCCGCGCGAGGGCATGCCGCACGGCGGCGTCGACCTGTACGTCGGCGGCGCCGAACACGCGGTGCTGCACCTGCTGTACGCCCGCTTCTGGTCCAAGGTGCTGTACGACCTGGGCCACGTGTCGTCGGCGGAGCCGTTCCACAAGCTGTTCAACCAGGGCATGATCCAGGCCTACGTCTACCGCGACAGCCGGGGCATCGCGGTGCCGGCCGCCGAGGTGGAGGAGCGCGACGGCGGTTACTACTACCAGGGCGAGAAGGTCTCCCGACTGCTGGGCAAGATGGGCAAGTCCCTGAAGAACGCCGTCACTCCGGACGAGATCTGCGCCGAGTACGGGGCCGACACGCTGCGCCTGTACGAGATGGCCATGGGCCCGCTGGACGTGTCGCGGCCGTGGGACACCCGCGCGGTGGTCGGTCAGTTCCGGCTGCTGCAGAGGCTGTGGCGCAACATCGTCGACGAGGCGACCGGCGAGGTGACCGTCGTCGACGTCGAGACGGCCGACATCGACGAGGACACCCTGCGCGCCCTGCACAAGGCGATCGACGGGGTGCGCGGCGACCTGGAGGGCATGCGCTTCAACACCGCCATCGCCAAGGTCACCGAGCTGAACAACCACCTGACCAAGCGGCAGGGCGCGCTGCCGCGCTCCGTCGCCGAGCCCCTGGTGCTGATGGTCGCGCCGCTGGCCCCGCACATCGGCGAGGAGCTGTGGCGCAAGCTGGGCCACACGGACTCGGTGGTGCACCAGGACTTCCCGGTGGCCGACCCGGCGTACGTGGTCGACGAGACCGTGACCTGCGTGGTGCAGATCAAGGGCAAGGTCAAGGCGCGGCTGGAGGTGTCCCCGGGCATCTCGGAGAACGAGCTGGAGAAGGTGGCGCTGGCCGACGAGAGGGTCGTCGCGGCGCTGGACGGGGCCGGGATCCGCAAGGTGATCGTCCGGGCGCCGAAGCTGGTGAACATCGTTCCGGCGTGAGGTGAGCGTCAGGGCCCGTCCGGCGGTCGGCATGGTCCGCCGGAGGGCCCAGGGGTCCGGAGTCCGGGTCCAGGGGTCTGGGGCCCGCGGGTCCGGGTGATCCCCTACGGGCAGGTTCGGGGTTTGTCAGGAACTCCGGACCTGCCCGTTGCGTTTACCGTTGAAGAGCGGCGCGAAGTGCGCCGGGACAGATGAGAAGGGCCCGGAGGAGGAGCTTCGTGGAAGCGGTGTTCGCAGTGGTCGCGTTGCTCTTCGTGCTCTTCGTCGTGCTTGGCGCGTACGCCACGGTGAAGGTCGTCGGCGCCGCCAAGCGCAGCGCGGACCGCCACATCACCCAGGCCCGCCGCACGGTGGAGGACCACACCCTGAGGGCCAAGGCCTTCGCCCAGCCCGGCCCGGCCGGCGAGATCGCCCAGCTCCGGCTCAAGCTGCGCACCTCGATGCGGGCCACCCAGGACGCGCTGGAGGCCGCCGTCGCCGAGGACGAGTCCCTCAAGGAGTCCCTCGGCCTCTTCCAGCGGCTCAGCGCGCACGGCCACGAACTGGACGGCGAACTCAGGCGCCTGGAGTCCGAACCGGACCGCGCCACGCTCTCCGGGCGGCTGCCCGAGCTGCGCGAGCGCACCGAGCGCATCACGAGTGCCGCGGACTCCCTGCGCTGGGCCGCCCGCGACCGCGCCCACCGTTTCGCGGCCGACGACCTGGACTCCCTGAGCGAGCAGATCGACATGGAGGCCGGGGCCCTGCGGCACTGGACCACCACGGAACCGCGCCCCACACCCCCGCCCTGGCCCGAAGCCCCCACCGCCGACGCCCCGCGGGCCGGTCAGAACCGGCCGGAGACACCGGAGCCCGCCCGGGCACGCGAACCGGAACAGGAGCCCGCGCGGCCCGCCATCACCCCGCCCGCGCCGCGTCCCACCTACCCCTGGCAGAAGAAGCGCCGCCCCGAGAGCACCACGTGAGTCGTGCCCGCGGGGCCGGGCTGCCGCAGGGGCACTACGGCAGGTAACCTCCAGCTCATGTCCCGCCATGTCGCGATCGTCACCGATTCCACGGCCTACCTGCCGGCCCGGACGATGGAGCGGCACCGCATCACGGCGGTACCCCTGACCGTGGTCCTCGGCGACCGCGCGCTCGAAGAGGGCACCGAGATCTCCACCCGCTCCCTCGCCCAGGCTTTGCAGAAGCGGCGCCCGGTGACGACGTCCCGGCCCGGCCCCGAGGTCTTCGCCGAGACCTACCGGAAGGTCGCCGAGTCCGGTGCGACCGGCATCGTCTCCCTCCACCTCTCCGCCGAACTGTCCGGCACCCACGACGCGGCGGTCGTGGCCGCCCGCCGGGCACCGGTGCCGGTGCGCGTGGTGGACACCGGCATGATCGCGATGGCGCTCGGGTTCTGCGCCCTCGCCGCGGCGGAGACCGCGGAGGCGGGCGGCACGGTGGACGAGGCGGTCACGGCCGCGGAGAAACGGGCGGCGGACACCTCGGCCTACTTCTACGTGGACACCCTCGACTATCTGCGCCGCGGCGGCCGTATCGGCGCCGCCCAGGCGCTGTTGGGCTCGGCCCTCGCGGTGAAGCCGCTGCTGCAACTGGCGGGCGGCCGTATCGAACCGCTGGAGAAGGTGCGGACGGCGTCGAAGGCGATCGCCCGGCTGGAGGAGATCGCGGCCGAACGGGCGGGCGGCGGGGAGGTCGACGTCGCCGTCCACCATCTCGCCGCCCCGGACCGCGCGTCGGCCCTCGCGGAGCGGCTCAGGACCCGGCTGCCGGGCCTGGCCGACCTGCATGTCAGCGAGGTGGGCGCGGTGATCGGGGCACATACGGGGCCCGGGCTGCTGGGGGTCGTGGTCTCGGCTCGATGAGGCGGTCGGCCGGTCTGTCGGCCCGTCGCGTGACCTCGTACTCGTACGGGTGACGGAGTTGTCCACAACCGGGCGGTGATCCACGGGGATCGAGCAAGATCATCGCGGGTGGGGCGCGGTGCCGGATCCTGCTCGCATGGCACTTCGATCACGCTCACGCTCAGCGACGCCGACCAGTGGACCGGGCCGCGGCCCCGCCTCCGACGGCCGCGCCCGCCATCGCCGGCCCGCCCGGCCCCGTGGCAGCCGGGCCCGGCACCGGGACCGTCAGGCCGCGGCGGAGGAAGTCCGGCGCCGCGCGGAGTCGCTGTTCGACGCCGACGAGGGCGTCGGGGGCGGCGGAACCAACAGGCGGGTACCGAGCTGGGCCGTACGCGGCGCACGCCCCCTCCCACGGACCGACTCCTCGGCGGCGAGGGGGCGTTCGGTGGTTGTGGAGCGCGGGGGGTTGGCTGGGCGTTCGGAGGTGGTGGAGCGCGGGGGGTTGGCGGGGCGCTCGGTGGCTGTGGAGCGCGGGGGGTCCGCGGGCCGTTCGGTGGCCGCCGGTCGTTCGGCGGCCGGGGACGGCTCCGCTGCTCCGGACCGTCCGGTGGTTGCAGACCGTCCGGTGGTTGCAGACCGTCCGGTGGTTCCGGACCGTCCGGTGGTTGCAGACCGTCCAGTCGATCCAGACGGTCCGGTGGCCGTGCGGCACCGGTCACCGTGGCCCGGGCGCGGTGCGGTCACGGTGGAGGGCGACGAAGGACTCGCGGACGCGGAGCCGCACGAGACGGCTTCCGCACCGGGGCTTTCGGAGGGGCGGCGCCGGGAGCGGGCGGGGCTCGCGCTGCGGGAGCGTCTGCCGTTGTGGGTGCAGGCGCGGTGCGGTCTGGAACGGCGGAGCGTGATCGCGCTGTCGATGCTGCTCGTGGTCGCCGTGGGCTTCGCCGTGCAGCACTTCTGGACGGGGCGCGCCCAGCCGGTACGGGCACCGGAGGTGGTAAGGGCGGCGGTCCCCCAGGGGGAGCGGGTCGCGGGTGGAGCAGACGGGAGAGAAGGCCGGCCGGGCGCGTCGGCAGGTACGGCGGCGGGCGGCTCGGCGGCGCCCGAGATCGTGGTCGACGTCAGCGGCAAGGTCCGGGACCCGGGAATCCATCGTCTCCCGGCCGGTTCACGGGTCGAGGACGCGCTGCGTGCGGCGGGCGGAGTACGGCCCGGCACCAGGACCGACACCCTCAACCGCGCCCGCTTCCTCGTCGACGGCGAACAGGTGGTCGTGGGAGGCCCGGCACCGGCCGCCGGACCGGGCGGCGCCACCGGAACCGCCCCCGGCGCCGGTACGGCGGCGGGAGCCGGTCCCGCCGCCCCGGTGTCCCTCAACACCGCCACGCTGGACCAGCTCGACACCCTGCCGGGAGTAGGCCCCGTGCTGGCGCAGCACATCGTCGACTACCGCACCCGCAACGGCGGTTTCCGCTCGGTGGACGAGCTGCGCGAGGTGAACGGCATCGGCGACCGCCGCTTCGCGGACCTGCGGAACCTCGTACGGCCATGAGGACCGACGCCACGGACACAGCGGTGCCACCGCCCCGCGAGCACACCGCCCGACGGCGCGTCCACGCCGCCTCCGGGAAACGGCTCGGGGCCGCGCACCCGAGGCAGGAGGGACCGACGGACCTCCGACTGGTCCCACCCGCGCTGGCCGCCTGGGGCACGGCGGCGGCGATGCTGCACGCCCCGTCCGGCCTGGTGGCGGGTGTCGTGCTCACCTCCCTGCTGGCGGCCGGGGTTCTCCTCCTGGCAGGGAGCAGCCGCCTGACGGGACGGGGACGGGCCACCGCCCACGCCGGTGCCGCCGCGCTGCTCTGCGTCGCCGCAGCGGCCGGATCGGCGGGTCTGCACGGCTCGGATGTCCGGCGGGGCCCCGTTCCCGCGCTGGCGGTGGAGTACGCCCGGGTCACCGCCGAGGTCGAGGTCAGCGCCGACCCCCGGCTCACCAGGCCCAGGGTCAGCGGACACCACACGGCTCCACCGTCCGTCCTGATCGAGGCCGACGTGCGGCGGGTGGCGAGGGCCGGCGGAGCGGCGGAGGCGACCCGGGCACCCGTGCTGCTGATCGTCGACGCGCGCCCGTCCGAGCGCACCACACGGGGCGGCGCGGGCTCCCCCTGGCTCGCCCTGCTCCCCTCCACCCGCCTGCGCGTCGAGGCACGGCTCGCGCCGGCGAGGGCGGGCGGTGACCGGTTCGCGGCGGTGCTGCGGGTGAAGGACCGGGGCGGACCGGAGGTGGTCGGGGAGCCGTCGGGGCCGCAGCGGCTGGCGGGACGGCTGCGGGGCGGACTGCGGGAGGCCACCGACGGGCTGCCGGCGGACGCGCGGGCGCTGCTGCCCGGGCTGGTCGTGGGAGACACCGCGAGAATCACCCCGGAACTCGACGAGGCGTTCAGGGAGACAGACCTCACGCACACGCTCGCCGTCTCCGGCGCCAACTTCACCATTCTCCTCGCCCTGCTCCTCGGCCCGCCCGGCCTCGCGCAGCACGTCGAGCGCCGAGGACTCGCCCCCCGCCTCGGCATCTCCCTGCGGACCACGGCACTGCTGGGCGCGGCACTCTCCCTCGCGTTCGTCGTCGTGTGCCGGCCGGACCCCAGCGTGCTGCGGGCCGCCGCCTGCGGATCCGTCGCGCTGCTCGCGCTCGCCACCGGCCGCCGCAGATCACTGATCCCCGCGCTGGCGACGGCCGTGCTCCTGCTGGTCCTGTACGACCCGTGGCTGGCCCGCAGTTACGGCTTCCTGCTCTCCGTGCTGGCCACCGGCGCGCTGCTCACGCTCGCTCCGCGCTGGAGCGCGGGGCTGCGGCGCCGCGGGGTTCCGCCCCGCCTCGCGGAGGCGCTGGCCGCCGCGGGCGCCGCGCAGGCGCTGTGCGCGCCGGTGGTCGCCGTGCTCGCGGCGCGGGTGAGTCTGGTGGCGATCCCGTGCAATCTGCTCGCGGAGTTCGCCCTCGCACCGGCCACGGTGCTGGGCTTCCTGGCCCTGGCGACGGCGCCGGTGGCGATGCCGGCGGCGAAGGCGCTGGCCTGGTGCGCGAGCTGGCCCACGGAGTGGATCGCGGGAGTCGCCAGGACCGGGGCGGCGCTGCCCGGCGCGGGGGTGGACTGGCCCGGCGGCTGGACCGGAGCGGCGGCGCTCGGCGCCGTGACCCTGGCCGCGCTGCTCGTGGGGCGGCGGCTGCTCGGACACCCCTGGTGGTGCGGCGCCTGCGCACTGCTGCTGGTGCTGCTTGTGGTGCAGCCACCGCCGCTGACCCGGGTGATCACGGGCTGGCCGCCGCCGGGCTGGCGGATGGTGATGTGCGACGTGGGACAGGGCGACGCGATGGTGCTGGCGGCGGGCGAGGGCTCCGGCGTGGTCGTGGACGCCGGACCCGACCCCGCCCTCGTGGACCGCTGCCTGCGCTCCCTGGGCATCACCAGGGTGCCCCTGGTCGTACTGACCCACTTCCACGCCGACCACGTGGCGGGCCTGCCCGGCGTACTGCGCGGACGGGCGGTGGGCGCCGTCGAGACGACGGCCTTCGAGGAACCGGCCGGCCAGGCCGCGTTCGTACGCGGACTCGCGGCCGCCCGGCAGGTTCCGGTGACGCATGCCGTCGCCGGCGAGGTGCGGCGCGCGGGGGAGCTGTCCTGGGAAGTGGTGTGGCCCCCGCCGAGCGCCCCGCCATCACAGGGCCCGCACCCTTCCGGTCCGCAGGTCCCCGGTCCGCCGCCTTCCGGGACGTCGCCCCCGGGTCTGCCGTCCCTGGGCCCGGTGCCGGAGGGGCCGAACGACGCCAGCGTGGCCATGCTGGTCCGCACGGCCGGCCTGCGCCTGCTGCTGCTCGGGGACCTGGAACCCCCGGCCCAGCGCGCCCTGGCGAGGTCACCGGCGGCCCAGCGGCTGGCCGACGTGGACGTCCTGAAGGTCGCCCACCACGGCTCGGCGTATCAGGATCCCGACCTCATACGCAGGGCCGCCCCGAGGCTGGCGTTGATCAGCACGGGGCAGGACAACACGTACGGACATCCGGCACCGGGCACGGTCGACGCCCTGCGCGCCGGGGGCGCGACGGTGCTGCGGACGGACCGGGACGGGGCCCTGGCGGTGACAGGCGGAGGGGAGGGGAGCGAAGAGCCGCGGGTGGCGCGACACTGAGGGCGTGACCGAGGGCATGAACACCGCGGGGATCGACGCCTATCTGAGCCGACTGGGCGTCGAACAGCCCGCCCGGCCCACCGTGGACGCGCTGCGCGAGCTGCACCTGCGACATCTGCGGACCGTGCCGTTCGAGAACCTGTCCATCCATCTCGGCGAGGAGATCGTGCTGGACGAGAAGCGGCTGCTGGACAAGGTGGTCCAGGGGCGGCGGGGCGGGTTCTGCTACGAACTCAACGGAGCCTTCGGGGCGTTGCTGGCCGCGATCGGCTACGACGTCACGCTGCTCGCCGCACGGGTGTACGGGGACGGGGGCCGGCTCGGCATTCCGTACGACCATCTCGCGCTGCGGGTACGGACGGTGGACGGGGGCGACCGGCTGGCCGACGTCGGCTTCGGGGCCCACTGCCATCTCCCGCTCGCCTTCGGGGAGCGGGGGGAGCAGGAGGACCCCGGAGGCACCTTCCGGATCGTCGAGGCGGGTGCCGACGCGGCCGGGGTGCGCGGCGGGCACGACAGGGTGGAGGCGGCGGACCTGGACGTGACCCGGAACGCGCGGCCGGTGTACCGCCTGGAGGTCCGGCCGAGGGCGCTCGACGACTTCACGGCCGGGGCGTGGTGGCACAGCACCTCACCGGCCTCCCACTTCACCCGGTCGCTCGTGTGCTCGCGGGTCACCGAGGACGGGGGGCGGATCACGCTCAGCGGGCGGCGGTTCACGGTCACGGCGCCGGACGGGACGCGGCGGGAACGCGAGATCGGGACGGACGAGGAGGTCCTCGGTGTCTACCGGGACCGGTTCGGGATCGGGCTGGACGCGGTGCCGACGGTGCGGGGCACCGGGCACGGCGGCTGACCCGGTAACGGACAATGGCCCGTGTGAGTGATGTGCGACATGTGCTGGTGCTGCCCGACCGTGATGCCGCGGAAGAGGTGGCCGGGGCCCTCGGCGGACGGTTGGGCGTGGACGAGGAGCCACGGCTGGTGCGGGACGCCCTGGCGGGCGAGGACGACGCGGAGGACGCGCAGTGGCTCGTCCTCCTGCGGGACGAGTCGGGGCGGCTGGACCCCGGCGAGCTGGACGAGTTCGTGGCGGAGTGGGACGGCTGGCGCGAGGAGCCGTAGCGGGCCCGCAGTCCGGCCGGCCCCGCAGTCCGGCCGGCCCCGCAGGCCGACCGGGCCCGCAGTCCGGTCGGCCCCGCAGTCCGGTCGGGCCCGCAGTCCGGTCGGGCCCGCAGTCCGGCCGGGCCCGCAGTCCGGCCGGGCCCGCAGTCCGGCCGGGCCCGCAGTCCGGCCGGCCCCGCAGGCCGACCGGAGGGCACGGGCCCCCGGCGGCAGCGGCCGGGTGACGCGGGCCGGGCGGTGTTGTCAGTGGCGCGTGGGATGCTTGTCGCAATGGCCAGGAAGACCGCATCCGACGACCCCCTCGCCCCGGTGACGCTCGCCGTGGGCCAGGAGGACCTGCTCCTCGACCGTGCCGTGCGGGAGGTGGTGGCCGCCGCGAAGGCCGCCGACGCGGACACGGACGTACGTGACCTGACGCCGGACCAGCTCCAGCCCGGCACCCTCGCCGAGCTGACGAGCCCGTCGCTCTTCGCGGAGCGCAAGGTCGTGGTCGTACGCAACGCGCAGGATCTGTCGGCCGACACCGTCAAGGACGTG
Organism: Streptomyces griseoloalbus; assembly: GCA_014650015.1. Taxonomy (GTDB): domain Bacteria; phylum Actinomycetota; class Actinomycetes; order Streptomycetales; family Streptomycetaceae; genus Streptomyces; species Streptomyces griseoloalbus. The sequence continues at coordinate 507,124 of BMUD01000001.1, forward strand.
AAGGCGTACCTCGCAGCGCCCGCCGAGGAGATCACGCTGGTGCTGCTGCACGCGGGCGGAGCCAAGGGCAAGGGACTGCTCGACGCGGCGCGCAAGGCGGGCGCACGGGAGGTGGCGTGCCCGAAGATGACGAAGCCGGCCGACCGGCTGGCCTTCGTGCGGGGCGAGTTCCGGGCCACCGGGAGATCGGCCACACCGGAAGCGTGCCAGGTGCTGGTCGACGCCATCGGCAGCGATCTGCGTGAACTGGCCTCGGCGGTGTCCCAGCTGGTCGCGGACGTCGAGGGCACGATCGACGAGGAGGTCGTCGGCCGGTACTACACCGGGCGGGCCGAGGCATCGAGCTTCACGGTCGCCGACCGTGCGGTCGAGGGACGCGCGGCGGAGGCCCTGGAGGCCCTGCGCTGGTCGCTGTCGACCGGGGTGGCTCCCGTGCTGATCACCAGCGCGCTGGCCCAGGGGGTACGGGCGATCGGCAAGCTGTCGTCGGCGCGCGGCGGCAGACCGGCCGATCTCGCCCGCGAGCTGGGCATGCCGCCGTGGAAGATCGACCGGGTGCGGCAGCAGATGCGCGGCTGGACCCCGGACGGCGTGGCCGTGGCGCTGCGCGCGGTGGCCGAGGCGGACGCGGGCGTGAAGGGCGGCGGGGACGACCCGGAGTACGCCCTGGAGAAGGCGGTCGTCACCATCGCGCGGGCGGCGCGGTCGAGGGGACGGGCCTGACCCCGGTCGCGCGGGCTACGACGCCTTCACGTAAGCGGGGACTTGAAAGACCCTGCGCGCGATGTGTGCGGCGGATGCCACCCGTCACGTGCCGGTGACCGGCGCCCTGTCCGGAGACTACAAGGGCCGGGACGCGATTCCCGACATGTACCGGCGGCTCGGTGAGGAGACCGGCGGGACGTTCGCCGTCTGGTTGCGGCAGGTCCTGGTCGACGGCCGGGGGCACGCGGTGAGCCCGCACCACCTCACGGCCGACCGGCGGGGCGAGCACCTGGACGAGGACGGAGGCATCGTCTTCCGGCTCGTCGGGGACAGGACGACGGACCTGGACGAGTGCGTCGCGGACATCGACACGATGAACGACCTCTGCTCCCGGACGATGCCGAAGGCCCCGCCCGCCACCCTGGGGAAGGGTGAGGGAGCGGGGCCTTCGGATGAAGCCTGTGAGCCCGTACCCGCGTGGCGAACGCAGGCCGCGTACGAGCTCGGGGTGCCGGCCGGGGGCGGATGAGAGAGGGCCCGCCCGGAGTCCCGCCGACGGTCAGATCAAGGGGTTGTTCAGCCCTTGACGGCCGCGACCTTCTGAGCCAGCGCCGACTTCTTGTTGGCGGCCTGGTTCTTGTGGATGACGCCCTTGGAGACGGCCTTGTCGAGCTGACGAGCGGCGGAGCGCTGGTACTCGGTGGCCTTCTCGGTGTCACCCGCGGCGGCGGCCTCACGGGCCTTGCGGATCGCGGTCTTCAGAGAGGACTTGACGGCCTTGTTGCGCAGCCGGGCCTTCTCGTTGGTCTTGTTCCGCTTGATCTGGGACTTGATGTTCGCCACGAATGAGCCTCTACAGGTTCTGGCACGGAGCCGCACGATGCCGCACGGATCCCGCACCGGGTGATTTCTTGGGGTGTGCCTCGTGCTGAGAGGGCATGAGACACAGCCCCCCACACTACCAGCGGCCCATTCAGTGGCCCAAACCCGTCCCGGGTCCCCACCCGTGGGACCATGGAGGCTACGTATCGATCCGACCCGAGACCGCAGACGCACAAGCACACGTATGCGGACGCCTCAAGAATCAGGACCCTGCGTGCCCGCGATCCCCAGCCATGTGCCCGAGCCGAGCCGTACCGACCCCGCGCTGATCCGCAACTTCTGCATCATCGCGCACATCGACCACGGCAAGTCCACGCTCGCCGACCGGATGCTCCAGCTGACCGGTGTGGTCGAGCAGCGGCAGATGCGCGCTCAGTACCTCGACCGCATGGACATCGAGCGTGAGCGCGGCATCACGATCAAGTCCCAGGCGGTGCGGTTGCCGTGGGCGCCCACCGACGACAAGGGCAACACGCACATCCTCAACATGATCGACACCCCGGGGCACGTCGACTTCACCTACGAGGTCTCGCGGTCGCTCGCCGCGTGCGAGGGCACCGTCCTCCTGGTCGACGCCGCCCAGGGCATCGAGGCGCAGACCCTCGCCAACCTCTACCTGGCGATGGAGAACGACCTCACGATCATCCCGGTGCTCAACAAGATCGACCTGCCGGCCGCACAGCCCGAGAAGTTCTCCGAGGAGCTGGCCAACCTGGTCGGCTGTGACCCGGACGACGTCCTCAAGGTGTCCGCGAAGACCGGCCTCGGCGTCGAGGCGCTGCTGGACAAGGTGGTCGCCGAGATCCCCGCCCCGGTCGGCGTCAAGGACGCCCCCGCCCGCGCGATGATCTTCGACTCGGTCTACGACTCCTACCGCGGTGTCGTGACGTACGTCCGTGTCATCGACGGCCAGCTCAACAAGCGCGAGCGGATCCGGATGATGTCCACCGGCGCGACCCACGAGCTGCTGGAGATCGGCACCAACTCGCCGGAGATGCTGTCCGCCGACGGCCTCGGCGTCGGCGAGGTGGGCTACCTCATCACCGGTGTGAAGGACGTCCGCCAGTCGAAGGTCGGTGACACCGTCACCAGCCAGCACAAGGGCGCCGAGGAGGCGCTCGGCGGCTACAAGGACCCCAAGCCGATGGTGTTCTCCGGCCTCTACCCGCTGGACGGCTCGGACTACCCGGAGCTGCGCGAGGCCCTGGACAAGCTCCAGCTCAACGACGCAGCCCTGGTCTACGAGCCGGAGACCTCCGCCGCCCTCGGTTTCGGTTTCCGCGTCGGCTTCCTCGGCCTGCTGCACCTCGACGTGATCCGCGAGCGCCTGGAGCGCGAGTTCGGGCTCGACCTGATCGCCACCGCGCCGAACGTGGTCTACCGGGTGGTCATGGAGGACGGCAGCGAGCACACCGTCACCAACCCCAGCGAGTTCCCCGAGGGGAAGATCGACGAGGTGTACGAGCCGGTCGTGCGCGCCACCATCCTGGCGCCCAGCGAGTTCATCGGCTCGATCATGGAGCTGTGCCAGACCCGGCGCGGTGTGCTGCTCGGCATGGACTACCTCTCCGAGGACCGGGTCGAGATCCGCTACACCCTCCCGCTCGCCGAGATCGTCTTCGACTTCTTCGACCAGCTGAAGTCCAAGACCCGCGGTTACGCCTCGCTCGACTACGAGCCCACCGGTGAGCAGACCTCCAGCCTGGTCAAGGTCGACATCCTGCTGCACGGCGACAAGGTGGACGCGTTCTCCGCGATCACCCACAAGGACCAGGCGTACGCGTACGGCGTACGGCTCGTCGCCAAGCTCAAGGAGCTGATCCCGCGGCAGGCCTTCGAGGTGCCGGTGCAGGCCGCCATCGGCTCCCGGGTCATCGCCCGCGAGACCATCCGCGCCATCCGCAAGGACGTCCTCGCCAAGTGCTACGGCGGTGACATCTCCCGCAAGCGGAAGCTGCTGGAGAAGCAGAAGGAAGGCAAGAAGCGGATGAAGATGGTGGGTTCCGTGGAAGTTCCGCAGGAGGCATTCATCGCTGTCCTCTCCAGCGATGACAGCGCGGGATCGGGCAAGAGCAAGAAGTAGCCGGGGTTACTGCGGGTCACTCCGCAAACCGGGCGGAACAGGGGCCCGTCGCACGCAGGTGCGGCGGGCCCCTGCGCGTACATCGGGTAGCTCCCTGTACGAAGTGACAGGCCGTGGCCCCTTACGCGGTGACCGATCGGCCCTTACTCTGTCCGTGCTCGATAGTTACTCGCGAGTTAAACAACGACGCGAGGGAAACCCAGCCGCACTGAGCCAGCCGCACCGTCGCGGGCCCGGAGGATGTCGTGAGCGACACACAGACACTGATCGAGAACCGTCCGCCGAGCGTGGCGACCCTCTTCCTGGAGCGTGTGGCGGCCACACCGGACGCCGAGGCCTACCGCTACCCCGTCCCGCCCGCCTCCGGCGAGGGCCCGGACGACTGGAAGTCGCTGACCTGGGCGGGGACCGCGGAGCGGGTCCGGGCCATCGCGGCCGGACTGATCGAGCTGGGCGTACAGCCGGAGGAGCGGGTGGCGCTGGCGTCGTCGACCCGGGTGGAGTGGATCCTCGCCGACCTCGGCATCCTGTGCGCCGGCGCCGCCACCACCACGATCTACCCGCAGACCAACGCCGAGGAGTCCGCCTACATCCTGTCGGACTCCCAGAGCCGGGTGCTCATCGCGGAGAACGCCGAGCAGGTGGCCAAGGCGGTGGACCAGCGCGCCGAGCTGCCCGAGCTCACCCGGGTCGTGGTCGTCGACGCGGCCGGCGTCGAGACCGACGACTGGGTGATCAGCCTCGCCGAACTGGAGCGCCGCGGCGCCGCCCGGCTGGCGAAGGACGCGGAGCTGGTCACGGAGCGGGTCGCCGCGATCACCAAGGACCAGCTCGCCACCCTCATCTACACCTCCGGCACCACCGGCCGCCCCAAGGGGGTGCGTCTGCCGCACGACTGCTGGTCGTACATGGCCAAGGCGATCGCCGCGACCGGGCTGGTCAGCGGCGGGGACGTGCAGTACCTGTGGCTGCCGCTCGCGCACGTCTTCGGCAAGGTGCTCACCTCCGGCCAGATCGAGGTCGGCCACGTCACCGCCGTCGACGGCCGCGTCGACAAGATCATCGAGAACCTTCCGGTGGTCCGGCCGACCTACATGGCGGCCGTGCCCCGCATCTTCGAGAAGGTCTACAACGGCGTCGCCGCCAAGGCGAAGGCCGGCGGAGGCGCCAAGTACAAGATCTTCCAGTGGGCCGCAGGCGTGGCCCGCGAGTACGCCAAGGCCGCCCAGGACAACTTCCGCCGCACCGGCACCGCGAGCGTCCCCTTCGGCCTCGGCGCCAGGCACAAGGTCGCCGACACGCTCGTCTACGCCAAGATCCGCGAGGCCTTCGGCGGCAACCTGCGCGCCTGCGTCTCCGGCTCGGCGGCCCTCGCCCCCGAGATCGGCTACTTCTTCTCCGGCGCCGGCATCCACATCCTGGAGGGCTACGGCCTCACCGAGTCCTCGGCGGCCTCCTTCGTCAACCCCGGCGAGGCGTACCGCACCGGCACGGTCGGCAAGCCCCTGCCCGGCACCGAGGTGCGCATCGCCGACGACGGCGAGATCCTGCTGCGAGGCCCCGGCATCATGCAGGGCTACCACAACCTGCCCGAGAAGACCGCCGAGGTCCTGGAGGCCGACGGCTGGTTCCACACCGGCGACATCGGCGAGCTCTCGCCCGACGGCTACCTGCGCATCACCGACCGCAAGAAGGACCTCATCAAGACCTCCGGCGGCAAGTACATCGCGCCCGCCGAGGTCGAGGGCCGGTTCAAGGCGGTCTGCCCGTACGTCTCGAACATCCTGGTGCACGGTGCCGACCGCAACTACTGCACCGCCCTCATCGCCCTCGACGAGGCCGCGCTCGCCGGCTGGGCGGCGGAGAACGGCATGGAGGGCAAGCCGTACGCGGAGATCGTCGCCGCGCCCGCCACGGTCGAGATGGTCGACGGCTACGTCCAGCAGCTCAACGAGGGCCTCCAGCGCTGGCAGACCATCAAGAAGTTCCGCCTCCTGCCGCGCGACCTCGACGTCGAGCACGGCGAGATCACCCCGAGCCTGAAGCTGAAGCGGCCGGTGGTGGAGCGGGAGTACAAGGACCTCATCGAGGAGATGTACGCGGGCACGCGCGAGGCGTGATCAACGTTGTACGCGGGCACGCGCGAGGCGTGACCAGCGCGGTGTGACCGCGGGGGCGGGGTTCCGGGCCGGTGCGGCCCGGGGCCCCGCCCCTGTTTCTTCGGTTCCGGGATGTACGGAACCGGCCGACTTTCTGTCCGTTCTTGATCACGCGCGGAGCACTGTTCTCACCCTTGGCGGGCCAACTTCGGTAACTCGGTGCTTATGAGTGGGGTCGGTCTGTCACCCTGTGGGCGTCGATCGAGGTTCTATTCGTACGAACTGCCCGGGGAGCTGCCCATGAGGGCCATTCCGACCCAACGGGAGACCGCCTCGTGCGCCTCCGGCGCGCGGGGGTGCGCGCGGGTGGAAGCGACCCTGTCCGGAAGCCCCCTCGCGCCGGGTGCCGCCCGGGCCCTGTTGCGCAAGGCACTCAGCGAGTGGGCGCAGCGCGCACTGCCCGGCGCCGAACATCTCACCGGCCGCGTCGGCGACGACGCCATGCTCGTCCTCAGCGAGCTCGTCACCAACGCCGTCGTGCACGCGGGCACCGAGTTGCGCCTGACGTGCGGGCTCGACGAGGAGACCGGCGCGATCGTCGTCGAGGTCGCCGACCGGCACCCCTCCCGGGCGCCGCGCGGCGACGAGCCCGAAGCACCGGCGCCCGACGCCCCCGAGTACGGGCGCGGTCTGCGCCTCGTCGCCGCGGTCTGCGAGGCCTGGGGGATCACCTACCGGCCGGGCACGAAGACCGTGTGGGCGCGCCTGCCCGCCGGGGGGTGCGTGGCGGGCGACCAGATCGAGGCGTACACGCAGGAGCGCGCGGCGGCGCGGGACCTGAGGGTCGCGGAGATCCTCGCGACCGACTGCATGGACCCGCTGGACCCGCTGGACCCGCTGGACCCGCTGGTCCCCCGGGGGCCGTCCGCCCCTCGGGAGGGACCGGGCGCGCGGGACGCCTGGCGGGGCGGCTCGTACGGCGACGACTGGCTCGCCCGCCGTCCGGGGCGGGACGGGACCTGGCTGGGGCGCGGCGCGCTGTCCTTCCTCGCCGAGGCCTCCGACCTGCTCGCGGGCCAGCTGGACGAGGACCTGGTCGCCTCGCTCACCGGGCAGCTGATCGTGCCGCGCCTTGCCGACTGGTGCGCGGTGTGGCTGGAGGACGAGGCCACCGGCCGCGGGGGCTGGAGCGACGCGACACGGGTCGGCGGCCCCCGCCTCGCCCGGGTCTGGCACGCCAGTGAGAACCGCATCGAGGACCTGAGCCGGGCCCTGGAACAGAACCCGCCCCACCCGGGCGACCCCCTACGCCCGGGTCCCGTGCCCTATCCCTGGCCGGAGAAGGCGCTCGACGTCCCGGCCGATGTCCCGGCCGGCGTCCCGGGCGGCGTCCCGTCCGATGTCCCGGCCGACGCCACGGCCCACGCCGGGGCCGGCGGCACGGGCCACGTCCCCGGCGCCCACGACCCGGCCCCCGCCGTCTCCGGGACCGCCCTCGCCTACCGGCTCGTCGCCGGCGGACGCCCGCTGGGCACACTGGTGATCGGGCGGGGCGGGATCGACCGTTTCCCCGACGAGATCACCGGCCTCGTGGAGGACCTCGGCCGCCGGGTCGCGCTCGCCATCGGGGCCGCCCGGCAGTACTCCCGCCAGGCCACCATCAGCGCCGTGCTCCAGCGCGGGCTGCTGCCCGGGGCCGTCGCCGAGATCCCCGGCGTGCGCAGCGCCCTCGTCTACGAGCCCTGCGACAAGGGCGGGCCGAGCGGTGACTTCTACGACCTCTTCCCGGCCGGACAGGGCCGCTGGTGCTTCGCCCTCGGCGACGTCCAGGGCAAGGGTCCGGAGGCGGCCGTCGTCATCGGGCTGGCCCGGCCCTGGCTCCGGCTGCTCGCCCGCGAGGGCTACCGCGTCGCCGACGTACTCGACCGCCTCAACCAGCTCCTCCTCGACGACGCCACCGAGGCCGCCGACGCCGCGGCCCGCGCGCTGGTCGCCGCGGGCGCCCGCCCCACCGCCCCCGGCGACGGCCCCCAGACCCGCTTCCTGTCCCTCCTCTACGGCGAACTCGTCCCCTTCGAGGGCGGCGTCCGCTGCACCCTCGCCTCCGCCGGACACCCCCTGCCCCTGCTGCTCGCCCCCGACGGCTCGGTCCGTGCCGTCGCCCAGCCGCAGACCCTGCTCGGCGTCGTCGAGGACGCCACGTACACCAGCGAGACCTTCGAGATGTACTCGGGGGACACCCTGCTCTGCGTCACCGACGGGGTCACCGAGCGGCGCTCCGGCTCCCGCCAGTTCGACGACGGGGACGGGCTCGCCACGGCCCTGGCGGGGTGCGCGGGGATGGACGCCGGCCTGATAGCGGAACGGATCACGCAGCTCGTGCACGAGTTCGGGGCCCGTCCGCCCGCCGACGATCTCGCCCTCCTGGTGCTCCAAGCCGAGTGACGCGGAGGTCGCGGGGCGGGTGCGGGACAATGGAGCACATGCCTTCCGCACTCCCCGACGGCGAACCCGTCCCCGCCGACGGCGCGCTGCCCGCGTCCGCGCTCGCCGGGGCCGCCGACCGCCCCCTCGGCTTCTACCTGCACGTCCCGTACTGCGCGACCCGCTGCGGCTACTGCGACTTCAACACCTACACCGCGACCGAGCTGCGCGGCAGCGGCGGGGTGCTGGCCTCCCGCGACAACTACGCCGACACCCTGATCGACGAGATCCGCCTGGCCCGCAAGGTGCTGGGGGACGACCCGCGCGAGGTCCGCACGGTGTTCGTGGGCGGCGGTACCCCCACCCTGCTGGCCGCCGACGACCTCGTACGGATGCTGAGGGCGATCCGGGAGGAGTTCGGGCTGGCGGCGGACGCCGAGGTCACCACGGAGGCGAACCCGGAGTCGGTCGACCCGGCCTACCTGGCGGCCCTCCGCGCGGGCGGCTTCAACCGGATCTCCTTCGGCATGCAGAGCGCCCGGCAGCACGTGCTGAAGGTCCTCGACCGCACGCACACCCCCGGTCGCCCGGAGGCCTGCGTCGCCGAGGCCCGCGCGGCGGGCTTCGAGCACGTCAACCTGGACCTGATCTACGGCACGCCGGGGGAGTCCGACGACGACTGGCGGGCGTCCCTGGACGCGGCGATCGGCGCCGGGCCGGACCATGTCAGCGCCTACGCGCTGATCGTCGAGGAGGGCACGCAGCTCGCCCGCCGCATCCGGCGCGGCGAGGTGCCGATGACGGACGACGACGTCCACGCGGACCGCTATCTGATGGCCGAGGACACCCTGTCGGCGGCGGGGTTCGACTGGTACGAGGTGTCGAACTGGGCCACCTCCGAGGCCGGCCGCTGCCTGCACAACGAGCTGTACTGGCGCGGCGCCGACTGGTGGGGCGCGGGACCCGGCGCCCACTCGCACGTGGGCGGGGTGCGCTGGTGGAACGTCAAGCATCCGGGCGCGTACGCGGCGGCGCTGGCGGAAGGGCGGTCGCCGGGGGCGGGGCGTGAGCTGCTGTCGGACGAGGACCGGCGGGTGGAGCGGATCCTGCTGGAGCTGAGGCTCGAGGAGGGCGTGCCGCTCGCGCTGCTGCGTTCGGACGGGCTCGCGGCCGCGCGCCGGGCCCTGGCGGACGGGCTGCTCCAGCGGGAGCCGTACGCGTCGGGCCGCGCGGTGCTGACCCTGCGGGGGCGGTTGCTGGCGGACGCGGTGGTGCGGGACCTGGTCGACTGAGCGGGGCGCGCGGGCCGTCGGATCCTCGCCCCGCCGCCCCTGCCCGTCCCGCCCGGGGGCTGCGCCCCCGGACCCCGCTTCGGCCCTGAACGGGCTTCGTCCACACACGCCGGACGGGCTGACTTTCAGCCCGTCCGGCGTGTGGCACGGGAAGGCGCGGCGGGGGCGAAACAAGCCAGGCCGGTCAGGACGGGGCCGTGACGAAGTCGATCAGTTCCTCCACGCGGCCCAGGAGCTGGGGTTCCAGGTCCTTGTACGAGCGCACCGAGCCGAGGATCCGCTGCCACGCCTCCCCGGTGTTCGCCACGCGCCAGCCCAGGGCCCGGCACACCCCCGTCTTCCAGTCCTGCCCCCGCGGCACCCGCGGCCAGCCGGCGATGCCCACGGACGACGGCTTCACCGCCTCCCAGATGTCGATGTACGGGTGGCCCACCACCAGCGCGTGAGCGCTCGTCACCGACTCGGCGATCCGCCACTCCTTCGAGCCCGGGACCAGGTGGTCCACCAGCACACCCAGGCGTGCGTCCGGGCCGGGGGCGAAGTCCGCGACGATCGACGGCAGGTCGTCGACGCCCTCCAGGTACTCCACGACCACGCCCTCGATGCGCAGGTCGTCGCCCCACACCTTCTCGACCAGCTCCGCGTCGTGCCGGCCCTCGACGTAGATGCGCCCCGCGCGGGCGACCCGCGCGCGTGCGCCGGGCACGGCCACCGAGCCGGACGCCGTGCGGGCGGGCCGTACCGGACCGGCGGACGGCCGCACCAGCGTGACCACGCGGCCCTCCAGCAGGAAGCCCCTGGGCTCCAGCGGGAACACGCGGTGCTTGCCGAAGCGGTCCTCCAGGGTCACCGTGCCGGCCTCGCAGCGGATCACCGCGCCGCAGAAGCCGGTGCCGGGCTCCTCGACCACCAGGCCGGGCTCGGCCGCGACCTCCGGTACGGGCTGCGGCTTCTTCCACGGAGGGGTCAGATCGGCGGAGTACTGGCGCATTTTGATGACGATACGAGAAGCCCGCCCGCCGAGATCAGCGTGACACGCCGAAACGGGCCGCCAGCGCGTCGCGCTGGGCCCGTACGAACGCCGCGTCCACCACCGCCCCGTGACCGGGGACGTACCGCGCGTCCTCGCCGCCCAGCTCCAGCAGCCGGTCCAGCGCGGCGGGCCAGTGGGACGGTACGGCGTCCGGACCGGCCTGCGGTTCGCCCGACTCCTCGACCAGGTCGCCGCAGAAGACCACCTCCGGGTCGCCGGGGACGAGCACGGCGAGGTCGTGGGCCGTGTGCCCCGGGCCCACGTTCGCCAGCAGCACCTGCCGGCCACCGCCCCGGCCGAGGCCGAGGTCGAGCGTCCACTCGCCGCGCACCGCGTGCCGCGGCCGGACCAGCGCGTCCACCGCCTCGTCCGCCGCCCGCGCGTCCAGCCCGTGGCGCACCGCGTCCGCGCGCAGCTCCTCCCGCCCGCGACCCGCCAGCGCCGTGTCCATGCCCACCGCGCCGAACACCTCCGCGCCCGCGAACGCCGCCGCCCCGAGGACGTGGTCGAAGTGCGGATGGGTGAGCGCGAGATGCGTCACACGACGACCGGTGAGCGCCTGCGCCTGGGCCCGCAACCGCGCGCCCTCGCCCAGACTGGAGCCCGCGTCGACGAGCAGCACGGCGCCCGCGCCGACGACGAGCCCCGCCGTGCAGTCCCACCCCGGCAGCCGGCACCGCCCCACTCCGGCGGCCACTTGCTCCCATCCCGACTCTTCCCAAGTCACGGTCATACCGCGACGCTAGCGGGGACGATGCCCCCGGGCGCGACGGCATGGGACCGGCCTTGCCCGGGGCGTACCCCCCGGCCGTACACTGGGCCGGGGAAGTCTGGCACTCGCGTACGAAGAGTGCCAGGGAAGTGTCGGGCGGAAGGCTTCTGGAGGTGTGCGCGAATGCTCAGTGAACGCAGGCTCCAGGTGCTGCGCGCCATCGTCCAGGACTATGTGGGCACCGAGGAGCCGGTCGGTTCCAAGGCGCTCACCGAGCGGCACAACCTCGGCGTCTCCCCGGCCACCGTGCGCAACGACATGGCGGCCCTGGAGGACGAGGGCTTCATCGCCCAGCCGCACACCAGCGCCGGGCGCATCCCCACCGACAAGGGCTACCGGCTGTTCGTCGACAAGCTCGCCGGCGTCAAGCCGATGAGCCCGCCCGAGCGGAGGGCCATCCAGAACTTCCTCGAGGGCGCCGTCGACCTCGACGACGTGGTGGCCAGGACCGTGCGGCTGCTCGCGCAGCTGACCCGGCAGGTCGCCGTCGTGCAGTACCCGTCGCTGACCCGCTCGACGGTGCGGCACGTGGAACTGCTGTCGCTCGCCCCCGCGCGTCTGATGCTGGTGCTGATCACGGACACCGGCCGGGTCGAGCAGCGCATGGTCGACTGCCCGGCGCCGTTCGGTGAGTCGTCCCTGGCGGATCTGCGGGCGCGGCTCAACAGCCGGGTCGCGGGCCGCCGGTTCGCCGACGTGCCGAGCCTGGTGGAGGACCTCCCGGAGGCCTTCGAGGCCGAGGACCGCGGTACGGTCTCGACGGTGCTCTCCACCCTCCTGGAGACGCTCGTCGAGGAGAACGAGGAGCGGCTGATGATCGGCGGCACCGCCAATCTGACCCGCTTCGGACATGACTTCCCCCTGGTGATCCGGCCCGTCCTGGAGGCGCTCGAGGAGCAGGTCGTGCTCCTCAAGCTGCTCGGCGAGGCGAAGGATCCGGGCGTGACCGTCCGTATCGGTCATGAGAACGCCCATGAAGGACTCAACTCAACGTCCGTCGTGTCGGTGGGCTACGGTTCGGGCGGCGAGGCGGTTGCCAAGCTCGGCGTGGTCGGACCGACACGCATGGACTACCCGGGAACGATGGGAGCGGTACGCGCAGTGGCACGGTACGTCGGACAGATCCTGGCGGAGTCGTAGTGGCCACGGACTACTACGCCGTACTCGGCGTGCGCCGCGACGCGTCGCAGGAAGAGATCAAGAAGGCCTTCCGGCGGCTCGCCCGCGAGCTGCATCCGGACGTCAATCCGGATCCGAAGACCCAGGAGCGGTTCAAGGAGATCAACGCCGCCTACGAGGTGCTGTCGGACCCGCAGAAGAAGCAGGTCTACGACCTCGGCGGCGACCCGCTCTCGCAGGCCGGAGGTGCCGGCGGGGCCGGCGGCTTCGGCGCGGGCGGCTTCGGGAACTTCTCGGACATCATGGACGCGTTCTTCGGTACGGCGTCGCAGCGCGGCCCGCGCTCGCGCACCCGCCGGGGCCAGGACGCGATGATCCGCATCGAGGTGGAGCTGGACGAGGCCGCGTTCGGCACGACCAAGGACATCCAGGTCGACACGGCGATCGTCTGCACCACCTGCAGCGGCGAGGGTGCCGCGCCCGGCACCACCGCCCAGACCTGTGACATGTGCCGCGGTCGCGGTGAGGTCTCGCAGGTCACGCGGTCCTTCCTGGGCCAGGTCATGACCTCGCGCCCCTGCCCGCAGTGCCAGGGCTTCGGCACCGTGGTCCCCACGCCGTGCCCGGAGTGCGCCGGCGACGGCCGGGTCCGCTCCCGGCGCACGCTCACGGTCAAGATCCCGGCCGGTGTCGACAACGGCACCCGCATCCAGCTCGCCGGTGAGGGCGAGGTCGGGCCCGGCGGCGGTCCCGCCGGTGACCTGTACGTCGAGATCCACGAGCTGCCGCACGCGCAGTTCCAGCGGCGCGGCGACGACCTGCACTGCACCGTCACCCTCCCGATGACGGCGGCGGCCCTCGGCACCAAGGTGCCGCTGGAGACACTGGACGGCATGGAGGAGGTCGACATCCGGCCCGGCACCCAGTCCGGCCAGTCGATCCCGCTGCACGGCCGGGGCGTCACGCATCTGCGCGGCGGCGGCCGGGGCGACCTCATCGTCCACGTCGAGGTGCAGACCCCGGGCAAGCTCGACCCCGAGCAGGAGCGCCTCCTGCGCGAACTCGCCAAGCTGCGCGGCGAGGAGCGCCCCACGGGGCAGTTCCAGCCGGGGCAGCAGGGCCTGTTCTCGCGGCTGAAGGACGCCTTCAACGGGCGGTGAGGATGTTCGGTCGCGCGTGGGCGGGGTCGGTTGCCGCTGGGGGGCCGGGGGTCGTCCTCCGGGCGGGCACGGTCGGCCGGGGCGGCGGGGCCTGTTCTCGCGGCTGAAGGACGCCTTCGACGGGCGCTGAGCGACCCCTTTGGCGGCCGCCGGCATCCGTGCCGGGGCCCTGCGAGAAGCGGCTGATGCCAAGGGAAGGGCCGATTCGGAGTTGGTCGGGGGACGTGACAACATGCCGTCATGTCCTCCGTACCGACCGATCTCTTCCCGCACCCGATCGTGCAGGCCCCCATGGCGGGCGGTGTATCGGTGCCGCGGCTCGCGGCCGCCGTGTCCGAGGCGGGCGGGCTCGGTTTCCTGGCCGCCGGGTACAAGACCGCGGACGGCATGTACGAGGAGATCAAGCAGCTGCGGGGACTGACCGGCCGGCCCTTCGGCGTCAACCTCTTCCTGCCGCAGCCGGAGACGGCCGACCCGGCAGCCGTCGGCGTCTACGCCCACCAGCTGGCCGGTGAGGCCTCCTGGTACGGGACCGAACTCGGCGACCCCGACGGCGGACGCGACGACGGCTACGACGCCAAGCTCGCCGTGCTGCTGGACAACCCGGTGCCGGTCGTGTCGTTCCACTTCGGCGTGCCGGCCCGCGAGGTGCTGGATGCCCTGCGCCGCGTCGGCACGTTCACCCTGGTCACCGCCACGACCGCGGAGGAGGCCCAGGCCGTGGAGCGGGCCGGCGCGGACGCGGTGATCGCGCAGGGCGTCGAGGCCGGCGGCCACCAGGGCACCCACCGGGACGTCCCGGAGACGGACGGCTCCGGTGTCGGACTGCTTTCCCTCGTCGCCCAGGTCCGGGAGTCCGTCGGCATCCCGGTGATCGCCGCCGGCGGCATCATGCGCGGGAGCCAGATCGCCGCCGTCCTCGCGGCCGGCGCCGCCGCGGCCCAGCTCGGCACGGCCTTCCTGGCCACCCACGAGTCCGGCGCGCACGCCCTGCACAAGCAGGCCCTGACCCACCCCCTGTACGTCCGCACCGAACTGACCCGGGCCTTCTCCGGCCGCCCGGCCCGTGGTCTGGTCAACCGCTTCCTGCGCGAGCACGGCCCGTACGCGCCCGCCGCCTACCCGGACGTCCACCACCTCACCGCACCGCTGCGCAAGGCCGCCGCCAAGGCCGGGGACGCGCAGGGCCTGGCGCTGTGGGCGGGACAGGGCCACCGCATGGCCCGCGAGCTGCCCGCCGGGCAGCTGGTGGAGGTACTGGCCGCCGAACTGGCCTCCGCCCGGACGGCGTTGTCGGCGGGAGGCGCCCGATGACCGCGCCGGTGTTCGTCGTCGACCACTTCGACACGGACGGTGCCGGCCGTTACGTGCTCGACGGTCCCGAGGGACGGCATGCCGTCTCCGTGAAGCGGCTGCGGGCCGGTGAGGACGTCGTCCTCACCGACGGCGCGGGCCGCTGGGCCGAGGGCGAGGTGGACGGCACCGAGGGCAAGGACCGGCTGATCGTGCGGCTCGGCCAAGTCGCCGAGGAGGCCGAGGAGTTCCCCCGGCTCACCGTCGTACAGGCCCTGCCCAAGGGCGAGAGGGGCGAGCTGGCCGTGGAGACGATGACCGAGGTCGGCGTCGACGCGATCGTGCCGTGGCAGGCGTCCCGCTGCGTCACGCAGTGGAAGGGCGAGCGCGGACTGAGGTCCCTCGCCAAGTGGCGGGCGACGGCCCGGGAGGCCGGCAAGCAGTCCCGCCGGGTGCGCTTCCCCCGCGTCGCGGACGCGGCGGCGACCAAGCGGGTTGCCTCGCTTCTCGCCGAAGCGGACTTCGCCGCCGTGCTCCACGAGAGCGGCACCGAACCGCTGGCGACCGCCGAACTCCCCGCCTCCGGTGACATCGTGCTGGTCGTCGGGCCCGAAGGCGGTGTCTCCCCGGAGGAGTTGGCGCTCTTCGAGGAGGCCGGCGCCCGCGCGTACCGGCTGGGCCGCAGTGTGCTGCGCACCTCCACCGCGGGAACGGCCGCCGCGGCGCTGCTGCTCGGCCGCACGGGTCGCTGGTCCTGACCTGAGGGTTTCCCGCCCCGCCCCTTCCCGCCCTTCCCGACCTGGGGCCCGCCCCAGGTCCCGCTCCTCAAGCGCCGGAGGGGCTGAGTCAGCCCGTCTCCGGCGCTTGAGGACGAGGCCGTTCGGGCCGAAGGGGTTTCCGGGGGCGCGGGTTCGGGACGGGAAGGGGCGGCGGGGGCCGGGCGGTAAGTGACCGTATGCGCTCTACCGCGCCCGCCTGTGACGGTGGCAGGCTGCTGTGCATGGGGGCGATGACGAGGATTTCGCGCGGGGCAGGTCGGTGGCGGCGGCAGGCACTCGCCGTCGGGTTCGCCGTCGCCGCCGTGGGCGGCGTCGTGGCGTGCGAGGGCGGCGGACTGGGATCCGCGGCCGTCGCGATCACGACCGACGAGACCGTGACCGACGAGCTCAACCGGCAGAAGGCCGGGGTGCGTTGGCTGACCTGCACCGCGTCCTTCGGGGAGGACGGCGAGTCGCCCGCCGCAGGCGAGGACACGGTCGCCTCCGTCGACTGCGAAGGGGAGACGCAGGACGGCGAGGAGATCACCGTCACCGGGAAGGTCACCCACGCCGTCAACGGCGCCTGTGTGCGCGGGGACCTCACCGCCAAGGTGGACGGCAAGGAGTGGTTCCGGGTCGACGGCCTCGGCGACTGCGACTCCACCAGCCCGCCGCGCGTGGGCGAACCGACGGAGCGCGGGCCGAAGCCCACCGTCACCGTGACCGTCACCACGACCGTGTGGTGCGAGCAGTACCCGTCGTGTCGCCCCGTCGAGGGCAAGTGATCGAAACCCCTGTCCAGGCCGCCCACGCTTGCATAGGGTGATCGGGTGACACAGTCCGCATCGGTCGCCTCCGCCGCTTATCTCCGGTTCCCGCATCCGCACGGCGAGTTGGTCGCCTTCACCGCCGAGGACGACGTGTGGCTCGCCCCGCTCGACGGCGGCCGGGCCTGGCGGGTCAGCGCCGACAACGTGCCGGTGACCCACCCCCGGATCTCGCCCGACGGCACCACCGTCGCCTGGACCTCCACCCGCGACGGCGCCCCCGAGGTGCACATCGCGCCCGTCGACGGCGGCCCCGCCCGGCGCCTGACCTACTGGGGGAACCTCAAGACCCAGGTGCGCGGCTGGACCGCGGACGGGCGGGTCCTGGCGATCAGCGCCCACGGCGAGGCGAGCCTGCGCCGCACCTGGGCCCGCGCCGTCCCCCTCGACGGCGGCCCCGCCACCACCCTGCCCTACGGCCCCGTCGGCGACGTCGCCCACGGGCCGCGCACCGTGCTGCTGTCCGCGCCGATGGGCCGCGAGGCCGCCTGGTGGAAGCGCTACCGGGGCGGCACGGCGGGCAAGCTGTGGATCGACGGGGACGGCCGCGACGGAGAGGGCGCCGGCGAGTTCGTACGGCTGCACGAGGACCTCGACGGGAACATCGAGTACCCGCTGTGGGTGGGGGACAGGATCGCGTTCCTCTCCGACCACGAGGGCACCGGCGCGCTGTACTCCTCCCTCGCCGACGGCTCCGACCTGCGCCGCCACACGCCTCTCGACGGGTTCTACGCCCGGCACGCCGCCACCGACGGCACCCGCGTCGTCTACTCCAGCGCCGGCCGGCTGTGGCTGCTGGACGACCTCGACGGGGCCGAGCCGCGCCCGCTCGACATCCGGCTCGGCGGGCAGCGCGTCGACCTCCAGCCGTTCCCGGTCAACGCGGCCCGCTGGTTCGGCTCCGCCTCCCCCGACCACACGGCGCGCGGCAGCGCCGTGTGCGTGCGCGGCACCGTCCACTGGGTCACCCACCGCTCCGGCCCCGCCCGCGCGCTCGCCGCGACCCCGGGCGTACGGGCCCGGCGTCCGCGCGCCTTCCGCGCGGACGGCGAGGAGTGGGTGGTGTGGGTGACCGACGCCGAGGGCGACGACGCCCTGGAGTTCGCCCCCGCCACCGGCCTCGCCCCGGGCGCCACCCCGCGCCGGATCGCCGCCGGGGAGCTCGGCCGGGTCGTGGAACTCGCCATGGCCCCCGACGGCAGCCGCGCCGCGATCGCCTCGCACGACGGCCGCGTCCTCCTCGTCGAGCGCGAGACCGGCGAGGTCCGGGAGGTCGACCGCAGCGAGGACGGCGACGTCTCGGGGCTGGTCTTCTCACCCGACTCCGCCTGGCTCGCCTGGTCCCACCCCGGCCCGCGCCCGCTCAGCCAGATCCGGCTCGCCGGCACCACCGACCTGTCGGTCACCGAGGCGACCCCGCTGCGCTTCCAGGACTACGCGCCCGCCTTCACCCTCGACGGCAAGCACCTCGCGTTCCTGTCGACCCGCTCCTTCGACCCGGTCTACGACGAGCACGTCTTCGACCTGGCCTTCGTCGAGGGCGTACGCCCGTACCTGATCACCCTCGCGGCGACGACGCCGTCCCCGTTCGGCCCGCAACGGCACGGGCGCCCCTTCGAGACACCGGACCGGGAGGAGACCCCCGACAGCGAGGGCACCCCCACCACCCGGATCGACCTCGAAGGCCTCGCCGACCGGATCGTGCCGTTCCCGGTGGAGGCCGCCCGCTACACCAACCTGCGCGCCGCCAAGGACGGGGTGCTGTGGCTGCGGCACCCGGTGCGCGGCGTGCTCGGCGCCTCCCGCGCCACCCCCGACGACCCCGACCCCAAGACCGACCTGGAGCGCTACGACCTCGCCCAGCAGCGCCTCGAGCATCTGGCCGTGGACGCCGACCACTTCGAGGTCAGCGGCGACGGCAAGCGGGTGCTGCTGTGGACCGACGGGCGGCTGAAGGTCGTCCCCAGCGACCGGCGCGCCTCCGGCGACGACGACAGCGACAGCAACATCACCGTCGACCTCGGCCGGGTGCGCCAGTTCATCGACCCGGCCGCCGAGTGGCGGCAGATGTTCGACGAGAACGGCCGCATCATGCGGGACAACTTCTGGCGTCCCGACATGAACGGTGTCGACTGGGACGGCGTCCTGGACCGCTACCGTCCTGTCCTCGACCGCCTCGCCACCCATGACGACCTGGTGGATCTGTTGTGGGAGGTGCAGGGCGAGCTCGGCACCTCGCACGCGTATGTCACGCCGCGCGGCGGATACGGCGGCGGCGCCCGGCAGGGACTGCTCGGCGCGGACATCTCCCGGCACGAGGACGGCGGTTGGCGGGTCGACCGCATCCTGCCCGCGGAGACCTCCGACCCGGACGCCCGCTCCCCGCTGGCCGCGCCCGGTGTCGCCGTCCGGCCCGGTGACGCGATCGTCGCCGTCGCGGGGCAGCCGGTCGATCCGGTGACCGGGCCCGCCCCGCTGCTGGTCGGGACGGCGGGCAAGCCGGTCGAGCTGACCGTCTCGCCGGCCGGGGGCGGTGACCCGCGGCATGCGGTCGTCGTCCCCCTCGCGGACGAGGAAGCGCTGCGGTACCACGCCTGGGTCACCGATCGGCGGGCCCACGTCCTGGAGAAGTCCGGTGGACGGCTGGGGTACATCCACGTTCCCGACATGCAGGCGCCCGGGTGGGCGCAGATCCACCGCGATCTGCGGGTGGAGGTGCTGCGGGAGGGGCTGATCGTGGATGTGCGGGAGAACCGGGGCGGGCACACCTCGCAGCTGGTGGTGGAGAAGCTGGCCCGGCGGATCGTCGGGTGGGACCTGCCGCGCGGGATGCGGGCGGAGAGCTATCCGCGGGACGCGCCCCGTGGGCCCGTCGTGGCTGTCGCCAACGAGTTCTCCGGGTCGGACGGGGACATCGTCAACGCGGCGATCCGGGCGCTGGGGATCGGGCCCGTGGTGGGTACGCGGACGTGGGGCGGGGTGATCGGTAT
This sequence comes from Streptomyces griseoloalbus, assembly GCA_014650015.1. Lineage (GTDB taxonomy): Bacteria > Actinomycetota > Actinomycetes > Streptomycetales > Streptomycetaceae > Streptomyces > Streptomyces griseoloalbus. Next base: position 526,561 of record BMUD01000001.1, read on the forward strand.
CGACAGCCGGTATCGGCTGGTCGACGGCACGCTGGTCACGCAGCCGAAGTACGCGTTCTGGCTGGAGGGTTACGGGTGGGACGTGGAGAACCACGGGGTCGATCCCGACGTGGAGGTCGTGCAGCGGCCCCAGGACTACGCGGCGGGCAGGGATGCGCAGTTGGACGAGGCGGTGAGGCTGGCGTTGGCCGCGCTGGAGGCCTCGCCGGCGAAGGTGCCGCCTGCCTTGTCGTGAGCCGGGGGACGGTGCGCGGCCCGGCGTGTGCGGGGCGCCGTCCCGCCCACCCGTGCCGCCCCGGCGGCACGACGGCCCGCTGCCGCGTGGGTGCGACGGCCCGCGGCCGCGTGGCGCGGATACCATGCCTCCGTACGTGATCACCTGGGTCGAGGAGGGTGTATGGCAGGGGAAGCGCAGGATGACTGCTTGTTCTGCAAGATTGTCGCCGGGACCATTCCGGCGACGATCGTGCGGGAGACGGAGACGACCGTCGCGTTCCGAGACATAAATCCCCAGGCGCCCACCCACGTGCTGGTGATCCCGAAGGCGCACCACAAGGATGCCGCTGCCCTCGCCGCCGCCGCGCCCGAGCTCGCCGCGGACGTGCTGCGCGAGACGCAGGCCGTCGCGGACGGGGAAAAGCTGGACAGCTACCGCATCGTCTTCAACACCGGCACCGGCGCCGGCCAGACCGTCTGGCACGCGCACGCCCACGTCCTGGGCGGTCGCGGTCTCGACTGGCCCCCCGGATAAGCGCCTTGTCCGTCCGCGAACTGGTGGTGCTCGGCACCGCCAGCCAGGTCCCCACCCGGCACCGCAACCACAACGGCTATCTGCTGCGCTGGGACGGCGACGGCATCCTGTTCGACCCCGGCGAGGGCACACAGCGCCAGATGCTGCGCGCCGGGGTCGCCGTCCACGACCTGAACCGCATCTGCGTCACCCACTTCCACGGCGACCATGCGCTCGGACTCGCCGGGGTGATCCAGCGCATCAACCTCGACAAGGTGCCGCACCGGATCACCGCCCACTTCCCGCGTTCCGGACAGCGTTTCTTCGACCGGCTGCGGTACGCCACCGCCTACCGCGAGACCGTCGCCCTCACCGAGGCCCCGGTCGACACGGACGGCCCCCTCGCCCGCACCCCCGGCTACACGCTGGAGGCCCGGAAGCTGTCCCACCCGGTCGAGGCGTACGGCTACCGGCTGGTCGAGCCCGACGGCCGGCGCATGCTGCCCGACCGGCTGGCCGCGCACGGCATCACGGGCCCGGACGTCGGCCGCATCCAGCGCGAGGGCACGCTCGGCGGTGTCACGCTGGAGGAGGTCAGCGAGGTGCGGCGCGGGCAACGGTTCGCGTTCGTCATGGACACCCGGCTGTGCGACGGGGTGTACGCGCTCGCCGAGGGCTGCGACATGCTCGTCATCGAGTCGACGTTCCTCGACGAGGACGAGGAACTCGCCGTCGAGTTCGGCCATCTGACCGCCGGTCAGGCGGCGCGGGTGGCGCGCGACGCGGGCGTACGGCATCTCGTCCTGACCCACTTCAGCCAGCGCTACTCCGACCCGGCGGAGTTCGAGCGGCAGGCGCGGGCGGCCGGGTACGAGGGTGAGCTGACCGTGGCGCACGATCTGCAGCGGGTGGGGCTTCCGAAGCGTCGGTGAAACAGCCGTACGATATTTCGATGCCCGTACCGAAAGCCGAACTGCACCTTCATATCGAAGGCACCCTTGAGCCCGAGCTTGCCTTCGCCCTCGCCGGGCGCAACGGCGTCGAGCTGCCGTACGCCGACACCGGCGCGCTCCGCGAGGCGTACCGCTTCCAGGACCTGCAGTCCTTCCTGAACCTGTACTACGAGCTCATGGCGGTGCTGCGCACCGAGCGGGACTTCGAGGACCTCGCCGACGCCTACCTCGCCCGCGCCGCCGCGCAGGGCGTGCGGCACGCGGAGATCTTCTTCGACCCGCAGGCACACCTGGCGCGCGGCGTCGGCATGGGCACGGTGGTCGAGGGGCTGTGGCGGGCGCTGGGCAGGAGCCGGGAGACGCACGGGGTGTCGACCCGGCTGATCATGTGCTTCCTGCGGGACGAGTCCGCCGAATCGGCCCTGGCGACGCTGGACGCCGCGAAGCCGTACCTGGACCGGATCACCGGCGTCGGGCTCGACTCGGCCGAGGTCGGGCATCCGCCGGTGAAGTTCCGCGAGGTGTACGAGGCCGCCGCCGCGCTGGGCCTGCGGCGCGTGGCGCACGCCGGTGAGGAGGGGCCGCCGGAGTACATCACCGAGGCGCTGGACGTCCTCGGCGTCGAACGCGTCGACCACGGCCTGCGCTGCGTGGAGGACCCGGTACTGGTGGAGCGGCTGGTGCGGGAGCGCGTTCCGCTGACCCTGTGCCCGCTGTCCAATGTCCGGCTGCGCACGGTGGACACCCTCGCCGACCATCCGCTGCCCGCGATGCTCGACGCGGGACTGATGTGCACGGTCAACTCCGACGACCCGGCGTACTTCGGCGGCTACGCGGCAGACACCTTCGACGCGGTGCGCGACACCCTCCGCCTGCCCCCGGAGCGCCTGCGCGAACTGGCCCGCAACTCCTTCCTCGCCTCCTTCCTGGAGGACGACGAGGAGCTGCGGGCGCGGTACCTGGCGGAGGTGGAGGCGTACGACTTCGCGACCGACGTCCGGTAACCCTCAGGGGGCTCCGGGCGCCCGCGTCGCCGCCGCCGTGTCGTAGGCGCGCCGGGCCGGGGCGGGGGTGCCGTCCAGCGGGATCTCCACCACCGGCTGTTCCATGGCGCCGACCTCGGGGACCGAGCCCGTCGGGGTGCCCGTGGCCGCGGCGACCAGGGCCGCCGGGTGGCCGCCGCGGCGGCGGACCGCGCCCGGCAGCAGCGGGCGTCCGCCGGTGTGCAGGGCGACGGCGGTCATCGGGAGCGCCACCAGCAGCAGGCCGGCGGCGAGCACCGTGCCCATCACCGGGAACCCGGCCTGCGCGGACAGCACACTGCCGGTCAGCGGTCCGGCCGCGGTGCCCAGCGAGGACGCCGAGCCCACCAGTACGGCCCAGCGTCCGCGCGGGTCCAGCGAGGCGGCGAGTCCGATCAGGTACGACAGGACGACCGGGTAGATCGTGTTCCAGGCGATCTCCCCGGCGGCGAAACTGCCCAGACCGGTCGCGGAGGCGCTGAGCGCGATGCAGCCGGCGATGACGACCGTGCCGCCGCCGATGGGCAGGGCGCGCCCCAGCCGCGACCCCAGCGCGCCCGCGCCCAGGACACCCAGCAGTCCGGCGCCCAGCGCCACCGCGAAGACGACACCCACGGTCGCCTCGGACAGGTGGGCCTGACCGACCCCGATGCGTCCGCTCACGCCCCACAGAGCGTTCTGCGCGAGCGACCACAGCAGCATGGACCCGGCGAGCACCAGCCCCGAACGCCGGTGCGGCAGGCGGGCGGACGTCGAGGGTCCGGCCTGGCGCGGACCGGGCGTGCCGGCGGGCAGCCGGGAGGTCAGCGGCCACACGGCCAGCGCCGTGAGGGCGATGGCGGCCAGGGTGAGTCCGTGCCCCGGCAGATGCGGCACCGTCAGGTACACCACGCCCGCGAGCGCGGAGACGCTGAGGAGTCCGAGCGTGGAGGCCCGGTGCGGGTCCCGTTCGGCGGCGATCCGGGTGGCGGCGACCGTCGTGGCCGTGCCCGAGCCGAAGCCGCCGACCATCGCACCGGCGACGACCGCCGGTACGGCGGTGGTGAGGGCGGCCCCGCCGTAGCCGACGGCGGCCAGCACGAGACCCAGCCGGGCCAGGGTCCGCGCCCCGACCCGTTCCACGCGGGAGGCCAGCAGGAACCCGGCCGTGGCCGAGCTCAGCAGCAGCGCGCTTCCGACGGCTCCCGCCTGGGTGGCGGACAGATCGAGGCCGCGTTCCAGCCGGCCGACGGTGGTCGGCAGCAGATACGGGGCGAGGTACCCGGCCGTGAAAAGGGCGACGAGGGGCCAGGGGGTGGTGCGAGCGGCGAACACGGGCGTTCCCAGGGCATGCGAAAGGGAGGGGGGACAAAAAGGGTGGGAGCGACGACCGTCGACGGACAGGAACGCGCGGGCAATTTGTATCAAGCGAGGGCAGGGCAACGGGAGTGCGCCAGATGTGATCTATGACACTCTTGCGTTTGGGGTGTCCCGGGCTTGGGTAGCGGTGCGGGCTACCGCCAGTGAATGGCCCCTCCACCTGCGGGAATCGTCGCCTCCACCTTCGTCCGGATCTCCCGCATCAGGGCGACGATCCGCTCCTCGCGCTCCGGTGTGAGCCGGGCCACCGGCACCGAGCAGCTGATGGCGTCCTGCGCGGGGGAGTCGTACCGCAGGGCGAAGCCGAAGCCGACGATTCCGGGCACGCCCTCCTCCCGGTCCACGGAGTAGCCGCGCTCGCGCACCCGGCTCAGATCGGCCGCCAGTGACTCCCGCGAGGTGTGCGTGTTGGGCGTGGCCGCCTCGTACGGGCCCTCGGGCAGCGCCTCGTCCGGACGCTCCGCCAGCAGCGCCTTGCCCAGCGCGCCCATGTGGGCCGGCAGGCGCCGGCCGACGCGGCTGATGGTCCGCAGGTACTCGTGCGACTCGCGCGTCGCCAGATATGCCACGTCGTGCCCGTCCAGCCGCCCCATGTGGAGCGTCTCGCCCAGCGCGTCGGACGCCTCGTCGAGATACGGCCGTACGGCCCGCACGCGCGGGTCGGAGTCGAGGTAGCTGGTGCCGGTGAGCAGGGCGTGGATGCCGATGCCGTACAGCGAGCCGGTGACGTCGGTGCGGACCCAGCCGCGCGAGATCAGGGTCTGCAGCAGCGCGTACATCGAGCTGCGCGGCACCTCCAGCGCGTCCGCCAGCTCCTGGAGCCGGGCCGGACGGTCACCCCGCGCGGCGAGCAGTTCCAGCAGCTCCACTGTCCGCGCGGCGGACTTCACCTCGCGCACGCCCCCGGTCTCCGACATGCGCCGATCGTAGTCCGGCGCGAGAAAGGTGCGCGCCGGACCGTTGACGGCACCTGTTCGCCTGTCCAACCTTCCAAGCCGCCCTGTGACTTCGCCCACGCCCCGCGACCTGACCGTGGCGGAGGTCCGGCTGACGCCGATCCTCGTCGCCGACCCGCCTCTCCTCAACGCCCAGGGCGTCCACCAGCCGTACACCCCCCGCCTGATCATCGAGGTGGTCACCGCCGACGCGACCGTCGGACTGGGCGAGACCTACGGCGACACCACGTACCTGGACCTGGCCGCGCCCCTCGCGGACAGGCTCGTCGGCCGCCGGGCCGGCGACCTGAACGCGCTGTTCGTGGAAGCCGACGAGGTCGCCGTCGACGACTCCCAGGTTTCCGGGAAGGTCGACGTCGGCGGACTGCGCGGGGTGCAGACCGCCGGCAAGCTCCGCCTGTCCGTGCTCTCCGGCGTCGAGGTCGCCTGCCTCGACGCCGTCGAACACAGCGGCCTCGGCCTGCCCGTGCACGCGCTGCTCGGCGGCAAGGTGCGCGACGCCGTCGAACACAGCGCGTACCTCTTCTACAGGTGGGCCGGCCACTCGGAGGGCGTCCCGGCGGAGAAGGACGACTGGGGCGCCGCCGTCGACCCGGCCGGCGTCGTCGAGCAGGCCCGCAGGTTCAAGGAGCGGTACGGCTTCACCTCCTTCACGACGGGTGACGGCCGTCACCCTGTCGGTGGCGTGGTGCACACTGGCCTGATCCGCACCATGTCAGGGAGGCGACCGTGATGGCGTCCACCGGGAAGGCGCTCACCGACGGATCGCACCGCTCGTCCCAGGTCGATCCCCTCGCCGCCCTGCGCACACCGGACGATCCGCCCTGGGACGTCTATCTCACCGGCACCGTCTTCCTCGACATCATCTTCACCGGGCTCGACTCCGCCCCGGTGCGCGGGACCGAGTCCTGGGCACGCGGGATGGGGTCGAGCCCGGGCGGCGTCGCCAACATGGCCACCGCGCTGGCCCGCCTCGGCCTGCGCACCTCCCTCGCGGCGGCCTTCGGCGACGACCACTACGGCGAGTACTGCTGGGACGCGCTGGAACAGGGCGAGGGCATCGACCTCTCCCCGTCGCGCACCGTGCCCGGCTGGCACTCGCCGGTCACCGTCTCCATGGCCTACGAGGGCGAACGCACGATGGTCTCCCACGGCCACGAACCGCCCCCCGAGGAGCCGTCCCACCCGTCGCCCACCACCCGCACACGACCTCCTGCGGGCGCGGACCTGCCTCCGTGCCCGCCCCGCGCGCGTGCCGCCGTCGCCTCCCTCACGCCGGGCCGCAGCGCCCCCTGGATCGCGCGGGCCGTGCGCGCGGGGGCCAGGATCTTCGGCGACGTCGGCTGGGACGACACCGGCGCGTGGGACCTGGCCGCGCTGCCCGACCTGCGGCACTGCGAGGCCTTCCTGCCGAACGCGCAGGAGGCCATGCGCTACACCGGCACGGACTGCCCCCGCGCCGCCGCGCACGCCCTCACCGAGCACGTTCCGGTCGCGGTGGTCACCCTGGGCGCGGAGGGCGCGTACGCGGTGGACCGGCGTACGGGGGAGACCGCCTCGGTGCCGGCCATCGATGTCGAGGCGCTGGACCCGACCGGGGCGGGGGACGTGTTCGTCGCGGGCTTCGTCACCGGAACCCTGGCCGGCTGGCCACTGGCCGACCGCCTCGCCTTCGCCGGCCTCACCGCCGCGCTGTCCGTCCAGGAGTTCGGCGGTTCGCTGTCGGCGCCGGGGTGGACGGAGATCGCGGGCTGGTGGCGCACGGTGCAGTCGGTCGAGGGGCAGGACCCGGCTGCGCTGCGGCGGTACGCGTTCCTGGCGGACGTGGTCCCGGAGGAACCGGTGCGGCCCTGGCCGCTGCGGCGGGCGGTGCCGACGATCGGCTTCCGCCGCTCGGCCTGACACGGGGCCCGCCGCGAGGGCTCGGCCCCGCACCCCTGCCCGGGTGCTCCGCCCCCTGGACCCCCGCCCCGCTCGATCGGTCGAAAAGGCCTACGGTGTTGTCACCCCCGCGGCGTACCCTGGGACACGCGAGGCCGCCGTCAGCCGTGCGGCCGTGACGAGGAGGAATCGCAGGCCTTCAGCGCCGGCCCATGACTCAGACACCCACAGCTCACACCCCCGCGCAGGGGCAGGCGAGAGTGCAGTTCACCGTCCCCGCCCAGCACCCCATGGTGACCGTGCTGGGTTCCGGAGATTCCCTCCTGCGCGTGATCGAGAAGGCCTTCCCGGGGGCCGACATCCACGTCCGGGGCAACGAGATCAGCGCGGTCGGCGACGCTACCGAGGTCGCCCTCATTTCGCGCGTGTTCGACGAGATGATGCTGGTGCTCCGCACCGGACAGCCGATGACGGAGGACGCAGTGGAACGCTCGATCGCCATGCTCAGGGCGAGCGAGGACGGGGAGAGCGACGGCCTGGAGACCCCGGCCCAGGTGCTCACGCAGAACATCCTGTCCTCGCGCGGCCGCACGATCCGCCCCAAGACGCTCAACCAGAAGCGCTACGTGGACGCGATCGACAAGCACACCATCGTCTTCGGCATCGGCCCGGCGGGTACCGGCAAGACGTACCTCGCCATGGCCAAGGCGGTGCAGGCCCTGCAGTCCAAGCAGGTCAACCGCATCATCCTGACCCGGCCGGCGGTCGAGGCGGGGGAGCGGCTCGGCTTCCTCCCGGGCACGCTCTACGAGAAGATCGACCCCTACCTGCGCCCGCTGTACGACGCGCTGCACGACATGCTCGACCCGGACTCGATCCCCCGGCTGATGGCGGCCGGGACCATCGAGGTCGCGCCCCTCGCGTACATGCGCGGCCGCACGCTGAACGACGCGTTCATCATTCTCGACGAGGCCCAGAACACCAGCCCCGAACAGATGAAGATGTTCCTCACCCGCCTCGGCTTCGACTCGAAGATCGTGATCACGGGTGACGTGACGCAGGTCGACCTTCCGGACGGCACCAAGTCCGGCCTGCGGCAGGTGCAGGACATCCTGGAGGGCCTGGACGACGTCCACTTCTCCCGGCTGTCGTCCCACGATGTCGTCCGGCACAAGCTGGTGGGCCGTATCGTCGACGCGTACGAGCAGTACGACAGCCAGCACGGCACCCAGAACGGCACCCACAAGGGCGGCCGGGGCAAGGCCGGGCACAAGGGGAAGTAGACCGAGCACCAGATGTCGATCGACGTCAACAACGAGTCCGGAACCGAGGTCGACGAGCAGGCGATCCTCGACATCGCCCGCTACGCGCTCGCGCGGATGCGTATCCACCCGCTCTCCGAACTCTCGGTGATCGTCGTGGACGCCGGCGCCATGGAGCAGCTGCACATCCAGTGGATGGACCTGCCCGGGCCGACGGACGTCATGTCGTTCCCGATGGACGAGCTGCGGCCGCCGTCCAAGGACGACGACGAGCCCCCGCAGGGGCTGCTCGGCGACATCGTGCTCTGCCCCGAGGTCGCCGCCAGGCAGGGCGAGGAAGCGGAGACGCGGCACACCATGGACGAGGAGCTCCAGCTGCTCACCGTCCACGGTGTGCTGCACCTGCTGGGCTACGACCACGAGGAACCGGACGAGAAGGCCGAGATGTTCGGTCTGCAGGCCGCCATCGTGGACGGCTGGCGTGCGGAGAGGGGCCTGACCGGCCCGTCCCCGGCCCCGACCGTGTCATGAGCCCGCAACTCGTCCTCGGCGCGATCGCCCTGGTGGTCGTCGCCTGGCTCGCCGCCTGCGCGGAGACCGGCATCGCGCGCGTCTCCAGCTTCCGCGCCGAAGAGGCCGTACGCTCCGGCCGCCGGGGCAGCGCCCGGCTCGCGCAGATCTCCGCCGACCCCACCCGCTACCTCAACGTGGCGCTGCTGGTCCGCGTCGCCTGCGAGATGGCCGCCGCCGCGCTGATCACGTACGGCTGCCTCAGGGCGTTCGACGGCACGGCCGAGGCACTGCTGATCGCCATCGCGGTCATGGTCCTCGTGTCCTACGTCGCCGTCGGTGTCTCCCCGCGCACCATCGGCCGCCAGCACCCGCTGAACACCGCCACGGCCGCCGCGTACGTCCTGGTGCCGCTCGCGCGGATCATGGGCCCGGTCCCCTCGCTGCTCATCCTCATCGGCAACGCGCTCACCCCCGGCAAGGGCTTCCGGCACGGCCCGTTCGCCTCCGAGGCGGAACTGCGCGCGCTGGTCGACCTCGCGGAGGCGGAGTCGCTGATCGAGGACGAGGAGCGCCGCATGGTGCACTCGGTCTTCGAGCTGGGCGACACCCTGGTGCGCGAGGTCATGGTGCCGCGCACCGACCTGGTGGTGATCGAGCGGTACAAGACCATCCGCCAGGCCCTCACCCTCGCCCTGCGCTCCGGTTTCTCCCGGATACCGGTGACCGGCGAGAGCGAGGACGACATCGTCGGGATCGTCTACCTCAAGGACCTGGCCCGCAAGACGCACATCAGCCGGGACGCCGAGAACGAGCTGGTGTCCACGGCCATGCGCCCGGCCTTCTTCGTGCCCGACACCAAGAACGCCGGCGACCTGCTGCGCGAGATGCAGAAGCAACGCAACCACGTCGCCGTCGCCGTCGACGAGTACGGCGGCACCGCGGGCATCGTCACCATCGAGGACATCCTCGAGGAGATCGTCGGCGAGATCACCGACGAGTACGACCGCGAGCTGCCGCCGGTGGAGGAGCTGGGCGAGGAGTGCTACCGGGTCACCGCCCGCCTCGACATCGGCGACCTGGGCGAGCTGTACGGCCTGGAGGAGTTCGACGACGAGGACGTGGAGACCGTCGGCGGGCTGCTCGCCAAACACCTCGGCCGGGTGCCGATCGCGGGCGCCTCGTCCGTGGTCGCCCTCCCCGACGCCCGTGAGCTGCGGCTGACCGCGGAGGCGGCGGCCGGACGCCGGAACAAGATCGTGACGGTGCTGGTGGAGCCGGTGAAGCCGGCGGACGCGCTCGTCGCCGAGGAGGCGGGAGCGGAGTGACGCCGCGGCAGCTGCGCGCCCTGTGCCTGTCCTTCAACGCGGCCGTGGAGGACTTCCCCTTCGACCCGCGGACCTCGGTCTTCAAGGTCCGGGGCAAGCTGTTCGCGCTGACGAACCTGGACGCGAGGCCCCTCACGGTCAACCTCAAGTGCGAGCCGGAGGACGCGATCCGGCTCCGCGCCGAGCACCCGGGTCTGATCGTCCCCGGCTACCACATGAACAAGCGGCACTGGAACACGGTGACCGTCGACGGCGGCCTCCCGGACCGCCTGGTGCGGGAGCTGGTCGAGGACTCCTACGACCTGGTCGTGGCCGGTCTGCCGCGCGCCGACCGCCTCCGCCTCGACCGCCCGTGAGCCCCCTTTATGCTCGGGGCATGACCGACAGCAGCGCGCTCGACCCCGAGGACCGCAAGATCGTCACCCTGGCCCGTTCCGCGCGGGCCCGCAACGGCGTGCCCGAGGGGGCGGCCGTACGGGACGAGACCGGGCGGACGTATGTCGCGGGGACCGTGACCCTGGACTCCCTGAAGCTCAGCGCCCTGCGGACGGCGGTGGCGATGGCCGTGGCCTCCGGTGCGACGTCGCTGGAGGCGGCGGCGGTGGTGACGGACGCGGAGTCGGCGTCGGCCGAGGACCGCGCGGCCGTACGGGACCTCGGCGGGCCCGGCACCCCCGTGCTGGTGGCCGGCCCGGACGGCACGGTCCGGGAGACGGTCACCGCGGGCTGACGCGCCTGCCCTCCCACCCTGCTGTTACCGCCGGTAAATAGGCCAGATTTCTACCTTGCCGCGCCCTGTCTCCCGCGCATCAATGGAGACGCCGGTCCTGACACGACGTCAGCCGGCGTGGTGCAGCGGGTCCGGACCCCATCTGCCGAGCAGTTCCCCCCACGGAATTCCCCCCCACGGAAAGGGACCGGAATCCTATGAGAGGCAAGCGAATCGGAACAGGTGCGTCCCTGGTGGCAGGTGCTCTCGCGGTCTGCGGGCTCGCCTTCGCCCCCACCGCCGCCGCCGTCGCACCCGGGACGGCGACGGTCAACGCCGACTGCGGAAGCTGGGGCGGTGGCCAGGCCTCCCTGACGGCCACCCAGAGCGGCACGTCCGCCACCGTCACCATCAGCACCTCCGCGGTCACCGCGCCCGTGGCCCTCGGCCAGGACTCACTCGTCTCGGAGCTCACCCTGGTGAAGGCCGGTGGCGGCAAGACCGTCTTCAAGGGCACCAAGAACCCGGCCATGGCGGTCGGTAGTGCCCTCAAGGTAGGCCCGCTCACCGGGACCGTGGCCTCCGGTGACAGCCTGGAGGCGTTCGGCGGCACGCTGAAGGTGACCGCCTTCGGCTTCATCACCATCACCTGCACGGCGACCGGGCCGCAGGCACCGGGTCCGTTCGTCTTCGACTGATCCACCGGGCGGGGCGTACGGGCCGGACACCCACGGGGCGTCCGGCCCGTACGTCCCGGAACACCCGCCTCCGCACCGGCCCGCGCGGGCCGGTGGTACGGCAGGGCTTTCCGGATCAGGGAGAATGGACGGCATGAGTGTTCGTACCCAGTCATCCGAGCAGCCTGCCGACGATGGGGGCACCTCCCACGCCCATGAGGCCGCGGGGGACCACAGGGCCGGTTTCGCCTGCTTCGTGGGCCGCCCCAACGCGGGCAAGTCCACCCTCACGAACGCTCTGGTCGGGCAGAAGGTGGCGATCACCTCGAACCGGCCGCAGACGACCCGGCACACCGTGCGCGGCATCGTCCACCGCCCGCAGGCGCAGCTGATCCTGGTGGACACCCCCGGGCTGCACAAGCCGCGCACCCTGCTCGGCGAGCGGCTGAACGACGTGGTCCGCACCACGTGGGCGGAGGTCGACGCGATCGGCTTCTGCATCCCCGCGGACCAGAAGATCGGCCCCGGCGACCGCTTCATCGCCAAGGAGCTGGCCGGGATCAAGAAGACCCCGAAGATCGCCGTCGTCACCAAGACCGACCTGGTGGACGGCAGGGCGCTGGCCGAGCAGCTGATCGCCGTCGACCAGCTGGGCCGGGAGCTGGGGATCACCTGGGCGGAGATCGTCCCGGTGTCCGCGACCGCCAACCAGCAGGTCGAGCTGCTGGCAGACCTGCTGATCCCGCTGATGCCCGAGGGCCCGGCCCTCTACCCCGAGGGCGACCTCACCGACGAGCCCGAACAGGTCATGGTCGCGGAACTCATCCGCGAGGCGGCCCTGGAGGGCGTCCGCGACGAACTCCCGCACTCCATCGCCGTGGTCGTCGAGGAGATGCTCCCGCGCGAGGACCGTCCCGCCGACAAGCCCCTGCTCGACATCCACGCCAACCTCTTCATCGAGCGCCCCAGCCAGAAGGGCATCGTCATCGGCCCCAAGGGCAAGCGCCTGAAGGACGTCGGCATCAAGTCCCGCAAGCAGATCGAGGCCCTGCTGGGGACGCCCGTCTTCCTCGACCTCCACGTCAAGGTCGCCAAGGACTGGCAGCGCGACCCGAAGCAGCTGCGGCGACTGGGGTTCTGATCACTGCCGCCGGGCGCCTGGCAGCGCCCTGAACCAGCCGTACGGCGCCTCCGTCGTCACCATGGCCCGGACCCTCCGCCCCGCCGGTGACCGAGGTCGACGCCCGTCGCGTACGAGGGCCGTTACGCGCCTTCCTTCAGCACTCCGCGGATCAGTGTCCGCTGCTCCTCCGTCAGCCCGGGATCCGCGCAGTACACCGACCTCCCGTCCACCGTGATCCGGTAGCTGAAGCCGTCCGGGACCCCGGCCGGCGGTGTTCCCCGGCCGGCGGCCATCACCCGCTCGGCCAGGGCGTGCCACTCGGGGGCGTCGGCGCGGCCCGAGGTGTCCACCTCGGCCTGCCGCTCGATGCCCGCGAACCCACCGGTGCGTCTCACCTGAATGCGCATGGTCCGTGTCTAGTACGGAACTACAGCGTGCGCACCCCCACCCGCTCCCACGCCTTGGTCACCGCCAGCAGTTCCTCGCCCTCCCCGTACCGGGCGCGGGCCGCCCGCACCGTGAGCGTCGCGAAGTCCGTGAACAGCGCGTCCTGCTTGAGCTCACCGCCCGTGAGGACGTCGTACCAGACCTGTCCCGCCCGCTCCCAGGCGTGTCCGCCGAGCGTGGTGGCCGCCAGGTAGAAGGCGTGGTTCGGGATGCCGGAGTTGATGTGGACGCCACCGTTGTCCCGGCCGGTGCGGACGTAGCCGTCCATCGTCGCGGGCTGCGGGTCCTTGCCGAGGACGTCGTCGTCGTAGGCCGTGCCCGGTTCCTTCATCGAGCGCAGCGCCGTGCCGGTGACGCGCGGGGCGAGCAGGCCCGCGCCGATCAGCCAGTCGGCCTCGGACGCGGTCTGGCCCAGCGAGTACTGCTTGATGAGCGCGCCGAAGACGTCCGACATGGACTCGTTGAGCGCGCCGGGCTGGCCGAAGTACGTCAGGTTCGCGGTGTACTGCGTGACGCCGTGGGCGAGTTCGTGGCCGATGACGTCGATGGGGAGGGTGAAGTCGAGGAAGATCTCCCCGTCCCCGTCGCCGAAGACCATCTGCTCGCCGTTCCAGAAGGCGTTGTTGTAGTCGCGGTCGTAGTGCACGGTCGCGTCCAGGGGCAGCCCGTTGCCGTCGATCGAGTCACGGGCGTAGGCCGTGAGGAACAGCTCGAACGTGGCGCCCAGACCGGCGTAGGCACGGTTGACGGTGGCGTCCTTGCCGGGCTCGTCGCCCTCGCCGCGCACCTTCTCGCCCGGCAGGCCGGTGCCGTGCCGGGCGTCGTACACGGTGCGGCGCGGCTTGCCGGCCTCGGCCTCGGCGAGCGGGGCGGCGGCCGGGGCGCCGACCACCGTGGTCAGCCGGCGCTGGGTGCGCTCGTAGGCGTCGCGCTGGAGGGTGCGGCGCGCCGGCCCGGCGAGCGCGGGGTCGTCGGCCTGGGCGAGCCGGTCGAGGACGTGTGGCGGGACGATGGTGCAGAAGACGGGCTCGAAGCCCCCGGTCGTGGTCATGCCCGGCACCCTCGCACTGTGTGTCCTGACTGTCACTACCCGCAACCATGATGGATGAAATCCCCGGCCACTCCGCCTCCGTCTCCTCTCGCAGTGGTATACGGCACTTTTTGTCCCGTTCCTCCCTCGGGTCCCGCATACTGATACGGACCCTCGCACGGTGGGCGACTCGGTTAAGCTGCGGAGCATCATGCGTTTCGGGCTGCTTCTCCTTAGCTGCCGCGGTGAGGGTCCCCAGTAGAGGCCGACCCCCTCCCCGCGGAGTCTGGCGTTGCGCCGTCGGCCGTCCCTCAGGACACCCCGCGGACCACCGAGGAGCCCACGCATCATGGCGAACCGCCAGCAGTCCAGCCCCATGCCGATCCACAAGTACGGCCGGTACGACCAGGTCGACATCCCCGACCGCACCTGGCCGGACAAGCGGATCACCACCGCCCCCCGCTGGCTCTCCACCGACCTGCGTGACGGCAACCAGGCCCTGATCGACCCCATGTCGCCCGCCCGTAAGCGCGCGATGTTCGACCTGCTGGTCAAGATGGGCTACAAGGAGATCGAGGTCGGCTTCCCGGCCTCCGGGCAGACCGACTTCGACTTCGTACGCTCCATCATCGAGGACCCGGACGCCATCCCGGACGACGTCACGATCTCCGTACTGACCCAGGCCCGCGAGGACCTGATCGAGCGGACCGTGGAGTCCCTGAAGGGCGCCAAGCGCGCCACCGTCCACCTGTACAACGCCACCGCCCCGGTCTTCCGCCGGGTGGTCTTCCGCGGCTCCAGGGACGACATCAAGCAGATCGCGGTGGACGGCACCCGTCTGGTCATGGAGTACGCCGAGAAGCTGCTGGGCGAGGAGACCGAGTTCGGCTACCAGTACAGCCCGGAGATCTTCACCGACACCGAGCTGGACTTCGCGCTGGAGGTCTGCGAGGCGGTGATGGACGTCTACCGGCCCGGCCCGGGCCGCGAGATCATCCTCAACCTGCCCGCGACCGTCGAGCGCTCCACCCCCTCCACCCACGCCGACCGCTTCGAGTGGATGGGCCGCAACCTCTCCCGCCGCGAGCACGTCTGCCTGTCGGTCCACCCGCACAACGACCGCGGCACGGCCGTCGCCGCCGCCGAGCTGGCCCTGATGGCCGGCGCCGACCGGGTCGAGGGCTGCCTGTTCGGGCAGGGCGAGCGCACCGGCAACGTCGACCTGGTCACCCTGGGCATGAACCTGTTCTCCCAGGGCGTCGATCCGCAGATCGACTTCTCCGACATCGACGAGATCCGCCGTACGTGGGAGTACTGCAACCAGATGGAGGTCCACCCGCGCCACCCGTACGTGGGCGACCTAGTCTACACGTCCTTCTCCGGCTCCCACCAGGACGCCATCAAGAAGGGCTTCGACGCCATGGAGGCCGACGCGGCCGCGCGCGGTGTCACCGTCGACGACATCGAGTGGGCGGTCCCGTACCTGCCCATCGACCCCAAGGACGTCGGCCGCTCCTACGAGGCCGTCATCCGCGTCAACTCGCAGTCCGGCAAGGGCGGCATCGCCTACGTCCTGAAGAACGACCACAAGCTGGACCTGCCGCGCCGGATGCAGATCGAGTTCTCGAAGATCATCCAGGCCAAGACGGACGCGGAGGGCGGCGAGATCACCCCCGCCGACATCTGGGCCGTCTTCCAGGACGAGTACCTGCCCAACCCGGGGAACCCCTGGGGCCGTATCCAGGTCGCGAACGGCCAGTCCACCACCGACCGCGACGGCGTGGACACCCTCACCGTCGAGGCCACGGTCGACGGCGTGGAGACCACCCTGGTCGGCACCGGCAACGGCCCGATCTCGGCGTTCTTCCACGCACTGCAGGGCGTCGGCGTCGACGTGCGCCTGCTGGACTACCAGGAGCACACGATGAGCGAGGGCGCCTCCGCGCAGGCCGCCTCGTACATCGAGTGCGCCATCGGCGACAAGGTGCTGTGGGGCATCGGAATCGACGCGAACACCACGCGGGCCTCGCTGAAGGCGGTCGTCTCGGCCGTCAACCGCGCGGCGCGCTGAACAGCCGTTTCGTGGGGTTTGAGGGCTCCGTCCGCCTTGTCCGGCGGGCGGAGCCCCGTCATATACCGGCCAATTGCTGTGGAGGTCACGGAAAGGTCTCGTCCCGGGTACTGACTCCACCTCATGGATGTGGCTAACATCACGCAAGCGCGGCGATGGTGCTGTGGCCTTACGGAGGTGCGACGTGCTGCCAGGACGGGGACCCAACGGCCGTGCCGCTGCCACCAGACTGTCGCGCCTGCTGGGCACCCGCACCTCGTGGACGCCCGTCGGCGACGGGGAGTTCTTCTGCCCCGGCTGCGGCGGCGACCGCAACTACCAGCGGCTGACCGGGCACCGCCGCTTCGCCCTCTTCGGCGTGCCGGTGCTGCCGCGCGGCGAGACGGGGCCGGTCGTCGAATGCGCCGCCTGCCGCCGCCACTTCGGCACCGACGTCCTGGACCACCCCACCACCACCCGCTTCTCCGCGATGCTCCGCGACGCCGTCCACACCGTCGCCCTCGCGGTGCTGACCGCCGGCGGCACCGGCTCGCGCGCGTCCCTGGAGACGGCGGCGGCCGGGGTGCGCGCGGCGGGCTTCGACGACTGCACGGAGGAACAGCTGGCCGCGCTCGTCGAGGCGCTGGAGGCGGACACCGGCCGCTTCACCGGCCAGCCCTGCGCCGCGGGCCTCGCCATCGAGCTGCACGAGGCCCTCGACCCGCTCGCCCCGCACCTCGCCGCGCCGGGCCGTGAATCGATCCTCCTCCAGGGCGCCCGCATCGCCCTCGCCGACGGCCCCTACACCCCCGCCGAACGCGATGCCCTGGCCACCGTGGGCGCGGCCCTCACCATCTGCGCGGACGACGTCACCCGCCTGCTGGCGGCGGCCCGCACCCCGTCCTGACCCGAAGGCCGCGGCACCGTCGCGGCGGTGGTCCGGTGGTCCCCCGGGCGGCTCAGTGGTCCCGGGGGAGTTCGAGGCGCAGGATCTGACGGTCCAGGCCGGGGCCGAAGTAGTCCCGGCGCAGGCCGTCGTCGGGCTGCTCGGGCCGGAAGCCCAGGGACCGGTAGAGCAGGATCGCGGCCCGGTTGGCGGGCTCCACGGTCAGCCTGACCTGCTCGACGCCGTCCCGGCGCAGCCGTGTCAGGATCTCCCTCATCAGCTCACGGCCCAGTCCGTGGCGGCGGCGGTCCCGGGTCACACACAGGCCGAGGATCCAGCTGTCCCGGCTCAGGCCCGTGGTGGCGGCCAGCACATAGCCGCGCAGGTGGCCCTCGCCCTCGTCGAGGACCAGCAGGTGCTCCGCGTACATGTCGTAGAGCTGGCGCAGCAGGAACGCGGGATAGGCGACCTCCTGGAAGACCTCCTCGTCGAGGCGGCACAGCTCGGGCAGGTCGGACTCCCGTGCCGTCCGTAGGACCAGGCGCCCGGACCCCGGGAACCTGGCCGGTTCCATGAGGTGCTCGTGGCGGTCCAGGGCTCGCTCCAGCGGTTCGGCGGTCATGCCACCCCCAGTCGGGACGTGCGGACGTCAACGCGACACGCACCGGCCCGTTCACCCGGGAGGATTGCGGCTCCCGGTGGCGGCCGGTGACTGCTTCTGGCTAGAGTGAGCTCCCAACTCACCGCGTGCAAGGGCGAGTTCAGGTGTGTAGCGATATGCTGGCGTGCGCCTGGTGTGCGCCCGTTCATTGAGGACTGGCGTGTTCCTGGCTGTTTCCGCATGCCGTGGCGGCCTACCGTGCGAGCACCGGAGATGCTGCTTCACCTGCCGACGTTCACGAGGACGCGCAGACAGGGCACACGGTCTTGTCCGACACTGAATGGAACGCGGCAGGGTGATTATGGACCGCAACGCCGACGCCCCGTGGTCGAAGTTCGATCCGGAGGCCTATGTCGACCTCAATTACCGCACCCCGCTCGAGGTCGATCTGCTGATCGTTCGACTGATGCGCGACTATTTCAGCGGCTGCTTCGCCGAAAACGTTCCGCATTCGGTGCGCGGTGTCGACGTAGGGGCCGGCGCGAATCTCTATCCGGCGCTCTCCATGCTCCCCTGGTGCGAAAAGATCCTCCTGCTGGAGTACGCCCGCCCGAATGTCGAGTATTTGGAGAAGCAGGCGTCTCCCGAGGGATACGACGTGGTGTGGGACGCGTTCTGGGACGTGCTCCGCGACGCTCCCGCCTATCACTCCCTCGAGCCGCGGAGCCGGTTCAGCGAGATCGTCCGCGCGGAGCGGGCCAACCTGCTCGACCTGGACGGACAGCGGCGCTGGGACATCGGGACGATGTTCTTCGTCGCCGATTCCATGTCCGAGTGTCCCGACGAATTCCAGCGGGGCGTACGGTGCTTCATGGACGCGCTGAACGAGGGGGCCCCGTTCGCCGCCGCGTTCATGAAGGAGTCGGTCGGATACCAGGTCGGTGCCCATCGGTATCCGGCCTACCGGGTGAACGAGAACCGGGTCCGGGAGAGTTTGGGGGACTTCGCCGACGAGTTGGAGATCCACGATCTGCACCACATGGTGCGGCCGGGACACGAGGGAATGATCCTCGCACTGGGGCGGCGGAATTCCGTGATTGCCGCCACGTAGGAACGGGGACCATGTCTGAGATACGGGCAACCGGATCTGTACGAGGGGTAGGGGGATGCAGATCAAGCCACGCCAGCATCTGCTGGACATCTGGCGGGCAGCGGCCCGCTCTTCGTTCGACGACGGAAAACTCGTCTGGGGGGACACCGACGGGCTGAGCAGCGTCGCGGACGCGGAGCGGCTGCTCTGTCTGCTGTACCCCGCCACCGAGGTCCCCGCCTTCCGCCTCGACCAGCCGGACACCACCGAGCGGGACGTGCTGCGCGCGCTGGAGCGGGTCGGCAGCCGGCTGGAGATCCCGCCCAACCTGATCACCGCGCTGACCCAGTTCATGCGCACCTACACCGGGCCGGACGAGAGCCCCACCTTCGCGGGCGGACCGTACTTCAAACCGGCCGACCCGAAGGACGAACTCACCTACGAGCAAGGCAAGTTGGGTGTCGTCGACTCCTACTCCATGTCCGTCACGCTCTGCCTCGCCACACTCGGATTCCTCAAGGTCTACGAGACCAGCACCACCCGCCCCGAAGTGCGCAAGGCGCTCAGTGAGCTGAGAGACGCCACCAACACACGGCTGACCGCCGCGATGATCAGCCTGCTGCGCTCCTTCACCGTCAACGTCTTCGACGCCGAGTCCGAACAGGGCCGGCGGCTGATCGAGGTCATCGGGCAGAACAGACAGTCCGACCGGGCGGTGCTGCAGCAGTTCTCCCGCCGGTTCCGTCCGCTGCGCGCCACGATCATCGAGAGCCTCAGCCGCGGCATCGAGGTCGAGGAGAGCATCCGGGACGAGAGCCAGCTCTTCGAGTGCGGCTGGGCCTGGGGCGTGGTCAAGGACGCGCCGCAGATCACCGACCTGAGCGTCGAGGTCCCCGGCCAGCCCGACGGCATCGCCGACCGGCTGCCCTACGTGTACTTCACCGTCGTCGCCCTGGACGGCATCCAGGACCTCTTCTCCGAGCGCACCCTCACCCTGGGCCTGCTCGACGCCGATCAGCAGAAACTCGCCGAGGCGCTGCGGCTGCGCTGGGAACTCAGCCAGCAGTACTGGTCGGCGGTGGCCAGGTTCGGCAGCGAGCGCTGGCCCCTGGAGGACCTCCCCTGGCAGACCACCGGCCTGCGGCTGGAGTCGGAGTACTTCTCCCTGACCGTCGCGGCCATCCTCGTCCACGACCTGGTCCGCCGGAAAGCGACCGACGACGACCTCACCCGCACCGTCGCCATCATGGAGCGCCTCGCCGATCGCGGCCGGATCACCAGCCGGATGACGCGCAACGACCCCGTGGTCCGGCTGCACGACCCGGGAGTGATGATGCCGCTCGCCGGCTCCGAACGCTCCGGCTCGCTCCTCCAGTGGCGGATGACGGACTTCTCGGCGCAACTGCTCAAGCGAACCATCCAGCTCGCGGAACTCTCCCGGAACATCGACGCGCAGGACCGTCTGCTGCGCCTCGCCGAGCAGACCTTCGAACATCTGTGGAACCGGCGGATCGAGGAAGGCCACGGCACCGGCCTCTGGGACAACGTGCAGGCCGTCTACCCGGACGCGCGCGGCATCACCCGGCGTCTGTCCTGGAGCGTCACCGAACGCGTCACCGAGTGCCTGGTCGCCGCTCGCAACATGTACGAGCAGCAGCCCATCCGCAGCCCGGAACTCGCCCAGCTCGCCAGGGAACTGCTCAGCGAGGCCACCCACCTGTTCGGCAAGGAACAGCTGGAGGCCCCCGCCTCCGCCGACGGCAGCCGGGGGCGGGCCATGCGGAGCATCGAAAGCCGCCTCGACCACGCCCGCGGCCTGGTCGACGAACGGCCCGCCACCGCCTTCGCGCTGGCCCTGCCCGTGCTCCAGGAACTCGACACCCTGGCCCAGGCCCGGGGTGCCGCCACACAGGAGGGGTGAGCCGTGCTCGTCTTCGCCGCCTCCGACAAAGGAGGCACGGGCCGCTCGGTCACCAGCGCCAACCTGGCCTACCAGCGTGCCCTGACCGGCGACCACGTGGCCTACGTGGACTTCGACTTCGGCTCGCCCACCGCCGCCGCCGTCTTCGACGTCCCCGGCGCGATGCGCGGCACCGAGGAGCGGGGCCTGCACTCCTACCTCGAGGGCGAGGTCACCGAGCCCGCCAGGATCGACGTCTGGCGGCAGACCGAGCACCCTCTGCTGCGTGCCCGGCCGAACCAGTCCGGCCGCCTGGTCCTCTTCCCCGGTGACGTCGGGGGCGGCGAATTCGCCACGGACGAGGACGCCCTGGAGCGGTGCGTCGACCTCCTGCTGCAGCTCAACGGCGAGTTCGACCTCATCGTGGTGGACCTGAGCGCGGGCCGCAGCTACGCCGTGGACCTGGTCCTGGCGGCGACGGCCCACCCCCGGATGCGCTACGTCCCCTTCCGCTGGCTCGTCTTCCACCGCTGGACCCGGCAGCACGTGATCGCCGCCTCCGGTCTCGTCCACAAGGAGAACGGCATCCTCAAGGGCGGCGTCGACCGCGGACACGACGAGGAGACCCTGCAGGGCGCCATCCGCTTCGTACGGGCCGCCGTGCCCGATCCGGAGTCGCCGCTGTGGTTGCACGGCTCGCCCGCCCAGGCGGCCTGGATGCAGGCCTGCGACGAGGCGCTGCGCCGGCTCGCCGCGGAGCACCGCATCGGCGACAGCGTCGTCCTCGGCATCGTGCCGCTGGAACCCATCCTGCAGTGGCGCGAACAGCTGATCACCGAAGAGGACGTGCTCTCCACCCAGATCGCCAACAAGGAGACGCTGGAGGCGCTCGAGGAGATCGCCCGGCGCCTGACCGACGACTCCCACTGGGGGCGGCCATGACGGAAGCGGTGTTCCGCGAGACCTCCGCGGAACCACGGACCCAGGCGGTGCCGCTGTCCCATCTCTCCCTGGAGCTGGGCCACTTCTACATGGAGGACTTCGAGGCCGGGCCCGCGCACCTGCGGCAGCACTTCGACCGGGTACGGCCCTGGGTGGAGGCGGCGCGTACCGTCGCGGTCGACCAGGCGGGCGGCAAACGCCCCCGGATCAGCACCTGCTTCCTGATAGACGACTACTTCGCCCGCTTCTCCAGCCCAGCCGAACTCGTCCCCCTCCTGCTGGCGGAGGCCGACCGCGCCGGACTGGTCATCGACTACCTGGCCCGCGAGTCCGGTTGCGCGGTCACCGGCAAGGTGCCGGTCGCGGAAGCGGTGGCCGGCCGCATCGTCGAGGAACCGCCGCCCGGCAGCTACGGCATCCGGCCCCCGGCCGCGCAGACCGGCTGGCTGGCCAACGGGGAGCGCAGCCCCACCGCGCGCGCCCCGCAGGCGATGAAGAGGGCCGCCGCCTGGCAGCCGCCCACGGAGACCGCGGCCCGCCGCCACTCCGTCTTCCTGGACGTCGAGCTGTGGAGCGACGGCCCCGACGGACGGCGCACCTGGTCCTGCCCCTTCCTGGCCGCCGTGTGGCAGCTCGCCCGCCTCGGGCTGCTGCGCAACCGGGGCGAGGCCGTCCTGTCCCCCCACCCGCACCCGCACCCGCACCCGGACGCCGACTCCGAATTCCCCGAGGACTGGGACGAACTGCCCACGCTGGTGCGGCTCAACCCGCGGGCGGATCCGTTCGCCGCCTACCGGACCTGCTCCGTGCTGCCCAACCGCTTCCTGCCCGTCGAGCACGCCGTCCGGGTGATCCTCGACCAGGTCGAGGTGGACCCGGAGGCGCTGCACCAGGTCGCCGAGCGGTCCGCCCGCGAGTCCGTGGCCGTACCCGACTCGGTGGCCGATCGTGTCTCCTACCTCTTCTACGCGGGGACGTGACATGGGGCCGGAGGAGACCGCAGCGCGTGCCGTGCTCGCCTGCGGCGAGGTCCGGACCTGCCTGCTGCCCGCCGGGCAGGCCCTCGACAGCCGTGCCGCCGCCCAGCTCCTGCGCCTGCGTGCCGACGAGCGGGTCCTGGTCTCCGAGCGGCCCAACCTCTACGGGCGTTCCCCCGACACCCTGACCGGAGTCGACTGCCCGCTCCCCAGCTCCAACGGGGCCAGAGTCCGTGCGGTCGGCACGGTCGCCGCACGGGCCGCGCTCACCGAAGGGCGCGTGCTGCAGACGTCCGCGTACTTCCGGGTCCCCGCCACCGGCCCCGACCACCGGCGGCCCTGGGGCCACTACCTGGTACGGCCCGGGGTGGTCGAGCCGTTCGGGAAGCTGCCCCGCGAGGCGGTCGCCCAGGGCCTGCTCGACGGCGGGGGGCTCGGCGAACTCGACGTCGGGCTGATCGCCGGCGGACTGCTCACACGGCTGCTGCGGCACCCCCTGCTCGACCAGAGGCCGCCCCTGAGGTCCCGGCCCACCCGGCTGCGCTGGGTGGCCCTGCCCACTCAGCACGGGGACGGGCCGTCCATCGAGCGGTTCACCGTCGCGGAGGACGAGCTGCGCACCGTGCGGCTGCGGGTTCCCGAGGGCACCCGCAGCGCCGAGATCGCCGGGCTCTGCGACGATCTGGCCCTGCACGACTGGCTGCTGACGACCGTGGTCCACATCCTGGACGGGATCCGCCTGGGCCCCGGGACACCGCGCGCCCGGCCGCTGCCGGGCCCGGCCGAGGGCCGCCCCACCGTCGTCCAAGCGCTGCGGCCGGCCGTCGACCATCTGCTGCATCTGTGGATGCCGCGGGCCCGGGTGTCCAGGGAACTGGCCCCGCTGTGGACCGCGTTGGAGGAACAGCCCGGTTTCACCCGACAGTGGCAGGCGCTGGTGCAGCGCATCCGCGACCAGCTGACCCTGCACGCGATCCCCCCGGCGTCCCGGGAGGTGGAGCCGAGCCCCTAGTCCGACACCCGCGAGACGCCCACCAGCCGTGAGCGGACTCGACCGGATCCCCACGCACATTCCGCATCCCGAACCGACGCGTATCCCAACGGGGGGAGAAGCGAGATGAGCACGGCACAGTCATCCCAGCCCGAAGACACACCCGGCCCGCCGGCCCCGGCCCCTTGGACCCGCAGACTGCAGCTCGGACTCGTCGTCGGCCTGCTCGCCTGGGGCGTCGCCGCGCTGCTGAGCCCGGAGGACGGTCCGCTGCGGCAACTCGGCGCGGCCGGACTCTGCGCCGGCGCCGCGGTGATCGTTCAGCATCTGCTCGGCCCGGACCGGACAGCGGAGGAACGGGCCCGGCGGGCCGAGATCCTGCTGGCCGAGACCGCCGCCACCGTGCGGGACGGACTGCGACGCCACGACGAACTGCAGAACGGCCTGACCCGGCACACCGAGGACATGAGGCAGCTCGTCGAGAACCGGCTCGTCGCGGCGGACCGGGACGCGGAGCTCCGCCCGGCGCCGGCCGGCGCCCGCATCGACATCGACACGGCACCCGACCTGGTCACGAACTTCGCCGAGGCCGTGGCGCCCGGACCGCCGATCCTGTCGGCCTTCGTCCGCCTGGAGATGAAGCGGGTCATCGGCTACATGACGGACCTGTCCACGCTGAGCGTGGAGTGCCCCGGCGAGAACCACGACTGGATGCTCACCCTGACCCGTGCCGCGGAGGAGTCCATCTGCGCCACGAGCACCTCCGTCGACCGGCAGTTCTGGAACAGCGAGCCCGCCAGCCGTTACCTCCACGCCCAGAAGGAGGCGATCGACGAGCACGGGGTCCCGGTGCGGCGGCTGTTCCTGCTGGAGAGCGCCCGGGAGCTGGACGACCGGCTGCTGCGGCTGTGCGAGGAGCAGGAGGTGCTGCACATCGAGGTGCGCGTGGCCGTTCTGCCGGAACTGCCGCCGCACCTGCTGCGCGGCACCACCAACGACTTCATCGTCTACGACGAGGCAGTCTCCTTCGAGATCGACCAGGACCTGCGCGACGTCAACGTCAGGACCCGGCTCATCGCGCGCCAGGACCACGTCCAGGACCGGATGAAACGCTTCCGGGAGCTCTGGGCAGCCGGCATGAGCCTGCGCGAATTGGAGGTGCGGGTCGACGACGAGGAGGACGGCACCTGGATGGTCGACCGGGGCTGAGCGGGGCCTGCGGGGGCGCACGCCCCGGATACTCCCCGGGAGTAGTCCCGCCCCCGCGCCGCAGTACCCCCCGACTCGCCCCCACGCCCGACGCCCCGCCCCCTTCCGCCGGGAGTCTGGAGAGCGCATTCGGACATCCGACCGGAGGGGAGCCCGTCTCATGAGGGGCCGCAACGACACGTACACGGCGGCGACGCGCCGTGCCCTGGGTGCGGGGCGTGGGCGGTGGTCGGCCTGTGGCCGGCCGCGCTCGTGCTGCGCGGGGCTGCTGGCACCGGGGAGGCCGTGAACCGGCCGGTTCACGGCCTCCCCGCCGGTTCACCGTCTGCGGCGGGTTCACAGGGTGTGGTGCAGCCAGCGCCGGATGGTGGTGTTGATGCTGCCGGACAGGGCGCTCAGGCTCTCGATGGCCTCGCGGTCCTCGGGGCGGGGCGGGATGCCGGCCGCGGTCAGGGCGGCGTGCAGTTCCAGACGACGGCGGTCGCGCGGGTCGATGGCGATGTCGAGCCGGTCGGCCGGGCGCGGCGGCGGCAGCAGGTAGTCGCCCTCCCGCTGCCCGTTCGCCGGGGGCCACCAGACGGAGGAGCCGGTGCCGTCCTCGACGGCGTAGGGGTCGACGAAAGCATGGTTCGGGCCGTACTCGAAAGCGGTGGCGGTCATATCGGTCTCCTCACCAGAGAACGTCGGTTCTGCAGGACAGGAGGCCGCCCGCGCCCACCCGGTTGCGACCACGGCGAAACGTCACGCCAACGGCGTCATCGGCAGTTCATCGTCCGGTCGGACGAATCCGTTGCAAAGAAAACGTCGCAACGGATTCTTCGCATAGCCATCCCGCCCCGGAACACGGAAAAGGGGCGGGAGCGGTGGTGGAAGGTCCACAAGGTTGCCCGATGCACCCGGAGACCTACCTCGCCCTGCACCACACCCGCGCCGTCGAACACCGTGCGGAGGCCGACGCGTACCGCCGTGCCGCCTCGGTCCGGCACCCCCGCCCCTCCGCGCCCGCCTCGGCTGGACCCTCGTGACCAGGCCATGGACACGGCGATGACTAGGGCCATCACGTCGAACGGGTCGCCCTGCCGCACCAGGCCCGCGGCCTGGGCGTCGGCGATGGCGCGCAGCTTGCCGTCGTGGCGGCGGTCGTGGTGCTCCACCAGGCCGCGCGCCGCCGACCCCGGCCGGCCGCGCGGCCCACCTCGGGTCCCACGGGAGGACCGGCGTCCTCGAGGATGCGCCGGCGCTCCATTCGGACGGACGCCTCTTCCTCGATGTGCTCGGCCGGCGCGAATGGGCTCTTCCGCCGGCGTGACCGACCCCGCGTACTCCGGAGTCCGCGACAGCCCCGGCACAAGCGCGGGTGCGAAGTCGCAGATCTTCTCGCCGGCGCTTCCGGTTCAGCCGCCCTCGCGAAGTAATCCGCGAACCATCGATCGTCAATCAGCTTGATGCATAGCCGCTCGAAAACACCGTCGGTTTGCAGCGTCCCGTCGATCCGCCGCGCCACGTCCCATTGTGGTTCCCTAATGGCCTGTTCGAACCGGCCGATATACCCACCGGATACAAACACCCGCGCACCCGGCCCCACCTGCGTGAACCCTGCGTCCTCGCGCCGCCGCTCCAGTCCGTGCCGAACAACTCCTGCGCCGCCTGACATGAATCGTTGGCCATAACCAACCCCCTTGTGTCGACCCGCACTTCTCGTGCACAGGATCCTGCCGAGTGTAGGCGTGACACGGCATTCTGGGCGTGCGAAGAGTAAAACCGGAAAAGCGAGGGGATCACCGTGGAGGCACGACACTCGGCGCTCTGCGCCGAAGAAGCGGAGGAAGTGGTGAAGGAATTGCGGGCGGCGCTCGCTGAGGCCGGAATTTCCCTGCCGTCACTGGGGCTGGACCCGGTGAGTCTTGCGCGGGAGGCGCCCTGCCCGCTGGTCGAATTGGGACGGTGTTCCGTGGAGACCGCACGGCGGATCGCGGCGGTGGTGGTGCGGTGAAGCCGCCCGTCGGCGCGTACGTCGTGGACACCCGGACCGAGCGGATCGGCATCGTCATGGGGCATGAGGGGCCCTACGTCCAGCTGAGACCGTACGGCGGCGGCAGGGAGTGGGACGCCCACCCCGGAGCCGTCCGGCACGCGACCCCCGCCGAGCGGCTGCGCGCGGCGACGGCGTACGCCAACGCCCGCAGTCGCGGTGAGGTGCCGTGAACGTAGGCGACAATGGATGCCATGAGTCTGTTCCGCGACGACGGCATCGTGCTGCGCACCCAGAAGCTGGGTGAGGCGGACCGGATCATCACACTGCTCACGCGTGGTCACGGGCGGGTGCGCGCCGTGGCGAGGGGCGTGCGCCGGACGAAGTCGAAGTTCGGTGCGCGCCTCGAACCGTTCTCGCACGTGGACGTGCAGTTCTTCTCGAGGGGGAGCGAGCTGATCGGCCGCGGCCTGCCGCTGTGCACGCAGAGCGAGACGATCGCGCCGTACGGCGGCGCCATCGTCACCGACTACGGGCGCTACACCGCCGGGACGGCCATGCTGGAGACCGCCGAGCGGTTCACCGACCACGAGGGGGAGCCGGCGGTGCAGCAGTATCTGCTGCTGGTCGGGGCCCTGCGGACGCTGGCCCGGGGCGAGCACGCGCCGCATCTCGTCCTCGACGCGTTCCTGCTGCGCTCCCTCGCCGTCAACGGGTACGCGCCCAGCTTCACCGACTGCGCGAAGTGCGGGATGCCCGGACCGAACCGGTTCTTCTCGGTCGCGTCCGGCGGTTCCGTCTGCGCCGACTGCCGGGTGCCCGGCAGCGTCGTACCCTCGCCGCAGGCCGTGGA
Organism: Streptomyces griseoloalbus; assembly: GCA_014650015.1. Taxonomy (GTDB): domain Bacteria; phylum Actinomycetota; class Actinomycetes; order Streptomycetales; family Streptomycetaceae; genus Streptomyces; species Streptomyces griseoloalbus. The sequence goes on from BMUD01000001.1 coordinate 554,019, forward strand.
ACTCCTCGGAGCGCTGCTCACGGGAGACTGGGAGACCGCCGACGCCTGCGAGGCGCGGTACGTGCGGGAGGGCAGCGGGCTGGTCTCCGCCTACCTGCACTGGCACCTGGAGCGCGGACTGCGCTCGCTGCGGTACGTCGAGAAGTAAGCACACAGCAACAGCCAGAGGAGACGAGAAGCACATGGTGGTACGCGGGTTCCTGGGGCGGCAGCGCCGGGAGTACAGGACACCGGAACCGCACCCCTCCGGCGCGCGGCCCCCGAAGCTCCCCGGGGAGCTGGTCCCGAACCATGTGGCGATCGTCATGGACGGCAACGGCCGGTGGGCGAAGGAGCGGGGGCTGCCGCGCACCGAGGGGCACAAGGTCGGGGCCGAGCGGGTGCTGGACGTGCTGCAGGGCGGGGTCGAGATGGGCGTGGGAGCCATCTCCCTCTACGCCTTCTCCACCGAGAACTGGAAGCGCTCGCCGGACGAGGTGCGCTTCCTGATGAACTTCAACCGCGACTTCATCCGCAAGACCCGGGACCAGCTCGACGAGCTGGGCATCCGGGTGCGCTGGGTGGGGCGGATGCCGAAGTTGTGGAAGTCGGTGGCCAAGGAGCTCCAGATCGCCCAGGAGCAGACGAAGGACAACGACCGGCTGACGCTGTACTTCTGTATGAACTACGGGGGGCGCGCGGAGATCGCGGATGCCGCGCAGGCGCTCGCCGAGGACGTGAGGGCCGGACGGCTCGACCCGTCGAAGGTCAACGAGAAGACGCTCCAGAAGTACATGTACTACCCGGACATGCCGGACGTGGACCTGTTCCTGCGGCCGAGCGGCGAGCAGCGCACGTCGAACTACCTGCTGTGGCAGAGCGCGTACGCGGAGATGGTCTTCCAGGACGTGCTGTGGCCGGACTTCGACCGCCGTGACCTGTGGCGGGCCTGTCTCGAATTCGCCTCCCGCGACCGCCGCTTCGGCGGTGCGATCCCCAACGAGGAACTGCTGGCCATGGAGGGCAGGCAGCCTCGGGGCTGACCTCGGACGCTAGGGTTCCGCCCATGGTTCACCAGGGGCGGGACATCATTCAGGACAGTGGCACCGACGCCGTCGGGCTGGCCTTCCGGCCGACGCGCACCGACATCCTCCGGGGCATCCAGGTCCGTGAGCGCGTGCGCGGGCTGACACCGGTGCGGTGGACGTTCACCGTGCTGTTCGCCGGGTTCGCCGCCTTCACCGCGCTGGGAGGGGCGGACGCCGCGGTGCTGACCGTGCTCTCGCTGCTGACCGCGGTCCTGATCTGGGGCACGCCCCGGCTCCAGGCCAACCATGTGTTCCGCACCGTCTCGTGGCAGGGCGAGTACCGCGCCACGGTGACCGACGCCGGGATCACGATCGAGACCGAGCACACGACGCTGGTGCAGCGCTGGACGCTGTTCCGCGGCTACCGCGAGACCCCCGAGCACCTGGTGCTGCTCAGCCGCGACCCGAACATCCTGGTCCTGGAGGTCGCCCCCAAGCGCGGCCTGCGCGGCGAGGAGGACCTCCAGCGGCTGCGGGCCCTGCTCGACCGTCACCTCTCACGCGCATGACGGCCCCCCGTGCCCCCGTGCCGCGCGGGCGGTGCGGGGGTGCGCGGCGGCGCCGTCCTCGCCTTCGCGTGCCTTGCCGTGCTCCTCGGTTTCGGCAGCACGGTGGAGATGGAGTCGTTCCCTGGCCCGCGGGAGAACCTGGGGCCGGTCGCCGTGTACCTGACGGTGTGCGCGGCGCTGCTCGCCGCCCGCGGACTGACGCTGACCGGGCGGCGGTCGAGGGCGGGGTGGGCGGCCGTCGTCGTCATCGGGTCCCTCGTCGTGGCGCGGGCCCGGACGCTCGCGCCGATGCCGCACTGCTGGTCCTACGGCAGCGTGGGGCGGAACGACGACGGCTCCCACTCCTGCGTGAACCGCGGCGACATGCTGCCCTGAGGGCCTGCCGCCGCCGCGGTCTCAGTCGCCGTCCGCGGCCGACGCGCACTCCGCGCACGTGCCGAAGACCTCGACCGTGTGCGCCACGTTGACGTAACCGTGCTCGGCGGCGACGGCCTCGGCCCACTTCTCCACGGCCGGGCCCTCCACCTCCACCGCCTTGCCGCAGTTGCGGCAGACCAGGTGGTGATGATGGTCGCCGGTGGAGCAGCGGCGGTAGACGGACTCGCCGTCGGCGGTGCGCAGGACATCGACCTCGCCGGCGTCGGCGAGGGACTGCAGCGTGCGGTAGACCGTGGTGAGCCCGACCGAGTCGCCCTTGTGCTTGAGCATGTCATGGAGGTCCTGCGCGCTGCGGAACTCGTCGACCTCCTGAAGGCACGCCGCCACGGCGGCACGCTGCCGGGTGGAGCGGCCCTTCACGGGCGGTCCTGCGGTCGTCACGGGAATGCCTCCTCACATCTGGCCTCTGCCCGGGCCATTGTGCCAGTCCGGGCGGAGGGCGGTCAGGCGCCGACCTCGTCGCGCCCCTTGCGGCCGGCCGGGATGGCGCACTCGGCGGGATCGCCGCCGGGTTGCGCGGCGGCCAGGGCCCGGGCGCGGCGCCGGGTCAGCGGGGTGGCCAGCAGGGTCAGGGCGATGAACGTGGCGATCGTCAGCAGCACGATCGTCGCGCCGGGCGGCACGTCCTGGTAGTACGAGGTGACCGTGCCGCCGAGGGTCGCGCTCACGCCGATGGCGACGGCGATGGCGAAGGTGGCGGCGAAGCTGCGGGTGAGCTGCTGGGCCGCCGCGACGGGCACCACCATGAGCGCGCTCACCAGGAGCAGGCCGACCACGCGCATCGCGACCGAGACCGTCACCGCCGCCGTGATCGCCGTCAGCAGGTTGAGGAACCGCACCGGCAGGCCCGTCACCCGGGCGAACTCCTCGTCCTGGCTGACCGCGAACAGCTGCCGGCGCAGACCGACGGTGACCAGGACCACGAAGGCGGCCAGCAGGCAGATCGCGGTCACATCGGACTCGGAGACCGTGGACAGGGAGCCGAAGAGGAACGAGGAGAGGTTCGTGGTGGAGCCGCCGGGGGCGAGGTTGATGAACATCACGCCGCCCGCCATACCGCCGTAGAAGAGCATCGCGAGGGCGATGTCGCCGCGGGTCCTGGCGTACCAGCGGACCAGCTCCATGAAGACGGCGCCGAGGACGGAGACCAGCGTCGCCATCCACACCGGGGACCAGGTGAGCAGGAAGCCGAGGCCGACGCCGGTCATGGCGACGTGGCCGATGCCGTCGCCCATGAGGGCCTGGCGGCGCTGCACGAGGTAGATGCCGACGGCGGGGGCGGTGATGCCGACCAGGACGGCGGCGAGCAGCGCCCGCTGCATGAAGGCGTAGTTCAGGATCTCCATCAGCTGAGCAGTCCCGTGCGGATCGGTTCGGCGCCCGCCGGTGCGTGCGGGTGTACGTGGTCGTGGCCGGGCAGCGCGTGCTGGCCGAGGGCCTTCGGGGGCGGGCCGTCGTGCAGGACGCAGCCGTCGCGCAGGACGATCGCCCGGTCGATCAGGGGCTCCAGCGGGCCCAGCTCGTGCAGGACGAGCAGGACGGTGGCGCCCTCGGAGACCTGGTGCCGCAGCGTTTCGGCGAGGACTTCCTGGCTGACCAGGTCGACGCCGGCCATCGGCTCGTCCATGATCAGCAGTTCGGGTCCGGCGGCGAGGGCGCGGGCGATCAGCACCCGCTGGTGCTGGCCGCCGGAGAGGGCGTCGACGGCGTCCTTGGCGCGGTCCGCCAGGCCGACCAGCTCCAGCGCGCCGCGCACCGCCTCGCGGTCGGCCTTGCGGAAGACGCCGAACCGGGTGCGGGCCAGGCGGCCGGAGGAGACGACCTCGGTCACGGTGGCCGGGACGCCGCCCGCGGCGGTGGTGCGCTGCGGGACGTAGCCCACACGCGCCCAGTCGCGGAACCGGCGCTGCGGGGTGCCGAACAGCTCGATCTCGCCGGCGGCGGCCGGCACCTGGCCGATGACGCTGCGCACGGCCGTCGACTTGCCCGAGCCGTTGGCGCCGAGCAGGGCGACGACCTCACCGCGGTGCACGGTGAGGTCGATGCCGCGCAGGACGGGACGCGAGCCGAGTTCTGCGCGGACGCCGCGCAGGGCGATGACGGGCTCCGTCATGCTGCCCTCCTCCAAGGGGTCGGTCACTTGGCTCCCAGGGCCGTCTGCAGGGCCTTGAGGTTGGCCTCCATGACCTGGAAGTAGTCGTCGCCGCGGGACTCGTCGGTGATGCCCTCGAGCGGGTCGAGGACGTCCGTCTTCAGTCCGGCGTCGCCGGCGAGGGTCTTGGCGGTCTTGTCGCTGACGAGCGTCTCGTGGAACACGGTGGTGACGCCGTCGGCCTTGGCCATCTTCTCAAGTTCCCTCACCCGCGCGCCGCTGGGCTCCGACTCGGGGTCCAGGCCGCTGATGGCCTCCTCGGTCAGGCCGTAGCGCTCGGCGAGGTAGCCGAAGGCGGCGTGCGTGGTGATGAAGACGTCGGTCTTCTTGTCCTTCAGGCCGGTCCGGAAGGCGGTGTCGAGGTCGTCGAGCTTCTCGACCAGGGCCGCGGTGTTCTTCTTGTAGTCGGCGGCGTGGTCCGGGTCGGCCTTCTCGAAGGCCTTGCCGACGCCCTCGGCGACCTCGGCGTACTTCACCGGGTCGAGCCAGATGTGGGGGTCCTTGCCGCCCTCGGTCCCGTGGCTGTGGCCGTGCTCCTCCCCGGCGTGCTCCTCCCCGGCGTGCTCGTCCTCGTGGGCGTGCTCCTCCTCGCCCTCGTGGCCGTGCTCGTCCGCGTGCTCCCCGGCGGAATCCTCCGCGTGGCCGCCGACCTCGGCGCCGTGCGCCTCCAGGGAGGTCAGGGTGGCCGCGTCGATCTTCGTCTTGACCTCGGACTGGCCGATGGCCTCGTCGACGGAGGGCTGCAGGCCCTTGAGGTAGAGCGCCGCGTCGGACTCCTGGAGCTGCGCGGTCTGCCGGGCGCTGATCTCCAGGTCGTGCGGCTCCTGGCCGGGCTCGGTGAGGCTGGTGACGTTGACGTGGTCGCCGCCGATCTGCTCGGCGAGGAAGGCCATCGGGTAGAACGACGCGACGACATCGAACCTGTCGGTGCTGCCCGCGGCGGCGCTGTCGGAGGAGCAGGCGGTCAGGGTGCCGAGGCCGAGGGCGGTGACCGCGGCCAGCGCGACCCCGGATATGTGGTGTCGTCGTACGTTCATGACAGTCATTTTCAACAAATATGGAAACCGTTGTCAACAAAGCACGTGAGAGGCCTGTAGAGGGCACCGATTTGGTCGAGGGGCGGCCCCCGCCGGTAACCTGAAGCATTCGCTGGAAGCATCTCGCTTCGTCGCCCGTCGTCGTAATGAAGAGAGCACCGTGGCCGCCGACAAGATCGACACCATCGTCAGCCTGAGCAAGCGCCGTGGCTTCGTTTTCCCTTGTAGTGAGATCTACGGCGGCCAGCGTGCCGCCTGGGACTACGGGCCGCTGGGTGTCGAGCTCAAGGAGAACCTGAAGCGCCAGTGGTGGCGCTACATGGTGACGTCGCGCGAGGACGTGGTCGGTATCGACTCGTCCGTCATCCTGGCCCCCGAGGTGTGGGTGGCCTCCGGCCACGTCGCCACCTTCACGGACCCGCTGACCGAGTGCACCTCCTGCCACAAGCGGTTCCGCGCGGACCACCTGGAGGAGGCGTACGAGGAGAAGAAGGGTCACGCCCCTACGAACGGCCTCGCCGACCTCAACTGCCCCAACTGCGGCAACAAGGGCACCTTCACCGAGCCCAAGCAGTTCTCGGGTCTGCTCTCCACCCACCTCGGTCCGACGCAGGACTCCGGTTCCATCGCCTACCTGCGCCCCGAGACCGCCCAGGGCATCTTCACCAACTTCGGCCAGGTGCAGACCACTTCGCGCCGCAAGCCGCCGTTCGGTATCGCCCAGATGGGCAAGTCCTTCCGCAACGAGATCACGCCCGGCAACTTCATCTTCCGCACCCGCGAGTTCGAGCAGATGGAGATGGAGTTCTTCGTCAAGCCGGGCGAGGACGAGAAGTGGCAGGAGTACTGGATGGAGCAGCGCTGGAACTGGTACACCGGCCTGGGCATGAGCGAGGAGAACATGCGGTGGTACGAGCACCCGAAGGAGAAGCTCTCCCACTACTCCAAGCGCACCGCTGACATCGAGTACCGCTTCCAGTTCGGCGGCAGCGAGTGGGGCGAGCTGGAGGGTGTCGCCAACCGCACCGACTACGACCTCGGCGCCCACTCCAAGGCCTCCGGCCAGGACCTCTCCTACTTCGACCAGGAGGCCGGCGAGCGCTGGACTCCGTACGTCATCGAGCCGGCGGCCGGTGTCGGCCGGGCGATGCTCGCCTTCCTCCTCGACGCCTACGTCGAGGACGAGGCGCCCAACGCCAAGGGCAAGATGGAGAAGCGGACCGTGCTGCGGCTCGACCACCGCCTCGCCCCGGTCAAGGTCGCGGTGCTCCCGCTGTCCCGCAACCCCGAGCTGTCCCCGAAGGCCAAGGGGCTCGCGCAGGCGCTGCGGCAGAACTGGAACATCGACTTCGACGACGCCGGCGCCATCGGCCGCCGCTACCGCCGCCAGGACGAGATCGGTACGCCGTTCTGCGTGACCGTCGACTTCGACACGCTGGACGACAACGCGGTGACGGTGCGCGAGCGCGACACCATGAAGCAGGAGCGCGTCTCGCTGGACCAGATCGAGGGCTACCTGGCCTCGCGACTGATCGGCGCCTAGAGGGCCTGTCTGACCATTCCCGCCGCCCTGCGGGCGACGACGCGAATGGTCAGACCGGCTTTAGCTCCCAGCCGGCGCACGCCGGGCGGCACTTCGGCCCCCGATACGGACCCGTCAGTGGTCCCGTATCGGGGGCCTTCGCGTTCCCGGGACGCGGTGCTGACACATGACAGCTGACAGATATTGAAATCTGTCAGCTGTCATGCGAGAGTAGGGGTACGCCACCGCGGACCCCACCCCCGTCTAAGGAGCACCCATGGACACCCGTCCCCTCGGAACCACCGGCCCCCAGGTCTCCGCCCTCGGCCTCGGCTGCATGGGCATGTCCGCGCTGTACGGCGACGCGGACCGGAGCGAGGCCGTCGCCACGGTCCACGCCGCCCTGGAAGCGGGCGTGACCCTGCTCGACACCGGCGACTTCTACGCCATGGGCCACAACGAGATGCTGATCGGCGAGGCGCTGCGCACCGCCCCCGCCGGCCTGCGCGAACAGGCCCTGACCAGTGTCAAGTTCGGTGCGCTGCGCGACCCGGACGGCAACTGGGGCGGCGTCGACGGCCGCCCGGCCGCGGTGCGGAACTTCGCCGCGTACTCGCTCCAGCGCCTGGGCGTCGACCACATCGACGTCTACCGGATCGCCCGCGCCGACCCGGACGTGCCGATCGAGGAGACCGTCGGCGCGATCGCCGAACTGGTCGAGAAGGGGTACGTGCGGCACATCGGCCTGAGCGAGGTGGGCGCCGACACCATCCGCCGGGCCGCCGCCACCGCCCCCATCTCGGACCTGCAGATCGAGTACTCGCTGGTGTCCCGCGCCATCGAGGAGCAGATCCTGCCGACCACCCGTGAGCTGGGCATCGGCGTCACCGCGTACGGAGTCCTCTCGCGCGGGCTGATCTCCGGCCACTTCAGCGCGGACCGCACGCTCGCCGTGAACGACTTCCGGGCGCACTCGCCCCGCTTCCAGGGCGACAACCTCCGGCACAACCTGACCCTCGTCGAGGCCCTGCGCGAGGTCGCCGAGCACAAGGGCGTCTCGGTCGCCCAGATCGCGATCGCCTGGGTGCTGTCCCGGGGCGAGGACATCGTGCCGCTGGTCGGCGCCCGCACCCGGGAGCGGCTGACGGAGTCACTGGGGGCACTCGACGTCACGCTCGACGCCGCCGACCTCGCGGCGATCGAGCGGGCCGTGCCGGCGGGCTCGGCGGCGGGCGACCGCTACCCGGCGCCGCAGATGGCACACCTCGGCACCACGGAGTGATCCGGCTGCCGGGTACGGTCTAGGCATGGCAGCGACCGAGCCCCTGACCGCCGAGCGCATCCTCCGGGCGACCGAGGAGGTGCTGCGCCGCCACGGCCCGGCGAAGGCCACCGTGGTGGACGTGGCCCGCGCGCTCGGCGTCAGCCACGGCAGCGTCTACCGGCACTTCCGTACGAAGGCGGCGTTGCGGGAAGCGGTCACCAAGCGCTGGCTGGACCGCACGTCCGAGGCGCTGAGCGGGATCGCCGCCGACGCGGACCGGGACCCGGAGTCCCGGCTGCGCGACTGGCTCGCCACCCTGTTCGCGGCCAAGCGCCGCAAGGCGGGCGACGACCCCGAACTGTTCGCCACGTACTCCGTCCTCGCCGGTGAGCAGGGCGAGGCGGTCGCCGAGCACATCGCCGATCTGACGGGCCAGTTGACCCGCATCGTCGCCGCCGGCGTGGACGCGGGCGCCTTCCGCGCCGCCGACCCGGAGGCCACGGCCTGGGCCGTGTTCCGGGCCACGGCCTGCTTCCACGATCCCGCCTACGCCCCGGAGTGGAAGACCCCCGGGGCGGACGCCGACTTCGCGGCGCTCGTGGACCTGCTGGTGCAGGGTCTGCGGGCCTGAGCGCTCACGCCCGCGCCGGATCCACCGTCGCCTGGTGCGCCTGGGCCAGATGCTCCTGCGCCTTGAGCCACGGCAGGAACTGGGCGCCTCTGCGCCAGCCGCACGTGTCACATCTGATCGTGCGCCGCACACCGGTGCGCTGGACGTGTACGACGTGTGCGCGGCCGTGGAGATCCCAGCGGCTCACCTTGCTCGAGTCGATCTGCGGCATGACTCCTCCGGCATCCGCGTGGGGTGTCGCCGTTCGTCTGCCCCCGTTCGGGGACGACATGGAATGTGCGCCATCGCCGATTCGCCGGCCGATGTGATGTGCAGCGGTGTGCAGGTCCATCAGCAGGTGCCCGGCAGCGCCGGCGCCGAGGCCTGGGACGCCTACGGCCGGTCCACCCTGGCGACCGGCCCGGTCATGCGGGAGCGGGTGCGGGCGCACCCCCTGTGGTGGCCCCGGCTCGTCGAGCTGTTGCCGGGGGGCCGATCACGCGCCGGCGCCCGCGGGTTGGCGGATCTCCGCCGACTCCAGCCGCTCGGCAGTGCGCTCCGCGGTCCCGCGGGCCCAGCGGCCCGACGTCAGCGCGCCCACCAGCAGGACCGCCAGACCGCACGCGGCGAGGATCCACCACCCGGGCCGTGCGGCGGGGACGAAGGCGTCCGCGTACGACGACGAGCCGACGCCGGCCGCCAGTACCGCGCCGATCACCGCCACGCCCAGTGCCTGGCCCAGCTGGCGGCTGGTGGACGCGACGGCCGAGGCCACCCCGGCCTGCGCGGTCGGCATGCCGGAGACGGCGGTGTTGGTGATGGGGGCGTTGACGAAGCCGAAGCCGATGCCGAACAGGACGTAGCCGACGAAGAGGGTGACGTTCGAGGTCTCGGCCTCGAAGAGGGCGAAGAGGAGCCCGCTCGCCGTCATCGCGGCGCCGGCGATCAGCAGCGGCAGGCGCGGGCCCCGGCTGCCGACCACACGGCCGGAGAGCGGGGCGCACACGAAGGTCGGGACGGCCATCGGGAGCATCCCCAGGCCCGCGTCCAGGGCGCTCAGGCCCCGTACGTTCTGCAGGTACAGCGTGGACAGGAAGAGGAAGCCGCCGAGCGCCGCGAACGCGCTCATCGCGATCACCGTGGCCCCGCTGAACGGAGCGGAGCGGAAGAATCGCAGGTCGATGAGGGGTTCACGGCGGCGGGGCTCGTACATCAGGAGGGCGAGCAGGGCGACGAGTGCCACGGCGGCGCACGGGGCGATCACCGGGAGGGCGGCATGCGGCGCCTCGATGATCGCGTACGTGAGGGAGCCGAAGAGGGCGATCACCAGGAGCTGTCCGACCGGGTCCGGGCGGCGGGCCTTGGGAGCGCGGGACTCCGGGACGAAACGCCAGGTGAGCAGCAGGGCGGCCAGGCCCACCGGCAGATTGACCCAGAAGATGGAGCGCCAGCCCACCGACTCCACCAGCAGACCCCCGACCAGGGGACCGGCGGCCATCGAGATGCCGACGACCGCACCCCACGCGCCGATCGCGCGAGCCCGCTCGCGCCGGTCGGTGAAGGTGTTGGTGATGATCGACATGGCGACCGGGTTGAGCATCGAGCCGCCCACCGCCTGCACCATCCGGAACACGACCAGCCACGACAGGTCCGGCGCCAGCGAGCACAGCAGCGAGCCGAGGGTGAAGACCACCAGGCCCGCCATGAACACCCGTTTGCGGCCGATCCGGTCGGCCGTGGAGCCCGCGAGCATCAGCAGCGAGGCCAGGACGAGCGTGTACGCGTCGATGGTCCACTGCAGGCCCGAGGTGCTCGCGTGGAACTCCCGCTGCATGGCGGGCAGGGCGACATTGAGGACCGTGTTGTCCAGGCTCACGATCAGCAGGCTCATGCAGCAGATCGCGAGCACCAGCATGCGTCGGCCGTGGCTGAGCTCGGGCATGGGCGACATCGTACGCGCGTTTCGATAGTGCGTCTAACTAATGACCGCTACACGGTCTTTGTGCCGCGGCGTGCCGGGTACCCCTCGGCGTGCGGGACAATGGGGCCATGTCCACGCCCCTGTCGACGATGAACCCGACCCTGCGGATCGGCCCGCACACCGTACAGCCGCCCGTCGTACTGGCCCCCATGGCCGGGATCACCAACGCGCCCTTCCGCACGCTGTGCCGAGAGTTCAGCGGGGGCAAGGGCCTGTTCGTCAGCGAGATGATCACCACCCGGGCGCTGGTCGAACGCAACGACAAGACGATGCAGCTGATCCGGTTCGACGCGAGCGAGCGGCCCCGCTCCATCCAGCTGTACGGCGTCGACCCGGCGACCGTCGGCAAGGCCGTCCGCATGATCGCGGAGGAGGACCTCGCCGACCACATCGACCTCAACTTCGGCTGCCCCGTGCCCAAGGTGACCCGCAAGGGCGGCGGCTCGGCCCTGCCCTACAAGCGGAACCTGCTGAGGTCCATCCTGCGCGAGGCGGTCAGCGGGGCCGGGGACCTGCCGGTGACGATGAAGATGCGCAAGGGCATCGACGACGACCACCTCACCTACCTGGACGCCGGCCGGATCGCCGTGGAGGAGGGCGTGACCGCCGTCGCGCTGCACGGCCGCACCGCCGCCCAGCACTACGGCGGCACCGCCGACTGGGAGGCCATCGCCCGGCTGAAGGAGCACGTCCCGGAGATCCCGGTGCTCGGCAACGGCGACATCTGGTCGGCCGAGGACGCACTGCGGATGGTGCGCGAGACGGGCTGCGACGGAGTGGTCGTGGGCCGGGGCTGCCTGGGCCGGCCGTGGCTCTTCGCGGATCTGGTCGCGGCCTTCGAGGGGCGTACGCAGGACCTCGCGCGGCCCACCCTCCGCGAGGTCGCCGACGTCATGGTCCGGCACGCCACGCTGCTCGGCGAGTGGCTCGGCGACGAGTCCCGGGGCGTGATCGACTTCCGCAAGCACGTCGCCTGGTACCTGAAGGGCTTCGCGGTCGGCTCCGAGATGCGCAAGCGGCTCGCGATCACCTCTTCGCTGGAGGCTCTGCGCGCCGGACTCGACGAGCTGGACCTCGACCAGCCCTGGCCGGTGGGCGCCGACGGCCCCCGCGGCCGTACGTCCGGCAACAACCGGGTGGTGCTGCCGGACGGCTGGCTGAAGGACCCGTACGACTGCGCGGGCGTCGGCGAGGAGGCCGAACTGGACACCTCCGGCGGCTGAGCCGAGCGGTACGTCGGAAGGGGCCCGCGGCAATGAGCCGCGGGCCCCTTCCGTGGGCCCGGTGGTGGCGGACCCGGCGTGGGGGCCCGGGTCCGCCGCCCTTTCGTACGGGCGGGCCGGCCGGTGCGTTCACCGGAACGGGAAGGCCGGGCGCCGGGAGCGGTCGGCAATCGGGTGCCGAAAGCGGTCCTGGGGTGGTCCGGCATCGGGTGCCGGGAGTGGTCCGGAGTGGTCCGGCCTCGTGTCCCGACAGCGGTCCTGGAGTGGTCCGGCATCGGGTCCCGACAGCGGTCCGCATGGTGGAATCCGGCTGGCTGTGGCAGCGTGATTCTCGCCACCCTTGATAAGGGTTGCGCTCAGATGAGCGGATCATGAGCGGCTGCACTTCTCAAAGGGTGGCACTCAGTGCCACCCTTTGATCGTTCATCGAGCGAAATCAAACGTGGCGATTGCCGCTCACGTGAGCGGTAATCGGCGTCCGTGCGAGGTGATGCGTTCAAGAAGTGAAAACACTCGGCTGTGACCGCTTGCCAAGCTTTGACTTTCGATCCGCTGGCGGACGAGTGGTTACAGGCGCATGACGCGCGAGTAGACGTACCCAGGCGCCTTCGATCTGGGTATGTTCCTCGCCGTCAGGGCAGCCACCGCGTCCTCGAGGAGTCGAGACCCGTGTCGGAAAACAAAGATCCCCACGTAGCTCAGTCGGGCACGAGCGTTGAGAGCGTGAAGTTCGTCTACGACTTCACCGAGGGCAACAAGGACCTCAGGGACCTGCTCGGCGGCAAGGGTGCCAACCTCGCCGAGATGACCAACCTGGGCCTTCCCGTCCCGCCCGGCTTCACCATCACCACGGAGGCCTGCAAGGTCTACCTGGACAGTGGCGAGGAGCCCGCGGCACTGCGTGACGAGGTGAGTGCGCACCTCGACGCCCTCGAAGCGACCATGGGCAAGAAGCTCGGGCAGGCCGACGACCCCCTCCTCGTGTCGGTCCGCTCCGGGGCCAAGTTCTCCATGCCGGGCATGATGGACACCGTCCTCAACATCGGCCTCTCCGACCGGTCCGTGCAGGGCCTGGCCGAGCAGGCCGGCGACGACCGGTTCGCCTGGGACTCCTACCGGCGCCTCATCCAGATGTTCGGCAAGACCGTCCTCGGCGTCGACGGCGAGCTCTTCGAGGACGCGCTGGAGGCGGCGAAGACGGCCAAGAAGGTCACCGACGACACCGAGCTGGAGGCCGCCGACCTCAAGAAGCTCGTCACCAAGTTCAAGAAGATCGTCAAGACCGAGGCCGGCCGGGACTTCCCGCAGGACCCGCGCGAGCAGATGGACCTCGCCATCAAGGCGGTCTTCGACTCCTGGAACACCGACCGCGCCAAGCTCTACCGCCGCCAGGAACGCATCCCGCACGACCTCGGCACCGCCGTCAACGTCTGCTCCATGGTCTTCGGTAACCTCGGCCCGGACTCCGGCACCGGTGTCGCCTTCACCCGCGACCCCGCCTCCGGCCACCAGGGCGTCTACGGCGACTACCTGCAGAACGCGCAGGGCGAGGACGTGGTCGCGGGCATCCGCAACACCGTGCCGCTCGCGGAACTGGAGTCGATCGACAAGAAGTCGTACGACCAGCTGATGCAGATCATGGAGACCCTGGAGAACCACTACAAGGATCTCTGCGACATCGAGTTCACCATCGAGCGCGGCCAGCTGTGGATGCTCCAGACCCGCGTCGGCAAGCGGACGGCGGGCGCGGCCTTCCGCATCGCCACACAGCTGGTGGACCAGGGCCTGATCGACGAGGCCGAGGCGCTCACCCGCGTCAACGGCGCCCAGCTCGCCCAGCTGATGTTCCCCCGCTTCGACGAGGACGCGAAGGTGGAGCAGGTCGGCCGCGGCATCGCCGCCTCCCCGGGCGCGGCCGTCGGCAAGGCGGTCTTCGACTCCTACACCGCCGTCAAGTGGTCCCGTTCCGGCGAGAAGGTCATCCTGATCCGCCGGGAGACCAACCCGGACGACCTGGACGGCATGATCGCGGCCGAGGGCATCCTCACCTCCCGCGGCGGCAAGACCTCCCACGCGGCCGTGGTCGCCCGCGGCATGGGCAAGACCTGTGTGTGCGGCGCGGAGGAGCTCGAGGTCGACACCAAGCGCCGCCGGATGACCGTCCCCGGCGGGCACGTGGTCGAGGAGGGCGACGTCGTCTCCATCGACGGCTCCACGGGCAAGGTCTACCTCGGCGAGGTCCCGGTCGTCCCGTCCCCGGTCGTGGAGTACTTCGAGGGCCGGATGCACCCGGGCGCCGACGACGCCGACGAGCTGGTCGAGGCCGTGCACCGGATGATGGCCTTCGCCGACCGCAAGCGCCGGCTGCGCGTGCGCGCCAACGCCGACAACGCCGAGGACGCGCTGCGCGCCCGCCGTTTCGGCGCCCAGGGCATCGGTCTGTGCCGTACGGAGCACATGTTCCTCGGCGACCGGCGCGAGCTGGTGGAGCGGCTGATCCTGGCCGACACCGAGGCCGAGCGCGAGGAGTCCCTCAAGGCCCTGCTCCCGCTGCAGAAGCGGGACTTCGTCGAGCTGTTCGAGGCGATGGACGGCCTGCCGGTCACCATCCGCCTCCTCGACCCGCCGCTGCACGAGTTCCTGCCCGACATCACCGAGCTGTCGGTCCGTGTCGCCCTCGCCGAGTCCCGCCAGGAGCCGCACGAGAACGAACTGCGCCTCCTTCAGGCCGTGCACCGCCTCCACGAGCAGAACCCGATGCTGGGCCTGCGCGGAGTGAGGCTCGGCCTGGTCATCCCCGGCCTGTTCACCATGCAGGTACGGGCCATCGCGGAGGCGGCGGCCGAGCGCAGGGCGGCCAAGGCCGACCCGCGCGCGGAGATCATGATCCCGCTGGTCGGCACGGTCCAGGAGCTGGAGATCGTCCGCGAGGAGGCCGACAAGGTCATCGCCGAGGTCGAGGCGGCCACCGGCACCGCACTCAAGCTGGCCATCGGCACGATGATCGAGCTGCCACGCGCCGCGCTGACCGCCGGCCAGATCGCGGAGGCGGCGGAGTTCTTCTCCTTCGGCACCAACGACCTCACCCAGACTGTGTGGGGCTTCTCCCGGGACGACGTGGAGGCCAGCTTCTTCACGGCCTACCTGGAGAAGGGCATCTTCGGGGTGTCGCCGTTCGAGACCATCGACAAGGACGGCGTCGGCTCCCTGGTGAAGCTCGCCGCCCAGGCCGGCCGCGCGACCCGCCCGGACCTCAAGCTCGGCGTCTGCGGCGAGCACGGCGGCGACCCGGAGTCGGTCCACTTCTTCCACGAGGTCGGCCTGGACTACGTCTCCTGCTCCCCGTTCCGCATCCCGGTCGCCCGCCTGGAGGCCGGCCGGGCGGCGGTCACATCGACGGGAAGCGACCACCGCTGAGCCCTCCGGGGCGGCGCGAGGCCCCGGAGCCGTTGTCTGTCACCCGACCCTCACCGATCGGCAACGGCTCCGGATCACGAAAGAGAGGGCGGCACCCTGTGCGGGGGTGCCGCCCTCTCGGCCGAGAGGAACGGCCCCTTTACATGCGGGTGGCGCGGATCATCACCGTAAGGACCGGCGAGGCCGGTGAGGGCCGGCTCTGCCCGATGTCCTGGTACCTCCAGGACCGGTAGAGCGCGTGCACCTTCCCCTCACCGGCTGCCGGATTGACCATGAGCGTCACGTAGGGCTCGAGACGGGTGGCGAGGAAGGCATCGTGCATGCGCTGGGCGGTGCCCGTCTTCCGCCAGGCCGGCCGTAGTCCGATTTCCTTCAAGGCCACGGCCGGGCGGCTGGTGTACTCCTGCGCCGGCTCCGGGGCAGTGCGCTGCCAGTACCGGTCACCTCGCTCGATGCGGTTGCCGTAGACGTACCCGACAGGGTGACCGCCCGCGTACGCGAGGACGGCCGCGAATCCGGGTTCGGCGCCGTGCCGGTCGAGCCGTTCACCGAACGCGGTGACCGCGTAGTTCGGCAGGTGGAGCAGAGGGGCGCGCACCTCCGCGTACACGTCGATCAGGTCGCCGCGGACCGGTTCCAGCTTCGTGAACGTGCGCAGTTCCGTTGTGTGTGCCGTGGTCATGCGGCGGTCCTCCAGGCGTCACGGGCGTGCTCGGTCCAGGCATGCGCGGCTCCGCTCCCCGGCGCCTTGGCACGCAGGGCGGCCCCGAATTCCTGAAGCATGCGGGAGACGCGGGCGTGCTGGGTAGCGGCGTCGGCAGGGATCTTCATCGCGGTTGCGGTAGCGGTTTCGAAGTCTCCCTGGGCGAGCTGGGCATGCGCGAGGCGCGTGGTGGTGAGGGCGTGGGACCGTCGCATGTGGGGGCGCAGGGCGGAAAGGCAGCGGTGCGCGTGAAGTTCGGCAGTCGGGTAGTCGCCGAGCGCGAGGTTGGCGGACAACGCGAGCGAGTCCAATTCGGCCTCATCGTAAAAGGCGAGCAGCCACACCGGCCGGTAGTCGTCGGGGTTGGCGCGCTGCATGGCCTCCCGTGCTTGGTCGAACGCGCGGCGGGTGCCGGTGCGGTCCTGGGCTGCGCCGTGGATGGCTGCCTGCCGGGCCAGGCCCAGGGAGGCGAACATGGGGTCGCGGCGTGTGATGTGGAGGTTGCGCGCGACGTCGTTGGTGGCGAAGGCGTCGGCGGGGCGGCCCATGTGCCGGTACATGGCCCCGGCGTGGCTCCAAATGCGGAACTTGATGGCCTGATCGCCGGACATTTCGGCGAGAGCCTGGGCCTCGCGCATGTGCGTCTTCGCATCGTCGTAGCGGCGGCCGTCGATTGCTGCCCACATGGCGGAGGAGCGAAATGACGCCGCGCAGGCGTACAGGTTGCTGCGTACGCGCTGGGTGGCGCTGCCGGCACTCTGGAGGTTCAGTGCCTCGTCGGCGAGCGCGGCAGCCCGCTGTTCGATGCCGAGTTGGCCGCCGTGGCGATGGTCGCTGGCGATGATCTCGGCGAAGCGCTGCTGTAGGCGGTCGACGTCGCTCATTGCGATTCGGCGAGGGGTGGCGGTGCCAGGGGCAGCTGCTGCTGCGGCGGCAGCCGCGATGCCGCCGACGAGGGTACGGCGCTTCATGTCGGGGTCCTCCTGTGGTGCGGCCGGGGTGGACGTGGCCCCGGCCCCGTGGCGTGAACCCTAAAGCGGTGGGGGGTAAGCCGGTGACGTCCTCAAGAGCTTTGCGGGTGGCTGACTGGGCCATCTGACGCGACCCGCTTTCCAGGCCCGGACCGACGAGCCGTCCAGCCCACCGAGCCGTCCGGTCAGTCGTTCAAGGGCCCTGTTCACCGCTTCGGCCAGGCTGTTGGAGCTGTAACCGTGCTCGCCCATCCACGTCTCAAGAGCCTCATTGCGCGTGGTGTTCATCTACGCACCGTAGCCCTTTGCTGCCCGACCGTGAGGTATGGCTGGAGTCAAATCGCCCTAGGGTGTTCGGTCAGATGGGCCTCGATCGTCCTAACCAACCCGTCATGCGCAGTAGTTGTCTGGTCACCAGCCAGCCACCGCCCGTGTGGAAGGCCGCTGTCGGCTCTGTCCGTTCCCTCCCCCGTGGGGAGCGGGCAGAGCGCCGAACCGAGAGCGAGGCGAACGACCATGACGACTGCACACATCCCCGCTGCGGGGCACACCCGACGGAGCGCCTCAGACGCTGCCGAGCCTTGCCTGCCTGCCGCCGCCGCGGCGGACCGCTCACCTCACGACCACTACCGGCCCGCGCGCTCGCGTCTGGCCGAGGACCGGATGAGCGTGTGCTTCGAGGTTTCCCCGGCCCGGGCCACGGACGGCGTCCCCGAAGGCGACGCGTGCCACGTCGGGACAGTCCGGAGGCTGACAGTGGCCCGGTTGCGCCACTGCGGCCTGGAGCCGCTGGCCGACGATGCCACGCTCATCGTCTCCGAGCTCGTCACCAATGCCATCCAGCACGGTTACGGGAAGCAAGTCACCTTCACCATGGGCGTCCGCGATGGCTTCCTGCACCTGGCCGTGCACAACGAGACACCCGGTGAACCGGCCGTCCGCACCGCTGACGACGACGCCGAGCACGGCCGCGGACTCTTCCTCGTCGACTGCCTCGCCACCGCCCGCGGTGGCAACTGGGGGACCAGCGACGACGGTGCCACCGCCTGGTGCAACCTCGCCGTCCCCGACGGCCGCCCGTGACCGCCCCCAGCGCCGAACACTTCTTTTGTTCCGCGCCGCAGTGGACACCGCCCTTGTCCGGCGGTGAACTCGCCACCGTCCTGAACAGGCTCCGCGGCTGGACCGCTTTCGACGGCGACGCCCTCCTTGACGACGTCGCGTTGGCCCTGGACGACGTGGCCCCGGCCGAAGAGGTCACCCAAGAGATCGCGCAGCGGTTCCTCGGTCACCTCATGCGGCTGGTGAACATCGCCATCGCTGCCGAAGCAGGAAGGGACGCAGACGCGGCGCAGCTCATCGAGCGGGCCCGCACGCTGCGTACCCAGGGCGTCCCCGGCGATCATCGCCGGGCCGTGGGCCACCTGCGCCGGAGGGGCTGGATCGTCAACGAGCTCCTCGAACAGCTGGTCGAAGCGCGCTGCTTGGAGAAGGTGGCATGACCCACCTCCACGCGCCCGCCCGTATCGCCCTGCCACGCCTCAGAGAGAACACCATGCGCTCCGACCTGCCCCTGGTCCCCTTCGTCGTACAGCGTGAGGGGGAGGACTCCGCCCCCGCCAACCTGCTTCTGTCCCCGCTCGGAGCAGGCCGTTACCAACTGAGCTACGCCGATGAGGACCCCCGGGACCGCGACCTGCGCGGCGTGCTGTGGGCTCGCTGTTCCTTCGGGGAAGTCGACGATCTCGGGGTACCGACGGGTAAGCCGCAATGGCGGCTGATGGAGCACCCCGTGGAAGACGAGCCTCTCGATGATTGGGCAGCGCGCCGTGAGCAGCGCCGCCCCGCGCCCGGGGAGCGTCGTGTGTTTCCGCTCGGCGAGCAGCAGGAGCAGGGCACTCACGTCGACCCCGAGGCGCCGCGCGGTATTCAGGAATGGGACGGTCATCAGTGGGCTCCGGTCGGCGTCGCCGAGAATCGTGCAGCCACCGCGGACGAAGCCGGGCAGGACACAGCGCGTCAGGCCGAACGGGTTCCCCTGCCCCGGTTCAGCAGGCTGCCCCTTCGGTGTGAACCGTGGCGGCCGACTGAGCAGTGGCACCGCCCCGACCCCGCCTGAACCGCCCCAACGGCTGTGCTCTTGAGTATTCCGCACTGGCGCCGTGGCAGTTCCGGCGGGCTGTAGTGTCCTGTGCCGGACTCACGGAGCCGCCGTGACGGGGGAGTACAGGGAGAAGCAGTGCCACTGGGCATACGCAGGAGCGGCATCAGGCCGTTGAGCAGCATGGGCGGGCACGCCGTCGACCCCTGGCGGTCGTTCCGGCGCACGGTCGGGGTGGTGCTCTTCGGGTGGGCGGCTGCGGCCGTCACCGCCGGCGCGTCCTACCTGGCGTTGCGCTGGGTGTGGGTGCCCATTGCCGTGGGGGTCGTGCTGTGCCTGGCGTTCGTCGTCCTGCTGGCCCTGCTGCACCGCGCCGGGTGGATCGCCCTGTTGAGCCTCGTACCCGCGCTGTTCATCCTCGTCGGGGCCGTCCAGTACGCGCCCGAGGCGGCGCTGGAGGTGCGCGGGGTGCGCGAGAGCGTGGTGATCGTCGCGGACAGCGCGACCGGGAAGGACGGCAAGAACCACCGGCTCACGCTGCGGACGGCGGACGGCGGGGAACTGGAGGAGCGGCTCACCCACAACGGTTCCGGGGCGCCAGGGGTGGGCGACCGGTTCGACGTCATCCGTGACCCGGAGGGCGTGGTGCCCATGGAGCAGGCGGACGACGTGGACGCCGCGGGGCGGCTCGGTGGTCTGATCGCCGGCCTCGTGGCGTGGACGCTCATGGCGGTCCTGGCCGGCCGGCGCGGGCATGTGCGCCGTCGGCAGGGGAAGACCGAATCCCTGTTGCTGTCCCTGTGACGCCGGGAGCGGGCCTTGGAGCCCGCTCCCGGCGTCACAGGCCGGCGTCAGCGGTTCTCGCGCCGCCTGCGGGCCGCGAGCAGCAAGCCGCCGCCCGCCAGGACCACGGCCGCACCGCCGGCCGCGAGGTACGGGGTGGCGTCGCTGCCACCGGTCTCGGCGAGGTCGGTGCCGCCGCCCTGCTCGCCGGCGCCGGCGCCGTCATCGGTGTCGGTCTCGGTCTCGGTGCCGCTGTCGTCGCCGGTGTCGGTGTCGCTCTCCGTCGCGGGGACGAAGTCCGCCGGCGGCCGGTCGCAGCCGATGCCGTCGCCGTCCCGGTCCAGGTGCTCGCCGTAGTGAGGGCTGGTCGCGGGGATGTTGGCGTGCCCGTTTCCGTAGGCCTCGGAGCAGTTCTCGAACGGGGTGTTGCCGCCGTGCGCCTCGGCGGTGACCGGCAGCGCGGCCAGCGCCAGCGCGGCGACGGCCACGGCGGCAGGCTTGCGGAACGAAATCACAGGGAGCCCCCCAGATGGTGCGTGTGCGGTACGAGGCTGCCGAAGCTACTGGGGGGCTCGTGGAGTGGAGGGGTTACGGAGGACCCGTGATGCGAACGTGACGTGACCGAAGGGTAACTCTCCGTTTCGGCCCCCTTGTTACACCCGGAAGGGTCCCTTCACCTCGTACGTGATGCCGCCCGACGAACTCCCGCTCGTGCCGCGCTGGCTGGAGAAGTACAGGCGGCTGCCGTCCGGGGAGAAGGCGGGGCCGGTGATCTCGGAGCCCGACTGGCCGCCGATGCGCAGGAACGGGGCCACCACGTCGTCCGGCGTGATGACACAGATCTCCATGTTCCCGCCGTCCTCGGCCACGAAGAGGTCGCCGGAGGAGGCACCGGTGACGTTGTCGACGCCGGTCAGGGGAGCCGTGCCGCCCGTCACCAGCGAGTCGTCGTAGGCGAGTTCGATGGTCTGGGCGGACGCGTCGTACTGCCAGACGCGGTTGTCGCCCTTGGTGGTGAACCAGCAGGTGTCGTTCGCGTAGTAGCAGCCCTCGCCGCCGTTGAAGCGCTTGGCGCCGGAGACCTGGCCGCGGGTGGCGGTCGCGCCGGAGGGGTCCGGGACCCGCGCCCAGCTCACCGGGCCGCTGGTGCCGCTGCCCGCGACCAGCACCTCCAGCGTGCCCGACGACAGGTCGCCCCAGGTGGTGGGCCGGAAACGGTAGAAGCAGCCGTCCGACACGTCCTCGGTCAGGTAGATCACCTTGCGCACCGGGTCGGCGGCCGCCGCCTCGTGCTTGAAGCGGCCCATGGCGTCACGGCGGACGGCCGCCTTCACCCCCCACGGGTCGGTCTCGTAGACGTACCCCCGGTCCACCTCCTCGCAGGACAGCCAGGTGTTCCACGGGGTCTTCCCGCCCGCGCAGTTCTGCCGGGTGCCGGACAGGACGCGGTACGCGCCCGTGACGGCACCGGTGGCCGAGAACTTCAGCGCGCTCGCCCCGCCCGACGGGTTGATCTCCGAGTTGGAGACGTAGATCCAGCCCGAGCCGTCCGCGTAACAGGCGCCGCCGTCGGGGGCGTTGTGCCAGGTGTACGAGGTGCCGGTGACCGTTCTGCCGGAACGGGCGACGACCCGGCTGGTGAATCCGGCGGGCAGGCTGATCCCGTTGGCGTCCGCCGCGCCGAGCGGACCGTACGGGCCGGTGCCGGGCCGGGCGGGGGCGGCGTACGCCGCGCCGCGCCACAAGGTCCCGCCGAGCACGGCGGAGGTGCCGCCGACGGCGGTCGCACGAAGGAAGGTACGACGTTCCACTGTCGCTCCAAGAGGTGCCGTGACCGTCCCGCCGCCGGTCGGCGGCGGGGGCGTGCGAGCAGTGAACCTAGAGGAGCGGAATGGACGCCTCATGGCCGGGGACGTACCGGCAGATGACCATCCCAGGGGATGGCGGACCACGGAGGCGGCGCCCACGAAGCGGAACGACCCGAACTCGACAGGAATTCGACAGGCGCCCTACGGGATCACGCCGCCTTCACCTCGTACGCCGTCACCCGGACCGTCTCGTCGTCCAGGCACCGGCCCGACTCCAGGTCGAAGCGCTGCTTGAGGAGCGGAGAGGCGACGAAGGGGCGGCCCCGGTGGGTGCCGGTCAGACCGCGGGAGAGGACCGCCGCGCCGGTGAAGGGGTCGCGGTTGTCGATGGCGTACAGCCGGCCAGTGCGGTCGGCGAAGACGGCGACCTGGCGGCCGTCGGGGAGCAGGGCGGCCACTCCCCGGCCCGGGATCAGCGCGCTCAGGTCGCAGACCGTGAACCAGTCCTCCGCCAGGCGGAGCCGGACCTTCAGATCGGTGGTCTCGAGTGCCAGGGTCATCGCGTGACGCTTCCTTCCAGGATGTCGTCGGCAGGTCGCAGGCCGATGTTCAGCAGCGGCAGGTCGGGCTTGATCTGGTCGCGCTCCGGGACGAAGGCGACCACCGGGTCGGGGGTGTCGGGCGCGTTCACGAAGGACACGAACCGGGAGAGCTTCTCCGGGTCGTTGATGGTCTCGGCCCACTCGTCGCGGTAGTGGGAGACGTGGGCGGCCATCAGGGCCTCCAGCTCGTCGCAGATCCCGAGCGAGTCGTGCACGACGACGTCCCGTACGTGGTCCAGGCCGCCGGGGATCCGGTCCAGCCACACGCTGGTGCGCTCCAGGCGGTCGGCGGTGCGGATGTAGAACATCAGGAACCGGTCGATCAGGCGGATCAGCTCGGCGTCCGACAGGTCCTGGGCGAGCAGGTCGGCGTGGCGCGGGGTCGCGCCGCCGTTGCCGCCGACGTAGAGGTTCCAGCCGCTCGCGGTGGCGATGACGCCGAAGTCCTTGGACTGGGCCTCCGCGCACTCGCGCTGGCAGCCGGAGACCGCCGACTTGAGCTTGTGGGGCGACCTGAGCCCCCGGTAGCGCAGCTCCAGGTCGATCGCCATCCGCACCGAGTCCTGCACGCCGTAGCGGCACCAGGTCTGCCCCACGCAGGACTTCACCGTGCGCAGCGACTTGCCGTAGGCGTGGCCGGACTCGAAACCGGCGTCCACCAGACGGGCCCAGATCAGCGGGAGTTGTTCGACCCGCGCGCCGAACATGTCGATGCGCTGGCCGCCGGTGATCTTCGTGTAGAGGCCGAAGTCGCGGGCGATCTCGCCGATCACGATCAGCTTCTCCGGGGCGATCTCGCCGCCGGGGATGCGGGGCACGACCGAGTACGAGCCGTTCTTCTGCAGGTTGGCCAGGAAGTGGTCGTTGGTGTCCTGCAGCGCCGCCTGCTCGCCGTCCAGGACGTAGTTGCTGGCGCCGATCGCCGGGGCGAGGGAGGCGATGATCGAGCCGACCGTCGGCTTGCAGACCTCGCAGCCGTCGCCGCCCCGGGCGGCCTCACGGCCGTGCCGGTCGAGGAGGTCCTGGTAGGAGGTGATGCGCAGGGCCAGGACGATCTCGTACAGCTCCTCGCGGGTCTGGGAGAAGCAGCCGCACAGGCCCTTGTCGACCTCGACGCCGCTCGCCTCCAGCTCGGCGGTGATCAGCTGGCCGAGCACTTTGACGCAACTGCCGCACGTCGTCCCGGCCTTGGTGCACTTCTTCACCTCGGGCACGGTGGTGCAGTTGTGCTCGGTGACCGCGCCGCGGATCGTGCCCTTGCGGACGTTGTTGCAGGAGCAGATGATCGCGTCGTCCGGCAGCGCGGCCGGTCCGAGCTGGGCGGGCGCCCCGGCGCCGGCGGGCAGCACCAGCGACTCGGGGGCGACCGGCGGGACCGAGCCGGTGAACGCCTTCAGCGTGCCGTACGCCTCCGCGTCGCCCACCAGGATGCCGCCGAGCAGCGTGCCGTCGCGGCCGATGACCAGCTTCTTGTACAGGCCGGCGCGGGAGTCGGAGTAGACGACGTCCAGGCAGTCCTCGGTCGCGCCGTGCGCGTCGCCGAAGGAGGCCACGTCCACGCCGAGCAGCTTCAGCTTGGTGGACAGGTCCGCGCCGGTGAAGGACGCCTCGTCGGCGGCGATCGTCGCGGCGGCCGTCTCGGCCTGCTCGTACCCGGGGGCGACCAGGCCGTACACCCGGCCGTCGGCGGCCAGCGCGCACTCGCCGATCGCGAAGACGTGCGGGTCGGCGACCGTGCGGCACTGCTCGTCGACCGCGATGCCGCCGCGCTCGCCGACCGTCAGACCGCAGTCGCGGGCGAGCTGGTCGCGGGGGCGGACACCGGCGGAGAACACCACCAGGTCGGTGGCGAGTTCGGAACCGTCGGACAGCTTCATCCCGGTGACCGCGCCGTCCTCGCCGACCACGATCTCCTGCGTGCCGACGCCGGTGTGGACGGACAGGCCCATGTCCTCGATGGTGCGCAGCAGCGCGGCGCCGCCGCCCTCGTCGACCTGGACGGGCATCAGGCGGGGCGCGAACTCCACGATGTGGGAGGTGAGTCCGAGGCCCTTGAGCGCTCCCGCCGCCTCCAGGCCGAGCAGACCGCCGCCGACCACGGCACCGGTCGTCGCCTTCTTCGCGTACTCCTCGATCGCGAGCAGGTCCTCGATCGTGCGGTAGACGAAGCAGCCCTCGGCGTCCTTGTTCGGCACGGGCGGCACGAACGGGTAGGAGCCGGTGGCCAGGACCAGGACGTCGTAGTCGACGGTCAGCCCCGAACGGGCCGTCACCCGGCGCGCCTCGCGGTCGACCGTCTCCGCCGGGTCGCCGATGTGCAGCTCGATGCCGTGGTCCTCGATGAACTCCAGGTCCGTCATGGACAGGTCCTCGGGGGTCTTCCCCGAGAAGTACGAGGTGAGCTGGACGCGGTCGTACGCCGGACGCGGCTCCTCGCACAGCACGACCACGCGGTGCGTGGCGGTCAGGCCGCGCTCGGCCAGCGCCTCCAGGAAGCGCTGGCCGACCATGCCGTGGCCGACGAGCACGATCGTGGGGGATGCCCCGGGGGTGGCGGTCATCAGGAGCCTCCATCGTTGGTGAGCAGGTGGAGCAGGGGCCCGCCGTCGGACGGGAGCGGCTCTGCTCCCTCCCAGGCGCGCGCGAGGGCGCCGACGGTGCCGAGTTCGCCGACGAGGACCCCGCCGACCAGGCGGTCGTCGCGGACGACGACCTTGCGGTAGGTGCCCCGGGTGGCGTCGGTGAGCTGGACGACGTCGTCGCCCGGCAGCACCTCGGTCTCGCCGAACGCGGCGAGGTCGAAGGGGCTGTCGGGACCGGTGAGGGTCAGCCGGGTCAGGGAGCGGGTGCCGGTGTAGCGGGCGCCGGTGTCCCCGGCGAGCAGGGCGGCGAGCGCGTCGGCCTGTTCCAGCGCCGGCGCGGCGAGCCCGTACACCGTGCCGGCGTGCTGGACGCAGTCGCCGACGGCGTGGATGTACGGGTCGGAGGTGCGCAGTTCGTCGTCGACGACGATCCCCTTGCGGACCTCGAGCCCGGCCGCCGTGGCGAGGCCGGCCCTCGGGTGCACCCCGCAGGCCAGCACCACGAGATCGGCGTCGAGGGCGTATCCGTCGGCCAACTCCACCGAACGGACGGCGCCGCCGACGCAGCGCACGTCCCGCACCCGGCACTCGGTGTGCACCTCGACGCCCAGGTCGGTCAGATGCCGCTCGACGAGCGCGGACGCGGCCGGGTCGAGCTGGCGTTCCATCAGCCGCTCGGACTGCTGGGCGAGGACGACCTGCGCGCCGCGCACGGCGAGCGCGCGGGCCGCGGAGACCCCGAGCAGCCCGCCGCCGATCACCACCGCCCGCACGCCCGGCCGTACCGCCTTGGCCAGGCCCAGGCAGTCGTCCATGGTGCGGAACGCGTGCACGCCCTCGGGCAGCTCGTGGTCCTCGGTGAACAGGCCGCGCAGCGGCGGCAGTACGGCGTTGGAGCCGGTGGCCAGGACGAGCCTGTCGTATGCGATCACGGGACCGTCCGCGCAGGCGACGGTCCGCCCGGCGCGGTCGATGCCGGTGACCCGGGCCCGGGTCAGCTCCGCGGGCGCCGGCAGGGCGATCACCTCGGGGCTGTAGCGCCCGGCCAGCACCTCGGCGAGCAGTACCCGGTTGTACGGGCGGTGCTCCTCCTCGCCGACCAGCGTCACGGGCGTGCCGAGCTCGCCGAGCCGCCGGGCGAGTCGTACGCCCGCGAGGCCGGAGCCGATCACCACCACACGCTCATTCGAGGTCATGTCATCGAGCGTGCGGTGCGGGTGTTACCCGGCAGCATCACCTCTGTTTCCCGCGCGGAACGCTGCCCTCAGTGGGGGAGCGGGGCGGATGTGAGGGTTCCGGCTCCCGGATCGTGCGGGGAGGTGAGGGTTCCGGCTCCCGGATCGTGCGGGGAGGTGAGGGTTCCGGCTCCCGGATCGTGCGGGGAGGTGAGGGTTCCGGCTCCCGGATCGTGCGGGGAGGTGAGGGGCGCGGGTCCGGGTTCGTGCGGGGAGGTGAGGGGCGCGGGTCCGGGGCCGGTCCTGGATGTGAGGAGGCCAACCTCAACAAACGCTCATCTTGATGGACGCCACATCTATCGCCTCCATAGGCTCGCGACCATGCCCGACATCTCCCTGACCATGGTCGTCCTGCTCTGTCTGGCCGCCCTCGCCGCAGGCTGGATCGACGCCGTGGTCGGCGGGGGCGGGCTGCTGCTCCTGCCGGTCCTGCTGCTCGGCCTGCCCGCCGGGACCCCGGCCGCGCACGCCCTGGGCACCAACAAGGCGGTCGCGATCGTGGGCACCACGGGCGCCGCGGTGACCTACGCCCGCAAGGCGCCGGTCGATGTGCGGACGGCCGTACGCATCGGACTGGCCGCCCTGGCCGGATCGTCGGCGGGGGCGTTCTTCGCGGCCGGGATGAGCACCGAGGTGCTCAAGCCGGTCATCATGGTGGTGCTGCTCGCCGTGGCCGCCTTCGTCATCCTGCGCCCCGCCTTCGGCACGGCCCCCGCCACCGGCCCGGCGACCCCGCGCCGCATCCTCGCGGCGATCGGCCTCGCCGGTCTCGGCATCGGCTTCTACGACGGTCTCATCGGCCCCGGCACCGGCACGTTCCTCGTGCTGGCGCTCACCGCCGTCCTGCACCTGGACCTGGTCGCCGCGTCCGCCACCGCCAAGATCGTCAACTGCTGCACCAACGCAGGCGCCCTGGCGACGTTCGCCTGGCAGGGCGCGGTGCTGTGGCAGCTGGCCGCCGTGATGGCCGTGTTCAACCTGGCGGGCGGCACCCTCGGCGCCCACACGGCCCTGAAGAAGGGCAGCGGCTTCGTCCGCGTCGTCCTGCTGACGGTCGTCTTCGCCCTGGTGGCGAATCTGGCGTACGAGCAGTGGCTGGCCTAGGGTCTGCCTGACGATTCCCGCCTGCCCTGCGGGCGACGACGCGAATGATCGGACAGGCCCTGGGGCCGCACCCGGGTCGGCCGGTACGGTCAGGTGGCGCGGCCCCGCGAGACCAGCAGGTCGACCATCCCCGCCGTGTCCTCGTCGCCGTGGCCGTCGGCGACGCGGCGGGCCATCAGCTCCATGTACGGCGTCAGCAGTTCCGCGCTGACGCGCTGCTCCTCGGCCGTGCTCAGCAGGGTGGAGTTGGCGGCCGACTGCATCGCGAGGTTGGAGACCACGCCGCTGGTGTAGTCGCCGCTGGCCAGGTGCTCGGCCGTCTGGTGCACGGACGACGTCATCGCGGTGAGCCAGGAGGCGAGCAGCGGCGCGAAGTCCTTCGGCGCGATGTCCTCGTCGCGGACCAGCGCGAAGGCGTGCGTGATGCCCGCGAACAGTCCGCTCATCGCGCTGAGCAGCGCCACGTCGTGCAGCGCGGCGAAGCCCGGGTCGGTCCCCACGTACTGGGTGCCGGCGGGGACGGCGAGGGTGTCGCGGTGCTCCTCGAACAGGTCGCCCGCACCGCTGTAGAAGACGTAGGCCCCGGACTCCGGGTGCCCGATCATCGGCGGTACGGCCATGATGCCGCCGTCCAGGAAACGGGCGCCGCGCGAGACGGCCCAGGCGGCGCGGGCGCGGCCCTCGGCCGGGGTCCCGGTGGTGAGGTTCACCAGGTCCCGCCCGGTCAGGTCGGCGTCCTCCAGCGCCGTGCCCACGGAGGCGTCGTCCAGCAGGCAGGCGATCACCAGGCGGTTGGCGGCGACCGCCTCGGCGGCACTCGCGGCGACCGTCGCGCCGTCGGCGGCCAGGGCGGCGGCACGGCCCGGGGTGCGGTTCCAGACGGTCACCGGATGTCCGGCGGCGAGCCAGGCACGGGCCAGGGCGGTGCCCATCGCGCCGGTGCCGAGGAGGGTCAGGGGAGTGCGGGAAGCAGGGGTGGTGGTAAGGATGTTGTCGGTCATGAGGACCAGGCTCGCCGCGGGAGAAGCCCAGCTCAAGTACGCACTTCGAAGTGGGCGCTTACCCCGGGGAAAGGGGGCAGGCAGCGACGGTGGACGGGGTGATGGGGATGGCGGCGGTACGGCGGCCGGGCGCGTACGTGTGCGGGATCGACGCGGCGATGGACGTGATCGGCGGGAAGTGGAAGGTGCTCATCCTCTGGGCGCTGGGGGAACGGCCGCACCGCTTCGGCGCACTGCGCCGGAGTGTGCCGGGCGTCACGGAGAAGGTGCTCGCCGCGCAACTGCGGGAGCTGGAGGCGGACGGCATCGTGCACCGCGAGGAGTACGACGAGGTGCCGCCCCGCGTGGAGTACTCGCTGACGCCCCGGGGCGCCGACCTCAACGCGGCGCTGGAGCCGCTCGGCGTGTGGGGCCGGCGGAACGTGATCGGGGACGCCTACCGCGGGACCGGGGAGGGCACGGCGGGGGCCGGCCGCGAGGCGGGGGAGGGCACGGAGGTTGCCGGCCGCGAGGCGGGGGAGGGCTCGGCGGGGGCCGGCCGAGGGGGGACGCGGGACGGTTCAGCGGCTGCCGGTCAGGTGCGCGTAGACGACGACGTTCCCCTGGTAGCCGGTCGTCCGTGACCAGCCGCCGCCGCAGGTGATGACCCGCAGCTCCGGTCGGTCCGCCGCGCCGTAGACCTGCGCGTCGGGGAAGTCGTCGGCGTCGTACACCTCGACGGCGTGCACCGTGAACACGGCCACGCCGCCGTCGCGCCGGTCCACCTCGATGGTGCTGCCCTTGCGCAGGGCGCCGAGGGAGTAGAAGACGGCGGGGCCGTCGGCGTTGTCGACGTGGCCCGCGACGATCGCGGTGCCGGTCTCACCGGGGGTGGTGCCCGCCTCGTACCAGCCGGCGAGGTTCTTCCGGTCGGCGGGCGGGACGTCCAGGCTGCCGGTGTCCGTCAGACCGAGCCCGGTCAGCGGCGCGTCCACGCCGATCGCGGGGATGCGCACGCGCGCGGGCGGGGAGGGCGGCAGGGCGGGCGCAGCGGACGGGGCCGCGCCGTGGCCGCCGGTCCCGGTGTGCGCCTGGGCGGCGGAGGGCTGCGGCGGGGCGGGCGCCCCGGTGCCGTCGCGCAGCAGCCACATCCCGGAGCACAGCGCGCACACGGTGACGGCGGCTATCGCTGTGTTGCCCGGACTCCCGGTCCGGCGGAACCTGCGGCGCATGACGGACGGCCCTCATCTCGAGTCGGCCCCGTACCCCCCTCCGGGCCGCGAGGGGCGTCGGACCCGGAGGGGGAGGGGAGTTGCGGTACCGGCGTGACGGGCAGCGGAGGGTGCCCGTCAGATCCCGTCGCCTCTCGCCCGGCGATGCAGGAGCCAGGTACCGCCCGCGGCGGCGACGGCGAGAGCCGTCACACCGGCCGCGGTCTGCGCGGGGTCGGGGCCCAGCGCGCCCCCGACCCCCGTCTTCACACTGCCCCGGGGATACACCTGCTGCGTACCGGGCGTCAGCGTGACCTCCAGGTCACCGGCCACCCGCCGGTCGCTCCCGGCGCACGTCGCGACGATCTCGTACGTCCCCGGCTGCGCGCCCGGCGGCACCTGGAACCGCCCGGTCACCTCGCGCTCGTGCGCGCGCGACGCCAGCGTGAACCGGCCGGCTCCGACGGCGGAGGCGTCGCCCGCCGCCGATCCGTCGTCGGCGCACGCCGCGGTGTTCACCGTGACCTGTGCGCCCGGCGCGACCGAGGACGGGTACACCTCCAGGCTCCCGGCGGACGTGCCGTGGGGGTGGGCCGCGGCGGCGGCCTCCCCGGCGTACGCGGGCGCGGCGAGCAGCCCCGCGGTGGCCACGGCGAGCGCGGTGCCGGTCATGCCGGTCAGCGGCCGGGCGGTACGTCGCATCGATGCTCCCTCGGGCTCACGAAGGGGCCACGGCCCGCGGCACCCCCATGTGCCGCCGTCGGACGCGTCCCTGCCCCTCCGAGGTAAGTGCCCCCGCGCCCCTGCCGCTTCCTGAACGGGCGTCAGGGCCGGGGCTGAATGGGTGTCAGACGGCGTCGGCCGCACCTCGCGCGCGGCGCGTTCCAGCAGGTCACCGGTGCCCCGTGGGTCCGGCCGGGGAAAGTGTCCGAAGGGTGGGCGGCGCGGCTGTGAACGGGTGAGTGACCCGGGCCCGGCCGGGCGGGACTTGACCTCGACCAAAGTCGAGGTATCAGGCTGTGCCGCGTGAAGACAGCAACCGATGCCCTCCATGTGACCGTCGTCGTCGGCAGCAACCGGCACGGCCGCTTCGGACCCGTCGTGGCCGGCTGGCTGCTCGACCGCGTCCGCGCCCGCGACGGCCTCACCGTCGACGTCGTGGACGTCGCCGACCTCGATCTGCCCACCACCATGGAGCCGACCGGCCGGGCCACCGCGGCACTGGCCGACGTCACCCCGAAGCTGGACCGGGCGGACGCGTTCGTCGTGCTGACCCCGGAGTACAACCACTCCTTCCCGGCGGGCCTGAAGAACCTCATCGACTGGCACTTCGGCGAGTGGCGGGCCAAGCCGGTCGCGCTGGTCACCTACGGCGGACTCGCCGGCGGGCTGCGCGCGGCCGAGCACCTGCGCCAGGTCTTCGCCGAACTGCACGCCGTCACCGTCCGGGACACCGTCTCCTTCCACAACGCGGGCGCGGCCTTCGACGACGAGGGCCGCCTGAAGGATCCGGTGGGGCCGGACACGGCGGCGAAGACGATGCTGGACCAGCTGGTGTGGTGGGCGACGGCACTCCGCGAGGCACGACGGCGCAGGCCGTACGGCAGCTGACCGCGGGGGGACGGGGCGCGGGGTGCGCGGCGGCCGACCGCGGGCGGTCGGGGCGCACATGCCGTGCGGCGGCCGGATGCCGGTGGTGGGGTGGGGCCGCGCGTCGAACGGTGGCGGGTCCTGCGCGGGCCGGCCGCGGATATGGCGCCGACTGCGCCGCGGTCAGCGCCGTACCCGCCAGACACCGTCCTCGATCCGCACCCCTCGTGCCCGCAGCCGCGCGGCGACGGCGGGTGCGGCGAGGTACACCCACGCCCGCACCGCCGTTCCGTCCGCGTCCCGCACGACGTCCCGCGCCACCCGCTCGTACAGGTTGCGCGGATCACCCGGTACGTACTCCTCCAGCCGGTCCAGCGCGGCGAGCAGGTCCGCGTACGCCTCCGGCCGCGCGGTCACCAGCTCGCCGCCCACCGCGCCGCCCGCCTCCTCGACGGCGTACGGATAGCCGGGCCCCTCGTACAGCACCGCGCCCGTGAGCCGGCCGGGTTCCTCGCGCAGGGTGCGGCCGCGCAGGAAGCGGTCGTGGTTGGTCCCGCCGGGGCGGAGGGTGCCGTAGACGAAGAAGGGGAGGCTCACTCGTTTCACCTGCGCGGACGGTCGGTTGAGCCCCTCTGCACCGAAGTGCCACCGGAGCCTTGCAGGAACGATTCTCACCCCTCACACACCCGCACATTTGCGCTATGGACATGACATTCGCGCGGCACTTGAATCGCGGTCAACATCCCCGTCGCCGCCCCTCCCCCCATCCATGCCGGGGCGCCCGTTCTAGGAGACCGCTTGAGCCGGATACGGCATGTCCGAGGTTCCCGACTCGTCACCGCCGGCGTCACCGTCACCAGCGCCGCCCTGCTGGCCGCCGCACTCTCCCCCACCACCGCCGGCGCGGCCGACCGCCCCACCCGCGCCACCGCCGTCGCCAACGCCGCCTCGGTCCTCGCCGACCGTGCCGGGGCCCTGGGCCTCACCGCGGACCAGGCGACGAAGGTCCGAGACGTCGTCGTCGACCCGGACGGCACCCAGCACGTCCGCTACGACCGCACCTACCGCGATCTCCCGGTCCTCGGCGGCGACTTCGTGCTCCACCTGGCCCCGGACGGCGGCTACCGCGGCGCCACCCGCGCCACCCGCGCCGCGATCGACCTCCCGACCGTCACCCCGAAGCTCGCCGCGCCGAAGGCCGCCGACCTCGCGGCGAACGCCCTGCGCGCCGCCCACCTCGGCGAGACCCTCAAGAGCCTCACCGCGCGACCCCGGTTGGTGGTCGACGCCCTGCACGGCGCCCCCGCACTGGCCTGGCGCACCGACACGGCCGCCCAGGACTCCGCCGGCAACCCGGTCGCCCGCACCGTGCTGACCGACGCGCGCACCGGCACCCGCATCGACGCCTGGGACAGCCTCGAGAACGCCTCCGGCGACGGCACGTCCCTGTACGGCGGCACGGTCCCGCTGGAGACCACGCCCACGGCGTCCGGATACGAGCTGAAGGACCCCACCCGCGGCAACACCTACACCGGCGACGCGGGCAACACGACCGACCGGTGCGTCCTGGTCGTCTGCCTCGACCGCGCCCCGGCCACCCCCTTCACCGACGCCGACAACCACTGGGGCACGGGCGAGCAGTCCGACCGCGCCACGGTCGCGGTGGACGCGCAGTACGGCACCGACGTCACCTGGGACTACTACGAGGACGTCCACGGCCGCCGCGGCATCGCGGGCGACGGCAAGGGCTCGTACAACCGCGTGCACTACGGCAACGACTACAACAACGCCTTCTGGGACGACCGTTGCTTCTGCATGACGTACGGCGACGGTGACGGCACCCTGATGGGCCCGCTGGTGTCGCTGGACGTGGCCGGGCACGAGATGACCCACGGGGTGACGTCGAAGACGGCGGCCCTGACCTACTCGGGCGAGTCCGGCGGCCTGAACGAGGCCACCTCGGACATCTTCGGCACGCTGGTGGAGTTCCACGCGGCCAACGCCGAGGACACCGGGGACTGGCTGATCGGCGAGGAGATCGTCCGCGACGGCTTCGGCAAGGACGCCCTGCGCTACATGGACGAGCCGTCCAAGGACGGCAAGTCCGCGGACTGCTGGGACGCCACGGTCAAGGACCTCGACGTCCACTACTCCTCCGGCGTCGCCAACCACTTCGCGTACCTGCTCGCCGAGGGCAGCGGCGCGAAGACGCTGGGCGGCGTCGCCCACTCCTCGCCCACCTGCGACGGCTCGACGGTCACCGGCATCGGCCGCGCCAAGCTGGGCAAGATCTGGTACCGCGCCCTGACGGTCCACATGACCTCCTCGACCGACTACGCGGCCGCCCGCACGGCGACCCTGAACGCGGCCGAGGACCTCTACGGCGAGGGCAGCACGGAGCAGGCCGCGGTCGCGGCGGCCTGGAGCGCGGTGAACGTGGGCTGACCGGTCCCGGGGCCGGTGCGGCGCCGCACCGGCCCTACGGCCGTGCCGCCTCCACCCGTACCGCGCACGCCTTGAACTCCGGCATGCGGGAAATCGGGTCGAGGGCGGGGTTGGTGAGGGTGTTGGCACGGCCCTCGCCGGCCCAGTGGAACGGCATGAAGACCGTGTCGGGGCGGATCGCGGTGGTGATCCGCCCCGGTGCCACCGCCCGGCCCCGCCGGGACACCACGGCCACCGGGTCGCCGTCGGCCACGCCGAGCCGCTCCGCGAGCCGGGGGTGCAGT
This sequence comes from Streptomyces griseoloalbus, assembly GCA_014650015.1. GTDB lineage: Bacteria > Actinomycetota > Actinomycetes > Streptomycetales > Streptomycetaceae > Streptomyces > Streptomyces griseoloalbus. The sequence goes on from BMUD01000001.1 coordinate 587,638, forward strand.
TCCACGAACGGGCCGGGAGCGGCGGCGTTCAGCTCGTCGACGCGCCGGGTCTGGGCACCGGACTGGTACTGCGCCACGACCCGCCCGGTGGTCAGGAGCACGGGGTACTCGGCGTCGGGCTCCTCGGCGATCGCCCGGTGCGAGACCGGTACGAACCGGGCCCGTCCGTCCTCGGTGGCGAACCGGTCGAGGAAGAGGCGAGGGGTGCCGGGGTGGACGCCGGTGCCGGTGCGGGGTTCCCCGGCCCGCGCCGGGCCGTCGGAGACGGTGTCGAGGGCGCCGGCCTCGGGGCCGGCGGCGTGCAGCGGGCCGGGTCCGGCCGCCGGTGCCGGGCACGGCCAGAAGACGCCGTTCTCCTCCGCCAGCCTGCGGTAGGTGATCCCGGAGTAGTCCGCGGGGCCGCCCGCGCTGGCGCGCCGCAGCTCCTCGAAGACCTCCTCCGGGTCGACCGGGAAGCCCTTCTCCAGGCCACCCCCCTCGCCGCCCAGCCGCGCCGCCAGTTCGTGCATGACCTCCAGGTCGCTGCGGACGCCCTCGGGCGGAGTGATCGCCCGGCGGCGCAGCAGCACCCGGCCCTCCAGGTTGGTGGTCGTCCCCGTCTCCTCCGCCCACTGCGTCACCGGAAGGACGACATCGGCGAGCGCGGCCGTCTCCGACAGGACCACGTCGCACACCGCCAGGAAGTCCAGCGAGCGGATCCGCTCCTCGATGTGCGCGGCGCGCGGCGCCGACACGACCGGGTTGGAGCCCATCAGCAGCAGTGCGCGGATGTCCGTACCGAGCGCGTCCAGCAGCTCGTAGGCGCTGCGTCCCGGGCCGGGGAGGGAGTCGGGGGCCACGCCCCACACCGCGGCCACGTGCGCGCGCGCCGCCGGGTCGGTCAGCTTGCGGTAGCCGGGCAACTGGTCCGCCTTCTGGCCGTGCTCGCGCCCGCCCTGGCCGTTGCCCTGCCCGGTGAGGCACCCGTACCCGGACAGCGGCCGGCCCGCCCGTCCCGTCGCCAGGCACAGGTTGATCCACGCGCCCACCGTGTCGGTGCCCTTGGACTGCTGCTCGGGCCCGCGCGCGGTCAGCACCATCGCGGCCTCCGGCTCGCAGAACAGCCGTACGGCCTCCCGCAGCTGGGGAACCGAAACCCCCGTGATCCGCTCCACGTACTCCGGCCAGTGCGCCATCGCCGCGGCCCGGGTCTCCTCCCAGCCGGTCGTGCGCTCCTGGATGTACGCCTCGTCGGTGCGGCCCTCGGCGACGATCAGATGCAGCAGACCCAGCGCCAGCGCGAGATCGGTGCCGGGGCGCGGGGCCAGATGCAGATCGGCCTGCTCGGCGGTCCTCGTGCGGCGCGGGTCGACGACGATCAGCGTGCCGCCGTTCTCCTTCAGCTCGGTGAAGTAGCGCAGCGACGGCGGCATGGTCTCCGCCGGGTTCGACCCGACGAGGATCACGCAGCCCGTCTTCGGGATGTCCTCCAACGGGAACGGCAGTCCGCGGTCCAGCCCGAACGCCCTGCCGCCCGCCGCCGCCGCCGACGACATGCAAAAGCGCCCGTTGTAGTCGATCTGGGAGGTGCCCAGCACCACCCGCGCGAACTTCCCGAGGGAGTACGCCTTCTCATTGGTCAGCCCGCCCCCGCCGAACACCCCGACCGCGTCCGCCCCGAACTCCGCACGCGTGCGCCCCAGCCTCCCGGCGATCCGGCCCAGCGCCTCCTCCCAGGACGCCGGCACCAGCGAGCCCCCCTCGGAGCGCACCAACGGCGAGGTCAGACGCACGCTCGACGACAGCACGGCCGGCGCCGTACGCCCCTTCCCGCACAGCGCGCCCCGGTTCACCGGGAAGTCCGCGCGCTCGCTCACCTCGACGGTCCCGTCCGGGGCGGACGTCAGATTCATCCCGCACTGCAGGGCGCAGTAGGGGCAGTGCGTGGGCGTCACGGTGTTCTGCATACGGTTCACCCTGCGCCGCCGGTGTTACACGGCGCGCCGGCCCCTGTTACACGCCCGGTACGGCGACCTCCCCGCCCCTCGCGGCCCGCGGTGAGGGGGCGTGGGCGCGGTGCGCGGCGGTCGCCGCCTCGGACGCCGAGGAGCCGCAGGCGCGGCGAGCGCACCGCCGCCGTATGCGCGCGTGCGCGCCCGTCATTCCGGTGCGGCAGGGGCCCGAGCGTCCGCGAGCGCCCGCTCCACCCCCGGCTCCCTCGGGCCCAGGAAGCGCGGGTCCGGACGCAGGACCGCGTCCAGGGCCGCCTTGCCCGCCGCGAAGAGCTCCCGGACGCTGCCGTAGTACCAGGTGACGTCGTGCCGGTCGTCGACGCCGACGCCGTACGAGGAGACCCCGGCCGTCCGGCACAGGGCCACCGCGCGGCGGATGTGGAAGCCCTGGCTGATCAGCACCGCGCGGTCCACGCCGAAGATCTTCCTGGCGCGCACGCAGGAGTCCCAGGTGTCGAAGCCCGCGTAGTCGCTGACGATCCGCGCGTCGGGCACCCCGTGCCGGGTCAGATAGGCGCGCATGGCGTCCGGCTCGTCGTAGTCCTCGCGGCTGTTGTCGCCGGTGACCAGGATCACCTCGACGCGCCCCGCGCGGTACAGCCCCGCCGCCGCGGCCAGCCGGTGCGCGAGATACGGCGACGGCTCCCCGTCCCACAGGCCCGCGCCGAAGACCACGGCGACGTCGGTGCGCGGCACATCGGCGGTGGTGCGCAGCCGGTCGTCCGTCGTCAGGCGCAGCCACGTCGCCGGCAGCAGCGCCAGCACGCACACCGCCACCACGACCTGCACCAGCCGCCGCCGCCCCGTGCGGGTACGGGGCGGACGCGGTCGGCGAACTCTGAAACGGCGCATCGGACGGGCCCCTCCCGGTGGGTTCCTCGACCGTGCAAGACGCCCCGGCGGGCCTCCCGGTTCGCGAAACGCCCTGTGACCGGTTTCACGGCACGGAGGAAACCACAGGTCGAACGGCCTCACACCCCACCGGGACCGCACCGTGAACCGCCGGAAAACACCCGTGATACCCGCGCAACGGGGAGGCAACGTCGCGCGGTCACGATCGGTGCATGACGGCGTATCCCAAGAACCGCGTCGGCCGGCACCACCCGGTCGCCCCGCCCCCCGCTCTCGTCGTCGTGGCCCACGGCAGCCGCGACCCGCGCGCGCTGAGCACCGTACGGCAGCTCCTGGACCGCGTCCGCGTGCTGCGCCCGGGCCTGCCCGTGCACCTGGGCCACATCGAGCTGAACGCGCCCCTGCTCCCCGACACCCTCGCCGAGCTGGACGCGCGCGGAACCGGGGCCGCCGTCCTCGTGCCGCTGCTGCTCAGCCGCGGCTACCACGTCAAGCGGGACATCCCCGAGATGGCCGCCGAGGCGCGGCTGTCCGCGCGCGTGGCCGCCCCGCTCGGACCGCACCCCCTGCTCGTGGACGCCCTGCACGCCCGCCTCACCGAGGCCGGCTGGCGTGCCCCGGCGGACGCGGCGACCCGCCGCGCGAGCGGTGTCGTCCTGGCCGCCGCCGGATCCCGCGACCCCGAGGCGCGGATCGACACCGCCCGCACCGCCGACGAGCTCGCCGCACGGCTCGGCGTCCCCGTCGTGCCCGCCTACGCCTCCGCCGCCGCCCCCACCGTGCCCGACGCGATCCGCGCGCTCGCCGCCCGGGGCCGCCACCGCGTCGCCGTCGCCTCCTACTTCACCGCCCCCGGCCGCTTCGCCACGGAATGCGCGGCAGCGGCGCCCGGGATCGCGTCCGCCCCCCTGGGCACCCACCCCGCGATGGCCCGCCTCCTCCTGCACCGCTACGACCAGTCCCTGAGGACCCGCACGGCGTTCACCGAACCGGTCCTCGCGTCGGCGTGAAACGGCCGCCGACGTCCCGAATGTCAGTGGCGGCGTTTACTGTCGGTGCATGGAAGGCATCACATCCGACACACCCGCACCCCCCGCGCCGTACGAGAACCACGTCCCGCCCGCCGGATACGACCCGCCGGCCGTCGAGCGCTGGGCCGCCGAACCCGACAAGCGTCCCGGCCGCACCGCCTTCCAGCGCGACCGCGCCCGCGTGCTGCACTCCGCCTCCCTGCGCCGCCTCGCCGGCAAGACCCAGGTCGTCACACCGGGGGAGAGCAACAGCGTCTGGGACGCCAGCCCCCGCACCCGCCTCACCCACTCCCTCGAATGCGCCCAGGTCGGCCGCGAACTCGGCGCCGCCCTCGGCTGCGACCCCGACCTCGTGGAGGCCGCCTGCCTCTCCCACGACCTGGGACACCCGCCCTTCGGGCACAACGGCGAACAGGCGCTGAACGAGTTCGCGCAGGACTGCGGCGGCTTCGAGGGCAACGCCCAGTCGCTCCGCCTCCTCACCCGCATCGAACCCAAGCGCTTCACCCCCGAAGGCTCCGTGGGCCTGAACCTCACCCGTGCCGCCCTCGACGCCGCCACCAAGTACCCCTGGCCCCGCGGCGGCCACCCCACCGACCCCGCCTCCCCGAAGTTCGGGGTCTACGACGACGACCGCCCCGTCTTCGACTGGATCCGCAAGGACGCCCCCGGCACCCGCACCTGCTTCGAGGCCCAGGTCATGGACTGGTCCGACGACGTGGCCTACTCGGTGCACGACGTGGAGGACGGCCTGCACGCCGGCCACATCGACCCCGACTGCCTGCACGCCGAACCCGAACGCCGGGCGGTCTTCGCCGTCGCCGTCGGACGGTACGTCCCGGCGGACACCGACCCCGGGGAACTGGCCGAGGCCCTCGACCGCCTCCTCGCCCAGGAGTGGTGGCCGCACGCCTACGACGGCACCGCCGTCGCCCAGGCCCGCCTCAAGGACGCCACCAGCCAGCTCATCGGCCGCTTCTGCCTCGCCGCCGAGGGCGCCACGCGGCAGGCGTACAGCGGTGGGCGCCTCACCCGATACGGCGCCGAGCTGGTCGTACCGCGCGGCACGCGCATGGAGTGCGCGGTCCTCAAGGCGGTCGCCGACCGGTACGTCATGCAGCGCGCCGAGCAGGAGCGGCTCCGCGCCGACCAGCGCATCGTCGTCGTCGAACTGGCCGAGGCCCTCACCGCCCGCGCCCCCGAGGGACTGGACCCCCAGTTCCGCACCCTGTTCTCCCGGGCTCCGGACGACCGGGCCCGCAAGCGCGTGATCGTCGACCAGATCGCGTCCCTCACGGACGCCTCGGCCCGCTCGCTTCACGCCCGGCTGACGGGGCAGGCATGACCCGCATGGCCTGATCGGGTCACTCCCCCTTCCGGCAGCACCGTGCGTGCGGGACGCTCGCAGGTGGCGACACCCTCAAGAGGAGGCATCACGTGGTCGACGCGGATCAGACATTCGTCATCGTCGGAGGCGGCCTGGCCGGCGCGAAGGCGGCCGAGACGCTGCGAACGGAGGGCTTCACCGGCCGCGTGATACTGATCTGCGACGAACGCGATCACCCCTACGAGCGTCCGCCCCTGTCCAAGGGCTACCTCCTCGGCAAGGAGGAACGCGACAGCGTCTTCGTGCACGAGCCCGCCTGGTACGCGCGCCACGACATCGAACTGCACCTCGGCCAGACCGTCGACGCCGTCGACCGCGCCGCGAAGACCGTCCGCTTCGGCGAGGACGGCACCACCGTCCGCTACGACAAGCTGCTGCTCGCCACCGGCGCCGAGCCCCGCCGCCTCGACATCCCGGGCACGGACCTGGCCGGCGTCCACCACCTGCGCCGCCTCGCCCACGCCGAACGCCTCAAGGGCGTCCTGACCTCCCTCGGCCGGGACAACGGCCACCTGGTGATCGCCGGCGCCGGCTGGATCGGCCTGGAGATCGCGGCGGCGGCCCGCCAGTACGGCGCGGAGGTCACCGTCGTCCACCGGGGGCCGACCCCGCTGCACTCGGTCCTCGGCCCCGAGCTCGGCCAGCTCTTCGCCGATCTGCACCGCCGGCACGGCGTGCGCTTCCACTTCGGCGCCACCCTCACCGAGATCACCGGCCAGGACGGCATGGTCTTCGCCGCCCGCACCGACGACGGCGAGGAGCACCCCGCGCACGCCGTCCTCGCCGCGATCGGCGCGGCCCCGCGCACCTCCCTCGCCGAGGCGGCGGGCCTTCGCCTCGCCGACCGCGCGGACGGCGGCGGCGTCCTCGTCGACGAACGGCTGCGCACCTCCGACCCCGACATCCACGCCGCCGGCGACGTCGCCTCCTTCCCGCACGCCCTGTTCGGCACCCGGCTGCGCGTGGAGCACTGGGCGAACGCGCTGAACGGCGGTCCGGCGGCGGCCCGCGCGATGCTGGGCCGGGACGAGATCTACGATCGCGTCCCCTACTTCTTCACCGACCAGTACGACCTCGGTATGGAGTACTCCGGGTGGGCGCCGGCCGGGTCCTACGACCAGGTGGTCATCCGGGGCGACGCGGGGAAGCGGGAGTTCATCGCGTTCTGGGTGAGGGAGGGCCGCGTGCTGGCGGGGATGAATGTGAATGTGTGGGATGTCACGGATCCGATCCAGCAGTTGATCCGGTCCCGGACGCGGGTGGACACGGAGGCGCTCGCCGACCCGCACGTCCCTCTGGACAGCCTTGTCGCGTAGGCGCCCGCCGGGTTCCGCCGCACGCGGGCGCGGGGCCCCGTGGCCGGTCGCGCCCACGCGGCGGAGCCGCACGGGTCACAGCCCCGCGCCCCTTCGGGGCGCAGCGGCGGCCCCGGGATGGCACTCGTCCCCCGTAGGATTCACGCGTGGCAGGACGGATCAACGACGAGGACGTGAAGGCGGTACGGGACGCGGTCCCGATCGACGCCGTGGTGTCCGAGTACCTCCAGCTGCGGGGCGCGGGCGGAGGCAACCTCAAGGGCCTCTGTCCCTTCCACGACGAGAAGTCACCGTCCTTCCAGGTCAGCCCGAGCAAGGGACTGTTCCACTGCTTCGGCTGCCAGGAGGGCGGCGACACCATCACGTTCGTGATGAAGATCGACCACCTCTCCTTCTCGGAGGCGGTCGAGCGCCTCGCCGGACAGGCCGGCATCACGCTGCGCTACGAGGAGGGCGGGTACAACCCCACCCACCAGCGCGGCGAACGCATCCGCCTGGTCGAGGCCCACAAGATCGCCGCCGAGTGGTACGCGGAACAGCTCGCGACCTCCCCCGAGGCGGACACCGGCCGGGTCTTCCTCGCCGAGCGCGGCTTCGACCAGGCCGCCGCCCTCCACTTCGGCGTCGGCTACAGCCCCCAGGGCTGGGACCACCTCACCCGCTTCCTGCGCGGCAAGGGCTTCAGCGACAAGGAACTGCTGCTCTCCGGCCTCTCCCAGGAGGGCCGCCGAGGCCCCATCGACCGCTTCCGCGGCCGGTTGATGTGGCCCATCCGCGACATCGGCGGAGAGGTCGTCGGCTTCGGTGCCCGCAAGCTCTACGAGGCGGACAACGGCCCCAAGTACCTCAACACCCCCGACACCGCGATCTACAGGAAGTCCCAGGTCCTCTACGGCATCGACCTGGCGAAGAAGGACATCGCGAAGTCCTCCCGCGCGGTCGTGGTCGAGGGTTACACCGACGTCATGGCCTGCCACCTGGCCGGTGTGACGACCGCGATCGCCACCTGCGGCACGGCCTTCGGCGGCGACCACATCAAGATCCTGCGCCGCCTGCTCATGGACAACGGCAGCGCCCGCGTGATCTTCACCTTCGACGGTGACGCGGCCGGTCAGAAGGCCGCCCTGCGCGCCTTCGAGGACGACCAGAAGTTCGCCGCCGAGACCTACATCGCCATCGCCCCCGACGGCATGGACCCCTGCGACCTGCGCCTCGCCAAGGGCGACGAGGCCGTCGCCGATCTGGTCGAACCCCGCACCCCCCTCTTCGAGTTCGCCCTCCGCCAGATCGTGCGCCGCTACGACCTGGACACCCCGGCCGGCCGCGCCGCCGCCCTCGACGAGGCGGCCCCGATCGTCGCCCGCATCAAGAACAGCGGCGCCCAGCACGAGGTCGCGGTCGAACTCGCCGGCATGCTCGGCATCCTCGACACCCAGTTCGTCGTCAAGCGGGTCGCCCAACTCGCCCGCTGGGCCCGCGACCGCGGCGGCAAGGGCCCCGCCCCCGACCGGCAGCAGCGCGGCGGCGGTCCGCAGCAGCACGCCGGCGCCCCCGCCCCGGCGGCCCCGCGCGGCCCCGCCCTCAACCTCCGCAACCCCGTCTTCGCCACCGAACGGGAACTGCTCAAGCTCGCCCTCCAGCGCCCGGCACTGGTCGCCCCGGCCTTCGACGCGTACGGCGTCGACGAGTTCACCGCCCCGCCCTACGCGGCCGTACGCCAGGCGATCCTGGACGCGGGCGGCGCGGAGTACGGCATCCAGGACCCGCAGGAGTATCTGATCCGGGTCCGCGAGGTCGCCCCCGACGACACCGTGCGCGCCATGGTCACCGAACTCGCCGTCGAGGCGATCATGCTGCACCGCGGCGTCAAGGAGGTCGACGAGACCTACGCCGGCGCCCAGCTGGTCACCGTCCGCCGCCGCGCCGTCGAACGCCGCATCCGCGACATCGCCAGCCGTCTCACCCGCCTCGGCACCCACGGCGACCCGGCCGAACTGACCGCCGTACAGAACGAGCTGTGGGTCCTCCAGCAGTACGACCAGGCCCTGCGGGAGCACGGCGCGGCCGCGCTGTGATCGCGGCCGGCGCCGCGTCCCCGGCCTGAGTAATCGCCCGGTCACCGAGCGGACGCAAAAAGTCATCGCACGCCCCTCGTGAGGACGATGTGTCGTACCCCACACTGGGTGGCGGTGCCTGAGTCCTCGGAGCGCGGCCCATCCGTCACCGACGGGTCCCGGACATCCGCGGTTCCGCTCATCGCGTACGGGACGGACAGCGGCGAGGCCGCCGCCTCCGCCCCCGAAGTACCGCTGCCGCACTCCTTGGCAGCGATCATCCTGGAGGTCGCCCCCGTGCAGACCCAGACCCAGACCCAGACCCTCACCGAGCCCGACGCCGGCGTCCTCGTCGCCGTGCCCGCGCAGAGCCGCGTCGCGCACCACCCCGAGACACCGCCCGAGCCGGCCGAACCTCCGGCCGAAGCCCTGGAGCAGGCCGAACCGCCGGCCGACCTCCAGGCCGACCAGGCCGACCCCCCGGCCGAACTCGTCGGGCCGGCCGCGCCCGCCCGCCCCGAGACCGGCAGCCCCTCCTCGGACCTGTTCCGCCAGTACCTGCGCGAGATCGGCCGCATCCCCCTGCTGACCGCGGCCGAGGAGGTCGAACTCGCCCGACGTGTCGAGGCCGGGCTGTTCGCCGAGGAGAAGCTGCGCCTGACCCCCGACCTGGACAGCCGGCTCGCCCTCGACCTGGACCGGCTCGTCGTCATGGGCCGGCTGGCCAAGCGCCGGCTGATCGAGGCGAATCTGCGGCTCGTCGTGTCCGTCGCCAAGCGGTACATCGGCCGGGGCCTGACCATGCTCGACCTGGTCCAGGAGGGCAACCTCGGCCTGATCCGGGCGGTGGAGAAGTTCGACTACGCCCGCGGCTACAAGTTCTCCACGTACGCGACCTGGTGGATCCGCCAGGCCATGTCCCGCGCCCTGGCCGACCAGGCGCGCACCATCCGCGTCCCCGTCCACGTGGTCGAACTCATCAACCGCGTCGTCCGCGTCCAGCGGCGCATGCTCCAGGAACGCGGCTACGAGCCGACCCCGGCCGAGGTCGCCGCCCACCTGGACCTGCCTCCCGAGCGGGTCGGCGAGGTGCTGCGGCTCGCCCAGGAACCGGTCTCCCTGCACGCCCCCGTGGGCGAGGAGGACGAGGTGGCGCTCGGCGACCTCATCGAGGACGGCGACGCGGCGAGTCCCGTCGAGTCGGCGGCGTTCCTGCTGTTGCGGGAGCACCTGGAGGCGGTGCTGTCCACGCTGGGTGAGCGTGAGCGCAAGGTCGTCCAGCTTCGCTACGGACTCGTCGACGGCCGTCCCCGCACCCTGGAGGAGATAGGCCGCATCTTCGGCGTCACCCGCGAACGCATCCGCCAGATCGAGTCCAAGACCCTCAACAAGCTCCGCGACCACGCGTTCGCCGATCAGTTGCGCGGCTACCTGGACTGATTCTTCTCGCCCCCGCCGCCCCTTCCCGTCCCGGCCTGGGGCTCCCGGACCCCGCTCCCCGAACGCCGGAGGGGCTGGAAGTCAGCCCGTCCGGCGGCTGAGGACGAGGCCCTTTCGGGGCCCAAGCGGGGGTCCGGGGCGCAGCCCCCGGGGAGGGGCGGCGGGAGCGGAGAAGGCTAGGGCCGGTCTGACGATTCGCGTCGTCGCCCGCAGGGCGGCCTCGCGGCGTCAGGTGCGTGCTCTCGGCGTGCCGGGCGTAGAGCCTCGTACGGGATGTACTCGGCTCTGCGCCCGGTGCGGCGAGAGTGCCCGCATGGCGTCGCGAGGCAGGCGGGCATTGTCAGACAGGCCTAGTCGACCTCCGCCACCGCCTGCGCGAACTGGGCCTTGTACAGGCGGGCGTACGCCCCGTCCGCCGCCAGCAGCTTCTCGTGCGCGCCCTGCTCCACGATGGCCCCGTTCTCCATGACCAGGATCGTGTCCGCGTCCCGGATCGTCGACAACCGGTGCGCGATGACGAACGACGTACGCCCGTGCGCCAGCCGCGCCATCGCCTTCTGGATCAGCACCTCCGTGCGTGTGTCCACGGAACTCGTCGCCTCGTCCAGCACCAGGATCACCGGGTCGGACAGGAACGCCCGCGCGATGGTGATCAGCTGCTTCTCACCCGCGCTGACCCCGCTGCCCTCGTCATCGAGCACCGTGTCGTACCCGTCGGGCAGCGTACGGACGAACCGGTCGGCGTGCGCCGCCCGCGCCGCCTCCTCGATCTCCTCCCGGGTGACCTCACGGGACGCCCCGTACGCGATGTTCTCCGCGATGGTGCCGCCGAACAGCCAGGTGTCCTGGAGCACCATGCCGATCCCGGCCCGCAGGTCGTCCCGGGACATACGCGCGATGTCCACCCCGTCGAGCGTGATGCGCCCGCCGGACACCTCGTAGAACCGCATCAGCAGGTTCACCAGCGTCGTCTTGCCGGCGCCGGTCGGGCCGACGATGGCCACCGTCCGGCCCGGTTCGACCGTCAGCGACAGGTCCTCGATCAGCGGCTTCTCGGGGTCGTACCGGAACGACACACGCTCCAGCGCCACCCGCCCGCGCAGCTCCCGCGGCTTCTCCGCCGGCTCCGGGTCCGCCTCCTGCTCCTCCGCGTCCAGCAGTTCGAAGACCCGCTCGGCCGAGGCGACACCGGACTGCACCAGGTTCGCCATCGAGGCGACCTGGGTCAGCGGCATCGAGAACTGCCGCGAGTACTGGATGAACGCCTGCACGTCACCGATGGACAGCGAGCCCGACGCGACCCGCAGACCCCCGACGACGGCGACCAGCACATAGTTGATGTTGGACACGAAGAACATCAGCGGCTGCATGATGCCGCTGTTGAACTGCGCCTTGAACCCGGCCTCGTACAGCGCCTCGTTCTCCTCGGCGAACTTGCCGGCCGACTCCTCCTGCCGCCCGAACACCTTCACCAGGGTGTGCCCGGTGTACATCTCCTCGATGTGCGCGTTGAGCGTGCCGGTGGTCCGCCACTGCTGCACGAAGTGCGGCTGCGACCGCTTGCCCACGCGCGTGGCGACGACGAACGACAGCGGTACGGTCACCAGCGCGACCAGCGCGAGGATCCACGAGACGTAGAACATCATCGCGAGCACACCGATGATGGTGAGCAGCGAGTTGATCAGCTGGCCCATCGACTGCTGGAGCGTCTGCCCGATGTTGTCGATGTCGTTGGTGGCGCGGCTCAGCACCTCACCGCGCTGCCGCTTGTCGAAGTACGACAGCGGCAGCCGCGACAGCTTCGTCTGCACGTCCTCGCGCATCCGGAACATGGTGCGGTTCACGGCCCGGTTCACCAGCCGCGTCGCCACCGCCATCAGCAGACCGGCGACCGCGAACACCGCCAGCGCGAACAGCAGGACGTTCCCCACCGCCGTGAAGTCGATGCCCTCGCCGGGGGTGAAGTCGGTGCTGCGGAGCATGTCGGCGACATCGCCGTCGCCCCGCTCCCGCATCGAGTCGAGCACCTGCTCCTTGGTGGCGCCCTCCGGCATCTCGCGTCCGACGATGCCCGCGAAGACCAGATCGGTCGCCCGGCCGAGGATCTTCGGCCCGATCACGCTGAGCCCCACGCTCAGCACGACACAGGCCAGCAGCCCGTAGATCGTCAGGCGTTCCGGCGTGAAGCGGGCGATGAGCCGTTTGCTCGACCCCTTGAAGTCGATCGTGCGCTGGTCGGGGCCGCCCCCGGCCATCATCCGTCCTCCGGGACCCGCCATCAGGCAGCCTCCGCTTCCGTCAGCTGGGAGAGCACGATCTCCCGGTAGGTCTCGTTGTCCGCCATCAGCTCGTGGTGCCGGCCGGTGCCGACGACGCGGCCCTCGTCCAGGACCACGATCCGGTCGGCGTCCCGGATGGTCGCCACCCGCTGGGCGACGATCACCACCGTCGCCTCGGCCGTCTCCCGCCCGAGCGCGGCGCGCAGGGCCGCGTCGGTGGCGTAGTCGAGCGCGGAGAAGGAGTCGTCGAAGAGATAGATCTCCGGACGCTGCACCAGCGTCCGGGCGATCGCCAGGCGCTGGCGCTGACCGCCGGAGACGTTCGTCCCGCCCTGGGCGATCGGCGCGTCGAGGCCGCCTTCCAGCCGCTCGACGAAGTCCTTGCCCTGCGCCACCTCCAGCGCGTGCCACAGTTCCTCGTCCGTGGCGTCCGGATTGCCGTAGCGCAGATTGGTCGCCACCGTGCCCGCGAACAGATACGGCCGCTGCGGGACCAGCCCGACCGTCTTCGCCAGCAGCGCCGGGTCGACGTCCGCCACGGGCACGCCGTCCACGAGCACCTGCCCCTCGGTCGCGTCGAACAGCCGCGGGACCAGCCCGAGCAGCGTGGACTTGCCGCTGCCGGTCGAACCGATCACGGCGGTGACCTCCCCCGGCCGCGCCACCAGATCGACCGCCCTCAGCACCGGCTCCTCGGCGCCCGGGTAGCGGAAGCCCGCGCCCCTGAGCTCCAGATGACCGTGCCGGCGCAGCTCGGTGACGGGCGCGACGGGCGGCACGACGCTCGACGAGGTGTCCAGCACCTCCTGGATGCGCTCGGCGCACACCTCGGCGCGCGGCACCATCATGAACATGAAGGTGGCCATCATCACGGACATGACGATCTGCATCAGATAGGCGAGGAACGCGGTCAGATCACCGATCTGCATCCCGCCGCTGTCGATCCGGTGCGCGCCGAACCACACCACCGCGATCGACGACAGGTTCACCACCGTCATGACCACCGGGAACATCAGCGCGAGCAGATTGCCGGTGCCCAGCGAGACGTCGGTCAGCTCGGTGTTCGACTTACGGAACCGTCCCTGCTCGTACGTGTCGCGCACGAACGCGCGGATCACCCGGTTGCCGGTGATCTGCTCCCGCAGCACCCGGTTCACCGTGTCGAGCCGCTCCTGCATGGTCCGGAACAGCGGACGGAGCCTCCGCACGATCAGCGTCACGCAGATCCCCAGCACCGGCACCACCGCGACCAGCACCCCGGACAGCGGGACGTCCAGCCCGAGCGCCATCACGATGCCGCCCACACACATGATGGGCGCCGACACCATCAGGGTGAACGTCATCAGGACCAGCATCTGCACCTGCTGGACGTCGTTCGTCGTACGGGTGATCAGCGAGGGCGCGCCGAAGTGACCCACCTCACGCGCGGAGAACGACTGGACCCGGTCGAAGACGGTGGCCCGCAGATCCCGTCCCAGCGCCGAGGCGGTCCGGGCGCCGTAGTACACGGCACCGATGTTGCACACGACCTGGGCCAGCGAGATGCCGATCATCAGGGCGCCGTAGCTCAGGATGTAACCCGTGTCACCTTGGACGACGCCGCTGTCGATGATGTCCGCGTTGAGCGTGGGCAGGTAGAGGGTGGCGCAGGTCTGCAGTAACTGCAGCAGCACCAGCAGGACGATGGGTCTCTTGTAGGGCCTGAGAAAGGTCCGCAGAAGTCGTATGAGCACGCTGAATCTCTCGGGTGGTCGGCGGGGGCGTTCGGTTGCCCGTGGCCCCCATCGTCGGACACTCCACCCGCGTTACCTCAACCGAATTAATCGGCCGGCCGTGCTATCCGCGGAAGGCCCCCGGATGCGTCTGCTCACGCACCGATACGTACTGCTGACGCACCGCCTGCCCCACCGCCAGCTCCTCGCCGGGATCCAGCACCTGCGCCACCGGACCCTGCCAGACCGGCGGGTTGCGCGGATCGAGGGTGCCCTGCGACACCCCGAGCGCCCAGGCGGCCTGCCGGGCCGCGCCGATCGCCGCGTAGTCCGCGGGCTGCGGCACCACCACCTGCGCCCCGAACAGCGCGGGCGCCGCCGCCTGCACGGCGGGCAGCTCCGCCGCCGGACCGAGCAGAAAGACCCGCCGCACGTCCACGCCCCGGCCGCGCAGCACGTCCAGCGCGTCCGCGAGCCCGCACAGCATCCCCTCGAACGCGGCCCGCGCCAGATGTTCCGGCTTCATCGACTCGCGCCTCAGCCCCGCCAGCGTCCCGGCGGTGTGCGGCAGATTCGGGGTGCGCTCACCCTCCAGATACGGCAGCAGCACCAGCCCGTGCGCCCCCGGCGTCGACTTCATCGCCAGCTCGGACAGGCTCTCCAGATCGGGCAGCCCGAGCAGTTCCGCGGTCCCGCGCAGGGCGCGTACGGCGTTCAGGGTGGTGACGACGGGCAGGTGCATGCCGGTCGCGTCGGCCAGCGAGGTGATCATCCCGTGCTGGTCGACCAGCGCCTCGGGGTGCACGGCCATCACGGACCCGGACGCGCCCAGCGACACCACCGCGTCGCCCAGCCCGATCCCGAGTCCGAACGCCGCCGCCATCGTCTCGCCCGTACCGGCGGAGATCAGCAGCCCCTCCGGCGTCGTACCGGCCGCGTCCGACGGGCCGATCACCTCGGGCAGCATCGCCTGGTGACCGAGCGCCAGCTCCACCAGATCGGGCCGGTAGCCACCGGTGGCCGCCGCCCAGTACCCGGTGCCGGAGGCGCCGCCCCGGTCGGTGGTCCGCCGCACCGGCCGGCCCAGCAACTGCCACACCAGCCAGTCGTGCGCCTGGAGCAGTACGGCGGTGCGCGCGGCGTTCTCCGGCTCGTTACGGGCCAACCAGCGCAGCTTGGTCACCGGCTGGGCGGCCCCCGGCACACAGCCCACGGCCTGCGCCCACGCCTCCCGCCCGCCGAGCGCGTCGACCAGATCGGCCGCCGCGACCTGCGCCCGCTTGTCGCCGCCGACCATGGCGGGCCGCACCGTGTTGCCCTGCGAGTCCAGCGGCACCAGCGCGTTCTGCTGCGCGGACACCCCGATGGCCTGCACGCTCTCCAGCAGCCCGCCGCCCGCCGCCTCGCCCAGCGACAGCAGCCAGGCCTGCGGGTCGACGTCGGAGGAACGAGGTCCGCCGTCGGGGCCCTGCGCCGGATGGTGGGCGTACCCCTGCCTGAGCACGGCTCCGGTGTCCGTGTCGCAGACGACGATGCGAGTGAAATCGGGCGCACTGTCCAGCCCGGCGACTATCCCCATGCGCCCGATTTTGCCGCATGGGGAGGGGTGGGTGGGGCGTGGGCGCCGTTGAGACCGGTGTGTGGACAGGTGTCCTTACGTGTTGCTGGTGCCCCAGTCGTCCTCCGCCGGGCCGTGGGCGGTGCGTTCGCGCAGGGTGCGCACGCGCTGGGCGACCGAGTCGGGCATGCGGTCGCCGACCTTGTCGCTCACCACGTGGTAGGCCTTGTCCGCGAACTCGCGGCCCTGCTGCGCCGCGCTCTCCGCGGTGTTGCGGACGGCGGGATTCTGCGAGAACTGCTGCGCGGACCTCTTCAACTGCTCGTAGCGCTCGCGCCCGGCTTTCGTGCCCAGCACGTAACCCAGGACGACTCCGGCGACGAACGTGAGCCGGTAACGCATGGCGGCCACCCTTCCCGTTGTTCCAGTCTGCGTAGGTATCCGGTGCGGCGACAGCGCCGAGGAGTACCGATTGGCGGAGCACCCCCCTGCTTGCGCTAATGTATGTGTCGCAGCGAGCGCGCGCCCCCTGGCGAATACCCAGGCGGGTGCGTTCGATGCAACGAGGCATTCCTCCGTAGCTCAATTGGCAGAGCAGCCGGCTGTTAACCGGCAGGTTACTGGTTCGAGTCCAGTCGGGGGAGCTCGGTCCTCCGTAGCTCAATTGGCAGAGCAGCCGGCTGTTAACCGGCAGGTTACTGGTTCGAGTCCAGTCGGGGGAGCATGCTGAACGAGGACCCCACAGGGGTCCTTTTTCATGTGCGGGGGAACCGTGCGGGGCTCGGCGAAGTCTCCATGGTCACGAGGGCCGTACGCAGCCGACCATCCGAAGCAGGAGATCGTATGAGCGGCTATGCTGCGGCAGACGGCGCGCACACCTGTACGCGACACGCCGCTATGGGGCGGTAGCTCAGCCGGTTAGAGCAGCGGACTCATAATCCGTCGGCCGTGGGTTCGAGTCCCACCCGCCCCACCCAGACTCCTCGGGCGCAGGAAGCGTTTCCCCGTACGGCAACGCGACGGTCACCGTCGCCGGGCCGATGCGGCGGCCCCGACCCGCTCACTCCCCCCTCCGGTGTGGTCGGCACCACCCCGCGGACGTTATCGATCCCCTGGTCGGACACTGCCGCACCGTCGTGCCCCGGACCTGGGGGTTTCGGCCCGGACCGAAAGGGGGCGCGGGCTCCCCCCGCGGGTCGGCAGGATGCGACGCGGGGCCGGATCGGACGGCCTCTCGCGCCCAGCAGATCCATACACAGGGGAGAAGATCCGCATGCGCAAGATGTTTCGCGCCGCCGCGGCGGCCGCGGTCGCGACCGTGGCCGCGGCCGTGATGACGGTCGGCTCGACCGCCACGGCCCAGGCCGCCGACGGCACGCCGTGGGCCGGCTGCTCGTACGGGGCGGCCTGCGTCTATCCCGAGAACCAGGACCCGCCGACCACGAAGACGCATGAGTTCGTGGCCTACGGGGCCTACAACCTGAGCAACCAGTACGGGATGCACTGGATCCTCAACAACCAGTACGACAACGGCAAGGTCGACCTCTGCTACGGCTACAACGGCACGAACTGCTTCCACACGCTCCAGGGCGGGTCGGGCATACGCATCGACTTCACGCCGATCAACTCGGTCGTCCTGCGGCCGTGACCGCGGACGCGCGCGCACCACGGCGCCCGCCCCTGTCCCGACCGGACGGGGGCGGGCGCCGCTCGTGGTCCCGCGAACGGGTGCGCGGGTTCAGAGGGACGGGGCGTGGGGCGGCAGTTCGCCGCGCAGGAGCGCGGTGCCCAGCGGGGTGAGGGTGTGGATGACCTGGGTGCCCGCGCGTTGGCTGTGCGCGAGGTCGACCTCTCTCAGCGCGGTGATGTGCTCACTGGCCGAGGATACGGAGATGTTCAGGCGCCGGGCGAGTTCCGTGGTGGTCGCGGTGGTGTCCAGGGCGGTCAGGACGCGTGCGCGGGTCCGGCCGAGCAGGGTGGCCAGTGCCTCGGGACGGCGGTCGCGGGTGGCCGCCGGTGCCCAGGCCGGGGGATGGGCGACGGGGTAGGC
The DNA here is from genome assembly GCA_014650015.1 of Streptomyces griseoloalbus. Classification (GTDB taxonomy): domain Bacteria; phylum Actinomycetota; class Actinomycetes; order Streptomycetales; family Streptomycetaceae; genus Streptomyces; species Streptomyces griseoloalbus. The sequence continues at coordinate 605,308 of BMUD01000001.1, forward strand.
CAGGACCTGCGGCAGGGTGGGATCGGCCAGGGCGATCGGAGTGTTCCAGCAGAAGTGCGAGGGGATCAGCCGCACGCCGCGTCCGCCGAGGTGCAGGTCCCGGTCCTCCGGGTAGCGCACGTGCAGCACGGGCGGCCGCCAGTCCATCAGCGGGCGGAAGGAGTCCAGCAGTCCGTGGACGCCGCGATCGCGCAGCACGCGCGTCCGCAGGGCCCGGTCGGCCTCGGTGGTCCTGGCCGTTCCGGTCCAGTCGGGCGTGATGATCGTGCGGTGCACCAGCCGGAAGGCCGTCGCGACCTCCTCCAGCCGGTCCCGTTCGCCCCGGGCGAGGCCGTGGGCCCAGCGCGGCAGCGGGTGGGTGCCGGCCAGCCGGTTCATCTCCTGGTGCAACCGGGGACCGGGGGTGGCGTGCAGTGCCTCCAGCGCGGCCTCCAGGCCGTCGGCCGAGGCGCCGGGAGTCAGGAAGTCGGGCCAGTAGCCCGCCGAGGCGGGGGCCAGGGCGGAGAGCATCCGGACCGGACCCGCCAGGTGATCCCCGGCCAGCCGGGCGAGGGCGTCGCGCCGCCACGGGGCGAAGACCGGCAGGCCGCGCCGTGGCACGGTCAGCTGGTGCAGGCTCAACAGGGTTTCCCAGACCGGATCCGGCTCCCGGGCGAGGTGGACGCGGGCCAGGTCCCCGTCCGTGAAATGAATGCGCAGCACCTTGTCTCCCCGTGTGGTGATCGCTGTCGGTCGCTGTGGACGCGCTGTCCGGCAGGTGTGCTCCGGGCGACGCGGGACACCTGCCGCGGGTGAGGGAGCCGAACTGCCGGTGCGGACCGCGGCGTTCGTCGCCTCGGGGGCGGGCGTGGCGGCGCGCCCGCCGGTCGCGGACGCGCGGAAGAGGAAGCCGTGAACCGGGAAGTGGGGCCGACGGCCGTTCCGTCGGCGGCCGTCACCGAGGCGGGACGGTGCCCCCGGTGCGGGCCGCCCAGGGGCCCTTGCCGCGACGGGCCGGGTCTGCGCGGGTGCCGGGCGGCGTTCCTGCCGGTGCCACCGCCGTGCCGGGCTCGGCGCCGCCGACGCGGCCCGGTGGTGCGGCCGGCACGAACACGGGCACCGACGCGGCGGCGGAGAAGCCGGCCGCGGGAAAGCCGGCGGGCAGCAGATGGTGCGCGCCTGAAAGCAGACGTGTCCTCATCCCCGTCTCCCCCTCGCTCCACGGCTGCGGCCACCCTGCCCGTCCCCGGCGGTCGGTCCGGTCGGCAAAGTGGCCTTCTCCGAGTCAATACGGGAACAACGCGTTTGTCAGGGAGGCGAGTGATGAGAAAATACGACTGATCGATGCAGTGGTTGCTATGGCCGCAGGTGGAGGATGTCTGCTGTGCCTGATGCGCTGGGATCGGCGGAACCGAGCATTCATCAACTGCGGTCGTTCCTGGCGCTGAGCGAGGAACTGCACTTCGGCAGGGCTGCGGCGCGGCTGCACATGACCCAGTCGGCGCTGAGCCGGCAGATACGGGATCTGGAGAGGCGGCTGGGCGTCCCGCTGTTCTCACGGGACAGCCGCACGGTGTTCCTCACGGATGCGGGCAGTGCCCTGACGACGGAGGCGCGCGCCACGGTGGAGGCGATGGGCCGGCTGCGCGTCCGCGCCGACCAGTGGGCCCGCACCCTCGCCGGGCACGTGGTGGTCGGGACGATCGGCGCGGAGGCGGCGATGCCCTACACCCACGCGATCCTCGAGCGCCTTCGCACCCGCCACCCCCGGATCACCGTGGAGATACGCAGCCTCAACTTCACGGAACACCTTGCGCAGTTGCTCTCCGGCGACGTCGATGTCGCCTTCCTCAGGCCGCCGGTGCCGCCGGCCATCGAGCTGCTGGAACTGGCCTCGGAACCCCGTGTCGCCTGCCTGGCGGCCGCCGACCCCCTGGCGGACCGGGCCGAACTGCGCCTCGTGGACCTCACCGACCGCGCCTTCGTGGACGTCCCCCCTCAGGTGCCCCGGCTCTGGTGGGACTTCTGGGCGGTGGACCCGCGCCCGGACGGCACGCCCGTGCGCTACGGCCCCGTGGTCTCCGACATGGAAGGGCTGCTTCTCGCCGTGGCCCGGGGGGAAGGCGTGTGCTTCCTGCCGGCGGCAGCCCGGGACCTGTTCCCCCGCCCGGGGGTGCGGTACGTCGACGTGGCGGATCTGTCCCCGTCGACGTCGGCCCTCGGCTGGCTGGCCCAGCACCGGGACCGTCCGGGCGTACAAGCGGTGCGGGCGGCCGCGGCCGCCGCCATGGCCGCGCACGGCTGGTGACGCGGCCCGGTCCTCCGCGCAGGGGGAGCGCCCCGCACCGGCCGTGAGGGCCTACGGCCCCGGGGGAGGCGTGTGCCCGGCCTCGCGTCGAGGTGCCCTCGCCACCGGGATTCGGCCCAGACCGAAAGGGGGCGCGGATTCACCCGGGGGTCGGCAAGCTGCGGTGCGGGGCCGGACGGGAGCGAAGGACGCGTCCGGCGTCCCGCCCACGAGACCCACAGCGATGCGTGAGCACGACTTCGGACCTGGCACGGGTACGACGGCGCTCCCCGCACGACGGCGTGCGCCGTGACTCCTCGGAGCCCTGCCCTCTCACCTCGAAGGCTGATGACGATATGCGCCGTTTTCCCTTATCCAGAGCCACCACGGGTGGTGGACACAGAACCTCGCTCGCCGCGATCGCGGCGTTACTCTCCCTGATCGTCGCCGGCGCCGCACTCCCCCCTGCCGCGGCGGCCGCACCGGATCGACCCGCGGACACCTCGTCCGTCGCGGCACCGAGTGCCGAGGTGCCCGCCGGCGTCACGGCCGGGGTCGCCGTCTTCGACCGGCAGACCGGCGGCTTCACCGAGCAGGTGAACGCGAGCGCGCCATTCCGGTCGGCCTCGATCGTCAAGCTGCTGATCACTCTCGACTTCCTGTGGAACCGGGGTCCCGACTACAGCGTCCCCGCCGCCGACCGGGCAAGGCTGGAACCGATGCTGCGGAGCAGCGACGACGAGGCGGCCGATCACTACTGGTCGGCCAACGGCTATGCCTCGATCGTCACCCGTATGGTGAGCCGGCTCGGTCTGAGCGACACGGCGCCCCCCGTCGACCAGGACTTCTGGGGCTACACCGCCATGTCGGCCCGTGACACGGTGACGATCTACCGCTATGTCCTGGAAAGGGCACCCGCGCCCGTACGCGACTTCATCATGGGCAACCTGCGTCGGTCGACCCGCTGCGCGTCGGACACGTTCGACCAGCACTTCGGTATCGCCGCCGCCTTCGACCGTCCGTGGGCCGTGAAGCAGGGCTGGGCGGGCTCCTCCTACCCGGACGGCACCTGCGGCCCCCCGAGTGCGGCCCCGAACCGGGCGGACGCGGCGGCGGACGGGACCGGGCCCGGGTCCACCGCCACCGCGGACGTCGACCTGACGCGTCCGGCCCTGCACTCCACCGGCACGGTCGGCGCCGGTGACCGCTCCATCGTGGCGGTCTTCACGCTGCACCCGAACGGCACGTCCTACGGCAAGGCCTTCACCGACCTGGGCCGGCTGACCCGCTCACTGGATGTTCCCGGCGGCGTGGCGCCCGCCGGACAGTGGTACGGGACGTGGAGTTCGCTCGTGAACGTCCGCAGCGCACCGGTTCTCGGGAACAACGTGCTGACCCGGCTGCCCGCCGGCGTGGAGGTACTGGTGGGCTGCCAGAAGAAGGGCCAGACGGTCTCCGTCCCGCCGTACACCAACGACTGGTGGGCCTACCTTCCCCAGTACGGCGGATACATCTCCAACATCTACATCAGCCATCCGGACAATCGGCTGCCGGATGTCCCGCTCTGCGCGAGCCTGCCGTAACGCGCGGGGCGGGCATCACGGCGGCCCGGCCCGAAGTCGGACGGCCGGCGGCGCGGGCGGGGTTCAGCCGCCCACGGCGTCGTCGTCCGCCGGGGTGGGGGCGTCCGCCGGGTCGCGCTCGCCCTCTGCCTGGGAGGGGGTCGTGTGCGGTACGTCCGGGGTGGTCCACTCGCTGTCGTCCCTGTCGCCCTCGGCCTGGGACGGAGTGTGCTCGCTCATCGTGTTCCTCCCTGATCACGGGGCCTCGCCCCGCCGGGTACCCCCGCGCGGGCCGGGGTCACCGTGACGAGCGGCGGGCGAGGGCCCGGGCCAGGGCCGCACGGACCTCCGCGGGCAGGGGAGTGCCCCGCGCCTGCGCGGAGGACGTGAGGGCCTCGGCGACCGCGCGGAGCTTGGTGTTGGACGTCTGCGAGGCCTCCCGGAGGATGTGCCAGGCCTCGTCCGAGGTGCAGCCGTAGGTGGCCATCAGGATGCCGCGGGCCTGGTCGATGACCGGGCGGGAGGCGATCGCCCGCCGCAGTTGCTCGACCTCCTCCTGGAGCTTGCGCAGCCGCTCCTCCCGCTCCAGCGCCACCGCCGAGGAGGCCGGTGCCGGAGCACCGTCCGGTGCCGGGGCGCGCAACGGGTCCGTGGTGTCGAGGCCGGCGAGTTCCAGGATGCGGCGCGGCTGACCGTTCCAGCGTGTGGCCGTGACCGGCATCGACCGCCGCCGGCCGTGATCGCGCAGCACCTCCAGGAACTCCAGGCCCGCCGTGTCCATGAAGTACACACCGCTCATGTCCAGGTCGACCCGGGCCGTGCCGGCGGGCAGCCGCGCAAGCCTTTCGGCCAAGATGTCCGCGCACCCGCGGACCAGCTCACCACGCGGCGTGAGCAGCGCTCTGTCCGCGTCCGTACGACCGCCGATGACCAAGGTGTTCAGCCTTCCCGGGAAGGGGAACGATGCCGCGGAGGTCATGTCACCGCCTTGTCGGTGCTCGTGGATGGTCGGGGCGTTCGCGGGCAGTCGGAGCGGTTCGGGGGAGTTCGGCCGCCGACGCCACCGGGCATGTAGGCTGCCCAAGGTCTCGGCTCCGTTGCGGATGCGCCTGCCCACCGCGCGGCGTACTACACACCGGGCCGGGGAGTGGCCGGGAACCGACGGGGTAGGCACGGCCCCGGGAGTGTGAGGAGACGGGTGTCGGACACTCGGCATCGGACGCCGGGGCCCGGAGTTTCCGGGCCGTCTCTGACGGTGCGCCCGCTGGAGGGGTGCGGGGGTGTCCGTGTGGCCGGTGAGATCGGCCTGGCCACCCATTCGATCTGGGAACGCGTGCTGGAGCAGGCGGTGCGCGGAGGTGAGTCGGTGTACTACCTGGAGCTGTCCGAGGTGACGTTCGTCGACGTCGCGGGCGCGGGCGCGCTCGTGGCCGCCGCCGAGCGGCTCGAGGACGGCCGCCGCTTCGTGGTGCGCCGGCCGCCGCCGGCCCTGCGCCGGGTGCTGAAGATGCTCTGGCCCCACCTGCCGGCGATCGAGGTGGCGACGTCATGAGCGCAGCGGCCGAACCCCTGGAAACCGTCCAGGAGCACTTCGTCCACCCCGCCCTCTTCTACCGGGACGAGGGGGAGTACCTGGACGGCACCGTCTCCTTCGTGCGCGAGGGACTCGCGGCCGGTGAACCCGTCGCGGTCGCCGTGCCCGGTGACCGGCTGCGGCTGATCAGGGACGCGCTCGGCGCCGACGCCGACGCCGTCCGGCTCCTCGACATGCGGGAGGCCGGCCGCAACCCGGGCCGGATCATCCCCGGTGTGCTGCGCGCCTTCGCCGACACCTGCCCGGCCGGACAGCGGGTCAGGATCATCGGCGAGCCGATCTGGGCCGGCCGCTCGGCGGCCGAGTACCCCGCCTGCGTCCAGCACGAGGCGCTGATCAACGCCGCTTTCCAGGGGCGTACGGTCACCATCCTGTGCCCCTACGACGCCGTGCGCCTGCCCGGGCACGTCCTCGCCGACGCGTACGCCACCCACCCCACCGTCATCCCCGCCGGCTCACGCACGGTGCGGGACAGCGAGGCCTACGCCCCCGACGCGGTGGTCGCCCGCTACAACGAGCCGTTGCCGCTGGTGGCGGACGCCATGACCGTGCCGTTCGCGGCCGAGTCGCTGCCCTCGGCCCGGCATGCCGCGACCGAGGAGGGACGCCGGCTCGGCCTCACCGGCATCACCCTGGAGGACCTGGCCCTCGCCACGGCCGAGCTGACCACGAACAGTGTGCTGCACGGCGGCGGTGCGGGCGTGCTGCGGATCTGGGCCGAGGGCGGCCACGTGCTGTGCGAGGTGCGTGACGGGGGGCGGCTCACCGATCCGCTCGCCGGACGCCGGCCGGCCTCCCGCGACCAGCGCGGCGGGCGGGGGCTGCTGCTGGTCAATCTGATCGCCGACCTGGTGCGGGTGCACACCGGGGACGAGGGCACGACGATCCGGTGCTGGTTCGCCCGTTAGGGCCTGTCTGACGATTCGCGTCGTCGCCCGCAGGGCGGTCTCGCGGTGTCAGGTGCGTGCTCTCGGCGTGCCGGGGGTAGAGCCTCGTACGGGATGTACTCGGCTCTGCGCCCGGTGCGGCGAGAGTGCGTGCATGGCGTCGCGAGGCAGGCGGGAATCGTCAGACAGGCCCTACTGGCTGTCGCACGTCGCCGCCCTCCGCGGCCGTCCTCCGCGGGGCTCAGGCGCCCAGCGGGTCCAGCACCATCGGCGCGATCCTGCCCTCCAGCATCTCGCCCAGCCCCTGCACGGCGCACACGTCCGGCCGCTCGGCGATGTGCACCGGCATGCCCGTCGCCTGACGCAGCATCTGGTCCAGTCCCGGCAGCAGGGCGCTCCCGCCGACCATCATGATCCCCCGGTCGGCGAGGTCGGCGACCAGATCGGGCGGGCACTCCCGCAGCACCGTGCCGATGCCGTCGAGGACGGCGGTCAGCGGCGTCTGGATGGCCCGCCGCACGGCCGCCGTGTCGACCGTCACGGAACGGGCCAGGCCGGTGGCGACGTCCCGGCCGTGGATCTCCGTCGACTCCGGGCCCTGCGGGGTCAGCCCGTTGCCGTGCAGGGCCAGCTGCAACGGCCGTACGGACTGGCTGGGCAGCATCAGCTCGTGCTGGTGGCGCAGATGCTGCACGATCGCGTTGTCCACGGCCTCACCGCCGACCGGGATGCGCTCCGCCGTCACGATCGATCCGAGGGAGAGCACGGCCACCTGGGTGGCCGCCGCCCCGCACACCATGATCATGGTCGCCTCGGGCCGCTCCACCGGCAGGCCGCAGCCCACGGCGGCGGCGATGAGCGTGTCGACCAGCTCCACCCGGCGGGCGCCGAGACCCACCAGGGTCTCGATCGCGGCGCGCTGGGCGAGCGGATCGGCGTCGTGCGGGGTGCAGGCCGCGGCCCGCAGCCGGGGCTTGCGGCGCAGCGTGCGGCGGATCCTGTCACCGAGCAGTTGCCGCAGCATCCGCTGCGCCATCTCGATGTCGACGACCGTGCCGCCGGAGACGGGCCGTACGACGCGGATGTAGTCCGGCGTGCGGCCCTTCATCTTCTCCGCGAACTCACCGACCGCGATCAGCGCGCCGGTGCGGGTGTTCACGGCGGCGACGGACGGCTGGTCCACGACGAGTCCGGTGCCCTTGACGTACACCCGGGTGCGCGCCGCCCCCAGGTCGACGGCGAAGTGGCAGCGGCGCAACTGCTCCAGACTGGCGGTCACGGCAGATCCTCCCGAGTGCGGACCCAACGGCCCACCGGACGGCGGACCTCTCAGGCATCGTGCGCGGCGGGCGGGTTCGGGCGCCTTTCCTGGGGGGCCGGGTGGGGGGCCGCCGAACGGGGGGCGCGCCTCATGAGCCGCCCGGGCGGGACAGGCCGCGCGCGGCGTCCAGGAGGGGGTCCAGGGAGTCGACGGTGAGTGCGCAGCCGGCCTCGCGCAGGCTTCGTCGGACGGCGGAGGTGTAGGTGTAGCCGATGAAAGGCAGACCGCTCTGCCGGGCGGCGGTGAACTCGGCGACGGACGAGCCGATCACGACGGCCGCGGGTGCGACGGCCGCGGGTACGGCGGGCGCGCCGGAGGTGCCCAGGGCGCGCCGCAGGCAGTCCGGGTGGGGCATCAGCAGGGTGAGGTCGTCGGCACGGCCGTGGATACCGGACAGCGGCATGCGGTAGGGCAACAGATAGCGCCGCACCGCCTGTTCGCCCACGTCGCCGACGACGACGACCCGCCGGCCGGACGCGTGCAGGGCACGCACCAGGGCGACCGAGCGGTGCGTGGCGGGCGCGTCGGGCGCCGCCCGCAGTTCGAGCGCGTCGAGGCGTTCGCGCAGCACCGCGCCCAGCGGGTCGTGCGCGAAGGCGCGCAGCACCTCCAGCGGATGCACCAGCGCCCCCCGGGAGACGTCACCGCTGCCGGGCGGGCGGCCCGCGAACGCGTCGCGCGGCGCGCGGTGTTCGGCGACGACGGACAGCAGGTCCAGGGCGGCCTCGCGCGCGGTGTGCGCCGAGAACAGGCGGGCGAGCGGCCCGTCGAATCCGATGAGAACGGTGGCGGAGCGGGACAGCACGTCGGCCACGGCTTCGGCCGGCGGCAGACCCGCCGCTCCCCGTCCCGGCGGCTCCGGCAGCGGCGTGCCCTCCCGGGCGAGCCGTACGGAGCAGGACACCGCGAGACCCGGCACCGGCCAGGTGCCCAGAGCGGAGTCGATCTCCCGCTGGGCCCCGCCCACCCGGCGTACCGGGTGGTGGCGGGTGACGCGGGCCGCCCGGTCCAGCAGATGGGCGAGCAGCAGCTCGGACACGTCGGCGACCTCCGCGCGGACGAAGGCGACCGGGTCCGCCACGTGCCAGGACAGGTCGGCCGCCGCGGCGAAGGAGCCGCCCCGCGCGCCGGGCAGGGTGACCGTGTGCCGGGCCTGTCGTGCGGTGAGGTCGACGACGTAGTACGTCGCCGGATGCGGTGCGCGGGTGCCGTACGGCTGGATGGGGTTGAGCAGGGTGAGCGAGCCGTCGGGCCGGGTGTGGACGACGGCCGTACGGCCCGGGGCGGGGGCACCCAGCTCGTGCAGGTCACGGGTGAGGAACGGGCCCCGCACCAGATCGCGGGCCGGGGCGTCGGTGTTCCGCGGGCCGGCCGGCCCGCCCAGCGGGCAGAACCAGGCGACCGGCGGGGCGGACGGCGCGCCCGCGGGGTACAGGGGCCTGAAGCGCAGGGGCTCGCGGGCGGCGGAGCTGGCGGCGAACTCCTCCCACAGGGCGGGGGAGACGACGACCACGAGGTCGGTGCCGGCGTGGCGGGGCGGCTCGGGCAGGTCGGCCTGCGCGGCGGGCGCGTCCCGGAGGAGCACCCGCAGACGCGGCGGATCCGTGAGCCCGGCGAGCGCCCCGGGAAGCTGGCGCAGGATGGCGACCAGGACGGGCAGCAGATAGACGTCGGGTCCGGTGCGGACGACGTACCCGTCGGGCAGGACGCGCACCTCGTACTGCGCAGGGGTGAGGGCGCCCCGGGAGAGGACCTCGTGGACGGCGTTCTCGAGGGTGATGCGCGCTTCCGGATGGCCGGCCAGGCCCTCGGCCCGGAAGGTGATCGTGGCGTGGTCCCGCGCCGGCGCGGAGCCGGACCGGCCCGCGCCGGCCGCCGGGGACGGCCCGACGGACCCGGACAGCCGGCGCGCGATCCGCGGACGGACCGTCGCGAACGCCTCCCCGGCGGCGGGCCCCGTGAGCGTTCCGGAACGGGACGGCGTGGACGCGAGGAAGTCGCCGGGCGCGCGGCCGGCACGCTCGTCGATCAGGCCGCCCACCCGTTCCAGCAGTTCCGCGGTGCGGTTGCGGGCCGTGCGCGGCAGTCCCCGCAGCAGCAGGTCCCGCACGCCGGGGCGGAAGGCGTAGGAGCCGGGCGGCCCGGGGACGGTGGTGAGCATGCCGCTGAGGATCACCTCGGCGAGGTGCCGGGGCCGGGGGTCGGGTTCGATGGCGGCGTGCACCAGGCGCATCACGGGCAGGTCGGGACGGCCGAGGGCCAGATGACCGGCCAGCCGGAACGCCTGCGGGGAGGCGGTCGCCCGGAACCGCAGCACGAGCTCCTCGGGGGAGAGCCGGCCCACGTCCGTACGCTCGTCGCGGTCCGCCGGGAGCGGTCCGTCCAGCTCCGCGACCGCGGCCGGGACCTCGCCGCCGCCCGGCGCGGCGACCAGGGACGCCCAGTTCGCCAGCCACCGCGGGTCCGGCTCCAGCACGGGCAGCGGGACGGCGCGTCGCGGCGCGTCCGGGGTGTCGCAGGGGGTGTCGTACGGGGTGAAGGCGAGTGCCGCGGTGGGGGCGGCCGGGTACGGGGACGCCAGCAGGCCCGCGACGGTGGGCAGGGCCGTGTCGCGCCACAGGTGTTCCGGGAGGGGCTGGACCACGGCCAGGGGCATCCGGCGGGCCCAGCGGTGCAGGGTGGCGTACCACAGGGCACCGGCCGGGCCCTCCCGCCACTGCGGGCCCATGCAGTCGCTGATGACGAGGGCGGCGCTGCGGCCGTCCCCCGGGGCGTGCGCGCCGTGCCCGCGTACCGTGCCGTCGGGGTCCGCGCGCAGCACGGTCACCGTGCGGAACACCCCCGACTGCCCCAGCGCCGTGCGCAGTTCGCGGATCAGGGGCCGCCAGACGGGCATGGTGGGGCCGGCGTCGCACACGAGGAACAGGCGCAGCCAGCGCTCCCGTGCGGGCCGCATCACCGGAAGCCACCCGTCGGGTGCGGCCCCCAGGCGGGCGAGCCGGTCGGCGGTCGCCCGTTCGTCCAGTTCGTAGCCGACGGGGGAGTCCACCCGGCGTTTGAGCGGGCGCAGGGAGCGTTGCAGCGCCAGCGGGTGGCGCAGCATCGGGGGCGCCGGCGCCAGCAGGGTGGCGTGCGGTTCGGTCCGCGCGCCGGGGGGTGGGGCGGGGGTGGCCGGGGACGGCAGGTGGAGCGGGCTGCGGGGGGCGTCGCGCTCCTCGCGCGGGGCACGGGGCGAGGGGGCGGGCTCCGGCCGGTGGCCGGGGGCGACGGGGTGCGGGGCCGGCTCGCGGGGCGGTCGCGCGGGCGGGGCGCCGGCCGCGTCGGTGTCCATGGTCCCGGCCAGCCAGAGGAGTTCGGCCAGTTCCAGCGGGGTGGGAGGGACACCGCCGGACACCTCGGCCAGCAGGGCGGCGAGGCGGGCCAGCGGGTCGGGGGCGCCCGGCGGTCCGGGACGCCGGTCAGAAGGCATCGGGTCGCGGGCCCTGTCCCAGGTACGGCATCAGCTGCTCCGCCAGTTCGTCGAGGGAGCCGGCGCCGAGGCCGGAGGACCGGGCGAGGTAGATGGCGTTGAGGAGCTGGTCGGTGGCCAGGTCGCCGGCGCCCGCCCGGGACAGGAAACGCTCGATCAGACGGCGGGCGTGGGCGTCGGGTTCTCCCAGGTGCGCGCGGACGATCCCGGCGAGCTGCTCGTCGTCCGGCTGCCGCAGGCGCAGCGTGACGCAGCGGCGCAGGAAGGCGGGCGGGAACTCGCGCTCGCCGTTGCTGGTGAGGACGACGAACGGGAAGGACCGGCAGCGGACACGGCCGCGTTCCACCGGCACCCGCTCGTCGGTGCCGTCGGCCATCACCTCGGCCCGCGGGAGACGGCGTGCCGCGCGCACCAGTTCGGGGATCTCGTACTGGCCCTCCTCCAGTACGTTCAGCAGGTCGTTGGGCAGGTCGAGGTCGCTCTTGTCGATCTCGTCGATGAGGAGGGCGCGGGGGCGGGCATAGGGGAGGAGGGCGGTGCCCAGCGGGCCGAGGCGCAAGTGGTCCTCGACACCGGACCCGTCGCCCGGCTCCGGGGCCGCGGCGTCGGACCGCTCGCCGGGGCGGACGGCGCTCTGCCGTGCCGCGTACAGGCGGGAGAGCGGGTCGTACTGGTAGAGGCCGTCGTGCAGGGTGCTGCGGCTGGTGATGTTCCAGCGCAGCACCGGACCGAGGCGCAGCTCGCGGGCGACTGCGTAGGCGAGGGAGGACTTGCCGGTGCCGGGCGGGCCGGTGACCAGCAGCGGGCGGCGCAGATACAGGGCCGCGTTGACCAGCTGGACCGTCTGCGGTGTCGCCTGGTAGGTCACGGCGCGGTGGGCGCGGTCGGGGGAGACGGCGGAGGCGTCGGCGGCCTCGTCCGGCGGGTCGAGCACCGGCCCGCCGTCGAAGGCACGCCAGGGCGGGGGCGGCGGTAACCGGTCGATGCCGTCGTGCGGTCGCTCGGTGCCGGTGTAGACGGGCCACAGGGGCATGGTGCTCTTCTCCGGTGGGGGCGGCGGTCGGGGGACGGTGGTCGGTCAGGCGACCGGCGAGTGCAGGCTCGCGGCGGTGGCGGGGAAGCAGCGCGGGTCGTCCCACAGCAGCTGCACGTCCCTCGCCCAGTGCCGGTCCGGTTCCTCGGCGGCGTCCGCCGTCAGCCGCAACGACAGGATGTGCTGGGGGAGTTCGGCGGGGAACACGCCGGCGACGGACGCGCTGAGTTCGTCGAGGAACGCGCCGCCCGAGCAGGAACTCCCGTGGTCGGGCCCCGGCTCCGGGCAGCCGGTGCGGGGCCACAGCAGCACCGGCACCGGAACGTTCAGGCCGACCTCGAAGTGCTGCCGGGCCGCCGTGGGCGGTGCCGGGAAGGCGGCCAGTTCGGCGTCGCCGTCCCACAGCCGTTTGCGCAGGCCGGCCGGGCGCTCAGGGGTGCCGCACTCGATACGGTGCACGGCCGCTCCCGTGCCGGCGTCCAGTTTCTGCCACTTCTTGCGGAGCTGGTGGCGCAGCCGCCCGCTGCGGTGCCGGGACCGGTCCGCGACGACGAGCGGGTAGGCGCAGCCGAGCGGTGTGGGGTCGTCCGCGCCGCACTCCCAGTGCGCCACGGGCTCGTTCAGCCACTCGCGCGGCAGCACGAAGGCCAGTAACTCCTCCGCGCCGGGCGGGAGATGGGCGACCGCTTCGTCGATGCGCTCCTGCACGTAGGCGCGTACGCCGGTGCGTGGCAGCCGGCGCGCGCCCACCGGGTGGCGCCGGCCGTCGAGGCATGCGGACACCTCGACGGTGACCTGGTCCGGGCCGGCGCCGCTGTGCTCGATCTCGACGACCACCGGGGACCAGGCCGAGGGGCGTGCGGGGGGTCCGTCCAGCAGCTCGCGCAGCCGGTCGGCGAACCGGGCCACGGCCTCCGGCTCCGGGACCTCCCACTGCACGTACGCCGCCGCCGACGCCAGCGAGGCGAAGCCGCCGTCCGGCAGGGGCGGGCCGAAGGGGCCCACGGCGTCGACGTACAGCCGGTGCGGATCACAGCGCAGTCCCGTCCGCTCGGCCCGACGCACCAGGGTGTACAGGCGTCGGCGCGTGTCCGTCGCGTGGCCGGGGGTGGGGACCAGCTCGCCCAGGCCGCTCCAGTAGCGGGCCATCACCTCCGTGGGCAGCATCCGTCCGGCCCTGACCTCCCGGCCGCCCGCGACCGCCGTGACCATGCCGACCACCGAGCCGTCGGCCAGGGTCACCGCGGCCCCGCTGAAACCGTGGGCCAGCGGCTGCCCGTGCCCGGAGGCGGCCTCCAACTGCACCCACTCACCGGCGATCAGCGGACCGGGCACCGCCCGGTACAGCGCCAGGGTGCCCTCGTCGTAGCCGCGGGGGAAGCCGTACGCGACCAGCTCGGGCGCGGGGACACCGCGCTCGGCGCCGGGCGGCGCGAAGACCGCCGGGGTGACCGCCACCTCCCGCTCCAGCTCCAGTACGGCCAGGTCGCCGGGGTCGGTGTCGCCGCCCCGCCAGCCGCCGTGGACGGTCACCTCGGCGGTGACCTCACCCAGGTCGGCGCGGTTCGGGAAGCTCACGGACACCGGGGACGTGTCGCCCGCCGCGACGACGTGGGCGCAGGTGAGCACCTGCCGCGGGGAGACGAGGAAGCCCGCGCCGACCTCGTTCCCGCACCGGATCCGGGTGTGCCAGGCAGCGTCGCTCATGACCGGTCGGCGGCCTCCGCGCTCGTCCGGCTCTGTTGCGGGGACCAGCTGAGCTTGACGACCAGATGTCCCTCCGCCGTTCCCCTGGCGATGACCGCCCCGGCCTCCGCGGTCAGCTTCACCCCGAACTCCAGCTCCACCGTGTCGGGTCTGAGCGCGCCGTCGCGGAACACCCGCAGCGCGGACTCGGCCGCCGCCCGCACGCCCTCCAGGGAGCTCTCGAAGGTGCGCGCCGCCTGGGCGGGCCCGTTGCCGCGCGAGACGAGCCGGGCGCCGGACTCGTCCTCGACGCCCTCCACGACGACCGCGGCGCCGTCCTCGGTCGTGAACTGCATCAACCCGTCCATGGCTCGGCGTGCTCCCCGTGGTGTGCGACTGCGGTGGTGAACCCCCATGTTACGGGCGGTGTTTGCGGTGTCACCGGGGTTAACCGGCCGGATGCCCTTCCCGTGGGTCCGCCACTCCGACGACACCCCGGATCACCCCCAGCTCCACGAGGTCCTGCGGCCGGATGCGGAGCTGGTCCGCGGTCGCCTCCACCTCCTCCGGCTGCCGTTTGAGGATGGCCGCCGCGAGTTCCGGGGCGATCACCGAGAAGTAGCTGTCGGGGGTGGCCCAGGTGTTGCCGGGGGCGGCCGGCGCCAGCGCGCCGCCGGAGCCGCCCTCGCCGACGACCAGTGTGGTGACCGGCGTGCGGGCGGCGGCCACGGCGCCGAACAGGTCGGCGATGGCGGCTCCCGCGCCCTGCCGTTCCGCCTCCGCGTCGTTGGCCGCGCCCGGGGTGTCCACCAGCGTCAGCACCGGGATGCCGAGCCGGTCCGCGAGCCGGACCAGCCGGGCGGCGGTGCGGTACCCGGCGGGACGGGTCGCCGTCCCGGTCTGTGCCGCGTAGGCGACCGTACGGCCCTCGTGCTCACCGAAGCCGCACAGCATGCCGTCCGGATCGGTGCCGCCGCAGCGGTCGCCGGCGAGGGCGACGCGGTGGGTGAAGTAGGTGTCCAAGTAGGCGGTGGCGCGCGGGCGTTCGGGGGAGCGGGCGCGGCGGACGGCGTCCCAGCCGGTGGCCGGGAGGTCCCGCGCGCCCAGCGGGGGCGGCGGCGGGACCGGCGCCGTGGAGGGACGGGTCAGCAGCCGCAGCCAGCGGCCCAGCGTCCCCCGCAGCTCCTCCGGCCGTACCAGCGCGTCCGCCGCGCCCGCCGCCACCTGTGCCTCGGCCGTGTACGCCGCCGGGTCCGCGTCCGCGGGCCGCACCCGTGAGCCGGCGAAACCGACCTGCGCGCCGGGCAGGGCGAGGACGACGTCGGCGCCCGCGCCCAGGGTCGCCCAGCCGCCGCCGGTCGTCGGATCGCGCAGCACCGCGATCTGCGGCAGCCCGGCCTCCCGGGTGAGCGCCGACTCCCGTGCCACCCGCTGGAGTTGGGTGAGGGCGAGCATGCCCTCCTGCATGCGGCTGCCGCCGGTGGCGACCAGCGGCACCACCGGCAGCCGGTGGGCGCGGGCGTGGGCGTACGCCGCCTCCAGACGGTCGCCGGTGCGTTCGCCGAGGGAGCCGCCGAGGAAGCCGAACTCGAAGGCGACGAGGACGGCCCGGGTGCCCTCGATGTGCGCGGTGCCGCAGATCACGGACTCCTGCTCGCCGGTGCGTGCGGCGGCGCGGGCGCGGGCGGCGCCGTAGCCCGGCCAGCCGAGCGGGCCGTCCTCGGCCGACTCCCGCGCCGGGTACGGGAGTTCGGTGAAGTCGTCGGTGACGAGGGCGACGGTCTCGCGGGCGGAGAGACGGTCAGTCATGGTGCAGCGCCCGCTTCATGATCTTGCCCATGTCGTTGCGGGGGAGCGCGTCGAGGTGGTGGACGACGCGCGGGCGCTTGTGCGGGGCGAGGCGCCCGGCGACGTGATCGGCCAACTCGGCCAGGGCCGGCGGGGACTGCGGGTCCACCGGTACGACCCACGCCACGATCCGCTCGCCCAGATCCGCGTCCGGCTCCCCGGTGACCGCGGCCTCCCGCACCCCCGGATGCTCCAGCAGCGCGTTCTCGATCTCCCCCGCGCCGATCTTGTACCCCCCGCTCTTGATCAGGTCGGTGGCCTTGCGGCCGACGATGCGGACATAGCCGTCGGGGTCGCGCACCGCCATGTCTCCGGTGCGGAACCAGCCGTCGGCGGTGAACGCGGCGGCCGTGGCGTCCGGCCGGTTGAGGTACTCGGTGAACAGGTTAGGCCCGCGCACCTGGATCTCGCCGACCGTCTCACCGTCGTACGACGTCACCGGCGACCCGTCCTCCTCCACCAGCCGCAGCTCCACGCCCGGCAGCGGCACGCCCACCGTGCCGGGGCGGGCCTCGCCGTCGGCGCGGACGCCGGTGTTCATCAGCGTCTCGGTCATGCCGTACCGCTCGATGACGCGGCGTCCGGTCGCCGCCGCGATCCGCTCGTGGTCGTGCACCGGCAGGGCGGCGGAGCCCGACACCAGCAGCCGGGCGCCGGCCAGCGCCTTCACCAGTTCCGGCGCGGTGGGCAGCGCCTCCGCGACGCGGTGGTACATCGTCGGCACGCCGAACAGCATGGTCGCGCCGCCGTTCAGCTCGCGCGCCACGCCCTCGGTGGTGAACCTGCCGAGGTGGCGCACCGAGCCGCCGCGGCGCAGCGGGCCGAGGGTGCCGAGGACGAGGCCGTGCACATGGAACAGCGGCAGCCCGTGCACCAGCACGTCGTCGCCGGTCCACTGCCAGGCCTCGGCGAGCGCGTCCAGGGTCGTGGCGATCGCGCGGCGGGGGAGGACGGCGCCCTTGGGCGGGCCGGTGGTGCCGGAGGTGTAGACGATCAGCGCCGGCTCGCCCTCGTCCCGCGCGCGGTCGTCGGGGAGCGCCGCCGGGCCGGTCCCGGCCGTCGGGTCGACGTCGAGGCGGGGCAGGTCACCCAGCGGGGCGGGGAGATCGGCGCCGGGCTCGGTGAGCACCAGGTCCGGGGTGCTGTCGGTCAGGATGTGGCCGAGTTCCTTCTCACCCGACCTGGGGTTGAGCGGCACCACGGCCACCCCGGCGAGCAGCGCCGCCGTGACCGCGACCGCGGTCTCCATGGTCGGCGTGGCCCACACGGCGACCCGGCGGGCCTCCCCCAGGCCCCCGGCCACCGCGCCGGCCGCCGCGGCGAGTTCCCCATACGTCAGGGAGCGTTCGCCGAAGCGCAGGGCGGGCCGGTCGGCCGGGCCGTCGGTCAGGGCGGGGAAGAGAGAGGACACGCGTCGTACTCCTTGGCTGGCTGTCTTGCCGGCCGTCTTCGGCCGGCCGTCGTTCGAGTCGTTCGAAGGCTGTCGTTCGAAGGCTGTCGTTCGAAGGGTGTCGTTCGAAGGCCGTCGTGCGAAGGCTGTCGGTGCCCGGTGGTCCGGGTGTCCTACCCCCAGCCGGGCACGACCATCGTGAGCCACACCACCGCCGGGACCACCGCGACCACGATCCCGCCGTACGCCATCAGCTGCCGGAAGAACCGCTCGCGGTCGACGTCCGGTGCCGCGGCCAGGACGAGCGCGCCGTTGGTGGAGAACGGGCTCACGTCCACGACCGTCGCCGACACCGCGAGCGCGGCCACCATGCCGACGGCGCCGATCTCGCCCTGGGCGAGGAACGGCACGGCCAGGGGGATCAGCGCGCCCATGATGCCGACGGAGGAGGCGAACGCGGACACGAGCGCGCCGATGTAGCAGAGCAGCACCGCGGCGAGCAGCGGGACGCCGATGCCGCCGACGCCCTCACCGGCCCAGGTGATCGTGCCCATCTCGTCCAGGACACCGACGTAGGTCAGGACGCCGCAGATCAGGAGGACCGTGGGCCAGGCGATCTGGCCGACCGCCGTGCGGCTGTCCTCGGGCCAGGCGGCGCTCAGCACGACGGCGAGGGTGATCGCGGTGAGTCCGGCGTCCAGGTCGAAGCCGAGGACGGCGACGACGAGGGCGATCAGGGAGAGCAGGGTGGCGATGACGGGCGTGGTGAGCCGCACGGCCGCGGGTGCGTCGGGGCGCTCGGCCACGGCGGTGGGCGCGGGGGCGGTACGGGTCCCCGTGCCGTTCCCCGTCTTCGCCCCCGCCCCCGCGGCGCCGGAGCCGCCGCCACCGCCGGTGCCTCCCGTGGAGCCCGCGCCGGTCGCGGAGTCGTCGGTCACCGCTCCCCTGGCCCACAGCCTCGGCCCGCCGCAGACGGCGAACACCACCGCGGCGATGACCAGGTTCACCAGCAGCGAGGCGAGGAACAGGGTGATCTCGCTGCCGGGGAGCTTCTCGCGCTCGACGATGCCGTTGACGATCGAGCCGTAGATGCTGATCGGCGAGAAGCCGCCGGCCTGGGCGCCGTGCACCACCATCGCGCCCATCAGCAGCGGGCTGATCCGGTACCGGGCGGCGAAGCTCAGCGCGATCGGCGCGACGATCGCGACCGCGGCCGGGCTGACCGCGCCGATCGCCGTGAGCGCGCCGGTGAGGGCGAACATCACCCACGGGATCAGCGCCACCCGCCCCCGCACCAGCCGGACGGCGGCGTGCACCAGCCAGTCGGTGGTGCCGTTGGCGCGGGCGATGGCGAAGAGATACGTGACGCCGACCAGGACGACGAACAGATCGCCGGGGAAGCCGGCGAAGACGCCGTCCGCGTCGAGGTCGGCGACGAGGGTGCCGACCCCGAAGGCGGCGGCGAAGGCCAGCGCGCCCATGTTGACGGAGCGGGTGGTGGCGATGACGAACACCACCGCCAGGACGAGGATGGAGATGAGTTCGGGGGACATGCGGGCTCCCGTCGTTGGGTCCCTGCGGAGCGGCGGAGTGGAGGGGGGCGGGTGGAAGCGGGCAGTTGAGGGGGGGGGCAGACAAGAGTGGCTGAGTGGCTGAACCACTTGTGCGCGGGTCGGGGTGCACGCCTGGCTGGAAAGAGTGGGCCCCGTGGGAAGGGACGTCAAGGGGTCGCGCAGGAATTGGTTCAGCCACTCGTCCACTGGGGTGACCCCGGTGCTAGTCTCCCGACGAGAGGGGGACCCAGTGACCGACGCCTTGCGCCCCATGACGAAACAGCGCCTGTACGAACAGGTACTGGACCGATTGCGCCAGTACGTCACCGAGGGCGGCCTGCGGGCCGGTGACCGTCTCCCGCCCGAACGGGACCTGGCCCAGCGGCTCGGGGTGAGCCGGGCCTCGGTGAAGCAGGCGATCGTGGTCCTGGAGGTCCAGGGCCTGGTGGAGGCGCGGCACGGCGGCGGCACCTACCTCGTCCGGGACAGCCTCGACGTCGAGCCGGTCGAACGGATGGTGGAACGCCGCCGGCGCCTCCCCGACGTACTGGAGGCCAGGGAGGCGCTGGAGACGAAGCTCGCCGAACTGGCCGCCGAGCGCCGCACGGACGACGACCTGCACGCGCTGCGGTCCGCGCTCGCGCACATGGCCGAGGAGATCGAGGCGGGCGGCCACGGCGTCGAGGGCGACCGCCT
The DNA here is from genome assembly GCA_014650015.1 of Streptomyces griseoloalbus. Lineage (GTDB taxonomy): Bacteria > Actinomycetota > Actinomycetes > Streptomycetales > Streptomycetaceae > Streptomyces > Streptomyces griseoloalbus. The sequence continues at coordinate 624,613 of BMUD01000001.1, forward strand.
GTTCCACGCGGCGGTGACGGCCGCCGCCCACAGCGGCCTGCTCGCGGAGTTCATGCGCACCATCGCCGAGCAGATCGCCGAGAGCCGCACCGAGTCCCTCCGCCAGCCCGACCGCCCCCACCGCTCCCTGGCCCAGCACCAGGCCATCCTCGACGCCATCTCCGACGGCCAGCCCCGCCGGGCGGCCACCGCCATGCGCCGCCACGTCCGCACGGTGGCCAAGGTCCGCCTGCTCGACTGGGACCCGGAGGAGCAGCGCTGACCGCCCGCTGACGGTCAGGCCGCCGTCTCCACCACGTCCGCCACCACGCAGCTGATGTTGTCCGGGCCGCCGGCCTCGTTGGCCGCGGCGATCAGGGTGGCGACCGCCTCGTCGGGAGTCGGGGCGGTGGCGAGAAGGTGCTGGACGATGTCGTCGGGGACCACCGTCGGGAGGCCGTCGGAGCAGAGCAGGTAGCGGTCTTCGGGGCGGGCGTCGTGCAGGCGCAGGTCGGGGGAGGCGGCCGTGCCGGTGCCCGTGAGGGCCTTCAGCAGCAGTGTGCGCTGCGGATGGGACACCGCCTCCTCCGGGGTCAGCCGCCCCTCGTCGATCATCGACTGCACCACGGTGTGGTCCTGGGTGATGCGGAACAGCTCGCCGTCGCGCAGCAGATAAGCCCGCGAGTCGCCGATGTGGACCAGCGCCGGACGGGACCCCGTCCACACCATGGCGGTCAGCGTGGTGCCCGCCTCCTCCGTGCCGTCCGCCACGTCCCGCACCGCCTGCGCCGCACCCCGCACCGCGTCCTCCAGCAGGTTGAGGACCCCGCCCGCCGGTATCTCCACCGTGTCCAGGAACCGCAGCGCCTCCACCGCCGCGCTGCTCGCCGGCCCGCCCGCCGGCCCGAAGCCGTCGGCCACGGCCAGCAGCCGCCCGCCCGCGTAGGCCGTGTCCTGGTTGGCGGGGCGGACGCGGCCCCGGTCGGAGTGGGCGCGGTAGCGCAGCTCCAGCGTGTTCATGGTGGTGTCCCTTCTCGACTCTTCCGTCAGGTGATCGACCAGGAACGCGGCGAGGTCCCGCCGTACGGCCGTCTCCGCCTCCACCCGGGCCCAGTACGCCCGGATCTCCACGGCGGCGGCGCCGGCGTCCAGCGAGCGGACGTGACGGATCTCGGCGAGCGGCATGCCCAGCCGCCGCAGCCACGCCACCAGCCGGGCCTGCTCCAGTTGCGCGGCCGCGTAGTAGCGGTAACCGGTGTCCGGATCCACCCGGGCGGGGCGCAGCAGGTCCAGCTCGTCGTACAGCCGCAGCGCCTTCGGGGACAGCCGGCACGCCTTCGCGAACGCGCCGATCGTCAGCATGTCCATCTCCCTCTCCGTTCCGCGTTCCGCCACCGATGCTGGGGCTTCCCCGAAGGTGAAGGTCAAGCGGCCTGTCGCGGTTCCCGGGCGGTTGTTAGCCTGCTCGTCGATCAGCTGTTCGTACGAGGAGTGAGCCGTCGTGCCCCGTATCGCGCTAGTGACCTGCCGGCCCGGCCCCGAGGTCTCCGAGGACCGGGACCTTCCGGGGCTGGTGCGCGCTCTGGAGGAGGCGGGCGCCGAGGCGTCCGCCGAAGTGTGGGACGACAGAGCCGTCGACTGGGGCGGCTTCGACCTCGCCGTGATCCGGTCGACCTGGGACTACAGCTGGCGGGCGGCCGAGTTCACCGCGTGGGCCGAGCGGTGCGGCACGGCCACGCGGCTGGCCAATCCGGCGGACGTGGTGCGGTGGAACACCGACAAGCGCTACCTCGGGGAGCTCGCCGGGGCCGGGGTGCCGGTGGTGGACACCCGGTACCTGGCCCCCGGGGACGCCGTCGACCTCCCGGACGGTCACGAGTACGTCGTCAAGCCGACCTCCGGCGCCGGCGCCCGCTTCGCCGCCCGCTACACGCCCGAGGAGCACGACACGGCCGTACGGCATCTGCGGCGGATGCACGACGAGGGGTTCACCGCGATGGTGCAGCCCTATGTGCGCAGCATCGACACCGCTGGTGAGCGGGCGCTGCAGTTCTTCGGCGGGAGCCTGCTGCACGCGAGCCGCAAGGGGCCGGTGCTCGCACCCGGGACCCCCTACGACCGGCGCAAGGTGGCCCACCCCGGGCTGACCGCCTGGACCCCGGCCCCCGCCGAGATCGACGTCGCCGAGCGGGCCCTGGCCGCCGTGCCCGGGGCGCCCGAGCTGCTGTACGCGCGCGTCGACCTCGTGGACGGGGAGGACGGCCGGCCCCGGGTGATGGAGCTGGAGCTGGTCGAACCGAACCTGTTCCTGTGGCTGCACCCCGGGTCGGTGCCGCGCGTCGTGCGGCACGTGCTCAACGCCGCGGGTCGCTGACCGCCGTACGCTGCAACAGCCCCCAGGTGAACTCCGCGACCACCTTACGGAGTGCGCCCCGCGCGTCCGCGGCGGTGAAGGCGAGGCCCCACCGGGTGGGCGCGGTGCCCTCCAGGGGACGGGCCGGCGCGAAGGCGCGGGCGGCCTCGTCCACCGTGCAGGACCAGGGCGTGAGGTCCTCCACCGTGCGCAGGACGGCGGGCGCGGCGCCCGGGGCGCGGACCAGCCACTCGTTCCAGACCGCGCCACCGGCGGCAGCGGTCAGGACCTCGAAGCGCAGGTCCGGCCAGAGCGGGAGCCGCCACTGCCACGCCTCGCAGTCCAGGTCGCCGATCCGGCGCGCGGTACGGGACTCGGGGGCGCCGAGCACCGAGCGGTACCGGGACAGGGCGGGGCGGGAGCGCGGCGAGCGGACCATCGCCTGCCAGCGCTTGTTGGCCTCGCGCAGGTCCGCGAGGGAGGCGCCCAGCGCGCGCCGGGCGTCCTCCACGGGGCCGGGGTTGTGATCGGCCATGCGGCGCAGCAGTACGAGCTGGAAGTCGAGCGGGGTGAACGGGTCAGCGGGGCGTCGTCCGGTGGGCACGGGACCCATCGTCGCTCACCGGGCCCGCCCCGGGGCGTCGGCCGTCCGGGAGGAACAGCACCGAGTTGACGTAGCGCGGGCCCCGGAGCCCGCCGTACGGCAGGACGCGGCGCAGCAGACCGTGCGAGACGACGTACGAGGTGCGCGCCTGGTGGGCCTCCAGCGGGAAGCGGGACAGCGGGATCCAGGTGCCGGCGGGCAGCACCCAGCCCTCGTAGCCGAGGTGGGACAGATACGTCACCACGGGCGCGATCGGCTGGATGCGGGACTCCAGCTCCACGAACAGGGCCGGGCGGTCACGGGTCAGGACGCCGGTCGCCCCGCGCAGCACCGCCGACTCGCTGCCGTCCACGTCGATCTTGATGAAACCGACGTCCCGCAGGCCGAGTCCGTCCAGCGTGACGCAGGTGACGTCCAGGGCGTGGCCGTGGATGTCCCGGCGGACGAGCGACGACACCCCCCGGTCGCCGCCGTCGCCCGGCGGCAGCCACAGGCGGGCGGTGCCGGGGCGGTCCGAGGCGGCGGCGCGGATCACCCGGACGTTGGGCGGGGCGGACGCGGTGATCAGCCGGGCCAGGTGGGGGACCGGTTCCAGGGTCACCACCTGCCGGGCGTGCCCGGCCAGCCGCCGGGTCCACGGGCCGTACCAGCCGCCGACGTCCACGGCCGTGTCGCAGCCCGGCGGGCACAGCTCCGACAGCCGGGCCAGCTCGGGCTCGAAGCGGGGGTAGACCGCCCTCGCCGTCGCGGCCACCAGGCGCTTGGGCAGGAAGGACGCCACCCGGGCGGCCAGGGTGCGACGCGTCGTCATGGCGCCGTCCCGGGGGTACCGGACACACGCGTCAACAGCTTCTCGTGCTCCTCCAAGGACACCTGTTCCCCGGAGGACGGCAGCAGTTGCGGAATGCCGCCGGTGATCGGATAGCGGCGGCGCAGGCGCGGGTTGTACAGGGCCTCGCCCTCCGCACCGTCGGGGGCGAGCAGATGCAGCGGCCCCTTGTCGAGGGGGCAGGCCAGAATCCTCAGCAGCGGGTCGTCGGGTTTCACGGGCGCGTCAACTCCTTCGCGGCGGTGGGCGGGGGCGGTTGCGGGGCGGGGTCGTGCTTCGGCATGGCGAGCAGCACGGCGACCGCGAGCACCGTGCCCGCGACACGCAGCGCCAGCCGCAGCGGCTCGTCGGGCAGTGCCTCGCCGAACGACAGCGTGCCGAGCACCGCCGTGAACAGGCAGCTCACGGTCGTGCACACCGGCACGATCAGCGAGGCCCGGCAGCGCTGGAGCGCCGCCTGCGACATCACCAGCCCGAACACCCCGGTGAACAGCAGCAGATACGGATACGGGGAGCCCAGCAGCCCGACGACCGAGCCGCCGATGCCGTCGGCCGTCAGCCGGCTCGACACCCCCTTGATGGCGAGCGAACTGACGCCGTAGAGCAGGCCGACGGCCACGCCGTACTCGACGCCCGTGGTGGGCAGCCGGTGCCGGTGGCGGGCGGTGCGCTCGGCGCGGCCGTACAGCCACACCCCGGCCGCCAGCGACGGCACGCACACCAGCAGGATCAGCGGGTACGGCGCCTCCCGGCCCACGGTGTCGGCGCCCGCGCCGCCGTCGCGCAGCGACAGCACCATCATCAGCAGGGCGAGCAGGATGGCGCCCAGCGCGTACCGCTCCCGGCCGCTGGTCTCCTCGCCCAGCAGCAGTGACGACAGCAGCACGAGCAGCACCAGTCCGGAGACGAAGATGCCCTGCGCGGCGGCGATCGGCAGGGTGCGGTACACCACGAGCTGGGCGGCGAAACCGGCCGCGAGGGCCAGCGAGCCGCCGATCCACAGCGGACTGCCGACCACCAGCCGCAGCAGCCGCACCGGCCGGCGGATCGTTACTTCGGGCAGGGCGGCGAGGGCCCGCTTCTCCAGCACGAACCCGCCGCTGTACAGGACGTTCGCCAACAGGGCCGCGGCCACTCCCCACCACATGGTCCCCCGGCCCCCTCACGTCCGACGTGCGTGCAGCAGCAGGATCGACGCGAGCGGCGGCCTGGCACACGCCAGCCGGTCCAGCGCGCGCAGCGGACGCGGTACGCCGTGGAAGGGGGCCCCTTCGAGGCGTACGACGGTGAAGCCGGACGCGGTGACGAACTCCCGCAGCGCGCGGGCCGTGCAGAGCCGCAGATGCCCCACGACCCGCGTGCCCGGCCGGCCGTGGATGCCGCGCAGACTGACCTCGGAGAACACCGGCTGCACCCCGGCGAGCAGCAGCACCCGGTTGTACCAGGCGGCCAGGTTCGGCGTGGACAGCATCAGATGGCCGCCGGGGCGCAGCACGCGGCGGATCTCGTCGAGCGCCGCGTCCGGGTCGACGAGGTGCTCGATCACCTCGCTGAACAGGACCGCGTCGGCCGACCCGGCGGCGAACGGCAGCCCGCCGCCGGTGAGTTCGCCGCGCACCGCGTACGGCAGCCGGGTGCGGGCGCGGGCCAGGGCGTCCTGGGACCAGTCGACGCCGACGATGCGGTGGCCGCGCAGGTAGGGGGCCGCGGTGGCGGCGGCCGTGCCGTCGCCGCAGCCGATGTCGAGGATCGTGCGCGGGCCGCCGTGGCCGGCCGGGCCGAGCGCGCGGGCCAGCATGCGGGCCTGGCGGCGGCTGCGGGAGGGGCCCGACGCCACGGGGACCGCCGGGTCCTCGTAGAAGTCGCGCAGTGCGCGGGGCGGGGGTGCGGTGGTCGTCACTCGGTCGCCTCCGTGGTGTGCAGATGGTGTGCGAACAGGTCGCGCAGGCGGGCGCCGTCGCCGTGGCCGAGCAGCGCCCGGGACCAGCGCAGGGCCAGATGGAGCCGGCCCGCGGTGGAGGCGGTGGTGACGGTGAGACCACGGGGCATCCGGGCCGGCGCCGAGAACCACACCGCGCCCGCCCGGCCCGCCTCCTCGCCGAAGTCGAGCGGGTAGGGGACCCGGCCGATGTTGCTGAGCAGTGTCGTCGACGTCCACGGCGCCGCCGCCCTGCGCAACGCCCGGGTGAGCGCGGCACGGCAGCCGACCGGCGCCCAGGGCGCGGTGAGCAGGGTGGCGCCGTGGCCGAGCTGCGGGCGCGGGAGGGACTTCAGGGCACGGGTGCGTGTCGCCGTGCGGCGCAGCAGTCCGGGCATCTGGGCGGGGTCCAGTTCCTCCGGCGCGAAGGGCACTTCGACCAGCCGGGTGCCGTTGCCGATGGGCATCGTGGTGTCCCGGGGACGGTCGTCGACCGGCATGGTGATGCGCAGGGGACGGCGGGGTGCGCCGTGCTCCCGGTTCCAGTGGGCGATGGTCAGCGCGGTGGTGACCATCAGCTGGTCGTTGACCGTGTACGGGGCGCCCCTGGGGCGGCGCGGCAACGGGAGTTCGGCGACGAGGAGGCCGTTGCCGGGCGAGAGCTCGGGGGTGCCGGGGGCCACGCGGGCCGGCGGGGACCAGGCGGAGGGGGCGTCCGGCGGGCCCTGCGGTGCCCCGGGGGGACGTACGGGCGGGGCGGCGGGGGAGTTGTCCCGGCCGCCGTAGAGCTCGGCGGCGGTGGCCAGGACCCGGAGGCAGGCGGGGCCGTCCAGGGCGGTGTGGTTGATGGTGAGGAAGAGGACGGTCCCCTGCCCGTCCGCCACCACCTCCAGCCGGACCGGCGGGGACGCGGTGAGCGGGGGCGCCTGGGCCAGCGCCCGGGTCCGGGCGTCCCGCAGCGCGTCCTTCCCCGGGGCCGGGAAGCTCACCACCTCCATGTCCGGCTCGTCGGTCAGCTCCCATTCGTAGCGGCGCCGGTACCAGGGGCCCGGCGCCTCGCGCACCAGGACGCGCGGATGCCGTCGCAGGGCCTCGGTGAACGCCTTGCGTATCCGGGCGGGCTCCAGGGGCCCGGGGAGGTGCACCTCGATGTGCACCGTCTCCGGCTCCTCCTCCTGGAGACAGTGCCGGGCCACCTCGTCGACGACGGGGAACGGGATGCGCGGGGGTGCGCTCATACGGCCCCGCCCCGCTGTCGTGGCACGTCCGTTCCGGTGGCGGAGGGGGGTACCGGTGGGCGTGTTCCGGTGGTGGAGGGGGGCGCCGGTGGGTGTGTTCCGGCGGCGGGCGGTGGCACCGGTGGTCGCGGGCCGGTGGCCGCCGTGACCGCGGGCAGTACCGCCGTGGAGCCCGGCTCGTCCGGGTGGCCGTCCGCGCGGTCGCCCGGCTCCCGCGCCCGGCCGCGGGACTCGCCGAGAGTCACCAGGGCCGCGAACAGGCCGAGCAGGGACAGCAGTTGGGCCGTGTGGCCGAAGGCGCCCCCGCCCGCGCCCACCGGCTCGCCCGCCCCGAACGCCGCCGCGACGCCCGCTCCCGCGAGCGCGGCGAACGCGACCGGCACCAGCAACGCGGGCCGGCGCCGCGCGAGCAGCGCCAGGGCCGGTACCAGCAGCGCCCACCAGCCCGCGATCACCACGCCGACCAGCGTCAGGGCCACCGCGCCGAGCCACACCCCGGGCGCCGGCGGAACCGGCTGCGGCGCGTCGGGGTTGGCGGCGTCGCGCCGCCACAGCACCAGCCCGACCAGCACCGCGATCCCCACACCGCTTCCGATCAGCCCGGCGTCGTACGTCGTCGCCGGCCCGTAGGACAGCTTCACCGTGCCGCCCGCGCCCGCCGGGATCCGCCAGCCCTGCTGCCAGCCGTCCAGCCGCAACGGCGTGAGCTCCTCGCCGTTCAGCGTGGCCGTCCAGCCGTCGTTGTGGTTCTCGTACGTCGTGAGGTACGAGGCCGCTCCCGAGCCGACGCTCACCTCGCGGCGGTCGCCCAGCCAGTCCCGTATCCGCAGCTCACGACCGGAGGTCGCGGCCTGGGGCACGGTCCCGCGGGTCAGCGTCACGTCGGTCACCGCCAGCGGACCCGCGTCACCGCCCTCGACCCGGTGCGCTCCCGCCGGCAGCTCCACCTCCCGGTCCGCCCGGCCGTCCCGGCACAGCGTCACCTCGACCGGGCGCCGCTCCACCAGGTCCCGTACCGTCCCGCGCACGCTCGTCCCGTACAGCTCGCCGTCCACCGCCAGCACCGGACCCTTGCCGCACTCCAGCGACACCTCACGGGTGCCGGACGGCCGCGGGGTGCGGTACTGGTCGAGGGCGGGGACGTACGCCTCGGTCAGCCCCACCGGCAACTGCAGGTCCTCGTCGACCACGGGGTTGTGCAGGGTGAGCGGGGCGGTCCCGGTGACCGTGATGTCGAGGCGGTCGGTGGTGATCGGCGGGAAGCGGACCATGCCGTTCTCGTCGACGCCCGCGATCGCCGCGCCGTCCGGGGAGCTGATGTGCACCTCGGCGGCGCGCGCGGACAGCCCACCGGCCGGGGCCAGCACCACTTCCCCGACCGGCCGCTTCCCGGACCAGGTCAGATGGACGGTGGGCCGGTCGCCCGCGATCCACGCCGTGGTCAGGTCACCGTCGGTCAGATTGCGCGCGGACAGCCCCGCGCCCAGCCGTGCCGTGGAGTCGGCGGTGGCGACGATCCGGTTCCGCTGCTCGGGCGCCACCTCGTACAGCAGCCGGTCCAGTGCCTCGCCCGGCACCGCCACCGCGCTCGCCCGCACCTCGTACGTCCCCGCCGTGGCCGTGTCGAACCGGCGGTGCAGCCCCGTCTCGCCGCCCGTGAGGGACAGCCCGGTGGGGTCGGCGGCGCGGTGCAGGGAGACGACCTGGGCGGAGGCCGTGGAGTCCGCCGCGTCGGTGGGCAGCCGCAGCAGCCGGGTCACCTGTACGCCGGGCAGGTCGATCTCGGAGAAGCCCGCCCCGGTGAGACCGGAGCGCTCGGCCGTCGAGTCGACGATCGTCAGCCTCATCCAGCCGGTCGGGCCCGCGGGCGCCTTGATCCGCTGCCCGGTGCCGTCGGCCCGGAGGAATCCGGTCACGGACCCGTTCTCGGTCTCCACCCGCAGCCGGGTGGCCGCCGCCCGGACACCGTCCTGCGGCAGCGGGGTGACCCCGACGGACTCCGGCATGTCGTACGTGCCGTCGAAGGCGATGCGCAGCCACTGCCCGTCCGGGGAACCGGCCGAACCCTCCGCCCACGCGGTGTCCGGGTCGCCGTCGAAGGCGTTCACCGGGTCGTACCGCGGCAGATGGAACAGCCAGTTGCCGTAGGAGGACGCCGTCACCGCGCGGGCGCCGCGCAGTTCGGCCACCGTCTGGTGTTCCTGCCCCTCGGTCGGCAGGATCTGGTGCGGCGGCTCACCCGCGTCCTGCGCGGCGTCCGGCGCATTGCGCTCGCCGCGCGTGTACGTGTACGACGTGTTCGCGTTGACCAGCCCGAACCGGGTGTCCGCGCGCCGCATGCCGTCACCGGTCACCTGCACCGGCGGGGTGCCGAGCCCGGGACGGCGGTCACCGGTCAGCACGGCGGGCCGGCCGCGCAGCTCGTCCGCCAGCGGCAGCAGCGCCTCGGGCCCGCCGGACACCACGGCGGTGTCGGCGATCGGCGCCAGCCCGGCCTGCCCCGGACGCGGGACGTCCGCGCCCGCCGGACGGTAGATCTCCACCGCCCGCTGCCGCGGATACAGGCCCTCGACCTGGAGCGGGGTGTCGTGCGCGATCACCCCGCCCGTCATCAGCGGGCCGAGCCCGGTCACCCGCTCGTACCCCGACTGCTCCAGCGTGCGCTTGACCGTCGTCGTGGGCACGTAGCCGATCCGGTCGGGGTCGAGATCGTTGCGGACGACGACGTGGAAGACGCCCGCACGGCTCAGGTAGTCGGCGAGTCCCGGCACTTCGCCGCCGGTGAGCAGGGCCTGCTCGACCGCGTCCATGGCGCGCCGGTTGCCGGGGGTGCCGAAGGGCACGTAGTCGCGCTGCGCCCAGCGGGAGTCGGCGACCGCGTCCAGCGGCTGGTCGATGGTCGATCCCCAGGTGTGGATGCCGTGCGCGGTCGCCGGGACCACCAGGGCGCGGGAGTCGGGGGAGTGCTTCTCCAGCCAGTCGGCCGTGGACTGCCAGTACTTGGGGATCTCCTGGAAGGAGCCGGCACCGAGGATCGAGCCATTGAGATACGGCCACATCAGACCCGGCAGGATCAGGACCGCGGCGGCCAGTGGCGCGAACCGCCGGCCGCGCACCCGGTGCGCCCCGCGCGGCTCGGCCGCCGCGCCCGCCAGGTGCGCGAGCCCCAGCACCAGCGCCAGCGCGAGCCCCGTCTGGAACTTGTAGACGTTGCGGAACGGCGCCAGCCACCCGTCCAGCCAGTCCTGCACCACCGAGTGGAACGGCGCGCCGAACGCGCCCCCGTACCCGGCGAGCAGCACCAGCGCCGCCACCAGCACGGTCAGCACCAGCCAGCGCCGCTCCGGCACGTCCCGCCGGGCCAGCCCCGCGAGCCCCAGCCCGGCCGCGAGCGCCGAGCAGACGATGACCGGCGCCGAGGACGCCACCGTCCACCCGGCCGGCAGCCACGCCTCACCGAAGTGCAGATACGCCACCCAGTTCCCGGCGCCGCGCAGCGCCTCCGTCGCCGCCATGGTGTCGGTCGTGGTCCGCGAGGTCTCGATGTAGGGGAGGAAGTTCTCGCCGTGGACCCCGAGCAACAGCAGCGGGATCCACCACCACGCCGTCGCCACCATCACCGCGGGCGCCCACCAGGCGATCAGCCCGCGCCGCCGCGGACCCGGCGGGCGGGAGAGCAGATACAGGCCGACCGGAAGCAGGGACGCCAGGGTCGAGGCCGCGTTGACGCCGCCCATGAACGGCACGAGCAGCGCCGAACGCAGCGCCGCGACGCGGGCCGCGTACCGCTCGTCCGTCAGCGGCAGCAACACCCAGGGCAGGAGCGCGCCCGGCAGCGCGGCGGCCGACGTCGAACCGACGACCGTCGTGAACACCGGCCACAGCGCGTACGCCACCGCCGCGAGCAGCCGGGACGCCCCGCTGCCCACGCGCAGCCGCTCCGCCAGCCGCAGCGCGCCCCAGAACGCGACCGACACGATCAGCGACAGCCACAGCCGCTCCGCCAGCCACACCGGCAGCCGCACCAGGTCGCACAGCCAGTAGAACGGCAGCATCGGCCACAGATAACCGGCGTACTGGTCGGAGATTCCGCCGAAGGAGCCCCGGTCCTGCCACAACTGGCCCAGATCGGCGAGGAACCGCCCCGGGTCGACGGTGACGCCGAGCTTGGTGTCGAAGGTCTGCCGGCCCGGCTGCACCGCCAGGAACAGGACGAACACCACGGCCCAGAAACCGAGCAGCCAGCGGCGCGAGCGCGGGCCCTCCGGGGGCCCCGAGGTGGTCGCACGGGTGGGGACGGCTGCCGGAGGGGGAGCCTGGACCGTGGTCGTCATGCGGGACACCGCCGGAGGATGAGGAGGAGGTTCCAGGTGGCGAATTCGCGGAGTCCGGGCACCTTGACCACGGTCTCCGGGAGGAACGGCCAGTAGCGGGAGCGCGCCGAGACGATCCGCACGTCGTCACGGGCGCGCACCTGCCGCAGGGTGGTGCCGATGTGCACGGCGAAGAGGTTCTCGCCGAGCGTGTGCTTGGCGGGCCTGCCGGTACGGCGCCGGTAGCGGGCGCGGGCCCGCTCGGCGCCCAGGTAGTGCCAGGGCGCCCACTCGTGACCGCCCCACGGGGAGAGCCAGTTGGTGAACGACACGTAGATCAGACCGCCCGGCCGGGTCACCCGCGCCAGCTCGCTGAGGAAGGTCTGCGGATCGGCCACGTGCTCCAGGACGTTGGAGGAGAACGTGACGTCCGCCGACCCGTCGGCCAGCGGCAGCAGATACCCGTCCGCGACCACGGTCCCGTCGGGCGGCTTCGCGCCGAGTTCCCGCACATCGGGTTCGAAGAGATAGCAGTGCCCGCCGCGCCGGCGGAACTCCTCGGTGAAGTACCCGCTGCCCCCGCCGACATCCACTACGACCCGCCCGGCCACGGCCCCGCCGTACGCCTCGACCTGGTCGACGGCATCCCGGGCGAGCAACGAGTAACAGCCATCGGGATCCACCGGCTCCCGCAAAAACGCCCGGAAGAGAGCGAGAGACCGCCGAAGGGACGGATCCTCGAAACGTCCGTGCGGCACCACGCCCCTGCGGGGGCGCGGGGCCGTGTCCATGTGCGGCTTCGCCGCGGGGCGCGACCCGCCACGACGCGGCCGCAGCCGCGCAACGACCTCACCGCCCCGGCGCCAGGGCGTCATCGAACAGCCTCCCGGGCCACGGCCCGGAACTCCCGCACCGTGTGCTCCCAGCGATAGCGAGCCGCATGCTCCAGTGCGGCCTTGCCCATCGACTCCCGTCGCTCGGCGTCCAGCGCCACCGCGCACCAGGCAGCCGCGAACGACGACTCCCCCCGCGCCAGCACTCCCGTCTCGCCGTCCCGTACGGAGTCCCGCAGCCCGGGTACGTCGAAGGCGACCGTCGGGGTGCCGCGCGCGGCGGCCTCGGTGACCACCAGGCCCCAGCCCTCCACCGCGGAGGGGTGCAGCAACAGCCAGGCCGCGCAGAGCAGCCGGTGCTTCTCCGCCTCGGAGACGTGTCCGGTGAACTCGACTCCCGGGCCGGCCGGCCGCTCCAGCCGCTCCCGTTCCGGCCCGTCGCCGACGATCACGAGCCGGCCGCCGGTGACCGGCCGCACCCGCTCCCACAGGCGTAACAGCAGATCGATCCGCTTGTACTCGACGAGCCGGCCCACCGCCACGAACAGCGGCTCGGGGGAGCGCTCGGCGCGCGGGCCGGGGTCCGTCACGCCGTTGTGCACGACCCGGATCCGCTCCCGCGGTACGCCGATCCCGTGCAGGGCGCGGGCCGTCGACGCGGACACGGCGACGACCGGCCCGCGCTGCCGCGCGCCGGTGAGCGCCCAGTGCTCGAGTCTTCGCCCGATCCGCGCGGCCGGGGCCAGCGGGCCGCCGAACCGCATCCGCCACAGATCGGTGTGCACATGGTTGACCAGGCACAGCGTGGGCCCGTGATGCCACAGCGGCGCCAGATAGGGCACGCCGTTGCACACCTCGACCAGCAGATCGCAGTCGCCGACCTGACGGGCGAAGGCGGAACGGGCGCGCAGATAGTGGTCGTACGTTCCGCCCGCCGACACCACCCGGTAGTCACGGAAGGCCGCGGGGCCCCCGCACAGCAGGGTGACCTGGTGGCCCAGGCGGGTCAGGCCGTCGGCGAGCCGGTCGACCAGCAGCTCGGAGCCACCTGCCGCCGGATTGCCCAGGTCGCGGTGGGCGAGGAAGACGATCCGGCGCGGATGCGGGGGGAGCGCCGGAGTGTGCTGCGGCGCGCCGGGGGGCGCGGTACGCAGCGGGGACGGCACGTGCTGGGGCATCGGTGCTCCAACTCGTCTCGGGGTGCGGAACTCGGCGTGGGGACAGCCGGGAGGCAGGGGGTGGGGATGGGGGAGTCCGGCTGTGGTGACTCCGGGAGGTTCCTGGGCGGGGGGTGTGGACGGGCTGTGAGGGGTGGGGATGGGACAGTTTTCGCCCAGCCGTTCCCCACGGCTACTCACGGACGTGACAAATTCCGGCTTTGTTGAACCTGACGTCACGTCACTTCGTGAGGGTCGGCCGGGGCATACCGGACGTATCGGGACTTTCCTCCGCCCTCCGCCCACGGACCACCAGGACGGCGCCGATCACCGCGAGGACGGTTCCCGCCGCAGCCGCCCCGATGGGCAACGTCTCGCCCAGCAACCGGAGTTGGTCACTGTCGCGCTTGGCCTGCCGCACGGCCTCCCGCTGCGTCCGTGTCGTGAAGGCGACCTTCTCGGTGTCCAGCAGCACCGCCGCGTCCTTCGTCCCGCCGGGCGCCCGCAGGGTCCGCCGGGGGCCGGTCCGCGCGTACAGCACCCGGCCGGTGCGCTGGTCCACGATCAGCTCCACGCCGTGGTTGGCGTACCACTCCTCGGCCAGCACCTGCGGCCGGTCCGGCTGACCCACGATGCTGCCCGGCACCAGCCGGGTGCCGGTCTTCGTCGGCGGCACCGAACCGGTGAACCGGTACCCGGTGTGGCCCTGGACCTTCTCCGTGCCCCGGTGGCGCAGCACCACCGTGTCGCCGAGGGTGTTGTCCCACCACTGGTAGGAGCGTTTCTGCACGTCGAACGGGAACTTCAGATAGGCCTCGCCCTCGATGTGCGGTGTCTCCTCGCAGCAGTGCACCGGCTCGGTGGTCCTGCGGTCCAGCACCCAGCGGTGCGGGGTGAAGTCCAGCGCGTCATGCGGATCGGCGGCCGGCAGCGACGTGTCCGTGTCGACCGAGGTCGTCACGTCCCACACCGCGTTTCCGCTGCGCTCGCTCTCCTCGACGTTGCCGCGCACCCGCTGGGTGACGGTGATGTTCTGGTCGGGCACGGTCTCGATCCGGTCGAGGTCGAAGACGCTGCCCCGGCCGGTGTAGACGGCGGTGGTGTCGATGTCGATCGGGTTCACCGCGGCCCGCGGGTGCACATACCAGGCGAGCAGCGGCGCCAGCACCAGGAGGAATGTGCCGAGACCCAGCAGGACCAGGGAGAAAGGGGAAGCGGTACGGCGCATCCGGGCACTCCAGAGACTTGGGACGGCGCGACACGGACCGGCCGACGCCGTGGGCGTAAGTGCGCGTACGGGAGGTTCCCCACCCCCTCTGGGCCGGGAACGGTAGGCGCCCCTTGACGGGGTGTCAATGTCGTGTCGACACTGTGGACACGACGCGTGGGGGTGGTCGGTCACCGTGCGGGGGTGGGGAACCTCCCGACAGAGAGGCTGACCCTGCGATGTCCAGACTGCTCGCCGCCACCCTGACGGTCGCGCTCGCCGCGGTCCTCGCCGTGGGCGCCGCCCTCGGTGTCGTGGCCCTGCTCGAAGCCCGGCCCGACCAGCCCAACACCCCGTTGATCACCTACGAGCGAGCCGGTCAGGGGAGTTGACCCGTGACGGCGTCCCGAGCCCTCACGGCCCGCTCCGCCTGGCACGACGTGCCGCGCCACCAGGTGCGCCGGTTCGCCGAGGTCGCCCTCGCCGAGGCACCCGCGCTCGCCGGGGAGATCATGAGCGAGATCCGGCGCGAGTACCCGCACCTGCCCGTCGTCCTGGACGACTCCGGCGAGCCCATGGCCCTGGTCGGCATCCGGCGCGCCATCGAGGCCTTCGTCCGGCACCTGGAGCAGGCGGACCACTCGGCGGGCCGGCCGACCGTACCGCCGGACGTCTTCCAGGAATTCGGGCGCGGCGAGGGCCTGCACGGACGGTCGCTGGACTCGCTCCAGGCGATCTACCGCATGGGCGTCCGCCTCGCCTGGCGCCGTTTCGCCGACATCGGCCAGCGCGTCGACATCCCGCCGCCCGCCATGTACGAACTGGTCGACGCCGGCTACGAGTACCTCGACGGCCTGGTCGACCAGTCGGTGCGCGGATACGCCGAGGCCGCCGCCCGCCAGGCCGGTGAACGGCTGCGGCTGCAACGCCGCCTGATGGAACTGCTGCTCGCCGAGCACCACCGGGGTGATCCGGCCGACGCGCTCGCCGAGCGGGCCGCCCGGATCGGCTGGCCGCTGCCCGGCAGGGTCGCGGTGGGTGTGCTGCTGCGCCCGGCGCGGGAGGCGGTGGCGCCCGCGGTGGGGCAGGAGGTGCTGCTCGACATGGAGTACGAGCTGCCCCGCATGGTCGTGCCCGAACCGGACGCGGCGGGCCGCCCGGAACTGCTGCACCGCGCGCTCACCGGCTGGTCCGGGGCGATCGGACCGCCGGTGCCGCTCGCCGACGCGGCGAAGTCGCTGCGCTGGGCGGAGGCGGCGGTACGGCTGATGGTGCGCGAGCTCCTGCCGGCCGGTGAGGTGCTGCACTGCACCGAGCACACCGAGGCGCTGGTGCTGCTCCAGCCGGAGGAACTGATCGACGACCTCGCGCTGCGCTGCCTGGCCCCGCTGACCCACTGCGGTCCGACGCACGGCCGGCGGCTCGCGGAAACGTTACTGGCGTGGCTGGAGACGCGGGGCGGGGCGCCGGAGGTAGCGGCCCGCCTGGGCGTCCACCCGCAGACCGTCCGCTACCGCCTCCGCCAGATCCGCGAACTGTGGGGCGACGAGATCGACGACCCGGACCGCCGCTTCGAACTGGAACTGGTGCTGAGGGCCCAGCGGCTCCGCGGCGAACTGGGGGGTCCCCGCGCACGACGATGACCGTGGGCAGTGGCGGTGGCCGGGCAGTGGCGGTGGACGTGCTCACCGCGGGTGGTGCCGGGCGTGCCCCGTGTATCCGGGCCATTGCCCGGTACGGCCCGTATGGCTAGCCTGTGTGTTCGCCATTCCGATCGCCTGTTGAAATCTCGAACGAACCGCAGGCGCCTGAGACACATAGGGAGGGGGCCGGTCGTGGGACGCCTTGTACCAGCCGTGACCCGGGCTCTCGACATTCTCGAGCTCTTCCTCGACGGGGACGGAACACTCTCCGCCCCCGACATCGTGCGCAGGCTCCAGCTGCCGCGCACCACCGTCCACGAGCTGGTGACCACGCTCGCCGCCCGGAAGTACATCGTCCCGGTGGCGGGCCAGCCCGGACGCTACCGGCTCGGCGTACGCCCGTACCAGCTCGGCGCCCGCTACGCCGAGTACCTCGACCTCGCCGCCGAGGGCCAGCAGGTCGCCCGGTCCGTCGCCGAGACCTGCGACGAGACGGTGCACGTGGCGATCCTGGAGGACACCGACGTCATCTACATCGCCAAGGTCGACTCCACGCACGCGGTCCGCATGGTGTCGGCGGCCGGCCGCAGGCTGCCCGCCCACTGCACCTCCGTCGGCAAGATGCTGCTGGCCTCCCTTCCCGAGCCGGAGCTCACCGCACGCATCCCCGACGACGCGGAGCTGGTCGCGATGACCCCCAACAGCATCACCGACCCGGCCGCCCTGCGCGAGACCCTGACCGAAATCCGCGCGCGGGGCGTCGCCGTGGAAAGCCGTGAGTCCAACCCGGACGTCAGCTGCGTCGCCGCGCCGGTACGCGACCGTACGGGACAGGTGGTCGCCGCGCTGTCCATCTCCGTACCGATGATCCGCTGGAGCGACGGGCGGCTGGGCGAGCTGGAAGAGCTCGCCGTGAAGGGTGCCGCCGAACTGTCCGAGCGCCTGGGCCACCGGAGCGTCGCATGACGAACACGTTCGAGGTGGCCGTCCGGGCCGAGGCGACCCTGGGCGAGGGCCCCACCTGGGACCCGGCGACGGGCCGCCTGCTGTGGATCGACATCCTCGGCTCCCGCGTCCACACCTACGACCCGGCGACCGGCCGGCGCACCCTGCGCCGCACCGACCAGCACGTGGGCGCCGTCAAGCCCCGCGCGGGCGGCGGCCTCGTCCTCAACCTGCGGGACGGGATCGGCCTGATCGACCCCGACGACACCTTCCGCTGGCTGCGCCGCGAGGTCGTCCCCGGCCGCCGCGGCAACGACGCCGCGGTCGCCCCCGACGGCAGCCTCTGGGCGGGCACCATGCGCTACGACGAGGCACCGTACGGCGGCACGCTCTCCCGCGTCACCGGCGACGGCACGGTCCACGTCCTCCTCGACGACGTGGCGGTGAGCAACGGCACCGGCTGGAGCCCCGACGGCCGGCTGATGTACTACATCGACTCACCGACCCGCCGCATCGACGTCTTCGACGTCGGCGCGGCGGACGGCAGGATCACCGGCCGCCGCTGCCTGGTCACGATCGAGGAGGGCGCCGGCTTCCCCGACGGCCTCACCGTCGACGCCGACGGCTGCGTCTGGGTCGCCCTGTGGGACGGCGGCGCGGTACGCCGCTACACCCCGGCGGGCGACCTGGACCGCGTGATCCCGCTCCCCGTCCCCCGTGTCACGGCCTGCGCCTTCGGGGGCCAGGACCTGACCGACCTGTACATCACCACGGCCCGGGTGGGACTGACGGCACCGCATCCCCTCGCGGGTTCGCTGCTGGTGGTGCCGGGCGCGGGCAAGGGCGTGGCCCAGCCGTCGTTCGCGGGCTGACCCCCGCCCGCCGGATCACCCGCCCGCCCGATCGCGCCCCCGCCCGATCACACGCCCGTACGGTCGAGGCCCCGGAGGACTTCCCGTTCGCCCGGGGTCAGCGGGGGCTCGGTCGACGGCGGCAGCGGGGAGCCGACGAGGGCCGCCAGGACCGCGCCGGGGTGGAACATGCGGGTCGGCGGCGTGCGCAGGCTGGTGACGTCCCAGATCGCCGAGGCCGCCGCGTACGAGCCGGTGGCCGCCTTCATCATGCGGCGCGTGTACGCCGTGACGACGCGGTCGGCCGCGGTCGGACGGCCGCCGCGCGCCCCCGGGTAGAGCACGTCCTGGCCGACGGCCATGGACCACGCCGGGTCCGCCGAGCGCGCCGCGCCCCGCAGCACCCGCCGGGCGAGACCGGGCGCGGTGAGAGCCCCGGCCCGGTTCAGCTCCCGGTCGAGGACCCGCGCGCCGAAGGCGGCCACCGACATGCCGTGCCCGTACGCCGGATTGAACGTGGCCAGCGCGTCCCCGAGCACCACGAACCCCTCCGGCCAGTGCGGCAGCTTCTCCAGGTAGCGCCGCACATTGCTGGTCGACCGGCTCAGATGCACATCGGTGAGCGGCTCCGCACCGGAGATCAGCCGTCCCACGATCGGGTCCGGCAGGTCGAGCGTGTACCGCAGGAACCCCTCCGGGTCCGCCGGCGGCTCACCACCGCGCGAGCCACCGCAGCTCACCAGCCAGCGGCCCCCCTCGATCGGCATGACCATGGCGCTCCGGGCCGGCCGGGACACATACGGATCGGCCTGCACGATCGTCAGCGGAAACCGTTCCGCGCCCGCCGGCACCCGGTACATCCGCGACGCGTTGACCAGCCCGGAGTCCACGGCCCGCTCCCGTACGCCGGACAGCCCGAGCCCGTCCAGCCAGCTGACGACCCGGCTCCCGCGTCCGCTCGCGTCGACGACCAGGTCCGCGTCGAGGCCGGCGTCCCCTCCGGGCGCCGCGATCCGCACCCCCCGCACCCGCTCCGCGGAGCCCGTCAGCCCCACCACCGCGGCCTTGCGGATCCGCACCGGCGCCTGTTCCCGTACCGCCGACCGCACCACCCAGTCCAGCAGCGCCCGGCTGCACGTCACCATGGCCGGGCCCTCGCGCCGCCACCGCCGCAGCCAGCCCTCGGGCGTGCGGGCCAGCATGCCCGAGCTGAGCGATATCTCGTGCGCCCCGGCGGCGAGCAGCCGCTCGCGCAGCCCGGCGCCCGGCAGCAGCTCCTCCATGGCGTGCATGCCGCCGGCCATCAGCAGATGCGCGTGCCGCCCCTGCGGCAGCCCCTTGCGGTGCTCCGGCCCTTCGGGCAGCTCGTCCCGGTCCACCACGACGACCTCGTCCACTCCCGCGGCGGACAGCACGGCCGCGGCCAGCATGCCGGCCAGACCGCCACCGATGACGACAGCTCTACGCGACATGGGGCTCCTCGGGTTCGGCCAGGGACGACGGGACAGCACCGCCGGGCGCGGCGGGTGCGGCGGGCGGGCGGGGCAGGGCCTGGGCCAGCTCCACCAGTCCGCCGGTGCCGGAGACCTCGGTCGCGTGCAGCCGGTACGTACCGGTGGTCCCGGGCGGTTCCTCGCGGGCGGCGGCCCGCCGCGCCGCGTCGGCGAGCATGGCCGCCTCCGCGGCGAGCCGGGCCCGGTGGGGGGAGTGGCCCGCGCGCAGGGCGGTGTCCCGCACCCGCTCACGGACCCGGTGGTCGAAGTAGGGCGCCAGCGCGAGCAGGGCGTCGTGGATCGACACCTCACGCCACTGGAGCCGTGCCTGGGGCGACTGCCACCAGCCGGTCGGCGGTTTGGGCGCGGTGGACACCGACTGCACGAGGGACCACAGCGGAGCCAGCCGCCGGTAGTCGCCCAGTCCCCGCCACTGGGCGAGTGCGGACGGCAGCAGCCTCGGCAGTACGAACCCCGCCGAACACATCAGCGCGGCCAGCGACGCCATCGGCGGGGCGAGCGTGGTGGACAGGAAGTCGAGGTCATGGCCCGTCCAACGCGCCACGATCGCCGTGTACTTGGCGAGCTGGAAGCCCACCACGTCCAGCAGCGCCCCCAGGAGGATCAGCCGCAGCCCGGTCCGCAGCAGCCCGCCGACCTCGCGCCCCCATTTGACGCAGACGGCGCACATCACCAGCATCGCCGTGCTGTGCCCGATCAGGTACAGCAGGATCATCTCCCGCATGAACGGGGTGTTGGCGTAGTACGTGTCGAGGTCGGTCAGCCGCTCGGTGTCCGCCTCGGCGAGCGAGAACAGCACGAGGATGGCGACCACCAGCAGGCCGTAGGCGGCCATGGTACGCAGCACCAGGCGCCGCACCCGCTCGCGCGAACCGCCCCGCCAGTTGATCAGCAGCACCAGCACGGCGCAGCTGTACGCGGAGAGCATGCCGTAGGTCATCGGGGCCCCGAAGTTGGGGACGCCGGTGAGCTCGTTGACGGTGCCGAGGGTGGCCGGGGCGGCGCAGACGAAGACCAGCGCGCCGAGGACGACCGCCACGCAGGTGGACAGGGTCAGCGGGTTCCGCATGGCCCTGCGAGGGCGGCGGAACAGCAGCACGAAGGTCATCCCGAACACGAAGGCCGCCAGATACACGACGAGGCTCATGCCGGACACCTCCCTCCGGCCGGGCCCGGCTCCCCGCACCCGGCCCGCCGCAGGCGAACCCCGGTGCGCGTGCGGTCCCGGGTGCCGCAGCGGCCCGCGGTGCTCCCGCGGTCCCCGGTACCGGCGCGGCCCCCGGCCCTCATACGGTCCCCGCCGTCGTCGTCGTCGCGCTCGGCACGGCGCAGGCCGCGGGTGCCGGGACGCCCCCGGTCAGCGCGTCGGCGATCCGGGCGAGGGCGGTCGGGTCCGGCATCCGGTCGAGGAGCCGGCCGGTGCCGTCGGGCGGCGGGACCTCCCGGCCCGGGTCCGCCTCGTACCGTACCGCCGCGGTGATCACCGCGGCCCAGGCGGCGGCCTCGGCCCGTTCCGCGTCACCCGTCGCCTCCAGCACACCGGCGCGGGTCCGGTCGTACACCTCCCGGTCGAAGTACGCGTCCAGGTGGCTCAGCGCGTTGTGGATGCTGGTCTGGCGCCACATCAGCCGGGTGGTGGGGGAGGCGAGCCGGGGCCGGGGCAGCCGCAGCGTCCGGCGGGTGAGCAGATCCTCCAGCGCGTGCTCCAGGGGTCCGAGCCGGGCGTACGTCCGCCGGGCCCGCCGCCACTCGGTCACCTGCGGCGTCATCAGCGGCACCAGCACGCCGACGACCGTCAGCAGGGCGCCGAGACCGGCGGCGGCCGGGGAGACGGTGGTGCCGAGCTGCGACCAGTCCCGCCCGGACCAGCGGGCGCCCACCGCGACCAGTTTGGCCACGCTGTAACCGGCGCCGCACAGCGAGCCGGTCCCGAGCAGGGCCAGCCCCGCCCGCAGCCCGCCCCGCACCCGGCGCGCCCAGCGCAGCGCCGACACCGCGGTGACGGTCACGGTGGTGAGGTGCGCGAACAGGTAGAGCACGATCATCTGGGAGATGAACGGGGTCGTCGCGTAGTAGGTGTCCAGGTCGGTGCGGCGCTCCACGGGCGCGTCCCCGAGGGTGAAGGTCGCCGCGATGGCGAGCACGACCACGGCGTAGGCGACCATCCAGCGGCGGGCGGTTCGGTGCACCCCGGGGCCTCCGCGCCAGTGCACGATGAGGACCTGTGAGGCGGCGCAGTACCCGGTGATCGCCACATAGGTGACCGGCGCCGCGAGGTTCGGCACCCCGCCGATCCGGTTGACCGCGCCGACGGTCGGCGGCGCGCCGAGGAAGAAGCACAGCCCGGCCAGCCCCAGCACCGCGCAGATCGCCCGCAGATAGGGATCGCGCCGGTGCCGCAGCAGATCGGGGGCCTTCACCAGCAGCCCCAGCCACAGCACCCCGCAGCTGACGTAGTTGATCAGGCCGCTCATCTCTTGGTCCCGCGGTAGTTGAGCGCGGCCCCGATGCGTCCGGCGAGGTCCTGCGGGTCCTCGGCGGCGCCGCCCTCCGCGACGAACACCGAGTCGGCGGAGGCGTCCAGCCAGGTGCGCAGCCTGCGGCCCATCAGCATGCCGAAGCGGTCCGCCTCCTGCTCCTCCGCGAGGCTGAAGTCGGTGCGCGCGGCGACCGGACGGGCCTCCCCACCCGTGGGTGAGGTGTCCGCCTGCCGGCGGCTCATGTGCCACACCTCGTGGCAGAAGATCACGATCTGGTGCCACACGGCGGCCCGTTCGTCCACCACCACGTCGTCATGGCTCTCGCGCTCCAGCCACAGCCCGCTCGCGGTGTGCGGCGGGAAGGAGGCGCGGTGGACGACCACCTCGCGTCCCCGCCACGCGCTGACGGAGGCGACGAGCGCATCGAACAGGACGTCGGGATCGGCCGGGACCGCCACCTGGATGGGGTCGATGAGGGCGTCAGCGAGACGACGCATCTCCTTCCTGGTACGCACCGCTGTCTCCCTGTTCCCCTGGGTGTGGCTCGGTCACCTGTGCAATATGCCAAGACGGGTGCCGTCCCGGCCAGTTCCGCGTGCGGGGCCGTCACTCGGTGACCGCCACGGTGTCCTCGGGTGCCACGGTGTCCTCGGGTGTCACGGCGCGGGCGCGGACCTCCCGGATCACGTCGGGGTGGCGCAGGGCGCGCGAGACGGCCCCGATCTCGCGGAGCAGGTCCGTGGTGTCGGGGTCGTGGCCGCCGTCGCGGCCCTCGCCGCACTCGGGGTTCCCTCCGCCCTCGACCGCGTCGAGGATCACCACGGCCGCCGCGAGCGCCCTCGCCCGCTCCGGCGGGAAACCCAGACCGAGGGCGGCGACGTACGACCTCTTCCGCAGCCGTTCGTCGGTGCGCCGGGCCAGCGGCAGCAGGACGTCACGGATGAAGGTCTCGCGGCGGGTCAGGCGCAGCTCGGCGCTGGCCCGCAGCACCAGCGGTACGCCGGCGCCGTGCACGGTCCGCATCAGCCGGTACAGCGGCCGCAGCCGGCGGTGGGCCCGGCGGATCCGCCAGCGCTCGTGCAGATACTGGCCGGCGTGCGGAAGGATGAAGCCGACCGCGATCGACACCGCCGACAGGCACGCCAGCGCCGGGGCCACGTTCAGACTGAGCCAGTCCAGGTCGTTCCCGGTCCAACGCGCCACCACGGCCGTGAGTTTGGCGGCGTCGAAGGCCAGGTTGAGCGCGTAGCCGACGCCCAGGAACTTCAGCCCCCAGCGCAGCCAGGCGTCGAGTCCGTCGGTGCGGATCCAGTTCCAGATCAGCTTCGAGGTGATGAGGGCGGCGGTGGTGTGCGCGAGGAGATACAGCAGGATCTCCTCGCGCATGAACGGCGTGCCGGCGTAGTAGGTGTCCAGGTCCCGGGTCCGTTCCACGGGTACGTCCGCGAGGGCGAACAGCACCCACAGCGCGACGATCACACCCCCGTAGACGGTGACCACCCAGCGGGTGGCCCGGCGCGTCGAGGCGGAGTGCTCGGGCAGGCCGTCGCGCCAGGCGATGATCAGCACCAGGCAGGAGCCGCAGAAAGCGGTCAGCAGTGAGTACACCCAGGGCGCCGAGATGTTCGGCACGCCGGTGACGCGGTTGACCCAGACGATCGTCGAGGGCGCGACGAACACGAACACCGCGCAGGCGAGCAGCAGCAGACCGCCGACCGCGCGCAGCAGCGGGTCCGTCCAGAGCCGGATGATCGTCGGCAGCTTGATGGCCAGGGCGGCGGCCAGGACGCCGGCCGGGATCCACCAGAAGGACGTGTAGAACTCGCTGAGGAACGAGGCCGGACCCATGGCCACGTCCGCGAACCCCATCGCGTCCCCCCGCTCCCACTCGCCGCCGCACTCGAGGCCGTTCGAGCCTACGTGGACGGAAGTGCCCGCGTCATGCGATCCATGACCGTTGTCCCACCCCGGATGACCGGATGAGGCCCGCCCGTGTGCGGAGGGGCGCGCGAGAAGTCCTGCCCCGAGTTCTTGTCCGAAGCATTGACGTGCCGACGCTTCACACCTACGGTCCGTTCGAAGTTACGAGCGCTATTCGATATGTCGAACATCGGGCAATCTATCTCCAGCAGATGGGGCAGGGCATGGGACGACCTGGCCTGAATCGCAGGCAACTTCTCACCGGACTCGGCGGGTTGACGGTCGCCGGAAGCTTCGGCTTCGCGGCGCTCGGGACGGGAGCCGACGCGCTCGCCTCCGGAGCGGACACCCGGGTGCGCTACTGGAACCTCTTCAGCGGCGGCGACGGATACAACATGATCGCGATGCTGGACTCCTTCCGTGCGGAGCATCCCGGCATCGACGTGAAGGACTCCACCCTCCAGTGGGGCAACCCCTACTACACCAAGCTCGCGATGGCCGCCGCGGGCAACCGCGCGCCTGACCTCGCCGTCATGCACCTCGGCCGGGTCCCCGGCTTCTCCCCGGGCCGCCTCCTCGACCCCTGGGACGTGAACCTGCTCGCCCGGTACGGCGTGCACGAGAGAGACTTCAACCCCGACCTGTGGAAGCGCGCCGTCGTCGACGGCAAGCTGTACGCCCTGCCCCTCGACATCCACGTACAGCTCTGCTTCTACCGCCGGGACGTGCTGAAGAAGGCGGGCCTGCTCGGGGACGACGGCCGGATGGTGCCGGTGACGTCGGCCGAGGAGTGGTTCGACGTGCTGAAGCAGGCGAAGAAGGCCACCCGCGGCGGACTGCAGACGCTCGGCCTGCACGTCAACGACCTCAACATCCAGTGGTGGATGTTCGTCGCCTTCTACACCCAGCTCGGCGGCACCTGGTTCGACGCGGGCAACACCGAGGTCACCTTCGACACCGACAAGGCCACCGAGGTCCTGGAGTTCCTGCGCCGGCACATCACCGACGGCTACACCCTTCCCGGCGCCGCCGACGCCGAACAGTTCGTCAACGGCGCCCCGTTCACCCTGGAGGGAAACTGGTCGGTGCCGGTCTTCGACACCGCGAAGCTCGACTACGGCGCCGTCCCGCTGCCACCCGTCTTCGGCAGGCCGGCCACCCACGCCGAGTCCCACGCCTTCGTGCTGCCGCACCAGTCCGGCCGCGGCGGCGCCACCGCCGACGCCGCCCACCGGCTCGCCGCCTACGTCGTGCGGCACGCCCGCCAGTGGGCGGGCGGCGGACACATCCCCGCCTACACGCCGACCCTGACCTCGGCCGCGTACAAGAGGCTTCAGCCGCAGAGCGAGTACGTCTCCGCGATGGACCACCAGGCCACCGAGCCGAAGGTGTGGTTCGCGGGCTCCACCGGTCTGCTCGCCCAGCGCGTCGGACCCGTCGTGATGGCCTCCACCGCGGGTTCCGCCAAGCCGGAGGCCGCGGCCGGCCGCATGAGGGGTGTCCTCACCCAGCTGCTCACCATGAAGAACCCGATGGACGGCAGGACCGCCGCCGAGGGAGGTGCGGCCGCATGACGACCGCCAGTGCCGAGACCGTCGTCGCCCCGGCGCCCGCGAGGGCCGCCGTCGGCACCGCCACCGTCCGCCGCCGCCAGGGCTTGCAGCACGGCGGATGGTTCGTCGCCCCGTTCCTGGCGCTGTTCGCCCTGTTCGTGGTCTGGCCGCTGCTGCGGGGCCTCTGGCTCAGCCTCACCGACGCCAACATCTCCGGCGACGACGCGAACTTCGTCGGCCTCGACAACTACCGCGAGGCCCTCGGGGACGACCTGATGTGGGACTCCCTCGGCCACAGCGCCTGGTTCACGCTGCTGGTCGTGCCCTGCATCACCGTCCTGGCGTTCGGGCTGGCGATGCTGGCCCACCACATCGAACGCGGCAAGTGGCTGTGGCGGTTGTGCTTCTTCCTGCCGTTCCTGCTGCCGTCCACCGTCGCCGGCAACCTCTGGCAGTGGCTGTTCAACCCCGGCACCGGCATGGTCAACCACGTCTTCGGCATCGAGACCCCGTGGTTGTCCGACACGTCGTACGCCATGCTCGCCGTCGTCATCTGCACCCTGTGGTGGACGGTCGGCTTCAGCTTCCTGCTCTACCTCGCCGCCCTCCAGGGCATTCCCGCCCACCTGTACGAGGCGGCCAAGCTGGACGGCGCGAACGCCTGGCACCGGATGGTCCACATCACCCTGCCGATGCTGCGCAACATCACCGGCCTGGTGATCGCCCTGCAGATCCTCGCCTCGCTCCAGGTCTTCGACCAGGCCGTCGTCATGATGGACTTCGGCCCCGGCCCCGAGGACTCCACCCGCACCTTCGTGCAGTTCACCCTCGAAGAGGGCTTCACCGCCTACCGCGTGGGCTACGCCTCCGCGATCTCCATCATCTTCTTCGTGCTCATCGCGGCCGTCGCCCTCGGACGGATGTGGCTGCTGCGCAACCGTGAGGAGGGCGGCCGATGACCACCGCCGCAGCACCGATACGGACCAAGCCCCGCCGGAGCTGGACGCCGAGCCAGATCGTGCTCACCCTCCTCGGCACCGCCGTCGCCGTGGTGATCGTGTCGCCGCTGGCCTGGGCCCTGTTCACCTCCCTGAAGTCGGAGACGGAGGCCGTCGAGGTACCCCCGCACTGGCTGCCCGAGGACTGGACCGGCCAGGCGTGGTCGGCGATGTTCGAGACCGGCAACATCACCAACTGGTTCGTGAACTCCCTCGTCGTCTCCGTCTGCGTCACCACCGTCGTCCTGCTGGTGAGCGCCCTGGCCGGATACGGTTTCGCCCGCACCGAGTTCCGCGGCAAGGCCGCCCTGATGGGCGTGGTGATGGCCGGCCTCATGATCTCCCCGGCGGTCCTCGGCGTCCCGCTGTTCACGACCGTCCAGCAGATGGGGATGGTCGAGACCTACTGGGGCCTGATCCTGCCGCAGTGCGCGCCCGCCGCGATGGTCTACATCCTCTACAAGTTCTTCCAGGGCATCCCGCGCGAACTGGAGGAGGCCGCCTTCATCGACGGCGCCGGCCGCTGGCGCGTCTTCTTCACGGTCATCCTGCCGCTGTCGCGCCCCTCGCTCGCCGCGGTCGGCATCTTCACCTTCATCAGCTCCTGGAACAACTTCCTGTGGCCCTACATGGTCACCAACAACCCCGACCTGATGACCATGCCGAACGGCATCGCGACCGTCATGAACTCCTACGGCATCCAGTGGGCCCAGCTCATGGCCGGCGGCCTCATGGCGGGCCTGCCGCTGATCATCGTCTTCGTCTTCTTCCAGCGGCAGATCGTGGCGGGTGTCGCCCACACCGGTCTGGCCGGCCAGTGACCGCCGCCCACGACCCGCAGCCGCACCGCACCGTGAACCCCCTGATCCGAAAGGCGCACATGCGAACCGCCCGCTTCACCCTCGACCCCGCCTTCACCGTCGGCGACGTCAACCCCCGCCTCTTCGGCTCCTTCGTGGAACACCTCGGCCGCTGCGTCTACACCGGCATCTTCGAACCCGGCCACCCCACCGCCGACGCGGCCGGCCTCCGCCAGGACGTCCTGGACCTGGTCCGGGAGCTCGGCGTCACCACCATCCGCTACCCCGGCGGCAACTTCGTCTCCGGCTACAAGTGGGAGGACTCCGTCGGCCCGGTCGAGGACCGCCCCCGCCGCCTGGACCTCGCCTGGCGCTCCACGGAGACCAACCGTTTCGGCCTCTCCGAGTACATCGCCTTCCTCAAGAAGATCGGCCCCCAGGCCGAGCCCATGATGGCCGTCAACCTCGGCACCCGTGGCGTCGCCGAGGCACTGGAACTCCAGGAGTACTCCAACCACCCCTCCGGCACGGCCCTCTCCGACCTGCGCGTCGAGCACGGCGACAAGGACCCGTTCGGCATCCGCATGTGGTGCCTCGGCAACGAGATGGACGGCCCCTGGCAGACCGGCCACAAGACGGCCGAGGAGTACGGCCGGGTCGCCGCCGAGACGGCCCGCGCCATGCGCCAGATCGACCCGGGCGTCGAGCTCGTCGCCTGCGGTTCGTCCAGCCAGGCCATGGAGACCTTCGCCGAGTGGGAGGCGACGGTCCTCAAGGAGACGTACGACCTGGTCGACTACATCTCCCTGCACGCCTACTACGAGCCGCTCGACGGCGACGTCGACTCCTTCCTCGCGTCGGCCGTGGACATGGAGTCGTTCATCGAGAACGTGATCGTCACCTGCGACCACATCGGCGCCCGCCTCAAGTCCAAGAAGAAGATCAACCTCTCCTTCGACGAGTGGAACGTCTGGTACCTGTCCCGGACCGAGGCCCAGGTCAGCGCGCTGGACTGGCCGGAGGCGCCCCGCCTGCTGGAGGACAACTACAGCGTCACCGACGCCGTGGTCTTCGGTTCGCTCCTGATCGCGCTGCTGCGGCACGCCGACCGCGTCACCGTCGCCTGC
The DNA here is from genome assembly GCA_014650015.1 of Streptomyces griseoloalbus. Taxonomy (GTDB): domain Bacteria; phylum Actinomycetota; class Actinomycetes; order Streptomycetales; family Streptomycetaceae; genus Streptomyces; species Streptomyces griseoloalbus. The sequence continues at coordinate 652,875 of BMUD01000001.1, forward strand.
CTCGCGCAGCTGGTCAACGTGATCGCCCCGATCATGACCGAGCCGGGCGGCCCGGCCTGGCGGCAGACCACGTTCTTCCCGTTCGCCCAGGCCTCCCGGTACGGCCGGGGCGAGGTGCTCGACGTCCGCGTGGACTCGCCGACGTACGAGACGAAGAAGTACGGCGAGACCGACCTGCTGCACGCCACCGCCGTACGTGCCGCGGACGGCACGGTCACCGTGTTCGCGGTCAACCGCGGCCGCACCGAGTCGCTGCCCCTCGAAGTCGCCCTCGGCGGCCTCGGTCTGGACTCGGTCGTGGAGCACAGCGTCCTCTCGGACGACGACCCCGACGCCCGCAACACCCTCGCCGAGCCCGAGCGGGTCACCCCGCACCCGGCCGAGGGCACGACCCTCGACGACGGCCGCCTCTCCGCCGTACTGGAGCCGCTGTCCTGGAACGTGATCCGGCTGGCGTGAACCCCGCCCGGAGGCGGTGGACTCACCTTCCCGGTGAGTCCACCGCCTCCACCGGAAGTCCTCCCCGCGCCGCCCCCAGCAGCGTCAGCCGTACATCGCGCGGGCCCGCGGGTGTGGTCCCGTCGGACAGCACCGCCAGGGCGAGTGTGTTGGCCCCCCGTGTGCGCAGAATCCCGTTCGGCAGGACGAAGGTGTGCTGCGGGCCGACGTCGTTGATGTACTGGCCCAGATTCCAGCCGTTGAGGAAGATCTGGACGCGGTAGGCGCGCTCCGGGTCGTCCTCCAGCGTGAGCCCGACCGACGCGTCCAGGTCCGCGGCGATGGCCGGCCGGAACTCCGTCCGGTACCAGGCCACGCCCTGCCGCCGGTCGCCGCGCGGAAGGTCCACGGCCCGCCACTCCCGGTCGTCGTGCCCCGGCAGGTGCCAGCCCTCCCGCTCCCCGTACAGCCCGCCGTTGTTCAGCGGCCCGCGGACCCGGTCCGGGGCCGCGGCCCCCTGGATCCGCCAGTCGACACTCCGGGAGCCGCCCTCGAAGCCGACGGACACGAGCCCGCGCGCGGCCTTGTGCGTGTCCTGCGCCGTGCCCCGCACCCGCTCGTCCCCGTCGTGCTGCATCGGCCGCACGAGCACGGACAGCACGTGCGGCCCCCGCTCGCGCAGCGTCTTCGGCACGTCGAAGGCGGCCGTCGCCGTCCAGGTGCCCTTGTCCGCGGTGTCCTCGTCCGGCACCGGCATGCGGTGGGTCCCGAGGGGCCGCCCGTCCAGCCAGGCCATCAGCAGCCCCTGCGTACCGGTGCTGTAGGACAGCGACACGGACTCGATGCCGCGCGCGTCCTCGAACCGTCCCCGGTACCAGACGTCGCCGTAGTGGAAGCCGTAGTCGTCCGCGAACAGGACCGGGCCGTCCTCGGGCACGGGGGTGGTGCTGTGGGAGGACGTGCGGTCGGCGGCCGTCCACGCCGAGTCGTCGAAGTCCGGTTCGGACTCCGGGTTCTCGTCCCGTCGCCGCCAGCCGGCCGGCGCGGGCAGCGGCACCGCGGGCGCGCCCGGCATCAGCCCTTCCATCACCAGGCTCCCTGCCCGGCTGAGCCGGGTGCGCACCGGCTGCCCGTTCCAGGTCACGCCGGTGATCCCGCGCGGCGCCCACACCTCCAGGCCGGTCTCGCCGACGACGTCGCCGACGAGATGGACGGTGGCGCCGCGCAGGGTGGCCGAGCGCAGCAGCGCCGGGCCGTAGACCAGCAGCGGGCCCGACGGGGTCTCGTACGGCCACAGGCGCAGCGCGGTCGCGTCGTCGGCGAACAGCAGCACCATGGGCGTGTCGGTGTCCCCGCCCTCGATCAGCACCCGGCTCAGCCCGCCCGGGCCGAGCGGCACGACGATGTTCAGCCTGCCCCGGTCGTAGGACCACGCGGGCTCGTCGTCCAGCCGGTTGGTGACCGGCTGGGTCTCGCAGTCCAGCGCGACCTGCGCGGTCTCACCGGCCCGGCCCGCGAACACGGCGACGTCCTGCCGGCCGACGGTCGTGCTCAGCATGGGCTGCGCGGTGGTGAACGCCAGCTTCCGCCGGCCCAGTTCCAGCCCGGCGGCGAGCAGTTTGGCGTCGTGGGGTCCCACGGTGACCGGCACGTCGATGCCGGTGTCCGGGAGCAACGAGGTGACCTGTTCGGCGGAGTCGTTGCGCACGACGTACACCTGGGCGCCGGTGTCGGGATTGGCCAGGCGGCGCACCTCCAGCCGCTCGTCCTCCGCCCGCACCCCACCCGCCGCGTCCAGCCGCGCGAGGTCGGGCACGGTCCGCACCAGGTGCCCGAACTGCTGGAGCGGGGCCAGCTGCGGCGTCGGCCGGCGGCCTTCGTCGATCGCGGCCCCGTGGTCGTACGAGGTGTAGACACCCGGCGCGGGCAGCCAGCCCCACGAGGTCCCGCCGAACACCATGCGGACGTTGTGCACGGTGGCCCCGTCGGCGAGGCCGGTCAGGTGGTCGCGCCGCTCGCGCGCGGCCCCGTGAGTCCGGCGCACCTCGGCGTACCCCTTGCCCCCGGACGCCACCCCGCCCCACGCGTCGGCCGCCCCGCCGGCCGCCCCCGCCCGGAACCCGGGCGAGCGCGGAGCGGCCCGGCGCTCGCCGAGGTACCCGTCCGCGTGGAAGAGCGGTACGTCGATGCGGTCGGCGCGCACCTTCGCGTACAGGTGGTCCAGGTAGGCGCGCCCGGCCGGGTCGTCGGCGGGGATCTCCGACCCGTCCTCGAACTGGTACAGCAGCACGGTGCCGCCGCCCGCCGTGAACAGATGCCGGACGGCGATGGCGTTGACCGCGTCGAGCCACTCGTCGACGTGCCGCAGATACGTGGGATCGGCGGTCCGCGCGGTGCCCTCGACGGCTGTCAGCCATCCGGGGAGACCGCCGGCATCGACATCGGCACCGATGTACGGCCCCGGTCGCAGGATGACGTACAGCCGTTCCTCGGCGGCCATGCTCAGGAACAGATGCAGGTCCCGCACCCCGGTGAAGTCGTACTCACCGGGCGCGGGGGAGTGGTAGTTCCACGGGACGGGGACGCTGACCGCGTTGTGTCCGTGGGCGCGCAGCTTCTGCAGCACGTCCCGCCACAGGGACGGGCTCGGCAGCCGGAAGGGGTGGACCTCGCCGGACCACAGCACCAGGCGGTGGCCGTCCACCAGCAGCGAGTACCGGTCGAAGCCGATCCGGTGCCGTCTGCCGTCCGCGCTCGGCGGAGGGGGCGGCGGGCCCGTCGGCACGCTGCGCGGCCCGTGCGTGCCGGTCGCCGTCCCGCCGCTGCCGGCGAGCGCGAGACCGAGCGCCGCCGTGCCGGCCAGGGCGGTGAAGGTACGCCTGCTGAGCTCCAAGGGAGCGCCTCCTGTTGGGGTGCCACAAGGGGTGCTGGTGGGCCATTGTCCATGAACCGGCACCACGTCGTTCACACGAGGGTCCCGGTACGCCCCTTTTCTCCTGTTGTGGCGTGACGGAAGCGAATGGCCGGAGTTGACTCTGTCCGACGGTCCCGCCGCTTCCATACGATGCGAGCGCTCCCGGCCTTCACCGCATCTTCATTCCTCCCTCGCGGGGTCGGGGGTGCGTGCGTGCGCATGTCTGTCATGTACATGAAGCTTCAATCAAGGCAAGGAACCGAGGCTTCACCCCCCACCGAAGGATGGAGAATCATGGCTGGTGGCCTGCTCCTGAGCGCGGCGGCGGCCGCGCTCCTCACCGCCGCGTTACCCGCGCACAACCCGTCGTCCGGTTTCGACGACCCGCCCCCGGACAAGATCGTCATCGATGTCGCCACAGTGAACGGTTCGGGATGCCCCCAGGGCAGTGCCGCGGTCGCCGTCTCCGCGGACAACACCGCGTTCACCGTGACGTACAGCGACTACCTCGCCCAGGCGGGCGGGGACTCCGCCCCCACCGCCTACCGCAAGAACTGCCAGCTCAGCCTGCTGGTCCATGTCCCGCAAGGCTTCACCTACGCCGTGGCCGGCGCGGACTACCGGGGCTTCGCCTCGCTCCAGCCCGGCGCGAGCAGTACGCAGCGGGCGTCGTACTACTTCCAGGGCTCGCCGAACACGGAGTACCGCAGCCACGCGTTCGCCGGCCCCTACGACGACAACTGGCAGGCCACGGACACCACCGACTGGGCCCAACTGGTGTACGCGCCCTGCGGAGTCCAGCGCAACTTCAACATCAACACGGAGCTGCGCGTGAACGCGGGGACCACGTCCCCCGGGCAGGTCAGCTTCATGACGATGGACTCCACGGACGGTGACATCAGCACGATCTACCACCTGGCGTGGAAGGAGTGCCCGCAGAAGTGACCGAGCCGGCGGACCGGCGCGCCCGGGCACGGATGCGCCGGCCCGCCTGCCGGTCCGCCTACCGGTGTCTGCCGGTCCGTCTGCCGGTCCGTCTGCCGGTCCGCCCGTGCGGGGCGGTCGGGCCGGGAACGCGGAATCAGGGTGGCGAGCCGGATGAGGGCGCCGGCCGTGGACGCTCGTGAGTGAGGTGGCCGTTGGGCCGCTCGCTTCTTTGTCAGTGTCGTGCTTGCGCGGACCGCGTCAAGGGCGCTGCGTTGCGCTG
>BMUD01000002.1:0-304564 GCA_014650015.1 Streptomyces griseoloalbus
CACCCCGAGGACGTCGAACTCGCCGCATGACCCCAGCAAGCCAGACCATCCCAAACCCGACGCGGACCTCTTGACGAAAGACATAGAGGCACCCCCCCCCGACGCGTGCGCCGCTTCGAGAGTGCCCCCCTCGACCTGCCGCCCGCACCGCCAGCCCCACCGCACCCTGGCCGCCATCGAGGCGCAGGTTCTGCGGCTGCGACGCGAGCACCGCATCGGTCCGCTGCGGCTGGCGGCCCGCACCGGCATCAGCGGCCAACCACCCGCCAGCCGCGTCCCCAACCTCACAGGGCAATACACCTAGGGCGCCGCGGTGCCGTCGGTGGTGTCCGCCGGGGTGGCCGCGGGTGCGTCCGCGGCCCGGGACGCCCTTCCGTCGGCTGCGTCCAGCAGGTGGAGGGCAGGCGGATTGACGGGTTGCGGTGTTCCCTGCAGGTCGTACTGGAACAGCGCGATGCCCTGCTGCGACGCCCACGCGAGGGCCGGCGGGGTGTAGCCGGCCATCGAGAAGAACAGCGCGGAACGCTGCTGGGCGGCCGCTACGCCGTGAAGCTGCTGGACGGTGGGACGGGTGGTGGGGCTTCCTTCCTTCTTCACCTGGGCAACCGCGCGCTCGGCGAGGACGTCGATGCCCGCGTCCGAACCGACGGGGGTGGCCACGGCATCGGTGAAGCCCAGATAGCGCATCCAGTCGACGGCGGCGAGTTCCGCGTCCCGGGCGTCGCGGATCAGCCGTTGGACGGGGCGCTGGGACGCGGCAGCGGACGGGGCGGCTGCGGCGGCCTCTTCGCGGGCCGCCAGGGCGATCCGCAGGCGAGGGTGGTGGGAGAACGTGAAAACGAGCTCCCCGACCGTCAGCCACCCCCAGCTCGCTTCGAGCCCCTCGATCACGTCCTCGGGCTGGGGGTCGAACCGGTAGGAGACACCCTTGTGCGATACGGCCGCTCCACGGTCGGTGAGGATCAGCAGGGCGGGACGTTCCCTGCCCTCGGTCGCCGACTGCGCGATGCACAGGATGCGTTCGTCCACGGCGACATGACGACGGGCCAGTCGCTCCGCCTCGGCCCGCAGGCGTGGGTCGCGCACGGCGACCGACTTCTCCAGGCAGTGGGCGATCGCCTCGTCCTGCGGTGTTCCCCGCGCCGGGAGGTCGTCGAGCAGTGCCCGCACCGCGCGTCGCAGCGCCTGTTCCGCTTCCCGGGCGCGGCGCTCCTCGACAGCGGTGGCAGCGGCCTGCCGCTCCCGCTCGGCGCGTTCGGCACGACCGGCCGCCGCCCGGGCGCGCGGCGCCGCGTCACGTGCGTCACGCGCGGCGTTGCGCCGACCGGCCGGTGTCTTGCCGAGCAGCCACAGAACAGCGCTGGTGAGCACGAAGACGGCCACTCCGCTCGCCCACACGGCGGTGGACACGAAGAGACCCACGAACAGGACGAGCACCCCGATGACCATCATCACGGTGAGCACCCCCGAGATCACCTCGACGCGGACATCGCCCGGCGACCGCGGTGCCCGCTTGCCCGTGGCCTCGCCGTCACCGCCCGCCGGTGCCCCGGTCACCTCCGCGGGCTGCCGGTCCACGGCCGTCCGGCCGAGCCCGCGGCACCCTCCGGCACCCTGCCCGTGGAAGCCGATGATTCCCTCGCTCACCGGTGCCTTGCGCCCACACACCGGACATCTGCCCCGCCCCACCGAACCCCCATGTGCCCTTGTACGCAGAAGGACGAACAGTAATGGACGGACTCCAGGACGGTTCGGGCAGGGCCTCGCCCGCTGCCCGGCCTCGTCGAGCGGGCGGGCCGGATCCGGCACGGTGTGACGGCCGCGGGCCGTGACCGCCACCTCTTCCGGGACCGGGGCACGCCCACGGGCGTTTTCGCGCGTGACCTTCGCTGCCGCAAGGCAGATACTGCCGACATCGGCCCCCGAGCGAGTTCCCCCCGACCGTCCCACCCGACAAGCCGTCGCCGGTGTCAGCATTGAGTCAGCACCGGCACCGCCGCAGCCCCGCTCCGGGTGGCTGTGGACCACCGAGATCGAGACCTTCCCCTACTCACTGCGACCAGTTAAGACCCAGGCGACGACCCGCCTGCCGAGCTCCCCAGGAGAGACCCATGAAGATGCTCATCAACGTCCCGTAGTTTGGCGCGGCCGCAGGTCAGGCCCCCATCGGGACCGGCCCGCTCACTGTGCGCCATTCACCGAACTCCCGTCGCGCGGGGGACGGTGTCCCCGGATACCGGCACTCGCTGTCAGGGTGCCACCGCCGGTGCCGGCCGGCGATGACCGACCACTCGTCGGTGTGGGTGATCCGGGCGCTGCGACACCGGTCGTCGGCCTGTCGGTCAGGGCTGCGCGAGGCTGCGCCCGTGGTCGGCGGCATACGCGGCGAACACTTCCGTCGCCGTGCCACCGGTGTGGAGAAAACGCTGGTCGAGGATGGCTGCGAGGTCCTTCAGCGCTCCGGTGAGCACATCACCCGCCAGGCGCACTTCCGGCCGCTGGGCTGCCTGTCCTCGCCGGGCGAGGGTGACGGCGTAGCCGACCGTGGCCGCCAGCGACGAGTGGTCCTCCCCGTCGTGGAAGTAGTACGCCTCGGCGTACTGGGCGAAATCGACGCGCACACGTGCGATTTCCGTCGCCAGACTGTCCAGCAGCAGCGCTCCGGCCGTGCAGTCGATCTGCCGCGGTGTCGGGTCCGAGTCGCGCAGCAGTGCCAGCCGGACGGCCAGGACCCTCCTGCGGGTCAACGCCGGATAGATCTCCAGCACCCAGGAGACGGTGGCTGTCAGAAGGGTGAAGCCGACGAGGGCTTCCAACGGTGAGACCATGCGGAGCCAGCCTTCGCCGGGCGCGATGTCTCCCAGCCCCAGGGTGGCCACCGTGACCAGCGACAGGTACACGGAGTCCAGCAGTGCGGGCTCCTGCGCCGCCTGGGAACCGGGCGAGAAGACGAAAGCCCCGGGCATGTGCGGCCAGTAGACGACGGCCCAGCCGAGCACGACGGTGAAGGCCCACATGCCCACCACCGTGACCATGGCGAGCGGTCCGACGAGCCCGACCACCCTCCTGCGCGCGCGAAAGCGCCGGGCCAGGCGCCACAGCGCCGTCATGACGAGGCGACTCAGCCCGCCGTGGCGGGTGGGATGCCAAAGGGTGTGGAAGAGGTCCCGCAGGGTGAGCATGACGAGCCCGGCACCGACCAGCGAGACCAGCCACTTCATCCACGTCTCCCACGGCACCGTCGCCCGAGGCGGAACCCCGCTTTCGGAGCCTATGCCCTGTCCGGTGGATCGTGCCGCGGACGCCGGGGTCGGCTCGCCCGTCCGCGCGGATCACTCCCCCGGGAGCACGAGCGTGCAGGTCTCCCCCGGCGTGATGGTAACGGCCCGGTCGGCCGGCACCACGCGGATGGGTGACTCCTCCGAGTCCCGCAGCCCGGTCGCCAGCTGTCCGCTCCGGCGCCGTATGCCGATGCCCCAGTGGCCGCGGTAGCGCAGGGAGAACCCGTACTCCGACAGGGCGGGAAGGGGCACCGGGTCCAGGAAGAGGGCGTCCTCACGCGTCTCCAGCCCCGTCAGGCCGCGTTGCACCAGGTCCAGGGTTCCGGCCATGGCGCCGAGGTGGATGCCCTCGCCGGTCGTGCCGCCCTGGATGTCGGCGATGTCCGCCTCCAGGGCCTCGTGGACGTAACTCCACGCCTCGGCCCGTCTGGCCCGGGCGAGGACGAGGCCGTGGACGAGTCCGCTGAGGGTGGAGCCGTGGCTGGTGCGCCGCAGGTAGTAGTCGACGGTCCTGCGCCAGACCTCCTCGTCCACGTCGTACCCGAGACGGTCGAAAAGGCTGCGCAGCTCGGCGGCCGAGAAGAGGTATCCGAGCATCAGGACGTCGGCCTGTTTCGACGCCTGGTAGCGGTTCACGGAGTCGCCCTCGGCCTCGAGGATGCGGTCCAGCCGCCGGATGCCGGGCTAGCGGGTGCGGTAGTCGTCCCAGTCCAGCTCGGCGAGGTCGCCGTAGCCGTCGAACTGGCTGATGACGCCCTGGTGGAACGGCACCCGCAGCCGCCGGGAGACCTCCTCCCACTTCGGGAGTTCGCCGCTCTCCAGCCCGATGCGTTCGAACAGCTCCTGCCGGCGCCATGCCGGGAGGCGCCGCACCAGGTCCAGGGCCCGGCCGAGGCCCCAGGCGGCGGTGACGTTGATGTACGCGTTGTCGTCCAGGCCCGGCCGGTCGGCGTCGGGGTAGCGGTCGTGGTACTCGTCGGGGCCGACCACACCACGGATGCGGTACCGGCCGGTGCCGGGGGCGGGTTCCGCGCCGTCCGCCCAGAATCGGGCGATCTGCAGCAGCATCTCCGCGCCCTTGGTGTGCAGGTACTCGGTGTCGCCCGTCGCTTCACAGTACTGCCACACGTTGTAGGCGATCGCCGAGCCGACGTGGTGCTGGAGCCGGGAGTCGTCCGGCAGCCACCTGCCCGAGCGGGGATTGAGGTGCAGCCGCTGGGTCTCCTCACGGCCGTCGCTGCGGACTGCCACGGGTACGGCCCGCCTCGTGGACAAGACAGTAGCCCTGCACACCTCCCGGGACCGGGCGATCAGCGACCCGCTCGACGCGGCGCTCGGCCGGGTGGCCACGGCCGCGGACTTCCCGGCACTCGTGGACTCCCACGCCGCCGCCTGGGCGCGCCTGTGGCGGGGCGCGGACATCCAGGTGCCCGGGGAGGCGGGCCGTGTCCTGCGCCTGCACCTGTTCCACGTGCTGCAGACGCTGTCGCCGCACACCGCGGACCTGGACGTGGGGGTGCCGGCCCGCGGGCTGCACGGCGAGGCGTACCGGGGCCACGTCTTCTGGGACGAGCTGTTCGTGCTGCCGTACCTGATCCTGCACGTCCCGGAGGTCTCACGGGCCCTGCTCGACTACCGCCACCGGCGTCTGCCGCAGGCGTGCCGCGCGGCCCGCGCGGCGGGCCGGGCCGGGGCGATGGCCCGGAGCGACCGGTACCACCAGCCGGTGCACGGCACGGCGGTGGGACGGACGGAGCTCCGCGCCGTGGGCGGCCGCCCGGCGGCGACCGTACGGGCCGCCATGCCGATGCCGATGTCGGAGGTGCTGGTGCGGCAGCTCAGCCACGTCACGCCGGCCGCGGACGCGCCGGTCGCACATGGACCAGGTGGTGCGGTCGAGGGACCGGTAACGGTGCACATTGCCGTTGGTCACGTCGCCGTCGAGGGCGGACTCCACCTCGATCTCCCCGGACCACTCCTCGGCCGTGACGACGGTCCGCAGCGCGGCCAGGTGGGGATCCGCCATGCACCAGCCGGACCTGCTCCACACCCAGCGTGCCCGCCTCGTCGTCCCGGAACCGGAACGTACGCGTCAGGGTGGCCCGGCGCAGGTCCAGGCTGTGCCGGTGGTCGAGCGGCCGGCACGCGTCGGGAGAGAACCACGGTCCCGCCGACCCGTCGGCGAAGCGCGGACGGAACCGCAGAAACAGCCAGTTCGGGAGGTTCACCAGGTCCTCGTTCACCACCAGCCGCCCCGCCACGGCCGACTCCAGGCGGTTGTAGACCCCGGCCGCGTAGGTGGCCGGGTAGTGCACCAGGCCCGACCTGCTCTCGGGCACGGCGCCGCGCGTGGCGAAGCAACCGTTGCCGAGCGTGCACAACGACTCGCGCAGCCGCTCGCCGGCCGGGTCGTACCCCTCGTACTCCCAGGTCCACTCCGACTTCCGCCGCCCTCTCCTTCTTCCCTCACCGGGTGTGCGGGAGCACAGGACGCGCGCCGGGTCAGGTCCGTTGGGGGACGACGGCCACCGGGCACTCGGCGTGATGCAGTAGGGCGTGGGCCACCCTGCCGAGCTGCAGACCGACGTGGCCGTGGCGCCTCCGTGCTCCCACGACCACCAGGTCGGCGTCGGAGGATGCGTCCAGGAGGGCCTTGTGGGCGGGACCTTCGACCGTACGACGACGTACTTCGACCTGCGGGTGATTCCGTCCGGCGTCGCGCAGCACGTCGGTGAGGAGGGCGGAAGCTCGCTCCTCCTCGGCGCCGGCGGCATCGTCCGCGATCAAGGGATCGTCCACGTGCTCGTGGGCGGGGCGGCGCCAGGCCCGTACAGTGTGCAGGTCGCAGCCGCGCACCTGCGCCTCGCGAAAGGCGAACCGCACGGCGGCCGAGCCTTCCGCGGAGTCGCCGAGGCCGACCACCACCCGGCCGAAGGAGCCCTGTCGGTTCCGCTCCCCGCCGCGCACCACGACCACCGGGCACACGGCACGACCGGCCACCGTGAGGCTCACCGATCCCAGTAGCATCCCCGCGATCTTCCCGCGGCCGCGGGAGCCCGTGACCAGGGCGGAGGACTCATGAGCCGCGTGCAGGAGCGCGGACACGGCGTCGTCGGGCAGTACGTCGCTCGACACCTTCACCTCCGGGTCGCGCAGCCGGGCGCGTTCCGCGCAGGACGCGGCGATGCGCTCGGCCATGACCTCTTCGGCCGGACGGCCGGTCCTGAGGGACGGGAGGCCCCCCTCGTACCGCTCCCACAAAGAGGCGTGGACGAGCCGCAGGGACAGCCCGAGGCGCGCAGCCTCGTCCACCGCCCAGTCCACGGCCTCCAGGCTGGAATCCGATCCGTCGACACCCACGACCAGCGGGAGCTCCACGGTCACCACCGCCTTCCTGCCCTGCCGCTGCCTTGAAGTCCCTGTCAATACCGTCGCACCGCACGGGTTCCGTCGCGACACATGGACCGGCATGCGGACGGGGATCTCGGCCCGGGTTGCACTGCGCCGATTTGCGACGATTGTGGAGTCGTACGGCCGGAGGAAGGGCGAGGTCCCCTCCCTCGTATCGCCGGCGCGGCCGCCGCGCGGCGGTCGTCGAGACCATCGGTGCCGGGGAACTGCCGGGCCGGGCCTGGCTACTCCCTCCACGTCACCACGAGGCGAGACGAGGAGGATCGCGGTGCCTGAGACCCCGCACATCGTCAGCGATGTGATGACCCAGACGGTCGTGGCCGTCGGACGCGACGCGCCCTTCAAGGAAATCGTGCAGACCATGGAGCAGTGGAAGGTCAGCGCGATGCCGGTCCTGGAGGGAGAAGGGCGTGTCGTCGGCGTCGTCTCCGAGGCCGATCTGCTGCCCAAGGAGGAGTTCCGCGACAGCGACCCGAGCCTCTTCGAGCAGCGCCGGCGCCTGTCCGACGTCGCCAAGGCCGGGGCGGTGACGGCGGAGGAGCTCATGAGCACCCCCGCGATCACGGTACACCCCGACGCCACCTTGGCACAGGCCGCCAGGATCATGGCCGTCCGGCACGTCAAGCGGCTGCCCGTGGTCGACGACATCGGCATGCTCCACGGCATAGTGAGCCGCGCCGACCTGCTGAAGGTTTTTCTGCGGCCGGACGAGGAGATCGAGGAGGAGGTCCGCCGCACCGTGGTGTCCTACCTCTTCCCCGCCTTCAGCCACGCCATCCACGTGAACGTCCACGAGGGGGTCGTCACCCTCCGCGGGCACAGCCAAGACACCTCGCTCATCTCGGTCGCCGTGCGTCTCGTGCGCGCCGTGGAGGGCGTCGTGGACGTCGAGCCGCAGCTCACCGGCGAGTCAGCGGACCGGGACGGGCCCGGAACAATCCGGTGACCGTGTGCGGAACCGAACGCCGGCCCGCCGGGTTCCATCAGGGGCGGATGTCGAGTACGTCCGACACCGGGCGGCGCGGTGTGCCGGGTCCTTTCGGGCCGTACCCCAGGCGCAGGAGCATCTGGGTGAAGCCCGTCCCCGACACCGGGTCGCGCAGCGGCCAGCGCAGGTCGGTCCATTCGAGGGGCTGAGCGGCGAAAGAACTGGACAGGCCCTCGAGGGTGGCCAGCAGCAGGACGCGTTCTATGGCCTGGCCCGCGCGGAGCCAGTCCTCCGGGTGGTCGTGGCTCGTGCCGAGGAGGGCCAGCTGAGGGGTGCGCTCGAAGTCGGCGGCGTCACGGCCCGCCACCCTCCGGGAGGCCGCGAAGTCGCGCATGGGGGCTTTGCCTCCGCGCTTGCGCGGCCCGAAGGCGTAGTGCGGGACTCCGTCGTCGGTGCTGCCCGCCGACGGGGCGTCGGTACGCGTCCACCGCGCCAGGTCCTGGTCGCTGCCGGGGTCGGTGATGTTGCGTGCCTCGGCGTCCTGGACCAGTTCCAGCACCTCCTGCAGGTGCCACGGGGTGGGGAAGGCCAGCGTTGCTCCTTCGGCGCGGGCGGCCGCGCCGAGGGCCTCCCGCACGGGGCCGGGGATCTCCCTCTCCTCGAACGGGTAACGGCTGCTGTGCCGCCGGTGTATCGCCGGATACAGCGCGCCGAGGTCGTTCTCGTCGGTCGTAGGACCGGTCAGCCGCACGGTCGCGACCAGCGCCGGGTCGGTGGGGTCGGGCAGCAGGAGGGTTTCCGGGCACCAGCCCTCGTGGGCCACGGCGACCCTCAGGTTCAGCAGGGCGGCGCCGCAGCCGATGTGCAGGCCGCGGGTGTCGGGGTCGGAGTGCGGCATGGCGCGCTCGAGGTCGGCACGGATCTCGAACGTACGGCTACGCCGGAAGTAGCTGAAGAGCCAGGGCTGTGCGTTGTGCATGGACGGGGCCGCGACGGCGGCTCGGACCAGGGCCGTCACCTGCTCGTCGGCCGGTACTCGTCGGCTCACCGAAGCTTCCCCTCTCGGGTCGGCGCCCTTCGGGCGCCTACTGATCGGCCGGAGTGATGCGCCGGCCCGTGAGACGCGTGGGCCGGATCGACACCCACATCTCGCGTGCGCCGCCCGGCCATGGCTCGGTGTGTGCGCGCCGGACGAGCCCGCGCACGGCATCGGGCTCCGTGACGACGCTCGCGGGGCCGACCGCGAGCACGCTCCAGCCCCGGCTCATCGCCTCGTCCACGTGGTCGACCTCGAAGGCGACCTCCGTTCCGACAGCCGCCGCGGGCACGGAGTCGGGCGCGGTCCGGAAGACGATCGCGTCCTCCACGACCTCGTAGTTGACCGGGACGACCGCGGGACGGCCGTCGGACGTCGACACGGCGACGCGCCCCACACCGTGCGTGGACAGCAGGCGGCGGCATTCCTCCGGGCCGAGGTCCCGCAACTGTGGATGCAGCAGTGCGTGGCCCTGACCGGGCGGCAGGTCGACGCCCGCCCCGCGCAGGGCCGTGGCGGTGGTGCCCAGCGCGGCTGCCAGGCTGAGGAGGGTCGCCATCGTCGGGTCGGCCGGCTGCTCCTCCAGGTACGCCAGGTAGTCCGGCGAGATGCGGGCCCGACGGGCCGTCTCCTCCCGGCTGAGCCCGTGCCTGTGGCGTTCGACGGCCACGCGCCGGCCGATGTCGCCGGGGTTGGGCGTCCCGGGCGGCGGGGCGGCCTCGGACAAGGCCTGCGCCTCACCCGTGTCGGGCTGGGAAGACCTGCGGGGGGTTCCGGGCTGCCCGTGCTCCATGTGCCGGATGTGCGCGTCGGGTCCCGGGAACACGAGCGTCACGTCGTCCGTGTCCGACCAGCGCACGTCGTAGGGGGGTGTGCCGTCCTCGTGGTGGAGTCCGACGATCTCGCCGTCGCGCCTGGTGGCGCCGGTCGCCGGGCTTTCGACGACAAGCTGGTCGCCGAGGCGAGCTCGCATGATCGCCGCCCTCTCCTCAGAATGGCCCTGTATCCAACGTGCCACGCGCGGCACACCGCCGCACGGCACGGCCGGCCCGCATCCGCGGGAACGGGCCGGGCCGGCCGGATGCCGGACGGCCACCACCCGGACGTGAGAGTCGACATGCAGCACCGAACGGTCGCGGAACTCATGACCCGGGACGTCGTCAAGGCACGGCGTGACCTGCCGTTCAAGGAGATCGTCAGGCTCCTGGCGGAGAACGACGTCACCGCCGTGCCCGTGGTGGACGACCTGGGCCGCCCGATGGGCGTGGTGTCAGAGGCGGACCTGCTGCGCAAGAGCTCCGACCGGGCCGACCCGTCGGGCAGGGTCCCCGTTCCGCACCTGGAGGCGTGGGAGCGGGCCAACCGGGCGCCGGTCGCTCCCCGGGCGACGACGGAACCACGAAGGCGCACGTGGTGCTGGACACCGGCACCGCGGAGCTCACCGGTCAGGGGACCGCGCACTGTCATCCGGCGGACGCGAACGTGCCGGAGATCGGCGACGAACTGGCGGCCGGGCGGGCCCTGCAGAACATCGCCCAGCGGCTGCTGAACACCGCCGAGCGCGACATCGAGGGCATGGGAGTGCCGCGGCCCGGCCCCCGCTTCATCACCGGCCGGCCGTCGTACTCCCGCAGGACGCGCGCCGCGACGCGTACGCCCTCCTCGGTGTCGTAGGTGTCCACCAGCAGGGTCACCGGTCCCGGGTGGCACCGTGCGAACGCGTGGAAGGCGTCCTCCTCCGTGGTGAACGCCTCGACGAAGGAGTGGGCCGTCGTGCCGACGGCGGTCAGACCCAGGGCGGTGGCGGCGGCCACGTTGCTGGTTCCGGCGAAGCCGACCATCGCGCCGAGGCGGGCGGCCTGGAACCCTGCCTGCGGGCCGTGGGTGCGGCGCAGGGAGAAGTCCACGACCGGACGGCCTGCCGCCGCGGGGACGCACCGTGCGGCCTTCGAGGCGACGGCGGTCTGGTGGCTGAGCTGGTTGAGTACGTACGTTTCGGCCAGCTGTGCCTGCGGCACGCCCGGTCATATCCGGGGAACGACCGCGATCGGGCACGGCACGTGGTGCAGTACCGCATGGTTGACCAATCCGAGTTGCAGACCCAGGTGCCCTTGTCGTCTGCGGGCGCCGACGACCAGCAGGTCCGCCTCCGCTGCCGCCTCCAGCAGGGCCTGGCGCGCCGGCCCTTGGATCACCCGCCGGTTCACCGGGGCGTCACGGTACCGCTCCGACGCGCCGCGCAGGGCGTCGTCGAGCACCCGCGCCGGCGGGCGCCGGTGTGCTTCCGGGGCGTAGGAGGACGGGGCCCGTGGTGAGGAGGAAACACCGAGCGGTGCGCTCCAGGCGTGCACCGCCACCAGTCGGCAGTGCCGCACATGGGCCTCACGGAACGCGAACTGTACGGCCGTGCCGCTGCCCTCCCCCTCCTCGACACCGACGACGACACTCCCGAAGCGGGCGTAGCGGTGCTCCGCAGTGCCGCGCACCACGACGACCGGGCAGTCCGCTCGCGCCGCCACGGCGAGGCTGACCGATCCCAGGAGCATTCCGGCGAGGTCTCCGAACCCTGCGGATCCCAGTACCAGTGCGAAGGCGTTGCGCCCTTTGCCGAGCAGGGCGGCGGTCGCGTCCTCGTGCAGCACCTCGTTCGACAACCGCACCGTGGGAGCACCCTTCCTGACCCGTTCCGAGGCGGCGTCGATCACGTCGGACGCCTCGTGGTCCCGCGCCGCCGCGTGCAGGAGGTGGAGCGGCACGCCGTGCCGGACGGCTTCGCCGGCGGCCCAGTCCACCGCCTCCAGGCTCGCCTCGGACCCGTCGACGCCGACCACCAGGGGAATCGTCACCGTCGCTGTCTCCTCCCGGCCGGATGCCGCGCCTGCCTCCCACCTCCGGTCCGCATGCGCCGCGGAGGGGATTGGGGTACTCCTCGAACGAGAGAACCCGCCCCGTCCGGCGTGCCGACGGCCTCCCGGCCATCCGCGTCGTCGGGCTCGGGCACCGTCATCCATCCCTCTTCCAGCTTCTTACGAGACGGAGGGCACCGCCATGCGGCCAGTCGTCACCGTGGGCCTCGACGGCTCACCCGAGAGTTCTGCCGCCACCGAGGGTGCGGGCCCGCCGGCCGCCTGCCGCCGGGAACCCCGGTGCGTCCCGGCGCCGCGTCCGGGCCCCGTGGCCCGGGCAGCCGTCCGTCACGCACGCCGCCCCGTCGCCGTCGTCCCTCATGACTGAGCCGGGCCCCACCGGGAGGACGGCGCCCCCGGTGCCTGTGGTCGGCGCGTCCCCGCTCCAGGCCAGTAGCCGGCACGACGGCGAGCCGCTGCCGCGCGCGCAGGCGTGCGAGACGCACACCGCGATCGTGTTCTTCGCCGGTGACCGCGCCTACAAGCTGAAGAAGCCGGTGGATCTGGGATTCCTTGACTACACGACGGTGACGGCCCGCCGGGCGGCGTGCGAGCGCGAAGTCGCTCTCAATCGCCGCTTCGCCCCCGATGTCTATCTGGGTCTGGGTGAGTTCCGCACCCCCGGCGTGCAGGAGCCGGAACCGCTCGTGGTGATGCGCCGGATGCCCGCGGACCGCCGGCTTTCCCGCCTGGTGCGGGAAGGGGTCGCCGTCGACGACGTCCTACGAGCCGTCGCCAGGCAGCTCGCGGCGTGGCACGCGGAGGCGCCCCGGAGCCGTGAGGTGGACGAGCAGGGCACGCGGGACGCCCTGTCCTCGCGCTGGGAGGCCGGCTTCCGGCAGGTCCGCGCATTGGCCGACGACGGCGCCGTGCCGGACGGGGTGGCGGAGGCGGAGCGGCTGGTGCGCCGCTATCTCGTCGGCCGCGAGCGTCTGTTCGACTCCCGCATCGAACAGGGGCGGGTGGTCGACGGCCACGGCGATCTGCTCGCCGAGGACGTCTTCTGCCTCGACGACGGTCCCCGCATCCTGGACTGCCTGGAGTTCGACGACCACCTGCGTCACGTCGACGGACTCGACGACGCCGCCTTCCTCGCCATGGACCTGGAACAGCTCGGCGCCCCTCAGGCCGCGGCGTACTTCCTCGCCCGGTACGGCGAGTACTCGGGCGATCCGGCACCCTCCTCCCTGTGGCACCACTACGTCGCCTACCGTGCGTTCGTGCGCGCCAAGGTCTCCCTGATCCAGGCACGTCAGGGCGCGCCGGGTGCGGATGCGGCGTTCCGGCGGCTGGTCTCGACAGCGCTGCGCCACCTGCGTACCTCCGCCGTCGGCCTGACACTCGTCGGTGGGCTGCCGGGCAGCGGGAAGTCCACCCTCTCCGGAGCGCTGGCCGACCGGCTGGGGGTCACCTTGCTCAGCAGCGACCGCCTCCGCAAGGAGCTGGCGGGGATCCCCGCGGAGCAGTCCGCGGCGGCCGGCTACGGCGAGGGGCTCTACACGCCGGAGTGGACGGCCAGGACCTACTCCGCCCTACTCGACCGCGCGTCCACCCTGCTGTCCTCAGGGGAATCCGTCGTCCTGGACGCCACCTGGTCCGATGCGGCACAGCGTGAGGCGGCCCTGCGCGTGGCCGAACGCACCAGCGCCGACCTGGTGGCCCTGCACTGCCACGTGCCGGGGGACGTGGCGACGGCCCGACTGAGCACGCGTGCTCCCGGAGCGTCCGACGCCGACGCCGACATCGCCGCCGCGATGGCGGCCGGAGAACAACCGTGGCCGGAGGCCGTCGCAGTCGACACCAGCGGCTCCCTGGAGTCCGCGGTCGCCCGGGTGCTGGCTGTCGTGCGCCCGTGGGGCACGGGCCAGGCACCGGTCTTCCGCCGCCCTTACATGGAGCCGGACTAGGCAAACAGGTGTGCCCACCGACGCTCCTCGAACCCGATCGTCGGCGGCCGATCCGCGCCACCAGGTCTCGCGGGGCGCGGCGCATTGCCTCATGGTTGGTTTTGTACGGGGAACTCCGGCCCGGCCGCCGTGGCGAAGCCCGGCGTCGCATGCCCGTCATGGCTCTTCGAAGGAGGCCACCGTGGGTGAACAGGGACCACTCGCCCCTGGCGAGGCGTGGCGGGCCGTGGCCGCGTGCTTCCTCACCACCTTCGGGCTGCTCTCGCGGCACCGGATCCGCCTGCCGAAGGAGCGGCGGGGAATGCGGCTCCTCTTCGACGACGGCACCTCGGCTCGCGTGTACCGGGAAACTCGCCTCGGCAGCGGCCTGGCGAAGGACCCGTGCACGCTGGTGGTCATCTTCCGGCTCCGCCTGGTGCACGGATCCGCGCACGCGCTCTTCCGCGCGGAGAGCCTGCTGAACACGCCGCTCTTCGTCGGTTTCCCCGGTTTCACCTCGAAGCTGTGGCTGGCCCATGACGAGCACGACCGCTACCGCGGCGTGTACGAATGGGACGGCCCGCGGCGCGCCGAACACTACGCGCGCTCCCTGTGGCGCGTCCTGGCGCTGGTCAGCGAGCCCGGTTCGATCCGCTACACCGTTCTGCCCGGGTTGCGCCGCGACGACGTGATCGCGGACCCCGGACTGGCCGGGGACCGCGCACCGCAGGACACCGCGGCATGGTGGCGCATACGGGCCAGAACGTGACGGCGGTGGTGGACGTCCTGGTTGTCGGGGCCGGCACGACCGGCCTCGCCCTGGCCCTGCAGGCCCATGCCCACGGAGCACGGGTCCGGGTCGTCGAGCGGCGCCTTGAGCCGTTCCGGCCCTCCCGTGCACTCATCGTGCACCCACGGACCCTGGAGGTCCTACGACCGCTCGGCGTCACGGACGCCCTGCTGGAACAGGCGGACACCGCCCCGAAGGTCCACCTGCACCTCGGCTCCCGCGTCGTCGAAACCGGACTCGCGGACCTCGCGCTGCCCGACACGGCGTTCCCCCACCTGTCCCTCATGCGGCAGACGGACGTCGAGACGGTGCTGACGCGGGCGCTCACCGACCGCGGGGTGACGGTCGAACGGGGCACCGAACTGCTCACCGCCCTCGACGACGGGGACGGCGCGCGCGGCGTGCTGCGCTCGCGGCACGGCGTCGAGGAGATCTGCTGCCCCTTCGTCGTCGGCTGCGACGGCCCGGCCAGCGCCGTACGAGCCTGCGCCGGCATCGGCTGGCACGGCAGGCCCTACGCCGAGGAGGTGGTCCTCGCCGACCTGGACCTCGGCGGTACGTCCGGTACCGACGCCCAGGTGTTCGCGGGGCGCCGGGGCCTGCTGTTCCTCTTCCCGCTCGGGGAGCAGGCCGCCTGGCGGCTGCTGGCCACGCGGGCGTCCGCCGGCGGGGCCGGGCAGGACTTCGGCCAGCCCGGCCCCGCCGTCCCGGAAGCCGAACTCCAACGCCTCCTGGACGACGCCGGGATGACAGCGCGGATCGAGCGTCTCGCCTGGTCGGCGCGGGTTCCGTTGCAGTGCGGCCTCGCGCGGCGATTCCGCCGGGAGCGGCTCTTCCTCGCGGGGGACGCGGCCCACACCTACTCACCGGCCACCGGCCAGGGCATGAACGCCGGTATCCAGGACGCGGTGAACCTCGGCTGGAAGCTCGGCTTCGCGGCGAGTGGAACCGGGGGTGGGTCCGCGGACGGGTTCGATGTCGAAGTACTGCTCGATTCCTACGACAGGGAGCGCAGAGCGGCTGCCCATCGACGGCTGCTTCTGACCCACACCGCGTTCTGGGCGGAGGCGTCGACGGGCCGGCTCCCCTCATGGCTGCGCGCGGTGGCCGCTCCGCGCGCGGCCCCCGCCGTCCCCGTGCTCCTCGGCCGGCGACGGCTGGTCGCCGAGGCCGTCCGTACCCTCTCCCAGCTGCGCGTGAACTACCGGCGCAGTCCCCTGTCGGTGGAGGGGACACCGCCCCTGCGGGGGGCTCCCCGTCCGGGAGACCGCCTGCCCGACGCGGCCGTCGGCGTCGGAGGAGCCGCCCAGCGGCTGCACGGACTGCTGGCCCGCCCGGGTGTGCACCTGCTGCTGCAACGCGACGCCGCCCCACCGCCGGACATGCCGGCCGACCCCCGGGTGACCGTCCTGCGGCTGTCGAACAGCCCCGGCCGCGGTCTGGTGGCCGTCCGCCCGGACGGGCACGTCGGCTTCCGCTGCGGGGCCGCCGACCCCGCCGGGCTGACCGGCTGGCTCTCCCTGATCGGTGCGGCGCCGTTCCCGCCCGTCCGGCCATGAAGACCGGGCGACGGAGCCCCTCCTCCCAGCCACAGCGGTCCGACTGTCCTGCGGAGCAGACGGCCTGAGGACACCGGTTGCCCGGGCGTCCGCCCGGGGCGACGGTGGAGGGAGCCGGCCACGTCAGGAGCGCCACCCGGGTGTGGTGGTGGATCACAGGGTGGTGCACGGCGGGACGCGGGAAGCGTTGATCGAGGCCAGCCGCTCCGCCCAGCTGGTGGTGGTCGGTGCGCGGGGGCGCGGTGGTTTCGCCGGGGTGCTCCTGGGGTCGGTCAGCCAGGCCCTGCTGCATCACGCACACTGCCCGGTCGTGGTGGTGCGGGGGGCGGGAGAGCGTCTCTGAGGCGCCCGCCGCACGCTCCGGCACCTGGCCCGCGACCCCCCACGGTTCCACCCGGGCGATCGCCGAAAGAACGGCCACCGCCCTGCGGCACGCGGGGTTGGCGGCGGAGGCCAGGCCCGTGACCGAGGTCGAGGACGCCGACGCCTACCGGGCGTTCGTCCTCGGCAGCGCCGTGCACGGGCAGAGCTGGCTGCGACCGGCCAAGGACTTCGCGCGGAACCACCTGGACGTGCTCGTCACCCGCCCGGTGTGGATCTTCAGCGTCGGAATGCCGGCGGCGCTGCGCGGACCGTGGCGGCGCATGGCTCCCAAGGAGCTGCCGGTGATAGAGAAGGACCTGCCGTCCGGCCTGGTGTACCGGAGCCACCGCCTGTTCTCCGGCGTCGTCGAACGGGACCAGCTGCCTCGCACCGGACGTCTGCTGTTCCGCCTGGTGGGTGGGCGGTTCGGCGACTTCCGCGATTGGGAGGCCGTCGACGCCTGGGCCGCGGGCATCGCCGGGGAGCTGCGGGCAGGTGGATGACTGCGCCGAGGCCGACCGGCCATCTCCGCACCCGCCTGACCGCCTCCGCTGGCGCGGCGGCGCGGGTCCCGGCAGCGTGGAGGTGCGCGGAGTGACGACTGCTGAGTGAGGTGGCCATGCAATCCTCCGACGTCCCACGGGTGGTCGTGGGCGTGGACGGATCTCCTTCGTCGTACGCCGCACTGCGGTGGGCGGACCGTTACGCGCGGGGCGTCGGCGGTGCCGTGGAGGCGGTCTGTGTCTGGGACACGCCGTCCTCCAGGGGCTGGAGCGGACCCGCGATCGATCCCGAGTTCGACCTGGGTCAGGCCAGGGAGCGTTTCATCCAAGAGCTGCACGCGGTCTTCCCCGACGGTCCTCCCGCCGGGCTGACGGAGCACCTCGTCGAGGGCGACCCGTCGGAAGTGCTGATCCGTGCTTCGGACGGGGCCGCGCTCCTCGTCGTGGGCCGCCGGGGGCGGGGCGGCTTCGCCCGGGCGGTGCTGGGGTCGGTCAGCCAGCGCTGCGCCCAGCACGCGGCCTGCCCCGTCGTCGTGGTCCGTCAGGAGGACGATCCCGCCCGCTGACCCGCCTCATCTGTGGGCCGCGTGGCTCTCCCGCCCACCCGCGCCGTGCGAGACGAGCAGGAGTTCATCGCCGGGACGCAGACGCGTATCAGGGCCGGGCGCGGTGGGGTCGCCGACGCGGACGGCGGTGGTGGCGGGACCGTGTCGCCAAGCGGGCGGCCCCATGCCTCGGAGCCAGCCGTAACGGGGTCCCGACGATGCCGGCACCAGCGCGGCTCGGCCGCGGCAGAGCAACGGCCGCCGACGACCAGCTCGCCCACGTCCTGAGGCGGCTGCCCGGATGTCTCACCGTGTACCCCCGATGGATGGCGTCGACTGTTCCCTCAGTACCGGACCCGTCATCCGACGTCACGGATGTCGTGGAACCGCTCGCCGCCTCGGACTAGGAAGAGATCATCCGCCACCGCACAGCCATGACCGGAGGCGGCCCACCAAGACCGTGCGGTGGTTCGTCCTGTACGGGCGTCGCTTTCCGGCCCATCGCGTACCGCCCGACAAAGGCCTTCGGTCTCGACGCTGATGCCGCTGCGCACCGCGCCCCGCTGGCGCGGTGACTGCCCGCCGCGCGATCGCTTCGGCGTCCGCACCCACCCTCCCTACGTTGCACGGCGATGTCGCAGGGACGGCGATTGTGCGAGCAGGTACCTTCGGTGAAGGCGAGCGACGGCCCCTTGAGGCATGACCCGGCGTAGAGACGATCCTCAGCTCTAGCCGTATC
This sequence comes from Streptomyces griseoloalbus, assembly GCA_014650015.1. Taxonomy (GTDB): domain Bacteria; phylum Actinomycetota; class Actinomycetes; order Streptomycetales; family Streptomycetaceae; genus Streptomyces; species Streptomyces griseoloalbus. The sequence goes on from BMUD01000002.1 coordinate 17,948, forward strand.
CGCCAGACCGATATTCCCTCGCCTCTCCGGATGCTGCCTCGCGTGACCTTCGCGGTCGCAAGGTCGATACTGCCCCTGTAGGGCTCCTGCCGGTACGCAGTCGACCCACCGCAGGAATTTGACGCTGCGTCACCAAAGTCAGCATTAAGTCAGCATCAGTACCGCCAGAACCCGCTTCCGACCGCCACGGACCGCCAAGATCAAGAACTGCCCATACTTGCTCTGACCAGTAAGAACGCAGGCCGACAACCCGCCTGCTAAGCCCCCTAGGAGGTACCCATGAAGATGCTCATCAACGTCCCGGAGACCGTGGTCGCGGACGCGTTGCGCGGGATGGCGGCGGCCCATCCCGAGCTGACGGTGGACGTGGAGAACCGGGTGATCGTGCGCAAGGACGCCCCGGTGGCCGGGAAGGTGGCCCTGGTGTCCGGCGGGGGGTCCGGGCACGAGCCGTTGCACGGCGGTTTCGTGGGGCCGGGAATGCTGTCGGCGGCCTGTCCCGGCGAGGTGTTCACCTCCCCGGTGCCCGACCAGATGGTGCGGGCCGCGGCGGCGGTGGACAGCGGGGCCGGGGTGCTGTTCATCGTGAAGAACTACACCGGTGACGTGCTCAACTTCGACATGGCCGCCGAGCTGGCCGAGGACGAGGGCATCCAGGTCGCGAAGGTGCTGGTCAACGATGACGTGGCGGTGACCGACAGCCTGTACACGGCCGGCCGGCGCGGCACCGGCGCGACGCTGTTCGTCGAGAAGATCGCGGGTGCGGCGGCGGAGGAGGGGCTGCCGCTGGAGCGGGTGGAGGCCATCGCCCGGCAGGTGAACGAGAACGCCCGCAGCTTCGGTGTCGCGCTGAGCGCCTGCACCACGCCGGCCAAGGGCACCCCCACCTTCGATCTGCCGGCCGGTGAGCTGGAGCTGGGCGTCGGCATCCACGGCGAGCCGGGCCGGGAGCGACGGCCGATGATGACGTCCGCCGAGATCGCCGAGGTCGCCGTCGACGCGATCCTTGAGGACCTCACCCCGAACAACCCCGTCCTGGTCCTGGTCAACGGCATGGGGGCCACCCCGCTGCTGGAGCTGTACGGCTTCAACGCCGAGGTGCAGCGCGTGCTCGGCGAACGCGGGGTCCCCGTGGCCCGCGTCCTCGTCGGCAACTACGTCACGTCCCTCGACATGGCGGGCGCCTCGGTCACCCTGTGCCAGATCGACGAGGAGCTGCTGCGGCTGTGGGACGCGCCGGTGCGTACCCCGGGGCTGCGCTGGGGCATGTGAGGGACGCTGGGGTCATGGTTCAGGAGTACCTACCACGCAAGGAGTTCCCGTGCTCGACGCCGACTTCTTCCGCCGTTGGATGACGGTCACCGCCGCGTCCGTGGACCGCGAGGCGGACCGGCTCACCGCCCTCGACTCGCCGATCGGGGACGCCGATCACGGCAGCAACCTCCAGCGCGGGTTCCGGGCGGTGCGGGACGCGCTGGAGAAGGAGCCGCCCGCCACCCCCGCAGCCGTGCTGACGCAGGCCGGGCGGCTGCTCATCTCGACGGTGGGCGGCGCCTCCGGTCCGCTGTACGGGACACTGCTGCGCCGCACCGGCAAGGCCCTCGGGGACGCCGCCGAGGTCGATGAGCGGCGGCTGGCCGAGGCGCTGCGCGCGGGGGTGGACGCGGTGATGCAGCTCGGTGGTGCCGCGCCGGGCGACAAGACGATGATCGACGCGCTGGTGCCGGCGGTGGACGCGCTCGGCGACTCCTTCGCCGCGGCACGCGCCGCCGCGGAGGAGGGCGCCGTGGCGACGACGCCGTTGCAGGCCCGCAAGGGCAGGGCGAGCTATCTGGGCGCACGCAGTATCGGGCACCAGGATCCGGGAGCCACGTCGGCGGCGCTGCTGATCGCCGGGCTCGTCGACGCCTCGGCGGACGACGTGGAGGCCGACGGTGAGTGACGAGAAGCTGGTGGGAATCGTGCTGGTCTCGCACAGTCCGACGGTGGCCGCGTCGGTGGCGGAGCTGGCGAAGGGCCTGGCGGGGGCCGGTACGGCGGTTCCCGTGGCTCCGGCGGGCGGCACCGAGAGCGGCGACTTCGGCACGAGTGCCGAGTTGATCGCCGCTGCGGCCGCGTCCGTCGACCGCGGGGCCGGGGTCGCCGTGCTGACCGACCTGGGCAGCGCGGTGCTCACCGTGAAGGCGCTGCTCGCCGAGGGCGACGAGCTCCCGGAGCACACCCGGCTGGTGGACGCCCCGTTCGTGGAGGGCGCGGTGGCCGCGGTGGTCACGGCGTCCACGGGGGCGGACCTGGCCGCGGTGGAGGCGGCGGCAGCGGAGGCGTACGCGTACCGGAAGGTGTGACGCGGCCGAGGTCGTGACGCGGCCGAGGTCGTGAAGGGGCGGAGGTGGCGTGGTCCACGCCGCCCCTGCCGCGTGCGACTGTGGTGCCGGTCGGCCGTATGACGCCCTGTCGGCCGGTTCAGTCGTCGGCGGTCACGAACTCCCGGGCCAGCTGTTCTCCCGTCGTCACCGCGGCCCGGTGGTCCTCGATGGGGGTCACCCGGCTGTTCGTGAACACGATGTAGGTGACGCCCGAGGAGGTGCCGCCGCCGCGCGGGTCCGGGTCGATGCCGAGCGCCTCGGCCGCGGCGTAGGACGCCTCGCCGATGATGTCGGCGGGGCCGACGTCGCCGACGACCGCGTACCGCACCAGGTCGCGGTGGACCAGCGCCACGACCGACCCGCCCCGCACACCGTGGGACCGGTAGTTCCATACGGCGCTGGGCGCGGGCACCACCACGTAGGGCAGTTCCTCGGAGCTCAGCGGGCGGCCGTCGGACTGCGCGAAGGCCGTGGCGGCAGAGAAGTACGGGTCGGTGCGGGCGTTGCAGCGGAGACCGGGGCGGCCGTCGCAGTCGATGTCCATGTCGGCCTTCCAGAACACGGCGTCGCGGGTGCCGCACACCGGGACGGTGGCCCGGGAGCCGTGGTCCTTGCGGTAGCGGCCGTCGGAGACGGGCGTGCAGGTGCGCACCTCGGCCAGCAGGTCGGTGGCGGAGACGGAGTCCGCGCGCCGCGCTGCCGGTTCGGTGCGGGGCTGGGGCGCGGCGGCGGGAAGTGCCGAGGGGGCCAGTAGGGCGACACCGGCCACGGCCAGGGTGAGCGACGGGACACGGGACACGATCGAGGAGGCCTCTCGTCGGGGACACTGACGCGCACTTTGCCCCATTTCGCCCCGATATCGGGTCGCGACGGCCTCGGTAGGGCCGGACGGAGCACGATCATGTCGGCCCCATCGTGGCCGCCGCGACGGGATCCGCAACAGGGGCCGGGGCCCGAGCCCTTCGACTCGGGCCGTCCGGCCACCCGCGCCGGCGCGGGATCTGCGACGACAGCGGTCCGCGCCACGAGCCTGAACTCACCGACTGCGGAAGGTGGTTGGGCCCGTTCGAGTCTTCAGCATACGTAATGGTCCGGGGCGCCTCCCACTCCGCCCTCTTGATGTGATCGCGTCACACCCTCATATTGGTACGGACCATTGTCCGGAGTCGTTCCCGCGTACCACCCCGGGAGGCAGAGTCGTGCGTGGCGTTCCCCCAGCCGTGTTCCCGCGTCGCCTTCTCGCGCTCTGCGGGGTCCTCCTGCTGATCGCCTCCTGCCGCTGGGGCGGCTCGGACGACACGGGCGGTGCGCGGCCGCCCGCAGCGCCGGCCGGTGTCACGGCCGAGGCCGGCAGCGCCAGCAGTGTGCACGTCATGTGGAACGCGGTCGCCACCGCCGACGCCGGGGTGAGCCACTACGAGGTGTATCGGGGCACCACGAAGGTCAAGGAAGTTCCCGGTTCCGAGCACATGGTGGATGTCACCAGGCTCCGACCCGCGACCACGTACGTCTTCACGGTGCGGGCCCGGGACGCGGACGGACGGCTCGGGCCGCGCAGCCGGGAGGTCCGGGCCACGACCCCCGGGGCGGCCACGGCCGACGACACCGCTCCCACCCGTCCGGCCAAGCTGCGCGGCCGGGCGGCGGGGAGCAGGGCGGCCCAGTTGTCGTGGTCCGCCTCGAGCGACGACCGGGGCGTGGTGTCGTACGACGTGTATCAGGCCGGCACGAAGATCCACAGTGTCGGCGGGAACCAGCGGGCCACCGTGGTCACGGGGCTGCGGCCGGGCACCCGGTACGCCTTCACCGTCCGGGCCCGCGACGCGGCCGACAACCTCTCCCCGCCCGGCGCCACCGCCCGCCTCACCACCGCGGGCGGCGCGGACGGCCGGGCCACCGCCCCGACCGGTTTCCGCGCCACGAGCCAGTGGTCCGACGGCGCCTACCACATCGCCCTCAGCTGGGTGCCGCCGCGCGTGGACGGGGTGATCGCCGAGTACGAGGTGCGCCTGGACGGCCGAGTCGCCACGTCCCTCGTCTACGGCGGTGACGCACCGCGCGACCGGGCGGCGTACCGCTTCTACGTGGGGCGGGAGGCGGGGGTCACCCACCGGGTGCGGATCCGGGCGAAGCTGCCGGACGGGACCTGGGGCGGCTTCTCCCCGGAGCACGCGGTGACGACGGGCACCCGGCGCTGACCCCGGCGTCCGGGACCCACCGGAGGAGGACGTCACCTGCCCGGCGGCGGCCGGAGTGCGCGGCGGGTCCGCTGCCCTTTGGCTGGCCTCGTGGCAGCACGGGCGCTCCCCGACCTCGGCGGCGCAAGGGATGTACCGCCGGCCGTGCCGCCGGAAGGCAGTCGACATGCGCAACTCGAAGCCACTGCTCCGCTCCGGTCCGACCGTGGCCGCCGCCACGCTCTGCCTCGCCCTGGCCGGTCCGGCCGCCGCGGGCCCCGGCATCTCCGTCAACACCACCGGGTCGACGGTCTCGGTCGCCACCAGTGCGTGCACCCAGATCAACGGCAACTGGGGCACCGCCTCGCTGCTCAACAGCAGCCAGACGAGCTTCTCGCAGGGCCGTCAGGCGGCGCTGTCGGGGACGAGCGCGGGACAGTCCGCCGCTTGGTCGAACGTCGGCGCGGGCACGTACACGGTGATCGTGATGTGCTCGAACGGCAGCACCGCGGGCAGACAGTCCGTCATCGTCACCCCGGCGCCCAGCCCGTCGGTCTCTCCCACGGCCTCGCCGTCCCGCGGAGTGATGGGCGGCATCGGCGGCAGCGCACAGGACTACGGCACGGTGACGATGGTGGCGGGCGGCGCGCTGGTCGGCACCGGCCTCCTCGCCACGGCCTATTACCTGCGCCGCCGCAACAAGCCGCACCATCTGTAGACCCGGCGCCGGCCGCCTTCACGTCCGACGCGCTCCGGTCGGGCGGCCGGCGTCGCCTCACCGCGGTCTGGGGGTCACGCCTCCCGCACGCCGGGCCGCCGCGGCTCCCCGGCGTCCGGCAGCCGCGCGAACTCCGACAGCGCGTGGTCGAGCCACTGGGTCCAGAAGGTCTCCAGGTCGATACCCGCCCGCAGCACCAGATGCCGCAGCCGGTCCTCCGGCCCGTCCTTGCCGGGCGGGAAGTCGCGCTGCTCGATCTCCAGGTACTTCGCCAACTGCCGTTCGTGCAGCTCGCGATGGCGCCGCAGATCGGCCTCCAGGCCCGCGGTGCCGACCACGGCCGCCGCCCTCAGCCGCAGCAGCATCACATCGCGGTGCGGCTTGGGGTCCTGGGACGCGGCGGTCCAGCGGGCCAGTTCGTCCCGCCCCGCCGGCAGCACCTCGTACGCCTTCTTCTGGCCCCGGGCCGGCTGCTCGGAGGGCAGGGCCCGGATCAGGCCCTGCGCCTCCAGCTTCCCCAGCTCGCGATAGATCTGCTGGTGCGTGGCGGACCAGAAGTAGCCGATCGACTTGTCGAACCGGCGGGTCAGCTCCAGCCCGGACGACGGCTTCTCGAGCAGGGCGGTGAGGATCGCGTGCGGGAGTGACATGCGCTCATCCTAGGGACGGGCCGGGCGTCCCCTACAGCGCCGCCGCCAGCTCCGTGCCCTGCTTGATGGCGCGCTTGGCGTCCAGTTCGGCGGCCACGTCGGCACCGCCGATCAGGTGGACGGCCCGTCCGGCGGCGACGAGCGTCTCGTACAGGTCGCGGCGCGGCTCCTGCCCGGTGCACAGGACGATCGAATCGACCTCCAGCACGGTGCTCTCACCGTCGACGGTGACGTGCAGTCCGGCGTCGTCGATCCGGTCGTAGCTCACCCCCGGGACCATGGTGACGCCGCGGTGCCTGAGTTCGGTGCGGTGGATCCAGCCGGTGGTCTTGCCCAGGCCGGCGCCGACCTTGGACGTCTTGCGCTGGAGCAGGTGGACGGTGCGCGGTGGGTTGGGGCGCTCGGGTGCGGCGAGCCCGCCGGGGGCGCGGTAGTCGAGGTCGACGCCCCACTGACGGAAGTACGTCTCGGGGTTCTCGTACGCCTTGTCGCCGCCGTCGGTGAGGAACTCGGCGACGTCGAAGCCGATGCCGCCCGCGCCGAGGATCGCGACCCGGTCGCCGACGGGGGCCCCGTCGCGGAGCACGTCGAGGTAGCCGAGCACGCTCGGATGGTCGATGCCGGGGATGTCGGGGACGCGCGGGGTGACGCCGGTGGCGACGACGACCTCGTCGTGGCCGGTCAGGTCGTCGGCGGTGACGCGTGTCTCCAGGCGCACGTCCACGGCCAGTTCGGTGAGCCGGGTGCGGAAGTAACGCAGGGTCTCGTCGAACTCCTGCTTTCCGGGGACCTTGCGGGCCACGTTGAGCTGGCCGCCGATCTCGCTCGCGGCGTCGAAGAGGGTGACGTCGTGGCCGCGTTCGGCGGCGCTCACCGCGCACGCGAGGCCGGCCGGCCCGGCGCCGACGACGGCGACGCGCTTGCGGCGCCGGGTCGGGGACAGCACCAGCTCGGTCTCGTGGCAGGCGCGCGGATTGACCAGGCAGGAGGTGATCTGCCCGCTGAAGGTGTGGTCGAGGCAGGCCTGGTTGCAGCCGATGCAGGTGTTGATCGCCTCGGGCCTGCCGTCGGCGGCCTTGGCCACGAAGTCCGGGTCGGCGAGCATCGGGCGGGCCATCGACACCATGTCCGCACAGCCCTCGGCGAGGAGTTGCTCGGCGAGTTCGGGGGTGTTGATGCGGTTGGTGGTGACCAGCGGGACCGCCACCTCGCCCATGAGCCTTTTGGTCACCCAGGTGTACGCGCCGCGCGGCACCGAGGTGGCGATGGTGGGGATGCGGGCCTCGTGCCAGCCGATGCCGGTGTTGATGAGGGTGGCGCCGGCCGCCTCCACGGCCTTGGCCAGCGTGATCACCTCGTCCAGCGTGGAGCCGCCGGGCACCAGGTCCAGCATGGAGAGCCGGTAGATGACGATGAAGTCCTCGCCGACCGCCTCGCGCACCCGGCGGACGATCTCCACGGGGAAGCGCATGCGGTTCTCGTAGGAGCCGCCCCAGCGGTCGGTGCGATGGTTGGTCTGCCGGGCGATGAACTCGTTGATCAGGTAGCCCTCGGAGCCCATGATCTCCACACCGTCGTACCCGGCCTGCCGGGCGAGGCGGGCGGCGCGGGCGTAGTCGTCGATGGTGCGCTCGACCTCGGCGTCGGTGAGCTCGCGGGGCGGGTAGGGGCTGATGGGGGCCTGGAGGGGGCTGGGGGCGACCAGGTCGCGGTGATAGGCGTACCGGCCGAAGTGCAGGATCTGCATCGCGATGCGGCCGCCCTCGCGGTGCACGGCGGCGGTGACGGCCCGGTGCTGGTCGGCCTCCGCCTCGGTGGTGAGCCTGGCGCCGCCCTCGTAGGGCCGCCCCTCGTCGTTGGGGGCGATGCCGCCGGTGACGATGAGGCCCACTCCCCCGCGGGCGCGGGCGGCGTAGAACTCGGCCATGCGCGAGAAGCCGCCCTCGGCCTCCTCCAGACCGACGTGCATGGAGCCCATGAGGACCCGGTTGGGCAGGGTGGTGAAGCCCAGGTCGAGGGGGGTCAGCAAGTGGGGGTAACGGCTCATCGGGCCCTCCGTGCACGCGGTGTCGTGCCTGTAGTTGTAAGGCACGCGCACCGCTTTATGCAACTAGTTGCATAAGCGTGACGGAGGGCACAGGGACACGGAGACCGGCAGCGTCACCGGCTTTCGAGACGGACGTGCAGTTCCTCCTCCTGATCCCCGGGCACCGTGCTCAGGTCGTGCACAGTGAACAGGGAGTCCAGGGTGGTGCGGAACCGGTCGATCGCCCAGTAGCCGCCGTGCACATCGGCGTCGACCGACGAGGACAGCCGGGCCGGCCGTGCGCCCTCGTGCGCGTCGGAGACGTCGAACGTGCCGAGCCAGACCGTCGGGCGGGTCTCGGAGAACTCCTCCGGTACGTCGTCGGAGCACCGGTCGGACGCGAAGCAGGCGCACAGCGTGTCGAAGACGATCCGGGCGTCGTCCTTGCTGCATCCACTGATCTCGACCGAGACGGATTCCGGGTGCGGTCGCTCACTGCCCATCGTGATCGCTCCTCTCGTATCCACGCCGCCTACCCCCATCCCCCGTCCCCACTCAGCAAAGCACCGGCCGCCGGTGAGCACTACCCGCGCGCCGCCGCCGTGGCGAGGACTTCGCGGGCGCCCGGCGCGATGGTGGGAGAAGCTGGGAACAGGACAGCGCGAGCAGCGGAGAACGGCCCCCCGCGCGGTACAACAAGGGGTGTCGGCATCGCGACGGCGTGCCGGAAGGATCGGCGAAGGCGGGGCGTGGGATGAGCGCAGCGGGGTCACCCCCCACCGACGGTGACGGGCCGGTACGCGGGCCGGTGCGTCCCAGCGGGCTGCTCGACGTGCTGCGCGTGGCCTCGGTGGTCCTGGACACCGAGGGCCGGATCATGCTGTGGAGCCCCCAGGCGGAGGAGCTGTTCGGGTACAACGCGCGGGAGGCGCTGGGCCAGTACGCCGCCCGGATCATGGTGCACGAAGAGCACCTGGACCTCGTGGTGAAGCTGTTCGCCGAAGTCATGCGGACCGGCCGCACCTGGGCGGGGGCCTTCCCGATCCGGCGCAAGGACGGCGGCACCCGGCTGGTGGAGTTCCGCAACATGCGGCTGCTGGACGACCGCGGGAAGGTGTACGCCCTCGGCCTCGCGGTGGACCAGTCGACCGTGCGCCGCCTGGAGCAGGACGTCGCCCTGTCCACCCGGATCGTCGCCCAGTCCCCCATCGGGCTGGCCGTGCTCGACGCCGATCTGCGGTACGTCTCCGTCAATCCGGCGCTGGAACAGATCAACGGCATCCCGGCCGACGATCACCTGGGCCGCACGATCCGGGAGGTGCTGCCGCTGGTGGACTCCGACGCGATCGAGGTCACCGCGCACCAGGTCCTGGACACCGGCCGGCCCTCCGTCGACCGGTTCATGACCGGACGTACCCCGGCCGATCCGGACGAGGACCACGCCTGGTCGGTCTCGCTGTACCGGCTGGAGAACGCGCTCGGCTCGGTGCTGGGTGTGGCCGTGTCGGTGGTGGACATCACCGAGCAGCACCGGGCGAGTATCGAGGCCGAGACCGCCCGGCGCCGGCTGGCCGTGATCGCCGACGCCACCACCCGGATCGGCACCACCCTGGAGCTGGACCGCACGGCCGGCGAGCTCGCCGACGTGGCCGTGCCGGAGCTGGCCGACGCCGCGGCCGTGGACCTGCTGGACGCGATGGTGCAGGGCCGGCGCAGCACCCTCGACCCCGCGGAGCCGGCGGTGATGCGGGCGCTGGCGGTCCGCCGGGGGGACGAGGCCGACGTGCTGTCGGCGGCCGATCCGCCGGGCCGCGTGACCCGGTACGCGCCGGACCGGCTGATCACCGAGTGCGTGCGCACCGGGCTGCCCGTGATGGTGCCGCGGGTGAAGGACGAGGATCTGGCGCGGATCGCCCGCTCACCGGAGGCGGCCGAGCTGCTGGCCCGGGCGGGTGTCCACTCGTATCTGGCGGTGCCGCTGATCGCGCGCGGGGAGGTGCTGGGCGCGCTCGACCTCACCCGCACCCGCAACCCCCGGCCGTTCGACGAGGACGATCTGCTGCTCGCGCGGGAGCTGGCGTCCCGCGCGGCCGTCCAGATCGACAACGCCCGCTGGTACCAGAACGCCCGCGACACCGCCCTCACCCTGCAGCGCAGTCTGCTGCCGAGCCATCCGTCCGTGACGGGCGGACTCGAGGTCGCCTCCCGCTACCAGCCGGCGGGCGCCACCAGTGAGGTGGGCGGCGACTGGTTCGACGTGATCCCGCTGGAGGGCGACAGGACGGCCCTCGTCGTGGGCGACGTGATGGGCAGCGGCATCCCCGCGGCGGCCACCATGGGCCGGCTGCGCACGGCGACCCACACCCTGGCCTCCCTGAACCTCGATCCGGCCGTGCTCCTGGAGCACCTGGACCGGATCACCGTCGGCCTGGACCAGGCCATCGCCACCTGTGTCTATGCCGTCCACGACCCCCGCGCGCGGCAGTGCGTCATCGCCAACGCCGGGCATCTGCCGCCGGCCCGGGTCCGTGCGGGTCATGCCGCCGAACTGCTCGATCTGCCCACCGGGGTGCCGCTGGGCGTGGGCGGTGTCGCGTTCTCCACGACCGTCGTCGAGCTGGATCCGGGCGACCGGCTGGTGTTCTACACCGACGGTCTCGTCGAGACGCGCCGGCACACCCTGGACGAGCGCCTGGACCGACTGCTCGCCCTGCTGGACGAGCCCGGTCACTCCCTGGAGGAGGTCTGCGACCTGCTCCTGCGCACGCTGCACGAACCCGACAACGCCGACGACGTGGCCCTGCTCATCGCCCGTGCGACGACACCGGACGCCTGAAGCGTCCTGCCTACGGCCCGACACCGATCACGACATGGGCGTACCGCTCCTCGCAGACCGCCAGGCGGGTCCGCAGCCCGGCGGCGGTGAAGGCGTCCGCGGCGGCGGGCGCCTGCCGACGGCTGGTCTCCACCAGGAGGCAGCCGCCGGGCGCGAGCCATCCGGGCGCCCCGGCGGCGACCCGGCGCAGCACGTCGAGGCCGTCCGCGCCGCCGTCGAGCGCGACACGCGGTTCGTGGTCGCGGGCCTCCGGGGGCAATAGGCCGATCTCGTCGCTGGGCACGTACGGCACGTTGGCCGCGAGGATGTCGACGCGGCCCCGCAGCTCTTCGGGGAGCGCCTCGAACAGGTCACCCGTGTGGACCTGTCCCCCCAGGCGGGCCACGTTGCGGCGGGCGCAGCGCACGGCGGCCGGGTCGATGTCGGCGGCGTGCAGGGCGACCTCGCGGAGTCCGGCCGCCAGGGCCGCGCCGACGGCGCCCGAGCCGCAGCACAGGTCCACGACGACGGCCGCGCCGGGCGCCTGCGCCAGGGCTTGTTCGACGAGGAACTCGGTGCGGCGGCGGGGTACGAAGACACCGGGTTCCACGGTGATGCGCCGACCGCGGAACTCCGCCCAGCCGACGACGAGTTCGAGGGGCAGCCCGGCTGCCCGGCGCTCGACCATCGAGGCGGCGTCCTGCGGGGTGCGGGCGGCGTCGAGGATCAACTCGGCCTCGTCCTCGGCGAAGACACAGCCCGCGGCGCGCAGCGCGGCCACGACGGCGTTCGGGGACGAAGAGGTGGGAAGAGGGGAGGGAGACGGAGACGGCATGTGCGGCAAGAGCCTTGAGCCTTTCGGGAGCCGAAGGGCGCTCTCGCGGTCACCTACTGCCGGTGGTCCGCGTCGCTTCGAGGTGAGAGCACCCGACCTGACACAGCGGTAATGGGTCTCACCTCCCTGGGCATCCCCGGCCGGGTCGGTCCGCGGCCGGACGGCCACACTACCCGACGATCTCCGCGGTTGTACGGCACATGCAGAGTTGGGGGACCGCACGGGGGGACGCGGCCGAGGCCGTGGAGGCCGGCCGGCGCGAGATGACGGCCTTCGCCCGCCGTGCCCGCGCGTCGGCCGGGCGTACGCACCCCGAGCTGTCGGGGGTGGTCGTGCGCGCTGCCGGGGCATCTTTCCGGCTCCCTGGCGGACCGGCGCACGGCGGCGTGACCGGCCTGGCACCACTCAGGGGGCGGGCACCGCGTACCGTTGAACACGGAAACACTTGAGCACCACTCGCAACGGAATCGCCGATCACGTGAACATCACCCGAGGCTTCACCGGCCGCCCCCGCGTGAACCATCCCGGTCTGCCGCCCGGTCAGTACGACGCGGGCGACGAATGGCCCGTCCTGTCCGCGGAGGTCACCCCCGACCTCGCGCCCGCCGACTGGACCTTCCGGATCGACGGGCTGGTGGCGGAGCCCCGCACCTGGGACTGGGAGCAGGCGCACGCGCTGCCGGCCTCGGCGTACGAGGGTGCCATCCACTGTGTGACGAGCTGGTCGAAGTTCGGGGTGCGGTTCGGCGGGGTCTCGCTGGACGCGTTCTTGGATGTGGTCCGGCCCCATGGGTCGGCGACACATGTGGTCGCGTACGCGCACACCGGGTACACCACCAGCCTGCCGCTCGCCGACGTGACCGGCGGCCGGGCCTGGATCGCCTGGGAGTACGACGGCCGGCCGCTGCCTGCCGAGCACGGCGGTCCGGCGCGGCTGCTGGTGCCCCATCTGTACTTCTGGAAGAGCGCCAAGTGGATCGCCGGCCTGCGGCTCCTCGACCACGACGAGCCGGGCTTCTGGGAGGGCAACGGCTACCACGCACGTGGCAACCCCTGGGAGGAGCAGCGGTACTCCGGTGACTGAGCAGATGACGCAGACGACGCAGACGACGCCGCCCGCGCCGGAGCGCTTCACTCCGCCGACGCGGTTCGCCGTGCCCGGACGCATCGGTGTGAGCGAGCAGGCCGCGTCCGTGTGGCGCACGGCCACACTCACCCGGATCCACCGCGAGACCCCGCGCGCGGCGACGTTCCGGTTCGCGGTGCCCGGGTGGCCGGGGCATGTGCCCGGTCAGCACCTGATGCTGCGGCTGACCGCGGAGGACGGTTATGTGGCCCAGCGCCACTACTCCATCGCGTCCCCGCCCGATGACTCGGGGCACATCGAACTGACCCTGGACCATGTCGAGGGCGGCGAGGTGTCCGGCTGGTTCCACACGGTGGCCCGTCCGGGTGACCGTGTGGAGGTGCGCGGCCCGCTCAGCGGCTTCTTCGCCTGGCCCGGCGACCGGCCCGCGCTGCTGGTGGGCGCCGGCTCCGGTGTGGTGCCGCTGATGTCGATGGTGCGGCACCACCGGGCCCGGGGCCTGGCCCTGCCGCTGCGGCTGCTGGTGTCGGCGCGCGGTCCCGAGGAGCTGATCTACGCGCGCGAGTTGGGCGCGGAGACCACCGCGGTGTTCACGCGGAGCGCGCCGGAAGGTGTGGCGGTCGGACGTATGGCGGCCGCACATGTGGCGCCGCTCATGGCCGAGCGGCCTCCCGGTGGATGGGAGGCCTATGTGTGTGGATCCAACTCCTTCGCCGAGCACGCCTCGAGGCTTCTCGTGGCGGCCGGGCAGCCCGTGGACCGGATCCGCATCGAGCGCTTCGGCTGACCGACGCCGCGGTGTCGGGGAGACCTGCGCCCGTGCTGCCGTCATGGCTGACCGAACCGCTACGACCAGAAGTCGTCGTGCGCCGCCGGGTCGGTCGTCACCACCCAGCCCTCGTCGCGGGCGGTCTCGGATGGTCATGGCCGCACACGTCGAGCCCGCGTTCGCCTCGCGGGAAAGGGCCCGGCCCTCCGTCGCGCCGGCCCTCCGGCGACCCGTTTCCGGTCCCCGGTCCCGCCCGACTTCGCCCGGTGGAGAGCGGTGCGGCAGGTCTCACGACTCGACATGGCCAGGGCTCGCCGGACCCTCCGCAGCCCGGGCCGCGCCCTCCCCCAGTGCCCGCCTGCCGGTACGGCCGGCCACGGCCTGGCGGTCGACGTCGGCCCCGCCCTGGCCCGGGGAGACCCTCTCGACGGGCAGCAGCCGCGTGGACGGTTCCACGGCCGGGGGCGTCGTACTGGCGGAGGCTTCCGGACCGGTGCCGAGTCGGCGGCGCATTGTGCTCATGCCGGGCACCCTCCCATGGGAAGGCCACTCCCCGGGGCTCGACCGCGCGCATTTCCACCGACTCTCCTCCGGACGGCGACCCGCGGAGTCCTCACCGTAAGCGGTGGCTCCTCGGAGGTGGCGGCTTCTTTCCGCCGCCCGGCTCGCGGCCGGCGCGCCCTCTGCGCGGAGGGAACCGGAGGGTTCCCTCGTGGAAACCGGGAGTCGTTGTGCCCCGGCCCACCGATCAGGATCACCCTGGAGCAACCGCTTTCTAGGCATCCCACCTGCAAGTTTCCAGAGCACCTCTGGCGATTTCCCCGGCGCTCCACGTACGGTGTCATCGCTTCGCACGGTCTCTTCACGAAGGCGGTCCCCGATGGCCCAGTTCGACCTTCCCCTCGACGAACTACGCGAGTACCGCAGCGCGTCCGCCGCACCCGAGGACTTCGACGTGTTCTGGTCCAAGACGCTCCAGGAGGCGCGCGAGCACGAGCTGGACGCCCGCTTCGAGCCGGTCGACACCGGGCTGTCCACGGTGCGGGTCTTCGACGTGACGTTCGCCGGTTTCGGCGGCCACCCGGTCAAGGGCTGGCTGACGCTTCCCGCCGGCGCCGACACCCCGCTGCCGCTGGTGGTGGAGTTCATCGGCTACGGGGGCGGCCGCGGGCTGCCCCACGAACATCTGCTGTGGGCGTCCACGGGCCGCGCCCACTTCGTGATGGACACCCGGGGCCAGGGCAGCGCCTGGGGCGCCGGCGGCGGCACCGAGGACCCCGTGGGCGGCGGGCCGGCGTACCCCGGATTCATGACGCGCGGCATCGACGGGCCCGAGAACTACTACTACCGCCGGGTGTTCACGGACGCCGTGCGCGCGGTGGAGGCGGCGCGTTCGCACCCGCTGACCGACGCGAGCCGCACGGTGGCCGTCGGCGCCAGCCAGGGCGGCGGCATCACCCTCGCGGTGGGCGGTCTGGTCCCGGATCTTGCGGGCATCGCGCCCGACGTGCCCTTCCTGTGCGACTTCCCGCGCGCGGCGACGCTCACGGACCGGCACCCGTACCGGGAGATCGGCCTCTACCTCAAGACGCACCGCGGCCGCACCGAGGAGGCGCTGCGCACCCTGTCCTACTTCGACGGTGTGCACTTCGCCGCCCGCGGCCGGTCCCCCGCCCTGTTCTCGGCGGCCCTGGAGGACCAGACCTGCCCGCCCTCGACGGTCTTCGGGGCGTTCAACGCCTGGGCGCACGACGACAAGGCGATCGAGGTGTACGACTTCAACGACCACGAGGGCGGCGGCCCCTTCCAGGAGGCGGCCAAGCTGCGCTGGATGCGCTCGTACATCTGAGGCCGCCCGGGGCCGTCCGGGGAGGCCGCGCGGGCCACGGCGCGACGGGGAGCCGGCCACCCGCCGCCTTTCGGTCATGGCGGCGGCGGCGACCCGCGCGGCGCTCCGGGCCCGGAAGCGGGACGTCATGGGCGTACGAGAGGGTGGCGCCCGGTGCCGTTCCGGCCGAAGTGCCGGGACCCTCTTCCCTCGTGGTTTAGACCAATGCTAGATGTGGTGGCGCTACGAGCCCGCACGGCTACCGAACGTCACCAACAGGAGGCGCGGCATGGCCCGCACCACCCCGCACGACCACCCGATCACCGAAGGGGAGCCCCTCTACCGGCGGATCGCTACGAAGCTGCTCGGCGAACTGCGCGACGGGACCATCCCGCCCGGCGAACGCCTCCCCGGCGAGCGGCACCTGGCCGAGCACTTCGAGGTCAGCCGGGAGACCGTACGGCAGGCGCTGCAGATGCTGCGCCGCGACGGGCTGGTCTCCACCGACCGGCGGGGCAGCCACGCCACGCTGCCCGGCCCGCCGGTGGAGACGCCCGCCTCGTCCGGCTTCCCGGTCGGCGCCCGGTGGTCCACCCGGTCCGCGGTGACCAGGGCCACCGTCGCCTGGGAGGTTCCGCCACCCGGGCACGCCGAGGCCCTGCTGGTGGCTCCCGCCCGGCCGACACTGGTCCACCGCTACTGGTCCGCTTCGGCCGACGGGCGGGAACTGCGGACGGCCGTGACCTCGTTCTCCGCCGTGGCGCTCGCGGAGGTCCAGGAGCTGGGCCGCTACCGCGACCGCGCCGACGGCACCGGCGCCGCCGAGCTGCGGCGGGCCTACGACTGGATGCGCAGGGCGGGCCTGACGCTGCACCACCGCGACACGATCACGCGGATCGCGGGGACGCCGTCGGTTCGGGTCACCCGGCGGGTGCACGACCAGCACGCCCGCCCACTGGAGATCACCGAGCTGGTCATGGACGCCCAACAGGACGCCCTGGTCTACGAGTTCACCGTACCGGCCGCGGTCTGACCGGGCGTGCCGGGTCCCGCCGTTCCCGGATCACGCGGGCCTGGCGGCCCGTCGCCAGCAGTCTCCGGCCGGCCGACCACACCGCACCGTCGTCGACCGCCCAGCCGCCGCCCGCGTGCCCGGTGCGGATACGGACGAGCGCCCAGCCCCGCGGAGCCGCGTGAAGTGGAGGGTCAGTTCGGCGGTGGGCACCGGGCGCGGGGTGCGCCAGCGGGCGTACAGGGCCGGCGGCAGGACGTCGGCGAGGGTGGTGACCGCGGCGGCGTCGAGGGCCCGGCCGGTCACGTGACCCACCCCAGCCTGGTGAGTTCGACAATCCAACGCATGAGTACCCTTGGGTTGGCAAATCCAACTCGCTAGCCCTCCGGTCGCCGCGCCACGACCAGCCGGACCCTGGGGCTACCGTCCCGGCGCTGCCCGAATTCGGGCAGCGCCCAGAACTCCACCAGGAACCCGGCCCGGGTCAGCTCGCGCCACATGTCGCCGAAGCGGAAGGCGCGGTAGTACATGACGAACGGCGGACGCCGGACGGCATTGCGCACGCGCATCACGGCGTCGAACCCCAGCAGCATCCCGTAGGTGAGTGAGCCCGGCCGGGGCGGCGCCACCACCGGGAAGACGAAGCGTCCCCCCGGCCGCAGCACCGAGTGGACCTGCGCGAACAGGCCCGGCAGCTCTCGCGGCAGAAAGTGGCCGAAGGCCCCGAAACTGACCACCAGGTCGAAGACCGGCCCGAACGGCAGCGACCGGGCGTCCGCCCGCACCCAGGTGACCGGCGGCCCCGGCGGCCGCGTGCGCGCCCGCGCGATGTCCAGCATGCCGGTACTGAAGTCCACCCCGGTGACGGTCTCCTCGCACACCTGTCTCAGCACATCGACGCCCGCCCCCGTGCCGCAGCACAGATCGAGCCCCGAGCCGAAGGGCCCCGTCCGCCACAGCGCCGAGGCGGTGGCGTCGAGCACCGAATCGGGCGTGCGGAAGGGAGTGTGGTCGAACTTCGGCGCGAGGAGGTCGTAGCCGCGTTCCACGGACGACAGGGCCTGGACGGCGAGTTCACGCAGGCGGGGGCCTTCGGGGCTGAACATCGGTTCAGCCTATGGCCTGTCTGACCATTCCCGCCTGCCTCGCGACGCCATGCACGCACTCTCGCCGCACCGGGCGCAGAGCCGAGTACATCCCGTACGGGGCTCTGCGCCCGGCACGCCGAGAGCACGCACCTGACGCCGCCAGGCCGCCCTGCGGGCGACGACGCGAATGGTCAGACAGGTCCCAGGCGAGCGGACGGTACGGCGCCCGCCCGCTGCTCCCCGCCCGCACCACCGCACCGGGTGGTAGAGTGCAAACGGCACTCGTGGCACGCCCCTGTTCGGGCGCCGGTGCCAGTTCTTCTTCGAGATCTCATCGGTTCGCCGACCCGCCCGTCGTTTCCGACCGGCGCACCGGCATTCCCACACCACCTCTTCGGCAGGATGTCTCCGCCGTGACCGGGGTGCTGTTCCCGCCGCCCGGAGGCGCGCTTTGGCCCTCCCCGCGCGTCTTCTCTCCTTCCCACCGCGTGTCCCCGCCCGTCGTCCACGAAAGGACCGGCCCCCATGACCGTCACCACGCTCGATCACCCTCCCGTACCGCTGCAGCCCCAGCTCGTCACCGGCGTCCTCGACATCGACGCCGCCGGGAAGGGGCACCTGCGCGCCGAGAACTGCCTGCCCTCCCCCTCCGACCCAGCCGTCTCCCCCACGCTGCTGCGCCGCCACGGCCTGCGCAAGGGCGACCACCTGCAGGCCGTCCGCGGTGACCGGGGCGGCCTGGCCGAGATCACCCGGGTCGGCGGCCGCACGCCCGACGCACTGCGCGGCCGGCGTCACTTCCGCGACCTGACTCCCCTTCACCCGCACGAGCGCCTGCGCCTGGAACATCCGGCGTCCGGACTGGCCGGGCGGGTCGTCGATCTGCTCACGCCGGTCGGCAAGGGGCAGCGCGGGCTGCTCGTGGCCCCGCCCAAGACCGGCAAGACCGTCCTCCTCCAGCAGCTCGCGGCAGCCGTCGCCGGCAACCATCCCGAGTGCCGGCTGATGGTGGTACTGCTCGACGAACGGCCCGAGGAGGTCACCGACATGCGCCGCTCGGTGCGCGGCGAGGTGTACGCCTCGACCTTCGACCGGCCGGCCAAGCAGCACATCGCGCTCGCCGAGCTGGTCGTCGAGCGGGCCAAGCGGCTGGTCGAGGCCGGCGAGGACGTCGTCGTGCTGCTCGACTCGCTGACCCGGCTGTGCCGGGCGTACAACAACGCGGCCGCGTCCGGTGGCCGCACCCTCAGCGGCGGTGTCGACGCGTCGGCGCTGCTCGGGCCCAAGCGGTTCTTCGGCGCCGCCCGTCGGGCCGAGGAAGGCGGCTCGCTCACGATCCTCGCCACGGCCCTGGTGGAGACCGGCTCCCGCGCCGACGAGTTCTACTTCGAGGAACTCAAGAGCACCGGCAACATGGAGCTCCGGCTGAGCCGCGAGACGGCCGCACACCGGCTGTTCCCCGCCGTCGACATCACCGGCTCGGGCACCCGCCGTGAGGAACTGCTGCTCGCTCCGGCCGAGTTGACCGCCGTACAGGGACTGCGGCGGGTTCTGCGGTCCGGGGACGGGCAGGCGAACCTGGAGACGCTGCTGGGGCGGATGCGCGAGACCCCCGACAACGCGACGTTCCTGCGGCGCGTCCGGCCGACCCTGCCCGGCGGCTGACACCCCGTCGGTGTGTGGCATCCGGGTGCTCGCGAACGGTCCCCCGGCCGGGGCAGCGCGGTGTTCCCGGGGTCCATTCCTACGTTTGCGGTATGACTATCGGATTTGCTTCGCGGGCTGCCGTGTCCACCGGCGCACTCTGCACGGCCGGCCTGCTGGCGCTCGCTCCCACCGCGGCGACCACCGGTACCGGCATCGACCCCGGGCCGCGGGCGACGGCCGCGCCCGCGTCGCTGCTGTACCGGCAAGGCACGCACGTCCGCCCGCGCCCGGGGGCTCCCGAGGTCCCGGACGTGTCCGCGCTCTCGTGGCTGGTCGCCGACGCCGGCACCGGCGACGTGCTGGCGGCACACGACGCGCACCGCAGACTGCCGCCCGCCAGCACGCTCAAGACGCTGTTCGCCCTCACCGTCGTGCCCGTCCTGCCCGCCGGCATCCGGCACCGCGTCAGCGAGAAGGAGCTCGCGGGCATCGGAACCGGCAGCAGCCTCGTCGGGGTCGCCGAGAACCGTGCGTACCGGGTCTCGGACCTGTGGAACGGCGTTTTCCTCAACTCCGGCAACGACGCCGTGCGCGTGCTGGCCGCGCTCAGCGGCGGCTGGCGGGCCACGGCCGAGCGCATGCAGGAGGAAGCCCGCGCCCTGGGCGCCCGCGACACCCGGGTGAAGTCGCCCGACGGCTACGACGCGCCCGGCCAGGTGTCATCGGCGTACGACCTGGCGGTGTTCGGCCGGGCCGGTCTGCGCAACCCCGAGTTCGCGCGGTACTGCGCCCGGGCCGCGGCCCGGTTCCCGGACCGCGACGGCGGCTTCTACGTCATCCGGAACACCAACCGGCTGCTCACCGGCGCGGACGGCGTCGAACCCTACCGTGGCCTGATCGGGATCAAGAACGGCTACACCAGCCACGCCGGACACACCCTCGTGGCCGCCGCGCGCCGGGGCGGGCGCACCCTCGTGGTGTCGGTCATGAACCCCCGTTCGGGCGGCGGTCACACGGTGTACGAGGAGGCGCGCTCGCTGCTGGACTGGGGGTTCGACGCGACCGGCCGGGTGCATCCGGTGGGATCGCTGGACGCGCTGCGGCCCGGACTGCTGCGAGGCCCGCAGGCGCAGTCCGCCACGGCCCCGGTGGCACACGGGGACAGCGCCTCAGGAGCGCCGGTGTCCTGGACGATCGCCGGCGCCGCCCTGCTGGGCGGCGCCGGGGTGTCGTTGTTCCTGCGCGTCAAGTGGGGCCCGGTACCGTCCTGGTGATGGACCGGGTGGCCGCGGGTCAGGCGAGGGTGCGGCTGCCCGCGAGGACTTCCGGACGCAGCAGCCCGGCCAGCGTGTCGGCCGGCAACAGGCCTTTCTCCGGCACAAGTTCGGCGACTCCCAGCCTGCCCGCGCGGATCTCCCGGCAGGCCTCAACGATGGCGGTGCACACGACGGGACCGGGGCCGTCCGTACGACCGCGATGGCACCGCGAGCGGTCAGACACCGGCCCCGACGACGACCGCGGCGGCACCGCGAGCGGTCAGACACCGGCCCCGACGACCGCGGCGGCACCGCGAGCGGTCA
Organism: Streptomyces griseoloalbus; assembly: GCA_014650015.1. Taxonomy (GTDB): domain Bacteria; phylum Actinomycetota; class Actinomycetes; order Streptomycetales; family Streptomycetaceae; genus Streptomyces; species Streptomyces griseoloalbus. The sequence goes on from BMUD01000002.1 coordinate 38,546, forward strand.
GACACCGGCCCCGACGACGACCGCGACGGCACCGCGAGCGGTCAGACACCGGCCCCGACGACCGCGGCGGCACCGCGAGCGGTCAGGCTGCGGCCGGGGCGGTCACCGGATCCAGCGCGCGCACCGGCCGTACGGCACCGACCGGCCTCCCGCCCCCGAGCAGCGGCTCTCCCGCGAACCGCGTGAGCAGGGCGGAGTCCACGCCCGCGCGGGCGAGCGCCGCCGCGGCGACCGGGACGCGTGCCCGGTCGCCGCCGTCGGCGATCTTCACGGCGACGGCTCGGCCGTCGGGCAGGGCGGCGACCTGCACACCCTCGAAGCCGTCCTTGGCCAGCAGTCCCGGGACCGCGCGCATCAGCGCGGCCACGTCCCGGCGGGATCCGGAGGCCGTCTCGGGGTGCTCGCGCATCGCGTCGGCCACCCGGGCCTCGGGGGTGCCGGGCGCGGCGGTGGTGATCCGGGCGGCGGCGCGGGCGAGGCCGTGCAGGGAGACCGAGAACAGTGGTGCGCCGCAGCCGTCGACGGTGACCGTCGCGACCCGCTGCCCGGTGAGGTCCTCGACGATCTCGGCGATCGCCTGCTGGAGGGGGTGGGCGGGGTCGAGGTAGTCGTCGAGGGACCAGCCGTTGAGCCTGGCCGTGTACAGCATGGCGGCGTGCTTGCCGGAACAGTTCTGGGCGAGCACGGAGGGCGTGCGGCCCTCGCGCACCCAGGTGTCCCGGACGACGGGGTCGAACGGCAGGTCGGGGACGTTGCGCAGGTGTTCCTCCGTCAGCCCGGCGAGTTCCAGGATGCGGCGGGTGCCGGCCAGGTGGCGTTCCTCGCCGGAGTGGCTGGCCGCGGTGAGCGACAGCAGCTCACCGTCGAGCGGGAGCCCCGCCCGGACCATCGCCACCGCCTGGACGGGCTTGAGCGCTGAGCGCGGATAGCAGGCGGCCTCGATGTCGCCGAGCTGGAGCCGGACCGCGCCGTCGGGGCCGAGGACGACGACGGAACCGTAGTGGATGCCTTCCACGACGCCGCCGCGTATCAGGTGGGCGACGGGGGCGTGGAGGGGCTCGCGGATCAGGGGTGCGTCCGCGGGGAGACTGCTGTTCATCACTGCCTGGGGGTGGTCGTGGGCCGGCGCGGGGGTCATGCGTCGGCTCCGGTGGTGGAGGTGCTCACGGCGATGTGCCGGGACGTCCGGACACCGGGGTGGCCGGCGTCCCCGTGCGCGCGGGGCGCACGATGTCGGTGAGGGTCTTCTCGACGCGGTCGAGGTGGTGGGCCATGGCCTCGACGGCGTCGTGCTCGCATCCGTCGGTCAGGGCCTCCACGATCGCCCGGTGCTCGCGGTTGGACTGTTCGCGGCGGCCGCCGAGTTCGTTGAGGAAGGCGGACTGGCGGGCCAGCGCGTCCCGGATCTCCTCGATGACCCGGCGGAACACCGGGTTCTGGGCGGCCTCGGCCACGGCGAGGTGGAAGAGGGTGTCCATCGCCACCCACGCGGTGGTGTCGGTCTCCCGCTCCATCCGCTCCAGCAGATGGGCCAGATGGTCCAGGTTCTCCGGGGTGCGGCGCTGCGCGGCGTACCCGGCGACGGGGATCTCGATGTGCCGGCGCACCTCCAGCAGATCGCTGGCCGCGTAGTCGCCGAAGGTGGGGTCGTCGACGGCGTTGGCGACGACGAAGGTGCCCTTGCCGGTCCTGGACACCGTCAGGCCCATCGTCTGCAGGGCCCGCAGTGCCTCGCGCAGGACGGGCCGGGAGACCTCGAGGGCGCGGCACAGCTCGGCCTCGGAGGGGAGCTTGTCGCCGATGGCGTACTCGCCGCGCTCTATGGCGCCGCGAAGGTGGGCGAGCACCGCTTCCATCGCGCTGACGCGTCGCGGCCCCGACCCACCTGTCTGGCTGTCTGACAGGTTCACGGAGCGATCCTGCGGGGAGAGCCCGGCACCTGTCAAGGCGGGGTGGTGCCAGCCATACCCCGCATCGGGGGGCCAACAGCATTCTGCGCCGGCGTCATCGTTTTCCATACTGAGCACATGGCCAACTCAACAGTGCTCACGGACATCCCTCCCCCGCGTGAAGGCGAAAAGGGAAACGGGAAGCGGCAGGAAAAGGGGCGCGAAAAGGGAAGCGACTTCTCCGAACTGTCACGGCGCATATCGGAAGCGGGGCTGCTCGGGCGCCGCCCGCTGTACTACACGGTGCGCTTCGGGGCCGTCGCCCTGGCACTCGCGGGAGGTGTCACCGCCTTTGTCGTCCTGGGCGACAGCTGGAGCCAGCTGTTCGTCGCCGCCGCCCTTGCCCTGGTGTTCGGACAGCTCGCCCTGGCCGCGCACGACCTGGCGCACCGCCAGGTGTTCTCCCGGCGGCGCCCCAGCGAGATCGGCGGGTTGCTGGTGGCGAACGCGCTGCTGGGCATGAGCTACGGCTGGTGGATGAACAAGCACACGCGCCACCACGCGAACCCCAATCACGAGAAGAAGGACCCGGACGTCGCCCCCGACCTTCTCGTGTGGTCACGGCGTCAGGCGAAACAGGCCAAGGGCCCGGCGCGATTCATCGGGAAACACCAGGCTGCCCTCTTCTTCCCCTTGCTGACTCTGGAGGGCCTCAATCTGAGTTTCAGCAGTTTCAGGGCTCTGCGCCGTCCGTCGATGAAGCGGCCGGTGCTGGAGGGAACGCTGCTCGTCGCCCACTTCGTGGTGTATTTCGGCGGCTTGTTCCTGGTCCTCTCTCCCGGCAGGGCGCTCGCGTTCATCGCCGTCCACCAGGGCCTGTTCGGGATCTACCTCGGCTCCGTGTTCGCCCCCAACCACAAGGGCATGCCGATGATCGAGGAGGGCACCGAGCTGGACTTCCTGCGCCGGCAGGTCCTCACCTCCCGCAACGTGGACGGCGGTGTGCTGATCGACGCGTTCATGGGCGGGCTGAACTACCAGATCGAGCACCACCTGTTCCCCAGCATGCCGACGCCGGCCCTCGGCAGGGCCCAGCTCATCACCGAGCGGTACTGCGCGGAGCTGGGCATCCCGTACTACCGGACGGGGCTGCTCGCCTCGCACCGTGAGGCCCTGCGCCACCTCCGGCAGGTCGGGGAGCCACTGCGCCAGGCGGGCTGAGAAACCGCGGGAGAAGGGAGGCCGCCGGTCGGGGCGCCGCTACCACCCCTTCTCGAACACCTCCGCGACCTCGGCGATCCGCGCCTCGTCGCACCGGTAGACCGGCGGGCCGGCCAAGTGGTCGGCGCGCAGCATGCCGAGCGCCGTGAGCAGCCGGAGGTGGGTGAGGGCGACCTGATGGGGCACACCGAGCCTCGTGGCGACGTCGTCCGCGGTGAGGCCGCACTCGGCGGTGCCCGGTTCCCTCAGCCACGTCAGGATGCGCAGCCGTGTCCCGTCGACGGGGGTCCTCAGCATCTCGTACACCTCCGCGCCGGGCTTCCTCGCTCCGGAGCCCTTCCACTGTCCCCCCGGCGGGGCACGTGTGTCCCGTACTGCCGACACCTTGTCCGGGACCCGACGCCCCGCGAGGCCGGCGGCTGCGCCCGGCGGCACGGCCGGGCCGACGAAGGGCTCACCCTCGCCGGGATCGGCACCGTCCTGGGCGTGACCGAGAGCCGGGTCAGCCGGATCCGCACCAGGTCCGTGCTCCGACTGCGCGCGAAACCGGCGATCCCGGCGTCTACTGCGGCCGGCTCGCGATCTGGATCAGGTTGCCGCAGGTGTCGTCGAGGACGGCGGTGGTGACGGGGCCCATCTCCAGGGGTTCCTGGGTGAAGCGGACACCGAGGCCGCGCAGGCGCTCGTACTCCGCCCGGACGTCGTCGACGGCGAACTGGGCGAGCGGGATGCCGTCCTTGACCAGGGCGTCGCGGTAGGTCTTGACGGCCGGGTGGCCGGCGGGCTCCAGGAGGAGTTCGGTGCCGGCGGGCTCCTCGGGCGAGACGACGGTCAGCCACCGGTCCTTCTCGCCCACCGGGACGTCGTGCTTCTTCACGAAGCCGAGGATCTCGGTGTAGAAGTGCTCGGCCTCGGCCTGGTCGTCGACGAAGACGCTGGTCAGATGGATCTTCATGGGGTGTTGCCCTCCGGTCCCGGTGTGTCGGACACGGGCCATCGCTCGGTGATCTGCCGCAGCGGGGCCGTGGTCAGGTCGTGGAACTTGTAGCGGCCTTCCCGCCTGGTCTCGACGAGCCCGGCGGCCTCCAGCACGGCGAGGTGCTGGGAGACCGCCTGGCGCGAGATGCCGAGCCCGTGCTTCATGCTCAGGCGCGCGCAGATCTCGAACAGCGTCTGCCCGGACCTCTCCGCCAGCTCGTCCATGATGGTGCGGCGAGTGGGATCGGCCAGTGCTTTGAAGAGGTCGTCGGCCACGACCCCAGCATAGGCAAGCAGGCACTTGCCTATCAAGTCGGTGCGCGGCCGGGCACCGGGTGACCCGGGCCCGGTGCCCGGCCGCACCTCACCGGTCCTACCGGTGGCGGAACCAGGCCATCGCCGGCAGCGCGCGGTCGTCGTAGCCGAACAGCGCCTGGTTCTCCCAGCCGTTGCCGGAGGACGGGTCGGCGGGGTCCCAGCCGTTGCCGCCGCGGGCGGTCCAGGTCGCCTCCCAGTAGAAGACGCCGAGCCCGCGGCTGTTCGGGACGGCCTCCACGATGCTCGCCACGTCGTTCATCCACCGGGTCTGGCCGGTGGTGGTCGCCGGATAGCCGGGGACCAGTTCGGCGGTGGTGTCGATGATGTTCTCCAGCCCGTCCTCGCTGTCCAGGCGGAACGGGTAGGCCGTCTCGGCGACGAAGACGGGCTTGCCGTAGCGGGTGGCCGCGTCGTCCAGGGTGGTCTGGAAGGCGTGCAGCGTGCCGTGCCAGTAGCCGTAGTACGACAGGCCGATGGCGTCGAACTTCACGCCGTGGGACACCGCGTTGTCGAACCACCAGCGGGTGCCCTCGAGGTCACCGCCCTCGGCGAGGTGCAGCGCCGCGACCGTGGACCGGTCGACCGCCTTGACCGCCTCGTAGCCGGAGTTGAGCAGACCGGCGAGCTGCGTCCAGTTGTCGGTGGACCCCTCGCTCCACAGCATGCCGCCGTTGATCTCGTTGCCGACCTGCACCATGTCGGCGGTGGTGCCCTGGGCCTTGAGGGCGCTGAGCACGTCGTACGTGTGGTCGTGGACGTCCTTCTTCAACTGCCCGTAGGAGTGTCCGGCCCAGGCGGCGGGCTTGTTCTGCTTGCCCGGGTCGGCCCAGGCGTCCGAGTAGTGGAAGTCGACCAGCAGCTTCATGCCCTGCGCCTTGATCCGCTTGGCCAGGGCCAGGACGTGCGCCTTGTCGTGGTAACCGTCGGCCGGGTTCACCCACACCTTCAGGCGGGCGTAGTTCATCCCGGCGGACCTCAGAAGGGCGACGGCGTCGCCGGTGCCGCCGGACGCGGTCCGGTAGACCCCGCCCACGGCCTCGCTCTTCGGCAGGGAGGAGATGTCGGCACCCTTGACGGCCAGGCCCGAGGTGCCCGGAGTGAAGGTCAGGTCGTCCACATTGATCCAGTTGCCGGCGTTCGCGTCACTGGTGACGCCGACCGTGCACTGGTTGTTGGTCACCTCGACCGGCACGACGATCCGGATCCACCCGGTGTCGGACACCGGCAGGTCGGTGCGCCGCTCGGCGCCACCGCAGTTCTTCAGGGCGAGGTACGCCGCGTTCTGGCCGCCGCCGGAGCGGACCCAGGCGGTGAGCTTGTAGGCGCCGTTGGCCAGCCCCGACAGGTGCTGGTACGTCTCCACCTCGTAGGCCGAGGACGACCAGTGGGACAGGCGGTGGCTGCCGCTGCGGCCACCGGACTCCGTGTAGGAGGCGCCGGTGTCGCCGTACTCGGACCAGCCGTCCGGGGTGGCCGCACCCGAGCCGTCGGCCTCGAAGCCACCATTGGTGAGGGTGCTCGCGGCGGTGGCGTGCTGGGCGGGCAGGGCGGTGAGAGCGAGTCCCGCCGCGAGCGGCGGCAGCAGGGCTCGGAGTGTGCGTCCGGGATGGAACATGACCGTTCGTCGTCCCTTCGACGTGGGGTGAGGGGTGCTGCCCTGCGCCCGGGGGCGAGGGCCCCCTCCGCCCGCGGCTCGCGTGCTCACACGGGCGGAGGGGAGTCGCGGCTCAGCCGTCGAGTCGCACGACCCGGACGGCTCCGGCCGGGACCGCGAGGCGGCCCGCGGCCCGTTCACCGGTCAGCAGCTCGGTGCCGGGGGTGTCCAGCGGCACCTTGGCGTCGGTGGCGGTGTGGTTGATCGCGAACAGGAAGGTGCCCGGCTCGCCCGCGCGGCGCACCACTTCGACATCGCGGGGCAGGTCGGCGCGGGGGGTGATCCGGGCGTCCTCGACCGCCCGGCCGAGCAGCGTGGCGAGGCCCTCGGCGCCCGGCCGGGTGGAGACGTACCAGGCGGTGCCCTCGCCGAGCCGGTGCCGGGTGACGGCCGGGCGGCCGGCGGCCGGGCCGTCGGCGTACGTCCACACGGTCTCGGCGCCGCGCGGCACCACGAACTCCGTCCACACGTCGGCGTCGAGTCCGGCGCCGTCGGGGCCGGTCAGGCGCACTCGCTCACCCCGCAGCAGGGGGGAGAACTCCTCGACCGTCACGCCGAGGACGTCGCGCAGGGCGCCCGGGTAGGGGCCGTCGTGGACGGCGTCGTGCTCGTCGACGATGCCGGAGAAGTACGACACGACGAGGGTGCCGCCGTTCTCGACGTACTCCTCGAGGTTGCGCCCGGCCGCCTCCGTCATCAGGTACAGGGCCGGTACGACGACAAGGGGGTACCTCGACAAGTCGGCTTCGGGGTGGGCGAAGTCGACGGTGAGGTGGTGGTCGTAGAGGGCTTCGTAATAGGTGTCGGCCCGTTCGCGTGCGTCGTGGTCCTCGCTGGGGCGCCAGTCGAGGTTCTGCGCCCACCAGGACTGCCAGTCCCACAGCACGGCCACGTCGGCCTCGGTGCGGGTGCCGCGGATCGGCGCCAACGCCTCGACGGCCGAACCGAGTCGGGTCACCTCGCGCCAGACGCGGGTGTCGGTGCCGCCGTGCGGCAGCATCGCGGAGTGGAACTTCTCGGCACCGCGCCGGGACTGGCGCCACTGGAAGAACATGGCTCCCTCGGAGCCGCGCGCCACGTGCGCCAGGGAGTTGCGGGCCATCTGGCCGGGCGCCTTGGCGGGGTTGCGGGGCTGCCAGTTGACGCCCGAGGTGGAGTGTTCGAGCAGCAGCCAGGGGGCGCCCCCGGCGACGGAGCGGGTGAGGTCGGCGGCCATGGCCAGGTTGACGTGGGTGCGGCGGCCGTCGGTGATCAGGTAGTGGTCGTTGGTGACGAGGTCGGCCTCGCGGCCCCAGGCCCAGTAGTCGACGGAGTCGCACTGGCTGAGGGCGGTCATGAAGTTGGTGGTGACCGGGACGCCGGGTGAGAGGCGGTGCAGGATGTCCCGCTCGGCCGTGAAGTTCTCCCGCATCGTGGTGTCGGCGAACCGCCGGTAGTCCAGCGCCTGGGCCGGATTGCCGACCGTCGCGGCCTGGCGCGGCGGGTTGATCTCCTCGAGGGAGGAGTAGCGCTGGCCCCAGAAGGCGGTGCCCCAGGCCTCGTTGACGGCGTCGACCGTGCCGTACGTGGTCGCCAGCCAGCGGCGGAAGTGGCCGGCGCAGGAGTCGCAGTAACAGGCCGACACGGGGACGCCGTACTCGTTGTGGACGTGCCACATCGCCAGCGCGGGGTGGTCGCCGTAGCGTTCGGCCAGCCGCGTGGTGATGTTGGCGGCGGCCGCCCGGTAGTCGGCGTTGCTGTGGCAGATGGCGCCGCGGGAGCCGAACTCCAGGCGCACGCCGTCCGCGGTGACGGGCAGCGCGTCGGGGTGGGCGCGGTAGAACCAGGCGGGCGGCACCACGGTGGGCGTGCCGAGGTCGACGCGGATGCCGCCTGCGTGCAGCAGGTCCAGGTTCCGGTCGAGCCAGCCGAAGTCGTACACGCCGGGCGAGGGCTCCAGCAGGGCCCAGGAGAAGATCCCGACGCTCACCATGGTGACGCCGGCCTCCCGCATCAGCCGGACGTCCTCGTCCCAGACGCTTTCCGGCCACTGCTCGGGGTTGTAGTCCCCACCGAAGGCGAGCCCGGTGAGGCCCCTGGGGGTGGTCTCCGGCATGGATTTTCTCCCGATGTACTCGATCATGTGTGAACGTACACACACCCTGACGGTGCGGCGAAGCCAACATAACCGCACAGCAACAAGCATTGACAAGTGTCCGGGATGTTTCTCTACTGTGAACGCTCACAGAAGCGGCGCGAGCCGCGCACCGATGGGACAGCCGGTCTTCGCGCCAGGCGGAGGCCCAGGTCAGGGGAGAGATCCATGCCGTACACGAAGCGCCGTCGCCTCGTGAGTTCCGCCGTCGCGGTCACGCTGGGCGCCACCGCACTCGCCGCCTGCGGCTCGGAGTCCGGCGACGACGGCGATGCCCGGTCGGGCCCGGTCTCACTGACGTACTGGACCTGGGCTCCCGGCATGGACAAGGTCGTGGACCTGTGGAACAAGGGGCCGGGGAAGAAGGAGCAGATCACCGTCACGGTGAAGAAGCAGGCGTCCGGCGACACCCTGGTCACCAAGATCCTCACCGCGCACAAGGCCGGCAAGGCGCCCGACCTGGTGCAGGCGGAGTACCAGGCGCTGCCCACGCTGGTCAGCAATGACGCGCTCGCCGACATAGGCGACGGCGTGGGCGACGCGAAGAGCAAGTTCGCCGAGGGCGTCTGGCAGCAGACCACGCTCGGCACGGACGCCGTCTACGCCGTCCCGCAGGACATCGGGCCGATGATGTTCTACTACCGCGAGGACCTGTTCGAGAAGTACGGCCTCACCGTCCCGACGACCTGGGACGAGTTCGCCGAGACGGCGCGCAAGCTCAAGAAGGTGGCTCCGGACACGGATCTCACCACCTTCTCCGCCAACGACTCCGGTCTGTTCGCGGGCCTCGCCCAGCAGGCCGGCGCCCAGTGGTGGACCACCTCCGGCGACCGGTGGAAGGTCGGCATCAACGACGGCGCGACCAAGAAGGTCGCCGAGTTCTGGGGCGGCCTGGTCGAGGAGGGCGCCATCGACAACCAGCCGATGTACACCCCGGCCTGGAACAAGGCGCTCAACACCGGCAAGCAGATCGCGTGGGTGAGCGCCGTGTGGGCGCCGGGCACGCTGACCACGGCCGCGCCCGACACCAAGGGCAAGTGGGCGATGGCCCCGCTCCCCCAGTGGAACGCCGGCGAGAGCCGCACCGGCAGCTGGGGCGGCTCCTCCACCGCCGTGACCACGGACTCCGGGAACAAGGACGCCGCCGCGACATTCGCCGCCTGGCTGAACACCGACGGCGACGCGCTGAACGCACTGGCGAAGGAGGGCGGTATCTACCCGGCCTCCACCTCGGCCCAGCTCAGCGGCGCCTTCACCAGCCCGCCGGAGTACTTCCCCAACCAGCCCGACTTCTACCAGAAGGCCGCCGAGATCGCGGAGACCACCGCGCCGTCCGCCTGGGGACCGAACGTCAACGTCGCCTACACGACGTTCAAGGACGCCTTCGGTGCCGCCGCGAAGAACACGTCGGACTTCACCGCCGCCCTGGACACCATGCAGGAGGACACGGTCGCCGACCTGAAGAAGCAGGGCTTCGGGGTCGCCGAGTGAAGTCCGCAGCTCGCCCGGGGTCGTACCGGGGCCGGAAGGCCCCGTACCTCTTCCTCGTCCCCGCGACGGTCCTGTTCGTCCTGTTCTTCACGCTGCCCATCGGGTACGCCGTCTGGCTCAGCTTCCGCAAGGTGGAGGTCTCCGGGCTCGGACTGGGGTCCGGCGCCCGGAAGGAGATCTGGGCCGGCCTGGAGAACTACAGCGGCGCCCTGTCCGACAGCGAGCTCCTGAACGGCGCGCTGCGCGTGCTCGGCTACGGCTGCATCGTGGTGCCGGTCATGCTGGGTCTCGCGCTGCTGTTCGCGCTGATGCTCGACTCCGAGCAGGTGCGGCTCGCCCCCTTCACCCGGCTCGCGATCTTCCTGCCGTACGCCGTCCCCGGCGTGGTGGCGGCCCTGCTGTGGGGCTTCCTGTACCTGCCGGACGTCAGCCCCTTCTCCTTCGTACTGGACAAGCTGGGCCTGCCCCAGCCCGACCTGCTGGACGGCGGCCCGCTGTACCTCGCGCTGTCGAACATCGCGGTCTGGGGCGGCACCGGCTTCAACATGATCGTCATCTACACCGCGCTGCGGGCCATCCCGGCCGAGGTGTACGAGGCGGCGAAGCTGGACGGCGCCACCCCGCTGCAGATCGCGCTGCGGATCAAGATCCCGATGGTGGCGCCCTCGCTGGTGCTGACCTTCTTCTTCTCGATCATCGCGACGCTCCAGGTGTTCAACGAACCGACCACCCTCAAGCCGCTCACCAACTCCGTGGCCAGCACCTGGAGTCCGCTGATGAAGGTGTACCAGGACGCCTTCGGCAAGGGCGACATCCACGCGGCCGCCGCCCAGGCGACCCTCATCGCGCTCGCCACCCTGGTGCTGTCCTTCGGCTTCCTGCGGGCCGCGAACCGACGCAACAAGCAGGAGGCGGCCCGATGAGCTCTGTGGCCCTGCACCAGGCCGAACCCACGGCCGGCACCACCCCCGGCACCACCCGGGGCCCGGCGCGACGCCGCCGGATCGCGCCGGTCCCGACCCTGACGCTGCTGCTCGGCGCGCTCTACTGTCTGCTGCCGGTCGCCTGGGTGGTCATCGCGTCCACCAAGTCCGGCTCCGAACTGTTCTCCACCTTCACGTTCTGGCCGGGCAGCGGCTTCGCCGACAACCTCTCCGACCTCGGCGCCTACCGGGACGGCGTCTACTGGCAGTGGATGGGCAACTCCGCCCTGTACGCCGGACTGGGCGCGCTGCTGTCGACGTGCGTGTCCGCGGTCAGCGGCTACGCGCTGGCGGTCTACCGCTTCCGGGGCCGCGAGACGCTGTTCAACGTGCTGCTCGCGGGCGTGCTGATGCCGCCGGTGATCCTCGCCGTCCCGCAGTACCTGCTGCTGGCGAAGGCGGACCTCACGGACTCCTACCTGTCCGTGCTGCTGCCGCAGATCCTCTCCCCGTACGGCGTCTACCTCGCACGGATCTACGCCGCGGCCGCGGTGCCGGCGGACGTGGTGGAGGCCGGGCGGATGGACGGCGCCGGCGAGTGGCGGATCTTCACGCGGGTCGCGCTGCCGATGATGGTGCCCGGACTGGTGACGGTCTTCCTGTTCCAGTTCGTGGCGATCTGGAACAACTTCCTGCTGCCCTACATCATGCTCAGCGACGACGAGAAGTTCCCGATCACCCTCGGTCTGTACACGCTGCTCGAACAGGGCGCCAACACTCCGGCGCTGTACACGCTGGTGATCACGGGCGCGTTCCTCGCGGTGTTCCCGCTGGTCGCGCTGTTCCTGGTCATCCAGCGGTTCTGGAGTCTGGATCTGCTCTCCGGGGCCGTAAAGTCATGACCATGAGCAACACGGGGGGCAGGCGCAAGCCGCCGACGATCCACGACGTGGCGCGCGAGGCCGGGGTCTCGCGCGGCACCGTCTCACGAGTGCTCAACGGCGGTCACTACGTCAGCCCGGCCGCGGCCCAGGCGGTCGACGCCGCCATCCGCAGGACGGGCTACGTCGTCAACCGGCATGCCCGCTCGCTGATCACCGGCCGGTCGGACTCGGTGGGTTTCCTGCTCACGGAGCCCCAGGAGCGGTTCTTCGAGGACCCCAACTTCAATGTCCTGCTGCGCGGGTGCACGCAGGCGCTGGCCGCGCACGACATCCCGCTGCTGATGATGCTGGCCGGCACGGACGACGAACGGCGGCGCATCACGCGGTACATCACCGCCGGACATGTCGACGGGGTACTGCTGGTCTCCAGCCACTCCGGTGACCCCGTGGCCGAGGAGCTGCGGGCCGCGGGTGTGCCGCTGGTCGCGTGCGGCAAGCCGATCGGGCTGCGCTCGAAGGTGAGTTACGTGGCCGCCGACGACCGGGACGGCGCCCGCGACATGGTCCGGCATCTGCTGGCGCTGGGCCGGCGGCGGATCGGCGTGGTGACCGGTCCACTCGACACCCCGGGCGGGGTGGAGCGCCTCGCCGGGTACCGCGAGGTGCTCTCCGAGGCGGGCGTCGAGGCGGACGAGCGCCTCATCGTCTCCGGCGACTACACCCGGGCCGGCGGTGAGGCGGGCGCGGAACGGCTGCTGGCGCAGGCGCCCGGCATGGACGCCGTGTTCGTCGCCTCGGACCTGATGGCCCAGGGCGTGCTGACGGCACTGCACCGGGCCGGGCGCCGGGTACCGGAGGACGTCGCGGTCGGTGGCTTCGACGACTCCCCCGCCGCCGTCGCCGCCAGCCCGGAACTCACCACCATCCGCCAGCCCTGGGACCGCATCAGCAGCGAGATGGTGCGGGTGCTGCTCGCCCAGATCGGCGGCGAGGACCCGGCGGCGGTGATCCTGCCGACGGAACTGGTGAAGCGGGCGTCGACCTGAGGCGCTCCCCCGCCCCGGCCGGATCAGGCGGTCGGTTCGGAGAAGCCGTACGCCGCTCGCCCGGCCCGGCGGGAAGGGACCGGTGAACGAAGCGCCCGCAGGACGTCGGGGGCGGAACGCCGGTCGCCCGCGTGGGGGCCTCGCACGGCGACCTCGGCGGTCCGGTGCGGAACGCGCCCGCGTGACCAGCCGGAACGGCCCGTCCTCGCGCATTCATTGAATATCGAACCAGTGTTACCGTTCCCGTATGGCAGCGAAGACGGCCGACGCGCGGCTCGAGGAACGGTGGCGGGACATCCTCGCGGTGCACGCGCGCACCCTGGGCGAGATCGACCGCTCGCTGCATCCGTACGGTCTGGGCGCCTCGGACTTCGAGGTGCTCGACCTGCTGGCGACCGCTGCGTCCCGGGAGGGCGAGCAGTACCGGGTGCAGAACCTGGTGGGCCGGATCCACCTCAGTCAGAGCGCGCTGTCCCGCCTCATCGCCCGGCTGGAGAAGGACGGGCTGGTCGAGCGCAGCGTGTGCCTGGAGGACCGGCGCGGCGTGTACGTGGCGCTCACGTCCAAGGGCCGCGATCGGCACGCCGAGGTCCTGCCGGTGCAGCGCGCCGCCCTGGCCCGCGCCCTGGGCGAGTAGCGCACGCGACCTCCCGCCCGTGCGGGCCTGCCGGGGCTCTCGGGATCCCTTCGCTACGGGCGGGCCAGCAGGGTGCGCACCCCCTCCGAGCTGAGCGTCAGACGGTGCTCGGAGCTGCCGTCGATGGTGAGGGACAGGTCCTCGGCCGGCCACTGAGCGGCGAGTGCGCCGAGCGGGACCAGACGGTACCGGGAGACGAACGGCAGCAGTCCCGCCATCTCCAGCTCGGAGGTGAAGACGGGCACCACGTGCGTGCCACCCGGCTGCTCCAGCACCGGAAGGGCCACCGCACCCGGGTCGGCGGCCTCCTCGTCGCCCGCGTCGTCCGGAACCGGTATCAGTACGTCGCTGTTCGCGAGGGCGTCCAGCGCCACCGTGTCCTCGGTGTTCTCCGACAGGGCGTCCAGGGCCCGCTGGGCGGGCGTGGGGGCGTTGTTCTCGTGCGCGGGTGTTTCCATGACAGATTCCCTGCTAGCGGCGGTGTGCGGCCCACCCGGGAGATCCGCCCCGGGCACGGTGCTGCACGCGTACCCGATCGCATGGGGGGCAATCCTGCGGACTACGGGTGCTCGTGCGGGTCGCACTCAAGGGGGTCACGGGGGCGGGGCACCCCCTCCGGCCCTCGCCGCCCCATGGCTATCATATGAGCACCCTCTAGCTCGAAAGATGAACCTGTGACTGTCAACGAAGACTCGTTCACCAATTGGAAGCACCGCGAGGAGATCGCGGAGTCGATGATCCCGATCATCGGGAAGCTGCACCGCGAGCGGGACGTCACCGTCCTGCTGCACAGCCGCTCCTTGGTGAACAAGTCGGTGGTCAGCATTCTCAAGACCCACCGCTTCGCCCGGCAGATCGCCGGTGAGGAACTCTCGGTCACCGAGACGCTGCCCTTCCTGCGGGCGCTCACCACGCTCGACCTCGGCCCGTCCCAGATCGACATCGGCATGCTCGCCGCGACCCACCGCGCCGACGACCGGGGCCTGTCGGTCGAGGAGTTCACCGCCGAGGCCGTCGCCGGCGCCACCGGCGCCAACAAGATCGACCGCCGCGAACCGCGCGACGTCGTCCTCTACGGCTTCGGCCGCATCGGCCGCCTCCTCGCCCGGCTGCTCATCGAGAAGTCGGGCTCCGGCAACGGTTTGAGGCTGCGCGCGATCGTGGTCCGCCAGGGCGGCGAGCAGGACATCGTCAAGCGGGCCTCGCTGCTGCGCCGCGACTCCGTGCACGGTCAGTTCCAGGGCACGATCACCGTCGACGAGGCGAACAGCACGATCGTCGCCAACGGCAACACCATCAAGGTCATCTACGCGGGCGACCCGACGGAGATCGACTACACGGCGTACGGCATCAAGAACGCCATCCTGATCGACAACACCGGCAAGTGGCGTGACCGCGAGGGCCTCTCGCAGCATCTGCGTCCCGGTGTCGACAAGGTGGTGCTGACCGCGCCCGGCAAGGGGGACGTGCCCAACATCGTGCACGGCGTCAACCACGACACCCTCAAGCCGGACGAGCGGATCCTGTCCTGCGCCTCCTGCACCACCAACGCGATCGTCCCGCCGCTCAAGGCGATGGCGGACGAGTACGGCGTACTGCGCGGGCACGTGGAGACGGTCCACTCGTTCACCAACGACCAGAACCTGCTGGACAACTACCACAAGTCGGAGCGCCGCGGCCGGTCGGCGCCGCTCAACATGGTGATCACCGAGACGGGTGCCGCCTCGGCCGTCGCCAAGGCGCTGCCCGACCTCGACGCGACGATCACCGGCAGCTCGATCCGTGTCCCCGTGCCGGACGTCTCGATCGCGATCCTCAACCTCCAGCTCGCCCGCGCCACCGACCGCCAGGAGGTCCTCGACCACCTCCGCAACGTGTCGCTGACCTCGCCGCTGAAGCGCCAGATCGACTTCATCAGCGCCCCCGACGCGGTCTCCAGCGACTTCATCGGCTCGCGCCACGCCTCGATCGTCGACGCCGGAGCGCTGAAGGTCGAGGGCGACAACGCGATCCTCTACCTCTGGTACGACAACGAGTTCGGCTACTCCTGCCAGGTCGTCCGGGTCGTCCAGTACGTCTCCGGGGTGGAGTACCCGACGTACCCGGCCCCGGCGGTCTGACCGGGACCGCGCAGGCAGCACCGCGAGCGGGGCCGGTGAGTCGTCCGGCCCCGCCCAGGTGTGCCCTGCCGCCCGACGGCAAGGGCCAGATCGGTAACGATCGTCCCGTGCGGGTTGCCGGGGCCCGCGCAGTTCCTAGTCTTCCGGCATGCCCCTCTTCAGCAGTCGCACCAGCAGACGTCCCCGTATCGCGCCGGCCCTCGACGACGCCGAGCTGGCCCGGGTGCTGGGGCGGTTGAGCAAGCGGGGCGGGAGCGCCAGGACCGCGGACGTGACGCTCGTCGCCTCCCTGCTGGAGGAGACCGGCGACGACTGGGACCGCCGCAGCCATCGCACGTCGGTGCTGGCGGAGGCGACGGCCGATGCGGAGATCGCGGCGGCCTGGCTGGGCCGGGACCCGCAGAGCGCGGACGCCCTGGTGTTCCACGCCTGGGTCGAGCTGGCGCGCGGTCTGCGGGACGGGCACCTGGCGGATGCCGGGCAGCTGGTCTCCCAGTGCTACCGGGCCGCCGAGCTGAGACCGGACGATCCGCTGCCGTGGGTGGTGCTGCTCGGTGTGGCGCGGATCGAGCGGTACGGGCAGAACGACGTCAACGCCGTCTGGCGGGAGGCCACCGGACGCGACCGCTGGCACCGTGAGGCGTATCTGCAGATGCTCGCCTATCTGTCGCCGGAGGAAGGGGGGTCCAGCGCGGCCGTTCTCGACTTCGTCGACGTGGTGCGCACCCGCATCCCGGCCAACGCGCCGTGCGCCGCCGTCGAGCTGACCGCGGCCGTCCGGCAGTACCAGGGGCTGCTGGCGCAGGGCGGCGTGCGGGCCATGACGGCCGGTCAGCTGTGGGACGGCGGACAGATCGCGGCGGCGCTGGAGCAGGCCGCGGCGCTGTGGGCTAAGCCGGGCTTCTTCCAGCACGCGGCGGCGCAGGCCGACCTGAACGTGCTGGCGTACGCGCTGTGTGCGGCGGGGCGTGCCGCCGACGCGCATCCTGTGTTCCAGGCGTTGGAGGGCGTGGTCACGCCCTGGCCGTGGAACGTCGACGGACCCGCGGTCCAGCGGTTCGAGCAGCACCTGGCCAAGGCGGAACGGGGGCGGCAGGGCGGCATCGGAGGAGCGTGACGCCGCGTGTGCTTCCGCCCCGTTCGCCGGACCCGCGCCGGTGCCGTGCCGGACCCTGGTCGGCCCCGGGGCGGACCCAGGGTCGGGTCCGGGTCGGGGCCGTCTCAGGTCGGGGCCAGGACGCGACCCGGATCGAGGCCGTCTCAGGTCGAGGCCAGGACGCGACCCGGATCGAGGCCGTCTCAGGTCGAGGCCAGGACGCGACCCGGATCGAGGCCGTCTCAGGTCGAGGCCAGGACGCGACCCGGATCGGGGCCGTGTCGGGGCCGTGTCGGGGCCAGATCGGGGCCGGATCGGGGCCGGATCGGGGCCGGATCGGGGCCGTGTCAGGTTCGGATCGGAGCCGGGTCAGGTTCGGGCCAGGACGGTGTCGATCGCCTCTCGCAGGGTCTTCGCCGGGTCCGCCGATGGGCCTTCGGAGCGCCAGGCGACGAAGCCGTCGGGACGGACCAGCACGGCGCCGGCCGCGGTGATCCCGTGGGCCCGGGCCCAGTCCGCGCCGGCCTCGGGCGTCAGATCCGCGTCGGGGCCGTCGCCGATCCGGTACGCGTCGAGGGGTACGTCCCGTTGTGCCGCCACGTCGGCCGCCGCCGCGTGCCAGGCACCGTGCTCCGAGCTCAGCAGCACCAGCGACCGCTCATACAGGTCGAGCGTGGAGATCCGGGTGCCGGCGCGGTCCAGCCACAGGTGCGGGGCCCGGCTGCCCGGTTCGCCGGTCAGCGCGATCGAGTCGGGCACGACCGGCGTCGCGGGATCGGCGCCCAGGACCGCGCCGCGCGGATAGCGGTAGCCCAGTGCCACGTTGAGGATGCCGCCCTTCCCGCCGCCGGGGCCGCCGGGCCCGCCGGCGGGTGTGTATCCGGGGTGGCTGTGCTCCACCGAGCGGGACGAGGCGCGGGCACTGGTCGCCTCCGCGACGGGCCGGCGTTCGGCGTCGTACGACCGCAGCAGCGCGGGGCCGGCCCAGCCACCGAGCACGGCGGCCAGCTTCCAGGCGAGGTTGTGGGCGTCCTGGATCCCGGTGTTGGAGCCGAACGCCCCGGTGGGTGACATCTCGTGGGCCGAGTCACCGGCCAGGAACACCCGGCCCTCGGCGTACCGCTCGGCGACCCGCTCGGCGGCGTGCCAGGCGGCCCGGCCGGTGATCGTCACGTCGAGGTCGGGCACCCCGACGGCGCGCCGGATGTGGGCCACGCACCGCTCGTCGGTGAACTCCTCCAGGGTTTCGCCGTGTTCGGGGTGCCAGGGAGCGTGGAACACCCAGTGCTCCCGGTTGTCGACCGGCAGCAGGGCCCCGTCGGCGTCGGGACCGGTGAGGTAGCAGACGATGAACCTCCGGTCGCCGACGACCTCGGCGAGGTCGCGGGAGGTGAAGGTGACGCTGACGTTGTGGAACAGGTCACCCGGGCCGTTCTGCCCGATGCCGAGCCGCTCGCGGACCGGGCTGCGCGGACCGTCCGCGGCCACGAGATAGTCCGCCCGTAGGGTGGTGTGCTCGCCCGTCTCACGGCTCTTGACCAGCGCCGTCACCCCGTCGGGGTCCTGGTCGAACGACATCATCTCGGTGCCGAAGCGCAGGTCCCCGCCGAGTTCCCGGGCACTCCTCAGCAGCACGGGTTCGAGGTCGTTCTGGCTGCACAGGCACCAACCGGCGGGGCTGAACCGGGCGAGCCCGCCGCCCGGGTCGATCCGCCGGAACAGCCACTCGCCGGCGTCACCCACCAAGGTCGGCGTCTGCAGGATGCCGTGGTTGTCCGCCAGGACCGACGCGGCCTCCTCGATGCGCCGGTCGACCCCGGCCGCCCGGAACAGCTCCATCGTGCGCACGTTGTTTCCGCGACCGCGCGGGTGGATCGAGGTGCCCGCGTGGCGTTCCACCAGCGTGTGCGGCACCCCGAGCCGCCCCAGGAACAGGGACATGGACAGACCCACCAGGGAGCCGCCGACGATGAGGACGGGCGTGCGGTGCCCCACCTCGTCGGCCGTGTCCGATCGGTTCATTGAAACGCCTCCAGCGTCGCCCTCGACGGGCTGAGGAACGGGACGCACATTCCATGCCCGGTGCGGGCCGTGCCGCGTCCCGGCGGCACCCGGATGGCGCGCGGTTCACCCAGGTGCGCCACGTCGCTCGCGCGCACCGTGGGTCGCGTCAACGATCGACACATGGCGACCCCGGCCCATCGGACACGGAGGTCGTTCCTGATCTTCCGGAAGAAGAGGAGAGGTGCGCCGTATGACCACGTCGGGACGCATATCGCAGTCGGCTTTCGACGGCTCGAGGCTGCGGGTGATCCTTCTGCTCGACTTGTACGAAGGAGCCCAGGAGCAGTTCCTCGACGCGTACGAGCACATGCGCAACAAGGTCGCGTCCGTCCCCGGTCACATCAGTGACCAGCTGTGCCAGTCGATCGAGAACCCCTCGCAGTGGCTCATCACCAGCGAGTGGGAGAGCGCCCCGCCGTTCCTCGCGTGGGTGAACAGCGAGGAGCACGTCGAGACCGTCCGCCCGATGCACAGCTGTGTCCGGGACACCCGGTCGATGCGCTACAGCATCCTCCGCGAGACCCGCCCCGGCCGGCCGCTCACCCCCGAGGCCGCTAAGGCCGGCCTGCAGGCGGCGGCCCGTGTGGGCGACGGTGTGGCGCGCCACGCCCTCACCTTCACCGTCAAGCCGGGCTCCGAGTCCAAGGTCGCGGAGCTCCTGGCCGGCTACAAGTCGCCCAGGGCGCAGGTCGACGACACCACGCGGCTGTGCCGCACCTCGCTGTTCATGCACGGCAACCGCGTCGTGCGGGCCGTGGAGGTGGAGGGCGACCTGCTGGCCGCTCTGCGGCATGTCGCACGTCAGCCGGAGGTGCGCGCGGTCGAGGAAGCCATCAACCCCTACCTGGAGCAGGACCGGGATCTGACCGACCCCGAGTCCGCGCGGGTGTTCTTCACCCGGGCCGCGCTCCCGGCCGTGCACCATGTGATGGCCGGGAGCCCGGAACCCGCCGGTCTGCGGCGGCACGCGCTGTACTACCCGGCCGTGGCGGGCCGCGGCATGGATCTGGCCCGGTTCCTCGCCCACCAGGACGAGGCCGCGGCGGACGAACCGGACAGCCCGGTGTACGCGAGCACCGTGTTCCAGCGGGACGACATCGTGGTGCGCCTCGTCGACGTCACCGGCGAACTCGACCGGGACCCGCTCGCCGCCCTCGGCGTCAAGGGCCCGGGGAAGGCGGCGGAACTGGGACGTCTCCTGGACGGCGCCGCGATCGGCGTCGAGGGCGCCCTGGACTCGGAACGCAACCTCAACCGGCTTCTGGCGCACGCCGACATGCTGCCCATCACCGACCGCAGTTCGGCGGAGTCCTGACGCTCGACCGCGGTGACGTCCGCGGCCGTGTCCGCCCGGACGTCACCGGCACACCCGGAGGTATCGATCATGACCAAGCAGCATCCACGCATCGTGGACCTGAGCGAGACGGAACCCAACCGACGGCGCGGAGGTGACCTCAGGACCCTGCTCACACCGGCCACCGTGGGCTCCACCAGCGGCTTCATGGGGCTGGCCATCATCCAGCCCGGCGAGCGCATCGGCGAGCACTACCACCCGTACTCCGAGGAGTTCGTGTACGTCGTCAGCGGCGCCCTCGAAGTGGACCTGGACGGTGAGCCGTTCGGGCTCCGCACCGACCAGGGGCTGATGATCCCCGTCGACATGCGGCACCGCTTCCGCAACGTCGGCGACCGGGAGGCCCGCATGGTCTTCCACCTCGGCCCGCTCGCCCCGCACCCGAGCCTCGGCCACGTCGACACGGAGGAGACGGAAGGCAACACCGCCGGGCCGCAGTTGACGGTCGGCGGGCCCGAGCGCGGCCGGACGGCCGAGCCCAGTGAGGCCATAAAATGACCCGGCGAGTGGCCGTCACCGGTATCGGTGTGGTCGCTCCCGGCGGCATCGGGGCGACGGCGTTCTGGGATCTCCTCGCAGCCGGCCGCACCGCGACCCGCGGCATCTCCCTGTTCGATCCGGAGGGCCTGCGCTCGCGCATCGCCGCCGAATGCGACTTCGACCCGTACGAGCACGGCCTGGACGCGGAGCTGTGCCAACACGCGGACCGCTACATCCAGTTCGCCGTGGTCGCGGCCGGTGAGGCCGTCCGCGACGCCGGACTCGACACGGGGGTCGTGGACCCCTGGCGCACCGCGGTGTCCCTGGGCAGCGCGGTCGGCGGGACCACCCGACTGGAACAGGACTACGTGCTGGTCAGCGAGCGTGGCCGGCGCTGGGACGTGGACCACCGGGCGGCGGATCCCCAGCTCCATCTGGCGTTCTCGCCGAGCACCCTCGCCTCGGTCGTCGCCGAGCGGTTCGACGCCCGGGGCCCGGTGCAGACCGTCTCCACCGGCTGCACCTCCGGACTCGACGCGGTCGGCTACGCCTTCCACACCATCGCCGAGGGCCGGGCCGACGTCTGCGTCGCGGGGGCGTCGGACTCGCCGATCTCACCGATCACGATGGCCTGCTTCGACGCCATCAAGGCGACGTCGCCCAACAACGACGACCCGGAGCACGCCTCCCGGCCCTTCGACGCCCACCGCGACGGCTTCGTGATGGGTGAGGGCGCGGCGGTGCTCGTCCTCGAGGAGTACGAGCACGCCCGGGCCCGCGGCGCCGAGGTCCTCTGTGAGATCAGCGGCTACGCCACCTACGGCAACGCCTACCACATGACCGGTCTGACCAGTGAGGGACTGGAGATGGCCCGGGCGATCGACACCACGCTCGACCAGGCCCGTATCGACCCCACTGCGATCGACTACGTCAACGCGCACGGTTCCGGCACCCGCCAGAACGACCGGCACGAGACGGCCGCCGTGAAGCGGTCCCTGGGCGCCCACGCCTACGAGACGCCCATGAGCTCCATCAAGTCCATGGTGGGTCACTCACTGGGCGCGATCGGCGCGATCGAGGTGGTCGCCTGCGTCCTCGCGCTGAAGCACCAGGTCGTGCCGCCCACGGCGAACTACGAGACCCCCGACCCGGAATGCGACCTGGACTACGTCCCGCGCACCGCCCGCCCGCGGAAGCTGAACAACGTGCTCTCCGTGGGCAGCGGGTTCGGCGGCTTCCAGTCCGCGGTGCTGCTGACCGGGCCGGGCGGGAGGACACGATGAGCAATCGGCGCACCCGGCGCGCGGCCGTCACCGGCATCGGTGTGGTCGCGCCCAACGGACTGGGGACCGACGCCTACGGGAAGTCCGTCGGCGAGGGCCTCGGCGTGCTGGACCTGATCAGCCGTGAGGGCTGCGAGCACCTTCCGCTGCGTGTGGCGGGCGAGGTCCGGGCCTTCGACCCGGCGGCCCTCATCGAGGAGAAGTTCCTCGTCCAGACCGACCGGTTCAGCCACTTCGCGATGGCAGCGGCCGCGCTCGCCCTCGACGACGCCGGACTCGGCGGCGACCCCGCCGAGCCGTTCTCCATCGGGGTGGTGACCGCCGCCGGATCGGGAGGCGGCGAGTTCGGCCAGCGCGAGCTGCAGAAGCTGTGGGGACAGGGCTCGAAGTTCGTCGGCCCGTACCAGTCCATCGCCTGGTTCTACGCGGCGAGCACCGGCCAGATCTCCATCCGCGGCGGCTTCAAGGGGCCGTGCGGGGTGGTGGCGAGCGACGAGGCGGGCGGTCTCGACTCCCTCGCGCACGCGGCGCGTGCCGTGCGGCGCGGCACCGACGTCATGGTGGTGGGAGCCGCGGAGGCACCCCTCGCCCCGTACTCGATGGTCTGCCAGCTCGGCTACCCCGAGCTCAGCACCGTCGACGACCCCGACCGGGCCTACCGCCCGTTCACCGAGAAGGCATGCGGTTTTGTGCCCGCCGAGGGCGGTGCCCTGCTCGTCGTCGAGGACGAGACGCGGGCCCGCGAGCGCGGGGTGCCCGTCCGGGCCACCGTGGCCGGCCATGCCGCCACGTTCACCGGGGCCTCCCGCTGGGCGGAGTCCCGGGAGGGTCTCGCCCGCGCGATCCGCGGCGCCCTCGACGAGGCGGGCTGCGCCCCGGAGGAGATAGACGTCGTGTTCGCCGACGCCCTGGGCGTCCCGGAGGCGGACCGCGCCGAGGCGCTGGCGATCGCCGACGCCCTGGGCGCGCACGGCACCCGGGTCCCGGTCACGGCACCGAAGACCGGCATCGGCCGCGCCTACTGCGCGGCACCCGTGCTGGACACGGTGGCCGCGGTGCTCGCCATGGAACAAGGCCGGGTGCCCCCCACGCCCAACGTGTTCGACATCTGCCACGACCTCGACCTGGTGATGTCGCGCGCTCGCCCCACCGAGCTGCGCACCGCCCTCGTCCTCAGCAGGGGACTGATGGGCTCCAACGCGGCGCTGGTCGTGCGCCGCGGTGACGAATCCGCCCGGTAGTCCGGGCGGGGAAGGAGCAGTCACCCATGATCACCACCGAAGTGACCTTCGACGAGCTGGCCGCCCTGATCAAGCAGGCGGCGGGCATCACCGTCGACCCCAAGGAACTGAAGCAGTCCGCGGATTCCCCCTTCGACTCCTTCGGCCTCGACTCGCTCGGCCTGCTCGGCATCGTCGGCGAGCTGGAGAACCGGTACGGCCGCTCGCTCCCCCCCGACTCGGAGCGCTGCCGGACGCCCCAGGAGTTCCTGAACCTCGTCAACAGCACCCTCAAGGCTGGAGCCTGAACGTGGCCGGACACACCGAGAACAGCATCACCATCGACGCTCCCCTCGACCTGGTGTGGGAGATGACCAACGACCTCGAGAACTGGCCGCGGCTCTTCAGCGAGTACGCGTCCGTCGAGGTCCTCTCCCGTGAGGGGGACACGACGACGTTCCGGCTGACCATGCACCCGGACGAGAACGGCAAGGTGTGGAGCTGGGTGTCGGAGCGCACCCCGGACCGCGAGAAGCTGACCGTCCGCGCCCGCCGCGTCGAGACGGGCCCCTTCGCGCACATGGACATCCTGTGGGAGTACACGGAGCTGCCCGGCGGTGTCCGGATGCGCTGGACGCAGGACTTCGCGATGAAGCCCGACGCCCCGGTCGACGACGAGTGGATGACGGACAACATCAACCGCAACTCCCGCACGCAGATGGCCCTCATCCGGGACCGGATCGAGCAGGTCGCCCGCGACAGCGAGAACGCGTCCGTCGCGTCCTCCCGCTGAGACCCGGTCCAGGAAAGGACAGCCGATGCACCACGCCCTCATCGTCGCCCGCATGGCGCCCGGTTCGGCGCCGCGGATCGCCGACGTGTTCGCCGCCTCCGACCGGGGTGAACTCCCCCACCTGGTCGGTGTCAGCCGGCGCAGCCTCTTCCAGTTCGGTGACGACCTGTACCTGCACCTCATCGAGGCCGAGCAGGACCCTGCGCCCGCCATCGCGAAGGTCGCCGCACACCCCGAGTTCCGCAGCATCAGCGAGCAGCTTCAGGCGTACGTCAGCCCGTACGACCCCCTGACGTGGCGCAGCCCCAAGGACGCCATGGCGCAGTGCTTCTACCGCTGGGAGCGCGGCGCCGGTTCCTGAGCCGACGCCCGGCCGAACCCCGAGGCCGCCGGTCCCGCGTCAGTCGCGGGCCGGCGGCCTCGGGGTTTCGTGGTGGGTGCGCTCAGCCGGGGACGGTGCACTCGAAGGCGTGGAGATAGGCGTTGACCGGGCGGATGCCGTCGATGACCAGGCCCGCGTCGGTCAGGCGGTCGATCATGCTCTGCCGGGTGTGCTTGGCGCCTCCGACGTTGAGGAGCAGCAGCAGGTCCATGGCGGTGGTGAACCGCATCGAGGGGGTGTCGTCGACGAGGTTCTCGATGACCACGACCCGGGCTCCGGGCCGCGCCGCCCCGCGGACGTTGGCCAGCGCCCGGCGGGTGCTGTCGTCGTCCCACTCCAGGACGTTCTTGATGATGTACACGTCCGCCTGGACCGGGACGTCCTCGCGGCAGTCCCCGGACACCACCTCGACCCGGCCGGACAGGGAGCCGCCCGCGCGCAGCCGCGGGTCGGCGTTCTCGACGACGCCGGGCAGATCGAGCAGGGTGCCGCGGAGGTGGGCGTGCTTCTCCAGGAGGCTGGCCAGGACGTGCCCCTGACCGCCCCCGATGTCCACGACCGAGGACGCGTCGCCGAGGTCGAGCAGCAGGGCCACGTCACGTGCGGACTGCTCGCTGGACGTCGTCATGGCCCGGTTGAACACATGGGCCGACTCCGGGGCCGACTCGTTGAGGTACGTGAAGAACTCACGGTCGTACACGTCCTCGAAGACGTTGCGGCCGGAGCGCACCGCCTCGTCGAGCAGTGGCCAGACGTTCCAGGTCCACGGCTCGGTGCACCACAGGGCGATGTACCGCAGGCTGTGCGGATCGTCCTCGCGCAGCAGCCGGGACATCTCGGTGTGCTCGAAGGTGCCGTCGGGGTTCTCGGTGAAGACGCCCTGGCAGGACAGCGCGCGCAGCAGTCTGCGCAGGGTGTGCGGCTGGCTCTTCACCGCCGCCGCCAGGTCGTCCACGGTCATGGGGTTGTCGTCCAGCGCGTCCGCCACGCCCAGGCGGACGGCCGCGCGGACGGCGGCGGCGCACGCCGCCCCGAATACGAGCTCCCTCAGCCGCATGGGCGGCGGCGGAGCCGGATCAACGGTGGTCATCCGTTGCCTCGCTTCTGCTGTTGTGCCGTTTGTGGGGGGGGCGAGTCGGTCAGCACATACCGGCGGGCTCGGAGAGCGTGCAGGTGTTGCTGCTGAACGTGTTGCTCTTCGCGGTGTCCCGGTTGGCCAGGTCGGCCGGGCTGTTGCCGGTCACCAGGTTGTCCCGGATGTCGTTGCGCTCGTTGGGGGTGCCGACGAGGCTCTTGAAGAGGACGATGCCGCCGGACAGCGGGGACGTGCCCTTGTTGTTCTCCACCCGGTTCCAGGCGACCAGCGTCTCCTCGGCGCCGGTGAGGACGATGCCCGAGCCCTGCAGGAAGGGCAGCCGCGGTGTCTTGGCGCAGTACTTGTTGTTGGCGTGGAGGTGATTGCGCGTCACGCTCAGCGCGCCGGCGCGCGGCTTGGACTCGTCGCCCACGACGAACACGGCGGCGCAGTTGCCGGTGGCCTCGTTGCGGTCGACGGTCAGGTTCCGCAGCCGCCGCACGGTGACGCCGACCCGGTTGCCGGTCGTCGTGTTGTGCCGGATCACCGTCTTGTCGGCGTCGCGGGCGCCTTCCTCGGTGTCGACGGTGTTGGCCACGAACAGTCCGGCGTCGCCGTTGTTCCGCGCGATGTTGTGGCTGAGCACGCTGTGTACGGAGCGTTCCTCGGCGATGCCCCACTGGCCGTTCTTCTCCGCGATGACCTCCCGGACCTTCAGCCGGTCGGTGCCGGTGGCCCACAGTCCGTTCTTCGCGAAGCCCCGAAGCGTCAGCGACCGAACGGTGACGTCCTTGAGGGGAGCCTTGTCGCTGCCGGTCACACAGACGCCGTTCCCGGCCTTGGCGCAGGCGTTCTGGCCGGCCGCAGAGGGGGGCGTCAGCACGGTGAGCCGCGCACTGGTGCCGCGCAGGGTGATGTCCGACTCGGTGATGTCGACGCTCTGCCGGTAGGTGCCGGGCGCGAGGAGGACGGTGTCCCCCGGCTCGGCGGCGTCCACGGCCTTCTGGATGGACTGCCCCGGCTGAACGCTGTGCACGGTCGGATGGTGGACCGACGGAGCGGCCCCCAGCCCCGCGGCCACGACGGCGGTGGTGCAGGCGAGATACGCGATGTGTCGTTTGTTCATGAGGCCGAAGCTATGAGCGGGGGTTGCGCCCCGCCACCGGTGATCACCCAGCCGGGCAGGAGACACCCGGCTGCCCGACCGGACCGCCCCGGCACGGCCGCCCGGCAGCGTCACGTTCGTCCTCGGCGCGGTCGTCGAACATCGTGCTTCTCTCGGCGGTTTGTCGGTGCGGGTGTCGGTGCGTGTGAGGACCGCCGTTGACGTCGTGGGTCACTCCGGTGAGGTAGGCGGATGACGGGCGGGCGAGGAAGGCGATCACGTCGGCGACGGTGCGCCCTACCCGGATCTCGGCGGTCATCGCGGCCTTGCGAGCCGGGTCGGGCTTGCCGACGGTGATGTCGGTGTCGATGAGGCCGGGAGCCACCGAGTTGATGGGCAGACCGGACGCCTTCCCCCAGCGGTCGGACAGGGCGCCCCACAGGATGGTGGCCGCGATGCCCGTCGCCGCCGCGCTCACCAGGGCGGTCGGGCTGACCGTCCCGGACGCGTCGGGCGCGATGCCGTCGTCCAGGCAGGACAGGACGAAGGTCACCGACACGGCGTGGGCGGCGGTCTGCGCCATGCGCAGACAGAACGCCCGCGGCACAGTGCGCCAGTGGTTGCGCAGCACGTCGGCCAGCGGGTTCTTCGCCACGTGTCCGGACTGCTTGAGTTCCTCGAACTCCGGCGACTCGGCGACCTTCGTGAGATGGCCGCGGCATCGAGCACCTGAGCGCCGCCGCGGGCGCTCAGGTGAGGCCGGCCGCCGTGACGGCCAGGGCGGTGCGCAGGGTCGCCGCGAGGTCGGCCCGGGCCGCCTCGGGCCCGGCCGCCGGCCCGGTCGTCCGGTGGGCGTGGTGTTCGACCGCCGCGCGCAGCGCGGCGTTGAGCATGGCGGCCCAGATGGCCGGCCGTACGTCGTCGGCGGGCAGTCCGGCTCGCTCGGCGAGGGCGCTCGCGAACGCGGGTTCCGCCTCGTCATGGGTCTGCAGCCAGACCGCGCGCAGGCCCGGTTCGGTCCGGGTCAGTCGCACCAGGGCGCCGACGTCCAGGCCGGGCAGGCCCGCGTCGGCCGTCCAGACGTGGTCGAAGGCCTCCTGGAGGGGCCGGCCGGGACGCCACTGCCGAAGTGCCGCGGCGACCGTGTCGATGCCGGTCGAGAACAGCGGCCGTACGCAGCTCTCCTTGGTGGGGAAGTAGCGCCACACGGTCCGCGCCGAGACGCCGACCGCCTGCCCGATCTGCTCGCCGGTGGTCGCGGCGACGCCCTGGGCGATGAACAGGCCGACCGCGGCGCGGGCGATCTCCAGCCGGACGGCGGCCTTGCGTTCCTCGGTCAGCGGTGGTCGCCCCGTCCGTCCGCGGGCTGCGGTCATCTGCCCCTCCGGCGCCGGTGATCCCTGTCAGGCGTATTCTGCCCCAGGACTTTATGTCACTCAGAGACATAAAGTTGTGGGGTGCCGGCGCGGCGCGCGACGAGTCCGCCGCGTGAGCACGCACTCTCATCGACTCTCCTGAACGGAGCACTTCATGACGGCCGGCCTGAACGGACGCAGCGTGATCGTCACCGGAGCGGGATCGGGCATAGGACGCGCGGCCGCGCTCGCCTTCGCCGCCCAGGGCGACCGCGTCGTGGTGGCGGACCTCGACGCCGAACGGGCCGACACGGTCGTCGAGGAGATCGAGGAGGCGGGCGGCACCGCGGTGGCCGTCACGGGCGACCTGAGCGAACAGGCCGTCGTGGACCGGGTCACGGCGACGGCGGTGGAGCGGTTCGGCGCAGTGGACGTCCTGGTGAACAACGCCGGGATCATGGACAGCATGTCGGCACCGGCCGACGTGAGCGACGCCGAGTGGGAGCGGGTCATACGGGTCAACCTCACCGCGCCCTTCCTGCTCTCGCGCGCCGTGCTTCCGCACATGCTGGCCGCGGGCCGCGGCGCCATCGTGAACACCGCCTCCGAGGCCGCCCTGCGCGGCAGCGCGGCGGGCGTCGCCTACACGGCGTCCAAGCACGGCGTGGTGGGACTGACGAAGTCCCTCGCCGTGATGTACCGCGGGAGCGGGATCCGGGCCAACGCCGTCTGTCCGGGCGGCACCGCGACCGCCATCGCGGTGGAAGCCGACCGATCCGCACACGGCCCGGCTACCCTCGCACCGCACTTCGTCAACCTGGGCCGGGTGTCGCGGCCGGAGGAGCAGGCGGCGGCGATCCTGTTCCTCGCCTCGGACGCCGCGAGCAACATCAACGGCGCGATCCTGCCCGTCGACGACGGCTGGTCCGCGGTCTGACACCGCGTCGGCCGCCGGCGCTTCCGCGCCCGGTGAGAGGGCGCTGCCGGCCGCGCCGCGCGCGGGCCGGCCTTCCGCGTGTGCCGCGGGCCGCTGCAGGGCCGGTCGTCCGGATCAGGTCGGCTGAGAGAGACGGTGCCTCTCAGCCGACCCGAGCCCCGCCCGGGTCGGCATGTCCGAACGGCGGGCCCTCAGCTCCGAGCGGGATTCCCGTCCCGGAGGATGTCGTCCATGGACTCCTCGCGCCATCGCCTCAGCAGGTCGTGGAAGGCGACCGCCCCGTCGGGGTAGGCGATCGGGCCGTTGGGCCGGCCCCGCCCTTCACCGTTGTAGTAGCCGGGGGTGCACTCGGCGTGGAACCACTCGTGGTCGGGGGCGCCCTCGGCCAGAACCGCGATCCAGGCGTCCTCCGCCTCGCGGGACGGTTCGATGACGGCGCCCTTGGCCTCGGCGGCCGCGACGAGGGCTGCGGCGTGGACGGCGTGCTCGTCCAGCACGTGCGTGTAGTTGACGCTGCTGGCGCTCTGCGTCCCGCCCAGCTGGATCAGGTTCGGGAAGCCGTTGCTGGTGAAGCCGTGCAGGGTGCGCGGCCCCCGCTGCCTCCACGCCTGCTGGAGTCGGACGCCGTCCCGGCCGTGGACGGGCAGTCTGCCGGAGTGGACACCGGAGACGCCGACGGAGAAGCCGGTGGCGAAGATCAGGCAGTCGAGTGCGTACGCGGTGCCGCCGACCACCACCCCGTGTTCGGTCATCCGCTCGATGCCGTGGGTGTCGGCGGTGTCGACCAGGGTGACGTTGTCCCGGTTGAACGCCTGGTAGTACGCGTCGGAGAAGGTGGGGCGCTTGCAGGCGTACCGGTACCAGGGCTTCAGTCTCTCCGCCGTGTCCGCGTCGGCGACGATCCGCTCGACGCGGGCGCGGATGTCGTTCATCTTGGCGGCGTCCGCGACCTCGTAGGCCGCTTCGAAGGCCGTCCGGTCGCCTTGGCGGCGGAAGCTCGGCAAGAGCTTCTCCAGGAGGCCGGCCGACGAGGTCCACCCGTCCGCCACGAGATCCTCCTCGGCGGACTCACCCGAGACGATGCGCAGGAAGTTGTCGCGGCGCGCGCGTGCCCAGCCTTCGCGGTCGGCACCGACGTCCTGGGCGGTGGTGCGGCGGTTGGCGCGCACATCCACGGTGGAGGGGGTGCGCTGGAAGACGTAGAGGTGTCCGGCGTCCTCGGCCAGCTTCGGGATGACCTGAACGCCGGTGGCACCGGTGCCGACCACACCCACCCGCTTCCCCGCGAGGCCCGTCAGGCCGCCGTCCGGGGTGCCGCCCGTGTAGGCGTAGTCCCAGCGTGAGGTGTGGAAGGTGTGCCCCTTGAAGTCCTCGATGCCGGGGATGCCGGGGAGTTTCAGCTCGGACAGGGTGCCGGTGGCCGTGATGACGTACGTGGCCCGGAACTCGTCGCCCCGGTCGGTCGTGACGATCCACGCCCGGGACCGCTCGTCCCAGGTCAGTGACGTGACCGCCGTCGAGAACAGGGCGTCCGCGTAGAGGTCGAACTTCTCCGCGATCCGTACCGCGTGCCGGCGGATCTCCTCGCCGGGAGCGTACTTCCACTCCGGCACGTACCCGGTCTCGTCGAGCATCGGCAGGTACACGTGCGACTCGATGTCGCAGTGGATGCCGGGGTACCGGTTCCAGTACCAGGTACCGCCGAAGTCACCGCCCTTCTCGATGACGCGGACGCGCCCGACACCCCGCCCGCGCAACCGCGCCCCCGCGAGGATGCCGCCGAAACCACCGCCGACGACCGCGACGTCCACCCTGTCCCGCAGCGGCTCACGCGCGACGGCTTCCCCCGCGTACGGATCCTCGGCGTAGTAGCCGAATTCGGCGTCGGCGCCGAGGTACTGCCGGGCACCGTCGGGCCGTACCCGTCGCTCCCGTTCGACGCGGTAACGCCGCCTCAGCTCGGCGAGTGCCTCGGAGGACAACGCTTGGGGAGTCGTCATGTGGGGGGACCTCAATTCTTCCGGTTCGCTGCCACGAAAACCGCCCTGTCCACGAACGGGCCGACAGGCCACCGGAATTGGGCGGGCATGCACTACCGTAGCAACTACCGGACAGTGTTGTCCGGTTGGAGCGGAGCAGGAAGAACTCCGCGACCTCGGACAGGAAGAGTGACCCCCATGCAACGACTCCCGATCCGATCCCTCGCCGGGCTCGCCGCCATCGGCCTGCTGGCCCTCACCGGGTGCGGTACGGAAGCAGGCGGCCCCGCCGCGGGCCGGGCGGCGGCCACGGGCGCGGGAAAGGACATCCGCGCGCAGAAGGTCCTGCGACTGACGACGGTGCACGAAGAGACCGGGATGACCCTGCTGGAGGGTCCGGTCTTCGACGAGGACGGCGGCCTGATCGTCGTCGACGTCACCGCGCCCGCCGGCGAGCCGAAGGTGCTGCGCGTCGACGTCGGGAAGAAGACGTCGCGCCAGGTCCACACCGACGACCGCGGCGCCTACACCTCGGCCCAGTTCAGCCCCTACGACGGGCGCCTCTACCTGACCGACTTCTCCCACGGCGACATCGTGAGTCTGGCCCCGGACGGCAGTGACCCGCGCACCTTCTTCTCCGGCGAGGTCGACGGAGCGCGGATGAATCCCGACGACATCGCCTTCGACGAGGAAGGCCATCTGTACGTCAGCGACTCCCGCGGCCTGACCGAGGGCGAGGCGAAGGGGCGCGTGGTGCGGATCGACCGCGACGGGAGGAACGCCACCGTCCTGGCGGACGAGCTGGCGGCGCCGAACGGCATCTCGTTCGACGCGGACTACCGCGGGCTGTGGTTCAGCGAGCTCACACAGAACCGCGTGTCCTACCTCCTCCTCGACGGCAAGGGCGGGGTCGCTTCCCGGCACACCGCCATCCGCGTCGACGGCGGGATCGCGCAGACGGACTCGATCGCCGTGGACGCGGACGGCAACCTCTACCAGGCCCTGCACGGCCGGCCCGCGATGGCGGTGTACGACCGGCACGGTGAGCGCCTGGCCACCGTCGAGGTTCCCGCCCGGGCCGCCGAGGGGCTCGAATCGGCGACCAACGTGGCCATCACGCCCGGCGGGACCAAGGCCTACATGACCGTCAGCGGACCCGCCGGGGGCTATCTGTACACCTTCGACGCGTTGGCCGAGGGCATCCGGCAGTCCAACGGCGGCTGACCGCGCTCCTCACTCGCCGAAGGGGCGCACCGGCCCCACCTCGACACCGAGCAGCCGCCATGCCGCCAGCGCCCGGCGTTCCCGCTGCTCCCGGGTGGGGCCGGTGACGGCACCGGACACCATGCCGACGGCGATCATGAGGTCGTCGGCCTGCGCGGCGAGCCGATGACCGTCCGGCAGATGCCGGCGCAGGGCCACCTCCACCCGCCGGGACAGGGCCTGGGCGTAGGCGGGGACGTCGGCGTGACCGCCCGCCCCATCGGCGTGCAGGACACTCACGAAAGCGGCCGACTCCGTCTGGTGCCAGGTGAGGATACCGAGGACCTGGGTGATGTCCGCGCCGTCCGCTGCCGCCGCCTGCTCGATCTGCCGGACGTTCTCCTCCAGTACGGCGATGGCCACGGCGGCCCGGTCGGGAAAATGCCGGTACAGCACTCCCTGACCGACGCCGGCCCGGCGCGCGATCGCGGACAGCGGGGCGTTCAGGCCGTGCTCCGCGTAGATCTCCCGGGCGGCACCGATGAGAGCGGCACGGTTGCGGGCGGCGGCTTTCGGCCCGTCGTTCGCGGGCCGTCGCTCATCGGACAGGGGCTGCTGCGTCACCCCGCGAGGGTACCGAGCCGGTGCCCGGGCGGTCACGGCCGGCGCCCTCGGTCACTCCTCGGGG
Organism: Streptomyces griseoloalbus; assembly: GCA_014650015.1. Lineage (GTDB taxonomy): Bacteria > Actinomycetota > Actinomycetes > Streptomycetales > Streptomycetaceae > Streptomyces > Streptomyces griseoloalbus. Next base: position 70,855 of record BMUD01000002.1, read on the forward strand.
GCGAGCGGATCAGTGGGCCGTCGAGTGCTTCGGCCGGCCACTGCGGCGCCCGGGGGCCGCTTCGGGCTCCGGAAGCCGTCTTCAGAACGCGCGGAACTCCTCGAAGGGCGGCTCGAAGGAGGGATCAGGCAGGCGAAAGGCCCTGCAGCGACTCCCTGGTCCGGCCTGAGGAGCGGCACCGGCCGCCGTCACGGTTTCGCCGGGAAAGGCGTCGGGAATCGCCCTCCACCCCAGGTTCCGCTCGTAGTAGTGCACGGCGGTTCGCACGGACGGGGTCCAGGCGTCGTCGACCACGATCAGCCCGCCGGGCCGGACGATCTTCCGCAGGAAGTAGAGATCGACGAAGACTTCGTGGAACCGGTGACTGCCGTCGACGAACGCCGCGTCTGCGGCGAGTCCCTCGGCGAGGAGCCGCGGGAGGCCGATCGATGACGGCGCGAGCACGAGCGAGGCGATCGAGTCCAGCCCGGCCGAGCACAGCAGGTCCCAGCCGACGTTGGACCAGGCACGTTCCTGGAAGGGATCGATGATCACGTGCCGGGGGTGCGGCGCATTCACCGTGATCAGCGCCTCACCGATCGCGAGCGCGGAACTGGCGTACGCGAGACCGACCTCGACAACCGTCTGCGCGCCCTCACGGATCAGCAGGTCGCGCAACTGGTCGCACGCGCGTTCCGGCACCGTGACCTTCTCGAAGTCCGCCTCTCGGTCCCGCGTGCGGGCGGGCCCCTCCCGCACGAGCCGACGGCGCACCTCGCGGACCCGCGCCCTGCGTTCCTCCATGGTCACCATGCCGCCCAGCCCTCCACGGCTCGCCCGTCTCCCTCGCCACCAGGGTCACAGCCCGGCGCCGTCCCGCCGGTCCATCGTGAGGGACAGTCACGTCGGCTCTGACGCGAATCGACCGCCGCACGCGCAATTGCCCATATGTGGCGCGGCGCGTGCGCCGGATGTCGCCGGATGTCGGAGTGCGACCGGCTCCGCGCGGTCGGCCTCCGGACCCAGAACGCCCAAGCCCCGGCCGCGCACCGCGGCGCCGGCGACCGCCTCCGGCGTTTCGGCCACTTCCCCGCCGGAGCCGGCCTTTGCGTGCCAAGGGTGGGTGCATCTCACACGCTGCGCGGAGCCCGTGTTTCCGGGGTTCCGAGGCCGACCGAAACACATGTGTTCGAAAGGGCGGCAGGGTCGTTGAGCCCCGGGAACCACCGCGCGACCGAAGGGGGATCACGTTGACCTCGGCCAACGCAGAAGAACAGGCGACCTCCGGCACACCGGACGGGAACGCCCAGGACACCGCAGCCGGCGTACACGACGAGGAGTTCCAGTACCGCGACGAGTCACGTCTCAAGGCCGGTGCGCAGATGACGACCGGCACGATGGCGAGGCGCCTGCCGGCGCTGGTGGTCCGGTCCTTGAGAATGGCCTGGCAGACCGACCGCGCCGCCACGGCCGGCCTGCTGGCGTGCCAGGTCGGCACCGGCGTGCTCGCCGCCCTGGGGCTGCTCGCCGTCACGGGCACGATCAACGCGCTGATCTCGTCCGGTGACATCACCGAGCGGCTGAGGGAGGCTGCTCCGCGGCTGGTGGTCATCGCCGCGGCGACCGGCCTGCGCGCCCTGCTGGGCATCGTGGTGACGTGGCTGACCGGCCGTCTGCGGCCGGTGCTGGCCCGGGCGGCCGAGGTGACGATGATCGAGGCCGCGCTCGGCGCTGAGCCGGCGGCGAACAACAAGCCCGGCTACAACGACTTCTACGACATCGCCGACCGCGGCGCCCAGGTGACTCCCGACCTCGTGGCCGAGGCCCAGGACGTCCTCGCCGCGACGGCGACGCTCACCGCCGGAGCGACCGTCCTCGCCGTGCTCCACCCGGTACTTCTCCCTCTGCTGCTCCTGGCGTGCCTGCCGCAGGCCGCCGCGTACGTCCGGGCCGCCCGCGTGCTGTACCTGGCGGGGCTGGAGACCTCCGGGCGGCGCCGGATGCTGTTCAAACTCCGGTGGCACATGGCCTACACGGAGTCCGGCGAGGAGATGCGGGCCTGTCTGGCCGGACCGTTCCTCATCGGCCGGTACCGGCGGCTCGCCGCCTCGGTCAACGCGGCCGAGCGCGAGGCCGCGGACACCGGGGCCTGGATGGGCGTGGCCGGTGCGGTCGCCGGCGGCGTGGCGTCGGCCGCCGTGTGGGCCGCGCTGCTCTGGCTCCTGGCCTCCGGCCGCATGGACCTCGCCGCCGGGGGCGGCGCGGTCTTCGCCCTGCAGACGGCGACCACGTCCGTGCGCGGCATCATCAACAGCGGGGCCCGGCTGGTCCGCACCGGCTGGTACGTGCAGGACTGGCAGAACTTCCTCGACAACGCCCACGGGCAGGCCATGGCGGATTCCCGGGGTACCAAGACCCTGCCGAGGGCGCCGGAGCGGTTCGAGGTGCGCGACATCGACTACCGGTACGACGGTGCCCCCAGGAACAGTCTCAGCGGGGTGTCGCTCCAGGTACGGCGCGGCGAGATCGTGGCGCTGGTCGGGGAGAACGGGTCGGGCAAGTCCACCCTCTCCCGGCTGATCTGCGGCCTGCTGCTGCCCACGTCCGGCGAGGTGGCATGGGATCACATGACCACGTCGCAGCTGGACCCCTGGGAGGCGTGGAAGCACGTGGCCCTGATCCCGCAGAAGTACACCCATCTGCCGCTGACCCTGCGGGACAACATCACCTTCGGGCAGGGCGACACCGGCGACGCCGCCGTACTGGCGGCCTGCAAGGCGTCCGGGGCGGTGGAGATGCTGCCCGGCCTGCGGTCGGGGCTGGACACCCTGCTGACCTCGGAGTGGTTCGGTGGCCAGCAACTGTCCGGAGGGCAGTGGCAGCGTGTCGTCCTCACCAGGGCGTTCCACCGGAAGGCGACGCTGCTGGTGATGGACGAGCCCACCGCGGCGCTCGACGCGCGGGCGGAGCACCACATCTTCACCGGCTTGCGGGACCTGGCGAAGGACCGGGCGATCCTGCTGATCACCCACCGGCTCGCCAACGTCGCCGTGGCGGACAGGATCGTCGTCCTGGACCGAGGGCGGATCGTGCAGGAAGGCACGTACGACCAGCTCACGCGTGAGCCGGGCCTGTTCCGCTCCCTGTGGGAACTTCAGCAACGGACCGGCAATGAGAGCGGCGGTGACGCATGACCACGGGCATGCCCGGTGCACGGTGCGGGCGAGGGATCGCCGGAGGTCTCCCGTTGACAAGCATAAGCTAATGAGATTAGCTTATGGCTAACAACGTTAGCCAACCCTGGGAGCCGTCATGACCGAGTACCTCGCCGTCGACGGCGGCACGATCGCTTACGAGGTGGCGGGGTCCGGACCGCTGATCGTTCTCGCGCACGGCATGGGCGACAGCCGCGCCGCGTACCGTGCCGTGATCCCTCAGCTGGTGGCGGCGGGCCATCGGGTCGCCGCCGTCGATCTGCGCGGCTGCGGCGAGTCCGGCGTCGGCTGGCCTTCCTGGAACCGCACCGCCATCGCCGGCGACCTGCTCGCCGTGATCCGCCACCTGGGCGGCCCGGCCGTGCTCGTCGGCCACTCGGTCTCCGGCGGCGCCGCCACCATCGCCGCGGCACAGGAGCCCTCACTGATCACCGCTGTCGTCGAGCTGGCGCCCTTCACCCGCAAGCAGTCGATCCGCCTCGGCGACCTGCGGGTGAAGCGCTTCCGGCAGGGCATGCTGCGGCTGCTCGGCACGGGCGCGTTCGGCAGTGTGCCGCTCTGGCGCTCCTACCTCGATGTGGCCTACCCCGGCGCCAGGCCGGCCGACTGGGCCGAGCGGCTCGGCCGCATCGAGGCCCTGCTGCGCGAGCCGGGCCGGATGAAGGCGATGCGGGGCATGGGCCGCAGCGCCCCGACCGACGCCGGCGCACAGCTGGGCAACGTCCGTTGCCCGGTCCTGGTCGTGATGGGCACCCTCGACCCCGACTGGGCCGACCCGCACGCCGAGGGTTCGGCGGTCGTGGACGCCCTGCCGTCCGGCCTCGGGCGCCTCGAGATGATCGAGGGTGCCGGTCACTACCCGCACGACCAGTTCCCCGACCAGGTGGTTTCCCTCATGCTCGCCTTCCTCCGATCGGACGCCGCCCGTGCCTAGGGCCGGCCTGGACCCGGCGGGCGTGGTCGCGGCCGGTGCCGCCCTCGCCGACGAGGTGGGCCTCGCCAACCTGACGATGGGTCTGCTGGCGGAGCGGGTGGGCGTGCGCACCCCGTCCCTCTACAAGCACGTGGGCGGCCAGGAAGACCTCAACCGGCGCATCGCGGTCCTGGCGATGGACGAGGCCGCCGACGCCGTCGGCCACGCGGTCCAGGGGTACGCGGGCCGCGACGCCCTGGCGGCAGCGGCCCGCGCCTTCCGTGCCTTCGTCCTGAAGCACCCGGGCCGGTACGCCGCGACAATCGGCGTGGAACCGTCGGGTCCGGACGACCCCCTGGCCACCGCCGGTCAGCGGCTGCTCGACGCGTTCACCGCGGTCCTGCGCGGCTACGACATCGCGGAGTCCGACGTGGACCACGCCCTGCGCACGCTCCGCAGCCTCTGCCACGGCTTCGCCACCTTGCAGGCGGCCAACGGCTTCCAGTGGAGCGCCGACATCGACGACAGCTTCGAGTGGCTGATCGCCTTCGCCGACCGGGGCCTGCGCGCCCTGTGAGGGTGCCCCCGCCGTTGATCACCCGGCCTTCGCCTGCCGGCGCGGACAGGTGACGAAGACCTGCCGGTCACTGGCGGTGGACGACTCCCCCAACAGGTCACGCGGCACCGCGTCGTACGCCACCACGCGGCCGTGCGCGTCGAGGGTCGGGTCGGACGCCGGCCTCTGGTTGACGGTGCCGTCGGGCCGGGCGGTGACCATGTCCGTGCGGCCGGTGCGCAGGTCCATCAGGTAGATCACCTGGAGCGGACCGCGAGGCTCCCGCTCCTCGGCCGCCACGAAGACGATGTGCCGGCCGTCCGCGCTCAGACGGCCGGTGTGCGTGGAGAACTGCGGCCTGGGGCCCAGGATGTGACGCAGCGCTCCGCTCCTCAGGTCCTTGAGGAAGACGTCACCGGTGTCGCTGGTTCCCCTGGGCCGCAAGGTACGGCACTTGATGCGGAAGACGACATGACGGCCGTCCGCACTCATCACCGGGTCGGTGACGTGGTGCTCGGCCGGGTCGTCCACGCACTCGGGGTCGATGCGTACCCGCCTGTCCGTGCGGCGGTCGAGCGCGTAGACGTGCGTCGTGCCGCCCTCGGCGTCGCCCGTCCCGCGGTCCGACGACAGGTAGGCGATGTGCCGGCCGTCGTGGCTCAGGGACGGCGTCCCGACCCACTGCTCATCGCCCGCCACGGGATCGTCGACCCACTCGCCGGTGTCCCGCCCGAGGTCGCGCAGCCGGATGCGGGAGGGTGCCGCCGTGTCCGCCGTCGGCCGGGCCGTGAAGGTCACGTACCGTCCGTTTCCGCTGATGGTCGGCGCGTTCGTGCTGCTGAACCTGGCATGGGTGCCGTCACTGACCAGTTCGGTACGGCCACTGCGCAGGTGGTACACATACGCCCGGGTGCCATCCAGCGTCGGGAAGGCCACCCGCGTGCCATCGGCGCTGATGGACGGAGCGCGGTTCGGCGCTCCCCGGTCCATCCCGTCGGTCAGGTCGCTGGCCCAGTGCACCCGCCCGGTCCGCAGGTCCTTCACGTAGACGTCGCTGACGTCGTCGGTGTCGCCCGGCGCCAGGTTCGAGGCGCGTGACCAGAAGGCCACATGGCGGCCGTTGGCACTGATCGCTGCGTACTGGCTCTGTTCGTTGCCCATCACATCGCCGGACGTGACGTTCACGTACTGTGTGCCCGGCTTCAGTTCCAACGCCCCTGCGGGCGTGGCCTGCACGACTGCGCACACCACTGCCACCGTACCGACGGCAGCCGCTGACCACCCACGACGCATTCGTCCCCCCGGTCGCCACGTCTCCCCCGGCCCTGCGGCTCGGGCTCACCTTCATGCAATCGGCTCGCGGATGCGCAGTCAATGCGTTCGTTGCCGTAGACCCGGCACGCTCAACTGGCCCTCCGTGCTCACGTCACGATCTCTGTTTCCCTGTCGGCCCGGCCCGGCCCGCCCGCACGGCTCGTTCCGCCGCACGCCGGGCCGGGCACGGCGCTGCCCGAGCACGCCACGGGGCGAACGGCAAACACGGCTGGACGCGGCGAGCAGCGCCGCACTGTCAGTGGTGGGTGGCAGCATCGGGCGCATGACGGACACCATGGCATTCGACTGGCGGTCCTTCCTGCTCAGGTGGAGCGGGGAGTGGGCGGATTCCCTGCCGGAGGGCGAGACGCGGAGCGAGGACGACGAGGCCGCGCGGCGGGCGCGTTGGCTGGGCTTCCCGCCCGCGTCCGAGGAGCGGATCGCCGCCCTGGAGGAGCGCCTCGGCCGACGCCTGCCCCCGTCGTACCGAGCGTTCCTCGAGGTCAGCGACGGGTGGCGGCACGCCGGTGGGTTCGTGTGGCTGCTGGCGGGGACCGAGGACGCACACTGGCACCGCGACGAGTCGGGGCTGGCGGACATGTTCGAGGGGTACCTGGACGAGGACGCCGGGCCCGAGGAACGGCAGGAGGCGGATCTCTGGCGGCGCGGGCTGCAGCTCGACGTCGAGTCCGACGTCACCCACGTCCTCATGGATCCCGAGGACGTGGATGAGGACGGCGAGTGGGCCGTGTACACGTGGTCGAGCTGGCGGGCCGCGCCGCCCGAGCGGCACGCCGACTTCCTCGCGTTCATGCGGGACATGTACCGGCAGTTCCACAGCCTGCGGGCGCACCGGGGCGACGGGGAGCCGGTGTTCGCCAACGACACGACGCGAGAGCTGGACGCCCTGGTGGAGGAGGCCCGGACGGAGGCGCTGCGCGGCGGCTGGGAGCGGGCCGTGAAGGGGCTGGACGAGGCCAAGGGGTACGGCAGGCCGCGGGCCGCCGGGCTGGGCGACCAGATACGCCGCCTCCTCGGCCAGACCTCCATGGTGTACTACGACGGCCTGGTAACGGACCCGCGATACGCTCCCGAGCTGCTGCCACCCCTGGTGGCCGAGCACGCGGCGCACTCGTACCGGGACGACTCCACGCTGGGATTCCATCTGCGGGGCGCCGACGAGGACGTGGTGTCACTGGCTTATGCGACGCTGGAGCGGGTGCGCGGTGGCACCTACCGGTACTCGGCGGCCGGGCCGTTCGGGGAGGCGGTCGAGCGGGCGCGGGGGCTGGCGCGGTGGGGAGACACCGACGGGGCGTGGCGGACGCTGATCGACGCTCTGTCCGTGTGGGAGCCGCTGGGACCGGACCACCTGGCGCCGCTGGGGTGGGTGGCCGACCCCCTGCTCGGGCCATTGCTCACCCCGGAGCGGGGCCGCGAACTGCTGTCCACGCCAAGGGGCGGGCAGGCGGGTGAGGGACCGAGGCCGACGGCCGGAATCGACCCGGGCGACCTGGTCTGGCTCGCGGAGCCGGACCCGGGCAACAACCGCACGTCGTACCGGTTCGTCCTGGTGGAGGGGGTGGAGCCGGAGGAGTTGCCCGCACGTCTCGCGGACGGTGAGGGCTCCGTGCTGAACGAACCCATGACCTTCTGGGAGGCGCGCCACAGGTCGTCGCACCGTCGGACGGAGTTCTCGTCCTACGACGACAGGGCTCTCATGGCGGTCGGCCGGGCCGGCGCCGGTTGGAGCTTCGCCTTCGACGGCGAACCCGCCCCGTTCGACCGGCGGCGATTCGTCTCCCCGGCCGCGGCCGCCGGCGCGGGCACCCGCGCGGTGGTGGTGTGGAGCGGCCTGAGGACATGGCACGGACAACCGTTCTTCCACCTGTCGGTGGCGCGAGACGGTGCCGAGCAGTACTCGTTCACGTACGCGGACGGAGAGGTCCACAGAAGCGGAGAGATACCGCGGGCGCTGGACCCCAGCCGGTTCTTCGGCGACCTGGCGGACGGCGCCGCGGTGGAAAGGTCGCTGCTGGATGCGGTGGGCCGGGAGTTCGGTGCCCGTCTGCCACGTCACGCCATCGTCAATGGGCGGCTGCACACGTTCGCCACCCGCTCCTGGACACGGCCGCCGAGGGACGGAGAGACGTACGCGGTGATCCGCATGCACCTCTGAGCCGCACTCCCCGAGGAGGGCGAGAACGGACCAGGGCCTGTCCGGCGGATCATGTGACCACTAGGCTGCGACGATGGAACGCGCCGCCGACGTGCCCGGGAGTTCCGCCCGGTCCGCGGATCAGGACCGGGTGAATGACTACGACAGGTTCGCCGAGGCGTATGCGGCGGAGAACGAGAACAACCTCGTGAACGCGTACTACGAGCGGCCCGCGATGCTGGCCCTCGCCGGGGACGTGACCGGCCGTCGGATCCTGGACGCCGGCTGCGGCTCGGGCCCCCTGTCCGCCGCACTGCGCGACCGCGGTGCCGTCGTCACCGGCATCGACGCCAGCGCCGGGATGCTGGCGCTGGCCAGGCGGCGGCTCGGTGACGACGTGGCCCTGCACGTGGTCGACCTGAGCGGCCCTCTGCCGTTCGACGACGGTGCGTTCGACGACGTGGTCGCGTCGCTGGTCCTGCACTACCTGGAGGACTGGGGGCCGACACTGGCCGAGTTGCGGCGCGTGCTCAGGCCCGGCGGCCGGCTGATCGCGTCGGTGGACCACCCGTTCGTGGCCTACACGTTCCAGGATCCCCGGCCCGACTACTTCGCGACCACCAGCTATGCCTTCGAATGGACGTTCGGCGGGCAGTCCGTCCCGATGAGGTTGTGGCGCAAGCCGTTGCACGCGATGACCGATGCCTTCACCACCGCCGGCTTCCGCCTTTCCGTCATCGGCGAGCCGCAGCCCGACCCGGCCGCCCGTGAACTGTTCCCCGACGGCTTCCACGACCTTTCGACCAGAACGACCTTCCTTTTCTTCGTCGTCGAGGTACCGCCGTCGGCGGCGGGCTCGGCCGGCCAGGGCCTGTCCGATTCCCTGGGGGCGGGTGGCTGCCGCCTCCCTTCCTCCGGGTGAAGCCCGGTGGCGGTCCGGCGTGAGACCGCGCATGCCGGCCGCGGTGGCGGGTACGACCCCTGCCGTACGGAGCGTCGCGTAGGCGGCCGAAGAGCGAGGGGTGTCACAAGTGATTCGAAAGCTGCAGGCGGTCGCGCTGGACTGCGCTGATCCGGTACGGCTCGCCGAGTTCTACGCCGATCTGCTCGGTGGCCGGGTGGTCGCGAACCCGGAGGATCCCGGCTGGGTCGAGGTGCACGGGTTCGAGGGGACGCCGCTGGCCTGCCAGCGGGTGGACGGCTACCGACCGCCCGAATGGCCCGGCCAGGAGCGACCGCAGCAGATCCACCTGGACTTCGACGTGGACGACCTCGACGGAGAGGAGAAGCGGGCGCTCGCCCTCGGTGCGACCGTGCTGGAGCGGACGGACCAGCTCCGCCCGGGGGTCAACTGGCGGATCTACGCGGACCCGGCCGGCCACCCGTTCTGCCTCTGCCTCCACTGAGTCCATCGGGCCCAGGTCCTGGCTCTGTCCTGGCGCTCCGTCCCCACTCGATGGCTGCCGACGCCTGCGCAGGACGAGCGCAGAGCAGGGCACTTCCTGGCCTTCGTCGGCATCGCCGCCACCCTCGCCCGCCACCTCCGCCCCACCGACCGGGCCGGCCTGCTATTCGGTTGCCGCAGGCCGGCCCGGTCGGATAAGAAGCCTGCATGTTGAAGGGCAACACGGTCGGGCTGAGGGCCCGGCACGAGGACGACATCCCGGTCCTGCGGGCGGAGCTCTACGACGACGTGGTCAACGCCTCGCGGGCCGAAAGCCGTCCGTGGCGGCCGGTCACGCCCGACTCGAAGGACCCGCGGCTCGTGGCGGACGACAACGAGCAGGGGCGCGTCCCGTTCTCCGTGGTGGAGCTGGACGGTGGCACCCTGGTCGGCAGCGCGAACCTGTGGGGCATCGACACCCACAACCGGTCCGCGCACATCGGGCTGGGGCTGCTGCCGTCCTCCCGCGGCAAGGGCTACGGCACCGACGTGGTCGCGGTGCTGTGCCACTACGGTTTCGTCGTGCGCGGCCTGCATCGGCTGCAGATCGAGACGCTGTCGGACAACGCCGCGATGCTGCGCTCCGCCGAGCGCAACGGCTTCGTCCGCGAGGGCGTGCTGCGCTCCTCGGCCTGGGTGATGGGCGAGTTCCTGGACGAGGTGCTGCTCGGGCTCCTCGCCCAGGACTGGAAGCCGGACTCGAAGGGCTAGATGTGCTGTTCGCCGTCCTCGGCACCGGCGGATCGGGTCACCCGGACCGCGAGGTGACCGACGTCGCGGTCCGCTTCGCGGCGCGGATTCCCCTCCTGCCGGTGCGACTGATCGCCGAAGGGTGCGGTTCATCGCGACTTCCCCGTCACGCTCGAGCGCTGAGCCCTCCCGGGGGCCGGGGGCCCGTCCGGCGCGAGCCGCCGGACAGGCCCTGGCCGAGGTCGGGTGCGCTCGTCTCCGGCGGGACGGACACCGCTTTGGCGGCGGGCCGGAGGATGCGCCGGCGGGTCCTCGCCAGTGACGCGGGGTCGGCGCGGTCCACGTGCCAGGGGCGGTGGAGGTGATCGGAGTCCCGCCGTGGGACCAGATGGACGTGCAGATGGAAGACGTCCTGCCAGCCGGCCGACCGGTTCGCCTGGAAGAGAGTCATACCGTCCGGCTCCAGGACGTCCCTCAGGACGCGGGCCATGCGGTGGACCGTACGCATGACCGCGGCGGCGTCCTCCTCGGAGACGGCCCATATGTCCGCCGCGTGGCGCCTGGGGATGACGAGGGTGTGGCCCTCCATGACCGCGGTGTTGTCGAGGAAGGCGACAGTCCGCTCGTCCTCGAAGAGGATCTCCGAGTGGAGCCGGCCGGACACGATGTCGCAGAACACGCACTCGGGCGCTGCCGGAGTCCCGGTCCGCATGTCAGCCGGCCCTCTTCGAGCCGGTGTCGACGTGGTGCAGCCCTCGGTGTACGGCGGCCGGGCCCACCGGACTGTCCCAGCCCCGCCGCCGGACGGACGTGCCGACGTGGAAGGCCCGCACGCCCCGGGCGCGCTGGAGAGGGACGTGTTCCACCGCGAGCCCTCCGCCGGCCATGACGTTCATGGTGTAGCCGGGCTCGCCCCGGCGGTCGGCCTCGGCCGGCAGGGTGCGCAGGCCGGCCGCGACACCGGTGACGCCGCCGGCGGACAGGACGGTGTCCGGCCCGGGCAGCCCATCGAGGGCACGCCGGACCGCCGCCCGGTCTCTCGCCTGGTCCAGGGCCCGGTGGAAGGACCAGCCGCAGCCCGGGATCGAGTCGAGCACGGCGCGCACCGCGGGCAGGTCCAGAGCGCCGTCCGGTGTGAGGAAGCCGAGGACGAACGCACCAGCGCCCGCCCGGCGCAGCACGGCGGCGGTGGCGCACAGCTCGTCCAGGTCGGCGACCTGGGAGCCGCCCTCGTCGCGCACCATCACGCGTACCGGAACGGGGACCGCCTCCCTGGTGCGGACGAATTCCGAGGGCGAGGGCGACATGCCGTCGGCTTCCATGTCGGAGGCCGGCTCCAGCCGGTCGGCGCCGCCCTCCACCGCCGCGACGGCCTCCTCGGCGGAGGTGACGACCACTTCCCGGACGGCTTCGCTCATGGTTCACACCTCCGACCGCGTCGCCGCGATCACGGAGGGGGTCGGGGGTGGCCAGGTCATGTCGGTGAGGTCGGGGACGATGAGGTCGGCCGCGGCCAGCGCCGCCGTCGACTGGGTGGAGGTGATCGCCACGCAGTCGGCGCCGGCGCGCTTGGCCGCCGTCACCCCGGCGGGGGCGTCCTCGAACACCACGACGGTGGAGGGCTCCACCCCCAGGACCGCACAGCACGCGAGACACCCCTGCGGATCCGGTTTCCCCCGGGTCACGTCGTCGGACGTGACCAGAGTGTCGAAGAGGTCCAGCGCGCCGACCGCGCCGAGTTCGTGCCGGGCGTAGTCCCGGGTGCCGGAGGTGACCAGTCCGAGCGGCACGCCGGATTCGCGCAGCCGGTTCAGCAGTTCCAGGGCGCCGGGCACCGGCCTGACGGGGGGCATGTCCGGCAGGGTCGTGTAACCCTGGGCCTCGGCGAGGAGTTCCTCCACGGTGTGCCCGGGAAACCGGCCGGCGTGATCGATCAGCGCCTCTCTCGGGGGCCGTCCGGCGAAGCCCATGATGGTGGCCTCGTCGTAGGGGACCCCGTGGTGGCGGAAGAGCCGCGACCACGCCTCACGGCTGCGGGGCTCCGTGTCGATCAGGGTGCCGTCGAGGTCGAACAGCGCGGCGGTGTACATGTCGTGTTCCTTCGGAGGTAGAGGGCAGGATCCGGTCTCACCGCAACCGGGAGGAGAGGGCGGCCAGTTCTCGTGCGGTCCTGGAGAGCGGGAAACGTGCCGCGTTGCGGAATCCGGAGCGACGGAGTTCGTCCAGCGCGTCCCGGTCGTCACGCAGTCCGGTCAGCTCGGCCAGGGCCCGCCGCGGATCGGCGAGGAGGTCGAGGGGCAGGGCCGAGTCGCCCAGCGCGTCCCTCAGCCCGGGCACCGGCTGGTAGGCCACCGGAAGCCCGCATGCCTGGGCCTCCACGGCCACCAGGCCGAAGGCCTCGAGCTTCGCGGAGGGCATCACCAGCAGATCGTGCTCGGCGAAGGCCGCCCACAGTTCCTCGCGCGTCAGCCAGCCGAGATGGCGCACCTCCGACAGGTCCCGCACGGCGGACAGACCGCGGAACTCGGCCACCGGCGACGCCATCGAGAGCCGAAGCCCCGGTACGCCGGAGAGGGCGGCGACCAGTTCGGCGGCTCCCTTCTCCGCGGTGAGGCGGCCGGCGTACAGCACGCGCAGCTCCGCGTCGTCCCGGCGTGCGCGCGCGGGCGGCTGGGCCAGCAGCGTGTCGGGGACGCCCCAGGGGATGTGGACGATGCGGTCGCTCTCGACCGGTGCCAGGTGCCGCAGTTGGTCGGCCATCCCGATGGTCGGTACGACCAGGGAGCGGGCGGCCGCCACCGCTTCACGCAGCACCTCGCCCTGGGTCGGGTACTCCCCGGCGAAGAGCAGATCCGTGCCGTGCACCAGTCCGACGGCGGGCAGCTTCGGATAGCCCCGCAGCAGCGCCGGTGTGGCCCCGAACGCCAGGTGCTGGAGATGGACGACGTCCTGCTCGTGGTGGGGAAAGCGCGCGGTGACCGCGTCCGTGAGCCGGTCGACGTAGTCCCAGAAGCCCTCGCCGCTCAGCTGCTTGCCCGGTACGTCCAGGAGGGCGGGGAGCCGGGTGCCGCCCGCGGTGAGTGGCGGCGGGCCGTCGGGGACGAGCATGAACGCGTCGGCCGCCAGCGGACCCGAAGAGTCGAGGTACAGGTCCTTGAGCAGCTCGACGCTGCCGCCCGGGCTGCCCCACGGAAGGTCGAGCCCCGTCAGCACGCGCACCGCGCTCACCGCAGTTCCTCGTACAGCCGCGATATGTCGATCCCGCTGGTCCGCGTGTATTTGCGGCCCATGTTCTGGTAGCTGGACACCTTTCCCGCGGCGACCAGGAAGACGATCTTCCCGAAGGGCATGAGCGGGTAGACCCGGACGGGGCGAGCCACGCGGATCTCCAGGGTCCAGTGGATGGCGTGGCCGACGTGCCCGAGCGGAGCGGACACATGGACCCAGATCCCCAGCGCGCCGAGGCTGCGGTCGCCGTTGATCATCTGGGCGTAGTGCTCGGAGTGGGTGCGCTCGTGCGTGACACCGAGGTACAGCTGTCCGGGCCGCAGCACCATGCCCTCGACAGGAATGACGTGCTCGGTGACGCGGGTCGCCGCCGCGGCGTCCAGTTCGTCGCCCTCGCACACCCGGATGCGGTCCCCCAGGCGCCAGTCGTAGGCGTTCGGTGAGATCCGGTCGGCGTCGAAGGGCTCGATCACGATGTCGCCGCGCTCGACGGCGGCGGCGATGGCTCGACCGGTGAGGATCATGTGGTGGGCACCGCCACGTCCTTGTAGTAGCGGGATTCCTGCGGGCCTTTGGACGCCTGGTACTTGCCCTGGTAGAGGTCGACCTCACCGAGCGACACGAAGAACATGACCTGCCCGATCTTCATCCCGGGATACACCCGCAGCGGCCGGACCGGGGACAGCATCAGCGTCCACTGGCCGTGGAAGCCGATGTCGCCGATGGGCGCCGTGATCTCCACGAACAGTCCGAGGCGCCCGACCGAGGAGCGTCCGAAGAGCAGCGGTACGTAGAGGTCGGAGCCGACCTGCTCCACGGTGTGCCCGAGGTAGAGCTGGTCGGGCCGGAGGACGTAGCCGTCCTCGCCGATGGTGATCTCGCGGGTGGCGTTGGGGTGGTAGGGGTCGATGACGTCCTCGGTGTACGTCAGCAGCTTGTCCCCCAGGCAGACGTTGTAGCTGTTGGGGTTCACCTGGACCGGGTCGAAGGGGGTGATGACGATGCGACCGTCGCTCGCGGCCTCGGTGATCTCGGGACCGGTGAGGATCATGCGGTCCTCCCCGTGGCGCCGCTCGCCGCGGACCCCTCGAAGTCGAAGTCCACCCGGTTCTCGACACCGAGTTCCCGCAGCATGCGCAGGATGCCCGTGAAGTCGGTGACGAGCAGCTCCGCGTGCTGTCCGCCACGGGAGTCCTCGATGATGTCCCGGGCCTTCGGGATCCCGGCGAACCGAAGGACCTTCAGCCACCAGTCGAAGTCCTCGGCGCAGAACGCCTTGATGCCGGCGGGCAGGGACGCCACGAAGAAGTCCTGCTGCCGCCGGCTCAGGTTGACGAAGACGTCCTTCATCACCTCGATCATGACCGGGCCGTGGGCCGACTCGTCGCGGGCGTGCAGCCGGGCGATCGTCGCGTGCAGCGGCTGCACGGTCGTGTCACGGGCCATCAGGTCGAGGAAGGCGTTGACGCTGACCTCTCCGACCGTGGTCCACAGCAGGTAGAGCAGGTCCGCCTCCCAGCGCTCGCCGGCTGCCTCCTGCGCCTCGTACAACAGGCGGTTGGTCACCGGGTGGCCGCAGTCGGGTTCGGCGGTGATCCCCCTGGCGTCCCGGGTGCGCTGCATGCCCAGCATGTGCATGTAGGTGTGCCACACCTCGTCGATGTGGGACTGCCGTACGATCTCCTTGACCTCGAAGCGGTCCACACCGGGGTAGACGGCGTGCCCGAGCTTCTCGAAGGTGGGGTTGACGACGAACTCCTCGGCGGCCACGACGCGTTCGTTGTAGGCGAGCCAGCCCAGGGTGTTCACCGTGCGCCGCTTGCCCTCCGGGGCGTCGCGGAAGTCGGGGTGCTCACCGAAGGGCATCAGGGCGACCGGGTAGTCGAGCAGTTCGGGGTCGTACTCCTGAGGTCCGGTGACCTCGTCCATGTCGGTGCGGACCGTGGCCCGCCTGGGCCAGGCCGCCGCGAGCCGTCGCAGCGTACTGGGACCGACAGGGTCCGTGGCTTCCTCGATGGTGACCAACTCTCCGCTTCCTCCGTGTCGTTGGCGCGTCGCTCGGTCGGTTCGGGCGGCGGTGCGGGCTCGACGGCCCGGTGGTCGCCGGGGCCGAGC
Source organism: Streptomyces griseoloalbus (assembly GCA_014650015.1). Lineage (GTDB taxonomy): Bacteria > Actinomycetota > Actinomycetes > Streptomycetales > Streptomycetaceae > Streptomyces > Streptomyces griseoloalbus. Next base: position 86,467 of record BMUD01000002.1, read on the forward strand.
GGAGCGCCGATGTCGGTTCAGCTCCGGACCGGCGGCCCGGAGGAGTTCGCAACGGTCCCCCCACGGTGCTTCGGCCGGCGGGCCGTCAGTCCTTTGCCCGGTACTTCGCCAGGTCGCCGATCGGTGCCGTGGAGGGCCGGAATCGCGCGGGTACGAGGTGGCTGACCGCAGATCACCGCACATGAGCTTTGGTCTGGACCAACGTCAACGTAACAGCGTGATATCCGGCACGGCAAGGGCAGTTCGAGTGTGCACGGGCCTCCGGCACGTCCGGTCGAAGGTGAATTCCCCGATCGCAACCGGTAATGCTGCATAAACCTCCGGGGAGTCATCACCGTCCGTCGGCAGTTCGCATTTCTCCGGTGGTTCAACCGCCCACTCGCCACCCTGAGCCGACCGAAACGGCCGCCGTCCAGCGACTGACGCTCAGCCGTCCAGGCTGGTCCGACCATGTGGGGTCGGACGCACAAGGGATATTGGTCTGTACCAAAGAGGCCGTCAAGGGTATTCTGCGACAGCATTCGATTCCCCACTCCCCTTCGACACAGCCAGTTCGGACAACACGCGACGGCCGTCCGAGCCGCGATGACCCCGGAAAGCCAAACCGAGCAGAAGGAAAACGGTGCGACGATACGAGTTGGTCGGCAGGCGCGACATTCGCCTGGTGTGTGACGTTCCTGTGCCGGTACCCGGTCCTCTGGAAGTGCTCATCCGGGTCCGCGCCTGCACCGTCTGCAATCGCAGCGACCTCGCCTACTACCACTACTACGGACTGCGCGACCACTGTGCGCAGGGCTGCTTCGGGCACGAGGTGGCCGGCGTGGTCGAGGCGGTGGGCCCTGGCGTCACACGGGTCGCGCCCGGCCAACGCGTCTTCGTACGCACGCCGTCGACCTCCGGATACGCCGATTTCGCCCTGGCCCGCGAGGTGGCCGTGGGAAGTCTCCCCGACGAAGTGCCCTTCGAACAGGGCGCGATTCTGCAGCTCCTTCCGCTCGCTGTACATGCCACCCGGGGCGTCCGGCTCGGGGACCGGGTCGTCGTCATCGGCCAGGGACCCGTCGGGCTGATGGCGCTGCGCATGGCGGCACTGCGCGGTGCCGCGCACCTCACCGCGGTCGACCTCGACGCGTGGCGGCTGGAGCGCTCGATGCGGCTCGGCGCCGACACGACCCGGCACGTCGACGGAACAACGGAGCAACTCCTGGGTGCGGGATCCGACTTCGACGTGGCGGTGGACGCCGTGGGTACACCCACCACGCTGAACGCCTGCGTGAGTCTTGTGCGGCAGAACGGTCTCGTCGTGATGCTCGGCACCCATCACGTGGACACTCACGTCACCGTCGACCTGGTGACCTGGGAGCGCAAGGGTCTGCGGGTGCACAGTTCCGCCGAACCGCTCGACACTGCGCGGGCCGAGGCCCTCGCCGTCGCGGAACGGCTCGTGCGGACACGGGAGCTGTGTCTCCCCGATCTGCTCACTCACACGTACGCCCTCGACGAGCTGCCGAAGGCGATGGAGCACCTGTCGGCGAGCCGCGTGCTGTATCCGGACGCCGAGCGGGCACCGTACGACGGCCCACCGCGCCATACGCTCAAGGTCGCGATCCTTCCGTGAGGACATGCCGATGAGGTGGGGCATCGCCGGCTACGGCGACGTCGTGGAGCGCCGCGTGCTGCCGGCGATGCGCCTGCTGGGTCATGAGCCCCTCTTCCTGTGGGGGCGCGACCGGCAGCGCGCGCGGGCGTGTGCCGGGCGATGGCGGATCCCCGTGTCGGGCACCGACCTCTCGGAGCTGCTCACCGGCGTCGACGCGGTGTACGTGGCCACTCCTGTCGTCCGGCATGTACCGCTGGCCGAGCACGTGCTGAAGGCAGGCCTGGCGGTACTGGTCGAGAAGCCGCTGGCCGGCGCTCTGCCTGCCGCCTCCTCCCCCGTCACCGACGAGGGACACCGCGCGGGTGTCGCGTACTACCGTCGGCTTGCGCCCGCCGTCCAGCGGCTGCGCGCGGAGCTGACGACATGGACGCCCGAGCGGGTGGACGTGCGGTTCCGGTGCGCGTTCGCACCAGGCCCCGGGCATCCGATGCTGTGGCGCACCGACCCCGCCGTCTCCGGAGGCGGTGTGCTCGCCGACGCGGGCAGCCACCGTCTGGACCTGCTGCTGACGCTGCTGGGGCGCCCCACACAGGTCAGGGCGCGGCTGGGCCGCCGATTCCCGGCGGGCGCCGAACGGTGTGCCGAGGTGGAACTCGACTGGCCCGGAACCCGGGGGCACTGCCTGTTCGAGTGGGGTGACGCGCCCCCCGTCGACCGCCTGGCCATGTACGGCCGTGGCCGCGCCCTCGTCCTCGACCCGCTGGACCGCGGCACGCTGACCGTGTCGCGTCCCGACGGTGTGCGGCGCGAGGCGCACCCGCCGCACGGCAACCCGCACGTGCCCTTGCTGTCGGACTTCGCCGCCGCGGTGCGGGAGGGACGTCCACCGGTGTGCCCAGCCGCCGAGGGCGCCCTGGTCGACGACGTCATCAGGGCCGCGGACCGGTCCGCGGCCCTGGGCGGCGCCCCTGTCAGGCCCGGTCAAGGCTGAACTTCTCCCGGTCGCCATAGGGGTGTGCCCCCGTCCGGTTCATGGGCTCCAGATGGGCGTTGAACGGCTCCCCGTCCTCGCGGGTCATCTCGGGACGGGGATGGTTCAGGTGCAGCAGGGCATCGTCGAAGCGCACCAGGGGAGCCGCGGCGGACAGTCGCGCCACCACGTCGTCGTCCTCTCCGCCCCACCCCTCGAAGCGCTCGTCGAACCCGCCGATCGTGTGGAACAGGCCGGTGCGCAGCCACACACAGCCGCCCGGTGGTTCTCGCAGCAGCAGACCCCGGAGAACGGACCCCGGCACCTCGGCCGCGCCCGCAACGACGCGGGTGGCGAGGGCGCGCAGTGTGGAGGGCTCGTCGAGGGACAGCGACCAGCGGAACGGAAGGTGGGTACCGTGTCCGCCGTCGCGCAGCCGCGCCGTGTTCCGGGCGACGAAGTGCCGGTCCACGAGGATGTCGGCGTCCAGGACGCAGCTGTAGCGGATGTCCCGCGGCGCCGACACCATGCCGACGTTGACCGCCCACGCCTTGTTGAACAGTCCGTCCTTGCGCGCGAAGACGTAGTCGTCGACGAGGCCCGCCACCGCCTCGCGCGAGCGGGGCTCCACGTCCGTCTCCACCACCGTCACCCGGTGCGCGGGCCCGCCGCTCTGGTCCGCGAGTGCCCGCAGGCAGGCCAGCAGGTTGCGGGTCCGAAGCCCGGACTCCCGGTCGCGGAAGGGGATCACGACGTGCACCAGGGCGTCGTCGGCGCGCGGCTGGACGCGGCGCGGGGCCGGCCCGCCGATGAGCGCGGGGGGTGCGCAGGACTCGGTGGTGTAGTCGGCCCCGAGGTGGTAGTCGATCCAGATCTGCTCATCGGCGGCGCCCACCGTGCGCGCCACCTCGGGTACACGGTCCCCGCGTTGTCCGAGAAGGGTGGTCAGGGACGCGCGCAGCTCCAACTGCGCGGCCACCCGCGTGGGGTGTCGGAGCACCGCGGCGTACGTCACCGCGGCGGGTGAATCGGCGACCAGGGCGGCGAGGGCGGCGTCGACCGCGCGATAGTGGTCCTCGCTCTTCGCCCAGTAGTCGGCGGCGATGTCCGGTACGGCGGGGTCGTGGGCCAGCACGGCGTGGGCCGTCAGCCGTTCGGCCAGCTCGTCGATCGCGGACTGTGCGGGAATGGGGGTCATGGGCTTGCTCCGTTCGGCTGCGGTCGGGGGGTCAGGCTCCGTCGTCTGCCGACCAGGGACGCTGCCAGCGCGTGTCGGGTCTGTCGCCGGAGCGGATGAACCGCACGTCCACCGACAGGCGCATGGCGGCGGTCGTCGTGTCCAGTGACGCGTGAATGATCTGCGGCATGTGCACCAACAGGTCGCCGGCCGCGAAGTCGGCGCACAGCCAGCGACGGCCGAGACGGCGGGCCGTCGCCGCGAGGTCGTGGGAGATGGGCCGCCGGTCGTGCGGGCGGTCCGTGATGTCGCGCAGCGGTGCGTAGTCCTCGGGGGCCAGCGTGTGCGAGCCCTCCAGGTAGATCAGCGGCCCGGTGGCGACCGGGCAGTCACCGACCGGGATCCACATGGTGAGCACCCTGGGCGGGGCCGCGTCCAGGTAGTCCATGTCCACATGGGCGCGCGAGGCACGGGCCGACCCGCTGTGGAAGTGCCGCAGGATCCGCCGGGGCAGCATCTCGCACGAGCCGCCCAGCAGGCCCTCGGCGATCGTCCGCAGCCGTCTGTCCGCCAGGAACCGCTCGAAGGGCGCCGACCGCACGAAGGCATGCGCCGGGTGTCCGGCGACGCCGTGCTCCGGCAGCCCTTCGGGAACGGTGCCGGAGAAGACGCCGTCCTCGGGCCGGGCACCGGGCTCCAGGTACCCCGGAGGAAACAGGGTGAAGTACTCGCCGCGCAGGCGCAGCACCTCGGAGCGGTCGAGAACGTCCGGCAGGTACAGATACCCGTCGGAGCGCAGCCGTTGCCGCAGGGCGGCCGGATCGTCGAGCCGGTCGGCGCTGGGCCTGAGAGGGCCGAAGAGCTCTGGGGAGAAGGGGATGGGCAGGCCGTTGGAGTACAGCTCGGCAGCCGCCGACGGTGCGGAAAGCGTCATGATCGAAGTCCTTGGCGTCGAGGAGGTGGGCAGGGGCGGGAGGTCAGTAGACGCCCTCCGTGGCCTCCTCCTCCGCGGCATCACCGTCGTACGGCCGCACCGCCGCCACTCCGTCCCACGGGAACCAGGGGTGCGGGCCCGTGCGGACGGCGCTGTCGCGCTCCAGGAGGTTCGGGATGAACAGGTCCTGCAGGAGTGTCGTGGCCCGTACCCGGCCGCGCTCCCCCACCGCCACCTGCCGCCAGGGGTCCTGTGGATCGACGACTGTGAGCACGGCGAAGGGCGGCGGCACGTGGTACGTGTGCGTGACCTTCTCGCCGTACCCCGCGTCCGCGGACGTGTCCTGTCCGGGCGCGGTCACGCCCGGTACGGTCGTCCCCGGACCCAGGTCCGCCTGGAGCGCGTGACCCACGAGCGTGTTCCCGTAGGTGTCGATCCACTGGACACCCGTCAGGTGCTCCTCACGCAGGAACGCCGCCTCGGCCGGAGTGCACGACGTGCCGCCGGTGCACACGGCACGCACGCCGTACGTATGCAGCGGGCGGGGCAGCCGCATGGCCAGTTCGACCAGCAGCCGGGAGGTGGTGAACAGCAGCTCCGGGCGCTCCGCGGACAGCAGGGGAAGGGTCTGGGCGATCAGGTGCTCGGTGTACTCGCCGGCCTCACCGCCCGCCCGCAGTGCCGTCTTGACCCAGCGCGGATCGAAGTCGATGCAGTGCACCGCGCCACGCCAGCTGTCCGCGAGACCCTCGACGAAATGTCCGTAGGCGTGCGGACCCATCGGGGTCATCGCCAGAACGTCGCCGCCGCGGACCCCGCGCGCCTCCAGCATGGTCCGGTACATCTCCACGTCGTGCGCGAGCCGGGTGACGTTGACGATCCGGCACGGGGTGCCGGTCGTGCCGCCGGTCTCGAAGACGCGGAAGGGCCGGTCCCGGTAGCCGCGCGGGATCAGGTCGCGGGCGCGCGCGGTGCGCAGTCCGGTCTTGTCGAAGAGTCCGAAGAGCCGCAGGGCCGCGAAGCCGTCCACGTCCCTCAGCGGGTCGAAGCCGAGGGCGTCCCGGCGGGAGACCCAGAAGGGGGATCCGGTCTCGGGTGAGAAATGCCACCGCATCATGCGGCGTGTCCACGCGTCGAGGTCGACGGTGAGCTCTGGTACACGCTCGCGCATGACGGCGTACGCGGTCGCGGCGTCCGGTGTGGAGCCGCCACGCGGCGGGGCCGGTACGCCGCCCTGTCGGGTGCCTGGTGCGGTCGTTGTCATGCGGTTCTCCTCCGTGCCGCCGACTGCGGCGGTTCGTACACGAACAGGGATCCGTCCGCGATCCGCGCCGCGTCCCGTTCGCTCACGGTCACCACGGCGGCGAACGGAAAGGGCACCTCATGACCGATCAGCGGGTGCCCTGCCGGGTCCTCGGGGCCGTCGCCGAGGAGCACCAGGTGCGGTGTCACGCAGGGGGCGCCGTCGGGCCCGGCGGCGACCGGCGGCCGGCGGGTGAGCAGCCGGTCTCCCGGGCGCATCCGCGCGGCCACGGAGCGGGCTGCGCGCTGCGCGGCACCCGGCTCCCGGCTGACGGTCAACGGCCATTTGCTGGGCGGGAGTTCGTCGAGTGCGGCGGCCAGCCGCGATGCCAGGGGCTGGGCGGGGCCGGCGCACACGACCGTGCGCACATTGCTGCAGAACCTCCCCGCGTCGGCGGCGATGAGCGGCACCAACCACTCCACGGCCCGGTCCGGACACAGAGGGTCGGGTACCAGCGCGCAGCCGCGGCCGGGTCCGTGCAGGGTCAGGCCGGGCAGGGAGCGGACGGACCGGGCCAGACCCGAGCCGCCGAAGACGACTTGACGGTCGGTTCGGCGTATCAGGCCGGACAGAGCCCCTCGGCCGGTCGGGTACAGGGCGATCCGCTCCGCGGGCCATCCCGCCCTCAGCAGGGCCGCGACCAGGCGTGCCGCGGAGAGCGGTTCGCGACGGCTCGGCCGGACCCAGACGGCCGCGGACCGCTCGACCTGTTCCAGCACCGCGGCGAGGCAGGTGAACGTGTTGCCGGGCAGCGCCACCAGGGCCAGCGCCTCATCGTCCGCGGGCCGCGGCCGCTCGATGAGCCCGGCGCGCAGCATCGCGCACCAGCGGTCGGTCAGCGACGCCGGGATCCCTGCCGTCCGCCACAGGGCCGCGCGGAAGTCGTCAGCGCTTTGCGGGCCGAGCCCGCCGACGTCGAGGACGCCGTGCTCGAACTCGTGCAGCGCCTTCAGGAGCAGTCCCCTGCGGTCGGTCGGCGCGGCCGGCAGCCCTGGGGCCACGCCGTCCCACCAGGAGCGGTCCGCGGCGACGACGATCTCCGGGACGAGGGCCAGCCGCGTCCCCGTGTCCCCGGGAAGCGCCGCGAGGTCGAGCGACGGGTGCCAGGCACCCCGGCGGAAGGCGTGGACGAGGGCACCGGGCGTCACGACAGTTCGCCGCGCAGCGCGGAGACCACCCGTACCTGCTCGGCGTGGGTGAGGGACGGATACAGGGGCAGGGCGATGTGGTGCCGGGCGAACCACCGGGCTCGCGGGTGGTCCTGGGACTCGGTGCGGTCGGCGAAGAAGGGGTGGTCGCACAGCAGGTTGTCGTACACCTCTCCGGCGAGGTAGATCCCGTGCCGCTCGCGCAGCCGCTTCTTCAGCAGGCTGCGGTCGGCGGACTCGTCCAGGTACACCAGGTACTTGTAGTAGTTGCTGCGCACGCTGCCGGGCACCGGGTGAGCCCTCACCCGGGGCACCCCGGCCAGCAGGTCGTCGTAGTGTGCGGCCAGGTCCCGGCGGGCACCCACGGTGCGGGCGAAACGCTCCAGGTCCACGGTGCCCACCGCGGCGTGCAGTTCGCTCATGCGCCAGTTGCTGCCCGGCCGGTCGTGCAGGGTGGAGCCGGCCGCGCTCTTGCCGTGGTCCCGCCAGCGCCGTATGTGGTCGAGGTCGCCGGTGTCCGCGCAGCTGAGCAGTCCGCCCTCGGCGCTGGTCGCGACCTTCGTCGGGAAGAAGGAGAACGCGCCGAAGCGGCCGAGGGCACCCGCCGGGCGGTCGCCGAGCGTGCTGCCGAAGGCATGGGCCGCGTCCTCCAGAACCGGTATGCCGCGTTCGCGGCACTGGTCGAGGATGTGGTCGAGCGCCGGTGCGACGATGCCGCCGATGTGGACGGGCACCACGGCCGCGGTGTCCGGGTGGCGGTCGAGGGCCGCGGACAGTGCCTCCGGGTCCATGCCGAGGCCGTCGAGCTCGAGGTCGACGAAGTCGACTCGGGACGCTCCGGCTCGCACGGCTGCCGCGGCCGTCGCGAAGAACGTGTTGGCGGGCACGAGAACGGTGCGTCCCTGCACGCCGATCACCCGAAGGGCGATCTCGAGGGCGGCGGAGCCGGACGCCACGGCGGCACCGGGGCGGCCGGTCCACTCCCGGGTCAGCTCCTCGAACCGGGCCACCAGCGGACCTTGGGTGAGGACACCCGACTCGAGCGCGGCGTCGACCCGGTCGGTGACTGCGCGCCGTTCGACCACGTCGAACCGGATGCGCTGGGCGGCCACGGCCACGGGCGTCGACGGACGCTGCGCGAAGGCGCGGGTGAAGAAGGCCACCGCATGGTCGACGTGGGTGCCGTGGCCCATGGGGAGCTCCAGTACCTCGGGTGGCGGCGCATGGGCCGCCGAGTAGGCCGCGCCGACCGCCCGGCCGGCGGCGCGGGCGTCGTCGGTGTCCAGGTAGGGGTCGGACGTGCCGAACTGCAGCTGGAGCGGCGTGGGGGCGAGAGCCCCGTACAGTGCGGGCAGATCCGTGTACTCCAGGATGCCCGGCAGTACGGCGCCTTCGAATCCGGTCAGGTGCCGTGCGTACAGCGAGGCGTAGGAGCCGAGGTGGCCGGCCGCGCAGAGCGGCGGCTCGTCCTCGGTGAGCAGCGCGGTGTGCAGGGCGACGGCCGCGCCGAGGCTGTGTCCGAACAGCCCGACACGGCCGGCGTCCACGCGCTCGTGCGCGCGCAGGACATCGAGGACGCCGAGGGCGTCACCGACCAGGGCGCCGAGCAAGGAGCGGCCGGTGAGCGCGAAGGCGTGGGCGAGAAGGGCCCCTTCGTCCCGTCCGGTCAGCCGCTGCGGGTCGAATCCCCCGGTGAGGGCGTATTCGAAGGTGAGCGTGGTGAATCCGGCGCGGGCGAGGTGTTCCGCCATGTTGCGGTCCGGGTGGTCGGGGACGACCTCGCCGGTGAGCTGTTCCCTGCGTGCGTTCTTCCCACCCAGCACCAGGATGCCGGGACCGCGCGCGGACGCGGGTGAGAGCAGGGTGGCCCGGAACTCGCCGCGAAGGGGGGAGTCGAGGATCCATTGCTCCCGGTGCAGCCCGTCGCGTACGTCGACGCCTGTGGTGACCGTACGCACGGGCACGCGTTCGACGCGTGCCAGCCGTTCGACCGTGGAACGGATCCGGCGGGCACGGGCCGCCGGCCCGGCGTCGGGAGCGGGCGGTGAGGGCGTCGGCCGGGCTTCGAGAAGACGGGACAAGTGGCGGATCTGCATGGCGAGTCGGGCACCCCGTTTCGTGGGACGGCGGAAGAGTCACCGGGCGGCGGTGCGTCAGACGAAGTCCTCATGCAGCGTGCTCGGCACCTCCACCGCATAGGCGTCCAGCGCCTGCTCCAGCTCGATCCGGCCGCGGTGCAGCTGCTCCAGCAGTTCGTTCTGCGGTCGGTAGAAGCAGGATTTGCACAGGTCGGTGCGACGGGGGTTGGCGGCCTCCCACTCGGCGCGGGGTCCGCCCTCCAGCACGTCCAGGTAGCCCTGCTCGAGCACGTTGCCGATCAGGTAGCGGCTGTTGAGGTGGACCTGGGGGCAGGGGTAGAGGTTGCCGTCGGCGCCGACGGCGGTGACGAAGCGGCTGTAGTGGCAGCGCTCGAAGTCCCCCTCCACCGTCTCGACCCGGTCCATCGGGCCCCGGTCGAGCTTGGGGATCGAGACCTCGAAGTCGTCCGAGGAGAGCGCCTTGGCCTCGTTGAGCGCCTCCGCGATCTCGGGCAGGACCGCGTCGATGGTCTCGTGTCCCAGGGCGCTGTAGAACTCCGGCTCGAACCGGACGTAGTGGGCGCCCGCCTCCCGGCCGATGCGGGCCGCCTGGAGGATCTCCCGGTGGTTCCGCTCGGTGATGACGAAGTTGAAGCCGATCCGGAAGTCCGGGGCCACCGCGGCCTCGCGAAGCCTTCCCACCGTCTGGACGAAGGAGGTGAAGGTGCGCTCCCGGTCCCGCGTGATGGCGTTGTAGGTGGCCTCGGTTCCGGCGTTGAGCCCGATCCGCACCCAGGTGTGGGTGGCGACGACGGTGTCGGCGACGGCCGGCCGGCCGAGCCTGGACCCGTTGGTGATCAGCCCGATGCGCAGCCCCGCGTCGTGGCCGGCGCGGCTGATCTCGGCGTACCCGGGGTGGATGGTGCACTCGCCGCTGCCGCAGAACGTCACCGCCCGGCCGTCGTTCTCGGCGAACTGCCGCAGAAGCGTCACGGCCTTGGCCGTGGGGAGGGCGTCCTTGAACGAGAACAGGTCGTAGAACTGCTCCTCGTTCGGAGAATGGAAGTTGCAGAAGTGACAGCGCTGGTTGCAGGCGCCCATGATGCCGATCCGCATGTGGATCGGTTTGAAATCCTGATCGGCGACGAACTTCCGCAGAAGTTCTCCATGGGCCATCACTTTTTGCGTGGAATGAGCCTGGTCAAGGCTGACGACGGGTAATTCCGTCCTGCCTTCGGCAGTTACGGCCGTAGGTTTTCCAGTGTTACCGGAAATATGCACGATCCCCCCAAGCACAGCCAACTGGTCGGGTGTTCGATTGGTGCGGACCAACCGTAGATAGGCGTTCACGAAGCTGTCAACCAATCGTTCACAGCGAACGTCCGCTTCGGTGGCCACCCCTGTCAACCTGCAGCAACTCAGGTCACAGGCACGATTGAAACGGAGAACTCTCTTGACAGTCCGCATTGGTCCACACCAGGCTGTCCCGGGGCCCGAACCGGAACCCACCAGACCATTCCTGCCCAGAATGCAGGCCTGCAGAAAACGGACAGTCGATACGGCACTCGAAAGCACAAGGTACGGGGGGGCACATGCCTGTCATCTTCAATATTCTCGGCCCACTGAGCGTCGCGGTCGACGGTGAATTAGTACCCATAGGGGGGAGACGGGCCCGCATCGTCCTCGCGGTTCTGGCACTCGAGGCGAATTGGGTCGTACCCGTCGACGATCTCGTCGATGCCGTGTGGGGCTCCTCCCCGCCGGCCAGCGCCCGCACCCAGATTCGCATCTGCATATCTTCGATGCGTCGGAGCTTCGCGGCGGCCGGCGCCCCCGACCTCATTGAGACCCATCCGCAGGGATACCGACTGATCCTGGCGGAGGACCAGTTGGACGCCACGATCTTCGACGCCCGAGTGCGCCGGGCCAGGTCCCTGATCGCAGGCGGCCACCTCAAGGAGGCGACCGACACCCTGCGCCGGGCCCTGTCCCTGTGGACCGGTCCCGCCCTCGTGGGTCTGACGAGCCCGCCCGTGCAATCCGGCGCGCGTCGCCTGGAGGAAGCGCGGCTGCGCGCAGTGGAGGAGCGGGTGCGGCTGGACCTGGAGCTGGGCCGGCACCAGGACATCATCGGCGAGCTGATGCAGCTCGCCGCGGACCACCCCTACCGGGAACATCTGCACGCTCAGCTCATGCTGGGGCTGTACCGGTCGCACCGCACGGCGGAGGCCCTGGAGGTCTACCGGCGGATCCGCTCCACCCTGGTCGAGGAACTGGGTATCGAGCCGGGACCGGAGCTGGCCGATCTGGAGAAGTCGATCCTGCTGGGCATGGAGCGGGACCAGGTCGTCGGCAACGGGGCGTGGGCGAGCTGAGAGGGGCCCACCGGTGCCGGCGCGGAGCCCAGGTGCCGCGCCCGCGCTTCGTCGCGCCCCGCTGCTCACAGCGACAGCCACAGGTCCTGCAACCGGTGTTCGGACAGCCCGTCGGTGGGTCGCAGGTCGTACCGGTGCACCTGTACCGGGCCAACAGTGAAGGCCCAGTCCACCCGCCACAGCGGCAGCGCCCGGTTGAACACACTGTCCCATTCGAAGCCGGCCGGAGCGCCGAACTTCCAGCTCAGCGGGAACAGGTCGTCGTTGGCGCGCAGGGCGTCGTCGGCCCGGTCCTTCACGCCCTCCATGTCCCTCATGGCATCCGTGGCGTTGAAGTCCCCGGCGATCACGGTGGGATGGGGATTGCGGTCGAGGTCTCGTTCCAGTCCGCGGAACTCCTCCTGCCGCCAGGCGAACTTGCGGGCGAAGTAGGAGTCGAAGTCGTAGCCCGAGAAGAGGTTGAGATTGTCGACAGCGAGCGGCACCGTGATGTGGACGTTGTAGATGCTCAGGACCCTGTCTCCGACCCGCAGGTCCGTGCGCATCACCTTGTCGCGGGCGAAGACCCGGCTGAAGGGGGTCCCGGGGTTGGCGTCGATCTCGGCACCGGGGCCCACCGGCGGCTGGGCGACGATCGGGAACCGGGACAGGGTCAGCAGTTCCCCCCGGCGTGCGATGTGGTAGCCGGGGAACTCCGCGCGCAGCCGGGCGTCGTCGTGCAGTTCCCGGTAGCCGTCCTCGCCGAGGCCGGGCTGCCAGATCACGTGCTCCTGGAGGAGGTAGACGTCGGCCTTGGTCCGGTGCAGCACCGAGTAGACCTTCTCGGGACTGGTGGCCTGGCCCCAGTACTGGGTGTTGAGCGAGACCACGTGCAGCGCGCCCGGCGGCACCTTCCCCGGGTCGCGCCACAGCGCGGGCCAGTTCACCGCGGATCCGGTGACCAGCGCCAGCAGCAGCGCGGCGGAGGTGGCGCCCGCGGCCCACAGTCGCCGTCGGCCGCAGGCGGCGGCACTGGCCACGAGCAGGACGAGCGGAACACCCACCAGCAGCAGCGGAGGGACCGCGTCCAGCAGGATGGACCAGTGCCATCGTCCGCTGACCAGCCATCGGACGACGGCGTAGAGCAGCCAGATCCCGGCCACGGCGACAAGCGCTCGTCCGTACCACAGCCGGAGCAGACGCGCGGTACGACGCAGCCGGCTCCCGCCGGTGCCCTGCCGGGGCGTGGCCGGCACGACCTCCTCGTCGGTCCGCGGGTCGGCCAATACCGGTTCGGACGTCACGCGGTCACCTCACGTCGGTACATGCGGCGGAAGCGACGGCTGAACACCCATTGGGTCAGTCCCACCGCGAGGCCGGCGACGACAGCCGTGTTCATCAGAAGGTGGCAGCCGATGAAGAAGACCAGGAAACCGGCGCCCCGGTGCCGGGCGACGAAGGCGTACTGCCCCAAGTCGGCCAGGACGAACAGCAGGAGCGCGGCCGCCGGCACCACCGCCGCCACCGGCCACACCGCCACCGCCGGCAGACTGACCAGCACCAGCGTCGCCAGCACGGAGGCGGCGGCGCGCCCGCCCGTCTCCATGCCCTGCATCGCCCGGCCCCGGTCCAGGTAGAACGGCACTCGCAGCCGACTGCGTACGAACGCTTTGCGCAGCAGGGGGCGCATCGCGGTCTCGTCGGCGAGACGGCCGCGGATGCGGGAGGTCAGGAGCATCGGGTGGAGCGCGGCGAGCCGTTCGGCGTGATCGATCTCCTCGGTCTGGCGCAGCGCCGGATTGAACCAGCCCGCCTTCAGGAAGGCGGACCGGCGCACCGCGCCGAGAGCGTAGTAGCCGCCGCTGACCAGGCCCTCGGCGCTCTTGCGCCAGTAGTGGTACTGGAGGATGCGGTAGTCGCACACGAGCCCCTCGTCGAACAGCGGCTCCTTGTCGGGGATCCCGAACACGGCGCCGTACGAAGGGTTCTCCTCGAAGAGAGCCACGGCCTGGGCGATCGCCTCCGGGTGCATGGTCACGTCGGCGTCCAGGAAGAAGATGATGTCGCCGGAGGCGTGTCGGACGCCCAGGTTGCGGGTGGCCCCCGGGCCGCCGTTGCGCTCGGCCCGCACCAGCGTGACCGGGTGCCGCGCGGCCAGTGCGGCCGAGTCGTCCGTGCTGGAGTCGTCCACGACGATCACCTCCAGCCTGGGATATGTCTGCGCCCGTACGGAGTTCAGGCACAGGTCGATGGTGCGGCGGTCGTTGTACACGGGGACGACCACCGACACGAGGGGTTCAGCCATGGGATTGGTCCTCGGTCGGGTCGGACATCTGGTGGAGGTGGGCCGGCTGTCGGACTAGGTGAGTTGGAAGACCAGCAGCAGGGCGGCCCAGAGTGAGGAGTTCGTACGCATGACGCGGTCGCGCAGCAGGACCCGGACGGGGCTGCCGCCCTCGGCCTTGACGACCACGATCTGCAGGTAGCGGAACAGCGCGAACAGGGCACAGGGGGCGGTCAGCAGTGCGCCGACCTCGTAGCCGGACTCGGTGCGCAGGTAGAGCAGGTAGCCGACCATGGTCAGGGCCGAGCACATCACCAGCACCAGGTCCAGGAAGTGAGTGGAGTAACCGACCAGCGCGGGCCGGTGCCCGGTGCCCGAGACGCTCAGTTCGTGGCGGCGCTTGCCGAGAATCAGCAGCAGGCAGAGCGTCAGGACCGTGAGGACGAGCCAGCCGGAGACCGCATGGCCACTCGCCTCGTATCCGCCGAGCAGCCGCAGCACGAATCCGGTGGCGACGATGAACACGTCGAGCAGCGGAAGGTGCTTGAGCCGCCAGCTGTAGGCGGCGTTGACCACGAGGTAGACCAGCACCGCCCACGCGCCCTCGGGGGCGAGCAGCACCAGCAGCGGCACGAGGAGGGCGGCGAGGGCGAGGCCGAGGGCCGTGGCGGCCGCCCGGCTCACCTGGCCCGAGGCAAGCGGCCGGTGGCGTTTGACGGGGTGCCGCCGGTCCCGCTCCACGTCCGCCATGTCGTTGACCACGTACACGAGCGACGAGGCCAGGACGAAGGCGAGCGTGGCGATGGCCACACGGCCGGCGGCCTGCCAGCTCCAGACGGCGCCCAGCAGCGGCAGCGGCACCACCAGGAGGTTCTTCGGCCACTGACCGGGCCGGATGAGGGCGAGCAGGCCGGCCGCCGGGCTCCTAACCGGTGCGACGTCCTCGGGTGTGGCGGGCGTGGCCCGTTCGTCCAGGAAGCTCATGGCGTGCTCCTCAGAAGAAGATCTTCACTGCGGACAGCAGTCCCTGGCGCCACGGGTCCCGGCTGGTACGGCCGGCGGATCCGCCGGAGGGGGTCTCGTGACGGGCGGTGCGCCACCACTCGTAGGTACGCAGGACGGCGTCGCGGTTGGAGTACTTGGGGGTGAAGCCCAGCCGTCGCGTGGCCTTGTCGATGCTCACGTAGGAGTCGTCCATCAGCTTGTGCAGCAACCGGCCGTACACCGGGGACAGCCGGGCCTTCTGCAGGGCGTTCAGCACGCCCAGGGCCGGCCGGGCGGGCAGGCCGATGACGCGCTTGCCGTGGCCCGCGACGTCCAGGACGGCCTGGAAGTCCTCACGGATGGTGCCGAATTCGGCGGCGGCCAGGTTGTACGTGTCGTTGGCGACGTCCTCCGGTGCGGTGAGCACGGTCACGATCGCGTCCACCAGGTCGTCGATGGCGAACATCTGGATGCGAACGTCGCCCCGTCCCAGCACCGGGAAGTTGCGGCCCTCTTCCGCCCACTCGAACAGCATCGAGAACAGTCCCATGCGGCCCGGCCCGACGAAGGTCTTGGGCCGCAGGATCGGCACGCACATGCCCTGCGCCCGGTACCGCTCCGCGACCTCCTCGGCGGCGGCCTTGGCCCGGCTGTAGGTGTCCACGGGCTCGCGCGGGTATTCCTCGGTTGTCGGGACCACCCGGGGCAGCCCGTACACGGCGGTCGAGGATATGTGCACCACACGTGGTGTGCGGGCCGCACTCGCCGCGGCGAACACGTTCTTCGTGCCTGCGACGATGATGGAGCGGATCTGGTCGTCGGGGTAACTGGGCAGCGCGGCCGCCGCGTGCACCAGGACATCCGCGCCGTCCACCGCCTGCCGCATGACCTCCCGGTCGCGGATGTCCCCGACCAGCGTCACGCCCGGTCCGGGGCGCAGGTCGACTCCCCGCACCTGCCGGCCGTCGGCCAGTAGCCGCTCGGCCAGGCGGCCGCCGAGCATGCCCGCCGCGCCAGTGATCGCGATCACCACTGTGAGCTCACCTTCTGCTTGATGAAACGGGTGACCAGCCGGCCCAGGCCGCGGCCCAGGACCTCGCCGAGTGCGTCGACCGCGCGCTCGGCCTCGTCGGGCTCGGTGACCAGTGAGGGGCCGAGGATCAGCGGGTTGCGGCCGTTGAGCGTGTAGTAGGCGAAGATGTCGTGGTCCTCGTACAGGGCGTTGATCACCGCGCAGGTGACCAACTTGGCCTTGAACCGTGGGTCCTTGGCCATGCCGCCCGGTGCGAGCTTCGCCACCAGGTCGAGGATCTTCGGGCCGCCGTCGATGAACACGCCCCACAGCGCGCCGGCGCCCGCCACGTGTCCGATCGCGTCGGGGTGCTCCTTGGCGAGCCGGGCCAGTCCGGGTTCCAGTACGGCCTCCAGGGCGCGGGCGCGCGCCGGATAGTCGTCCTCCACGGCGATGTTGACGGCCTCCAGTGCGGTGGCGCACTCCTCGCCGAAGCCGTAGTAAGTGGTGGAGGTGGAGTTGAGCAGCGCGTCGCCGAGATTGTCGTAGGCCTTGCGGAAGACGGGCTCGCGCGCGACGTAGGCGGAGACGGAGGACTTGCCGCCGCCGAAGGACTTGGAGGTGGTGACCACGTCCGGGATCAGTCCGGGGTAGCGCGTGAAGTAGAACATGCTGCCGGTCTTGCCCCAGCCCGTGTAGATCTCGTCGAAGATCAGCACGATGTCGTGCCGCGTGCACAACTCCCGCAGACCCCGCAGGAAGTGCTCGGAGCACCACTGGATGGTCGAGGCGCTGAAGGGCTCGATGAGGATCGCGTAGACGTCCTTGGGATGGCGCCCGATCGCCGAGCGCACCGAGTCCAGGTCGCCGTAGCGGAAGGTGTCGACGCCGGGGATGGTCGGGAAGGCGAACTGGTTCTGGCCGGTGAGCCCGCCCGATCCGAGCAGCTTGCCGTGGAAGGCGCAGTCCGCGCGCAGCACGGTGCCGCGCTGTGCGTTGTGGTACTTGTACGCGAGCTTGACCGCCCCTTCGACCGCCTCCGCACCGGAGTTGGGCAGGAACGACATGGTGAGGTCGCCGGGCATCACCTCGGCGAGGTTGTGACCGAGCGCGGCCAGATAGGGCGAGAAGTAGGTCTTGTGGACCTCCATCCGACGCTCCCTCGCGAACCGCTCGCGGACGGCGAGGATCCGGGGGTGGTTGTGACCGTGGTTGAGGACGCCGACGCCGCCGGTCAGGTCGAGGACGCGTCGGCCGTCCTTGAGGGTGAGGTAGGCGCCCTCGGCGTGGTCGACGAGTTCGCGGCCGAAGCCGAACGAGGTCATCAGGGAGACCTGGCTCTTGTTCACATGGCGTCGGTAGAGGTCGTGTACCTCTCCGACCTCGAGTCGTTCGGCGTCATCAAGGGTGTACACGGTTTTTCTCCTCACGGGCGTGCGGGCCGGACGGGGCCGCGGAGGGCGCGGCGGTCGGCGCGTCTGGGGGAACGTCGGAAGAAGGGACGGGAGGCACGGGGGTGGCAGCTGTCCGGCTCGCCGGCACGGCGGCGCGGCGTGCCCAGGCGAGCACCACGGCTGAGCTGCCCAGCTCGGCCACCACGCAGACGAGGCGGCTGGCCAGGGCCGCGGTGGCGGCGGCACCCGGGGACAGGACGGTGGCGAGGGCGGCGGTGATGGTGAGTTCTCGCACGCCCCAGCCGTCCGGGATGATCAGGGCGAGGCTGCTGACGACGGTGGCGAGGGCGAAGGCACCGACCGACGCACCCAGCCCGGCCCACACCGGTGCGCCCAGCGCCAGCACCAGGAACCACAGGTGCAGCCCGGAGGCCAGCCAGGAGGCGACGGCCAGCAGTATGGCCCGCCGCACCGCGGGGTCCCCGGGCGGCTGCACGGGCCTGCGCAGCAGCCGGGCCAGGGCGGCGACCGGCCCGGTGGCGAGTGCGGGTCGCACCAGGCAGAGCACGAACAGCAGGGCCGGGGCCAGGAGCCACGGCCACTGACCGGGCAGCGCGACCGGCGCCGCCAGCAGGGCGACTCCCGCTCCGGTGAGGATGGTCAGGGCCAGGCTCAGCACGTACGCCGACGTCATCTGCGCGGCCGGAATGCCGACGGCGCGCCCGTGCGCCACGTGGGTGAGCACGCCCCAGACCCGTCCCGGGAGGTACTTGCTGAGCTGACCGAGGAAGTACACCTTCGCCGCGTACAGGCCGCGCATCGCGTGGTCGCCGGGGATCAGCACCCGCCAGGCGCGCACCGCGAGCACGAGTCCGGCGACGTTCGTGAGCACCGCGCCGGCCAGCAGCGGCAGCACCTCGGGCCGGGCGAACTCCCGTGCGGCGGAGACACCTCCCTGGCGCACGAGGAAGTAGACACCGACGAGAGCGGCGAGCACGATCACCGGAGTGAGCAGGCGGCGCAGCCGGTCGATCATCGCTTCGCCTCCGTCGGCGCGGGTGTGCCGTGCCCGGCCCGTGTCCTGCCGCGCGGCCACAGGGCGCCGAGCGCGGCACCGCAGAGCAGGGCGGCGTGGGTCGCCAGGTGGACGCCCACGAAGAACGGCAGGAACCGTGCGCCCCGCTGCCGGGCGACGAACCGCAGCAGCCCGGCGTTGGCGGCGCAGAAGGCGAGCAGGAGGGCCACGGGCAACACGGGCAGCCACACGGCGAAGGGCAGTGAGGTGTAGAGCGCTGCGGCCGAGGCCACCGAGGCGGGGCTGTTGGCCGTGAGGTTCCTGCGCCCGCCCCGGCGCGCCGACCGGAGGGCCGGAACCAGCAGCAGGGCCCGTCTAAACGTTTCCCCGAGCAGCGCGCCGAGCCGGTCCTCCTCGTCGTGCCGGGCCACGATCCGGTCGGTGAGCACGATCTTCCAGTGCGGCGCGAGCCGGTCGCTGAACTCCAGGTCCTCCGAGTCGCGCAATCGCTCGTCGAAGCCGCCCAGTCGCTCGAAGACCTCGCGGCGCACGGCGGCCTGCGCGAAGAACGCGGTCTCCACCTCGCCGACACCGCGCAGTCGCCACCAGTGGGCGTGCAGCACCTTGTAGTGCTCGACCGGTCCGTCGTCGAAGAGCGGCTCGGGCGCGATCACACCGTGCGCGCACCCGCACTCGGGGTCGGCGTCCAGGATCTCCAGCGCGTTGGCCACCGAGTCGGGGCCGAGCGCCTCGTCGGAGTCCAGGAAGAAGAGGATGTCGCCGGTGGCGGCGGCGATGCCGGCGTTCCTGGCGGCGGAGACACCGCGGTTGGGTTCGTGCCGGACGAGCGTGCAGGGATATCCCCGGGCGATCCGCGCCGTGGCGTCGGTGCTGCCGTCGTCCACCACGATCACCTCGTGGATCGGACAGGTCTGGGCGTACACCGAGTCCAGGCACGCTGCGAGGGTGCGGGCGGAGTTGTAGGCCGGGATCACTACCGACACGGAATGCGGCATGCCGCTCAGTTCAGTTGCGCTGCGTATCGGCTCCGTATCGATTCTGTATCGGGCGACGCCGCGTGGGTGGGATCCACCGTGCGCGTACGGCCCCCTGGGGGCAGCTGTTACTCTTCAGCCGCTCGTTCGCCGAAGATCCGTACGAACGCACACTGGAGGGACGTGTGTCGGCTCCCCCGGACAGCATGGCGCCTTCCTCCACCTCGCCTTCCCCGGTGGCTCACGACGGGCGCCGCCGGACTGTGGCCGGGAGGACTCTGGTCGCGCTGACCGCCCTGTGGGCGGGGTACTCACTGCTCAACTTCGCGCTCGGCGGGCGCTGGTGGCTGTGGCTGCTCGCCGATCTGGTCCCGCCGCTCTGCTTCCTGGCGGTGCCCCTCGTGCTGCTCGCCCTCGCGCGGCTGCCGGCCGCGCGTCCGGTGCGCCGGCGGCTGGTTCCGGTCCTGGCGCTCCTGCTGATCACCGGGCTGACCCGCTCCGGCGTCAACTGGGACGCGCTGCGCTCCGGCGAGGGTGCGGGGCCGACGCCCGCGGGGGCGGTGAGGGTCGTCTCGTGGAACACGGAGTACTGGGACACCACCGACGACCCCGACCGGTTCTACCGCTATCTCAAGGCGAAGGACGCCGACGTCTACCTTCTGCAGGAGTACCTCGCGTGGGTGGACGAACGGCCCACGCCCATCGACGAACTGGCCCGGATCCGACGGGAGTTCCCCGGGTACCACATCGCGGTGCTGGGTGAGCAGGTGACACTCTCCCGTTTCCCCGTCGTCGCCCGCCCCGCCGTCGGTCCGGCCCGCGGCACGGGCGGGGGCTCACCGTGGCGGGAGGTCTTCGAGCGGGGCAAGGTGCTGCGCACGGACATCGACGTGCACGGCCGGGTCATCTCGTTCTACAACGTGCACATCCCCGTACAACTCGACATCCTGCGCAGCCCGCTCACCGGTGGCTTCTACGACGAGGTCCACCGGCGTGCCGCCGCGCGGGAGCGGCAGTACGCGGCCCTGTTGCGGGACGTGGACGCCAACCCCCGTCCCGTGTTCGTGGCCGGGGACTTCAACACCACACCGGCCATGGGCGACTTGGACGGGCTGCGCGACACGCTGCGGGACGCGCTGCCCGCCTCCGGCACGCTCCTGCCGGGCACGTGGAACACCGAAGGGCTGGGACTGTGGCGGCTGGACTGGGCGTTCACCGACGACCAGCTGCGGGTGCACCGGTACGACTTCGACGACCCGGCCGGACTCTCCGACCACCAGGCGCAGGACCTGGTGGTGTCGCCGGCCCCCCGAGCGGCGAGCGGCGCCCGGTCCCTCTCCGGGCGCCGCTCCCGTCACGCGCGGTGGCCTGCTACCGGCCCGCCTCGTCCAGGCGGCGGCGCTGCTCCGCGCTCAGCGTCACGGCGAGCGCTTCGAGGGCCTCCTCGACCTGGCTCACCCTGCTCACGCCGACGATGGGCACGACCTGCGGGTCGTGGTCGAGCAGCCAGGCGAGTACGACCTGGTTGACGGTCACGTCGAGTTCGTCGGCCACCTCACGCAGGACCGCCAGCCGAGGGGCTGTGCCGGGGTGGTCGTAGGCGGAGGGCACGGGCACGTCCTCGCGGGTGTAGCCGCCCGACAGCAGGGGGCTGTAGGCCCACAGGCGCAGGTCGGGTTCGGAGCGTACGTAGTCGAGCAGTTCGGGGGTGACATGGACGTGCGCCGACGAGGGAAGGGGCAGGTCGAAACGAGGCTGCAGATACGAGTAGCGGTACTGCAGATGCGTGTAGCGGGGCCGGTCGCCGGCGAGTGCGCGGGCGCGTTCGGTGCGCCACACGGCATGGTTGCTGACGCCGAGTTCACCGGCCTTGCCCTCTTCGACGAGGTCGGCGAGGGCGTGCACGGTCTCGTCGAGCGGCACGGTCCGGTCCTCGATGTGGGCCCAGTACACCTCGACGCGGTCGGTGCCCAGACGACGGAGGCTGTGTTCCAGCGCGGATCGCAGGGCCTTGGCCGAAAGGCCTTCGGCGGCCTCGAGTCCGGCACCGGGGACCGCTGGGCGCGCCCCCGCCTTGGTACCGATCCGCACGGCGTCCCGCGAGCCGCGGGACGCCAGCCACTTGCCGATGACGACCTCGCTCTCGTCCCCGGTCGCGCCGTCCACCCAGAAGGCGTAGTTGTTCGCGGTGTCGAGGGTCGTTCCTCCCAACTCGGTGAACCGGTCGAGGATGTCGAACGAGGTCTTCTCGTCCACGGTGGTGCCGAAGGCCAAGGTGCCGAGGGCGATGGTGCGTTGCTGGTGTGACATCTGGAGTGGTTCCTCCGGGTTCGGGAGCCGGGCGTCCACCCGTGTATACCGCCCGAACCCCGCATAGGTCTAGGCCAATTGGTCTTTGGGGGCCGCCGTCGTGGACGCGGGGGCTCCGACCCGGCGAGCGGTCAACGAGGCGAGAAGTGTGACGGCCAGGGCCGCGGCACAGACCGCGGCGAAGGCGGCGGCGTCGGTGCCGGCGGCCGTGTGCAGGGCGTTGAACAGAGCGCCGCACACCCCGATGAGCAGCACGCTGCACAGACTGTCGGCGACCTGCAGGGCGGCGGTGTTGGCGCCTTGCCGTCCGGGCGGTGACTGGTCGAGGGTGAGCACGCCGACGCTCGGGAGCAGCAGGCCCATGCCGAAGGCCGCCACGGTGAAGCCGACCGGCGCCGTGACGGCGGGCGCCGCGCGCAGCACTCCGGCAAGGGTCACCGCGGTTCCCGCGGCGTGGATCAGGGCCCCCAGCAGGATGACTCGTTCACGTCGCGGGAACAGTCGGGGCCTGCCCTGCAGCCAGGAGGCGGCGGCCCAGGCGAGCGCCGCGCAGGTGAGGGAGTAACCCGCGGCCGTGGGCGACCAGCCGCGTTCGTTGACCAGCAGCAGCGGCACGTACGACTCGATCGTGAAGTAGGCGCCGGCGGTCAGCCCGCGCACCAGCACCAGGGCCGGTATGCCGGGCCGCGCACGCAGCGTTCCGGCGGGCAGCAGCCCGCGCAGACCCGCCGCGACGGCCAGGAGCCCGACCACGGCGAGCACCGCGGTGCGTGGAGAGGCCTGGGAACCGGCGTACTGCAGCAGCCCCGCCCCGAACGCGACGGTGACCGCCGGGCCGACGCGGGTGGTGGGTTCCTCCGGCTGCGTCCCGTCGTGCGGCAGGGCGGCGAGCGGGCGTCGGAGCAGGGCCGTCGCGACAAGCGTGAACACGGCGATGCCGTGGAACACCCAGCGCCAGGAGAGGTGTTCGGTGACGGCGCCGGCGATCGCGGGGCCCACCATGGAGGGCAGGATCCAGCACGCCGTGACGACGGAGAACATGCGCGGGCGCAGCGCGGCCGGATAGCCGCGTCCGACCATGACGTACAAGGCAACGGTCACGGCCCCGCCGCCGGCGCCCTGCAGCAGGCGGCCGGCCAGGAACGGCGTGATGGAGGGCGCCGCCCCCGCGAGCACCGAACCGCCGACGAAGCACAGGCAACCCGCGTTGAGTGGCGCCGCCGGTCCCCTCCGGTCGGCCCAGCCGCCGCCGACGACCGTGCCGGCCAGGCTGGCGCTGAGGTACCCGCCGAAGGCGATGGCGTAGAGCGGCAGAGCGTTCAGTTCCTGCACCGCGATGGGCATCGCGGTGCCCAGTGCCAGTCCGGCGAAGGCGACCAGGAAGAAGGTGGCGGCGATCGCGAGTGTGCGGGGACGGTGGGGGCCGGACAGCAGTCCGGGCTCGCTGGGGGCGACCCCGGAGCCGTCGGATAACAGCGGCATGGAGCTCCTTGCGTGGAGGGATCAGCGGCCGTCAGCCCGCGGGCCGGATCGCAGTCGCCGAACGTGTACCGGACTCGATCGCCATCGGCATCCCGCCGGCCGGTCGCACCCGTTCGACGCGACGAAGGATCGCGGTCACCGGCCCGGGGGCCGCGCCATGGGGCCTTCCCTCGTTCCGGTCGCCGCCGACATCGATGCTCATGTTCCGCCTTCGACTCCGGTGCCCGACGCAGCCCGCAGTCAGCGGCCGCAGCTCGCTCGCACGGCCGAGGTGTCGGACGCCGTACGCTCGGCGACTCCGTTTATAGCCGCGGGTTCCGGGTTTGGTCTAGTCCATACGTCGACTCACGGCCGGACAGCCCCGCTTCGGCCCCCGACGCTCCCCCGAGGAAGGCCGAAAACAGCCTCTCTGCGCCCACCTGGCGAGCGGGGACAGGGCGGGAGTTCAGCCCGCGGCTTCGCACAGCGGGTCGTGCGGCTTCAGTGCCGCCGGCAGTGGGGCGGCAGGCGGCGCGATGTGCTGCCGGCGCGGGAGCGGAGCCGCAGGTGACCAAGGGCCCGGCGCGCGGGAACGCCGCCGCCGGGCCCTTCGCGGGTCAGCGGGCCGCGGTGGCGGGGCCGACGGGGGTGTCCCCGCGCAATGTGATGCGGTGCATGACGCGGTGCTGGTCGCCGTAGTCGCGGTTGGCGTAGTGGGCGGTGCTGCGGTTGTCCCACAGGGCGACGTCACCCGGCTGCCAGCGGTGCCGCACGACGTGCTCGGGCTTGGTGAGGTGGGCGTACAGGATGTCGAGGATGCCCCGGCTCTCGTGCTCCGAGACGCCCACGATGTGCGAGGTGAAGCCGGGGTTCACGAACAGGCCCTTGCGGCCGCTCTCGGGGTGCACCCGCACCACCGGGTGCTCGACGGGCCTCAGCTCGGTGAACGCCTCGCCCTCCCACAGGTTGCCGCGGCCCTTCCGGCGCTGGGCCAGGTAGTAGCCGAACTCGCGGGTGCCGTCGTGGACGGCGGTCAGCGTGTCGACGTACGCCCGCAGGCCCGGCGACAGCGACTCGTAGGCGAGCTGGCTGTCGGCCCAGCTGGTGTCGCCGCCGTTGGGCGGCAGCACCACGGCCCGCAGCACGGAGATCGCCGGGGGCCTGGGCACGAACGTCACGTCCGTGTGCCACACGTCGGCGAACCCGTTGTCCTGGCTGTCCAGGGAGTACACCTCGGGAGCGACGTCACCGGAGTCGTGGACGGGATGCCCGACGGTGACCTCGCCCAGACGCCTGCCGAAGTCGATCTGTGCGGCGTCGTCGAGGCCGTGCTGGCCGCGCACGAACAGCACCTTGTACCCGACGAGCGCCTGACGCAGGGCGAGGACCTGGTCGTCGTCGAGGCGGGCGAGGTCGATGCCGTGGATCTCGGCGCCGAAGCGCGGGCCGAGTTCGCGGACCGGCAGCGTCGTCGCGGTGGGCCGCTCACTGAGGATGCTCATCTGTGTGTGTCCTTTCGTGTGATACGGGGATCAGGCCGCCGCGGCGGCCTTGACGGCGTGGGAGACCCGCGCGCGCAGCTCGGCGAACTCCCGGGAGCCGCGCAGTTCCTCCGCGTCGATGTCGCCGCGGGGCAGGGTGATCGGCAGGTCCAGGGCGACGGTTCCCGGGCTCCTGGTCAGCACGACGATGCGGGACCCGAGGAAGACCGCCTCGTCCGCCGAGTGCGTGACGAACACCGTGGTCCGTCCGGTCCGGTCGGTCACCCGGCGGACGTCCTGCTGGAGCCGCTCCCGGGTCAGCGCGTCCAGCGCCGCGAACGGCTCGTCGAGGAGGAGCAGCGGGTTCTCGGCGGCGAGCGCCCGGGCGATGGCGACGCGCTGCTGCTGGCCGCCGGAGATCTCCCAGACGCGCCGCTCCTCGGTGCCTTCGAGGCCGACCCGGGCCAGCAGCTCCGCGCGGCGCCCGGGCCACTGCGCGCGGGGCACCCCCGCGTACCGCAGCGCCAGGTCGACATTGCCGCGCACGGTCCGCCACGGGAACAGCCGCGGCGTCTGGAACACCACGCCGGCCGTCCCGCCGGGCCGTGGCTCGGCCCCGGAGACCCGCACCGAGCCGCCGGTGGGCCGTTCGAACCCGGCGATCAGCCGCAACAGGGTGCTCTTGCCGCAGCCGGAGGCGCCGACCAGAACCAGGAACTGTCCGGCCGGCACGGTCAGATCGACCGGGCCGACAGCGGTGAACCCCTCGCCGCCTCGGCCGTACCGATGGGTGACGTGGTCGAGGCGGACGGACCCGGCGCGCGCGGAGTCCACCTCGTCCCGGGTGCCGGTGAGCTCACTTGACGGCATCGGACAGCCCCTTGAGGTAGAAGGCCTTGCGGACGACGTCCCCGGACGGTGCGGCGTCGATCTGCTTCTGGCCGGCCAGGAACCGGCCGGTGTCGGTGACGTAGCCGAGCAGCTTGCCCGGGCTGTCGTCGGTGCCCAGCCAGTCGGCCGAGGCCACCTGCTCCGGGGTGAGGAACACGCCCTGCCGCAGCTGCGCCCCGGCGTCCGCGGCGCTGATGCCGAGTTCGGCCGCGACGGACTTGACGGAGCCGTCGGGGTCGGACGCGAGCAGGCGCAGCGCTTCGGCCTCCGCCTTGCGCCAGGCGTCGATGGCCTGCGGGTCCTCGGCGATCAGGTCGTCCGAGACGACGGCGAGGTCGAGGGTGGGTTTGCCCGCACCGCCGACCTCCTTGCTGCTGGTGAGCTGGGTGCCGGTCGCGCGCAGCTCGTCCAGGGTCGGCAGCCAGACGTAGGCGGCGTCGATGTCCCCGCGCTGCCAGGCGGCGAGGACGGCCTGCGGCTGCAGGTCGACGAGCTCGACGTCGGACGCCTTGAGCCCGGCCGTCTCCAGCGCGGCCAGCAGGCTGTAGTGCGAGGTGGAGGCGAACGGCGTACCGATCGTCCTGCCCTTGAGCCCGGCGACGTCGGAGATCCGGGTGTCCTTGCGCACCACCAGGGCCTCGTTCTCCCCGGCGACGTCGAGAATCCAGGCGACCTTGTACGGGATCGGCGAGCTGCCGGACACCCCGCGCGCGAACGGGCTGGAGCCGAGCGCGGCGATGTCGAGGGACTTGCCGATGAAGGCCTGGTTCACACTGGCGCCGGAGTCGAACCTGATCCAAGTGATCTCGTAGTCGGGGAGCGCCTTCTCCAGCAGCTTCTTGTTCTTCACGATCAAGTCGCCGCTGGGGAAGGCGAAGTAGCCGATGCGCAGCCGCTTGGAGCCGCCGGACGTGGCGGCCTCGCTGCCCAAGGAGCAGCCGGTGACGGCCGCGGAGACGGCGGCCAGGGCGCCGGCGAGGAGGAGACGACGCGACGGACTTTGCGTGACACGGGACATGGCGAAGCCGTTTCTGTGCACAGGGAGGTGAGGGGGTTCTACGCGCGACCGCGCCAGGGAACGACGGCGTGTTCCAGCCGCAGCAGCAGGCCGTCGATGATCAGGCCGGAGACGCCGATGGCGATGATGCCGACGAGCACGACGGGGGTGTTGTTGTAGTTGGCGGCGTCCTTGACCATGCCGCCGATACCGGGCAGGCCGTTGACCAACTCGGCGGCGACGAGGGAGGAGTAGGCCACACCGACGGCGAGCCGGACACCGGTGAGCGTCTCCGGCAGGGCGGACGGCACGATGACGTCCCGGACGACGTCCCACCGCGACGCGCCGAGTGCCCGGGCCGCCTCGATCAGGCTCCTCGGCACGGCGGCGACGGCGGTGGTGGTGGAGACCGCCACGGGCGGGAACGCCGCCACCGCCAGCAGGGTGACCTTCGGCTCCTCGTTGATGCCCAGCCAGATGACGAGCAGCGAGAAGTACGCCAGCGGCGGCAGCGTCCGCAGGAAGGTGATCCAGGGCTCGAACAGCGAGCGCAGCCAGCCGACGGTGCCCATGAGCAGCCCGGACACCACCCCGAGTGCGATGCCGAGGCCGGCTCCGATCGCGATGCGGCGCAGGCTGATGCCCAGGTGCTCGACGAGGGTGGTGCCGTTGTAGCCCCGCACGCCGTCATGGGTGGTGGACACGGCGACGAACGCGTCCCACACCTCGGCCGGTGACGGAACCAGTGTCCCGCTCCACGTCCCGCTCGCCGCCAGCAGCTGCCACAGGACGAGGAACAGCAGCAGCGAGCCGAACGGCAGCGCGACATGGCGCACGCGCGCCCACGCCCTCCCCGCCGGGAAGCGGCGTTCGGGCGGGACGCCGGCGGGTGCCGCGGAGGTATCGGGTGTGAGCAGGCGCGAAGTTGTGGACATGGGGCGTCCTCCAGGGGGGCGCCCGGGACGTGAGCAGCTGCCGTCGACGGACAGGGACGGCCGGCCCCGAGCGGAACGGGTGCTGGACGAAGCAGAGGGAGCACCCTGCGGCCAGGGTGCGGGAACGGCCCCCGCCGGGTGACATCACCGGACGACGGAGCGCGTCAGAATGGCTGGATCAACAACAACACGAGCCCGCGCGTCGGCACAGGTCGATGACCAGGCGTCGCACCAAGGGCTCGGGAATCATGGCCCAGTTCTACAACAGCCCCGGCGATGCACCAAGAGGCGTCCACGTAGTGGAACGGAGTGTCCATCGGGAGGTGACCGGCGGTGTGACCCCTTCTTCACCTCCAACAGCCCCCTGACAAGGGCGTGGACGTGGCGGCGGGCGATCAAGCAGACGGCGAGTCGGGGGAGGGCTTCGTGGCGGTCGTCGCGCCGCTCCCGTCGGGCGCCCAGGCGACGGAAACCCGTGGAGCCGGCCGTCTCACGGCACGGCTCGGCTCGAAGCCTTGGCATAGTGGCAAGTTCTTCACCGCGGCCGAGGAGGTGGCCCGGACGGTCATGCGGAAAGAGGACACGAACACGATGCGAGCCCACCAGGGGCTGGACGACCGCTCCTGGTGGGAACCGCTGAAGGAACGGGCCGCCCGGTGACCCGCACGCCCTCTGCCCCACCCGCTCCTCGCCCGCGGCGACCACTCAGCAGAAAGGTCCGACCAGATGAACTTCAGGGTCCAGCCGACCGCCCAGGTCGACGAGTCGGCCACGATCGGCGACGGGTCGACGGTCTGGGACCTGGCCCAGATACGGGAGGACGCGCGGCTCGGCAGCAACTGCATCGTGGGCCGGGGAGCCTATGTCGGCCCCGGGGTGCGGATCGGCGACAACGTGAAGCTCCAGAACTATGCGCTGGTCTACGAACCCGCGGTGCTCGGTGACGGGGTGTTCGTCGGGCCGGCGGCGGTGCTCACCAACGACCACTTCCCCCGGTCGGTGGACAGGGAGGGCCGGCTGAAGCGTGGCGGCGACTGGGAGGCCGTGGCG
Organism: Streptomyces griseoloalbus; assembly: GCA_014650015.1. Lineage (GTDB taxonomy): Bacteria > Actinomycetota > Actinomycetes > Streptomycetales > Streptomycetaceae > Streptomyces > Streptomyces griseoloalbus. The sequence continues at coordinate 114,840 of BMUD01000002.1, forward strand.
GTCGTGGTGGACGAGGGGGCGTCGCTGGGGGCCCGTTCGGTCTGTGTGGCCCCCGTGCGCGTCGGCCGTTGGGCGCTGGTCGCGGCGGGCGCCGTGGTGACCCGGGACGTGCCCGACTTCGCTCTCGTGGCAGGCGTTCCGGCCCGCCGGATCGGCTGGGTCGGCCGGGCCGGCGTCCGGCTGGTCGCGCGCGAGGGCGCGCCGGACGTCTGGGAGTGCCCGGAGACGGGGGCGCTGTACGAGGAGAAGGCCGGCCGGCTCGTGGAACGACCGTGACCTCTCGTGCCGACTGTCGTCTCCAGCTGTTTTCAGCTGTTTCCCTCAAAGGGCAAATGCTCGAACATCTACCGGCATAAGATGTGTGTGAAGTGTGCAGGCCAAGCACAGTAAGCACACAAGCCAGTGGTGCTCAGGGGGGTTACGGGGTGATGGGGACACCTGTGTCTGAAGCCGGGAGCGCCTGACGTCTGCCTTTCACCGTCCGGCCGGTCGTGGCCCGACGGACACCAGTCGGTTCAACACAGGACCCACAGGGGGGTTGGTGTGTCCGAAAGATGACCACTTCACGTCTCGCGACGCTCGGTCGTGACGAACCGTCGCTGCTCCCGCTGGCTCAACGACTGCTTTCCTTGGCGGAGTCGGGCCTGCCCGCGATGCTGTTACCCGGCCAGGAGGCCTTCGCCTTCACCATGGCCGGGACGAAGGCACCCGACGGTTCCTGGAGTCTGGAGCGGCGCGGGACCAGCACGCGGTACGCGGCCATCACCGCTCTCGGGGTCCGCCATCTGCCCGAGGACCGTCAGCGTGTGGTGCTCGCGGGGCGTACCGCCCAGGAGTTCACCGGCTCGCTGGTGGAGTCCCTGCCCTCGGTGACCAACCTCGGCGACGCGGCGCTCATCGCCTGGGCTGCCGCCGAGACCGGGCATCCCAAGCTCTCCGACGCCCTGGCCGGAGTCGAGGCGTTGGACGACCACGACCGGCCGCAGTACACCGTCGAGGCGGCTTGGGTGCTGTCCGCGCTCGCGGCGGCTCGTGACTCGGCCGACGTCGAGAGGCCTCTCGCCGCCGCGCGCGACCGTCTGCTGCGGGCCCGGATCGGAAACGGCCCGCTGTTCCCGCACGCCACCGGCCCCGGCCTGGTGCCCTGGTACCGGGCCCATGTGAGCTGCTTCGCCGACCAGACCTACCCGCTGCAGGCTCTGGCCCGGGCCCACGCCGGCGGCGACGGCGATCCCGAGGCGCTGGCCGCGTCCGAGGCCTGTGCGGCCCGCCTCTGCGAGCTGCAGGGCGAGGGCGGCCAGTGGTGGTGGCATTACGACGCGCGCACCGGGGGTGTCGTGGAAGGCTATCCGGTCTACAGCGTCCATCAGCACGCGATGGCGCCGACCGCCCTGTTCGACCTCGCCGATGCCGGCGGCAGCGACTTCGGGGCGTCGATCCGCAAGGGTCTGCGGTGGATGACGGACGTGCCGGAACTGGCCGGACACCCCGCCGCCCAGGAGCCGTTGATCGTCGACGGGCTGAGCGTCACCTGGCGCAAGGTCTACCGGGGCGATCCGAAGAAGGCCGTACGCGCCGCCCGCGGACTGTCCACGCGGGCCGTCCCGGGCCTCCGGTTGACGCCTCTGGACCGGGTGTACCGCCCGCTGTCCGTGGACCACGAATGCCGGCCGTACGAACTCGGCTGGATGCTCCACGCCTGGCAGGGGGGCCGGATATGAGCGAGCGGCAGTCACTGTTCGGGATCGAGCTGGACCCACTGACCATGGACCAGACCGTGGAGCGCTGCCTCGCCGCGGTGCGGGACGGCGGACAGCTGGAGATCGGCGTGGTCAACGCGGCGAAGCTGGTCACCATGCGGCGGGATCCGCGGCTCGCCGAGGCGGTGGCCGGCTGCGATCTGGTGCTCGCCGACGGGCAGGCCGTGGTCTGGGCCGGGCGCATACTGCGTGCTCCACTGCCGGAGCGGGTGGCGGGGATCGACCTGTTCCTGAGGCTGCTGGCGGAGGCGGAGTCGGCGGGCATGTCGGTGTACTTCCTCGGTGCCAGGCAGGAAGTGCTCCAGGAGATGCTGCGCCGGGTCGCCGACCGGTACCCCGGTCTGAAGGTGGCCGGCAGCCGCCACGGCTACTTCGACGACTCCGAGCAGGAAGCCATCGCGGACTCGATAGCCCGCAGTGGCGCCCAGATGCTCTTCCTTGGCATGACCTCGCCGAAAAAGGAGATCTTCACCGCCGCCTACGGCGCGCGTACGGGCGCCCGTGTCGTGCACGGGGTCGGCGGCTCCTTCGACATCGTGGCCGGGGTCACCCGGCGGGCCCCCGAGTCCTGGCAGCGCCGGGGACTCGAATGGCTCTACCGGGCCCTCCAGGAACCGCGCCGCTTGGGCCGGCGCTATCTCACCACCAATGCTGCCTTCGCCCTCATGACGGCGCGCGAGCGCATCCGGCTCACCCCGTCGATCGCTCCCGCGAACAGGAGTCGCTGATGCGCGTCGTCGTGGTCGGACAGGGATACGTCGGCCTGCCGCTGGCCATCCGGGCCGCCGAGGTCGGACACGAGGTGATCGGCTACGACGTCGACGCCCTGCGGATCAAGAGCCTCACGGCCGGCGAGTCCTTCGTGGAGGACGTCTCCTCCGAGCGGATCCGCGCGGCCCTGGACAACGGCACCTATCGCCCGAGCGAGTCTGCGCGTGACTGCGGCGGTTTCGACGTCGCCGTCGTGACGGTGCCGACCCCGCTCCACGAGGGCACCCCCGACCTGCGGTACATCAAGGAGTCGGCGGTCACCCTCGCCCGCTATCTGCGCCCCGGAGCCACGGTCGTCCTGGAGTCGACCACCTACCCCGGCACCACCCAGGACCTGTTCGCGCCGATCCTGGAGGAAGGTTCGGGTCTCACCGCGGGCAGCGACTTCCGGCTCGGCTACAGCCCGGAGCGGATCGACCCCGGTAACGCGGTGTGGGACTTCACGGCGACTCCGAAGGTCGTCTCCGGTGTCGACGAGTCCTCGCTGAGGGCGGTTCAGGACTTCTACGCGCAACTCGTCGACACCACCGTGCCGGTGAGCTCGCCCAAGGAGGCCGAGCTGGCCAAGCTGCTGGAGAACACCTTCCGGCATGTGAACATCGCGCTGGTCAACGAGATCGCGATGTTCGCCCATCACCTGGACATCGACGTCTGGCAGGCCATCGAGGCCGCCTCCAGCAAGCCGTTCGGCTTCATGAAGTTCACTCCCGGGCCGGGTGTCGGCGGCCACTGCCTGCCGATCGACCCCTCGTACCTGTCCTGGCGGGTGCAGCGCGAACTCGGCCAGAACTTCCGCTTCGTGGAGCTGGCCAACGACATCAACAACCACATGCCCGAGTACGTGGCACGGCGGATCGGCGACCTCTTCAACGCAAGACGCCGGTCCGTCAACGGTTCGCGCATCCTGCTGCTCGGGCTGGCCTACAAGAAGAACACGGGTGACGCCCGCGAGTCGCCCGCGCTGCGCATCTCCCAACTGCTGCTCGACATGGGGGCGCAGGTCAGGGCGGCGGACCCGCACGTCGTGGAGAGCCTGCCGGTGGACACCCGGCTGGTGCGGGTCGATCTCGAAGCCGAGGAGCTGGCGGCCGCCGATGTGGTGGTCCTGCTCACCGACCACGACTCCTTCGACTACGAACTCGTCGCCGAGCACGCCCCCGTCGTCCTCGACTGCCGGCGGCGGCTGCCGTCCCGACCCACGATCGAGGTGCTCTGAGAGATGCCGCGCATCATCTGTGTCGCCGGGGCGCGCCCCAACTACATGAAGGTCAAACCGGTCATGGACGCGCTGGAGCGCCGAGGCGCCGAGGTGCTCCTCGTCCACACCGGACAGCACTACGACCCGGCCATGAACGACGTGTTCTTCGCCGATCTGGGCATCCGGCCGCCGGACCGCTTCCTCGGCGTCGGCTCCGGCAGCCACGCCGAGCAGACCGGCCGGGTGATGACCGCGTTCGAGCCGTTGCTCGACGAGGTGTCCCCGGACCTCGTCGTCGTGTTCGGCGACATCAACTCCACGCTGGCCTGTGCCCTGGTCACCGCGAAGGCGGGCCCGTTGCTGGCCCATGTCGAGGCCGGTCTGCGCAGCCGTGACTGGAGCATGCCGGAGGAGGTCAACCGCGTCGCCACCGACCGGGTCAGCGACTATCTGCTGGCCCCCTCGCCCGACGCGGCCGAGAACCTGCGCGCCGAGGGCTACCGGGAGGACCAGATCCACCTGGTGGGCAACGTCATGATCGACACGTTGCTGGCCAACCTGGAGCGCGCCCGGGCCTCGGACGTCCTCGACCGGTTCGGTCTGACCAGGGGCGGGTACGGCCTGGTCACGCTGCACCGGCCCGCCAATGTGGACGACCCCGGGGTGCTCGCCGGACTGCTGAAGGCGCTGGGCGAGATCGCCGGCCGCTGCCCGCTGGTGCTGCCGGTGCACCCGCGCGCGGCCGGCCGGCTGGCCGAGCTGGGTGTCCCCGGAGGCATTCGACTCGTTCCGCCCGCGGGGTACGTGGACTTCATCGCGCTTCAGGACGCGGCGAGCGTCGTGCTGACCGACTCCGGCGGTGTGCAGGAGGAGACCACTGCGCTGGGCGTGCCGTGTGTGACGCTGCGGGACAACACCGAGCGGCCCATCACCGTGGAAGAGGGGACCAACGTGCTGGCCGGGCGGGATCCGGCACGCATCGTGAGCACCGTGAACGGGGTACTGGACGGCCCTCCCGCGCCGCGCCGGCCCGAGCTGTGGGACGGCCGGGCGAGCGACCGCATCGCCGACGTGCTGCTGCACGGAGGCACCGCGCGCACGCGGCCGAGACCGACCGACCGGCCGGGACCCGTCCATCGCCCGGACCTCATCGGCCGACCGGGGCGCACGGACCGCACGTTCCCCCTATGATCCGCTCGCCACACACGACCGTCGCACACTTGGTCGCCAGGGGGGACCGCCATGGATCTCGCTGAGATCTTTCGGGTCATGCGCAGACGCTGGTATGTCCTGCTGCCCGGACTGCTGCTGACCGCCGGCCTGATCGTCGGCGTGACCTCGACGGTTCCCGTCAGCTACCAGTCGCAGAGCACGGTGGTGCTGCTGAACTCCCAGAAGGCCACGCTGGCCTACGACGGCAACCCCTTCCTCAGCACGCAGACCTCGCTCACCGGCATGGCCGACAGCCTGGCCCGCAGTCTCAACTCCGACGACTCGCTGAAGGAGCTCAGGTCCCGCGGCGCCAGGGGTACGTTCGAGGCGAAGATCGCCGACAACGCGCAGGGGCCGCTGATGTGGCTCACGGTCACCGGCACCGACGAGGCCTCCGTCCTGGCCTCGGACAGGATCCTGACCACCTATGCCGAGGAACGGCTGGGGCAGTTCCAGGAACAGCAGTCGGTCGCTCCGAAGGCCATGATCCGGATGACGACGATCGTGCCGCCGCAGAAGCCGGTGGCGCAGACCAGGACGCGGATCCAGTACATGGTCATGGCCGGGGCCCTGGGCCTGGTGCTCACCCTGGTCACCGCCTTCTACGTGGAGGCGCGCAACAGGTCGCACCCGCCCGGGCCGGTGGCACGGCCCGTCGAGCCGGAGGAGGAGACGACCACCTCCACCCCGCCGGCCGGGGAATCGGTCCCGGACGAAACGCTCGCCATCCGGCGGCCACCGAGTTGGTCACAGTCCGCCGGGGACGGTCCGGTCGCCGCAGAGGCCGAAGCGCCACGGCCCGTCATGGCAGTGGCGTCCGCCGTGGAGCCGCTCGACGAGGAGTCGACTCATGGACATCACCCGCGCACCGGACAGCGGGACGGATGAGCCGGGCGACGCATCCGCTCCTCCCGCTCCCGCGGCCCCCGCTTCCGACTCCCTCGGCCGGAAGGTCCGTTCGGCGGCCCGGTGGAGCCTGATCAACACCGTCGTCCTGCGCCTGGGCAACTTCGCGACCGGCATCGTGCTGGCGCGCTTCGCCCTGGGCCCCGCGGAATGGGGTGTGTACGGCATCGCCCAGACCGTGCTGCTGGTCCTGCTGTCCGCGAACGAGCTGGGCGTGGGCCTGGCCATCGTGCGCTGGGAGGGGGACGCGCGGCGGTTCGCGCCGACCGTGCTGACCCTCAGCACCCTCTCCAGCGGCCTGCTGTACGTGGCACTGTTCGCGGTGGCTCCGACGGTGGGCGGTCTGCTCGGCTCGCCGGGCGCCACGGACGTGCTGCGGGTGATGTGTCTGTGCGTGGTGATCGACGGGGTGGCACAGGTGCCCGGCGGCTTCCTCACCCGTGAGTTCGCCCAGGGCAAGCGAATGATCATCGACGCCCTCAACTTCGTGCTCGGCACCGCGGTGACGCTGCTGCTGGCCTTCGAGGGCTGGGGCGCGATGAGCTTCGCCTGGGGAGCCGTGGCGGGTAACCTCGTGACGCTGATCGGCTGCTGGCTGGCGGCACCGGGCACCCTGAGATACGGATGGGACCCCGAACAGGCCCGGGCCCTGCTGAGGTTCGGGCTTCCGCTGGCCGGGGCGAGCATGCTGGCCCTGGCTGTGGTCAACGTCGACACCATGGTGCTGGGCGCGACGCTGGGTCACGTGTCGCTGGGCTTCTACGTGCTCGCCTTCAACATGTCCGGCTGGCCGGTGAGGATCATCTCCGAGGCCGCCCGCCGGGTCTCCTTCGCCGGATTCTCCCGTCTGGCCGACTCGCCGCGGGCGCTCGCCCAGGGTTTCGGCCGTGCCCTGGGCATGCTGATCACCGGCACCGTCCCGCTGTGCGTCCTGCTGGCCGGTTTCGCGGAGCCGGTCGTCCGGCTGGTCTACGGAAGCCAGTGGGCCCCCGCTGCCGCGGCACTGCCCTGGCTGATGGCCCTCGGTCTGATCCGTATCGGCAGCGAACTCGCCTACGACTGCCTGGTCGCCGTCGGACAGCGCCGCTCGCTCTTCCTGGTGCAGGGCCTGTGGCTGGTGGCCCTGATCCCGGTGCTTCTCGTCGCCGCCCGCCTGAACGGCATCGTCGGAGTCTCCCAGGGCCACGTCCTGGTCGCCGGCGGCCTCGTGGTGCCGGTCTTCCTGATCGCCCTCCGCCGTGGCGGCATCGGCCTCGGCCTGATCGCCAGGGCCTGCGCGTGGCCCTTCCTCGGCGGGGCCGTGATGGCGGCGATCGTCCTCGGCCTGCAACTCCCGTTCGGCGACGGGCCGCTCGCGCTCCTCGTCATCGGCACCATCGCCCTGGCCGGCTACACGGTGTGCGTACTGCCCAGCCGCGACTTCCTGCGCGGCGTCCGCCCCGACGACCGGCCTCACCGCGTCCGGCACCGGGCGTCCGCACCGGGTCGCCCTACCCGACAGGACATGAGGTGAGCCCGATGTCACGGCGTACCGGCCGGATCCCGCTCGCGGGGCTGCTGCTCGCCGCCCTGCTGGCGGTCATGGGGACGGCCTGCTCGGGGTCGGAGAGGTCCGCCGCTCCGGACTGCCCGGACGATGCGCCGACCTGCCCCGCGAGCGCCTCCCCGGCGCCACCGAGCGCCGCACCGTCACCGCCGGCGCAACCCACCGCGACGGCCGGCCCGAGCGGTGCGTCCGCAACACCCGCTGCCCGGGCCGCGTGCCCCTCTCCCAGCGCCTGCGGCTTCCCCGACGCCCGCACCACCGGACCCCGCATCGCCCTCAAGCCCTCCAAGACCGGCGACATGACCGTCCGTACCGACGGGATGGTCCTCCGGGGCCAGGACATCACCGGCTCGCTCGACATCTACGCCAACGACGTCACCGTCATCGACACCAGGATCACCTCGGCCAACTGGTGGGGCATCAACCTGCGCCCCGGTTACCACGGCCTGCGGGTCCTGCACTCCACCATCACCGCCGTGCCCGGCAAGGGGCCGGACAACGGCGGCGTGGACTACGCGGTGTCGAACATGGGGGTCAGCTCCATCGAGGTGGGCTGGTGCGACATCTCGGTGTTCGGCGACGCCCTGTCCATGGGGCAGGGCGATCTGCACGACAACTACGTGCACGACATCGCCCCGTTCGTCAACCAGGGCGGCGAGTGGCAGCACACCAACGCGGTGATCAGCGGCGGCGGCAACACCGGGCATCTGATCATCCGCCACAACACCCTGCTGAACCCGACCGGCCTGGAGCAGGGGGCTTCGGGGAGCATCGGCCTGTTCGCGGACTCCGGGGCGGTCCGCAACGTCACCGTCGACCGCAACTGGATCGCCGGCGGCGCGTACGCGCTGTACGCCGGTGGGACGGGCGCCACCGGAATCAAGGTCACGGACAACGTCTTCTCCACGCAGTACCACCCCGCCTCCGGCGGCTACAGCGTGGTCGCCCACTGGAACGCGGGCGGCGCCGGGAACGTGTGGCGGAACAACCGGATGTCCGACGGCCGCCCGGTCCGGCCGGAGCCGTCCTCGTGAGCGGCGTCATGACGCGTCGGGTCGCGCGGGCGCCCTGGTCGCTGCTCAAGGCGTTGTTCGGCTGGCTGGTCCTCTTCGAGGCCAGGAACAAGGTCGTGCTGGCCCCCACGGCGGTGCGGCTGCGCCGGATCGAGGACGCCGAGACCCGACGGCTGGCCGCCGGCCTGGCGTCGCCGCCGTCGGCGCTGGTCGCCACGGTGATCGCCACCCACCGACGTCCCGAGGCGCTGCGTTCCGCGGTGCGCTCGGCCCTGGACCAGACCGTTCGCGACCAGGTCGTCATCGTGGTCGACGACGGCGCCGGACTGCCCGAGCTGCCGCATGACCCACGACTGTTCGCCGTCTCACTGGCACGCAACACCGGGGTGGCCGGGGTGGTGCGCAATGTGGGCATCCGGCTGACGCGCTCGCGGTACGTGGCCTTCCTGGACGATGACAACCTGTGGGAACCCGACCACCTCGAACGGACGTTGGCTTTGCTGGAGTCCCCCGGCGGGCCCGACGGCGTCTACACGGCACTGCGCCGCGTCCTGCCCGACGGCAGCGAGACGGACGTCCTGTCGGTCCCCTACGACCGGCGCCGGGCCGCCCGCACGGCTTTCCTGGACACCAACGCCTTCGTCGCCCGCCGCAATCGCTCCCTGCACTTCAGCCGCCTGCGCCGGACACCCGAGGTGCTGCCCCGGGAGGACTGGGAGCTGATCCACCGGTACGGCCGCAGGCACCGGGTGCTCCATGTGCCGCACCCCACCGTCCGGTATCTGATGAACCCGGCCAGCTTCTACACGCGATGGCAGCAGCCCAGTTGAGGCTCACTCCCTTTCCACTCCGACCACAGGTGGTTGATCCCATGCCCCGCTCCCGCGCCCTGAGGAACAGATTCGTCGACGCGCCCGGCTCGCTGGGCGAACGGCTCCGCGTCGCCCGCTGGGAACGGTTGCGACGCTGCTTCCCGGGCATCGAGAACATGAGCGTCGTGGACCTGGGCGGGACGGCCGAGATGTGGTTGCGCGCACCGGTGCGCGCCAAGCACGTCCACCTGATCAACCTGGAGGAACACCCGGCCGAACTGCCCGACTGGATCACCGCGGAGAACGCCGACGTCACCGACCCGGCGGTCGCCGCCGAACTGGGCGGCAAGGGCGGCTACGACCTGGTGTTCTCCAACTCGACCATCGAGCACGTGGGCGGTCACGGCCAGCGCCGGAGGTTCGTCTCCGCCGTCGAGCGACTGGCGCCGCTGCACTGGATCCAGACGCCCTACCGCTACTTCCCCGTCGAACCGCACTTCGTGGCACCCGGCTTCCAGTTCCTGCCGCTGAGCGTCCGGGCGCGTCTGGTACGGCACTGGCCGCTCGTCCACAGCCGCCCCGACAGTCCGGAGTCGGCGATGAACGCCGTGATCAACATCGAGCTGCTCACCCGCGCGGAGATGCGCTACCTGTTCCCCCGGTCCCAGCTCCTCAGCGAGCGGGTGCTCGGTGCGCCGAAGTCGCTCATCGCCGTGAGAACGAGGCCGGCACGCTGAACAACCCGGTCGACGGACATGACGCGGCCGGCTGCCGCGCAAGGCGCGGAAGCCGGGCCGGACCCGGTGCAGCGGTACCGGCGGTACCGGCTGTACCGGCTGTACCGGCTGTACCGGCTGTACCGGCGGTGATCGAACGGACGGGACCTGCTGTGCGGCACCGGCGGACGAGCCGCTCCGGGCGAACGGTCCGCACCACCGCGGCGAACGCGGCGCCGTCGTGGCTGGTCGCGCCCACGCGGCGCCGCATACCGGCACAGGCCCGCGCCCTTCGGGGCGCCCCGAACCGCGTTCGCCGTCACGGTCCCGGTGTCGTGCGCAGGGCGCCCGGTCTGGCGAGCGCGGCCGCGGCCGCCCGGCTGGCCGGGCGGCCGAGGGCGGCGCGTGAGGTCTCGCGGAGCAGGACGGCGGCGCGGAAGGCGGCCGTGGCGAGGGCACCGTGCCGACGCCGGTACAGGCGGACGCGGTTGAGGGTGAGGAGAGTCCAGAGCCGGGGCGACACCTGGGAGTCGCCGCCCAGGTGAACGGCCTCGGCCGTCGGCTCCAGCTGTGTGACGTATCCCCGCTCTCGCGCACGCAGGCAGTACTCGGTCTCCTCCGAGTAGAGGAAGAAGGACTCGTCCCACCGACCGCAAGCGGCCAGGCACTCCCCCGAGATGGCCATGAGTGCCCCGGTCGCCCAGTCCGCGCGCGTGCGCCGCCGATATGCGGCGGGGTCGGTGACGAGCTCACTGAGGACCGGGAAGCGCCCGGCCCGGGTATTGCCGATGACGGCCTCACCGAGCGCCCGGAGCACACTCGGCTCGCGGCGCAGCGAGTGATGGGGCGTGTCCCTGCCTTCCTCATAGAGGAGGGGTACGGCGATCCCGACTCCGTCCCCCAAGCCGTCGACGAGACGTTCGGCGCAGCCCTGCCGCATGCGGATGTCGGGGTTGCAGATCAGAGCGGCCCGGTACTCACCGGCCGCACCCAGCGCCGCATTGACCCCGGCCGCGTACCCGGCGTTGCGGCCGGTGCGGACGAGGGTGGCGTCGGGGGCCAGCGCCCGGAGAACCTCGACGGTGTCGTCGCAGGAGTCGTTGTCGGCGACGACGAGCCGCCAGTCGAGGCCGGCCATGCCGTCGGGAAGCGCGGCGAGGAACCCGGGGAGCACCGGGGCGCTGTTCCAGGTGACGACGACGACGGCGACGGGGCTCATCGGGACCCCGCGAGTCGGGGAAGCCGGGCTTCGGATGCCTTACCGGGGGCGGGGACGGCAGCGGCAGCCGCCTCGCGGCGGATGAACCCGAGACAGCTGCCGCCTGCCCCCAGGATCAGGAAGAACATCCCCGCGTACATGGGGAAGCTGAGCGCGTCGAAGGTGGCACTGATGACCAGGGCGACCAGGGCCGAGGCGAGAAAGGCCTGCCCGAGTTCCCGGTCCGATTCGGTGCGGCCGAGTCGGCGAATGACACCGCCGGTGTGTATCCCGGTGACGAACAGGAAAAGCAGTGCGGTCAGTCCCACGATGCCCATTTCGGCCAGAGTCAGCATGTATTGGTTGTCCGTGAAGAAGTACAGGTCGGGGATGAAGGTGCCGAATCCGCGTCCGAACCAGGGGCGTTCGCCGAGATAGGGGACGATCGCGCCGTACTTCACGGTACGTGCCTGGGTGCTGCTGTCGGAGTCGGACAGGAAGCTGGCGAACAGGTTGGTGATGGTTCCGATCAGCCCGGGAACGATCACCTTGAAGCCGGCCACCGAACCCAGGATCAGTCCGATCGCGGCCCAGCGCCGCTGCGGCTTCCAGCGGGGCACCATCACCAGGATCACGATGAAGGCACCGATGATGGACGTCCTGGACACCGTCAGCGGAAGAGCGCCCGCCATGATCGCCACCGGGGCCCAGCGCCGCAGCGCGCCGGCGTGCCGGCGTGCCGGATCGAACGCCTGGTGGACGGCGAAGGGAACCAGGATGGCCAGCATCCCCCCGAACTCCAGCGGATGGGCCGTGGTGGAGCGCGGCCGGGTGAACGAGCCCCGGTCCATGGCACTGATCCCGGCGTTGCTCGCCTGCAGGCCGGGGATGTCGAGGGAGTCGGCGATGTTGGTCGCGGCGAAGAAGTCGTAGTAGCCGATCAGGGCGACCACCGTGCCCAGGACGACGAGCCGCCGCATCAGGGTCTCCAGCCGGCTGCGCTCCTGGATACCGGCCGAGGCCAGCACCACCAGCGCCACCCACACCAAGAGCCCGATGAGCCCCCGGTCGGCTGCGAGGGCCTCCTCGTGCGAGCTGTCGCGGGTCGCGGCCGCGAGGTACGACAGCAGCACCGCCGCGGCGAGCACGCACATCGCCACGCGCGGCAGCCTGGTGCCCTTCGCCGGAAGAACACGGCCGCCGAGCCAGGTCGCGAGGTACCAGAGAAGTCCCAGCAGGGCGAAGACGTTGGCCGGGGTACCGACGCCGCCCAGCGCGGGCAGGGTGAGGTTCGACGGGACGAAGACGGCCAGCACCAGATAGCCGGTGAGGATCGTCGTGGCGTCGAGTCTGCGTACCAGCAGGCCTCTGGGCCGCTCCGGGGCCCGGGCCCGATGGCGCCGGGGCACGTACCCGGCCAGGGCGCGTCCCCGGCGGCGGACCGTCGCGACGCCTTCGGCCAGGACGGACAGCAGGAACGCGCTGACGAGCCCGACGATGACGACCGCCGCTATCCCCTGGTACCGGCTCTTCGACTGCGGGACCGGTGTCTGCGGCAGGACGACCGGCGCGGTCTGCACCGTGTACACCGCCGGCACCTTGGAGGCGGCCTGCAGGGCCGTCAGCTGCTCCCCGGCGAACCGGGTGAGGGTGGTGGTCTCCCGGAGCACCTTCGCCCGGTCGGTTCCGGTGACGCTCAGGGTGAGCAACGGGCCGTCGGTGTCCGGCGCGAAGGCGACGGAGTACGGGTCCGTGACGCCGCGGGAGCGCAGTTCCCCGGCCGAGTCGCTCGACTGGAGCGTCCTGATCAGCACGTCGGCCGTGATGACCAGCGGACCGCCCGCGTTCGACAGGGGGTTGCCGAAGGCCGGCGCCAGTTCGACGGTCGCCGTGGAGTCGAGGAGCGTGACGGAGCTCTGCGACTCGTAGGACACCGGGATGGTCCGGTACAGGTATCCGCCCGCGAGAAGACTGAGCAGGGTGAGGGGCCCTATGAAGTACCAGCGCCGGCGCATGATCGCCAAGAGGTCGGCAAGGCTCATGAGGTCTCCCCCCGGCCCCGTGCGGCAGGACCTGGCGTCCGTGCCCGGGCCCAGCACGACCCGCGTGATGTGGTGGCGGCCGACCCCGGCGCCTGCGAGGATCGGTGCCGACGGAAGGAGTCCCTGTGTCGCCCCGTGACGTCGCCGAAGCGCTGCTGCGCCGCTGGTACGTTCTGCTGCTCGGGCTCCTGCTGACGGCCGCCGGAACATACCAGGTGCTGCGCCCGGCCCCGCAGTACGTGAGTTCGGCGGTGGTCGTCCTCAAGCCGCCGGTGACGGGGAACCAGCCGAACCAGCTGACGAATCTGCAACCGCCGCTCGCCACACTCTCCTACGGGGTCGTCCAGCAGCTCGAATCGCCCGCCGGGCGCGAGGAGCTGAACGCCGCCGGCGTGCGGGGGGCGTACCAGCTGATCCCGCGCAACAGCGGCACCAGTGCGACGCCGCGCTATCTGATCCCCTCGGTACAGGTGCAGGCGCGGCGGGCCGGCGCGGTCGAGGCCGACACGGCGGTCCAACGGGTCGTCGACGTCTACACCAGGCATGTGGCGGACTTGCAGGATGCCCAGGGGATCGCGCCCGGACTGCGGATCAGCGCGTCCGTCCTGGTCGCCCCGAGCGCCACCCCGGTGCAGGGCTCCCGAACCCGGGCACTGGCCGGTACGGCGCTGCTGGGCGGAACCGCCGCGATCCTGGGCGCGCTGTGGTGCGACCGGTACGCGCTGCGCCGCAGGGAGAGGAACGAGAGCTCGCCCGGCCTGCTCCGTCACGCCGACGGCACTCCGGTGACAGGCTGAGTCGCACTGACGGGGCATCAGATACCGCGCCGCTTCCACGACTCCCACCAGAGCCACTCCCGCCCGCGCTCGGCCACGGCGGACCAGACCAGCGGCTGGAGGTACGGCATGGCCCTCGGGCCGATCCGCCTGCGCAGCCGCAGCGCGCGGTACTCGGGCAGCGCCGCGTATCCGGGCAGGCACTGCTCGGCGAAGGCCACGCACTCCTCGACCGGGACGATCGCCGTGCGGCCCCGGTCGTAGGCGCGGTACGCGCGGCGCAGGGCGAAGCGGGCGAGCCGGGTGTGCACCTCGTCGGCCAGGCGGTCGGCGTGCGGCAGCCGGTCGCCGCACTTGGCGAGCACCGAGTCGAAGGCCACCAGCCGCTGGCGCAGGTCGTCGAGCTGGCCGCCGAAGTCGGTGGTCGACATGTTGTTGCCGTGGACCCGGTAGAAGGCCTGGTCCGCGCCGCGTACGTAGCCGACGTCGGCGTGGGCGGCGAGCCGCATCCACATCTCGATGTCACCGGCATGCGGCAGGGCCGGATCGTAGCCGCCGACCGTGCGCTGCAGGTCGGTGCGGACGACGACCTCCGGCGAGGTGATGCAGCCGGTGCCCTCGCGGAACCGTCGCCGAAGCCACCACTGCCCGGGGTAGACGACCGAGCCGGTGCCGCGCGTGCGGGCCTTGGGCAGCGGCCCGCCGTGCTGGAAGCGCAGGGGGCGCCCGTAGGCGAACCCCGCCTCGGGGTGGGCGTCGAGGAGCGCGGCCGCCCGGACCAGCGCGCCCGGCACCAGCCGGTCGTCGGCGGAGAGGAGGGTGACGTAGTCGCCGTCGGCCCACTCCAGGAGCCCCTCGTTGTAGGTGGCGATGTGGCCCTTGTTGGTCTCGTGGACCCGGACCTCGATGCGCGGGTCGGTGGCGGCCAGTTTGTGCGCGGTCTCCGCCGAGTCGTCGGGCGAGGCGTCGTCGATGACGAGCACCCGGACGTCGACGCCGTCCTGCTCGTCGAGGACGCTGCTCACACAGTCGGCGAGGAAATGGCCGTACTTGTAGCAGGGGATGACAACACTGACGCTGCTCATCGGTGGGAAAGCCAATCCCCGGTGATGGTCGTCGCCTTGGCCGGCTCGGGCCACCACCGGTGCGTCGGGACCGTTCAGTTCTTCGGGTGGCGGACGGTCTTGGCGGTCAGGGTCCAGCTGCGTGACGTCACCGTGTGCCGGTGCCGGTCCTTCGCCGTGACCGTGACCTCGAACCGGGTGCCGTCCGGCAGGGGCGCGGTCAGATGGACGGCCGCCTTGCGGGTGGCCCGGTCGTAATGGGTGACGGCCTTGACACGGAGCTTCTTCGCGGTGGCCGCCTCGGATCCGGGAAGGACGGTCAGAGTCGCCTTGACGGACGACGGCCCGGCTCCGTCCGGAACCCTCGCCACGAGCGGGCTCGCCGCGTCGGCGGTGTACCTCACCGTGGAGGTGGTCGGCTCCGAGGAGGTGACCGTCGCCGGGGAGGCGCTCGGATCGTCGGCGGTGAGGACGGGTCCCACCCAGTAGTTCGCGGATCCGTAGGAGCTGGTGGGGAAGGCCGGGTCGGAGCCGTACTGGTAGAGCCCGTTGTGGTGGGCGGTGGTGTCGGCCGTGGCGGTCAGCGGGTAGGACTGGTGGGCCGCGGCGAAGTAGCCGCCGTTCACCGCGTACCGGCCGTGGGGGGCGTGGTACGAGGCGACGTACGCCGTGCCGGCGGTGATCTTCACCGGGGTGCCGAAGACCAGCGTCTGCCAACCGGCCTCGGTCTCGTTGACGAACGTGCCACTGGCGAGCAGCGTGCCGGCGCCGGACCACAGGCTGCCGGTGTGGGTGCCGGTGTTGCCGGTGCCCTTGTAGAAGGTGATGCCGGTGACCCAGCCGTCCGCCGAGGAGGTGAAGCGGGTGCCCAGTTCCACGGAGTTGGTGTCGGTGGTCATGTCCGTGACGGCCGGCTCGGCGGAGGGCCTCCACAGCGTGCAGGGGCAGGTGACCGGGGGTGGTGTGGAACTGGTGGTGAACGACCAGGTCACCGGTCGCGCCATGGTGTTGCCCCAGACGTCGGAGCCCCGCACGGAGGCGGTGTAGGTGGTGCGCAGCGACAGTTGGCTCGACGGGGTGAAGGTCACCTTGTCCGCCGCGGGCACGGTCACCGTGCCCGGCACGGTGTTGCCGCTGGGGTCCTTCACGGTGAACGTCAGGTCGTCGGAGTCGACGGACGCGCTGAACACGGCCGACACCGCGGATGTGATCGACGTGTCGGTCGCCCCGGAGGTCGGGGAGGTGGAGGTGACGGTGGGCGGGGTGGTGGTGGCCGTGGAGGTGTCCAGCACCACGTCGACCCAGTAGTTGCTGCCGATGGACTGGGTGGACGGGAAGGCGCTGGTCGACGTGTACCGGTAGACGCCGTTGCCGCCGTCGGTTCCGGACTTCAGGGCGGTCAGCGGTGTCAGGCCGGCGTCGGAGCCGGCGAAGTAGGCGGCGTCGTAGGAGTATCCGCCGTGGGGCGCGAAGTAGGAGGCCACGTACGTGGTGTTGGCCTTGACGGTGACCGGGGTGGCGAAGTTGAGCTGCTGCCAGCCGGAGGCCGTCTCGTTGCTGAAGGTACCGGTGGCCAGCCGGGTGCCGGAGGCGCTCCACAGGCTGCCGGTGTGGGTCCCGGTGTTGGCGGGCGACTTGTAGAAACGCACCGCGGTGATGGAACCGGCGACCGTGGTACGGAACTTGACGCCGAGCTCGACCGAGCTGCCGTCGCCCGCGTTGACGGTGCCGGGCACGGCCGAGGCCGGCCAGACGGTGCAGGGGCAGGCCTGGGGGCCGACGGTCACCGGGATGGTGGTGACGGTGCCGATGTTGACGCTGTCGTCGACCGCGCGGACCTTGACGGAGGCGGAGCCCGGGGTGGTCGGGGTCCAGCTGTAGGTCCAGGAGGTCAGGCCGGTGGCGGCCCTCCAGGTCGCTCCGCCGTCGGTGGAGACCTCCACACGGGCCACCACACCGCCGCCGCGGTCGGTGGCGGTGCCCTTGATGGTGACCGGCTTCAGTGCCGGGACGGTCGTCCCGGAGGCGGGGGCGGTCACCGTGACGGCCGGACCGGTCGTGTCGGTGGAGGCCGTGGCGGCGACGAGGTCGCTCTGCGGGGTCAGCGGCTGGACGCCCATGTCGGCGAGGATGTTCACGGTCGCCTGCTGCATCCGGGCGTCCTCGGTGACCACGGTGTCCTCGGGGTCGTACGTCGGGATGTTGGTCAGACCCCATGCCCACTGCACGGTCCCCGCCCCGAACACCAGGGCACCGGAGTCCTGGTCGCGGAACTCGACGAGACTGTGCGTGGCCGTGCCGTTGCCGTAGACGTTGCCCCAGTCCATGCGCAGCTTGCCGTCGTTGATGTCCACGGTGGTGGACGACACGTCGATCGCCCCGGCGGGCCGGGTGCTGTTCTCGATGTCGCTGTCCCACTCGTAGCCGAGGGTGCCGGTCGGGAAGGTGGCGGTCCGGCCCGCGGTCAGGTCGGCGATCGAGGTGTCCCGCCAGATCCGGTTCCTGCCGTACGAACCGGGCACCGTGATGGCGTCGCTGCGGTAGCCGTTCACCGTGAACATGGAGCCGGTGAGGATGTTCGGCGGCTGGTAGTCCTGTCCGTACCGGGTGCTGGCCGGGTCCATCCAGGTGCCGGTCCAGGTGCCGCTGGGGTCGGCGACGCCGTTGTTCTGGGCCATCTTGGTCATCTTGTAGCAGACCAGGGTGCGGCCGTCGGTGTTCGTGCCGTCGATGCTCGGGGCCAGCCGGGTCTTCCAGAAGACCTCGTTGCCGCTGAAGTAGGCCTGCCGGACGCCGGCCTTCCGGGCCTCGAGGACGTGGGAGTACTGGCTCTGCGTCCAGTACTCGTCATGGCCGGAGGACATGTACACCTGGTGCTTCTTCAGCAGGGTGTCACCCTTGGCGGACACATCCACGCCGGACAGGTAGCTGACGTCGTATCCGTTGCGTTCCAGCCAGGACAGCATCATGAACTCGGAGCCGTAGATGCCGTTGTCGCCGCCGATGTCCAGCGGCCGGTTGTAGCTGACCTCGTAGGCCCGGCCGTCCGGTGCGGGTCCGGCGCCGCCGTAGAGGTCCTGGCCGCCGTAGTCGTTGTACGCCTGCCAGGTCTGGTCACTGGTCTGCACGACGATGTCGGAGGTGCTGTCGTCGTCGCGCACGACGAACGGGTACGGCATCATGCCGTCGCCGTCGGTCTGAGCGAGGTTCGCGATGTACAGGCCGGAGACGGCGTCGCCGGGCACGGTCCAGGTCACGGTCACCGGCCAGTTACCGCAGTCGACCAGGCCGGTGCTGCTCCTGGTCTCGCAGCCGGCCGGGCTCGTCGTGTAGTTGGCCGGGTACGTCACCGCCGCCTGGGCGGCGGTCGACATCAGGCGCGCGCCGTCGCCCCCGTACCAGCCCAGGCGGTAGACCTCCACGCGGTACGGGGCCGGCGACTGGATCTTGAACCGGACGGTGTCACCGGCCTGCACGCTCTCCTTGGTGGAGAAGCCCTTGATGTCGCCGTAGGCGTTCGGGGCGAACCACTCGGACGTCGGACTGCCCGTCTTGGAGTTCTCGCAGACGATCGGGTTGGCGCCGGGGCCGCACGGGTCGGATGCCGCCTGCGCGGCCCCGGACTGCGGGAGCACCGCCCAGATCAACGCGGCCGCGACGGCGAGGCGGGCGCCCCGGATCCGTCTCCTCCATCTGTTCATGTGTACCTCTCAGCGGTGCCGCGTCGGCCGCCGAGCGCGTGGGCGAGTACGTCCACGACACGCTGCTGCTGGTCCGGGGTGATCTGCGGGTAGAGCGGGAGGGACAGCATCCGGCCTGCCGCCTTCTCGGCGTGCGGGAAGTCACCCCGGGCGTGGCCGAGGTGGCGGTACGCCGGCGTGAGGTGCACCGGATCGGGGTAGTGCACCCCGGCGCCGATGCCTTCGGCGTTGAGCTTGCCGACGACGGCGTCGCGGTCCGCGCCGGTGATCTGGACGACGTACAGGTGCCATACGTGTGCGTTGCCCGGTGCCGTCGCCGGCAGGACGACCCGGCCTGCCGCCTCCAGGCCGGAGAGCAGCGCGTCGTAGCGGGCGGCGGCCGCGCGGCGGGCCGTGTTGGCGTCCGCCAGCCGGGTCAGTTTCGCCCGCAGGACGACGGCCTGGAGAGCGTCCAGCCGGCTGTTGAACCCGGGTACGTCGTGGCGGTACTTGGCGACACCGCCGTGGTTGGCGATGGCGCGCACCCGGCCGGCCAGTTCCTCGTCGTCGGTCAGTACGGCGCCCGCGTCGCCGTAGGCGCCGAGGTTCTTTCCCGGGTAGAAGCTGGTCGCCGCGACACCGCCGCCGCCGGGCGTGCGGCCGTCGCGGGTCGCGCCCTGGCACTGTGCCGCGTCCTCGACGACGTGGACGTGCGCGGGCAGCCGGTCGGCCAGTGCGGTGGCGTCGGCCATCTGCCCGTACAGGTGGACGGGGACGACCGCGCGGGTGGCCGGGCCGACCGCCGCGAGGGCCGCCTCGGGGTCGAGGAGGTGGCTGTCGGGCAGGCAGTCCGCCAGAACCGGGCGGGCTCCGATCCTGGCCACCGCGCCGGCCGTGGCGATGAAGGTGTTGGCGGGCACCACGACCTCGTCGCCCGGACCCACCCCGACGGCGCGCAGGGCGAGTTCGACGGCGTCGGTGCCGTTGGCGACGCCCACGCAGTGCGCGACGTCGCCGAAGTCCGCGTACTCGCGCTCGAAGAGGCGGACCTCCTCGCCGCCGACGAACGCGGTGTGGGCCAGGATCCGTTCGAATCCGGCCCGTACCTCGTCGGCGACCTCCTCGTGGGCCGCCCCGAGGTCCACCAGCGGTATCCGGGTCATCTGACAGGTCCCCCCGTTGTTCGCGTGTCCAGTTCGGCGAGCGCGGTCGCGTCCGCCGTGCGCAGCCGACGGGCCGGGCTCCCCACCCAGACCTCGCCCGGCGGCACATCGCCGAGCACGCTGCTCCCCATGCCGATCAGCGACCAGGCGCCGACCGTCGTGCCTTCCCTGATCAGGGCCCCGGACCCCGCATAGGCGCCCCGCTCCAGCCGTGCGCTCCCGCCGAGGCGGACACCCGAGGCGAGCGTGGCGAAGTCCTCGACCACGTCGTCATGGGTGAGCACGACCTGCGGCATCACCGCGACGTGCGCGCCCACCCGTACCGCCGCGGTCAGCACGCAGTGCGCGAGCAGGACCGTGCCGGGCCCGACCGTCGAGGTGGCGGACACCACGGCCGTCGGATGGACGACGGTGGCGTAGCGCTCCTCGGGCAGGCCGAGCCGGCGGACCAGGCGGGCGCGGGCCGCGTAGTCACGGGGGTTGCCCGCACAGATCACCACACGGGCCCCGGGCAGGGCGTGGACGAGGTCGCAGTCGCCGAGCACCGGCACGCCGTCCACCTCGGTTCCGTGCAGGGCCGGGTTGTCGTCGAGGTGCCCGAGCAGCGTGAACTCGCCCGTGTCGTGCGCCGCCCGGGCGGTCTCCCGGGCGAATCCGCCCGCGCCGACGATGACGAGCCCGGTCATCCAGGGGCCTGTTCGCGCAGCGCCGCCACGACCCGGTCCTGCTGGGCCTCGGTCATGGTGTGGAACAGCGGCAGGATCAGCGAGTCGCGGCTGATCCGTTCGGTGACCGGAAGCGGCGCGCCCGGGTGGTCCGCGTAGGCGGGTTCGAGGTGCGCGGCCATGATGCCGCGCCGGGCGGAGACGCCGGCGTCGGCGAGCGCGCCGAGCAGGCCGTCCCGGCCGCCGGGGAAGTCCTCGTCCAGCAGCAACCAGTAGGACTGGAAGTTGCTTCGCCCGTGCCCGGGGTCGCGCACCGGGGTGAGACCGGGCACGTCGTGCAGCAACTCCTCGTAGCGGGCGGCCAGTTCGCGGCGGCGGGCGATCATCGCGTCGAGTCTGCCGAGCTGGACGAGGCCGACCGCGGCCTGGATGTCGGTCATCCGGTAGTTGAACCCGACCTCCAGATAGCTCTCCAGGACGGGCCGGCTGCTCGCGTGGCGCTGGGCCGCCGACGTGTTCATCCCGTGCTCGCGCAGCCGGCGCAGCCGGGCCGCCCATTCGGCGTCGTCGGTGGTGACCATGCCGCCCTCGCCGGTGGTGACGAGCTTGCGGGGGTGGAAGGACCAGGCGGCGAGCAGCGCGCCGTGGCCGACGGGTTCACCGCCGACCGCGGAGCCGATCGCGCAGGCCGCGTCCTCCACCAGGGGCAGCTCCCAGTCGGCGCAGGCGGCGCGCAGGGAGTGCACGTCGGCCGGTACGCCGCCCTGGTGGACGGCGAGGACGGCCTTGGTGCGGGGGGTGCGGACCGCGTCCACGGTCGTCGTGGTCAGGTTGCCGGTGGCGAGGTCGACGTCGGCGAACACGGGCTCCGCGCCGGCGTACCGTACGGCGTTGGCGGTGGCGATGAACGACAGCGAGGGCACCACCACCTCGTCGCCGGGCCCGATGCCGAGCACGACGAGCGACAGGTGCAGGGCGGTGGTGCAGGAGCTGACCGCGACGGCGTGCTCGGCGCCCACCCGCTCGGCGAAGGCCCGCTCGAAGGCCGCGACCCTGGGTCCTTGGGCGACCCATCCGGACAGCACGGCGTCGGAGGCGGCCCGCGCCTCCTCCTCACCGAGCCACGGGATCATCACCGGGATGCGATCGGTGCTCACTTGACCGCCTCACGCTCCGCGCGCCACCACTGGACCAGGTCGCGCAATCCGGTGCGCAGGTCGATCCGTGCCGTGAACCCGAGTCGTTCGGTGGCCCGCGAGGTGTCCGCGAGCCGCCGTGTCACGCCGTTCACCGCGCGGGCCGGCCCGTGCTCCGGCTTCAGGCCCTGGACGCCCATCGCCTCCAGCAGGCCCTCGGCCAGCTCCTTCAGGGAGGTCTCCGTACCACTGGCGATGTTGAACACCTCGTCGGTGAGCTCCGACTCGGCGGCCAGGACGTTGGCCCTGGCGATGTCGCGGACGTCGACGAAGTCCATGGTCTGGGTGCCGTCGCCGAGGATCAGCGGCGGCTCGCCCGCCTCGATGCGTTCCATCCAGCGGATGAGCACCTCGGTGTAGAGGCCGTGGATGTCCATCCGGGGGCCGTAGACGTTGAAGTAGCGCAGCGCCACGTAGTCCAGGTCGTACATGGCGTGGAAGCTGCGCAGCATGCCTTCGTTGAAGGCCTTGGCCGCGCCGTAGAAGGTGTCGTTGTTGTAGGGGTGGTGGCGCTCGGTGGTGGGGAAGGTCTCGGCCATGCCGTAGACGGATGCCGAGGAGGAGGCGACGACCTTGGCCACGCCGGCCCCGGCCGCCGCCTCCAGGACGTTGAAGGTGCCGTCGACCAGGACCTCGTTGGCGAGCCGGGGTTCCTCCGCGCACTGGGTGATGCGGATCGCGGCGAGGTGGAACACCAGATCGGCGCCCTCGGTGACCTTCCGTACGGTGGCCGCCTCCCGGACGTCGCCCTCGACGATCTCCACGACGCCGCTGGGCAGGGGCCGGGCGAGGTTGGCCCGCCGGCCGCGCACGAAGTTGTCCAGCACCACGATCTCGCGGGCGCCGCCTTCTGCCAGAAGGTCGACGAGGTGGGAGCCGATGGTGCCCGCTCCCCCCGTGACCAGGATCTTCTTGTCTCGTACGCTGCTCAACTGCTGTGCCCTCCCAGTGTGGTGGAACCGTCAGCGCCCGGCGCGCAGGCCGACGACCGCGCCTTTGAACTCCAGGCTCCGGGACGCCGCCTCGAGGATGTCCAGCACCCGCAGGCCCGCCCGGCCGTCGGTCAGCGGCGCCCGGCGTTCCCGGATGGCGTCGGCGAACTCCTCGACCATGCTGCGCAGCGCCTCCTTCTCGCCGATGGCGGGCGCGACCATGTCCCCGGAGCGGTACGAGACGAGCATGTCGCGGCGCTCGTCCACGCCGATCTCCTGGGGCGAGGCGAGGTCCACGCCGCGGTCGTAGATCGCCACCCGCTGAAGGGGGTTGAGGTCGTCCCAGACCAGGGTGCGTTTCGCGCCGCCCACCATGGTGGTGCGGACCTTCGTCGGCGAGAGCCAGTTGACGTGCACGTGGGCGATGGCCCCCGTGTTGAGTCGGAGCGTCAGATAGGTGACACAGGCCTGTCCGGTGCCGATCGGGTCCGCGCCGTGAGCGGCGACGGCGACCGGCTCGACGTTGTCGGGGAGGATGAAGTCGAGGATCGACAGGTCGTGCGGGGCGAGGTCCCACAGGACGTCGATGTCCTTCTGGACGAGGCCGAGGTTGATACGGACCGAGTCGACGAAGTGGATGTCGCCGAGTTCGCCGGAGCGGACCGCCTCCCGGATGCGGCCCACGGCGGGTGTGTAGCAGTAGGTGTGGTCGCACATCAGGGTCAGGCCGCGCTCCTGCGCCTCGGTCACCAGGCGTGAGCCGTCGGCGTAGGTCGCCGCGAGCGGCTTCTCCACGAGGACGTGCTTGCCGGCGCGCAGGGCGGCCAGGGCGATGTCGAGGTGGGTCCCGGCGGGGGTGGCCACGGCGACGGCGGCCACCTCCGGGTCCGCGAGGACGGCCGCGTAGTCCGCGGTGGCCTGGACGGTCGAGTAGCCGCCGAGGACCCGCCGGGCCCGCTCCACGTCGAGGTCGCACAGCCAGCGCAGCCTGAACTCCTCGCCGGCCTGGAAGTTGCGCACGAGGTTGGGGCCCCAGTAGCCGGCGCCGACCACGGCGACCCCCAACGGCTGCTGCGTCACGGTTCTCCTTTTTCCCCGGTCCATCAGTAGGCCCCCGTTCCTCGCACCACCGCGGTCCCGGTGCGCAGCAGGATCGACAGGTCGAGGCTCATCGACCAGTTGTCCACGTATCCGAGATCGAGCCGGACGGCCTCGTCCCAGGGCAGGTCGGAGCGGCCGCTGACCTGCCACAGTCCGGTGAGGCCCGGTTTCACGAGCAGCCGGCGCTTGAGGTCCGGCGAGTAGTCCTCGACCTCCTCGGGCAGCGGCGGGCGGGGGCCGACGAGCGACATGTGGCCCCGGACGACATTGAGCAGCTGCGGGAGTTCATCGAGGGAGCTGTGGCGCAGGAACGATCCGACGCGAGTGATGCGGGGATCTTCCTTCACCTTGAACAGCAGGCCGTCGCTGTTCTGGTTGAGATGGGCGAGCTCCGCCCGCAGGGCTTCCGAATCCAGGCGCATCGTACGGAACTTGAGCATGGTGAAGTGGTCGCCGTAGCGGCCCACGCGCTGTTGGCGGAAGAACGCCGGCCCGGAGCTGTCCAGCCGGACGACGAGGGCGATGAGCAGCATGGGAAGCGCCAGCAGCAGCAGGAGCACGGCGGCGAGGGAACGATCCAGCAGTTCCTTGGGCAGCCGGGCGGACCGCGAGAGGTTGGGTGCCCGGATCCGCACCAGCGGCACTCCGTTGGTGGGGCGGACCGCCAGCCGTGCCGCGGAGACGTCGCAGAGCATGGGGACCAGCAGGAAGTCGACGCCCTGCGCGGCCACCGCCCAGGACATCCGGCGCAGGGCGAGGGCGTCCAGCTCGGGCGCGGGGAGCACCACCACGGTGGAGATGCCCATGGCCCGGACCACGTCGTTCATGTCGTCGACGCCGCCGAGCACGGGCAGCCCCGTTTCGCGTAACTCCGTGGCGTTCTCCGGATCGCTCAGGCACACTCCGGCGACCTGCATCTCCTCGACTCTCCCGCGCCGCAGCACGGCGACCAGGTCCAAGATGTCGCGCGCCGGGCCGACCAGGAGCGCCGAGCTGCGGTCCCGGCCCCGGCCCCATCGCCGGTGCAGTCGGTGGCGCAGCGTGTACCGGACCGGCAAGCCGATCGCGGCCACCGGTAACGCAGCCATGGCCATGTCATGGAAAAGGGCCGCATCACGGGTGAACAGCCAGTACCCGGCCGCGGCCAGAGCAGGCAGCGCCACGGCACCGCGTAACACCCGTCGGTACTCCTCGGTCCCCAGACCCAGCGCGCTGCGGTCGTAGGAACGATGCGCGAGCATGATCGCGATCCACGTCGGAGGCAGCACCAGGGCCACCGCCCACCGGCCGTACGCCCCGTGGATCAATAAGGCCGCGACAACGGCCACGAGGCCGTCCGCGACCAGCAGGACTGTCCGGTACCCTCGGTCCCAGGGTCTTCGGCGAGTTGTTGGACGCCGGTGTTCCACATCCGCCGGCTCGTGCGTGACCTCAATGGTCATGGCCCCCCACCACACGCGCAGCTACCCCCGACCGCGAGAATGCGGGACGCACGGTCACACAACCGCAGCCAGGGCTGGATCGGCGCCGACGTGTCTCCTCCACACAACGGCACCGACATACGAGAAAGCCGTCAGCGGTTCCCCAACCGCCTTATAGCGCTTGCATGTTGGTTACTACGTGCTGTCCGAACCGGCTTGCAGGGTCGCGCCTCGACATGACGTCAGCGGCACGTTCCCCTCCCTCACCACCGGCCCGGCGAACGTCAATCTAGACCATTGAACTCAGTCCCGGGAACAGTTGGACGAAACACACCTCACAAGGGTGACACCGACGGCATACTGCCCAGGTGACGAGCATCGTGATCCCGGCGCACAACGAGGCGCGTGTGATCGGCCGGCTCCTCGATTCCCTGCTGGCCGACTCCGCCGAGGACGAGACCGACATCGTGGTCGTGTGCAATGGCTGCACCGACGACACCGCGCGGACCGCCGCCGAACGCGGCCCACGCATCAGGGTCGTCGAGATACCCGTCCCCTCCAAACACGCCGCCCTGCGAGCGGGCGACGACCACGCCCTCGGCTTCCCCCGGCTCTACGTGGACGCCGACGTCGTGGTCACGGGCGCCGGCGTGCGGGCCCTGACCGAACCCCTGACCGACGACACCTCCGGCATCCTCGCCACCGCTCCCGAACGGCGGATCCCGCTGGCCGCCTGCGCCTGGCGGGTGCGGGCGTACTACCAGGTGTGGCAACGTCTGCCAGCCGTCCGTGAGGGGCTGTTCGGCCGGGGCGTCATCGCGGTCTCCCAGGCCGGACACGCCCGCGTCGCCGCACTGCCGCCGCTGATGGCGGACGACCTGGCCGCGTCCCTGGCGTTCACCCCGCAGGAGCGGCTCGTGATCGGCGCGGCCGAGGTCGTGATCCAACCGCCGCGCACCTGGCGGGACTTGATCAAGCGACGCGTCCGGGCCGCGGTGTCCACCGCCCAGGTCGAACAGCGGCAGGGTCCGCAAGGCGCCTCGGCGCGCACCAGCGTCGCCGATCTCCGGGCCGTGCTCCGCGAGGAACCGAAGCTCCTCACCAGCATGGCCGTCTTCGTCGCGGCGGCGATCGTCGCCCGCCGCAGGGCCGGGAAGGCCATCCGGGCGCGGGACTTCGGCACCTGGCTCCGGGACGACAGCAGCCGGCAGAACTGAGCGCACCGCACATGTACCTCACCGACCGCTCCGCGGCGCCGGCGGCGGACACCGGGCCGGGTCGAAGACGCGGCCCGCGGCCCGGGGTCACGCCGGTCGTGCTCGCCCTCGGCACGGTCAGCCTGATCACCGACATCTCCTCGGAGATGGTCACCGCCGTCCTCCCGCTCTACCTCGTCACCACGCTCGGCTTCAGCCCGCTGGCGTTCGGCACCCTCGACGGCGTCTACAACGGCGTCAGCGCACTGGTCCAGCTCACCGGCGGCCATCTCGCCGACCGGATGCGCGACCACAAGCTGCTCGCGGGACTCGGCTACGGCCTGTCCGCGCTGTGCAAGCCGCTGCTGCTGTTCGCCGGCGGCATCGGCACGCTCGGCGCGGTCCTGGCGCTGGACCGGACCGGCAAGGGCCTGCGCACCGCCCCACGCGACGCGATGATCTCCCTGTCCACGCCGACCGCGCACCAGGGCCGGGCCTTCGGTGTGCACCGGGCGATGGACACCACCGGCGCGATGCTCGGCCCGCTGGCCGCGTTCCTCGTCCTCGGCGCGGCCTCCGACGGCTACGACGCCGTGTTCGGCGTGAGCGCGTGCGTCGCAGCGCTCGGCGTGATCGTGCTGGTGCTGTTCGTGCCCGGCCGGCGACGGGACCCGTCCACGGACACGACGGGCGGGCCGAGCGGGGCGGGCGCGAGCGAGGCCAGGCCTCCCGTCCGCGTACGCGAGGCGCTGGTGCTGCTGCGCCTGCCGCGGCTGCGGGCCCTCACCTGCTGTGCCGCGCTGCTCGGTCTGACCACCGTCAGCGACGCGTTCGTCTATCTGCTCCTGCAACGCCGGGCGGGCGTCGGCGAGGAGTGGTTCGCCCTGCTGCCGCTGGGCACCGCCGCGATGTTCCTGCTGCTGGCCGTGCCCGCGGGCGCGCTGGCCGACCGGATCGGCCGGAACATCGTGTTCCTCGCCGGGCACCTGGGTCTGCTCACCGCCTACGCCCTTGTGCTGTGGGCCCCGGCCACCCCGCTGCTCGTCCCGCTCGTTCTCGCCCTGCACGGCACGTTCTACGCGGCCACCGACGGGGTGCTCCCGGCCGCGCTGGCCGGCATCGTGCCCGAGCACGTGCGCGCCAGCGGCCTCGCCCTCGTCGGCACCAGCCAGGCTCTGGCCCGGTTCTGCTGCTCGCTGGGCTTCGGTGCCGCCTGGACGATGTGGGGGGACGGTCCTGCGCTGGCCGGTGCGGCGATCGGCCTGCTGTGCTGTGCGACCGTCGCCGGCCTGGTGCTGCGGCCCGCCCGCAGGATCCGACGGCCACGATCGCGTCCCGACGAGCGGCAAGGACCCCTATGACATCGCTACGCCGCCGCCTGCTCGTACTCGTCGCGGCGGTCCTGGCGCTCGCGGGCGTGGCGACCGGCATGGTGCTGCACGCCGCCGACCGCGCGGAGCGCGCGGACCGGCCCCGGCCGGGCGACCCCGCCGTGGTGGCGGGCAAGGTGACACTCCGGCACGCGGACCGACTGGTGTTCGTCAACGGGGCCGCCGGCCCGTATCGCAAGGCGGTCGCCTCGGTGCCGTCCGCGGCCCCCGGAGACGGCCGGGTCGCCTCGGACCTCGAGTGCGTGCGCTTCCACGCGGCGGCCGGCACCGGCGTCTGCCTCCAGTCCGACCCCGGTGTGCTCAAGCAGAGCAACCGCGCCCTGCTGCTCGACTCCGACCTCCGCACCCAGCGCACCTTCGCGCTCGCGGGGACGCCCAGCCGGGCCCGGGTCTCGCCCAGCGGCCGCTTCGCCGCCTGGACCGTCTTCGTCTCCGGCGAGTCCTACGCGTCCGCCTTCTTCTCCACCCGGACCTCGATCCTGGACACCCGCACCATGCGGCTGATTCCCAGCCTGGAGACGTTCTCCATCGTGCTGGACGGCAAGCCCTACCGCGCCGCGGACGTCAACTTCTGGGGCGTCACCTTCGCGACCGACGACGACACCTTCTACGCCACCCTGAACACCGCCGACACGACCTATCTGGTGCGCGGGTCGGTCTCCGGGCGCTCGGTCACCACCCTGACCGAGAACGTGGAGTGCCCCTCGCTCTCCCCCGACGGAACCCGGGTCGTCTACAAGAAGCGGGTGCTGTCCCGGACCAACCTGTGGCGCGAGCACGTCCTCGATCTGCGCAGCCTGCGCGAGACGCCCCTCGCCGAGCGTCGCAGCGTCGACGACCAGGCCACCTGGCTGGACGACGACACCGTCGTCTACGCCCTGCCCACCAACGGCGAGGTCGGCAGCAGCGACCTGTGGAGCGTGCCCGCGGACGGTACGGGGAGCCCACGGCGGCTGATCACCGGAGCCTCGTCCCCCGCACCGCTGTAGAGCGCGGCACCGGCCCGGGACCGGAATGCCCCGGGCCGGGACGCATGGCTCCACGCCCTGAACCAGGGTGTCAGCGACCCCGTCGAGTCCGGGTCGACGAAACGGCTCAGGTCATCCCGCAGCGGATCGGCCACCCCGCCGTGCCAGCGGGGCTCGCCGACGACACTGCGGACATCCTCGGTTCGAGCCCGGCCGCGCTCCGCGTCAGTCCGGACGTCCAGCGGGTCCTCGGCCGCGCCCCGCGCCCCTTCGCCGACTGGGCCGCCCGCAAGGTCGCCGCGTTCCGCCGAGACTGGTCAGCGCCGCCGGCCACTGCTTTCGTGTTCGGCGATCCACTGCTGACGGTCGAGGAATCCGACCCGACGCCGACGCCGACATGACCCCCTGTCGGGCCGGGAACGACGCTGCAGCCGCGATGAAGAATGTCGCGGGGCCCTCTCGAATCCCACCCGCGAGCAGCCCGGATACAACCCTCGCGGCCTGTCGCGAGTCAATGATGCCGCGATGAGGTGAGGGCCTTGGCGCAACCGGACCACGGGAATGGCATACGATGCGCACGACCCTCATAAAGATCACGTAAGAGGATGTACACGTCATGGCATTCCATGCCTCGCATCGTTCCCTTCGCGGCATATCCGCCGTTGCCGCCCTGCTCGCGATCGGCGCGGTGGGATGCTCGGACGTCTCCGACGCCGTCGACAGCGCCAAGGACGGCGCGAAGAAGGTGGCTCGCCAGCAATCCGTGTTCTCGCTGGACATCGGCGACTGCTACAACCCGAACGGCAAGGCCGAGGGGACCGCGTACGCCGTCGAGGTCGTGCCCTGCGACGAGGCGCACGAGGGCCAGGTCGTGGGCGAGTTCGCGATCGGCGAGGGCAACGAGTACCCCGGCGACGACGGGGTCTCGACGATCGCGGACAACCGCTGCCCGGTCGAGGCGCAGAAGTACGCCCCGGACACCTGGGCGCTCCCCAAGGGCGTCGCCCTCTTCTACTACACCCCGACCAAGGAGAGCTGGGCGACGGGTGACCGCGCGGTGAGCTGCACCTACACCGTGGAGAAGGGCACGTTCAGCGGCTCGCTGGACACCGCGAAGTCCCTCGAGCCCGAGCAGACCACGTACCTCAAGGGTTCGAACGCGGTCTACGAGGCACTGTGGGCGAACCAGCCCGAGAAGGACACCGTCGAGGACGACCTGGCCGGCTACAAGGCGCAGGCCAAGGCCGTCGCGGCCGCCCTCGACGCACACGTCGAGGCTCTGGACGGCATCGAGGGCACCGAGGTCGGCAAGCTCCGCGCGACGCTGACGAAGGCGGCCGGGAACTGGAAGAAGGCCGCGAACGCCGCCGACGCCGACGCGTTCTACATCGCCTACGACCCGGCGTTCACCGACATCGACCCGAACAAGTCGGTCGCCGCCCGCAAGGAACTGGGCCTGGCCACCACCGTCCCGGCCGACGAGGCCGAGGTGTGGGCGGGCTGACGTCCCGTCGGATTCACGGGGCCGTGTCCGTCAAGGACCCGGCCCCGCTTCCCAGGGCGCCGGGGCGTACTCGAACCAGTCGAAGGCGACCGCGCCCTCGGTGGCGTACATACCGATCACACGGCCGGTGAAGCCGCAGGCGACCTCGGTGGAGAGGTAGCGCCCGTCCAGTTCGACGAGCGTCTGGGCGTCGGGGGCGTCGGGATCGCCGAGATGGAAGGCGACGGTGTCAGGGCCCGTGGTCCCGCCATCGGTGAGTTCGGGCGACGCGGGCACAAGGTCGGACGTGCGGATCGCCACGGTGAGGGTCAGCGGCCCGGACGGGACCGGTTGGCTGACCACGGTCTGGCGCAGCGGACCGATCCGGGCAACGACGCCTACCTCTCCGTTCCCGACCTCCAGTTCGTAGTGGTGGGCCTCGTCCAGACGCACGCACAGGCCGCCGCGTCCCGTGCCCGGGTCGATCGCAGCGGTGACGCGGCAGTCGTGGTGCTGCTGGCGGCGGCCGACGAAGGTGTACCCGGGGCGGTCGAGGGTGGGGCCGGTGGCGCTGAGGGTCAGCCAGCCAGGGCGCTCGGTGAGCGACCAGGAGTCCTTCGGGCGGGCGAACGGCGAGACCCAGTACGGCGCGAGAGCGGGCTCCTCGAAGTCGTCGCGGCCGGGCAGGGCCGGAACGGGGTGCCAGGCACCGCCCGGGGCCGCGTGGCTCTCGGGAACGGGCGCGACGACGGGCCAGCCGTCCTCGTCCCACTCCACGGGGGCCAGGAACGTCTCGCGGCCGAGCACATGCACGTCGGGCGTGAAGCCGCGGGGGCGGACGCCGAGCAGCACCATCCACCAACTGCCGTCGGGAGCCTGCACCAGGTCGGCGTGGCCGGTGTTCTGGATGGAGCGGGCGGTACCGCCGTGGGACAGCAGCGGGTTGGCAGGTGCGCCCTCCCAGGGGCCGCGCGGTGAGCGGCCGCGGGCGACGGACACGCTGTGGCCGCGTTCCGTGCCGCCTTCCGCTATCAGCAGGTACCACCAGTCGCCGATGCGGTAGAGGTGCGGCGCCTCGGGGTACTTGAGGCCGCTGCCCGACCACGTGACGAAGGGCCCCTCCAGCACCTCACCCTTGGCCGGGTCGATCCTGGCCATGTTGATGCCGCCTTCGGGCCCGGAGAAGGCGCACCAGCAGGTGCCGTCCTCCTCCCACGCCAGATCGGGGTCGATCCCGGACAGGTCGATCCACACCGGGTCGCTCCACGGCCCCTCGGGCCGCTCGGCCGAGACGACGAAGTTGCCGCCGCCGTCGATATTGGTGTTGATGACCCAGTAACGGCCGTCGTGGTGGCGGATCGTGGGGGCGTAGAGACCGCCGGACGCCTTGGCGCCGGGGAGAGGCAGTGGCAGTTGCTCGGGCCGGTCGAGCACGTTGCCGATGTGCTCCCAGTGCACGAGGTCCTTGCTGTGGAAGAGCGGCAGCCCGGGGAAGTACTCGAAGCTGGAACACACCAGGTAGTAGTCGTCACCGACCCGGCACACGCTCGGATCGGGGTGGAACCCGCTGATCACGGGGTTGTCGTACGTATGCACAGGAACGTGTTCCCTTCGAGCCGCCCGATGCCGTGAGCGAGTCTAGGCACGTTCCCACCGTGTGCCGGCAGGTGCCCGTCCCCACCGCACACGCGGAAGTGGCGCACACGGCCTCCGCAGCAACCGCTCCCCCACCTCCCGGCAACCTCAAGCGCATCGTCGCCGCGTCCCTCATCGGCACCACCATCGAGTGGTACGACAACTCATTCGATCAGCGCTGCGACCTGCGCATTTTCCGAGTCTGGCCCTTCGAAGCCAGCACCAAACCAGCACCGGGAGATCACGTTGGGCGCAGAACTGTGAGGAACCTGCCCGTACGAGCACCTGACCGCGCCAACGACCAACGCGAACGATCACTGCCAGTAATGAATGACATCTACCGCCGGCCCGCCCTCCGATTGGCGCGGCTGTACACCGAGGCGGTCCGCAAGGCACCCTCCGCGGGGCCAGGCCATCGGCCTGGCCCAACAAGCGCAGCTGCCTCGGCGTCGGCATCGACGACGCGGCCACCGGCCTCACCGCTCAACTCGATTACTCCCCACGCAGGGGCAATCGGTGGAGTGCGTGCGTCGGGCCGTGAACTTGATGCCCCGCCAGATGGACGATCTCGTTTCGAGAGCCGACGACCGCCTGCGTCCCCCACCCGCGGTGTTCATGAGGAGCCCGGTGGATCACGGAGAGCTGGGTAACCCGACCTCGATGAGGACGGCGACCATCTCAGGGGCGGGGAATGTTTCGCAGGTTGGCGCGGGCCAGGTCGAGCATCTTGCCGACGCCCCCGTCGAGCACGGTCCGCCCTGCGGCGAAGGCGAATCCCTTGACCTGGGCGGCCGAGATGTGCGGCGGGATCGACAGCGCGTTGGCGTCGGTCACCAGGTCTACCAGGAACGGCCCGTCGTGAGCGAGCGCCCGCTTGAGTCCCTCGACGACATCCCCGGGGTGCTCGATGCGGATCGCCTCGATGCCCGCGCTGCGGGCGATCGCCGCGTAGTCCACCGGCTCGTGGTCGGTCTCGTGCTCGGGCAGCCCCTCGACCAGCATCTCCAACTTCACCATACCCAGGGAGGAGTTGTTGATGACGATCGTCTTCACCGGCAGATCGTGCAGCTTCACTGTGAGCAACTCGCCCATGAGCATGCCCAGTCCGCCGTCACCCGACATCGAGATCACCTGGCGGCCGGCGTATGCGAACTGCGCGCCGATGGCGCGCGGCAGCGCGTTGGCCATCGTGCCGTGCAGGAACGAACCGATCACCCGGCGCCGTCCATTGGGGGTCAGATAACGCGCCGCCCAGACGTTGGACACGCCGGTGTCCACGGTGAACACTGCGTCGCCGGCCGCGAGTTCGTCCAGGACGGAGGCCGCGTACTCAGGGTGGATCGTCGCACGACCCAGGGTCACGTACGAGGGGTCGACGGACCTTCTTGGCCAGGAATACGACAGCCACGGAACAAGGTTCCCCTCTCTGTCCCGGAGCCTCTCCTGCCCTCACGCATCAAGCCCTTGACCACCGTCGTCATCGCCAGCCGCCTGCGCAAAGACTGGCTGGACCACCTGACCGCCGTGCACGCCAGCCTCGCCCGGCAGTCCGTACCGTGGGAGGCCGTGGCCGCACTCGACGGCGCCTCTCCCGACCGCCTGCCCACGCCGCTCGCGCAGGACCCCCGCATCCGCACTACTGGCACCTGCGGCCGGCTGTGCTTCGTAGGCTCCAAGAGCGTGCGCGAGCCTCTGCCTTCAGGCGACCGTGTCTGCAAGAACGGCCCTGGTACGACACGTGTTCCTCGATACGTGGTGTGAGGTCACGGACGGGGGCGCTTGGGTTTACGGCTTCTGGCGGCCGGTGCCGTACCGGGCGAGCATCGTCTCCACGGCCTCGTCGATGACGTAGTCCGTCTCCCGCGCGGTAGGGGCCCAGTCGGTGAGCAGCATTCGGGGCCACAGGACGAAGTTGGCGATCATGCCGAGGAACTGGTTTGCGGCACTCTCCGCATCGGGCACGCGGGCGGTGCCGGCCTCGCGCTCGGCCTGAAGGTAGAGCCGCACGGAGTCGAAGTAGGGCAGCTTGCCCAGCTGGAACTGCATCCTGCCCAGCTCGGGCAGGCGCGGCAGCTCGGCGATCACGATCCTGAACAGGGCCGTCATGCCGGGCCGGCCCATCAGCTCGGCGTACTGGCGGCCGATGGCCGCCAGGCCCGCACGCAGGTCGCCTGCCGGGGGCCGGACCGGCGCCTGGCCAGACCCCTGCTGCCAGGACTCGGTAACGATGGCCTCGAAGAGGGCCGCCTTGGTCGGGAACTGCTTGAACAGCGTCGACTTCGACACCCCGGCTGCCTCGGCGATCCGGGCCAGTGACGTCCCGCCGTATCCGCTCTCCAGGAACAGTGCGGTGGCGGACGAGGTGATCGCCTCCCGCTTCTGCTGGGCCAGCCGTCGGTGGTGGTCGGAGAGTCCTTCTGTCATGGGGACAGTATGCCTCTATGGCGAGGCGAGTCACTTGACTCGCCCCTGGGGTGGCCCTACGGTGAAGGAGGCGAGTCGGTCGACTCGCCATCCGCGCCGCAGCAGTGAGCCCGGCGGTCTCCCTCCCTTTCTTCGCCCGAGGAGCAGTTGCATGGACAGCAAGAAGATCGCGCTGGTCACCGGTGCCAACCGGGGGCTGGGCCGCAGTACGGCGGTGGCGCTGGCGCAGCGTGGAGCTGGGGTGATCGTCACATACCGGGGCGACGAGGCGGGGGCGCAGGAGACGGTTGAGGCGGTGCGGGCGGCCGGGTCCGCCGCTCTCGCGCTTCGCCTGGACATCAGCGACATCGCTTCTTTCCTCCCCTTTGCGGCGGAGCTCGGCGAGCATCTGCGGCTCTGGGACGCTACGCGGCTCGACATCCTGGTCAACAACGCCGGGGTGGGGATCTTCAGCCCCCTGGAACAGGTAAGCGTCGCGGACTTCGACGCGATGATGGATACCAACGTCCGCGGGACGTTCTTCCTCATCCAGGCTCTGCTGCCGCTGCTTGCCGACCCCGCCGGCGTCATCAATGTCTCCAGCTCCCTGACCCGCCACACCAGCCCTGCCACCGCCGTCTACTCGGCGTCCAAGGCCGCCATCGAGGCACTCAGCCGCACCCTCGCTCTGGAACTGGGTCCGCGCGGTATCCGGGTCAACTCCATCGCCCCGGGGCCGACCGCCACCGACTTCAACGGCGGAGCCATGCGCGACGACACCGACATGCGAGCGGGGCTGGCGGCGCAGACCGCTCTGGGCCGCGTCGGCGAACCCGCCGAAATCGGCGACGCCATCGCCACACTCGCCTCCGACAGCCTGCGCTGGGTCACCGCCCAGCGCCTCGAGGTCTCCGGAGGCGCCCTGCTCTAGCGGCATGGGCAAGCACCGGTGGTCGAGGGGGCGGCCGCATGCCCGGACCTGCCCGGCGAGTCCGGGCCGCAGAACCACTCACCTTCGGTAGCACTCGCAGAACATCTGCCCGAGTTTGAAACGAAGTTGGCCCGCGACGCCGCCCCGCTACCGGACTGGCCCGAACAACTCACCACCGCCCGCCTCCCGGTCCTGGCCGACCTGGCCAAAGCCATCCGCGAGGACCAACCCGCAGTCGTGCAGGGCATCACCACCCCGCTCAACTCCGGCGTCAACGAAGGCCGCATCACCGATCTGAAGCTCCAGAAGCGGATCACGGCCGGTCGCGCGGGGGTCCCGCTGCTCCGCCACCGCGTCGTCCTCATGGCCCTGCTCCGACGCGCAATCTTGCCAGGGCCGCGTTCACGTGTACGCCGACGCTGGTGTTAGCGTCGCCGCCATGGCGAACCGTTCCTACCTCTACTCCGCAGACTCGATGCCGAGCGAGACGGAGCTCCCCCAGCGAATTCGGTGCATATCCGAGCACAACTGGGACATCCCGCTCGCGCACAAGCTCCTGGCGGGCCGCGGGACGACGATCGTCCCGTCCATGATCTGGAACCCTCCGATCGGCATCGCCGCGGAGTACGCCGCCGGAGTGACCCTGCTGCTCGGTCTCCTACGTGCGGTCGGCGAGGGCCTGGAGGGCGACCCTGAGTTCACCGAATGCGTGGCCAGGACCACGGCCCACCTAGAGAAGCAGCGGGCGAAGTACTTCGTCCTGGAGACCGGGGAGATTGTCTCGATGGCGGGCGACGATCCGGCAGCGAGCGTGTGGCATCTGACGTCCGAGGACATCCCCGACACCGTCGCCAAGGCCGAGGCGGCGCTCGCCGGCCAGAACGACGCCTGGCTGGCCTCGGTCCGAGGTGACTGGCAGAGGCACTTCGCGTCCTTCTACAGCGAGGCGCTCTACTTCTCCTTCCCCGACTGACGAGGCTTGCGGTGCGGTGCCGGTCGATCCCGGCCTGCCCCCAAGGACACGACCCAGGCGTCTCAGCAGAGCAAGCACGCCAGGGAAGAGTCCGATGATCTGCTCACCGCGCACAAGCGCGAGTAGTAAGCGACAGGTCAGGCTGACCTGCTCCGAGGTCGCTGGAACCGCTGGACGAGCAGTTCCGATGTGACTCAGTGACCGTGGGCGATATGTGACCTGGTGGCGGGCGCCGTGAACGCCGCCCTCACGCTTCCGTACAGCAACGGCCCCACCGAGGGCGTCAACACCAAGACCAAGCGGATCGCGCGCCAGATGCACGGACGCGCAGGCTTCACCCTTCTTCGCCACCGCACCCTCCCCGGATAGCAGCACTCTCCGTCACCACCGAATGTGAGACAGGGCCACTCGGTTGACAGACCCCACTGACGCGACGAACGGAGATACGGCGAAACAGCCCAGATCGGGCTCGGCGAGGACTATCGTGCGCGCCAACTCGAATACACAACACGACAAGTCCAGTGCTCATCGAACAGATACAGTGCTCATCGAACAGATACAGTGCTCATTGAACAGATACAGTGCTCAGTCACATGCACGAGCGAGGTCGCTGAGATGGGGCTCACGACCAGATTCGATCACATGTTCGATTTCTTGCCATGTCCGGCCAGGCAACTTGTGACGTTCAGCGATAGTTGGCCATGTGCAGCGATAGTTGGCCATCCGTGTCCTGACTCTTGATCGATCCAGCTGCCGCGGTACCCCTCGGAATCGCGACATACCGGGGCCTCGCCAGCTGCTCACCCCAAGCGCCGGATGAATTCGGTTGTGGTGGGCCCGGTGAGGTACCTCCATGGGCGGTGCCACAGATCAGGAGCAACGGGCGAGGGCAGGAAGAAGCCACACGATCACGGGGCAACCGGCTCCGTGGCGGAGGCTGGCCGTGCTCGTGGCCCTGATGCTGGCCGCTTTCACCTTCAACCCCGACCTTGACCGTAGCCGGGCCAGGCCGCTGACCAGCGATCCCAGCATCCGACAAGCCGGCCGTCGGCCACTCCGTCTGACGTCCCACGGCCGACACCAGTCAGGTTGGAAAGGGCTCACTGACACCCGTAGGCTTTCCGAGATCAGCTCGGGTCGTAATCCGCTGACCAGCGTAGACGACAGGTTCGAGAGAGCTCAGCGTGGACTCCGCGCCGAATGGCGGCCGAGCCGGTGCGGTGTCAGACCTGGCCGATCCCTCCGTCGACAGGGAGGTCAATTCCGCTGACGAAGCTCGAGTCCACGGACGCGAGGAAGAGCGCCGCGGTGGCGATCTCCTGTTCGGCGCCAAGGCGGCCGAGGGGCACCAGCGAGGCGATCTGGTCCCTGAATCCCGGCGGGAGGTTCGCGAACGCCGGGGTGTCGATCGCGGCGGGACTGAGGACGTTGACGCGGATCCCCCGCTCCTTCAGGTCGGTGGTCCAGGTCCGCGCGAACGACCGCAGCGCAGCCTTGCTCGCCGCATAGATCGTGGTTCCCGGATCACCTTTCTCTGCGGCGCCCGACCCGATGAGCACGATCGAGGCGCCGTCGGACAGCAATGGCAGGAGTTTCTGCACGGTGAAAAACGTTCCGCGCACGTTCACGCCGAACACGGCGTCGAACGACTCCTCGGTCACGTCGCCGATGCGCTCGTTCCACGTCCAGGCCCCGGCACTCGCGACGAGGACGTCGACCCGGCCCAGTTCGGCCGCCACGACATCGGCCAGGCGGACCACGTGGGCGACCTCGCCGACGTCACCGACCACACCGGTCACATCGTGGCCGATCGCGGCCACCGCGGCGTCCAGCTGCTCTTGTCGCCGGCCGGTGATGACCACGTGCGCGCCCTCCGCGACGAACAACTTGGCGGTCGCCAGCGCCAGTCCCGAGGTCGCGCCGGTGATCACCGCGACCTTCCCGCAGAGCTTCGCCATGCCGGATCTCCTCCATAAAATGAGTACACCATCATTTTCGATACTTCACGACCGTAGCAAAGATGAGGCAGGGCTCAAAGTTGAGGCATGTCGCACTTTTGCTACCGTGATCTCATGTTTTCCCGAAAGAACCCACCGCCCGCGCGCAGGGATGCCCACCGCAACCGTCAGCGGCTTCTCGAGTGCGCCCGGCGCGCGTTTGCCGAACGAGGCGCGGAAGCCGCTCTCGACGGCATCGCCCGGGAGGCGGGCCTGGTGGTCGGCACCCTCTACCGGCACTTCCCCACGCGCCTGGACCTTCTGTGCGCTGTGCTCGAACCGAAGTTGCGCCGCGTGATCGACGAGGTGGCGGCCTCACTCGACCAGGAGGACCCGTGGGAGGCGTTTCGCGGCCTGCTGGAAGTTCTGTGTTCGGCCCAGGCCGGAGATCGGGCATTCGGTGACTTCCTGGCGCGGAGGTTCCCCGGCGACGACCGCACGAAGGCCGCACACAATGAGATCTGTGCACATGCACAACAGGTTCTGCTGCGCGCACAGGGTGCGGGCATCGTGCGTCCCGACGTCACCGGCGCCGACCTGCTCGTGTTGTTGTGGGCGAGCGACCGTGTCTCCGAGACCACGCAGCACGTCGCACCGTCGATGTGGCGTCGGCACCTGCACCTGGCGATGGATGGATTCCGGGCGTCGAACCGCCTCGACCTGCGGGAGCCTGCGTGGGACCTGGAGCTTTTGAACCGGGCGATGACCGTCCCGAGAGCACAGGGGCACTGAGGCTTTTCATCATCGGTCTGAGCTGGTCAGATGAAGGGTGAGGATGGCCTGGACGAGGCTGGTGATCCGGGTGGTCGAGCACCGGAGGTTGCGGAGGGACTCGGCGAGTGAAGTGACCCCTTGCGACCGCGTCGGCAGCAGCCGGGCCGACTTCTCACCCGGCGGGCAGGCTGCTGTGAATTCCGCCAGCACTGCCCGGCCGCACCCACCACCTGACCGCGGCCGGCACCCACCGCATCTTCCGAATCTGCGCACGCCAGGGGGGTTGCTGCTCATGATGTACCGCCAGCAGACGAAGTACCATTTGGGACCAACGTGCACCGCGCCCAAGCACAGCGCCTTTGCCAGTGCCGACGGCGGCTGAGCGGCAAGGCCGGACTCGGTCTCTCAGTCCGGTCGCCCAGCACCAAGTCAGCACGGGAGTCGGCACCGCGCCGTCGAATCACCCTGAACTGCGCGTCCCGGACGGCGCTCGTGTCGACCACCGCCGTTCCTCTGAGAGCCTTTCCATGAGTCGGCATGGTGGCCGCACGCATAGCCGACCCTCGAACTATGTTGCCCCGCCACATGTGCGCCTGACCTGCGGATTCCTACGGTGTGGCGACACGCAAACGTCCCCGTCACACCCCGGGAAGTGGTGCCGATGTCGTCGCCCGCAGCCGCTCCATGGCGGCCTTGCGGATGCGTGCGTTCACGCTCTCGATGGCGTTGGTCGTGCAGATGATCTTCCGGATCTCCATGTCGAAGGACAGGAAGGGCACGAACTCGGCCCACGCGTTCTCCCACAGCCGGATGGCCGCGGGATACTTCAGCCCCCATTCCTTCCGGAATTCGGCGAACCGCTCGACCGCCGCAGCCTCGGTCGGCGCCGTGTAGACCGGCTTGAGAGCCTTGGCCATCTCCTGCCAGTCCTGCCTGCCCGCATAACAGAAACTGTTCCGCAGGAAATGAACGATGCACGTCTGGACCACGGTCTGCGGCCACACGTTGTTCACCGCCGCGGGCAGCTCCTTCAGACCGTCGCAGACCAGCATCAGGACATCGCGCAACCCCCGGTTCTTCAGTTCGGTGAGAACCTGCTGCCAGTACTTCGCCCCTTCACCGCCCTCGCCGGCCCACAGGCCGAGGATGTTCCTCGTGCCCTCCGCCGTGACGGCCAGCACGATGTAGACGGGCCGGTTCGCGACCTGGCCGTCGCGGATCTTCACGTGCACGCAGTCGATGAACACGCCGGGTAGACACGGTCCAGCGGTCGGTTCTGCCACTCCGTCATCGCGTCGACCACGCTGTCCGTGATCGTGGAAATGGTCTGCTTCGACACCTCCGCGCCGTAGACCTCCTGGAGATGGGCGGAGATCTCCCCGTGGGTCAGGCCCTTGGCCGACAGCGACAACACCATCTCGTCCACCCCGGTCAGACGTCGCTGCCGCTTACGCACCAACTGCGGATCGAACGAGCCGTTGCGGTCCCTGGGCACCTTGATCTCCACCGGCCCGACCTCGGTCGTCACCGTCTTCGCGCGATGCCCGTTGCGGTAGTTCCCGCTGCGGCCCTCGTCGGCCCGCTCCCCGCTCTCCCGCCCAAGGTGATCGGTGAGCTCACCCTCCAGAGCTCCCTCGACCACGAGCTTCGTCAACTGCGCCAGCAGGCCGCCTTCACCGGTCATCCGGATCCCGTCGGCCTTCGCCTGGGCCACCAGCCTACCCACGAGAACCCGGTCCAGCTCTGACTCAACGGCCTCGGCCGCCGGCTCACTCGAACGCGCATTCTACTTCATGATGTTCCTCCCCGGGAGATTCACCAGCCTTAACTGTGCCATCTCATGACATTGGTTCCTCGCTGTCAGGCTTGGCGGGCGTAGGACGCGAGGCGATCGGCGAGCGCGGTGACGAGGTCGCGAAGTTCATCGGGGCGCTCGATGACGAACGGCCGGTCGAGTGAGGCGAGTACTGGAGGCAACCAGTCGAGCCGCTCCGCCCGCAGCTCGACGCGTAGCCAGCGCTGGGTCGCCCGGTCCTGGCCTGCCGCGGGCTCGTGCTCCTCCAGGCTCGCGACGCTGGCGGGAAGGTGGGCGCGGATCTGCTCGACCGTCCCGTGGATCCGCAAGGTCACCTCATGCCGGTAGTCAGCCGTGGCGAAGCCTGACAACACGCGCTGTGCCGGATCGGGGCCCGCCGGCGCTTCGAATGAACCGGGCAGGGTCCGCGCGTCTGCGATGCGATCGAGCCGGAAGGTTCGGTCCTCGCCGATCCGGGCGTCCTTGCCCGTGACGTACCACCGGCCCGCATGGGCGACGATCCCGTACGCGTGCAGCCTGCGTTCGCTGCGCCGTTCGTCGCGGTCGGTGTAGCGGATCGAGACCGGTCGGCGGTGGCGCACCGCATCGGCGATGGTGAGCAGGACCCCGGCGTCCGGGGTGTCGAACTCTCCGGGCTGGTCCGTGAAGGCGAGGGATTCCAGGAGTGTGTCGAGCCGGCGGGCGATGTGCTTGGGCAGCACCCTCCGGATCTTGGCCGATGCCGTCTCGCTTGCCGTGTGCTGCGTCGTTGTCAGCCCTGCCCGGCGGCCGGCGACCAGGCCGAGCAGCACGGCCAGCGCCTCGTCGTCGCTGAGCATGAGCGGAGGCAAGCGGTACCCGGGGGCGAGCCGGTACCCGCCGTAGCGGCCGCGCACCGATTCCACGGGCACGTCGAGGTCGATCAGCTGGTCCACATACCGCCGCACGGTGCGCCCTTCGACGCCGAGCCGGTCGGCGAGTTCGGCCACCGTCCGGGTGCCGCCCGACTGCAGCAGCTCCAGGAGTGTCAGCACGCGGCCAGCGGGTCGAGGCATGTGCACAACCTAACGCGAATACAGGACCGATTCTGTCCACTATTTCTCCTAGTCTGCGACGTGCACGACTCCACACAGCCAAGGAGATCCCCATGGACTTCGTCTCGATCCGCATCATCACCAGCGACGTAGCGCGTCTCGTCGAGTTCTACGAGCGAGCCACAGGAGTGCGGGCGACGTGGGCCACCGAGGACTTCGCCGAGCTCAAGACCCCGGGCGCCACCCTCGCGATCGCCGGCACCCGCACCGTTCCGCTGTTCGCCCCGGGCTCTGCCCGCCCGGCGGACAACCACAGCGTGATCACCGAGTTCCTCGTCGACGACGTGGACCGCGTTCACCGGAACCTGACCGGCTTCGTCACCGACTTCGTCAACGGGCCCACCACGATGCCCTGGGGCAACCGGTCGCTGCTGTTCCGTGACCCCGACGGCAACCTCGTCAACTTCTTCACCCCCGTCACCCCGGCGGCCATCGAAAAGTTCGCACGCTGACGCCACGCACAGCCGCTCACGCGGGAGCCCTGAAATCCCGGGGTTCCCGGTGAACGCGGCCGCCGAGTCCAGGAGCGCCACCAGCAGGGGGCACCGGAACGCACCGCTGACCCCCGAAGGACGTCTGCGCTTGTGCCTGCGGATCGACGCCGGACGTCCGATCGCGCACGTCGCTGCGGAAGCCGGGATCTCACGCCGCTGCCTGGCCAAGTGGTACGCCCGCTGGCGGGCGCACGGCGAGAACGGACTGCTCGACCACTCCTCCCGCCCCGCTACCAGCCCCGCCCGCACCCCCGAGGACATCGCCGACCTGGTGGAGGCACTGCGGCGGCGGACCAAGCACGGGCCAGCCCGGCTCGCCGCCGACCTACAGCGGCTGCACGGCGTCACACTCGCGCCGGCGACCGCCCACCGCATCCTGGTGAGGCGAGGACTCAACCGGCTCCGGGACCTCGACCCACCGACCGGCGAGCAGCTGCGCGAGGTCATCCGCTACGAGCACGACCGGCTCGGCGACCTGGTCCACGTCGACGTCAAGAAACTCGGCCGCATCCCGACCGGCGGCGGCTGGCGGATGCACGGCGTCGGCACCGAGTCCGCCCGCGCCTCCAAACGCACCGGCCCCGACACCGGCAAGGTCGGATACACGTACCTGCATTCGGCGCTCGACGACCACTCCCGGCTCGCCTACACCGAGGGCCTGGACGATGAGAAGGCCGTCACCGCGGTCGCCTTCTGGCACCGTGCCGTTGCCTTCTTCGCCGCCCGCGGCTCACACCGATCCGCCGCTGCCTCACCGACAACGGTGCGTCCTACCGGTCTACGACCTGGGCTGACGCGCTCGCCGCGACCGGCACGAAGCACAAGCGGACCAGGCCGTACACGCCGCGCACGAACGGGAAGGTGGAGAGGTATAAGGGGACGTTCTCCCGCGAGTGGGCGTACGTCCGCGACTGCACAACCGAGCGTGACCGACGCGTCGCACTCGTGGAGTTCGTGAACTACTACAACCACGAGCGGCCGCACGCCGCGCTCGGCGGCCGACCGCCCATCAGCCGGACCGCCGGGAGCGACTACCGGATCGTCTTTGACCAGCCGCCCGAACCACTCTCGGACATCCCGCAGCAGCTCACCTTCGAGGACTTCGTGTAACCAAGACCCCGAGCCACCACACTTAACTGGCTCTTCCTGCCCGGGAGTTACACCACTCACCGTACAGACCCGCACTCCGTCAGCGTCCCGCACCGCCTCACTGTGTGGGGCCGGTCAGGCGGCCGGCACGGTGCCGGGCTGGTCATGCACGTTTGCTACCGCGCTGATCTG
The DNA here is from genome assembly GCA_014650015.1 of Streptomyces griseoloalbus. Classification (GTDB taxonomy): domain Bacteria; phylum Actinomycetota; class Actinomycetes; order Streptomycetales; family Streptomycetaceae; genus Streptomyces; species Streptomyces griseoloalbus. The sequence continues at coordinate 158,367 of BMUD01000002.1, forward strand.
ATCTGTGCCCGCCTGGGTGAGGAAGACCCACGTCCCGTAGACGCCCCACATGAGGCCGAGCAGCGAACTCGCGGCGTAGAAGCCCATTCCGTTGGTGGAGCCGACGGTGGCGAACAGTCCGGCGGCGGCGATACCTGCCGCGAACACGACGAGCGCGACGACGAGGATGGGCCGCGCATGCTGGGACGTGCCACGGCGGGCTGCGTGGTCGAGCACCGAGAGCAGACTTGCGCTTGCTGCTGCGGCGACCAACAGTTCGACCCCGAGCGCCCAGGTTGGTTGTGGCAGGGTGACCAGCGATGCGGTGACTGTGGTTGTCAGGAACAGGGAGACGGTTTGCGCGGCGCGGTTGCGGTATTCCTGGGAGGTGGCGACGACGTCGAAGCGGAAGGCGACGACGATGAAGGTGAGGCCGGTGAGGCCGGCGGCGCTTCCGCCGACGGTTGCGGCGAACGTGGTCCACATGGCGGTTGCTCCTGTGCGATCCGTGCTGGGGTGGAAGGTCTCGGTGCGATGAAGTGAGGTGGGCGGCGGCCGTCGCGCCGCCGCCCACCTCGCGGAACTACCTTGTTTCGACCTTGGCCATCGGGTCTTCACCGTTCTCCAGGGCGTTCACCGCGTTCTTCCAGGACGGGTCGGCCGAGTAGAGCTGGCTGCGCAAGTAGGCCCACACGAGAGCCCGCAGAGTCGCCACGCGCTCGGGATTTTCGTCGTTCGTCTCTGCCGCGTCGTATCCGGATATGCCACCGAAGATGTGACCAGCGCCGTACATGGTCACCATGGTTTTGTTGCCGCCGGGGCTGGCCGAGTAAGCGTCAGCACGGTAGCTGAGCCGATTGGAGAAGTTGGGGTTGAGGTCCTGATCGCCCACGATGATCAGGCCGGTGCCTGTCATCTGCTCGAAGTCGGTGTAATACAGCACCGTGTAGTTCGTCTTGGCCCACTCGGCGAAGTGCTCGTCGTTGCCGATGCCGGGAGCTCCGATGAGCACTCCCGCCTTGACACGGGAGTCGGAGAGGTCCTTCGGCCGGTCGTCGTCCGGGTCCAGCATCTGGGCTCCGAGGAGGAGGGAGACGGTGTTGCCGCCCAGGGAGTGTCCTACGGCACCGACGCGGTCCCTGTCGATCCGCCGTTCGGCAAGACCAGGGACGGCGACCTCGATGTCGTCGAGGCGGTCGAGGATGTTGTGCATGTCGGTGGCGCGGTCACGCCAGAACAAGGGCGCGTCCTTGAGGTCGGTGTCGCGCAGACCGAGGGCCGTCGAGTCCAGGTGGGTCGGCTGGATGACCGCGAACCCGTGGGCGGCGAAGAAGTTCGCCAGCGGCCCGTAGCCGTTGTAGGAGGACAGGAAGTTCGCCAGCCCGTGCCCGTGGGACAGGAGGATGAGCGGCAGGTCGGTGCCGGTCGCGGGGATCGACACCTTGACCTCCAGCGGCACGGGCCGGCCGGGAACGTCGAGGGTGACCGGGTGGTAGGTGAGGACGGGTTGCGAAGCGTTGACCGGAATGTTGGCGGCGTCGCTGTACGGCTTGCTCATCGGAGCCCTTTCGAGATCGGTGTTGACATAGCGCCTGTCGTAACCGGCGGTAGGCATGGAATCGGGGGTCGTGGCCGCGAGCCTGATGGGCCAGGGACGGCCGCCCGGCACCTGGGTCGGTGTGGACGGCGATCTCCGCGGCGGTGCACAGATCTCGTCAGGTGTTCGTCCCGCGGTCTGACGGCAGGGGGAGGGCGACTGGCTCGACCATCGACTGTCATGCCTCCCTAGCCCGACGGGTGCACTTGTCTACCGGAAACTGTAAGATCAATCGAACAAACTGAACTAGGGCGAAAGTGACATGGCTGAGTCCGCAACCGATGGGCGTCGCAGAAGAGCACGGTTCGGAGTCGAGAGCCTGGTTGTGCGCGCTGCCGATGGTGACTTCCCGACCGTTGTGAACGGCGGGTACACCGTCAAGATCACGCATGGCGGCTCCGCACCCCCTTTTCAGTACCTCGGGCGGACCCAGAGCCCCCCTGTTCCTGGCGCGGTGACGGTGATCGAGCCCCATGAGGTCGTGAGCTGCCTCGAACAGGACAAAGCCGCCGCTGACGGCCAGGCCATTGTGCAACTGATGTTCCTCGACGCCGATCTCATGCCGGTCGGCACAGGCCGGCCGCGCTTTCACGAGGTGACCTATTCAGACCGCGGCCTCTTCGACGGCATCGCTGCGCTGCACAGGGATTTGGCGCACGGCGAGGACGAGTTGGATCTCGAGTCGTCGCTGATCCGCTTGCTGAACGTTCTGCTCGCCAGGCATGCGGATGCTCCCGGCGCAGCGAGTCCGGCACTTCGTCCTCGAGCGCTTCGTCAAGTACGGGAGATGCTCCACAGCCAACTGAACTCCAACATCAAGCTCGACGACCTCGCGGCAGTCGCCGGTTGCAGCAAACGCCACTTGATCAGGAGTTTCCGGCAGGCTTACGGGGTTCCACCCCACCATTACCGGACCCTGTTGCGCTTGGCACGCGCCAAGTCCATGCTGGCAGCGGGACGATCCGTGGCAGAGACCGCCGCCGAGCTTGGTTACTGTGACCAGAGCCAGCTCAATCGGCACTTCCGGCGGGAATTCGGCATGAGCGCAGGTGGCTATGCCAGAACCGTGCGGTAGGTAGACCTGCGATGTCTGGGCTCAACTGCCACCTTGCCGGCCCCCATGGGAAAGCGCTGACCGGTGGGCCGGGTCACGTCCGCTCCGCACAGGCGGAGGTGAACCGAACCCGTCGCCGGGCCATTCCGTCTCGTACTCGTCCGCTCCGCGCAGGCGGAGGTGACCCGGCCGGATCCAACACGGACGTGATCCCCCTCGTGTCCGCTCCGCGCAGGCGGAGGTGAACCGTTCTGCGATGCGCGGCAGCGTCGGGTCACGTCCGCTTGCTCCTATGTCAAGCAGCTGCTGCGAGGTGGGTCTGTGGCTCCTCGACAGGGCGAGCGTCGCGGCGCAAGGCCCGGTAGACGACGTCGGAAAGCCTGCGTTTGAGGGCGCGGATTGATTCGGTACTGGTGTCGCCGGCTTGACGGCGGCGCTGTAGGTAGTCGGGCCTTGACCCGGAATCTTGGACACGGGCTATGCGGCTTGGGCCAGGGTAGTTGATGTTGTGTCGAGTGCTGTCTCGTAGGCGATGGGACTGTGTTGTCCGAGGCGGGAGTGACGGCGTCGGGTGTTGTAGCGGTGCAGCCAGCGGAACGCGTCGAGGCGGGCCTCGCGCTCGCTGGGCCAGCGCTTTCGGCCCTGGAGCGTCTCGCGTTTGAAGGTCGCGTTGAAGGACTCGGCGAGTGCGTTGTCGGCCGAGCTGCCGATCGCGCTCATGGACTGACGGACGCCGGCTTGGCGGCAGGCGTCGGCGAAGGCCCGGCTGGTGTATTGGGCCCCGTGATCGGTGTGCATGACCACCCCGGTGAGGCTGCCGCGGGTTTGTTCGGCGGCGGCCAGGGCGTCGGTGACGAGGTCGGTGCGCATGTGGTCCGCGATCGCCCAGCCGGCCAGGCGGCGTGAGGCGAGGTCGATGACGGTGGCCAGGTAGAGGAACTTCCCGCCGTCCACGGGGAGATAGGTGATGTCGCCGACGTACTTCGTGTTCGGCTTGCGTTCCGTGAAGTCGCGGCCGATCGTCGCCTCGGGCCGCGACTGGTACAGCGCGACCGCGTCCGCCTTGAACTGCGGCGGATAGTTCTTCATGACCACGAGATGTCCGTTCTCAAATCCTCAGGATCCAGTGTCTCGTGTGTCCAGGATCAAGGGCCAAGGCCCGACGGGTGATGACGTGGGATTTTAGTCAGCACCAAACCAGCACGGGAGTCAGCACGGCACCGTCAAATCGTGCTGAACTACGCGTCCCGGACGGCACTCGTTTCGACCACCACCGGTCCCCTGAACCGCCTTTGCATGAGCTGGCATGGTGGCCGCGCGCATAGCCGACCCTCGAACTATGTTGCCCCGCCACATGTGCGCCTGACCTGCGGATTCCTACGGTGTGGCGACACGCAAACGTCCCCGTCACACCCCAGGAAGTGGTGCCGATGTCGTCGCCCGCAACCGCTCCACCGGCTCCGAACAACCTCAAGCGCATCGTCGCCGCGTCCCTCATCGGCACCACCATCGAGTGGTACGACTTCTTCCTCTACGGCTCCGCCGCCGCGCTCGTCTTCAACAAGCTGTTCTTCCCGGACTCGGACCCGCTCGTCGGCACGCTGCTGTCGTTCCTCACCTACGCCGTCGGATTCGCCGCGCGGCCGCTGGGCGCGCTGGTCTTCGGGCACTACGGGGACCGGCTCGGGCGCAAGAAGCTGCTGGTGCTGAGCCTGTTGATGATGGGCGGGGCCACGTTCGCGATCGGGCTGCTGCCCACGCACGCCACCATCGGCAGCCTCGCGCCCGTGCTGCTCACCGTGCTGCGGCTGGTGCAGGGTTTCGCGCTGGGCGGCGAGTGGGGCGGTGCCGTGCTGCTGGTGTCCGAGCACGGGGACGCGCGGCGGCGCGGGTTCTGGGCCTCGTGGCCGCAGACCGGCGCGCCGGCGGGGCAGTTGCTGGCGACCGGCGTGCTGTCGCTGCTGACCGCCGTGCTGTCGGACTCGGCCTTCGGGTCGTGGGGCTGGCGGATTCCGTTCCTGCTGTCCGGGGTTCTGGTGATCGTCGGTCTGTGGATTCGTCTGTCCGTCGATGAATCGCCGGTGTTCAAGCAGGCTCTTGAGCAGGCCGAGGCCCGCAAGGCGGACGCCGACGCCGAACGGATGCCGGTCGTGGCGGTCCTGCGGCACCACTGGCGTGACGTGCTGGTGGCGATGGGGGCGCGGATGGCGGAGAACATCAGCTACTACGTGATCACCGCGTTCATTCTCGTGTACGCCACCACCTCGGCCGGTGTGTCGAAACAGACCGCGCTCAACGCCGTGCTCATCGCCTCGGCGATCCATTTCGTCACCATCCCGGCCTGGGGTGCGCTGTCCGACCGGTGGGGCCGGCGTCCGGTGTATCTGATCGGCGCGGTGGGCGTGGGGCTGTGGATGTTCCCGTTCTTCGCGCTCATCGACACCGGCGGCTTCGGGAACCTGCTCCTCGCGGTGACCGTGGGCCTGGTGCTGCACGGGGCGATGTACGCGCCGCAGGCCGCCTTCTTCTCCGAGATGTTCGCGACCCGGATGCGCTACTCCGGTGCCTCCATCGGCGCCCAGTTCGCCTCCGTCGCGGCGGGCGCTCCAGCGCCGCTGATCGCCACCGCGCTGCTCTCGGACTACGGCAGCTCGACACCGATCGCGCTGTATGTCATCGCGGCGAGCCTGCTGACGGTCGTCGCCGTGGCGGCGGCCAAGGAGACCCGCCACCGTGACCTGGCGGAGGTCGCCCCGTCGGGTGACGCGGGTGGGCCGGCCGAGGCTCCGGCCCCGCAGGACGTGCGCACGGTCTGATCCGGTACGGCCCCGGCCCCCGTACGCCCCGCGTGTACGGGGGTCAGGTCCGTGCGGGTGGCCGGGTGCCCGCCGACAACCGGTGCAGGCGCAGGGCGAGCTGGATCTCCAGGGCCCGGGCCGGGCTCTGCCAGTCGTCGCCGAGGAGGCGGCCGACGCGTTCCAGCCGCTGGGCGACCGTGTTGACGTGCACGTGCAGTGCGTCCTTGGTGCGGGCGGGGCTCATGCCGCAGGAGAAGTAGGCGTCGAGGGTGCGCAGCAGTTCGGTGCCGCGTCGTTCGTCGTATGCCACGACCTGGCCGATGGTGCGGTCGACGAAGCCCGCGATGTCCCGCTCGCCGGCCAGCAGCAGCCCCAGGAAACCGAAGTCCTCGGCCGCGGAGCCGTCACCGGAGCGGCCGAGCAGCCGCAGGGCGTCGAGGCAGCGCCGGGCCTCCGCGTAGGCCGCCGCCACGGTGTCCGGGCGGGCGGTGAGGTGTTCGACCGGGGCGGACGCGCCGACCGTGACCGGTTCGTGGACGGACGTACCCAGCTGGCGGGCGGTGCGGCGGGCCAGGTCGGTGGCGGTGGCCCCGGCGGTCAGGGGCAGCAGCAGGACCGTGCCGCCGTCGCGTGCGGCGGCAAGGCCCTGCCGGGTCGCCGCGAGGTGCGAGGCCGCGGCCCACAGGCGTCTGCGGGCATCGGCCTCCTGGTCCGCGTCGAAGGTGCCGCCCTCCAGGCGGGCGGCGAGCACGACATGGGTGGCGTCGAGATCGGCGTGCAGCCGGGCCGCGCGCTCGCGCAGCAGGCGCGGGTCCCGGTCGCGGGCGTCGAGCAGGTCGTCGAGCAGTTCGCCGCGGACACGCTGTTCGGCCTCGGCGGCGGAGCGGCGGGCGAGCAGCAGCAGTGAGGTGACCATGGCCGCGCGTTCCAGCGTGCGCTGGTCGACGGGGTCGAGTCCGGGGTGGCCGCGCAGGACGAGCGCGCCGAGGAGTTCGTCGCCGGCGGCCACGGCTGCGATCCAGTCGTCCCGGTGCCGCACCGCGTGGCCCTCGGCCCGCGAGGATTGGAGTGCCTGGGCGGGCGCCGCGGTGGCCTCGGTGAACTCCACCGTGCCGTCCAGGACCTGGGAGACGGCGGCGGCCACGTCGTGCACTCCGCCGCCGCGCAGGACCAGCTCGGCCAGCCGGTCGTGGACGTCCGAGGCGCGTTCGATGACCGCGCTGCGGTCTCGGATGATCTCGTTGGCGCGCTCGAGGCCGGCGAGGGCCGAGCGGGTCTCGGCGAGCAGGTTGGCGGTGTCGATGGCGGCCGCGGCGAGGGCTGCGAAGGAGCCGAGCAGGGCGATCTGCTCCCGTTCGAAGACCCGGGCCCGCCGGTCCGCGGCGAACAGGACGCCGATGACATGGTGCCCGAGCATCAGGGGCACCCCGAGGATGGCGACGAGTCCCTCGTCCCGCACGCCGGTGTCGATGGTGTGGGTGTGCTGGAAGCGGTCGTCGCGGAAGTAGTCGTCGGTGACGTAGGGGCGGGCGGTCTGGGCGACGAGACCGCCGAGCCCTTCTCCCATGCCGAGGCGCAGCTGCTGGAAGCGGGCGGCGACCGAACCCTCGGTGACCCGCATGTAGGTGTCGCCCCTGGCCGGGTCGTTCAGGCTGAGGTAGGCGACGTCGGTGCCGAGCAACGAGCGGGCGCGCTGCACGATCGCCTGGAGCACGGCGTCCAGGTCGCGCAGTCCGGCGAGGTCGTGGGCGGTCTCGAAGAGCGCGGACAGTTCCGCTTCGCGGCGGCGCCGCCCCTCCAGTTCCGAGCGCACGCGCAGGGCGAGCAGCTTGGCCTGTTCGAGCTCGGTGATGCGCTCGGTGGGCAGTCCTTCGGCACGGGCGAGCAGCACCGGCTGCTCGTAGGCCTCGGCGGACGCGCCGCGGGCCAGCAGCTCCAGGAACGGCGCCTGCGCGCTGCCGGAACCGGGGCGGGTGTCGGGGCGTGCCCGGCCCGGCGCTCCTGCGGCGGGGGCGGTTCGCTCGGCGGACTGCACGTGATCGCGGGACATGCTCACAGGATTCCTCATCCCGCGGCCGTCCCGTCAGGCCTGTGGAGAACTCTCCCCGGCCGACGTCCGGCCGCTGACGGCCGGTGCCTCAGTGCGCGGTCCAGCCGCCGTCCAGGACCAGCGAGGTGCCGGTGACGAAGGACGCCCGTGGCCCGCACAGGTAGGCCACCGCCTCGGCGACCTCTTCGGGTTCGATGAGCCGCTTGACGGCGCTGTCCTGCAGGAGCACCTCGGACAGGACGCGTTCCTCGGGGAGGGAGTGCGCGCGGGCCTGGTCGGCGATCTGCTTCTCCACCAGTGGGGTGCGCACATAGCCGGGGTTCACACAGTTGGAGGTGACCCCGTGGGGCGCGCCTTCGAGGGCGGTGGTCTTGGACAGTCCCTCCAGGCCGTGTTTGGCGGCCACATAGGCGGACTTGTAGGCCGAGGCGCGCAGACCATGGACCGAGGAGACATTGACGATGCGGCCCCATCCCTGGCCGTACATGTGGGGCAGGGCGCCCCGGATGAGCCGGAACGGTGCCTCCAGCATCACGGTGAGCACCGTGTGGAAGACGTCGGGCGGGAATTCCTCGATGGGGCGGACCAGCTGGATCCCGGCGTTGTTGACCAGCACGTCGGTGCCGGCGGCGGCGAGTTCGGCGGCGTCCAGGTCGGTGAGGTCGAGGACGTGCGGCTCGACGGTGCCGCCCAGGTCCCGGGCCGCCTCGGCGAGCGACTCCAGTCCGGTCGCGTCCCGGTCGACGGCTCTCACCTTGGCGCCGGCGGCCGCGAGCCGCAGCGCGCAGGCGCGGCCGATGCCGCCGGCGGCGCCGGTGACGAGGGCGGTACGGCCACCGAGGTCGAGCGAGGAGGCGTGGGGGGCCGGAAGGGCACGGGGCACGGTCATGGGTCGACCCTAGGCAGCACCCACGGGTCGCCCCATGTGGTCGAACCCCACAGTTCAGCCGCTTCCAGTGGGGTCGAACCATGTGGGTGCGTCCGACATGGCCTGCTTGATGCGCAGGTGCGCGAACTCGTTCAGCTCCGGCAGCGCGTCCACGGCGAACCAGCCGACGTCCAGCGACTCGTCGTCGTTGACCCGCGCCTCACCGCCGACGGCTCGGCAGCGGAAGGTGATGTCCATGTACTGGCAGATGTCGCCGTTGCCGTACGTCACGGGGTCCAGCGCCTGCACCAGTACGACCCGCTCGACGACGCAGCGCACCGCGGTCTCCTCCTCGACCTCCCGCACGGCGCAGGCCGCGGGCTGCTCCCCGGGGTCGGGGATGCCGCCGAGCACCGACCACTTGCGGGTGTCGGACCGGCGGTTCAGCAGCACTCGGCCCTCGTCGTCGAAGACGAGCGCGGTGACCCCGGGAAGCCACAGCAGCTGATGACCGGCGGAGGCGCGCAGTGTGCGGATGAAGTCAGGAGTAGCCATGCCCCGACCCTAACCGGCACCTTCCGGCGCTCGCCCGCTCTTCGGCGGGCGTACGTCTACAGGTCACCGGCGCGGCGCCCGCGCACCCCGCTGCCGACGGCCCGGCCCAGGCCGCCCACGGCGACGAGCACCAGGGCGATCTCCGGGAGGACGCCGAGGCGGGTGGCGGGGGTCTGCGAGGTGCGCAGCGGCACCTCCTGCACCAGCGAGTCGGCGACGAACATGCCGGTCCGCTGCGTGATCCTCCCGTCGGGCATGATGATCGCGCTGACCCCGCTGGTCACCGGAACGGTGACGGCGCGGCTGTGCTCCACGGCGCGGACCCGGGACATGGCGAGCTGCTGGTAGGTCATCTCGCTGCGGCCGAAGGTGGCGTTGTTGCTGGGCACCGAGATCAGCTGGGCGCCGGCGGTGACGGGGTCGCGCACCGCCCAGTCGAAGGCCGCCTCGTAGCAGGTGACCAGGCCGATCCCGGCGCCGTCCATGCGGAACACGCCGGGCTCTTCGCCACGGCTGAAGTCCCGGCGGACCATCGACGTCCACTCCTCGTTGATCGCCCCCACGAGCGAGCGCAGCGGGAGGTACTCGCCGAACGGCTGGGTCTGCCGTTTGTCGTAGGTGTCGACGGGGCCCTTCACCGGGTCCCAGAGGATCTGCTCGTTGAGCAGCTTGCCGTCCCTGGCGACCACGCCGCCGACCGAGACGGGCGCCCCGATGGCCTTGGCCGCCTTGTCGATGACGGCGCGCGCGTCGTCATTGGCGAAGGGGTCGATGTCGGAGGAGTTCTCCGGCCACAGCACGATGTCCGGCCGCTCGGTCTCACCGGCCGCGACCTCGGCGGCCAGGCGCTCCGTCTCGCGCGCGTGGTGGTCGAGGACGGCGCGCCGCTGCGAGTTGAAGTCGAGACCCAGGCGGGGCACGTTGCCCTGGATGACCGCGACGGTCACGGTGCCGGTCTCGGCCTTGTCGCCGACCAGCGTCCGGGCCGCGAAGGCAGCCACCAGCGGGACGACGACACTCAGCACGCCTACGGCGGCCACGGCCCGCCGCACGGTCCCGGTGCGGCGGGCCGTCAGGACCAGCCGCACGCTCTCGAAGAGCCCGAAGCCGCACAGCACGACGGCGAAGCCGAGCACCGGAGTGCCGCCGAGCGCGGCGAGCGGCAGGAAGACACCGTCCGCCTGCCCGAACGCGATCTTGCCCCAGGGGAAGCCGCTGAACGGCACGCGCGCGCGTGCCGCCTCGCCGGCGATCCACAGCGCCGCCGCCCACACCGGCCACCCGGGCAGCTTCGACACCGCGGTGACCCCTGCGCCGACCAGCGCGACGAAGACGGCCTCGATCGCCACGAGGGCGATCCACGGCCCGGGGCCGACCTCCACGCCGGTCCACACCAGCAACGGCAGCAGGAAGCCGAGACCGAAGAGGTAGCCGAGACCGAGTCCCGCCTTCCAGCTCCGGCCGCGCAGGACCCAGCCGAACACGGCGAAGGCGGGCAGGGCCAGCCACCACAGGGTGCGCGGCGGGAAGCTGACGTAGAGGAGCAGGCCCGCGAGCGCGGCTGCGACGGCCGGGAGGAGGCGCACGAGCCGAGTGCGCCGCGCCGTGGGCGCGGTCTGCGGCGGCATCGGGTCCGACTCGCCGACGGAGGTTGCGGTGACGGTCACTCCGGGAGTCTACGGCGCGTGACCTGGCGGCCGACAGCACGGTGGTGCGGGTGCGGAGGAGGGAGAACGGCCCCGCTGGGCCCTCGGGCGGGGACCGGCGTGCCGCGTCGTTTCGGCGGGACTTGTCACCACCCGCCCCCGGCCCCGCCACCAGCCGTTACGGGTGTGCCGGTGCCTTGGTCGTGCGGCCCTCGCGGCGTCGGCGGCCGGGCCCGTCACACGCCGGGGGACGTGCGCCGTCCGAGTGAAGGACCCGGGCGTACGCGGCTTCCGGGTGGGTCAGTGGCTCGCTCCCGACCTGTGGGGGCGCAGTCGCTCGCGGATGACGTTCACCGCCGCCTCCGCATCGTCCACGGTGACCGTGAAGGTGTGGCCGTCCCACAGGCGCAGGATGACGCCCTCACCACGGCGCACGACGACCGCCGTGCCCTTCTCGGGCCGCCAGCGGTACCCCCAGCCGCCCCAGTGACGCGGGGTGACATGCGGGGCGAACTCCGCGCCGGCGACGTGCGACAGCGGGATGCGGCGGCGCGGCACGCCGATGTGGCCGCAGCGCACCTCCAGGTGCTCCTCGTCGACCCGCAGCGCGACATGGACGAAGGCGAGGGTGCCGAACAGGACCAGCAGCCCGGCGGCGATGCACCCGACGACGGCCATGACCAGCGGCGCGATGCCGGTCGTCCACGCGGAGTCGACGGCCAGCGCGATGCCGAGCGCCATGCAGGCGGCACCGATCAGCGCCAGCAGCCACTGGAAGCGACCGGTCGCGCGACCGGTCCAGACCTCGGAGTACGGGGCCTGCTCGCCGTGACGGTGGTCCCTCATACGGTCGAGGTTACTCAGGAATCGCTCTGCGGGGGCCGCGCGCAGCGGCGTCACTGCGCCGTCCGGGCGGGAGTGGCCCCCTGGAGCAGCCTGCCTTCGGCGTAGGTGAGGGCGGGCACCGGGAGCGTGCCCTCCCGTCCGCTCAGCAGCACCGTCAGGGTGCCGCTCGCCGGCGCCCCGGGGGCGGGCTGCTCACCGAGGCGGCGCAGCGCCTGGGCGGCCACCGCTCCGGCGGAACCACGCAGGGCGAGTTTCGGGTGACCGGGGCGCTGCACGGCGGCCCGGATCCGCTCGGCGACCAGTTCGTAATGGGTGCAGCCCAGGACGACGGTCGTCACGTCGTCCGGGGTGAGCTCGGCGGCCGCCGCGACCGCGGCGTCGATCGCCGTCTCGTCCGCCCGCTCCACCGCCTCGGCGAGCCCCCAGCACGGCACCTCGGTCACGGTCACGCCGTCGGCGAAGTTGTCGATCAGATTCCGCTGGTAAGGGCTGCCGGTGGTGGCCGGGGTGGCCCAGATCGCCAGCGGTCCGCCGCCGGCCGCGGCCGGCTTGATCGCCGGGACGGTGCCGATGACCGGCAGCTCGGGTTCGAGGCGGGCCCGCAGGGCGGTGAGGGCGTGCACCGTGGCGGTGTTGCAGCCGACGATCAGCGCGTCGGGCCGGTGTACGGCCGCCGCCTCCGCGACGGCGAGGGCACGCTCGGTGAGGTCCTCCGGGGTCCTGGGTCCCCAGGGCATCCCGTCGGGGTCGAGGGAGAGCACGAGATCGGCGTCGGGGCGGAGACGCCGTACCGCGGCGGTGGCCGCCAGCAGACCGATTCCGGAGTCCATGAGCGCGATCTTCACCCGGCCACGATAGACGATGAGCCGCTTCGGGCCGGTCCCGTGGGGCAGACTGCGGCACGTGAGCGCCATCGTGTGGAGTGCCGCCGGATCACTCGCCGCCTGGTTATGGCTGCTGCTCTGCCAGGGCTGGTTCTGGCGTACGGACGTGCGGCTTCCACCGCTGCGGGATCCGCGGGTCTGGCCGTCGGTCTGCGTCGTCGTCCCCGCGCGTGACGAGGCTGCCGTCCTGTCGTCGAGCCTGCCGTCGCTGCTCGCCCAGGACTATCCGGGGCGGGCCGAGGTCTTCCTCGTCGACGACGGCAGTACGGACGGCACGGGGGAGCTCGCCCGTGAGCTCGCGCGCCGGCACGGCGGACTGCCGCTCACCGTGGGCTCACCGGGAGAACCGCCCGCCGGCTGGACGGGCAAGCTGTGGGCGGTGCGGCATGGCATCGGACTGGCACGCGCGCGTGATCCCGAGTACCTGCTGCTGACGGACGCCGACATCGCGCACGCCCCGGACAGCCTGCGCCGGCTGGTGGCGGCGGCCGGTGCCGGGGGGTTCGACGTCGTGTCGCAGATGGCCCGGCTGCGGGTGGAGAGCCGCTGGGAACGACTGGTCGTCCCGGCGTTCGTCTATTTCTTCGCGCAGCTGTACCCGTTCCGCAGGGTCGGCAGGGAGGGGAGCCGGACGGCCGCCGCGGCGGGCGGCTGTGTGCTGCTGCGCGCCGAGACCGCCGAGCGGGCGCGGATCCCGGACGCCATCCGGCACGCCGTCATCGACGACGTGGCCCTCGCCCGCGCGGTCAAGCGCGGCGGCGGACGCGTCTGGCTGGGTCTCGCGGACCGGGTGGACAGCGTGCGTCCGTATCCGCGGCTGGGCGATCTGTGGCACATGGTCTCGCGCAGCGCGTACGCGCAGCTGCGGCACAGCCCGGTGCTGCTCGCCGGTACGGTCGCCGGGCTGGCGCTGGTGTATCTGGTGCCGCCCGTCGCGGCGGTCGTGGGCGCGGCGACGGGGAGCGCCGTGCCCGCGGTCCTCGGTGCGGCGGCATGGCTGGTGATGGCGGGCACGTACGTTCCGATGCTCCGCTACTACCGGCAGCCGCCGGGGCTCGCTGCCCTGCTGCCGTTCACCGCGTTCCTGTATCTCCTCATGACGGTGGACTCGGCCGTGCAGCACTACCGGGGGCGCGGTGCGGCCTGGAAGGGCCGCACCTACGCGCGTCCTGACGTCGTGCCGGACGAGGGCTGACCACTCCTCACTTCCGGCCCGGGGTCCAGTTCATGCCCCATCCGTAGGCGTGGTCGACGGTGCGCTGCGGGCTCACTCCCCGCTCCGGGACCAGGTAGCGGGCCTCTCGCTGGACGACGAGCTCGCCGCCTCCGGTGTTGGTGATCAGGGCGAGCGCGCACACCGTCGAGGGGACGTCGCACTCGTCGAGCGAGAAGTCGATCGGTGCGCCGTACTGCGGCTGGAGGGTGACCGTGGCGTGCAGGTCGGCGAAGGAGCGGGCGCCCTCGTAGATGGTGACGAAGACGAGGATGCGCCGGAAGTGCTGCTTGTGGTCGAGGTTGACGGTGAGGTTCTCGCCGGCCGCCATGGCACCGGTGCGGTCGTCGCCGTCCAGGTGGACGAACGGGGGCTGGTGCAGTGCTCCGAAGGCGTTGCCGAGGGCCTGGACGACGCCCTTCCTGCCGTCGGTCAGTTCGTACAGGGCGCACAGGTCCAGGTCGAGGTCGGAGTGCATGGCGACCGGGCGGCCCAGTTTCCCGGCCCATCCCGAGAACTGCTTGCGCACCTGCCAGTTGAGGTTCACGTGCAGGGTGCCCGACGTGCCGCCCTGCTTGGTCAGCGAGACCGAGGGGGCCGCCTTGGTGAGCGTCACCTTCGTCAGCCGGACCGGTGCGGGGGATGCGGACGGCGGGGGCGGGGCGACCGGCGGGGCCGCCGGGGGCCGGGGCGCCGTGACCGGGGGCGCGACGGGCGGCACCGTGGCGGTCGGTGCCGCGGGGGTGGCCGGGGCCGCCGGGGCGGCGTGTCGCGGTTCGTCCACGGTGATGCCGTAGTCGGTGGCGAGGCCCTCGAGGCCGCTGCTGTAGCCCTGGCCGACGGCGCGGAACTTCCAGGCGCCCTGTCGCCGGTAGAACTCGCCGAGCACGAACGCCGTCTCGCTGGTCGCGTCGGCGCTGTCGAAACGGGCCGCCACGGTGCCGTTGCCGGCGTCCTTGACCTCGATGGACAGATCCGGGACCTGTCCGAACACGCCACCGTCGCAGGAGGCGGCCAGGATCACGGTCTCGACACCGGGCTCCACGCGGGTGAGATCGACGAGCAGGGTGTCGGTGACCCTGCCTCCGGTGTCCCGTTTGCCCTCGTACCGGACGGCGCCGGAGGAGTGGGCGGGCTGGTTGTAGAAAACGAAGTCGCTGTCGGAGCGGACCTTCCCGCCGGCCAGCAGGAGCGCCGAGGCGTCCGCGTCGGGCACGCCGGGGCCGGAGCGCCAGCCCACCTCCACCCGCAGTGCCGTGGTCGGCACCGGTGTGTTCGATCCCTTCGGCATTGACATGTCCGCCCCCATCACGGGTCGTCGCGCCCAGGCCAGGCCCCGGCATCCGTCGGTGTTTCGTCCGCACAACCTATTCTCCCGGGCCCGCCACGCCCACGGGGAGTGCGCGGGAACGGTGGCCAACCGCCGGTAACCGGCCCGGAACTCGGCCTTTACACGAAATATGCTCGACAGAGTGCCCCGGTTGCACCCAGTTCGCTCACATTGGGGATCCCGGGTCACGGGGGGCACGGAAAACAACCCTCTTATCGGTCTCCCCAACCAACACATCGTGGGCTTAACTTATGTGCCATGACCTCCCCCCGCTCCAGCTATGGCGGCGGCTACTACTCCGCCTCCTTCCCGGACACCCCGATCTACGACTCGCTCGTGGCCGAGCGGGGCACCCCGCAGATCGCCCCGATCCGGGTCCCCGCCGCTTACGAGGCTCCGGCCAGTCATCTGCCCGCGCTTCCCTCGGCATTGCCCGCCCTCCCGGCGGCCCCGGCCCAGCACGCCTACGGCTATCCGCAGGCGCCGCAGCCCGCCCCGCTCCAGCACGCGCCCGCGGGGTACATCCCGCAGCAGGCCACCGCGCCGCGCGGCTACCCCGGCCCCCAGCCGCAGCCGCCGCGTCCGGCCCCGCCCGCCGGCTACGAGGCCATGCGCCCCGCGGCTCCCCGGCCGGGTCCCGCTCCCTACCAGGACCCGTACAACAACCAGCAGTACCGCGGATACTGAGCCGACCCGGGGCTGTCGGTGCCGGGTGGCACGATGGCCCCATGGGGAACGCTCGTCTGCACTCGATCCACATTTATCCGGTCAAGGCATTCCGGAGCCTGCCGCTCCGGGAGGTCGTCGTGGAGCCCTGGGGTCCGGCCGGAGACCGGCGCTGGATGCTGATCGACGACGGGGGAAAGGTCGTCACACAGCGCCGACATCCGCGCCTGGCGCTGGCCGCCGCCGAGCTGCTGCCCGGCGGCGGCGTCCGCCTGTCCGCACCCGGTGCGGCGCCGGTGACGGCACGCGTTCCGGCGCCCGGCAGAACGATCCCGGTGGAGCTCTTCGGCGACAAGGTCGAGGTGGTGCCGGCCGAGGAGGACGCCGTGCACGCCTGGTGCGGCGCCCACCTCGGCATCGATGTGCGCCTCGTACACCTGGACGATCCGGCCACGCGGCGGCCGGTCGATCCCGCGTTCGCGCTGCCGGGCGAGACGGTCTCCCTCGCCGACGGCTATCCCCTGCTGCTGACCACGACCGCTTCCCTCGACCATCTCAACTCCCTGATCGAAGAGGGAAAGAACCCGGCCGAGGGCCCGCTGCCGATGAACCGCTTCCGGCCGAACGTGGTCGTCGAGGGCACCGAACCCTGGGAGGAGGACCTGTGGACCCGCGTCACCATCGGTGAGGTGCCCTTCCGTGTCGCCAAGCGATGCGGCCGCTGTGTGGTGACCACCACGGACCAGGACACCGCCCGGCGCGGGAAGGAACCCCTGCACACGCTGGCCGTCCATCAGCGGCCCGGCGGCAGACTCGTCTTCGGGCAGAACCTGGTGCCCCTCTCCCCCGGCACGATCCGTGTCGGCGATCCCGTCGAGGTCGTGTGACGGCACCCGTGGAGGTCGTGTGAGGGCACCCCTCGTGGGCGCGGGAACCGGTCCCCTGCTTCACGCGTTTGCCTTTCATGAGAGGTTCATGAGAGACCTCGAGGGGAGGGGGTGCGCGGGGTGCGGGCGATCAGCGGACTCTGGCGTTGGCGGCACAATCCGCTGTGCCGCAGGACCGACCTGGCCGAGGCCTGGGTGGCGCTCGCGGCGCTGCTGCTCGTCCTCGTCGCCACCCCGGTGATCGGCCGTCTCGTCGGGGGCGCCACCCAGGACGTCCTGCAGCGGTCCGTCCGCGCACAGCACCAGGCCCGGCACCTGGTGGCGGCCACGGTGGTACGGAAGCTCGATCCGTCCCCGCTGGACGCCGACCCGGAGATCACCTCCGGCGTGGAGGTGCGCAACCGCGTCCTCGCCCGCTGGATCGCGCCGGACGGCACCGAGCGGAGCGGGCCGGTGCCGACGCGCCTGAAGGACCCGCAGCCGGGGGACGGCTTCAGGACGTGGACCGACGGACACGGCCGGTTGGTGGCCCGCCCCCTGGACACCGCCACCGCCACCACGCACGCCGTGCTCGCGGGCGTCGGCGCGGCCCTGGTGACCGCGGGCCTGATCGAGGGCGGCAGACGGCTGATCGTCTGGCGCATGCTCAGCCACCGGTACGCCCGTTGGGACCAGGCATGGGACAAGGCGGGCCCGGACTGGGGCAGGACAGGCGCCGGCAGCTGACCTGGTTCCGGCTCTGGTCAACCGGGTGCCCGCGCGCACGCTACGGTGGTCCGGCCGAACTGATCGGCGGCGACACGCGCACGAACGAGCCACAGGTACGACGAGGTGGGGGCACAGCTACGCCATGGCACAGGGCACGGTCCAGGTGACGCACACCGGTACATCGAGGTGGCGGCGCCGCACGGGTGAGTACGCATCGCTCGCCGCCGCCCTGGAGGCCGCGGCCGAAGGGGACGTCCTCACCATCGCTCCCGGCACCTACCGGGAGAACCTCGTCGTTCAGCGGGCGGTGACCCTGCGCGGACCCGAGGGCTCACCCGGCTCGGTACGCATCGCGCCCCCGGACGGCGTTCCGCTGACCGTGCGCGCCTCGGCGGTGGTGCAGGACCTGCACGTCGAGGGCCAGGACACCACCGCCCCGGCCGTGCTGGTCGAGGAGGGCACCCCGGAGCTGCGCGACGTCCGGGTGGTCACCCGGTCCGCGGCCGGCATCGAGGTGCGCGGCAGTGCCCGGCCCACGGTGCGCCGTTGCACGGTCGACAATCCGGCGGGTGTGGGCATCGCCGTACTGGACGGCGGGGGCGGGGTGTTCGAGGAGTGCGAGGTGGTCGCCGCGGGGCAGGCCGGCGTCGCGGTGCGCGGTGGCGCCCACCCCCGGCTGGAGCGCTGCCGGGTGCACCACGCCTCGGGCTCGGGACTGACCGCGACCGGGGAGAACTCGGCGCTGGAGGCGGTGGGGTGCGAGGTCTACGAGGTGCGGGGCAGCGGTGTACAGGTGACCGACCGCGCCACGGCACACCTCACGGACTGCGATGTGCACCGGACGACCGGAGACGGGGTCACGCTCGACACGGACGCGGTGCTGACGCTGGCCGACTGCCGGATCCACGACATCCCGGAGAACGCGGTCGACCTGCGGTCCCGCTCGGTTCTCACCCTGACCCGCACCAGCGTGCGGCAGTTCGGCCGCAACGGTCTGTCGGTGTGGGATCCGGGCACGCGCGTGGACGCCAACCAGTGCGAGATCTTCGACAGCACCGGTGACTACCCGGCGGTGTGGGTGAGCGACGGCGCCACCGCAGTCCTTGACTCCTGCCGGGTGCACGACGTGCCGGACGCCCTGTTCGTCCTCGACCGCGGCTCGCGCGCGGACGTCGTCGACAGCGATCTGTCGCAGGTGCGCAACACGGCCGTGTCGGTGAGCGACGGCGCCACCGCGCAGCTCGACGACTGCCGCATCCGGGAGGCGGCGACGGGCGCCTGGTTCCGGGACCACGGCAGCGGCGGCACCCTCAACAACTGCACCCTGGACGGCATACAGACCGGCGTGATCGTCACCAAGGGCGCCGACCCGACCGTCGAGCGCTGCACGATCGACTCCCCCGCCGAGGCCGGCGTCTATGTCTCGGCCGGTGGCCGCGGCACCTTCGACAACTGCCGGGTCACGGGCAGCGGCGGCTACGGCTTCCACGTGATAGACGGCAGCCGTACGACGCTGAGGAAGTGCCGTACGGAGCGCTGCGCGCGCGGCGGTTACGAATTCGCCGAGGGCGGCGCGGACGCGGCGTCCGGCTCGGGCGGCCCGGTCGTCGAGGACTGCACGAGCGACGAGAGCGGCAGTCTGAGGCCGCCCGCGGCACCGGAGCCGACCGTGCAGACGACGGGCCACTCCGCCGGCCTGCTGGGTACGGTCCCGGGGCCGCGCACCGAGCAGGTGCCGCCCGCCCCGGCCGCCGTCCCGGTCACCGGACCGGAGCGGGAGACCCGCTCCTCCAAGGCCGTCCTCGGGGAACTCGACGCGCTGGTGGGCCTGGAGAGCGTCAAGCGCGAGGTCCGCGCCCTCACCGACATGATCGAGGTGGGCCGGCGCCGGCAGCAGGCGGGACTGAAGGCGGCGTCGGTCAAGCGGCATCTGGTGTTCACGGGCTCCCCCGGCACCGGCAAGACCACCGTCGCCCGCCTCTACGGCGAGATCCTCGCCTCGCTCGGGGTCCTGGAGCAGGGCCATCTGGTCGAGGTGTCCCGGGTCGACCTGGTCGGCGAGCACATCGGCTCCACGGCGATCCGCACCCAGGAGGCGTTCGAGAAGGCACGCGGCGGTGTGCTGTTCATCGACGAGGCGTACGCGCTCTCCCCGGAGGACGCCGGGCGTGACTTCGGCAAGGAGGCCATCGACACACTGGTGAAGCTGATGGAGGATCAGCGGGACGCGGTGGTCGTGATCGTCGCCGGGTACACGGCCGAGATGGAGCGCTTCCTGTCGGTCAACCCGGGTGTGGCGTCCCGCTTCTCGCGGACGATCACCTTCGGCGACTACGGCCCCGAGGAGCTGCTGCGGATCGTGCAGCAGCAGGCCGAGGAACACGAGTACCGGCTGGCACCGGGCGCCGGTGAGGCCCTGCTGACGTACTTCACCGACATCCCCAAGGGGCCCGCGTTCGGCAACGGGCGCACCGCGCGCCAGACCTTCGAGGCGATGGTCGAGCGGCACGCCAGCCGCGTCGCCCAGCTCGACGAGCCGACCACCGACGACCTGACGCTCCTGTACTCCGAGGACCTGCCCACACTGCCGTAGGCAGTACGGCTGGGGCCCGTCCGATCATTGCCGTTGTTGCCCGAAGGGCGGCTCCGCGGCGCCGGGTGCGTGCTCTCGGCGTGCCGGCCCCTGGCCCTCGTCCCGGATGTACTCGGGTCAGGGGACGGTGCGGCGAGAGTGCGTGCATGGCGTCGCGGGGCAGTCGGGAATGGCCGGGCCGGCCCTACGCCGAGACCACCCCGGGGTCCGCGCCGGGCTCGCCCGTGTGCCGCGGTGCCGGTACGTCCGGGCGCAGGCGGGCGAGCAGCCGGCGGCGCTCCTCGGCGAAGGCCGGGTCGGCCTGGTAGTCGGAGTGGCCGAGGATCGGCGCGGGCAGCGGATGGGCCTCGGTACGGCCGTAGGCGAGGGGGTCCTTGAGGGCTGGGCGGTCCACGTCGGGGCCGCGGTCGCCGGGCAGCCTCATGGGTCCGCCGATGGGGTCGGTGAGCCGGTGGAGGTTGCGCCAGCAGTCGACCTCTTCGTGCAGGGAGCTGAGCGCGTCCGGCCCGAAGTGGGCGGGGAACCAGCGGCCGTAGAGCCGCTCCAGCGGGGAGCCGTAGGTCAGCAGGGCGACGCGTCTGCGGGTGGACGGCGCGAGCTGCCAGGCCGCGGCGGCGGCGAGGACGCTGCCCTGGGAGTGGCCGGAGATCACCAGCCGCCCGCCGGTGGCCCGGGTCCAGGTGGCGATCCGCCAGGTCAGGTCGGGCACCGCGCGCTCGGCGTAGCACGGCGGGGCGAAGGGGTGCGCGGCGCGCGGCCAGAAGGTGCCGACATCCCACAGGATGCCGATGGTGCGCCGCGCGGAGGGGTCCTTGTAGGCGCGGCGGCCCCAGGTGACGAGGAGGATGAAGCCGAGTCCGATCAGCCAGGAGCCCAACGCCTGCGCGGTCTCGGCCGCGCCGTGGACGACGGCGTACGACCCGTGGGCCGCCTCGCCGGGTGTCTTGTCGGTGGCCAGGGCACCGGCGAGGGCGCCGGCACCCAGCAGCAGGGTCGCGGTGGAGGTGACGGCCAGGATGCGCGGTCCCCGGTCGGTGAGCGCGGCCATGGCGCGTACGGAGGCGATACGGCGGGTGCGGCCGGGGTCGCCCGTCTCGCCGGCGTACTCGCGTTCCACGGCGGCGCTCTGCGCGCGGGCGATCCGCCAGGCGCGCCGGGCGAGCCAGCCGCACAGCACCAGCACCACGACGAGCAGCGGGGGGATCACGGACGCCTGCCAGGTGAGCAGCACCGGCGGCCCGGGCATCGAGGTCCCGGTGCCGTCCAGCCAGTCGGACACCCGCTGGGAGACACCGCCGGACATCACGCCGCCCAGCGCACAGGCGAGCATGGCGACCGCCGGCCCCGCCAGGCCCCGGATCGCGGCACGCCGGTCGGGGTCGCTGCGGTGCAGGGAGTGGGCGACCACGGCGAGGACGATCACCAGCAGGCCCTGCGCGAGCGCGAGGGCGCCGAAGGTGGCGTCGCCCGGCAGCCGGCCCGCCGACTCCCATCCGGTGCGCTCCCACCCGGCGTACAGCAGGCTGAGCGCGAGCAGAGCGGCGGCCGTGAGCGGCAGGTACCGCACCAGGCGCCGGTCGAGTCCGTCGTCCAGGCGGCGTTCGGCGCGGCCCCGGCGGCACACCACCCACACCACGACGCACGCCCCGACGGCCAGCGCCGCCTCCAGGAGCACACCGAGGACGGCGAGGGCGGCCGGGCCGCCCGGCTCGCGGTCCTGGCGGGCGGCGGCGGAGCCGACGGCGGTCGCGACCGTCAGCAGCCCGGCGGCGGTATGGGCGGCACGCAGCCGGGCGACCAGGCGGCGGCCGTACCAGAAGCCGGGGCGGCCCAGTGCGGTGCGGCCGCCCTCCTCCTCGGGCTCGGCGTCGTGGGTCATCGGCTGCTGGGACTCGTACGCGCTCCAGGTGCGCAGCGACAGGAACCACAGCAGGCCGGTGAGGGCGGTGGGCACCACGGCGGCCAGCGCGAGCCTGCGGCCCGGCAGGCTCCACCAGCCGCCGTCGGAGAGTTCGGGCGAGAGGAAACCGAGCCAGGAGTGCCGTTCGGCGCACGCGTGGGTGCCCGCGCACTGCCATGCGGCCAGGTCGAGGGCGACCTCGCAGGCGGCCGCGACGAGCAGCACCGTCAGGCTCAGTCCGGCGAGCCGTACCAGCAGCCCGTACAGCCGGACCGCGCGTCTGCGGCCACGGGCGGTGGGGCGCATCCAGTGGGCGAGGTTGACGACCATGAAGGGCAGGAGCAACAGCCACAGGGCGCGGGTGCCGTTCCCGGAGGTGAGGTTGCACCAGACGTAGGCCTCGGGGACGGGTCCGTCGCGGCGTTCGGCGCTGTGCCGCTCCGCGTCGGCGTCGTCGGCGCGGCGGAACATGGCGGCGGTGTCGTCACCGGTGATCCGGACCGTGCGCGGGTCGTCGAGCATCTCCTCGGGGGTGGTGCCGCCCACCCCGTGCACCAGGAGTTCCAGGGCGGTCCCGGACTCCCCGGGCCGGGTGGCGAAACCCTCCGCCGCCTCGGCCGGCCTGCGTCGCTGCGCGCTCTCCACTGATTCGCACTTCCCCCGTGACACTCCGTCGGCTCCGTCCGTGCGGGCACAGGATCTCCCGTGGCGGAGCGGCCCACACGCCTCGTCACGTAATCTCCCCGATCCGTGGGGCAAGCAAGCAACATACGGGAGGCCAATGACATGCGCGCGACGAGCCGCCGGTGGCGCCGCCCGGGTCCCGGCATGGGAGGATGGGACGTCCGCGCACCGGTGACGGACGGGAATCCGCTCGTCGCACTGGGCGCGCGGGGCGTGTCGGACGGCTTTGCGGCGAAAGGACCGGAGCGTACGTGAGCGAGAATCAGAACCTCCTCGCGGAGCAGCGGCGCACCCTGATCCTCGACGAGGTCCGGCGCCGGGGCGGAGTCCGGGTCAACGAGCTGACGCGCAAGCTCGGCGTGTCCGACATGACGGTCCGCCGCGACCTCGACGCGCTGGCCCGGCAGGGCGTGCTGGAGAAGGTGCACGGCGGCGCGGTCCCCGTGGTCGAGGCGAGCACGCACGAACCCGGTTTCGAGGCCAAGTCGGGCCTGGAGCTCACCGCCAAGGAGGACATCGCGCGGGCGGCGGCCGAACTGGTCTCCCCGGGCGCGGCGATCGCGCTCTCGGGCGGCACGACGACGTTCGCGCTGGCACATC
The DNA here is from genome assembly GCA_014650015.1 of Streptomyces griseoloalbus. Lineage (GTDB taxonomy): Bacteria > Actinomycetota > Actinomycetes > Streptomycetales > Streptomycetaceae > Streptomyces > Streptomyces griseoloalbus. Next base: position 181,225 of record BMUD01000002.1, read on the forward strand.
GACTGCTCGACGTCCCCGACCTCACGGTGGTCACCAACTCGGTGCGGGTGGCCGATGTCTTCCACGCGGCGCAGCGCACCTCGGGGTCCCGGCAGGGCGCGGCCACGGTCGTGCTGACGGGCGGAGTGCGCACGCCGTCCGACTCGCTGGTGGGCCCGGTGGCCGACCAGGCGATCGCGGCGCTCCACTTCGACCTGCTGTTCCTCGGTGTGCACGGGATATCGGTGGAGGCGGGGCTGTCGACGCCGAACCTCGCGGAGGCCGAGACCAACCGCCGGCTGGTGCAGTCGGCCCGCCGGGTGATCGTGGTCGCCGACCACACCAAGTGGGGCACGGTGGGGCTGAGTTCGTTCGCCTCCCTGGAGCAGGTCGACACCCTCGTCACGGATGCCGGGCTGCCCGGGACGGCCCGCACGGAGGTGTCCGAGCATCTGCGGCGGCTGGTGGTGGCGGGCGGGCCCGAGGACGACGCGCAGGCCGCGGACCTCTGACGGTACGCCGGCCGGGGTCACCGCGGCTCGCGCCGGCCGGGACGGGTACGCGGGTGCGGCGGGCGTGCGCGGCCGACGGCACGGCACCGTTCCGGCTCACGCTCGAGGCCGCCCGGCCGGGACCGGCAAGGGCGCTGTGCGACGCGGTGACCTCACTGGGCCGACGGCTCGCCAGGCAGCTCACGGCCGGGCCAGACGCCGGTGCTCAGCAGGGACTCGATCGCCGCCGTGTAGGGCGCGATGTCCAGGTTCTGCTCGGCCAGCCAGGCGTCCGAGTAGTACTTGTCCAGGTACCGGTCCCCCGGATCGCACAGCAGGGTCACCACGCTGCCCCGGCGGCCCTCTGCCACCATCTCCGCCACGATCTTCAGCGCGCTCCACAGCCCGGTTCCGGTGGAGCCGCCCGCCTTGCGGCCGATGACCCGCTCCAGGGCCCGCACCGCCGCCACGCTGGCCGCGTCGGGCACCTTCATCATCCGGTCGATCGCGCCGGGCACGAAACTCGGCTCCATACGGGGCCGTCCGATGCCCTCGATACGGGAACCGCGGTCACAGGCGACGTCCGGATCCTGGGTGGTCCAGCCCTGGAAGAAGCACGAGTTCTCGGGGTCGGCGACGCAGACGCGGGTGTCGTACTGCATGTAGTGGACATAGCGCGCGAGGGTCGCCGAGGTGCCACCGGTACCGGCCGTGGCGACGATCCACGCCGGTTCCGGAAACCGCTCCAACTCCAGTTGACGGAAGATCGATTCGGCGATGTTGTTGTTGCCCCGCCAGTCCGTGGCCCGTTCGGCGTAGGTGAACTGGTCCATGTAGTGGCCGCCGGTCTCCACCGCGAGGCGGGCGGACTCCTCGTACATCTTCCGCGGGTCGTCCACGAAGTGGCACTGGCCGCCGTGGAACTCGATCAGGCGGCACTTCTCGGCGCTCGTCGTGCGCGGCATGACCGCGATGAAGGGAACGCCGATCAGCTTCGCGAAGTACGCCTCGGACACGGCCGTGGAGCCGCTGGACGCCTCGATCACCGGGCGGCCGGGGCGGATCCAGCCATTGCACAGCCCGTAGAGGAAGAGCGAACGGGCCAGCCGGTGCTTGAGGCTGCCGGTCGGGTGGGTCGACTCGTCCTTCAGGTAGAGGTCGATGCCCCACCGCTCGGGCAGCGGGAAGAGCAGCAGATGGGTGTCGGCCGAGCGGTTGGCGTCGGCCTGCACCCTGCGCACGGCCTCTTTCAGCCAGGCCCGGTAGGCGGGGTCGCTGTGGTCGACGTCGAGGGTGGTGCCGGTCAGGGTCTGTCGGGGAGTGCTCACGGCGGGGCTCCTTACACTGAGCGCCGACGGCGTCTCGCGCGGCCGACACCCCGATCATAAGCATCTTCTCCACCACGTCTCACCTGCATAAACACTCCTTTGGGGACCCCAAAGGCACCCCTGGGGAACCGAGGCGCGGGGGCGCGGGGCGCATGGGCGCGAGTGCTCCCCGCGCCCCCGGGAACGAGGCGTGCGTACTGGTGCTCGGCGGCCGGTGCGGGCAGACTGCACCGGCGGGAGCACGCTTCCGTACGGGGGGCACACTGGATCTGGACAGGAGCCGGCCCGCGGAGCGCGGTCCGGCACACCGACGCGCACAAGGGGGCGGGTGGCATGGCGGAGCCGGAGTTCACGGCCACGGGCGTGCGGATCGGCAAGTGGCTGCGTTCGCTCACCCGGGCCGGTCAGGTCCGGATCAGCGACGGCCGGCTGGAGTTGCTCACGAGCTACGGCAGTGAGATCGACAGCGCGCCGGTGCAGGCGGTACGCGCGTCGCAGCCCTGGTTCGCGCCCGAGGACCGGGCGTTGGCGGACCTCAACGGCAAGCGGTACCTGCTGACCCTCGGCGACCACGACCCCGCTCCGGGTGAGCCCGGTCCGCCCGCGGCCCGCCGGTTCATCGAAGCCGTCCGCCGGGCGTCGGGGCGTGGCGCCTGAGATGTCCGCGAGTTGCGCCACCCCACCCCCTGCGTCACGCTGTTCTCACGTCACTCTGGGTTTACCGGCGATAACGCTGCGAACCAGCCCGCCGGCCACGACAGCAGGCGGCAGCGTCACGCAGGCGCCCTGCTGGATCCGTACTCCGTGTTCTTCCGGACCTCACGTCGGGGAGTCGCAGCCGTGATCAGTCACCCAAGCAGGCACTGCGCGGTGGAGCTCCAAGCCCTGCCGTCGCGGATCGGCCAGGTCCGCAGAATCGTATCTGCGCAGTTGCGCTACTGGCACATGGATTCCCTGATAGACCGGGCCTCGCTCGGTGTGACGGAGCTGTTGTCCAACGTCCACCGGCACGCCCGGCCCGACAAGACGTGCACCGTCGAGATGGAACTGCAGCTCGACCGGCTCAAGGTCTCGGTGCGCGACCACGACCCACGACTGCCGGTCGTGGCGGACGCCGGTCCGCTCGCCACCTGTGGACGCGGGCTGGCGATGGTGGCCGCGATGAGCGAGAGCTGGGGCGTGGTGCCGGACGGCGAGTCCGGCAAGGTCGTGTGGTTCACCCTGCCGACGCCGTCCGCGACCGCCCCGGCGGCCTGGGACCGGCGCCCGCTGCTCACGGCCGGCGAACGCACCGATCACCGGTTCGCGGAGGTCGCGCTCGTCGAGCACGCCACCGAGGGCCACCGGCCCGAACCCGCTCCCGCCCGGTCCGCCGTTGCCGGCTGACCGGGCGGTGACGCTCCCCTTTCCTGGCGAGTGGAGCCCACGGCGCGCCCAAGCCGGCGTCGGGAAACCGAAGGTGCTCGGCCCGCCGGTCTCTGCCGCCATCCGACGGCGACAACCCGCCCGCAATACATCGAACGCGCCGCACCACCGGCCGGACACGGACTCGCCGGAGCCGCACGCCCGCCGCGCGCCCCGCCGCCGCCGTCACTCCGTGGCGGCGGCCCGCGGCGCACCCGGGCGGGCCACGCCCCGGATCGCGCGCAGGCCCCCCCGGGCACGCGCCTCGGCGGGCCTGCGCGCCCCCGTCACCGCGTGGCGACGGCGCGGAGCACGTCGAGACGGGCCGCACGGCGGGCCGGGCGCAGACCCGCGAGGACGCCCGCCGCGAGGCCGACCAGCGCCACCACCGCGAGCTGCACCGGCGGCATCGCGAAGGCGAAGGCGCTGTCGCTCGCGCCGTCGGAGGCCTCCACCAGAACCCAGCCGAGGAAGGCGCCCAGGGCGAGTCCGCCCGCGGTACCGAACGCGGCGACCAGGACCGACTCCCAGCGGACCATGGCCCGCAGTTGGGACCGGGTCTGGCCGACGGCCCGGAGCAGACCCAGTTCGCGGGTGCGCTCGTGGATCGCCAGGGTGAGGGTGTTGGCGATGCCGAGCAGCGCGATCAGCACGGCCAGGGCGAGCAGCGCGTAGACCAGGGTCAGCATCATGTCGATGCCGGCCGCCGAGGACTGCGCGTACTCGTCACGGGTCTGGACTTCCGGGTTGCCGTAGTCGTCGGCGACCGCCTGCACCGCTGCCTTGCCCGTCTCGCCGTCCACACCGTCGGCGAAGGTGACCGCGACGAGGGTGTCGGCGTCCTGGGTGCGGTGCGGAGCCCACGCCGCGCGGGTGATGACGTAGTCGCCGGCGAGTTCGGACTGCCCGTAGACGGCACGGACCGTGAACGTCCGCTCCTCGCCGTCGGTGAAGGTGAGCCGGGTCGTGTCTCCGGGGCCCACCCCGAGCCGGTCGGCCTCCTGTTCGGTGACCGCGATGCCGTCGGTGCCCAGCGCGGCCAGGGAGCCCTCGACCTCGCCGAGGTCGAAGGTGCGCCGCAGGGCGACCGGGTCGGTGACGGTCAACGCCCGTCCCTCCCCGTCGACTTCCGCGACGCCCCGGCCCAGCCCGACGGCGGTGTCCACCTCGGGCAGCTCCGCGACCGCGTCGGCCAGCCGCGGGCTCAGTCCGCTGCCGCCCGCCCCGTACGACGGGGCGCTGACGGCGACGTCGCCCGCGAAGGACCGTGCGACCGTCTGGTCCATCGTGGCCTTCAGCGACGCCCCGAACACCGTGAACAGGGCCACCACGGCCACGCCGATCATCAGCGCGCTCGCGGTGGCGGCCGTCCGCTTCGGGCTGCGCAGCGCGTTGCGCCGGGCGAGGGAGCCGGTGACGCCGCGCAGCCGGTCCAGCGGGCCACCGAGAACGCGCACGGCGGTCGAGCAGGCCACGGGGCCGAGGACCACGAAGGAGACCAGGGCCAGGACGGCGCCGGTTCCCGCCGGCCATACGGACGGGGACACCAGGACGCCGGTGAGCGTGACGGCGACGGCCAGGGCCGCGAGACCCGTGCCGGCGACCGCGCGGGTGCGGGAGGCACCGGAGGTGTCGACGGCCGTCTCGCGCAGCGCGGCCAGCGGTGCGGTGCGCCCGGCGCGTACGGCGGGCAGCAGGGCGGAGCCCAGACAGACCACCACGCCGACCGCGAGCGGAAGCAGCAGCGACACCGCGCCGATCACCAACGCACCCTCGGGGAAGGGAAAACCGATCGCCGGGAACAGCGCCTGGAGTCCCGCCGCGATGCCGATGCCGCCCGCCAGTCCGGCCGCCGACGCGGTCACGGCCACCACGCCCGCCTCCACGAGGGTGGCCGCGGTGACCTGGCGGCGCGAGGCGCCCAGCGCCCGCAGCAGGGCGTTCTCGCGGGTGCGCTGCGCGACGACGATCGCGAAGGTGTTGTGGATGGAGAAGGTCGCCACCAGCAGGGCGACACCGGAGAACACCAGCAGGAAGAGCGTGAAGATGCCCAGGAACTGGCCGGAGATCATCTCGTTGTTCTCCTCGGCCGACTGCCGGCCGGTGACGGCCTCGACGCCTTCGGGAAGTGCCGGGGTGAGCCGGTCGACCAGTTCGTCCTGGCTCACCCCGGGTCCGGCCCGCACCAGGATGCTCGCGGCCTCGCCGGCCCTGGCCGTCAGGTACTTCTCGGCGTCGGCCCGGGTCATACCGGTGAAGGTCACCTGTGCCATGCCGTCCTCCCCGCCGAAGGTGGCGAGCCCGACGATGGTCACCTCGACCGGGTCGGGGGTGCGCAGCACGGTCGTGTCGCCGATGTCCAGGCCGCCCCGCTCGGCGGTGCCGCGGTTCACCACGACCTCCCCGGACTTTCGCGGGGCGCGGCCCTGGGCGAGTCGGTACGGGTTGAGCGCGGGGTCGGCGATCCAGTTGCCGGCGACCGTGGGCGGCCCCTGCCCGCCGATCGGCTCGCCGTCCGCCGCGACGAGCTGTCCGGCGCCCTGGATGTCGGGGGCTGCCGCGGCGACGCCCGGGACCCGCTCGACGGTACGCACCAGATCCGCGGCGACCGGCTGACGTACCCCCTGGCTTTCCCCGGGTGTGGTGATGGCGTCGGCGCTGCGGACGACGGCGTCGGTGCCGGCGGCCGCGTTGCCGAACATGCTGTCGAAGCTCGCGCGCAGCGTGTCGCCCATGACGAGGGTCCCGGCCAGGAAGGCCACGCCCAGGAACACGGCGAGGAACGTCCCGGCGAAGCGGCGCTTGTGGGCGCGCAGGGAGGACACGCTCAGGCGTAGGGAGGTGTTCATGAGGGCACCTCGAAGGCTTTCATCCGGTCCAGGACCGCGTCGGCGGTCGGGACTTCCATCCGGTCGACCAGGCGCCCGTCGGCCAGGAAGACCACCTCGTCGGCGTGGGCCGCGGCGACCGGGTCGTGGGTGACCATGACGACGGTGCGACCGGTCTGCCGTACGGCGTTGCCGAGCAGCCCGAGCACCTCCTCGCCGGAGCGGGAGTCGAGGTTGCCGGTCGGCTCGTCGGCGAAGACCACGTCCGGCCGGCCGGCGAACGCCCGTGCCACCGCGACGCGTTGCCGCTGCCCGCCGGACAGCTCGGCGGGCCGGTGCCGCAGCCGGTCACGCAGGCCCACGACGTCGATCAGGGTGTCGATCCACTCGGGGTCTCCCCCGTCGCCCGCGAGATCGAGCGGCAGGGTGATGTTCTCGGCGACGGTGAGCGTCGGCACCAGGTTGTAGGCCTGGAACACGAAACCCACGCGGTCGCGGCGCAGCAGGGTGAGGCGGCGGTCGTCGAGGCCGCCCAGTTCGGTGGCGCCGATCCAGGCGGCTCCACGGGTGAGGGTGTCCAGTCCGGCCGCGCAGTGCAGCAGGGTGGACTTGCCGGAGCCCGAAGGCCCCATGACGGCGGTGAAGCGGGCGGCCGGGAAGGTCACGCTGACCCCGTCCAGGGCCCGTACGGCGGTGTCGCCGGCGCCGTACACCTTGACGGCGTCGACGACCCGGGCGGCGGTCCGGGTGCCGGTGGTCGTGGTGGTCATGCCGCACCGCCCCTGCCGTCGCGGCCGAACCGCTCGTCCAGGACGGACAGCCGGCGCCAGTACTCGTCCTCGTCGATCTCGCCGGAGGCGAAGCGGTGACCGAGCACCGCGAGGGGGGAGTTCTCCTCCACCGTGGGTCGTTCGGGTCCGCGGCGTCCGCGCCACACCGTGCGGCGCAGCAGCGCGATGCCGCCGCCGATGACCAGGGCCCAGATCACGGGCAGGAACAGGATCCACGGGCCGGGCCCGCCGTCGCCGAAGTGCGCCAGGGTCTGCATGATCGTCAACTCCTCGGGTGCGGTGTCTCGTCGCTCCTTGCGCGACACCTCGAGCGTCGTCCCGCGAGGGGTGTCCGGTCGTCGTACGGCCAGCGGCACTGCGCATACCTCCCGGGGAGTACGCGGAGGGCGGGGGCCTGCTCCCGCCCCGCTCCCGAACACCTCGACTTCTGTACCTACTGGTATGTACAGTGGGGGCATGAGCACTTCGGAGCGACTCATCGAGTCCACCCGCGCGCTGCTGTGGGAGCGCGGCTACGTGGGCACCAGCCCGAAGGCGATCCTGGAGCGGGCGGGCGCGGGCCAGGGCAGCATGTACCACCACTTCAAGGGGAAGCCCGACCTCGCGCTGGCCGCGATCCGGCGCACCGCCGAGGAGATGCGGGCCACCGCCGCGGGAGTACTCGACGGCCCGGGCACGCCGTACGAGCGCATCGAGGCGTATCTGCTGCGCGAGCGCGACGTGCTGCGCGGTTGTCCGGTGGGGCGGCTGACCATGGACCCGGACGTGATCGCCGACGACGCGTTGCGCGCCCCGGTGGACGAGACGCTGGACTGGCTGCGCGCGCGACTCGCCGGGATCGTCGAAGAGGGGCGGGAACAGGGCGAGTTCGCGCCCGGCCTGGACAGTGAGGAGATCGCGGCGGCCGTCGTGGCGACCGTCCAGGGCGGCTATGTGCTCGCCCGCGCCTCCGGCTCCCCCGCCGCCTTCGACGCGGGTGTGCGCGGCCTGCTCGCACTGCTCGCACCGCAGGATCGACAGCCCCGAACACGTCCCTGACTCCGGCCCGGGAGGCCCTCGTTGCACGCCCTGCAGTACGAACTCACCCTGCCCGCCGACTACGACATGCGGATCGTCCGGGACCGCGTGGCCCGTCGTGGACATCTGCTCGACGCGTGGCAGGGCCTCGGCGTCAAGGCGTATCTGGTGCGCGAACGCGGGGTGCACGGCTCGCCGGTCAACCAGTACGCGCCGTTCTACCTGTGGAACACGGCGGAGGGCATGAACGCCTTCCTCTGGGGCGGCGGTTTCCAGGGGATCGCCGACGACTTCGGGCGCCCCCCGGTACGCCAGTGGACGGGCCTGGCGCACGAGGACGGGGTGGCTGCGGATGCCCCGGCGGTCGCCGCCGTACGGCACCGGTGTCCCGTGCCGGACGGGGTGCGGGTGGGCGAGGTGGCCGAGGAGGCGGTCCGCGCGTGCGGGCGGCTGGCCGGGACGGACGGTGTGGTGCTCGCGGCGTCCGCCGTGGACACCGCCCGCTGGGAGCTGGTGCACTTCTCCCTCTGGCGGCATGACGCCCCGCGGACGGACGGCGAGGTCTTCCAGGTGCTGCACCTGTCGGCGCCGGAGCGGGACCGGCTGCCCCGGGGACGCCAGTGGTGAACGCGGTCCGCACCGTGCTCGGCGATGTGCCGCCCGGGCACCTGGGCGTGTGCGACGCGCACGACCACCTGTTCCTCAGCAGTCTCCGGCTCCCCGGTGAGGAGCTGCGCAGCCGTTCCGCGGCGCGCGCGGAGCCGGCGGCGTTCCGGGAGCGCGGCGGCGGGAGCGTGGTGCAGTGGACTCCGTACGGGATGGGGCGCCGGGCCGCCGATCTGCCCGCGCTGTCCCGCGGGACCGGAGTGCACGTGGTCGCCGCGACCGGACTGCACCAGGCGGTGCACTACGACGAGGAGACGCTCACGCGACTGCGTGGCCGGCTCGCGCGGCTCTTCGTGTCCGAACTGACCGAGGGCATCGGCACGTCGGGGGTCCGGGCGGGATTCATCGAAGTCGCGGGCGGTTTCCACGCCCTGGACGAGCACGCCCGCCGGACGCTGTCGGCTGCGGCCGAGGCGCACCACGCCACGGGGGCGACCGTCGCCGTGCACCTGGAGCTGGGCACCGGCGCGCTGGACGTACTGGAGCTGCTGTGCCGCCGGCTGGCGGTTCCCCCACACCGGGTGGTGCTGGGGCATCTCAACCGCTGTCCCGATCCGGTGGTGCACCGGCAGGCCGCGGAGAGCGGCTGCTATCTGGCGTTCGACGGCCCGTCACGCGCCCACCACACCACCGACTGGCGGCTGCCGGACGCCGTACAAGCCCTGGTCGAGGCGGGTTTCGGCGGCCGGCTGCTGCTGGGCTGCGACACCACGACCGCCACCGCCCGCTCGGTGGACGGCGGTCCCGGTATGCCGTATCTGCTCGACCGGCTGCGGCCCCGGCTGGCTCAGGCCGTCGGTGCGGAGGCGGTGGACCGCATCCTCACCGGGAATCCCGGCCGGGCCTTCGCCGTGGACTGGCGGTGACGTCCGGCCGGGCGCCCGCGGTCAGGTGGCCGCCTGGTCGCTGTCCCTCATCGCGCCCCAGCCGTGCCAGCGTTCGACCTCGACCCAGGCGCTGACCCGGGCACGCTTCCGGTCCGGGTACGGGCCACCGGTGTAGTGCCGGGCGAGGCGGTCGATGTCGGCCAGACCCGTGTCGTCGCGCAGGTCGACGACGCGGCCGAGCAGGGTGACGTGGGTGTACCAGTCGTCCTCGGCCAGGACGGTGAGGGTGACGCGCGGTTCGCGCCGCAGGTGCTGCAGACGGACCCGGCCCTCGTCGAGGTTGATCAGCGCGCGGCCGTCCTCCCACAGGTACCAGGTGGGCGTGGAGACGGGTGCGCCGTCGGAGCGGATCGTGGCCATGACGCAGGGGTTCGGCCGGCGCAGCAGGGCGTCGGCCTCGGGGGGCAGCGGGGGCTTGGACACTACGGACTCCTCGGTGTGCTCGACGGTGGTTGCGGTCCGGTGGTGTGCGGGCCGGTGGTGTGCGGGCCGGTGGTCAGGTGGTGGGGCCGTCGCCGAAGCTGGCGTAGTAGGCGGCGGCCATGTCCTCGTCGCCGTGGCCCAGGTCCGCGGCCCGCTCCAGTCGCTCGGCGCTCGCGGCGGCCACGTCCAGGCGGACGCCGTGCCGTTCGCCGGCCCGCACGATCAGTCCGGCGTCCTTGGCGGCGGTGGTCACCGCGAACTGGGCCGGGGACAGCCGCTCCTCCAGGATCAGAGCGGCCTTGGCCCGCAGATAGCCCATGTCGAGGGGGCCGCCGGCGATGAGGTCGAAGAAGGCGTCCGGTGCGACGTCGAGGGCCTTGGCCAGGGCGAGGGTCTCGCCGGCTGCGGCGGTGGCCGCGAGCACCCAGCTGTTGGCGACCAGCTTCAGGCGGGTCGCGCTGCCCGTCGCGCCGTCCTCCCCGGTCCACACGGTGCGGGCGCCGACGGCGTCGAACACCGGGGTCACCCTGTCCCGGCCCTCGGCGGGTCCGGCGGCGAGCACGGTCAGCTGTCCGGCCTCGGCGGGCTGACGGGTGCCCAGGACCGGGGCGTCGTAGAAGAGCAGGCCGTGCTCGTGGGCGAAGCCGGCCAGGTCGGCGACGCCCTCGATGCCCGCGGTGGTGGACTGCGCCCAGGCGGTCCCGGGGCGCAGCGCGGGGGCCGCCCCACGCATCGTCTCCAGGGTGGCGGGGCCGTCGTGCAGCATGGTCAGCACGACGTCGGCGGACTCGACGGCCTCGGCGGGGGTGTCGGCGATGTGCGCGCCGTCGGCGGCGAGCGGGTCGGCCTTCGCGCGGGTGCGGTTCCAGGCACGGACGGTGTGTCCGGCGCGGGCGAGGTTGCGCGCCATCGCGGCGCCCATGATGCCGGTGCCCAGGACGCTGACGGTGAGCTGGTGGGTCATGACGTCGGCTTTCTGTCGGTCGGGCTGTCATCCTGGGCGAGTGCCCCGAGAGGGTCGTCCAGCACCGGCTGCCAGGCGAGTTCCGCCGCGCCGACCAGGCTGTTGTGATCCAGGGTGCAGGCGAGGATCGGGACGCCGCCGCTGCGGCCCCACAGGCTGCGGTCGGCGACGACGGCGCGTAGCCGGTCCGGGTCGGCCTCCAGCAGGGTGCGGTGCAGGCCGCCGAGGATGATCCGGTCCGGGTTGAGGATGTTCACCAGGCCGGCCAGGCCGAGGCCGAGGCGGTCGATGAGGGCCGCGGTGGCGGTGCGTACGCCCGGGTCGTCGTACTGGCCGCGGATCAGGTCGTCGGCCTGCTTCAGCAGGGACATCTCGGGGCCGGGGGCGCGTCCCGCCGCGGTGAGGAGGGCCAGCGGGTCCGCCTCGACGTCCAGGCAGCCGCGGCTGCCGCAGTGGCAGGGCCGGCCCTCGGGGTTGACGGTGAGGTGGCCGACCTCCAGGGCGAGACCCGCACTGCCCGAGTGCAGGCGGCCGTCGAGCACCAGGGCGCCGCCCACACCCCGGTGGCCGGTGGCCACGCACAGCAGATCGCGGGAGCCGCGCCCGGCGCCGTGCCGGTGTTCGGCGAGGGCGGCGAGGTTGACGTCGTTGGCCGCGAAGGCGGGCCCTTGGAGGCCGGCCGCGCGCACCTGCTCGGCGAAGATCTCCCGGACCGGTGCGCCCGCGGGCCAGGCCAGGTGCAGGGGGTTGAGTGCCAGCCCTTCCGGTTCGGCCACCGCCGAGGGCACGGCGAGCCCGGCGCCCACGCACCGCCGCCCGGTCTCCCGCAGCAGCTCGGCGCCGGCCGCGACGACGGAACCGAGGACCTTCGCCGGGTCGGCGTCGACGACCTCGCAGCCGGGCGCCGTGGCGACGATCCGGCCGCCCAGCCCGACCAGGGCCGCCCGGAAGCCGTCGGCGTGCACCTGCGCGGCGAGCGCCACGGGGCCGTCCTCGGCGACGGACAGCCGGTGCGAGGGGCGTCCCTGCGAACCGGCCGCGGCACCGGGCCGGGCGTCCACCTTGATCAGCCCGAGCGCCTCCAGCTCGGCGGCGACCGCTCCGGCCGTCGCGCGGGTCACACCGAGCTCTGCGGTGAGCACCGCGCGGGTCGGGGCGCGTCCGGTGTGCACGAGCTCCAGCGCGGGCCCGAGCGCGCCGCGCCCCCGGTCCAACCGCGTCCTCGAGGTGGTCCCTTCCCCCGCCGGCCGGGGGTCCGCCTTCCCGCTCATGAAGGCGAGTCTCCCATGATCCGCAACCGGAGCGGGTCGGATCCGGTCCGGCGTGAGGGGCCCGGCCGGCCCTACAGCCCGCTGACCCGCAGCGTGATGCTGAGCCGTCCGGTCAGGCCCAACTCCGGGGGTGCCGTGCCCGCGTGCACCCGGGGAACGCCGTGGTACGCGAACCGGGACGGGCCGCCGAAGACGAACAGGTCGCCGCTGCGCAGCTCGACATCCGTCCAGGGGCGGGTCCGGGTCCGCGTGTTGCCGAAGCGGAACACGCACATGTCGCCGAGGCTCAGTGACACCACGGGCGCGTCGGCCTTCTCGTCGCTGTCGCGATGCATGCCCATGCGGGCGCCGGCGTCGTAGAAGTTGATGAGGGCGATGTCGTACGCGGCCCCGCGCGCGGACCCGGCCCCGAGCGCGTCGGTCACCGCGCGGCGGCCCAGTTCGCCGAGCCGGGCGGGGAACGGCTTCACCGGCGCGCCGTCGCCGTCGACGACGGTCGGGGCATAGCCGTACGGATACCAGTGGCGGCCGAGGCACACCTGCCGGGCGGTCATGGTGCCGCCGCCGGGCGTGCGGACGGTGCGCAGTCCGGCGGGCGGCCTGGCCCACTCCCGGCAGGCGGCCAGCAGCTCGCGCTGCTCTCGCGCGTCCAGCCAGTCCGGCACGTGCACCGCGCCGGGCGCGATCTCGCCGCGCGTCCTGGGAAACAGCTCGGCCTCCATGCCTCCCATCCTGCCGGACACACCGTGAGCTGGGGCTCGGCTAGCCTGGCAGCACGATGAACGACCGTATGACGACTCCGTGGGGCGAGCCGGTGCTGGCCCGGTTCCCCGAGGACCCGCGCGACAGGCTGCGCGCCTGGGACGCGTCCGACGCGTATCTGCTCAGGCATCTCGCCGAGCGGCGGGTCCCGCTGTCCGGGACGGTCGTGGTCGTCGGTGACCGCTGGGGCGCCCTGGTCACGGCGCTCGCGGCACACCGGCCGACGCAGATCACCGACTCCTGGCTCGGACAGGAGGCGACCCGCGCCAACCTCGCCCGCAACACCGTGGAGCCGGGCGCGGTCCGGCTGCTCACCACGCAGGACCCGCCGCCGGACCGGATCGACGTGCTGCTGCTGCGGGTACCGAAGAGCCTGGCGCTGCTGGAGGACCAGCTGCTGCGGCTGGCGCCGGCGGTGCACGCGGACACGGTCGTCGTCGGCACCGGCATGGTGAAGGAGATCCACACCTCGACGCTGGACCTCTTCGAGCGGATCCTCGGCCCGACCCGCACCTCGCTCGCCGAGCAGAAGGCCCGCCTCATCTTCTGCACGCCCGACCCGTCGCTGAAGCGCCCGGCCAACCCCTGGCCGTACCGCTACACGCTCCCCGACGGCATCGGCCCCGTCTCCGGCCGGACCGTCGTCAATCACGCGGGGGTCTTCTGCGCCGACCGCCTCGACATCGGTACCCGGTTCTTCCTGAAGCACCTGCCCGCGAGCCGGGGCGGCGGACGGGTGGTGGACCTGGGCTGCGGCAACGGCGTCGTCGGCACGGCGATGGCGCTGGCCGACCCGGGTGCGGAGGTGCTGTTCGTGGACGAGTCCTTCCAGGCGGTGGCGTCCGCCGAGGCCACGTTCCGGGCGAACGACGTCCCCGGACACGCCGAGTTCCGGGTCGGTGACGGCCTGGCGGGCGTGCCGGAGGGCAGTGCCGACCTCGTTCTCAACAACCCGCCCTTCCACTCCCACCAGGCGACCACCGACGCCACGGCCTGGCGCATGTTCACCGGCGCCCGGCGCACCCTGCGCCCGGGCGGCGAGCTGTGGGTGGTCGGCAACCGGCACCTCGGCTACCACGTGAAGCTGCGGCGGCTGTTCGGCAACAGTGACGTCGTGGCCTCGGATGCGAAGTTCGTGGTGCTGAAGGCGGTGAAGCGGTAGCTCAGGGCATCGCGGGGTCCGGGCCCAGCGCCTCGATGATCCCCGCCACGGCCCGGGTCATCGCCTCCCGGCCCACCGTGAGATAGCCGCGCGGGTCGACCGCCTCGGGGCGGGCGGTGAGGAACTGTCTGATCGCGCCGGTCATGGCGATGTTCAGGGCGGTCCCGACGTTGACCTTGGCGATGCCGCCCGTGACCGCCGCGGCGAGTTCGTCGTCGGGGAGGCCGGAGGAACCGTGCAGGACGAGGGGGACGTCCAGGACCGCGTTCAGTCGTTTGAGGAGGGCGTGGTCGAGGGCGGCGGTGCGGGTGGTCATGGCGTGGGTGGTGCCGATGGCGACGGCCAGCGCGTCCACGCCGGAGTCCGCGACGAACGCGCGGGCCTGGTCGGGGTCGGTGCGGGCGCCGGGGGTGTGGGCGTCCAGCGCACCCTGTCCGTCCTTGCCGCCGATCTCACCCAGCTCGGCCTCGATCCACAGCCCTTGGGCGTGGGCCCAGTCGACGGCGGCCCGGGTCGCGGCGAGGTTGTCGGCGTACGGCAGCCGGGCCGCGTCGTACATCACGGAGCCGAATCCGGCGTCCGGGGCCTGACGCAGCAGGGCGTCGCTCCGGACATGGTCGAGGTGCAGCGCGACGGGAACGGAGGCGCGCTCGGCGGCGGCGACGGCGGCCCGGGCGAGCGGGAGCAGCCGGCCGTGACGGAACGTGACGGCGTTCTCGCTGACCTGGAGGACGACGGGGGCGTTCACCGACTCGGCGCCGGCGATGACGGCCTCGACGTGTTCGAGCGTGATGATGTTGAACGAGGCGACCGCTGAGCGGTGCGCGGCGGCGCGGGCGACGAGTTCGCCGGTGGTCGTGAGGGGCACGGTCCGTCCTTTCCGACGGTGTCAGGGCGCGAGGACGACCGAGCGGGTGAGGTGGCGGGGCCGGTCGGGGTCCAGGCCGCGGGCCGCGGCGACGGCGACGGCGAGCCGCTGGGCGCGGACGAGTTCGGCGAGCGGATCGAGGGTGCCCTCGATCCACAGTCCGCCGGTGTCGCGGACCTGTCCGGCCAGCCCGTCGGGGGCCGCCCCGAACATCCACGTGGCCCTGCCGGGCGCCGTGATGCTGATGGGGCCGTGCCGGTACTCCATCGCCGGATAGGCCTCCGTCCAGGCCAGTGCGGCCTCGCGCATCTTCAGCCCGGCCTCGTTGGCCAGTCCGACGGTCCAGCCGCGGCCGAGGAAGGTGAACTGGGCGCAGTCCACGAGCCCCTCGGGCAGCGGTGCCGCGAGGGCCGTCCGACCGTCCTCCTCGACCGCCGCGGTGTGCAGGCCGAGGTGGGCGCGGAGCAGGGTGAGGGCCGTGGTCGCGAACCGGGTCTGGACGACGGAGCGTTCGTCCGCGTATGCGAGGACGACCGTCTCGTCGGCGAGCGACATCACGGGCGTGGCCGGGTCGGCGGTGACCGCGGTGGTGCGGATGCGGCCCTTCAGCCGGCCGAGCAGGTCCAGGACTTCGGTGGTGGTGCCGGAGCGGGTGAGGGCGACGACGTGGTCGTAGGCCCGTCGGTGCGGGAACTCCGAGGCGGCGAAGGCGTCGGTCTCGCCCCGGCCCGCGCCCTCGCGCAGGGCGGCGACCGCCTGCGCCATGAAGTACGAGGTGCCGCAGCCGACCACCGCGACCCGCTCCCCCGGCACCGGCAGCACCGGGCCGTGTGCCGCGGCCTGCGCGGCGGCGCGCCGCCAGCATGCGGGCTGACTGTTCAGTTCGTCCTCGACATGCGTCATGCGGCACCTCTGAAAGGCTCGATGATTGTTCTTGCAAGATAGAGCGAGATTTCGAGCAGAATCAAGCATCAAGTGCAAAGATCGGGTGCGTTAGGGCCACCGGAGATCGAGGGAACGGCCGGGAAGGGGAGGGGCGGATGTCGCGGGACGCCCGCTGGAAGGCGCTGCTGGAGCTGCTCGTCGAGCGCGGCCGGCTGGACGTCGAGGAGGCGGCCGCCGAACTGGCGGTGTCGGCCGCGACCATCCGGCGCGACTTCGACGGGCTCGCCGAGCAGCAGATGCTGGTGCGCACCCGGGGCGGCGCCGTGGTGCACGGGGTGTCGTACGAGCTGCCGCTGCGCTACAAGAGCGCGCGGCACGCCTCGCAGAAGCAGCGCATCGCGAAGGCGGTGGCGGATCTCGTCGCGCCGGGCGAGGCGGTCGGGCTGACCGGTGGTACGACCACCACGGAGGTGGCGCGGGCGCTGGCCGCACGCGGCGACCTGGCGTCCGGGTCCCCGGCGCTGACCGTGGTGACGAACGCGCTGAACATCGCCAACGAGCTGGCCGTACGGCCCCAGTTCAAGATCGTGCTGACGGGCGGGGTGGCGAGGGCCCAGTCGTACGAGCTGGTCGGCCCGCTCGCGGACGGAGTACTGGGGCAGATCACCCTCGACGTGGCGGTGCTCGGTGTCGTCGCCTTCGATGCCGCACATGGTGCGGCGGCCCATGACGAGGCGGAGGCGGCGATCAACCGGCTGCTGTGCGAGCGGGCCGAGCGGGTGGTCGTGGCCGCCGACTCCAGCAAACTGGGCCGGCGTGCCTTCGCCCGGATCTGTGCGGCCGACGCGGTGGACACCCTGGTCACGGACTCGGCGGCGGACCCGGACGGGGTACGCCGGTTCGAAGAGGAGGGGCTGCGGGTCGTCGTGGTCTGAGCCCGTGCGGCCGGACCCGCCCAGGGTCCGGCCGACCATTGCCGTCTGCCTCCGGACGACGGCAACATTCGTCGGACAGGCCCTAAACTGGCAGGTGAGGCGTGCCGGGCCAGGGAGGCTGCGATGGACGGGACGGCCAGGGACCGGGAGGCCGGGACACGCGGGTACGTGCCGATCGCCGACCACGGGCTCATCGGTGACATGCGCAGTGTGGCGCTGGTGGGCACCGACGGCACCATCGACTGGTACTGCTGCCCGTCCTTCGACGCGCCGAGTGTCTTCGCCGCGATCCTGGACGCCGAGCGGGGCGGCTGCTTCGAGCTGGCGGCTGCCGTGCCGGCCCGCACCAAGCAGTTCTACTTCCCCGACACCAACGTCCTGATCACCCGGTTCTTCACCGAGGACGGGGTCGGCGAGGTGCAGGACTTCATGCCCGTCGTCGGCGCGTCGGCCGAGGAGGGCCGGCACCGGTTGATCCGGCGGGTGCTGTGCGTGCGCGGCTCCCTTCCGTTCCGGACCCGGGTGGCGCCGCGGTTCGAGTACGGCACCCGGCCGCACACCCTGCGGCTGACCGGCGACCTCGCGGTCTTCGACTCCCGGGATCTGTCCCTCGCGCTCACCTCGACCGTCCCGTTGGAGGCCGACGGAGCGGATGCGCGGGCCGATTTCAAGCTGGCCGAGGGCGAGACGGCGGTGTTCGCCCTGGACCAGATCGGCGGCGAGGTGTCGCCGAGCCGGTGCGAGTGCGGGGAGGCGGAGAGGCAGTTCGCCGCGACGGTGGCGTACTGGCGGGGCTGGCTGTCCTCCTCGCGGTACCGGGGGCGCTGGCGGGAGATGGTGCACCGCTCCGCCCTCACCCTGAAGCTGCTCACCTACGCGCCGACGGGGGCGATCGTGGCGGCGCCGACGACCAGCCTGCCCGAGGAGTTCGGCGGGGAACGCAACTGGGACTACCGGTACGTGTGGGTGCGCGACGCGGCGTTCTGCGTGTACGCGCTGCTGCGACTGGGCTTCACCGAAGAGGCGAAGGCGTTCATGGGGTTCGTCTCCCGGCACATCAGCCCCGGCGACGGCAGCCCGTCCGGACCCCTGCAGATCATGTACGGCATCGACGGCCGCACCGAGCTCCCCGAGCGCGAAATCGGCCATCTGGAGGGTCACCGGGGCTCGGCGCCGGTACGCATCGG
Source organism: Streptomyces griseoloalbus (assembly GCA_014650015.1). GTDB lineage: Bacteria > Actinomycetota > Actinomycetes > Streptomycetales > Streptomycetaceae > Streptomyces > Streptomyces griseoloalbus. The sequence goes on from BMUD01000002.1 coordinate 199,073, forward strand.
CAACGCCGCGGCCGACCAGCTGCAACTCGACGTCTACGGGGCGCTGATCGACTCCATCTACCTGTACGACAAGTGGGCCGAGCCCGTCTCCAGCGAACAGTGGGACCATGTGACGGCACTGGTGGACTGGGTGTGCGCGCACTGGGACCAGCCCGACGAAGGCATCTGGGAGACGCGCGGCGGACGGAAGAACTTCCTGTACTCGCGGCTGATGTGCTGGGTGGCGATCGAGCGGGCCGTCCGGATGGCCAACCGGCGCGGCCTGCCCGCCGATCTTCCCCACTGGCAGGCGAGCCGTGACACCATCTACCGGCGGATCATGAGCAGCGGCTGGTCCGCGTCACGACAGGCCTTCGTGCAGCACGAGGACGGTGATGTCCTGGATGCCGCCGTCCTGATGATGCCGTTGTCGAAGTTCATCGCGCCGACGGACCCCAAGTGGCTGTCCACACTGGACTCCCTCACCGAGGACCTGGTGTCCGACTCGCTGGTCTACCGCTACGACCCGCAGACGAGCCCCGACGGGCTGAACGGCGACGAGGGCACGTTCTCCATCTGCTCCTTCTGGTACGTCGAGGCGCTGACCCGGGCCGGACGGCTCGACGAGGCGTCCCTGGCCTTCGAGAAGATGCTGACGTACGGCAACCATCTCGGCCTGTACGCCGAGGAGATCAGCCACACCGGGGAGCAACAGGGCAACTTCCCGCAGGCGTTCACCCATTTCGCGCTGATCAGCGCCGCGTTCAACCTGGACCGGGCGCTCGGCTGAGGCTCAGTGGCCGTGACCGTCGTCGGAGTGCTCCGCGCCGCCGGCGTCCGGTGCGGTGGTGCCCGTCCCGGCCCGGACCGTGAACGCGGCGGTGCGGACGACTCCGTCGTGCTTGAAGTCGAGGAACAGCCGGTAGCTGCCGCCGCTGGGTGCCGTGGCCGTGAAGGAGACCTCCGGGCCGGACGGGGTCCTGCCGTCGCCGGGTTCGCCGTGCGGGTGGACGTGCAGGTAGGCGAGGTCTCCGGAGCGCAGGGCGACCAGATGGCCGTAGGCGCCGAGATAGGGCTGGAGGTCGGTGACCGGCTCGCCGTCGCGGGAGACGGTCAGCCGCAGTTCACTCGCCCGCCCCGGGCGCAGCCCCCCGGTCAGCCGGACCTCGTACCCGTCGACGCGGGCCGTGGCGCCGGCTCGCGGCAGTTCCTGCGGCCGGTAGGTGCCGGAGGCTGCGAGGTCGGCACCGAGGGTGAGGTTCCGCGCGCCCTTCCCGGCGGGGGTGAAGTCGGCGAAGACCCGGTAGCCGCCGGCCAGGGGCAGATCGACGGGCGTGCTCCAGGTGCCGTCGGCGGCGCGGCCGGGGTGGAGATGGCGGTAGGTGAGCAGGTCGCGCGAGACCACGATGAGGTGCAGTTCCTTGTCGTGCTCGCGACGGTACTCGGTCACGGGCCTGCCGCTCGCGTCCCGGACGGTGAAGCGCAGGTCGGCGCGCTGTCCGGCGGTGACGCGCGGGGTCTTGAGGTCCAGGCTGTAACCGTGCTCGGAGATCTGGAGTCCGCCGGCGGGGGTGGTGTCGTGCCCGGTGTCGCCGCCGCCCTCCCGCGCCGCCGGTGAGGACGCGTGCTGCTCGTCGTGCGCCGGCGCACGGTCCGCGACGACCGGGTCGAGTCCCCGGCCGACCCCGTAGGCCGTCCCGAAGGTGGCGGCCAGGGCGGCGGCGAACGCGGTGATCCTCAGGCCGGTGTGCATGGCCGTCTCTCCTCGGGAACAGGGGCCAGGCGGCTCACTGCGAGCCGATCGATACAGCTCACCATACCCTTAGGGGGTATCAAGTCAAGCCGTTGCACCCTTGTCGTGTGTACGGGCGGGGGGGAGGGGCGGGAGTCTTCGGCAGGTCCTGCTGGGGCAGGTCCGTCAGGGGCGCCTGCGCGGCTAGGCACGCGCAGGCGCCGGAGACCGCCGACGCCGCGAAGTGGACCGCGCCCAGAAGGTCCCGGGGCCGGTGGCCGCTAACTCCCCACTCCTGCGCACTTTCGGGCGGCCCGAACGGCCGTTGCCCCGGGGGCGGGCGGGCCTCCCGTGTGGATCATGCGTACCGTGGGCACCTGGTGATTCCCGCGCCATGGTGCGGGTACGCCACTCCACGATGCCACCGCGGGAGAGACAGATGAGCGAGCCGCCCACCACCGACCAGGACGTCACCCGTCCGCTCACCAGGCCCGTACCGCCCGCCGACGGACTGCGCAGGGTCGCCTCCGCCGTGCTCGGGGACCTCAGGGCCGTGGACGGCGCCCTGTACGCGGCGGTCGCCGCCACGCCCACGCCGACCCTGGACCGGGCACTGCGCCGGCTCTCCCACACGGCCGACCACTCCAAGATCTCGTTCGCCATCGCCGGTGCCCTGGCCCTGAGCGGGTCACGGCCGCGCCGGGCGGCGCTCGTCGGGGTCGGCGCCATCGCCGTGGCCTCGGCTTCGGCCAACCTGCTGGGCAAGCGCCTGGTCCGCAGGGCCCGCCCGGACCGGGAGGCGGCCCGGGTGACCATGGACCGGCACGTGCCCATGCCGACGTCGGCCTCCTTCCCCTCCGGGCACACCGCGTCGGCGGTCGCGTTCGCCACGGCGGTCGGTACGGTTCTGCCCGCCGCGTCGGTCCCGCTCGGGGCGCTGGCGGGCGCGGTCGGCTACTCGCGTGTCCACACGGGCGTGCACTACCCGGGGGACGTGGCGGCCGGCGCCGTGCTCGGGATCGCCAGCGCCGCTACCGCCCTCGCGGTGGCGACGGCGTATCTGCCCGCCTCGTACGCCCTCGGCCGCATGCGCTTTCCCCGGCGGTCGTGACCCTCGTGCCTCGTGCCTCCCGCACGCTCGCCGCAGGCCGCGTGTGACGGTGGTGGGCCGGGGCGGTTGCGCAGCCCGGCGTTTCGCGCGATGCCGCCGCGTCCACCCTCCCCCACCGTCATCGCCCTCGCCGTCGCCACGCCCCAGCGGCACGACGGCCCGCAGTCGGGCGCCGGCCCGCGACTGTCCGCAGTCAGCGACGCGTACGGCGTGAAGGGGACGGGGCGGGGGTGTCCGCCCGCAGTGGCCGGCGCGTCCGCGCCCGTACCCCGCCAAGTGACCCATTCCGCGCCAGGCCGAGGACGGGCACCCCCGACCCCGCCCCGACCCACCCATCACCCGCAGGCGCCACCCGCGGCGCGCGGCGGGACCCTCACCCGCCGGCGTACGGCACCGTGGCCCCCGGCAGCGCGTACTCGTCCCGCCGCCCGCACATGCCGTACCCGCCACGCCGACTGGGGCCGGCCGCGTACGCCGACGCCTCGCCGAGGTGGGCGGGGTCACCGACGGCCAGCGCGTCCAGGTGGGCACCCGTGCTCTCGGCAGCGGCCAGCGCACCGGCCCGCCACAACTCCCGCCAGACCGGCACCCGCTCCCGCACCAGCAGGGCGGCCGCGCGCTGGAACTCCAGACAAGGCCCCGCGTCCCCGGCGACGAGCGCCTCACGCAGCACGAGATACCCCTCGACGGCGAGGTCCCGCCGACGTCGCGCCGCCGCCTCCGTCTCCGCCCCCGTACCGGCCGGAAGCGTCGCGGCGGCGGCGTACCGGCCGGGGTCGGCCAGCACCTCGGGCGGGAAGGTGAACACGGCGTCCCCGGCCTCGGGCAGGCCGCTGTTCTGCATCAGCACCGTGACCCGCAGATCGCCGCCCTGCACCATCCGGTGCACGGTCCCCGGAGTGAACCAGGCCACCGTCCCCGGCTCCAGCGGGATGTCCCGGTAGCCGTCGGGACTCAGCGTCTGCACGGCGCCCCGGCCGCCGGTGACGACGTACGCCTCCGTGCACACCAGATGCAGATGCGGGCTGCCCCCGCACACACCGTCGGCGGCCTCCCAGTCGTAGGCACGGAGGTGCGACAGCCCGACGGCACCGGGCAACGGCGCGGCAGGCGGCGACGCGGGCCCGCTCACCACGGCAGCCCGTCCAGATACGCCCCCACCCGTTCCCGGTCCCACGCCCCGTCCGCGACCACGATCCGGTACCTGTAGGCGAACGACTCCCCCGGCGGCAGCGCGAACTCCTCGAAGAACGCCCAGGAGAACGCGACCGTCGGAATCGGCTCCGCGCGCACGAACCAGTGCGAGGGATGGATGGCGCTCCCCTCGTCGAGGTTCTCCGGCGCGTGCGCGAAAACGAGCGTGGAGTGGCCGTCGTACTCGTCGTGCTCGGCACTGAAGGCGAGCCAGGGACCCTGCGTTCCCATGAGTCCTCCGCCCTCGGCATCGGTGTCCGGGGCGAAGACCGTACCCCCGGTGAAGTCGCGCGGGCCGCGCCACTGGAGCCCGGTGTAACCGGCCATCTCACGCCCGGCGGTGGTCGGCGAGCCGAACCGCAGGGCGGAGTCACGGAGGTTGGTGAGCTGGAGCGACCAGTCCAGCACCCACGCGCCGGCCTCCTCGTCGACCGAGTGGACGCTCAGACCGCGCTCCTCCCGCGCCCACTCGGCGCCCCCGTTCTCCACCCAGGTGAGGTCCTCGGTGATGTCACAGCGGTCGTCTTGGACCGTGAAGGCGGAGAAGCCGTCGTGCCGCATCGAGCCGACGCGTTCGGGCAGCGGGAGGTAACCCCGGTCGTGGACATAGGAGTTGCCGCCCCAGAAGTTCTGGCCCGACAGATGACTGGCCGTCATCTGCAGCCCCTTGTGCCACCGGTGGTCGTTCGGGCGGTACCCGGTCACCGTACGCCCGCCGAGCGTGCGCACCGGGTGGGCGTACGGCTTGCGGGACTCGAACCGCTCGGGATCCGGCCGGTAGACGTAGCGGAGGATCTCCGTGCCGCCCGCGGCGGTCACCGTGACGGCCTCGCCATGGGTGTGGGTGACGCGGATGCCGCGGCTGCTCATGCGCGCTCCTCGGCTGCCCAGTCGGTACGGCCACCGTGCATGGCCTCGTGGAAGGGATCGCCGGGTGCGATCTCGCCGGCCCGCACCGGCCGGCCGGTGAACGCCGCCTTGTACAGGGCCGCCGCGAACTCGAGGGTGCCCCGGGCCTCCGGGCCGCTGCCCGGCGGTCGCCGGCCGGCGTCGTAGGCGTCGAGGAAGGTACCGAGCTGGGCCGTGTGCGAACTGGGCACGTCCTGCGCGGGCGTGCGCCAGGCGGCGGCGCGCTCGGCGGGGACGTGCCGGGCCGGGGTGTAGGTCCAGTCGTCGTTGACGTGCCCGTACAGGTGGGTGAGTTCGACCGTCGCGTCGGCACAGTCGATCCGGACGCGGCTCACCTCGTCCGGCGAGAGCACGCTGTTGACGACGGTCGCGAGCGCTCCGTTGCGAAAACGCACCAGAGCGGTGGAGACGTCCTCGCTCTCGGTGTCGTGGACCAGGCGTGCCGCCATGGCCCGTACCTCCTCCCACTCGCCGAGCAGGTGCAGCAGCAGGTCGTACTGGTGGATGCCGTGCCCCATCGTCGGCCCGCCGCCCTCGGTGGCCCACCGTCCGCGCCAGGGCACGGAATAGTAGGCGGCATCCCGGTGCCAGGTGGTCTGGCAGTGCGCGACCAGCGGGGCGCCCAGCTCACCGCGCGCGATCAGCTCGCGGGCGTGCACGGCGCCCGAGCCGTACCGGTGCTGGAAGACCACGGACGCGTACGCCCCCGACGCCTCCTCGGCGGCGGCGATCTCGTCGTACTCGGCGAGCGACAGGCACAGCGGCTTCTCGCACAGCACCCAGGCGCCCGCCTTGAGCGCGGCCACCGTCTGCTCGCGGTGGAGCGACGGCGGGGTCCCGATCAGCACCAGGTCCGGGCGTACGGCGTCCAGCATCGCGCTCATCGAGGTGAACCCGGCGACCCGGTCCCCGGCCGCCGCGCGGAAGGCGTCGAGCCGGCCCTGGTCCACATCGACGGCGGCGACCAGCTCGGTGCGGTCGCCGTGGGCGCGCAGCGCGGGCAGATGGCCGCCGCTGACGATGGCGCCGGTGCCGACGACGGCGACGCGACGGCGGGCGGGGGACAAGGACATGCGGCGCTCCTTGGAACGGTAGAGGCGGACACGCACTAGAAAGCGCTTTCCCTCGACCGATGACCCTAGGCCCGAGCGCAGGCCGGGACAACCCCCACATCTGCCTGTTCGAGATCCGGCGCCCCTACGGGCCCGCGCCCGCCGCGCCCACGTCGGAGCCCGTCCCAGGCACCCAGCGCCCTACGGGCCCGCCGCGCCCACACAGGTGATCAACCGCCCGCACAGGCCCGCTACGCCCGCACCTCACCCCCCGGCCGAAGCCCGCCGCTGCGTCCACCGACCGCCCGGCCACCCCCCGGCCCCAGAAACCGGTAACGCCGCTCCGGCCGCCCCGTCGCCCCGTACCGCAGCGACACCTCCACACTGCCGGCGGTGTGGAAGTACTCCAGGTACCGGCGGGCGCTGACCCGGGAGACGCCGGTCAGGCCGGCGCACTCGGTGGCCGACAGCGTGCCGTCGGCCTCGCGGAGGGTGCGTTCGATCAGCCCGGCGGTCTCCGCGCTCATCCCCTTGGGCAGCACCGGGGACACGGCCACCGCCGCTCCCGCCCCCGCCAGGACCCGGTCGACGTCCGCCTGACCGCGGACGACCGTGTCGAGCAGCCGGCCGCGCTGGACGGCGTAGCGCTCCAGACGGCCCCGCAGGTCCTCGAAGTCGAACGGCTTGAGCAGATAGTCGACGACCCCCTGCCGGACGGCCCCGCGCACCGCGTCCGCCTCCCGGGCGGCGCTGATGACCATCACGTCGCAGTCGTGCCCGGCGGTGCGCAGCCGGGGGATGACGTCGAGGCCGAAGAGATCGGGAAGATACAAGTCGAGCAGCACCAGATCGGGGCGGAGTTCGTCCACGGCTGCGATCGCCTGCTCACCGGTTCCGGCGACGCCGACGACCCGGAACACGTCGAGGCGTTCGACGTAGGCGCGGTGCACCCGGGCCACCCTGAAGTCGTCGTCGACGACGAGCACGTCGATCGTGTCGTCGCCCGCGGGCATGGGACGTTCGTCCCGCGTGCTGGTCATCGGTTCTGCTCCTTCCGCCACCGCGTCGGTGAGGTGGCCCGGCGGTCGTGCGCGCCGACCGTCCGCCCGGACCGCCACCGCGTCGGTGAGGTGGCCGGCGGCCGTGCGGGCGGACCGTCCACCCCGGCACACCCGCCGGACGGTCCGTCCCGGCCGCGACGGGCCGTCCACCCCGCCCGTGCGACACGGCGTCACACGGGTGGGTCCGGCACTGCCGGAGCCGCCATCATGGCGCTCACCTGCGGCCGGGGAAAGAGATGTACGCCACTGAAGCCCGCCGCTGACGCAATGACCACAACCTCCATTGGTTCCGCAAGCGCGACAGCCCGACGGTACGCGGGCACCATGTGGCCCGCGTCACCCTCCCCCCACAGGGCTTGGCGTGATCCCAGACGACCGACCGACAGGTGGTGGCATTCGTGCGCCTGCGCACACCCCTCGCCCTGCTCGGGGCCGCCGTGCTCGTACTCGTGGGCCCTCCGCTGCTCACGACCGGCAGCGGCGCCGAGAGCGGCACCCAGATCCCGGGCCTGCGTTTCATGGTTCCCAACACGCCCGGCGGCGGCTACGACATCACGGCCCGTACGGCCGCGAAGAACGCCGAGGACGCCGGGCTCACCCACACCGTCGAGGTGTTCAACCTGCCCGGCGCCGGCGGCACCGTGGGCCTGAGCCGGCTGGTGAGCGAGCACGGCAACGGCAAGCTCGCCATGTCGATGGGCCTGGGCGTGGTCGGCGCCGTCCGCTCCAACGACGCGCCCAAGACCCTCGCCGACACCACCCCGATCGCCCGGCTCACCGAGGAGCAGGACGTCGTCGTGGTCGCGAAGGACTCCCCGTACAAGACGATCGACGACCTGATCGGCGCCTGGAAGGACGACCCCGGCAAGCTTCCGGTGGGCGGCGGATCCTCCCCCGGCGGGCCCGACCACCTCGCGCCGATGCTGATGGCGCGGGCCGCCGGGATCCCGCCGAAGCAGGTGAACTACATCCCCTTCGACGGCGGTGGCGAACTGCTCGCCTCGATCCTCGGCAACAAGGTCGCTTTCGGCGTCTCCGGCGTCGGTGAGTACCTCGACCAGATCAAGTCGGGTGAGCTGCGGCTGCTCGCGGTCACCGGCCCGAAGCGCGTCGCGGGGCTCGACGCGCCCACGCTCGAGGAGGCGGGCTACGACGTGAGCTTCACCAACTGGCGCGGCATCGTCGCCCCGCCCGGCCTCACCGACGCCGAGCGCGACAAGCTCGTACGCCTGGTGGAGGCGCTGCACGACTCGGACGAGTGGCGGGAGTCGATGAAGCGGAACGGCTGGGACGACGCCTTCCTGACCGGCGAGGAGTTCGGCGCGTTCCTGGACGCCGAGGACAAGCGCGTGGTCTCGGTACTGAAGGAGCTGGGACTGTGACGACACCGACCACCGATGCGACCACGGCGCCCGCCGCCGAACGGCGCTCCTGGCTCCGCGACCACTCCGAACTCGGCGTCTGCGTCCTGCTGCTGGCCCTGGGCGTGCTCGTGCTGACCGACGCGCTCACCATGGACGTCGACATCGCCCAGCGCGGGCCCGTCGGCCCGACGACCGTGCCGATCGTCGTCGGCGGCGGACTGCTCGTCGTCGCCGCGCTGCTCGCGGTCGACGTGCTGCGCGGCGGCCGGGGGCAGGCCGAGACCGGCGAGGACGTCGACCTGTCCGAACCGGCCGACTGGCGCACGGTGCTGCTGCTGACCGGGGTGTTCCTCGGCACCGCCGTACTCATCGAGCCGCTCGGCTTCCCCGTCGCGGGCGCGCTGCTCTTCTGGGGCGCGGCCTACGCGCTCGGCAGCCGCAGTATCGACCGCGATCCCCTCATCGCGGCGGTGCTGTCCCTCGTCACCTACGCCGTGTTCAACAACCTGCTCGGAGTGCCGCTCCCCGGCGGTCCGCTGATGGGAGTGCTGTGACATGAACGCCCTCAACTCCCTCATGGACGGCTTCGGTACGGCCCTCACCCCGCTCAACCTGCTCTGGGCCGCCGTGGGCGTGCTGCTCGGCACGGCGATCGGCGTGCTGCCCGGCATCGGCCCGGCGATGGCGGTGGCGCTGCTGCTGCCGGTGACGTACGGGCTCGATCCGATCGGCGCGTTCATCATGTTCGCCGGCATCTACTACGGCGCGATGTTCGGCGGTTCGACCACCTCCATCCTGCTGAACACACCCGGTGAGAGCGCCGCCGTGGTCGCGGCCATGGAGGGCAACCCCATGGCCAAGTCGGGTCGCGGCGCCCAGGCCCTCGCGGCCGCCGCCATCGGGCACTTCGCGGGCGGCATGGTCGGCACGATCCTGCTGGTCGCGCTGGCCCCGACGGTCGCCGACCTCGCGGTGGACATCGGCGCCCCGGACTACTTCGCCATCATGGTGCTGGCGTTCATCGCCGTGACGTCCGTGCTCGGTTCGTCCCGGGTCCGGGGCCTGGCCTCGCTGCTGATCGGTCTGACGATCGGCCTGGTGGGCCTGGACCAGATGACCGGTCAGCAGCGGCTGACGTTCGGTTCGCTGCAACTGGCCGACGGCGTCGACGTGGTGATCGTCGCCGTGGGACTGTTCGCCATCGGCGAGGCGCTGTGGGTCGCCGCCCATCTGCGGCGCAGGCCGCCGGAGCCGATCCCGGTGGGCCGGCCGTGGCTGGGCCGCGCCGATCTGAGGCGCACCTGGAAGTCCTGGGCGCGCGGCCCGTTCATCGGCTTCCCCTTCGGCGCGATCCCGGCGGGCGGGGCGGAGATCCCGACCTTCCTGTCGTACGTCACGGAGAAGCGGCTGTCGAAGCACAAGGACGAGTGGGGCAAGGGCGCCATCGAGGGGGTCGCGGGTCCGGAGTCGGCCGCGTCGGCCTCGGCCGCGGGCACGCTGGTGTCGATGCTGACCCTGGGCCTGCCGACCACGGCGGTCGCGGCGGTGATGCTGGCCGCGTTCCAGCAGTACGGCATCCAGCCCGGCCCGCTGCTCTTCGAACGCGAACCCGACCTGGTGTGGGGCCTGATCGCCTCGCTGTTCGTCGGCATGGTGCTGCTGCTCGCCCTGAACCTGCCGCTCGCACCGGTGTGGGCGAAGCTGCTGCGCATCCCGCGGCCGTACCTCTACGCGGGGATCCTGTTCTTCGCCGCGGTGGGCGCGTACGCGGTCGGCGGTGAGGTGATCGACCTGGTGATCCTGCTGATCATCGGCCTGATCGGTTTCGGTATGCGGCGCTACGGACTGCCGGTGCTGCCCGCCGTGATCGGGGTCATCCTGGGCCCGGCCGCCGAACAGCAGCTCCGTCGTGCCCTGCAGATCAGCGACGGCAGCGTCACGGGTCTGGTGGACACACCGTTCTCGGTGACTGTTTACGCGGTCGTCGTGCTGCTGCTGGCCTGGCCGCTGGTGCGCAGGGCCCTGCCCCGGAAGGGCTCCGGGACCTGATCGAACGCCGAATTCGACTGTCGGGGCGCGGCATGCCGAGGCCGCGCCCCGCGGGCGTACGGCCCCTGGGCGCCCGGAACCGCAACGCGTCCAACCCCTTGACGCGTCAATGACAACAGTGGCTTGATGTCCGGCATGGGAGCGCTCCCACCTCATCCAGGGAAGGGGAAACCATGCGCGACACCCGCCTTCGGCGCTTACGCACGCTTCCGCTCCTCGGCCTGCTGGCCGCCCTGTTCCTCCCCCTCGGCGTGAGCCTCGCGCCGAGTGCGGCAGCCTCGTCCGCCGCCACCCCGGTGCGCATCATGCCGCTCGGCGACTCCATCACCGGTTCACCGGGCTGCTGGCGGGCGGTGCTGTGGAACCGGCTGCTGGAGGCCGGCCACACGGACATCGACTTCGTCGGCACCCTGCCCGAGCAGGGCTGCGGCGTGGAGCACGACGGGGACAACGAGGGACACGGCGGCGAGCTGGTCACCAACGTCGCGGACCAGGACCTGCTTCCCGCACGGCTGGCGGCGACCCGGCCGGACATCGTTGTCATGCACTTCGGCACGAACGACGTCTGGAGCAGTATCTCCCCCGACCGCATCCTCGCCGCGTACACCGAGCTGGTGACGCAGATGCGGGCGTCCAACCCGGACATGCGGATCCTCGTCGCACAGCTCATCCCCATGAACCCCGGCTCGTGCGCCGCCTGCGCCCAGCGCGTCGTCGACTTCAACGCCCGGATCCCGGGGTGGGCCGCGGCGACGAGCACCAGCCGCTCCCCGGTGACCGTGGTCGACCAGTGGGCCGGGTTCGACACGTCCACCGACACCTACGACGGCGTGCATCCGAACGCCGCCGGCGACGAGAAGATCGCCGCCCGCTGGTTCCCCGCCCTGGCCGCGCTCCTGGAGGAAGGTGTACCGGGCGGTCCCGGTGACCCGGGCGACGGCGACCTCACCTGCACCGCGTCCTTCCGGGCCGTCTCCGCCTGGCAGGGCGGTTACCAGGCCGAGGTGACGGTGCGCAACACCTCCGCCGCCCCCGTCGAGGGCTGGAGGGTGACGGTCGAACCGGCCGACGGCGCCCGTGTCGCCCAGGTGTGGAACGGCACCCTCACCACGGCCGCCGACGGCACGGCCACCGTCACCGACGCGGGCTGGAACGGCGCCCTCGCCCCGGGTGCGAGCGCCGGCTTCGGCCTCATCGCCACCACCCCCGCGACATCCAGCGCCCCGGCCGCGACCGTCGACTGCGCGGCCACGGCCTCCTCCTGACGCACGGGCCGAGCACGCCCGGGCTCCGGCACCGCGACGGCGGTCGCCGGCACCGACCGAGATCCCCTCCCCTCCACTGGAGCCGCCATGAGCTTCCCCGAACGCCCCTTCCCACGAGCGGCCGGCCTCGTCGCCGCCCTCCTGGGACTCCTCCTCCCGCTCCTCGCCCTCACCACTCCGGCCCATGCGGCACCCACCGGCTTCCGCGTCGAGAACGGCCGCCTCCTCGAGGCGTCCGGGAACGACTTCGTGATGCGCGGTGTCAATCACGCGCACACCTGGTACGCCGACCGGATCAGCTCACTGGCGCACATCAAGGCCAAGGGCGCCAACACCGTGCGCGTCGTCCTGTCCAGCGGCGACCGCTGGACCCGAAACGACGCCGCCGACGTGGCAGACGTCGTCGCGCAGTGCAAGCAGAACCGGCTGATCTGCGTCCTGGAGGTGCACGACACCACCGGCTACGGCGAGCAGAGCGGGGCGGTCACCCTCTCCCGCGCCGCCGACTACTGGATCGGCGTCCACAGCGCGCTGGCCGGCCAGGAGGACCACGTCATCGTCAACATCGGCAACGAGCCGTACGGGAACACCAATTACACGAACTGGACGGCCGACACCAAGGCGGCGATCAAGAAGCTGCGAGACGCCGGGTTCGACCACACCCTGATGGTCGACGCCCCGAACTGGGGCCAGGACTGGGCGTTCACCATGCGCGACAACGCGGCCTCGGTCTTCGCCGCCGACCCGGACGCCAACACGGTCTTCTCCATCCACATGTACGGAGTGTTCGACACCGCCGCCGAGATCAGCGACTACCTCGGCCGCTTCGTCGCCGCGAGACTCCCCATCGTGGTCGGGGAGTTCGGCCACGACCACTCCGACGGCAACCCCGACGAGAACACCATCCTGGCCGTCACCCAGCAGCTCCGCCTCGGCTACCTCGGCTGGTCCTGGAGCGGCAACGGCGGCGGGGTCGAGTACCTGGACATGGTCACGAACTTCGACCCGAACCAGCTGACCAGCTGGGGCGAGCGCCTCTTCAACGGCGCCAACGGCATCGCCGCCACGTCCGAGGAAGCCGCGATCTACGGATCCGGCTCCGGCGGCGACACCACCGCCCCGACCGCTCCGGGCACCCCGGCCGCCTCGGCGGTGACCGCCTCGTCCGCCACGCTCACCTGGGGTGCCGCCACCGACGCGAACGGCGTCACGGGCTACGACGTCGTGCGGATCAGCGGTGGCACGGAGACCGTCGCCACCACGACGACCGGCACCTCCGCCACCGTCACCGGACTCACCGCGGCCACCTCCTACACCTTCGCCGTCTACGCCCGGGACGCCGCCGGCAACCGCTCGCAGCGCTCCGCCACGGTGACCGTCACCACGCCCTCCGGCGGAACGACGGGGGCCTGTGAGGTCGGCTACCGGGTGACCGGCGAATGGCCGGGCGGCTTCCAGGGCGAGGTCACGGTCCGCAACACCGGAAGCTCGGCGGTCAACGGGTGGACGCTGCGCTGGAGCTTCCCCGCCGGCCAGCGCATCACCAACATGTGGGGTGGCACGCCGGCCCAGAGCGGTTCCGAGGTCAGCGTCACCTCCGCCTCGTACACCGCGGCGATCCCCGCGTCCGGCTCGGTGACCCTCGGCTTCACGGGCACGCGGACCGGCACGAACCCCAGCCCCACGGCGTTCAGTCTCAACGGCGCGGACTGCTCCGTGGCCTGACGGACGTGCTGCCCGGAAGGTCCCTCCCCCTTCCGGGCAGCCACCCGGCCGGGTCAGACGAGATGGGCGAAGACCACCAGGTTCTCGGTGTAGTCCTTGGCGGCACGGTCGTAGTCCCCCGCGCAGGTGATGAGCCGGACCTGGGCGTCGGGGGTGTCGGCGTACACGCGCGCGTCGGGGAAGTCGTCCTTGTCGTACGACTCCGTCTCGTCCACCACGAACGTCGCCTTGCTGCCGTCCTCGCGCAGCACCCGGAACCGGTCCCCCTTCTTCAGTTCGCTCAGGCGCGCGAACACGGCCGGGGACGTCGCCGTGTCCACGTGCCCGGCGATGATCGACGTACCGCGTTCGCCCGGGGAGACGCCCTTGGCGTACCAGCCGACCAGGTTGGTGTTGTGGGCCGGCGGCGGCTCGAGCTGGCCCTTGCCGTTGATGGCGAGATCGGTGAAGGGAGCGTCGACGTCGATGGCGGGGATGAGGAGCCGGGTCGGCTCGGACCGCGGCAACCGCTTGGCCGCCGGCTCACGGGCAGCCGGCTCACGGGGAGCGGGCTCACCGGCGGCAGGCCGGTCGCTCGCGGCGGGGCCGGACGGCGCCGTGGACACCGCGGGGGGCGCGTGCGGTCCGTGGGCGTCGTCCGGGGGATCCTCGGTTCCGCCCAGCAAGGTCGTGGCCAGCACCAGGCCGACCCCGCTCCAGAAGACGGCCGTCATGACGGCGCGCAGTCTCCGCCTCAGCGGTGACGCCGGATCGGTTTCGAGGGGGGTGGGGGGACTGGCCGGCATCGGGGAACCACCTCATTCGGGCACGGCAGCGGGTAAGACACGCGGCAGAGCGGGCGGGGCCGCCGGGACGCGCGAAGCGCGTACGACGGCCCCGGCCGCTATGACGCCGGGCATGGCTCAGGCCACGTCCCCGGAGACCTTCTTGCGGCGCAGCGCGTACGCACCGGTGCCGAGGACCGCGAGTGCGGCCAGACCGCCGGCCGTGACACCGGGGTCGGCGAGACCGCCGCCGCCGGTGTGCATCCCGCCGCGCGGCTTCTCGTGCTTCCACTCCTTGCCCTGCTTGCCGCTCCAGGACTCCTCGCTCTCGGAGTCGCCCTTGTCCTTGTAGGTCTCGGGGTCGTACTTCGGGTCCTTGGCGGTGCCCCAGTCCTCCTCGCTCACGGCGGCAAGAGCCCCGCCGCCCGTGTGCATCCCACCGTGCGGCTTGTCTTGCTTGCTGTCCTTGTCGTGCTTGCTGTCCTTGTCGTGCTCCTTGTCGGCGGTGCCCCAGTCCTCCTCGCTCACGGCGGCAAGAGCCCCGCCGCCCGTGTGCATTCCGCCGTACGGCTTGTCGTGCTTGCCGTCCTTGTCGTGCTCCTTGCTGTAGGAAGAGTCCTGCTCCTTGCTGTAGGAAGAGTCCTCCTCCTTGCTGGAAGAGTCCTCCTCCTTGCTGGAAGTAGAGTCGTGCTCCTTGCTGTAGGAAGAGTCGTCGTGGCCCCCGTCACCCGTGTGGTCGGCGTAGGCTGCGGGCGCGGCGATGGCGAGGGCCGCCGTGGCCGTTGCGGTGGCGAGCACCATGCGGGCAGAACGCATCTGAGAGTCCTTCCGCAGGAGACCGAGCAGCTGACTCCGCGTCAGCACGGTTGTCCCGTTCTCCGGCATGATCCACCGTTAGTCATGTCGGCCGGTCCCACCATCCGGGACGTTCACACGGGTTAACGCGGCCACTCCCGCGGAGACGCCCCGGCCTCCCCGCCGCGACTCCCGCCACCGCTCCCGACCCCCGCCCGCCACCACCCCGCTCCCGCCCTCCGGCGCCCTTGCCCCGGGCTCCGTGCCCACCTAGCCTCACTTTGTGTCGCTGATAAACAAAACCCGTTCGCACAGTGTGGTGCCGGGTCCCGACCTCGTCCGACTCCGTCTCGCCCTGACCGCCTTCTTCGCCCTCGACGGCTTCGTCTTCGCCGGCTGGGTCGTCCGCATCCCGGCCATCAAGGAACAGACCGGCGCCTCCGCGAGCACCCTGGGCCTCGCCCTGCTCGGCGTCTCCGCCGGGGCCGTCATCACCATGACGCTCACCGGCCGCCTGTGCCGCCGCTACGGCAGTCACCTCGTCACCGTCGTCTGCGCGGTCCTGCTCTGCCTCGGCGTCGGCCTGCCGCCGCTGACCCATTCGGTGCTCGCGCTCGGCGCCGTCCTGCTGCTGTTCGGCGCGGCGTACGGCGGCATCAACGTCGCCTTCAACAGCGCCGCCGTCGATCTCGTGGCCGCGCTGAAGCGGCCCGTCATGCCCAGCTTCCACGCCGCGTTCAGTCTGGGCGGCATGATCGGCGCGGGCCTGGGCGCCCTGGTCGCCGGCTCCCTGTCACCGACCCGGCACCTGTGGGGGCTGGCCGTCGTCGGTCTGCTGGTCACGGCCGTGGCGGGGCGGGTGCTCATGCGGTGCGAGCCGCTGACGCCGGCGGACGGGCGGAGGAGGCCCGAGCAGGGCGCCCCGCGCCGGCTGGACCGCCGCACCCGCGCGCTGGTGATCGTCTTCGGACTCATCGCGCTGTGCACCGCGTACGGCGAAGGGGCGCTGGCCGACTGGGGTGCGCTCCATCTCGAGCAGGACCTCGGCGCCTCGCCGGGCGCGGCGGCCGTCGGGTACTCGTGTTTCGCGCTCGCCATGACGATCGGGCGGCTCACCGGTACGACGCTGCTCGAACGGCTCGGCCGGACCCGCACCGTGCTCGCGGGCGGCTCCACCGCGGCGGCCGGAATGCTGCTCGGCGCGCTCGCGCCCTCCCTGTGGGCGGCCCTGCTCGGCTACGCGATCACCGGCATCGGCCTGGCCAACCTCTTCCCCGTGGCCGTCGAGCGGGCGGGCGCCCTCGCGGGCCCCGGCGGGGTGGCGACCGCCTCCACCCTGGGATACGGCGGCATGCTGCTCGGACCGCCCGCGATCGGATTCATGGCGGACTTGTTCAGTCTCCCGGCCGCCCTGACCAGCGTGGCGGTGCTGGCCGCACTGGCCACGCTCATCGGCTTCGCGACGCGCCATGTGAACGCCGACTGAGGAAGTCCCCGTCCGCGCGGTCTCCCCCGTTTCCCGGGATCACCGGATCAATGGTCCGAGGTCGGGGTACCCGGAGTCGCGCGTCCGCCGGTCCGTCGTCGGCGGGCGCGGCAACCGCCCCCGGAACCTGGGAGAGACCGTGACCGAGCAGCAGAACCCCGCCGAGCGGCATCCGACGCCCGATTTCCCGTCCCAGGACCAGCCGCATCCCGGCTGGACCGGTCCCATGGATCCGCCGCCGGACCACGGCGAGGACAGCTACCGGGGCAGCGGGCGGCTGGCGGACCGCAAGGCCGTGATCACCGGTGGGGACTCCGGGATCGGACGGGCGGTCGCCCTGGCGTTCGCCCGTGAGGGGGCCGACGTGGTCTTCACGCACCTGGACAGCGAGAAGGACGACGCCGCCGAGACCGTGCGGTGGGTGGAGGAGGCCGGCCGGCGGGCCGTGCCCGTCGAGTGCGACGTGCGGGAGGAGGAGAACTGCCGGGCGCTGGTCGACCGCGCGGTCTCCGAGTTCGGCCGGATCGACATCCTGGTGAACAACGCGGCGTACCAGATGTCGCAGCCCGACGGCATCGAGGCGATCTCCACCGAGCAGTTCGACCGGGTGATGCGCACCAACCTGTACGGCATGTTCTGGCTGTGCAAGCTGGCCCTGCCGCACATGCCGGAAGGCGGCAGCATCATCAACTCGACGTCCGTCCAGGCCTACAAGCCGAGCCCGCACCTGCTGGACTACGCGACCACGAAGGGCGCCATCGTCACGTTCACCCAGGGGCTGGCGCAGATGCTGATCGAGCGGGGCATCCGGGTCAACGCGGTGGCGCCGGGCCCGGTGTGGACGCCGCTGATCCCGGCGACCCTGCCGGACACCCAGGAGTTCGGCAAGCAGGCGCCCATCGGGCGGCCGGCCCAGCCGGCCGAGATGGCGCCGGCGTACGTCTTCCTCGCCTCCCAGGAGGCGTCGTACATCACCGCCGAGATCGTGAACGCGACGGGCGGGACCCCGCTGCCGTAGGTCCGGGCGGGCGGTCCCGTACGGCACACTCCTGTGCATGGACACTGCCTCGTTCCTGGAGATCCTGGAGACAGAGGGCCGGTTGCCGGCGGACGCCGCGGCGGAGGCCGGAATGAACGCCGTGGTCCCCGCCTGCCCGGGGTGGCGGACACGGGACCTCCTCCGGCACACCGGCGTGGTGCACCGGTGGGCCGCCGCCTTCGTCGCGGACCGGCACGTCGCGCCGCGCCCGATGGGCGGGCATCCCGAGCTGGACGGCGCCGAGCTCGTGGCCTGGTACCGCGACAGCCACCGCCGCCTGCTGGACACCCTGGCCGGCGCGGCACCCGATGTGGAGTGCTTCACTTTTCTGCCCGGACCCCCCTCCGCGCTCGCGTTCTGGGCCCGCCGTCAGGCGCACGAGACGACCGTCCACCGGGTCGACGCGGAGTCGGCCCGCGGGGGCGCGTCGGCCCCGATCGCCACGGAGTTCGCCGTGGACGGCGTCGACGAGCTGCTACGGGGCTTCCACGCACGGCCGAAGAGCCGGGTGCGCACCGAATCGCCCCGGGTCCTGCGGGTGCGCGTGAGCGACGCGGACGCGGCGTGGACCGTACGTCTGTCCCCGGAACCCCCGGTGACCACACGGGACGCGGATACGGAAGCGGAGTGCGAACTGGCCGGACCGGCCGAGGAGGTGTATCTCGCACTGTGGAACCGGCGGCCGGTCCCGGCGATGTCGGGCGATCCGGTACTCGCCACGCTCTGGCGGAACACTTCCGCCGTGATCTGAGGCTGCGCACGGCAAGCGCTCGGTATCGCGCGGGGATCGCTCAGCAGGCGCGAAGAGATCGCACGGGATCGCGCGGGGATCACACAGGGATGCGAGGCCCCGGCCCGGCTGCTCAGCCGTCGGAGAGCATCCGGGCCAGCACCGCGCGCTGCACCGGCAGCACTCCGCCGTGCAGCACGCGCCCCTTCTCCGAGAGCGACACCCGGACCCCCCGCCGGTCCTCCGGGCACATCCGGCGCTCGACCAGGCCCTCCTTCTCCAGCCGGGCGAGCAGCCGGGACAGCGCGCTCTGGCTCAGATGGATGCGCTCGGAGATCTCCTGGACGCGGTAGGAGAAGTCGCCCGATCCGGCGTTCTGCGCGAGGATGTCGAGAACCTCGAAGTCGCTGGCGCACAACCCGTGTTCATGCAGGGCGCGGTCGATCTCGCATTGGGTGCGCGCATGCAGGGCGAGCACGTCACGCCACCGTTCCACGAGCGCCTGTTCGGCCTGCTTCGCCGCCATGGGCGCACCGTAGCAGAGAACCGAGTTCATTGCACCGGCATTAAATGCACCCGCATTTTATGCATGCGCCTGCAAATCTCCCGGCCATGACCGCTCCGCTCACCACCTCCGTGCCCGACGGGCACTGGATCCCCCGGTTGTGGGGCACCCGACCGGCCTGCTCCGCACGCTCACGGGACTGCGCGGCGACCGCCGCGGGGGCGGGTCCGTGGTCGTGGCCAGGTCGCCTGTGCCGCGGATGGAGGCGGAGCGCGTCGGCGCCCGCGACTGGGGAGTGTCTCCCCCCGAGTGCGCCCGGCGGGTTGCTTGCCCGCCGGGCGCACGCCTGTTTGACTCCCGGTGTGACCGAATGCAAGGGGGCGGGCGTGACGGGTTACGGAGGGCGCAGGACTCAGGCCGAGCGGGACGCGATCACCGTCGAGATCGGGTACGCGCTGTGCAGCGCGGTCTTCGCCGCGGCGGTCGTCCTCGGGGCGGTGGCGGGGCCGGCCCTCCTCTTCGAACTGCCGCCCGTCGTCGGGACATTGCTGCTCGGCACCGGGTCGGCGCTCGCGACGGTCCTGTTCGCCGTCCGCACGGTCGCCGTGCTGGTCCGGTTCCGGCGGGCCGGTCAGCCCAGCCAGCCCGGCCGCACCAATCCCGATTCGTAGGCCAGAACCACCAGTTGGGCCCGGTCGCGGGCGCCCAGTTTCACCATGGTGCGGCTGACGTGGGTCTTGGCGGTGAGCGGACTGACGACCAGGCGGCGGGCGATCTCCTCGTTGGACAGCCCGATGCCGACCAGGGCCATGACCTCCCGCTCCCGCTCGGTGAGCTCGGCCAGGGCGTCCGCCGCGGCCGGTTCCCTGGAACGGGCCGCGAACTCGGCGATCAGCCGGCGGGTCACCCCGGGCGAGAGCAGCGCGTCACCGTGGACCACCGCCCGCACCGCGCGCAGCAGTTCCTCCGGCTCGGTGTCCTTGACCAGGAAACCCGAGGCTCCCGAGCGGATCGCCTCGAAGACGTACTCGTCCAGCTCGAAGGTGGTGAGCATGACCACCTTCACGTCCCCCAGCTCCGCGTCCCCGGTGACCCGGCGGGTCGCGGCCAGGCCGTCGAGCGCGGGCATGCGGATGTCCATCAGCACGACGTCGGGCCGCAGTGCGCGGATCAGGCGCACGGCCTCCTCACCGTCGGACGCCTCCCCCGCCACCTCGATGTCCGGCTGAGCGTCCAGCAGCGCTCGGAATCCTGCCCGGACCAGTGACTGGTCGTCGGCGAGCAGTACGCGGATCACCGGTCCTCCTCGACGTCGAGCGGCAGTACGGCGAGCACCCGGAACCCGCCGTCGGGACGCGGGCCCGCCTCGATGGTGCCATCCAGCGCGGCGGCCCGCTCCCTCATCCCGGCGAGCCCGTTCCCGCTGCCTCCCGCGTCGGCTCCGGTGGCGGGCCCGTCGTCGTCGACGCGCAGCCGCAGCCGCCCCTCGCCCTGTTCGATGCGCACACGCGCCTCGCGCGAACCCGAGTGCCGTACGACGTTGGTGAGGGCCTCCTGGACGATGCGGAAGGCGGCCAGGTCCGCGCCGGGCGGCAGTGTGGGCGGCTGCCCCTGCACCGTCACCGTGAGGCCCGCGCTCGCGGCCTGTTCCACCAGCTCGGGCAGCCGGTCCAGACCGGGTGCCGGGGCGCGCGGCGCGGCGCCGGGCGCGCGCAGGGTGTCGAGCACCTGCCGCACCTCGCCGAGCGCCTCCCTGCTCTGGATCTTGATGGTGGTGAGCGCGGTGCGCGCCTGCTCCGGGTCGGTGTCCAGGAGCGCGAGCCCGACGCCCGCCTGCACATTGATGACGGAGATGCTGTGCGCGAGCACGTCGTGCAGTTCCCGGGCGATCCGCAGCCGCTCCTCGTCCGCGCGCCGCCGCGCCGCCTGGGCCCGCTCGGCCCGCTCCCGCGCCCACTGCTCACGGCGGGCCCGGGCCAGTTCCGACACCGCCACGAGCGCCACCACCCAGGTGGCACTCACGAGCTCCTGGTTCCAGGAGGCGGGCCCGTCACCGGACGGCGGCAGCCACCGGTACAGCACATGGGCGATCAGTACGTGCCCCGCCCACAGCGTCCCCATCGCCGCCCAGGCGGCATGCCGGCGCCCCGAGACGATGGCACCGAAACACGCCACGGCGACGGTGAGGAACACCGGTCCGTACGGGTAGCCGGCCCCCACATAGACCAGGACGGCGGCAACCGTGCCGAACACCACGGGCACGGGGTGACGCTTCCGCCACAGCAGCATCGCCCCCGTCACGAACAGCAGCACCCGCCCGAAGGGGTCCAGGGCGACCCGCTCGCCCTCCTGGGCCTGGTCCGCGAAGTGGGAACCGAACAGCACGAACGCCGTGAGCAGCATGGTCGAGCGCCAGGGCCACCGGGGAGGCCGCACCGCGCCGCCCTCGTCGTCACCGTCGGGGGCCCCATGGCCCTCGTCGCTCCAGCGGCTCCCTGCGGGCGGGCCGTGCCGCCACCACCGGGGCGGCCACCCCTGGCGCCACCACCCCGGCGGCCCGCCACCGGGTCCACGCTGCTCGTCCATGCCCGCCACGCTAGACGCCGGACACCCCGGGTGACGTCAGCCCGACGTGGTGATCACACGTACTCCCGGTGAAGTACGTCCGTCGGCGTCGCGGCCTGCCTTGTCCTCACCCGGCGCAGCGGTCGCGAACCCCACCGGTGAGGGCGGCGTCCACCACATCGGCACCGGGACGCCGGGGCTCGACCGGCCCGGCCGGGGTGAAGCCGAGCGGTGCGGACAGGTGACCGAGCAGGGCCGGACGAGTCCTTCGACGTGCCGGACCGTGTGCCCGCCCACGCCCACGGGGCGATGCCGCCCCTCACGTCGCGGGCGGCCGACGACGAGCCGCCCGGGGCCGGCCGGCCTTCCGGATCACGGTCAGGAGCCGGCCTCTTCGGCCGCGTCCGCGGGACGCCGGTCCAGCGCCATCAGGGCGCGGTGCGCCAGCGGGTGGGTGCGGACCAGTTCGCCGAGCGTCGTCGAGCCCTGCGTGATGTCCTTGAAGGCCTTCCAGGCCGGGCGGAAACCGGTGAGGACCGCGTGGAACACCCCCGGGCGCCGTTCGAACGCCGCCAGCATCCGCTTGCCCACGCTCATCTCCACGCCGAGCCCCGCCTTGACGGCGAAGGCGTAGTTCAGCGCCTGCCGGCGCGTCTCCACGGCATCGTGCGCCTCGGCGATCCGCACCGCCCACTCCCCCGCCAGCCGGCCGGAGCGCAGCGCGAAGGAGATGCCCTCCCGGGTCCACGGCTCCAGCAGCCCGGCCGCGTCCCCGCACACCAGCACCCGCCCGCGCGACAGCGGCGAGTCGTCGGCGCGGCAGCGGGTCAAGTGGCCGGAGGAGATGCTCGGTTCGAAGCCGGCGAGGCCGAGCCGCCCGATGAAGTCCTCCAAGTACCGCTTGGTCGCGGCGCCTTCACCGCGCCGCGAGATCACACCGACGGTCAGCGTGTCGCCCTTGGGGAAGACCCAGCCGTAACTGCCCGGCATGGGACCCCAGTCGATGAGCACCCTGCCCTTCCAGTCCTCCGCGACGGTCTCCGGCACCGGGATCTCCGCCTCCAGACCCAGATCGACCTGGTCGACCTTGACCCCGACGTGCGCGCCTATCCGGCCCGCGCTGCCGTCCGCGCCGACCACGGCGCGCGCGAACACCGTCTCACCGCCCTGCAGGACGACGGCGACCGTGCGCCGGTCCGGTACGGCCGAGCCGTGCTGCTCCACCCGCTGCACGGCGACGCCGGTGCGCAGCTCGGCGCCCGCCTTCTGCGCGTGCTCCACCAGCTGCTGGTCGAACTCGGGCCGGTTGATCAGCCCGAACATCATCTGCCGGGACCGGCGGGTGCGGCTGAAGCGGCCGTTGTTCGAGAACGTCACCGCGTGCACCCGGTCCTTGAGCGGAAGCTCGAAGCCGGGCGGCAGCGCGTCGCGCGAGGGGCCGATGATGCCGCCGCCGCACGTTTTGTAGCGCGGCAGCTCCGCCTTCTCCAGCAACAGCACGCGCCGCCCCGCGACCGCCGCCGCGTAGGCGGCCGAGGCCCCCGCGGGTCCCGCGCCCACCACGACGACGTCCCACACCTGCCGCACGTCGTCCGCCGAAGAGTTCTCGCTGCTCACGATGGTCTACTGCTCCCGATCCAGCCGCCTGCCGCTCTTGTCCCCCGCATCCTACGGCGGCGGTCACCGTGGGCCACTGTGGGAGGATCGGCGGCGTGAGTGCCTCGTACGCGGGTCCTCACGCTCACCGCACGATCATCTCGCACAAAGAAGTACGCAGAAGTACAACGTCGCACCCACAAGGAGCGTGCCCATGCCGTCGAATCCGGTCGCCGCGACCGTCGCCTCGCTGATGCCCAGGGCGAAGGAAGAGCTCACCGAACTGGTGGCCTTCAGGTCGGTGGCGGACTTCGGCCAGTTCCCGCGCGAGGAGAGCGCGGGCGCCGCACGCTGGATCGCGGACGCGCTGACCGCCGAGGGTTTCCAGGACGTGGCGCTGCTGGACACCCCGGACGGCACGCAGTCGGTGTACGGCTACCTGCCGGGCCCGGAGGGTGCGAAGACCGTGCTGCTGTACGCCCACTACGACGTGCAGCCGCCGCTGGACGAGGCGGGCTGGGCCACCCCGCCCTTCCAGCTGACCGAGCGGGACGGCCGCTGGTACGGGCGCGGGGCCGCCGACTGCAAGGGCGGCGTCATCATGCACCTGCTGGCGCTGCGCGCGCTGAAGGCCGACGGCGGCGTCCCGGTGCACGTCAAGGTGATCGTGGAGGGTTCGGAGGAGCAGGGCACCGGCGGCCTGGAGCGGTACGCCGAGGACCACCCCGCGCTGCTGGCGGCCGACACCATCGTCATCGGCGACGCGGGCAACTTCCGCGTCGGTCTGCCCACGGTCACCTCCACCCTGCGCGGCATGACGCTGGTGCGCGTGCGGATCGACACCCTCGAGGGCAACCTGCACTCCGGCCAGTTCGGCGGGGCCGCACCCGACGCGCTGGCCGCACTCGTGCGCGTACTGGACTCGCTGCGCGCCGAGGACGGCAGCACGACCGTCGACGGGCTGAGCGGTGACGGCGCGTGGGACGGACTGCAGTACGACGACGCGCAGTTCCGCAAGGACGCCAAGGTGCTCGACGGTGTGGAGCTGATCGGTTCCGGCACGGTCGCCGACCGCATCTGGGCGCGCCCTGCGGTCACCGTGCTCGGCATCGACTGCCCGCCGGTGGTCGGTGCCACGCCGTCCGTGCAGGCGAGCGCCCGCGCGCTGATCAGCCTGCGGGTGCCGCCGGGCGTCGACGCCGCCGAGGCGACCAGACTGCTCCGGGCGCACCTGGAGACGCACACGCCGTGGGGTGCGCAGGTGAGCACCGAGCAGATCGGTCAGGGCCAGGCGTTCCGCGCGGACACCACCAGCCCGGCCTACCAGGCCATGGCGGAGGCGATGGCGGACGCGTACCCGGGCCAGGAGATGCAGTACGCCGGTCAGGGCGGTTCGATCCCGCTGTGCAACACCCTCGCCGCCCTCTACCCGAAGGCGGAGATCCTGCTCATCGGCCTGAGCGAGCCGGAGGCCCAGATCCACGCCGTGAACGAGAGCGTGTCCCCGGACGAGCTGGAGCGTCTGTCGGTCACGGAGGCGCTGTTCCTGCGCAACTACGCGTCCGGCGCGAGCTGACCTCGGACGGTCCGCCGCTCTGCTCTCGGCAGAGCCCCCGTCCACGGGCGGGGGCCCGGCCCTACGGTCGTGCCATGGACGTCATCGAACTCCTCCCCCGTCTCCACCTCCTGCGCTTCCCGGTCGGCCAGGCCTACCTGTGGCGCGACGGCCGCGAAGGGCATGACGACGGGCTGACCCTGATCGACGCCGGCCCGGCGGGCTCCGGTACGCCGATCGCCCGGGCCCTGGCCGCCCTCGGCCGGCACC
Source organism: Streptomyces griseoloalbus (assembly GCA_014650015.1). Taxonomy (GTDB): domain Bacteria; phylum Actinomycetota; class Actinomycetes; order Streptomycetales; family Streptomycetaceae; genus Streptomyces; species Streptomyces griseoloalbus. The sequence continues at coordinate 223,819 of BMUD01000002.1, forward strand.
CGCGGGACGTACGCCGCATCGTCCTCACCCACTTCCATGAGGACCACGCGGGCGGAGCAGCCGAGGTGGCGGCGCTCACCGGTGCCGAGGTGCTGGCCCACCGGCTGGACGCTCCGCACGTGCTCGGTGACGTGCCGGGTCCGCCACCGGTGTTCGAGGACTGGGAACGCCCGCTGCACGAGCGGGCGGTGCGGCTCCTGCCCCCGCCCGACTTCGAACACCCCGGCCAGGTCACGGAGTTGCTCGACGGTGACGTCCTCGACCTGGGCGGCGGAGCGCACGTCGTGCACGTCCCGGGGCACACGCACGGCAGCATCGCGCTCCATCTGCCCCGGCACGGTGTGCTGTTCACCGGGGACACGGTCGCCGCCTCGCCCGTGGACGGCACCGTGATGCCGGGCGTGTTCAACCTCGACCGGCGCCAGGTCGTCACCGCCTGCCACCGGCTGGCCGCGCTCGACGCGGAAGTGGCCTGCTTCGGCCACGGCGACCCGGTGACCGCGCGGGCGGCCCGCGCTCTGCGGGCGGCGGCCGATGGAGCGGACGAGGCGGCCGCGGAGGGGACACACGACGGGCCGGATGAGGGCGGGCCGGTCGGCCGCTGACCGGCGACCGCCGGCCGGGCCTCACTCGACCGGCACTCCCGCCTCCAGATACATCGCCTTCCCGCGTTCCCGTGCCCGTAGCGCCCTGCGCAGCCGTTCGTAGCGGACGGGGGGCAGCAGTTCGGCCGCCTCGGCCTCGGACGCGAAGCGCCAGCCGCGCAGTTCCGGCCCGGGCAGCAGCAGCCGCGCGGCGTCCGCGGAGTCGAGCCGGCCACCGTCGAAGAGCAGCCGCAGGCCCCCGTATCCGGGCGGCGCCGGCGGCTCCCAGTCGACGACGAGGAGCGACGGTACGTCGTCGAGGCGGATCCCGGTCTCCTCGGCGACCTCGCGCATGCCCGCGCGCGCGGGGGCCTCACCGCGTTCCACGACCCCGCCCGGGAATTCCCAGCCCGCCTTGTAGGTCGGGTCGACGAGCAGTACCCGGTCCTGCTCGTCGAAGAGCAGGACGCCGGCGGCGACCGTCTCGGCGGTCGGCTCGGGCGTCTGTACGATGTCGCAGGCGGGCACCTCCCCCCTGCCGACCGCCCCGGCGATGCGCAGGGCGGCGGCGTACGGGGTGAGGGCACCGGTGTCGATCGGGTAGGCGTCGGCGGTGAGCCAGGCGGCGAGGGCCGCCTTGTACGGCTCGATGTGGTCGTACGACCACTGGCGGACGCGTATGTCGCCGTCAGGGAGGTCCGCCGGTATCTCGCGGCCGGCTATGCGCTCCCGCAGGATCGTTTCGGCCGGGGCCAGGAGGACGTGCCTGACCGGTATCCGGCGAGCGGCGAGGCCGCCGAAGATCTCGTCGCGGTACTCCTGGCGCAGCAGGGTCATGGGGACCACGAGGGTCCCGCCCAGCTCGGCGAGCATCGCGGCCGCCGTGTCGATCACGAGTCGTCGCCAGATCGGAAGGTCCTGGAAGTCGCCGACCTCGGCGAGGCGCTTGGGCGGAAGCAGCTGGTCCAGTGCTCCGCCGATGACCTCGGGGTCGAAGAGCGTGCTGTTCGGGATCAGCTCGATCAGTTCGCGCGCGGTGGTGGTCTTTCCCGCACCGAACGCGCCGTTGATCCAGACGATCACGGTTCCCCCTCTTCTGTTGGCCCCCTGTGGCTTGCCCGCTCCACCCTGCCACGGAAACCAGCTCCCGTTGAGAACGCATGAGAGCGGCGCCGGTGCCCTCCCGTCGAGGACTCCGGCGCCGTGTGCGTCCGCCGTGGGACGCGTCAGTCCTCGTCCTCCCGGTCGACGTCCAGGGCCAGGGTGTTGCCCTCGGCGACGGTCCGGTCGAGGGTGTCGAGGGTGTCGTCGACGCTGAGACCGCCGATGCCCTCACCGAGCGCGTGGGACGGGGTGATCGCCGCGACGACGAAGCCGGTGGCGAGGGAGGCGATGGCAAGCATGCTGCGCTTCTTCATGCCCGGCTCAACTGCCGGAGCGGCCCCAGGGTCACGCACGGCTTGCCGGAACCGCCCCCGCCGCCGGTCACTGTCGTCTGCCCCCGCCGCCCGTCACCGCCGCCGGTCACTGTCGCCTGGCACCACCGCCCGTCACCGCCGCCGGTCACTGTCGCCCGGCACCACCGCCCGTCACCCCCGCCGGTCACTGTCGCCCGGCACCACCGCCCGTCACCGCCGCCGGTCACTGTCGCCTGGCACCGGGCGGGCGCATCGGACGCCCGCGGTCGGACGACCGGACCGGGAAGACCGGACTCCGAAGACCGGGCTCGGACGACCGGGCTCGGACGACCGGGCTCGGACACGGCCCCTCGGGGCCCCGCGTGCCCCAGCCCTCCGCCCTCCGCCCTCCGCCCTCCGCCCTCACACTGCCGCAACCGCCGCGTCCGCACTCCTGGCCAGCGCCGCCGCAGCGGCACCCACCAGGCCCGCGTCGGTGCCCATCTGCGCCGGTGTCACCGCGAGGCGGTGGACGAAGGACAGGGTGGCGTACTCGGTCAGGGCCTGACGCAGAGGGGCGAAGAGGACCTCACCCGCCTTGCCCACGCCCCCGCCGATCACGGCGATGTCGATCTCGACGAGCGTCGCGGTGGCCGCGATGCCCGCGGCCAGCGCCCTGGCCGCCCGCTCGAAGGACGCCACGGCCACCGGATCCCCGGCGCGGGCGGCGGCGGCCACCGCGGCGGCGGAGGTGTCACCGTCCGGGCCGGGCCGCCAGCCGTTGTCCAGGGCCCGGCGGGCGATGTTGGGGCCGCTCGCGATGCGCTCCACACAACCGCGCGAGCCGCACGGACACAGGTCGCCGTCGAGGTCCACACTGATGTGGCCGATGTGGCCGGCGTTGCCGGTGGGCCCGGGGTGCAGCCGGCCACCGAGCACCAGGCCGCCGCCGACCCCCGTCGAGACGACCATGCACAGCGCGTTGTCGTGGCCGCGGGCGGCGCCCTGCCAGTGTTCGGCGGCTGCGATGGCCACACCGTCGCCGATCAGCTCCACGGGCAGGCCCCCGGCCGCGGTCCGGACCCGGGAGACGAGCGGGTAGTCGCGCCAGCCGGGGACGTTCACCGGGCTCACCGTGCCGGCGGTGGCGTCCACGGGACCTGCGCTGCCGATGCCCACCGCGCCGGCGCGCTGCCACAGCGGGGACGCGGTGAGCTCGTCGAGCACCGCGTCGACCGCCCTCATCACGGTCTCGCCGCCCTCCCGCGCGGGCGTCGGCCGCTGGGCTCGGACCAGGATCCGGCCCTGGCGGTCCACCAGTGCGCCGGCGATCTTGGTGCCGCCGATATCGAGCGCAGCCACGAGGTCGGTGTGCATCAGCGTCGAATCTCCCCGTCAAACATCAGAAAACGTCGAAAAGCCCTGGGAACGACCATGCGCGACCAGGAGGCAACACATGGACCGTGGGCAGCGGCCCGGTCGAGCGGTGATGTGCAGGCCGGAGTGTGCGTTGGACAGTGTCTCCTGAGCCTGACAACGTTGTCCAGGCTCTATGCTCGACGCCACATCCTCATACAACCCATGGGCCAGCGCATCCCCGTGGCCGACAGGACAGGACATCGCACCGTGCCGGAGACGACCCGCCGCACCGAACGCCTCCCCAGGAACCGTTACGGCAACCGTCCGACGATGAAGGACGTGGCCGCCCGGGCCGGTGTCGGACTCAAGACGGTCTCCCGGGTGGTCAACGGCGAAGCCGGGGTCACGCCGGAGACGGAGCGCCGCGTCCAGGAGGCGATCGAGGCGCTGGGCTTCCGCCGCAACGACAGTGCCCGGGTGCTGCGCAAGGGCCGCACCGCCAGCATCGGTCTGGTCCTGGAGGATCTCGCGGACCCGTTCTACGGGCCGTTGAGCCGGGCGGTCGAGGAGGTGGCCCGCGCACACGGCGCCCTGCTGATCAACGGCTCCAGCGCGGAGGACGCCGACCGCGAGCAGGAGCTGGTGCTGGCCCTGTGCGCCCGCCGGGTGGACGGACTGGTGGTGATCCCGGCAGGCGACGACCACCGCTACCTGGAGCCGGAGATCAAGGCGGGCGTCGCCACCGTCTTCGTGGACCGGCCGGCCGGGCACATCGACGCGGACGTCGTGGTGTCGGACAACCACGGCGGTGCCCGCGACGGTGTCAGCCACCTCATCGCGCACGGCCACCGCAGGATCGGCTTCATCGGTGACATGCCCCGCATCCACACCGCGGCCGAGCGGCTGCGCGGCTACCGGACCGCCATGGAGGACGCGGGGATACAGGTGGCGGACTCCTGGATGTCGCTGGGGATCACCGACCCGGATCGGGTGCGCCGGGCGGCCGAGGACATGCTCTCCAGCCCGGATCCGGTCACCGCGATCTTCACGGGCAACAACCGGGTGACGGTCACCGTGGTCCGTGTGCTCGCCGAACACGCGCGCCCGGTCGCCCTCGTCGGTTTCGACGACATCGAGCTGGCCGATCTCCTGCAGCCGGGGGTCACCGTCGTCGCCCAGGACGCGGCGACCCTCGGCCGGACCGCCGCCGAGCGTCTGTTCCGTCAACTGGACGGCACTCTGCTCACTCCGGAGCGCATCGTCATCCCCACCCGACTGATCACCCGGGGCTCCGGCGAGCTGCCCCCGGCGGACTGAGCGGGCGATGCCGGTGGAGGAGGACCGCACCCTGCGGGCGCTGGGCCTGGACAAGGCGCCGCGCGAGCATCCGCTGCTGTATCCGGGCGCGTGGCCGCGGGAGTCGGGACTGCTCAACGGGGAGCGGCTGCTGCCGCTGGACCGCCTGGTGCACGAGGACCGCGTGCCCGTGCTCGCGGTCGGCTCCAACGCCTGTCCCGGTCAACTGCGGCACAAGATGGCCGAGTCCGGGGTCATCACGCCGGTCCCGATGGTGCGGGCCCGGGTGACCGGCGTCGGCGTCGGCGTCTCGGCGCACGTCAGCCGCATGGGGTACGTGTCGAACTCACCCATCAGCGCCCCGCACACGGTGCGGGAGTTGTTCGTCATCTGGCTCGACGCCCGGCAGCTCGCGGTGATCGACGCGAGCGAGGGCGTACCGCGGGCGAACGGCAACTTCCACCGCGCCTGGCTGCCCGCACCCGACGTGCGGATCGAACTCGCCGACGGCTCCACGCTCCCGGGCGCGTATGTGTACGTCAATCGCCACGGCGTGCTGCACGACGGCACCGGCGCCCCGCGCGCCCATCCGGGCCAGCGGGCACTGCTCACCGGCCTGCTCGCCGGCTCACCCGGGTTGCGGGAGCTGTTCGGCGTGTCCCCCGAGGAGTTCTGCGCGCGGGCCCGCGCCGACCGGCGGCTGTGCGCCCGGGGCACGCGGCTGTTCGTCGAGGAGGAGCTGGTGACCGCCTGCGGCCTGGAGCGGTATGTGGGGTCTCAGCAGTACGGAAGTCCGGGCACCGGTGCGTCGTTGGCGCCGCCCTTGATGTAGACGTCGCTGACCCAGACGCCGCGTTCGCGCTGTCGTCGTCGGGGTGGCGCACCCTGGCCGCCGCGCGTGCCTCGCGCCGCATCCGCAGTCCGAGGTCGGCCAGTTCGGTGCCGGCGGCATCGGTGTAGGCGCGCAGTTCCTTGACCGCCACCTCGCGGCCCAGGACTTCGTCCAGCGCCTTCCACATCACGCCCATTCCGCCGCGCCCGAGCTGCGCGGTGACCCGGTAGCGGCCGGCCAGCAGGCGACCGGTTCCCTCCGCCTGTCCGTGCTCCCCCGTTGACACCGTTGCCCCGTCCCTGTGACACCACTGACCGTGCGTGGCGTACAGCCTAAGGGGCGCGGGTGACGGATCCGGCCGGGGCGTCCGCGCCCTCGGGGTCCTCGGCCTCCCAGCGCAGCAGGTCGCCCGGCTGGCACTCGAGCACTTCGCAGAGCGCGGCGAGGGTGGTGAAGCGCACCGCCTTGGCGCGGCCGTTCTTGAGCACCGCCAGATTGGCCGGTGTGATCCCGACGCGTTCGGCGAGCTCGCCCACGGACATCTTCCGCTTGGCGAGCATCACGTCGATGTCGACGGCGATCGGCATCAGATCACCTCGGCCAGCTCGGCCTGCATCCGCGACGCCTCGACCTCGCGCGCGACGGCCTGCGCCAGCAGCATCCGCAGGACGAGGACGATCAGCGCGATCCCCAGGATCGCCAGGCCGGCCCCGCCCAGCAGCAGCACGATGCCCGGGGCCACCGCCTCGCCCGGCGCCAGGAGCACGCCGAGCGCGAACACCAGCAGTGCGGCGGCGACGAACGCGCCGATGACGATGTGCACGTAGCGGAAGGCGGCGGGGGAGAAGACGGTCCCGCGCCGCGCCATCGTGACCAGCCGCCAGACGCAGACCAGGACGGTCTGGGCGGCCAGCACCACGAGGACCACGATGAGGAGCGACGGGGCGCGCAGGGGGGAGTGGTCGGCGTCCAGCCCGTCGAGGTCGCCCGCCAGCAGCGGCACCATCACCACCTGCACGCCCAGGGAACCCGTCAGCAACGCTACGGTCACGGCGCGCAGCGCGAGCACGGTCAGCTGTCCCATCGCCCCTCCTTCACCCGAACCACGATGGAAACCTATCGAAATTCGATAGGTGAGACAAGCGGGCGGACGCGCCGGGGCTACTGCGCGGAGGCCGTCGAATCGCCGCGGCGGGGCGACGCGAAGCCCTGCAGGTCGGCCCGCGCGAGGCCGGTGAGCCGGGTCACTTCGGCGGTGTCCAGGGCGCCGCAGTCCAGGCCGCGCAGCAGGTATCCGGCGAGGGCCTTGGCGGTGGCGGGCTCGTCCATGACGTCGCCGCCGGCCCGGCCGACGTACCGGACGAGGCGGGCGGCGGCCTGCTCCAAGCCCTCGCGGTAGAAGGCGAAGACGGCCGCGTAGCGGGTGGGAAGGTGGCCGGGGTGCATGTCCCAGCCCTGGTAGTAGGCGCGGGCGAGGGCACGGCGGGTGAGGCCGTAGTGCAGGCGCCAGGCGTCGTGCACCTTCTCGGCCGGACCGACGGGCAGCACGTTGGTGGAGCCGTCCGAGAGGCGTACGCCGGTGCCCGCGGCGGCGACCTGCATGACGGCCTTGGCGTGGTCGGCGGCCGGGTGGTCGCTCGCCTGGTGCGCGGCGGAGACGCCGAGGCAGGCGCTGTAGTCGAAGGTGCCGTAGTGCAGGCCGGTGGCGCGGCCCTCGGCGGCCTGGATCATGCGGGCGACGGTGGCGGTGCCGTCGGCGGCGAGGATGGACTGGCTGGTCTCGATCTGGATCTCGAAGCCGATCCGGCCGGGCTCGAGTCCGCGCGCTTCCTCGAAGGCGTCGAGGAGCCTGGCCAGGGCGGTGACCTGCTCGGGGTAGGTGACCTTGGGCAGGGTCAGAACCAGTCCGCCGGGCAGACCGCCGGCCTCCAGCAGGCCGGTGAGGAAGATGTCGAGGGTGCGGATGCCCCGGTCGCGGACGGCGGCCTCCATGCACTTCACACGGATGCCCATGTACGGGGCCGCGGTGCCTTCGGCGTACGCCTCGGCGATCAGCCGTGCGGCGCGGGCCGCGGCCTCGTCCTCCTCGGCGTCGGGGCGGTTTCCGTAACCGTCCTCGAAGTCGACGCGCAGGTCCTCGACCGGCTCGCGCTCCAGTTTGGCGCGGACGCGGCCGTACACGTCCTCGGCGAGCGCGTCGTCCAGTCCGAGGACGGCGGCGAAGGCGGCGGCGTCGGGGGCGTGTTCGTCGAGTGCGGTGAGCGCCCGGTCGCCCCAGACGCGGAGGGTGTCGGCGGTGAAGGCGTCGCCGGGGACGTAGACGGTGTGGACGGGCTGGCGGGTGCCGGGGTCTCCGGGATAGCGGCGCTCCAGTTCGGCGTCGACCGGCGCGAGGGAGGCGCTGATCTCCTCACTGACGGCGCCCGCGAGACTCGTCGCCACCCGTTCCCGCTGCCCCTGCCCCATTCCCCGCTCCTCACTTCCGCGATACGGAATCAACAATTCGTTGAGCTGAAGTTATCGGGCGCTTCTTGGCCGGTCAACACCCTCGGTGTCCCCGGCCGGGAGGCTCCGGGGACACCGAGGCCCCCGCGACCGGGGTCGCGAGGGCCTCGTACGGACGGGGAGGATCAGCCCTTGCGGGTCTTGATCTCCTCGGTCAGCTGCGGGACGACGTCGAACAGGTCGCCGACGATGCCGTAGTCGACCAGCTCGAAGATCGGGGCCTCGGCGTCCTTGTTGATGGCCACGATGGTCTTCGAGGTCTGCATGCCGGCCCGGTGCTGGATGGCGCCGGAGATGCCGGAGGCGATGTACAGCTGCGGCGAGACCGACTTGCCGGTCTGGCCGACCTGGTTGGTGTGCGGGTACCAGCCGGCGTCGACGGCGGCACGCGAGGCACCGACGGCCGCGCCGAGCGAGTCGGCGAGCGCCTCGATGAGTCCGAAGTTCTCCGCGCCGTTGACGCCACGGCCACCGGAGACCACGATCGCGGCCTCGGTCAGCTCCGGACGACCCGTCGACTCACGCGGCGTACGGCCGGTGACCTTGGTGCCGGTCGCCTGGTCGGAGAAGGACACGCTCAGGGCCTCGACCGCGCCGGCGGCCGGAGCGGCCTCCACGGCGGCCGAGTTCGGCTTCACCGTGATGACCGGGGTGCCCTTGGAGACACGGGACTTGGTGGTGTAGGAGGCGGCGAACACCGACTGCGTGGCCACCGGGCCCTCGTCGCCGGCCTCCAGGTCGACGGCGTCGGTGATGATGCCGGAGCCGAGACGCAGCGCCAGACGGGCGGCGATCTCCTTGCCCTCGGCGGAGGACGGGACCAGGACGGCGGCCGGGGAGACGGCCTCGTGGGCGGCCTGCAGGGCGTCCACCTTCGGCACGACCAGGTAGTCGGCGTACTCGGCGGCCTCGTGGGTGAGGACCTTCACGGCGCCGTGCTCGGCCAGCGTGGCGGCGGTGTCCGCGGCGCCGCTGCCCAGCGCGACGGCGACCGGCTCACCGATGCGACGGGCCAGCGTCAGCAGCTCCAGAGTGGGCTTGCGGACGGCACCGTCCACGTGGTCGACGTAGACGAGAACTTCAGCCATGGGACTTCTTCTCTCCTGCTTGCGAGGTGTGAGGGGCGGGAAGCGAGCCGAGCCTCTCGGCTCAGATGAACTTCTGGCTCGCGAGGAACTCGGCGAGCTGCTTGCCGCCCTCGCCCTCGTCCTTGACGATCGTGCCGGCGGTGCGCGCCGGACGCTCGGCCGCCGTGTCGACCGTGGTGTAGGCGTTCTCCAGACCGACCTCGTCCTCGTCGATGTCGAGGTCGGACAGGTCCCAGGACTGCACCGGCTTCTTCTTGGCAGCCATGATGCCCTTGAAGGACGGGTAACGCGCCTCACCCGACTGGTCGGTGACCGACACGACCGCCGGGAGGGAGGCCTCGAGCTGCTCGGAGGCGGCGTCGCCGTCACGGCGGCCCTTGACCGTGCCGTCCTCGACGGAGACCTCGGACAGCAGGGTCACCTGCGGTACGCCCAGACGCTCCGCGAGCAGCGCCGGAACGACGCCCATGGTGCCGTCGGTGGAGGCCATGCCGGAAATGACCAGGTCGTAGCCGGCCTTCTCGACGGCCTTGGCCAGGACCAGGGAGGTGCCGATCGCGTCGGTGCCGTGCAGGTCGTCGTCCTCGACGTGGATCGCCTTGTCCGCACCCATGGACAGCGCCTTGCGCAGCGCGTCCTTGGCGTCCTCCGGGCCCACCGTCAGTACGGTGATCTCCACGTCGTCGTCGGAGTTCTCCGAGATCTGCAGCGCCTGCTCGACCGCGTACTCGTCCAGCTCGGAGAGCAGACCGTCCACGTCGTCCCGGTCGACGGTCAGGTCATCGGCGAAGTGCCGGTCGCCAGTGGCGTCGGGCACGTACTTCACAGTGACAACGATCCTCAAGCTCACGCCGGCTCTCCTACTGCATCGTCATTTCTGGCTGCCTGCCTCCAGGCAGCATAGGCGCCTGAAGCAGGCGGTCCCGGTCGGGGCGACCCGCGCTCCGACCGAAATATTACTCGTCAGTACATCCAGTTCCTGCCCGCTAAGCAAGCGCTTTGAACTGTGACCTTCGCAACGCAGCGTAACCGGAACTCGACGGGTCCGCGACCAGGCGGGACCCCGGCTCAGTCGCGCAGTCCGCTGAAGCGTCCCTGGTGGTAGAGGAGCGGACGACCGTGACCGGTGGGGTCGCCGAGCAGGACCTCGGCGACCACGATCCGGTGGTCGCCGGCGGGCACCCGCGCCGCCACCTTGCACACCATCCAGGCCGGCACGTCGTCCAGCACGGGGACGCCCTCGGGCCCCTCCCGCCAGGCGGTGGCCGGGCCGAAGCGGTCGGCGCCGCTGCGCGCGAAGATCGCCGCCAGCTCCTGCTGGTGCTCCCCGAGCACGTGCACGCCGACGTGGTCACCCGTCGCGATCGCCGGCCAGCTGGAGCTGCCGGTGCCGACCGCGAAGGACAGCATCGGGGGCTCGGCGGAGACGGAGGCGAGGGAGGTGGCGGTGAAACCGACCGGACCGCCACGGCCGCGCGCGGTGATCACGGCGACGCCCGCCGCGTGCCTGCGGAAGACGGAGCGCAACAGGTCGGGCGAGGCGAGCCGGGCGGCGCCGGGATCCGAGGTGGCCGTCATGGAACCGTCCTTGTGCGGGAGGTGACGAGCGGGTTCGCGGCTGCTCACCGGCCCGGTCGGCGCACGCGCACGGCACGCACGGCGGCCGCCGGGTGACCGGGTGCCCGCCGGGGTCGAAGGGGTTCCGAAGGCATGGAGTCAGGCTGACGACGGGCGGCCCGCACAGTCAAGTCGGTCCCGTGCGGTGGGAGATGCCTCACCACGGTCGTGCCGGCCCTCACACGGCCTCCCCGAGTGCGGCGATCACATCGGCCTTGCGCGGCTGCCCGGTCGCACGCCGTACGATCCGGCCGGCGGCGTCGAGGACCAGCACCGTCGGGGTCTTCACGATGTCCAGCCGTCGCACGAGGTCCAGCCGGGCCTCGGCGTCGATCTCCACGTGGGCCACCCCCGGGACCAGTGCGGCCACCTCGCCGAGCACCCGCCGGGTGGCCCGGCAGGGCGCGCAGAACGCACTGGAGAACTGCACCAGGGTGGCGCGTTCCCCCAGTTCGGCTCCCAGCCCGGCCCACGGTTCCGTCACGTCGAGCCGCCCTCCGTCGTCCCGGTCCCGCACTCGCCGTCTCCCGTCATGGATTGCGTGTCAACCGCTTCCAGCGTTCCCCGGAACGCGAACATTCCCGGCCGCCCGCACAGAGCCCGGGGTCCATCGGAGGTGGACGTGACGAGAATCTCGCGGCCCACGGGCACCAGGGCTGGTTCACCGGCCGTTCTTCGGGCACCATCTGCGACAAGCCGTAAAACCTACGGCTGCGTAACTTCGACTGGGAGCCCCCCTTCCCAGGCAGAGAAGGAAGGGTTTCAACCCGCCCATGGCAGAACTCGTCTACCGGCCGGTCGTCGGTTTCGCCCGCACCCTGTTCAAGGCGTGGGACCTCAAGATCGACTGCCAGGGTTCGGAAAACATCCCGCGCTCGGGCGGCGCCGTGCTGGTGAGCAATCACATCAGCTACCTCGACTTCGTCTTCAACGGCCTGGCCGCCCTCCCGCAGAAGCGGCTCGTGCGGTTCATGGCGAAGGAGTCGGTCTTCCGGCACAGGATCTCCGGTCCGCTGATGCGCGGCATGAAGCACATCCCGGTGGACCGCGAGCAGGGCGACGCGGCATACGAACACGCGCTGCGGTCCCTTCGGTCGGGGGAGATCGTGGGCGTCTTCCCGGAGGCGACGATCTCGCAGTCGTTCACGCTGAAGAGCTTCAAGTCGGGCGCCGCGCGTCTGGCCCAGGAGGCGGGCGTGCCGCTGATCCCGATGGCGGTGTGGGGCACGCAGCGGCTGTGGACCAAGGGCCGCCCGCGCAACTTCAAGCGCAGCCACACCCCCATCACCATCCGCGTCGGCGAGGCGATCGAGGCCTCCAAGGACAAGTACGCGGGTGCGATCACCCGGCAGGTGCGTGAGCGCGTGCAGGAACTGCTGGAGGCTGCGCAGCGCGCCTATCCGGTGCACCCCAAGGGCCCGGACGACACCTGGTGGATGCCGGCCCACCTCGGCGGTACGGCTCCGACGCCGGAGCAGGTCCGCGAGGCCGAGGCGCGCTGACCCCACCGCCCCGGGTGCCCCGCGCTGTCGATAGGGTCCCGCCGTAACGAGGAACCGGCGTCCCGCACGCCGGTTCCTTTCCGTCGGCTGCGTTACGGGGGCGAAGGATGCGGCGCTGGATCAAGGTGGCGGTGGCGGCTGCGGCGGTGGTGGGCCTGGGCGGCTGGATCGCCGCGCCCTTCGCCCAGGACTGGTGGCTGGTGCGCACGGCCTGCGACGGGGCACTGCCGGGGGACGCGGTACGACAGCTCGCGAAGAACGGGTCGCACTTCAAGGACGCCGAGTCGGTGACGTACCGGGAACTCGGCGAGTACCGGTGCACGCTGTCGTTCGAGGGTGACGACCTGCGCAGCGACCTGGTGCTGCGGGTGGAGGCGTACACCCATCGGGACCAGCAGGACCGGGAGTTCCTGACCACCTTCCAGGTGGGCGGGTTCATCCCGCAGTCGCCGGTGCCCCAGGGCCTGCCCGGCTTCATCGACCGTTTCGGCGCCGTGCAGTTCCTCCTGCCCTGCCCGGATCTGGGGAAGGACGACGACGGGCGCCGGCGCAAGCTGCTGGTGCGCACGCAGTTCGGGCAGGACGCCCTGTGGGGCCATCCGGCCGCCTATGAAACGGCCGTGGGCCTCGTCAACGGCGTCTCGGACCGCCTCGGTTGCGGCGCCGAGCCGCTGACCGCTCCCGACGGTGACGCCGGGCTCGTCGAACCGGAGGAGGACCCGAAGACGGTTCCGCTCGCCGAGGCGGGTGACACCGGATGCGGGTGGGTGACGCGCGCGGGCCTCCCGGACGAGGGCGGCTGGCGGGTGGCGGACGGGACCAACGACGCCGCGCCGACAGGTCGCTGCCTGCTGTACGACCAGGAGGCGGCGGACGGTGGCAACGGGGACCGGCTGACATTCGTCGCCTGGTACGGCGACTGGAGCAGCCGTTTCGCCGCCGACGACGGGGGGCGGCCCCTCTCTCTGACGGCGACCGCCCGCTGCGCCGGCGAGGCCGCGCACTTCGCCGTCGGCGGGTCGGACGAGATCCCTGGTGTGGGGCAGGACCGCAGGCGGGACCTGCTGGAGGCGTTCGCCCGCGACCAGGTGGAGCGGCGGAGCTGCTCCGGCCTGCTGGTGAGGTGACCGGCTGGCCGCCGGAACCCGCTCAGACGCTCAGCCAGAGCCCCCGTACATACGCGTTGTCGATGATCTGGCCCATCGCCGCCGCTCGCGCCTCGGGGACGTTCCGTGACTCGGCCCAGGCGTCGAGCACCGTGAGCAACTGGTGGCGGCCGTCCACCGGGTCTCCCCGCAGCGGGCCGGACACCGGCCGGCCGGCGATGTCGCCCATGGGCGGACGGGTGGTCAGGCGCCGCTCGGCGGGCCGGTAGGCACCGCGCGTGTGCTGCCGTACGGCCCGGTCGAAGGCGGCGAGGTCGGGGATCCCGCCGTCCCTGGTGTGCGCCGCGCGGTACCTCATCAGGGCGCCGATCCGCCCGGCGATGTCCTCCAGGTCGTTGTCGGGCCAGGTGGTGGCGGCGGAACCGTCACGGGGATCGTCCTCGCGGCGGGAGTCGGGGTCGCCACCCTGGGAGGTGAGGCGTTCCAGGTAGTGGGCGAAGTAAGCGCGCTCGGCGTCGTAGAGGACCGCGAACGCCTCGGGGTTCCGGGCCACTTCCTCGATGAGGCGGTCGGGATCCGTGCTCGCGTCAAGGACGGGATCGGTGTACTCGAAGTCGGCGTGTGCCTCTCCGGGGGCGAGGAAACGGCCGTACCGGGTCCAGCCCTCCCGGTCGGGTGCCGCCTGTTCCGACGTCACGGCCGGGCCCGCGGCGTCGTCGGAGGAGGAGAGGTAGCGGGCTTCGTCCACCACGTAGTCGGCCAGCATCCGGGCCAGGCCGGGGGCCATGCCGTCGGGCACCTCGGCCCAGTCCAGGGCCGCGACGACGGCGTAGGCGGCACGTGCCTGGGCCACCGTGTGCACGGCGCCCGGGCGGTCGGCACGGGTGGCGGCCTCGATCAGGGCGCCCAGTGCCCTGGCGCCGTCGCCGCACGGATTCTCCTGCCGGATCAGCTTGCGCACGGCCGGATAGCGGGCCATGTCGTCACCCGGGTCCAGGGCACGGGTGGCGGCGGCCGGGTCCTTCGCGAGGGCACGGGTGGAGGCCGGAACGTCCTGGCAGGGGGCGTCGTCGCCGGAGTCCGCCAGCACCAGGGGCACCGTCGTCGCGGTGGCGAGCAGCGCCAGGGCCACGGCCGAGGTGAGCAGCCAGTGCCGCCTCAGCCGGGCGAACCGCCCTGGTCGTGTCTCCGCTTCCGCCTGCCCGGCCACTCCCCCGTCGCTCATGGCGGGCAGACTAGCGACCGCCCGGGGCCGCCGGAGCGGCGGGGTGCACCGTGATCCGCGCTCCCGGGCTGAACTTCTCCAGCAGGTCGGCGAGTTCGGCCGCCGCGGTCTCCACCGCGGGAACCGGCATCGGTGCCAGGCTCTCCAGCAGGAAGATGCCCGAGGTCGTCTCCTCGGTGAGCCGGGTCCGCGGGCCCTGGCGCCAGTTCCAGCGGCGGCAGGTCACGCCGGTGTCGTCGCGCCACACGACCTCTCCGCAGTCGGGGTGCTCGACGGACTCCTCGCCGTCCGCGACCGTCACGAAGTCCTCCTGGCCGGTGGCGCGTACGAGCCGCATCCCGCCCTCGATGCGGTCGATGTCCTCGCCACCCACGGGGATCAGATGGGCGACGCTGATGGCGTTGTAGAGGTCGACGAGGAGGTTGATCCGGGGCAGACCCGCTGCGGAGAGGGCCCGCTTGGCCAGCGCCTCGGCCGAGTTGCGGGTGCGCGACGGTTTGGAACCGAACGCCGTGTACGTCTCGCGCCAGGCCGCCATGTGCGGGTCCTCGTGCGGGGCCCGCCCCTGAAGGCGTGCGGCGAGCCGGCCGGCCGCGTCGTCGAGCAGGGCGGAGCTCTCGTCCGTGCTGGGCCCGTTGACCAGTCCGTATGCCTCGACGGCGACATGGGTGAAGCCGGGCGCGAGGGCACGTACCTCGTCGGACACGGTCAGTGTGAAGGTCATGGTGCGCCTTGGTGTCAGAGTGCGGTGGGGAGCGTCCGCCACAGGTGCGGCCGGTCGACGGCGGCCCGCAGGGCGTTCAGTACGACTGGATGTGGTGCAGCATACAGGACCGGGTAGTCCATCTCATTGGACGCCGGATCGGGCGTGAAGGCCAGCCGCTCACCGTCCAGGGAGAACCGGGCGTCCACTCCGGGCTTGTTGCCCCGGGGATCCTGCCGGTGCCAGGCGCCGCGGAACCGCACGGCGACCAGGCCGTGCACGACGCCGAGGTTCTGATAACAGAGCGCGGTCGGGATGTCCTCGGCGCGCAGCAGCGCGGCCAGGGCGTGGGCCTTGGCGTAGCAGATGCCGGTGCCCTGCTCCAGGACGTCGGAGGCACGCCAGGTGACACGGAGGTCGCCCGAGTCCTGCGAGTGGGGAATGGTGTCGCGCACGAATTCGAACGCCGCTCGCGCATACTCATACGAGTCCGCCACCCCTGCGGCGAGACGCGCCGCCGTATCGCGGACCAGTGGGTGATGGTGGTCGATCGCCTCGTCGGCGGCCACATACGCGGAGAGGTCCGCCGTTTGCTGGATCAGCTGCATGCCACCAGAGCATAGGAATGCGACCGGTCGACAGGCAATGTATTTTCGATCGGTCGCATACTTATGCGTGACGCCTAGCGGGCCATCTCCTCCTTGAGCGCCGCCACGAACGTGTCCACGTCGTCCTCGGTCGTGTCGAAGGCGCACATCCAGCGGACGTCGCCCGCCGTCTCGTCCCAGAAGTAGAACCGGAAACGCTTCTGCAGCCGCTCGCTCACGTCGTGCGGCAGACGTGCGAAGACCGCGTTGGCCTGCACCGGGTAGAGGATCTCCACACCGTGTACCGCGCGTACTCCCTCGGCGAGGCGCTGGGCCATCTCGTTGGCGTGCCGGGCGTTGCGCAGCCAGAGGTCCCTGGCGAGCAGGGCCTCCAACTGCACCGAGACGAAGCGCATCTTGGACGCCAGCTGCATGGACAGCTTGCGCAGGTGCTTCATGTGACGGACGGCGTCCTGGTCGATCACCACGACGGCCTCGCCGAACAGTGCGCCGTTCTTCGTGCCGCCCAGGGACAGCAGGTCGACGCCCACCCCGTTGGTGAAGGTGCGCATCGGGACGTTCAGCGTGGCGGCCGCGTTGGCCAGCCGGGAGCCGTCGACGTGCACCTTCATGCCGTGCGCGTGGGCGTGCTCGCAGATGGCGCGGATCTCGTCCGGTGTGTAGACCGTGCCCAGCTCGGTGGCCTGGGCTATGGACACCACCTGCGGCATCGCCCGGTGCTCGTCCTCCCAGCCGTACGCCTGCCGGTCGATCAGCTCGGGGGTGAGCTTGCCGTCGGGGGTGGGCACGGTGAGCAGTTTGATCCCGCCGACCCGCTCCGGTGCCCCGCCCTCGTCCACGTTGATGTGGGCGCTCTCGGCGCAGATCACCGCGCCCCAGCGGTCGGTGACCGCCTGGAGCGCGACGACGTTGGCGCCGGTGCCGTTGAACACCGGGAACGCCTCTGCGGTGGGGCCGAAGTGGCTGCGGATCACCTGCTGGAGGTTCTCGGTGTACGCGTCCTCGCCGTAGGCGACCTGGTGCCCGCCGTTGGCCACGGCCAGGGCGGCGAGCACCTCCGGGTGGACTCCGGCGTAGTTGTCGCTGGCGAAACCGCGGACGTCCGGGTCGTGATGACGACGCGCGTCGGTCCTCGGTGGGTTCACGGCTTCTCGGTCAGCCACAGACGGTTTCCGTTCACTTCCGCGGCGGGCTTCTCCCAGACTCCGGCGATGGCCTCGGCCAGGTCCTTGACGTCCGTGAAGCCCGCGAACTTCGCGTTGGGGCGGTCGGCGCGCATCGCGTCGTGCACCAACGCCTTCACCACCAGGATCGCAGCCGCCGACGTCGGCCCCTGCTCGCCCCCGGCCTTGCGGAAGTAGTCGCCCATGGCCAGCGTCCACGCCTCGGCGGCGGCCTTGGCCGCGGCGTACGCGGCGTTGCCCGCGGTGGGTTTGCTGGCGCCGGCCGCGCTGATCAGGACGTACCTGCCGCGGTCACTGCGCTGGAGGGCCTCGTGGAAGGCGAGGGAGGTGTGCTGGACGGTGCGCACCAGCAGCAGTTCCAGCAGGTCCCAGTCGTCCAGGCTGGTCTTGGTGAAGGTCTCGCTGCCGCGCCACCCGCCGACGAGGTGGACCAGGCCGTCGACCCGGCCGAACTCCTTCTCGACGCGGGTGGCCCAGTCACGGGTGGAGTTCAGGTCCAGCAGATCGACCGTGTCACCGGTGACCGTGGCGCCGCCGTGCGCGTAGCGCGCCGCGTCCACGGCCTGGGCCAGCCGCTCCGGGTCGTTGTCGGAGCCGACGACGATCGCCCCGGCCTCGGCCAGCCTGAGCAGTGCCGCCTGCCCCGCGGGTCCCCCCGCGCCGGCTACCGCGATCACCGCACCCTCGAGCGCCCCGTTCCCCATGATCCTCGCCTCCTGAGCAGTTGTGGACTCGCGATCGCTCACGCGGCGACCCGCTCGGCACCGTCCGCCGTGATGCCCCTGGTGGAGGCGATCACGTTCTTCAGCTTCTTGGACAGTGCCTCATAGAACATGCTCAGCGGAAACTCGTCCGGAAGCACGTCATCGACGAGTTTGCGCGGCGGCTGCGTCAGGTCGAGGGCGTCGGGGCCCTTGGCCCACTTGGAGCCCGGGTGCGGGGAGAGGTAGGTGGAGACCAGCTCGTACCCGGCGAACCAGTGGACGAGCTTGGGGCGGTCGATGCCGTCGCGGTACAGCGTCTCGATCTCCGCGCACAGCTGGTTGGTGACCTGCGGGGCGCGCTCCCAGTCGATGGAGAGCTTGTTGTCGGTCCAGCGGACGACGTCGTGCCGGTGCAGGTAGGCGAAGAGCAGCTGGCCGCCGAGGCCGTCGTAGTTGCGCACCCGCTCACCGGTGACCGGGAAGCGGAACATCCGGTCGAAGAGCACCGCGACCTGCACGTCACGGGCCTGCGGGACGCCGTCGCCGGCGAGCTTCACGGCCTCCTTGAAGGCGGTGAGGTCGCACCGCAGCTCCTCCAGGCCGTACATCCAGAACGGCTGGCGCTGCTTGATCATGAACGGGTCGAAGGGCAGGTCGCCGTGGCTGTGGGTGCGGTCGTGGACCATGTCCCAGAGCACGAACGCCTCTTCGCAGCGCTTCTGGTCGTGCACCATCGCCGCGACGTCCTCGGGCAGCCGAAGGCCCAGGATGTCCACGGCGGCCTCGGTGACCCGGCGGAAGCGGGCGGCCTCGCGGTCGCAGAAGATGCCGCCCCAGGTGAACCGCTCGGGGGCCTCGCGCACGGCGATGGTCTCGGGGAAGAGGACCGCGGAGTTGGTGTCGTAGCCCGCGGTGAAGTCCTCGAAGGTGATGCCGCAGAACAGCGGGTTGTCGTAGCGGGTGCGCTCCAGCTCGGCCAGCCAGTCCGGCCAGACCATGCGCAGCACCACCGCCTCGAGGTTGCGGTCCGGATTGCCGTTCTGCGTGTACATCGGGAAGACGACCAGGTGCTGCAGGCCGTCCTCGCGGTGCGCGGCGGGCTGGAAGGCCAGCAGGGAGTCGAGGAAGTCGGGCACTTCGAAGCCGCCCCCGGCCCAGCGGGCCAGGTCCCCGGCCAGGGCCTCGTGGTAGGCGGTGTCGTGCGGGAGCAGCGGGGACAGCTCCTCGACCGCCTCGATCACCTGTCGCACCGCGCGCTCGGCGTCGGTGCGGGACGGGGCGCCCTCGGCGTCGAAGTCGATCGACCCGTCCTTGGACTGCCAGGGCCGGATCCGCTCCACGGCATCCTTGAGCACGGGCCATGCCGGGTGCTCCACCACCCTGGCCGCCGAAGGAACCTGGCCCCCGGCATCCACCTGCACAAGAATTTCCGTCATGTCCCATCCTCCACAGGAGAACCTCGCGTAAGGAGACCGTATACACAGGAGGTTTCTCCCAGCAAGGGGCACCTCGGGAAATTATCCTGCCTCACCCGGGCCTTCACCGCATTTTTTCCTGTGATACACCCGGGTGGGCGACGCTGCGTGCGATCGAGGTTCAGCCTCTGGACGCGACGGGCACAGGCGATACGGTCCAGGAGGGCCGTAGGGACGCGGCCCCCCGCCGCCGTCGACGGAAGCGAGTCGCATCTTGAACTTCCTCACCATCGGTCACCGCGGAGTCATGGGTGTGGCACCCGAGAACACCCTCCGGTCCTTCGCCGCCGCCCAGGAGGCGGGCCTCGACGTCATCGAACTCGATCTGCACCTGAGCAAGGACGGCGCGCTCGTCGTCATGCACGACACGGACGTGGACCGCACGACGGACGGCACGGGCGCCATCGCCGACAAGACCCTCGCCGAGCTGCGCGCCCTGGACGCCGGGCACGGCGAGCACATTCCCGTCTTCGAGGAGGTCCTGGACGCCGTCCGGACCCCGCTGCAGGCCGAGATCAAGGACGTACGGGCGGCCCGGGCACTGGCCGAGGTGATGAACGGGCGGAACCTGGCCGACCGCGTCGAGGTCTCGTCGTTCCACGACGAGGCGATCACCGAGATCGCCCGGCTGGTGCCGGGGGTGCGCACGGCGCTCATCGCCGGCCGCTACGGGACGGACATCGTGGACCGGGCGGTCGAGGCCGGCGCCTCGACCGTCTGCCTCAACATCCGCCGGCTCACCCTGGAGATCGTGGAGCAGGCCCGCAAGGCGGACCTGGCGATCATCGGCTGGGTGGTCAACACCCAGGACCACCTCAGGCTGGTCCGGGCCCTGGGACTGGACGGAGCGACCACCGACTATCCGGAGATCAAACGCACCGGCCGCTTCACCGCGTGACGGGCACGTCCCGCTGCGACGGGCCGGTCAGCTCCTTGACCAGCAGCTCGAACTGCAGATCGGCGCGCTGCGGAATGCCGAAGCGCTCATCGCCGTACGGGAAGGGAGTCATCTTTCCCGTACGGCGGTAGCCGCGCCGCTCGTACCAGGCGATCAGGTCCTCCCGCAGGGAGATCACCGTCATGTGCATCTCATCCACGCCCCACGTCTCGCGGGCCCGGCGCTCCGCCTCGGCGATGATCGTCCTGCCGAGTCCGGCCCCCTGGAGGGCGGGGCTGACCGCGAACATCCCGAAGTAGGCGTACGCGCCGCGGTGTTCGAGCTGGCAGCAGGCGACGATCCGGCCCTCGCGCTCCACCGTCAGCAGTCGGCTGTCCGGCGACTTGACGACTTCCCGCACGCCCTCCGGGTCGGTCCGCTGCCCCCGCAGGAGGTCCGCCTCCGTGGTCCACCCGACCCGGCTGGAGTCTCCCCGGTACGCCGACTCGATCAGCGCGACGAGGGCGTCCACGTCGGCGTCGGTGGCGTCGCGGAAGGTCAGTGCGGTGTCGGTGGCGGATTCCATGGGCGCGTCTCCGTTTCGTGTGCGTCGCCTTCGGCGCGGCTGAGCAGGGAACGAGACTAACCCGGCCGACGCTGCGGCTACGCTCGGCGCATGGTGCATGTACTGGGCAGCCGCGTCCTGCTCCGCCCCACCGATCCCGACCGCTCCCGCGCCTTCTACGGCGAGCAGTTGGGCCTGGCCGTCCACCGCGAGTTCGGCACGGGCCCGGAGCGCGGCACCGTCTACTTCCTCGGCGGCGGATTCCTGGAGCTCTCGGGCCGCTCGGAGGAGGCCCCCTCGACTGCGTCCCCGGCGGTACGGCTCTGGCTCCAGGTCGAGGACATCACGGCGGCGCACGACGAACTGACGGCCAAGGGGGTCGGCATCGTCCGTCCTCCGGTCAAGGAGCCGTGGGGGCTGATCGAGATGTGGATCGCCGACCCGGACGGCACACCGATCGTGCTGGTCGAGATCCCCGCCGAGCATCCCCTGCGCTACCGGCCGGGGATCTGAGGCGGCGGATCGGGCGGGAGGCGGCGCCGCCGTCCCGCGGCCGGTCGTCCCGCGCCGGATGGCCGGGGCCGCGGGCCGGGCTTAGCGTGCTGAAGGGGCCCGCGGCGGAAGGAGCGCCATGAAACTGTCCGCGCCGGTGACCGGTGGGCCCTGCTGGGTCGAGCTGGGGACCACCGACCTGGAGTCCGCCCAGCGGTTCTACACACGGCTGTTCGACTGGCGTCCCGAGACGGACCCGCGCGAGGAGGCCGGTGGTTACACGGTCGCGCACCTCGGTGACGCCGCGGTCGCCGCGCTGGCGCCGCTGTACCGGGAGGCGCGGCCCGTCGCCTGGAACGTGTCGTTCGCCGTGACCGACGCCGATGCCACCCTGCGGGAGGTGCGTGCGGCGGGCGGGCAGACGCTGCTCGAGGCGACGGACGTGTTCGACATGGGCCGTTTCGCGGTGGCCGCCGATCCCACCGGTGCCGTCTTCCAGTTGTGGCAGGCGGGTGCCTTCCCGGGCGCCGGCGTGTTCAACGTGCCCGGGTCACTGGGCTGGGTGGAACTGCTGACCCGGGCGCCGCAGCAGGCCGTGTCCTTCTACACCGGCGTGTTCGGCTGGAGTGTGGCCCCTTCCCGGCGCTACCCGCAGTGGGGCATCGACGGCGCGGACTTCGGCGGCCTGGTGACGATGGACGACAAGTTCCCCCACGAGGTGCCGGCGCACTGGCTGCCGTACTTCGCGGTCGACGACGTGGACGCCGCCGCGGCGACGGCGACGCGGGCACGGGGCACGGTGCTGATGGAGCCCGTCTCGCATCCGGAGGGTCCGCGCATCGCCGTGCTGCGCGATCCGCAGGGGGCCATGTTCGGCGTGTACCGGGCCGCGGACGAGGCCGCGTGAGCACAGGAGGGCGCACGGCGACCCCGACGGGTCCCTTCGAGTACACAACGGGACCCGGCGGCCCGGACGGGGCCTCGCGGGCATGAGACACGCGCACGGCGACCCGGAGATGGGCCGTCACGCCCGCAGCGCGCCCAGACGTCCTTCCAGTTGCCCGAGCAGCGTGCCGAGCAGGGCGGCGAGTTCACCGAGTTCCGGGCCGTCCAGGCCGGACAGCGCGGCGGTCTCGTAGGCGAGCTGCGCGGGCAGGATGCCGTCGACCAGGTCGCGCCCGGGGGCGGTGAGGCGGACGTGCGCGACCCGGCGGTCGCGGGCGTCGCCGCGGCGTTCCACCAGTCCCCGTTCGGTGAGCTGCTTGAGGCGCTTGGTGACGGCGGCCCCCGAGGAGAAGGTCTCGCGGGCCAGTTCGCTCGGGGTCAGCTCGTGGCCGGTGCGGCGCAGCGCGCCGAGCAGGTCGAACTCCGGGCGGGTCAGCCCGGCCCGGCGCAGCGGGGCGTCCTCCGCCTGCTGGAGGAGGGCTGCGCAGCGGTTGATACGGCCGATGACCTCCATGGGGCCGGTGTCGAGGCCGGGGTGGACGGCCCGCCACTGCCGGACGACCTCGGCGACCGTGTCGCCCCGCCCGGGGCCGGGCAGGTCCACTCCGGTCACGGACGGCTCCTCCCCGCCGGTCGCGGACGGCTCCTCGCCGCCGGTCGCCGATGGTCCTTCGGTCGCCGTCATGGCCGTACGTCCTCCGTGTCCGTGCCGGTGCCGGGGTCCGGGAGCAGCCCCTGGCGTCGTACCGTCGCCGCGAGCGTACGGTGTCCCGACCGCTCGGCGAGCACGACCCGCTCCTGGGGCAGCGCGCGCTGCCACCACTCGCCGGCCGCGGCGTCGGCGGTGGTCCGCAGGTCGACCAGGGCGGTGGCGAGGTCGCGGCGGGCGGTCTCCAGGGCCGTCGGCGCGGCCTGCGGATCGGCCAGGACGCGGGCGGCGCCTTCGCGGGCCCGGTCGACGGCGGTGAGGCAGCGTTCGACGCGGTCGCCCGCCCGCCGGTCGGTGACGGCCAGGGCGGCGACGAACCCGACCACGGCGCCGACGAGGGTGTCCACCGCACGCTCGGTGACCAGGTCGCCGGTCCGCTGCGGGCCGGCGAACTCGGTGACGAGCAGCGCCAGCGGGGTGACACAGACGCTGCCGAGCCAGTAGTTGCGGCTGATGAGCGCCTCGGCGCCGAAGCTGAAGGCCAGGCAGCACAGGACGAGTGCGAGCGGGCCGAGGTGGGCGACCGGTGCCACGGCGGCGAAGAGGAGGACGCCGGCGAGGTTGCCGACGACGCGCTGTACGGTCCGGCCCCAGGTGAGGCTGAGGTTGGCCTGGTAGAGCGCGGCGGCGGTGACCAGGGCCCAGTAGGGGCGGCCGATGCCGAGGGCGAGGGAGGCGTACCCGGCGAGCGCGCAGCCAAGGGCGGTGCGCACGGCGAGCGGGGTGAGCCCGGCCCGCAGGGTGCGCTGCCCAGTGACCCGTTCGGCGGCCACGCCGAGGAGTTCGGCGGCGCCCGCGCGGGGGTCGTCGGTGCGCGGGACGGCTCCGGTTCCGCGCAGGGCACGAGCCCAGGCGCGCAGGCGCGCGGGGTCGGCGTCGGCGGGCGCGGCGAGGGCGACCTCGGCACGGACCACGAGCCGTTCCAGGGCGCGGCGGGCGCCGGAAGGCCGGTTTCCGGCGGAGAGCAGGGACTGCCAGGCGGACTGCACGGCGGCGTAGGCGGCGGCGCGGGCCCCGGTGTGGCCGTCGCCGGTGCCGCCGGTTGCGGCGTACGCGGCAGCGGTGTCCAGGGCGTGGGCGGTGGCGCGGCGTTCGGGGCCGTGCGGCCTGATCAGGGCGGGTGCCATGCCCACCAGCCAGGCCCAGACGCCGGCCGCGGCGGCGAGCCCGAGGTGGCCGGGGACCTGCCCGAGGGTTTGCGGTACGAACAGCGCGGCGGAGCTGACGAAGGTGAGGACGACGTTGCCGGGTGGTCCGAGGCGGGTGGCGTCGCACAGCGCCTTCTGCGCGGCGGCCAGTACGGCGCCGACGGTGACCAGGACGACGGCGTTCCCGGTGAGGGAGGCGGCGACCAGGGCCGCGGCGAGGCCGCCGAGCATGCCGAGCACCACTCCCGCCAGCACCCGGGCCCGGGCGGCGTACGGACGGTTGTGGGCGTACAGGGCGCACAGGGATCCGGCCATGGTGTACATGGCGAGATCGAGCCGGCCGAGCGTGGCCAGGAGCAGGCTGGGCGGTGCGACCGAGGCGACCACGCTGAGGGCCGGTTTGAACCAGATGTCGGAGGGGCGCCCGAGGCGCAGCGCGCCGGCGAGCGGAAGACGCCGGGTGGGCCGGACGGTGGGGGGCGGGGTAGGGGGAGGGGTCGCACTGCTCATGGGAAACAACGTTAGCAGGTAATTTACTCGTGAATCATATGCCCTGACCTGCCGCTCACCTCCGCACGCTCCCCGCGCACCCCCGTGCGCTCGCGTGCCCGCCGCCGGGATCGGGCATCCCCTCAACGACCGTCGAGCGGGCGAGGGGGAGGATCGGGTGCACGGACCGGCGTCGTCCGGCTGGCTGCTCGTCGCGCTCTGCGCGGCGACCGGCGCCTACTGTCTGCTGCGGACGCGCAGCCGCGTGGAGGAGCAGCGCCGTGCCGCGGGCGGCGAGGCGCTGATGGGCTTCGGCATGGCCGTGATGGCGGTGCCGGCGACGGCGTTCACCCCGCCGGTCTGGGCCTGGCCGGCCTGCGCGGCGGTGTTCGCTCTCGCCGGTCTGCCCGCGCTCCGGGCGGCCCGCACGGGCGCGTGTCATCTTCACCATCTGATCGGGGCCGGAGCGATGGTCTACATGGCGGTGACCATGGCCACCTCCCCCGGGAGCGGAGACGGACACGGGCATGCGCAGGGCGACGCGGGCATACCCCTGCCGACGGGGGCCCTGCTGCTCTATTTCGTCGCGTACGTGCTCGTGACGGGCGTACGGCTGGTGCCCGTGGCCGCCGTGGCGGGGGACGGCCGGGGTGCCGGCTGGGGTGACCGGCCGGAACTGACGCGGGCCTGCCGACTGTCCATGGCCATCGCGATGGTGGCGATGCTGCTGACGATGTGAGGGCGGATACGCTCCGGCGGTGCGGGCGCGGCACCGTTGCCTGCGTCACTTCGGTTCACCGGTCCGCACACGGAGGGGCCCGCGCTCATAGGCTGCTCGCATGATCCTCCCCGCGGCCCTGCTGCTGCTCGGTGTCCTGACCGCCGTCATGGGGCCCCGGCTGCTCGCCCGGGCCGACTGGCCGGACCGAGAACCGGTGGTGGCGCTGTGGGCGTGGCAGTGCGTGATCGCGACGGTGCTGCTGTGCTGTGCCCTGTCGATGACGTTCAGCGCGGCGGCGGCCTGGCAGGCGGTGGGCGGTCATGTGTTCGCCACCGCGCCCCGGGCGGTCGTGGAGGCGTACGCCCTCGGCACGGCCGGACTCTGGGCGGAGGCCACCGCGGTGGCACTGGCGTGCGGCGGGCTGTGGAGCGCGGCGATGCTGGTCCGTGAGGTCGTACGGGCCCGCGCACGGCGTCGGGCGCGCCGGGCCGACCTCCAGGTGCGGGCGCCGCTGCTGCCCGGGGAGGAGCCGGGCGCCGACCGGCTCGTGGTCCTGGAGGGCGAGCGGCCCGACGCCTGGTGGCTGCCGGGCACCCCGCCCCGACTGGTCGTCACCACGGCCGCGTTGCGCCGGCTGAAGGGCAGGCAGCTGGACGCCGTCCTCGCGCACGAGCGGGGGCATGCGCAGGCCCGGCACGACTGGCTGCTGCACTGCTCCTCCGCGCTGGCGGACGGGTTCGGGCAGGTTCCGGTGTTCGCGGCGTTCCGCGACGAGATGCACCGGCTCGTCGAACTCGCCGCCGACGACATGGCGTCGCGCCGCTTCGGCCGGCTGACCACCGCCCTCGCCCTGGTGGAACTCAACGAGCACCGCGGGGTGTTCGGCCCCTGTCCGGCCCCGCAGGCCCTTGTCACGGCCCGCGTGCACCGTCTGCTCACTCCCCCGGACCGGCTCACCGCGGGACGGCGGCTGCGGCTGACCGCCGCGGCGTCGCTGGTACCGGTGATCCCCGTACTCGTGGCGTTCGTACCGGGATTGCGGGCACTGGGGTAGCCGGCGGTCCGGAGAGCGTCCGGGAACGGGCCCGGGCGGAAGGTCCGGTGGAGAGGGGAACTGGCCCCGAGGCGTCCGGTCGGCGAGGATCGCCTCATGCACACCTCCCACGCCGATTCCCCGCCCACGTCGCCGGAGCGCCGTCCCGCCACCCTGCCCACCGGACTGCTGGCGCTGTGCTCGGCGTTGCTGCTGGCACTCGTCGCCGTCGAGTGGCGTCCCCTGCTCAGCCTGGACAGCGACATCTCCCGCACCACCCACCGCTGGGCGGTCGAGGAACCGGGCCTGACGCAGACGTCCCGCATCCTGACCGACTGGGTCTGGGACCCGTGGACGATGCGGGTGCTGTGCGGTGTGGCGGTGGCGCTGCTGGTGTGGCGGTACGCGGCCCGGTGGACGGCGATGTGGCTGGTACTGACGGTAGCCGTCGGGACGGCGTTGCAGCAGGGCCTGAAGGCCGCGCTGGACCGTGCCCGCCCGGTCTGGCCCGACCCGGTCGACTCCGCGCACTTCGCGGCCTTCCCGTCGGGCCACGCCATGACCGCGACGGTCGTTTGCGGCCTCCTGCTGTGGCTCCTGCACCGCCACGGGGTGGGCCACGCCCTGTGGCGCGCGGCGCTGACCGTGGCGGTCGTCTCGGTCATCGGCGTCGGCCTCACCCGCGTCTGGCTCGGCGTCCACTGGCCCACGGACGTCCTCGGCGGCTGGCTGTTCGGTGCCCTGGTGGTGACCGCGGCGGTGGGGATCCACAAGCGGCTGCACCCGTGATCCCGGCACGCCTTCCGGATTCGGCCGGAAGAGCGCGACCAGTAGCCCAAGGCAACCTTCACCGTGCTCCAGACCGTTCACCTCGGACGATCCCCCGTGTCGCCCGAGGTGAACGGCAGCCCTGAAGAGACCCACCAGGGGGTCTGACCGGACGCGTTGAGTATAGTTGGCTGGCAGCCAGTCAACGCAGGAGTCCAGCATGTCCCCGCGCAGCGCCCTGGTCAATGAAGAGTTGCGGAGGCGTTCGAAGGAGCGGCTTCTGCACGCCGCCGTGGAGTTGGTGAGCGAGCACGGCTACGACGCGACGACGCTCGGCGACATCGCCGACCGGGCCGGCTCCGCGCGGGGCCTGGTCTCGTACTACTTCCCGGGAAAGCGCCAGCTGGTGCAGTCCGCCGTGCACCGGCTGATGCACCGCACCCTGGAGGAGGCACTGGAGCGCGAGCCGCGCGCCGAGGACGGCCGGGAGCGGATGGCGCGGGCCATCGACGCGATCCTGGGGCTGGCGCGGGACCGTCCGGTGCTGATGCGCCAGCACATGGCCGGACTGCTGCAGGCCGAGGGTTTCCTGCCCTGCCCGGAGCAGCGGCGCCTGGCGGAACTGCTGAGCGACACCGTCGCCCGGCACGGCTCGCACGACGTCGAGGCCGACTATCCGATGCTGCGCGCCCTGCTGATGGGTGCCGTGTACGCGGCCCTGATGCCGGGCGCGCCGATGCCCGTCCCGGCGCTGCGCGCGGAGTTGTTCAAGCGCTACCGGCTCGACTGGGAGCTGGGTGTCCCGCCGGACGCCGAGGCGCCCGGCGGGAGGTATGAGACGGAGCGGACGGATCTGGGCCGGTTCTTCGCGACCGAGCCGGCGCCGGGCCGCCCGGATCCGGCCCCTCGGCCGGAGCCGGATGCTCAGTCGAAGTAGTCCGGCTGCGTCTGCACGTTGAGCTCACGCATGTGCACCCGGCGGGCCGGGTCCGTGCGCCGGTCATCGATCTTCAGGACGTCGAAGCCCTTGGCGATGTCGTTCGAGTAGATGTAGCCGTTGTAGTAGTACGCCGACCAGGAGCCGCCGGTCGCGACGCGGTCCGTGGACAGCGGGCCGCGCTCGAAGTAGGCGATCTCCTTGGGCTTCGAGGAGTCGGTGAAGTCCCAGACGGAGACACCGCCCTGGTACCAGGCCTGGACCATCAGGTCCTTGCCCTTGACCGGGATCAGCGAGCCGTTGTGCGCGACGCAGTTCTCGGTGTCCGCCTGGTGGCGGGGGATCTTGAAGTAGCTGCGGAAGACCAGTTCGCGCCGGTCGCCCTTGCCGACGATGTCGTAGATGCCGTCCGCGCCGCGGTTCGGGCCGATGGCCTCGTTGCAGGTGGCGGCGCCGCCCCCGCCCAGCTCGTCCGTGAAGACGACCTTGTTGGCCTTCTGGTTGAAGGTCGCCGAGTGCCAGAACGCGAAGTTGACGTTGTCCTGCACCCGGTCGATGACCTTCGGGTGCTCGGGGTCCTCGATGGAGAACAGGATGCCGTCGCCCATGCAGGCGCCGGCGGCCAGGTCCTTCGACGGCAGCACGGTGATGTCGTGGCAGCCGGTGGTCTTGGAGACACCCGGGTTGGTGGGTGCGCCCGGGTTGCCGCCGCCGTCCGGGCCCTCGCCCGGGAACAGCACCGGGAAGCCGACCAGCGCCGCCTTCTCGGGGGCGTGGCGCGGCACCTTGATCACCGAGATGCCGTCGTGCGGCGGCTGGCAGTCGGGGTAGGCCGCGTTCGGCGAGTACGAGGAGACGTAGATGTAGACGTTCCCGCGTTCGGGCACCAGCGTGTGGGTGTGCGAGCCGCAGGCGGTCTCGACGGCCGCGACGTAGCGCGGGTTCCGCTTGTCGCTGATGTCGAAGACCTTCATGCCCTCCCAGGAGGACTTCTCGGTCGTCGGCTGCGTGGTGCTGTTGCAACTGCTGTCGCTGCGCGAGGAGTCGGTGGACAGGAACAGCAGATCACCGGAGACGGAGATGTCGTTCTGCGAGCCGGGGCACAGGACCTGGGCCACCGTCTTCGGCGCCTTCGGGTCGCTGATGTCGAAGATGCGGAAGCCGTCGTAGTTGCCGGCGAAGGCGTACCGGCCCTGGAAGGCCAGGTCCGAATTGGTCCCGGGCAGCGCGTCCTTGGGGATGTTGGCCACGTGCCGGATGTTGTCGGAGTGGACGACCTCGTCCTGGCCGGGTATCTCACCACTCTCGATGGCCTCGCGCGCCTCGGCCTGGTCGCTCCGCGAGACCTCCTTCCGATCGGCCGGCGAGTCCCCGGGATCCGGGATCGCGGCGGCCGGCGCGGCAGTGAGCAGCGCGGCCAGCAGCCCACCGGCCGCCGCGGCAATTCCCAGGCGTCTGCGCCGGGTACGGGGAACACTCAACAGGATCACTGTTTCCTCCCTGGTTCCGTTCACTGGTGAACGGGTTTCGCACCGGCAGTATGGTCTTGGACATGCACATACCAACAGAGGGCAACACCCTTGCAACACAGTTTTTTGATCAAAGTTGCACGGAAGCGTGCTAGGACGGTCGTCGACACTCACGAGGTGTCGTACACCCCTCCCCGGAGGGGGCACCCCCAGTCACAGGAGGTCCTTGTGCACTACCGCCGTGTGTCCCGTGTGTCCGTCGCCGCGGCCGGACTGACCGCTCTGGCCGTACTCGGGCTCGCGGCCTGCGACTCCGACACGGACGACGCCGAGTCGGGCGCCGCGACCGGGCCTTCGGTCATCGTGCCGGGCGGACCCGGCGAGGCGAACCGGACCCTGTCGGCCGAGGAGGCCGCCCAGCAGCGCACGGAGGACGACTCCCCCAACTCCGCCGACGTGTCCTACGCGCGGATGATGATCGTGCACCACACACAGGCCCTCGAGATGACCGGACTCGTACCGGACCGTGCCGAGTCGTCGAAGATCGTCAAGCTGGCCGAGCGCATCGCCGCCGCGCAGCAGCCGGAGATCAAGGCGATGCAGGGCTGGCTGAAGAGCCATGACAAGCCGGAGCAGGACGACGCACACGGGCACGGGCACGACCACGCGACGATGCCCGGAATGGCCACGCAGGCTCAGCTGAAGCAACTGCGCGCGGCCGACGGCGAGGCCTTCGACCAGCTCTTCCTCACCCTGATGATCACCCATCACCAGGGGGCGATCACCATGTCCACCGAGGTGAAGGGGCAGGGCAACAACATCCGGATCGAGGAGATGGCGGACGACGTGGTCGCCCAGCAGACGAGCGAGATCAGCCGGATGCGCGACCTGCTGTGAGTGTGCGCCGGCCGTGAACCGGCCCGCTCAGCGCCGGGCGTGGCGCGGGGACAGCAGCCCCGCGTCGCGCGTCCGGCCGATGAGCCTGAGTGCCCCGCGCCGGCTGTACCCCGTCTCGTCCATCACGGCGAGAACCGGATCGGTGCCCCGATCCTGGGCCGTGCGGTACGCCCGCGCCACGAGCCGCCACTGAGTCCCCCGCTGGCGGGCGGAGCGGTCCCGGTGCGCGCCCGTGCCGGCCCCGTCCCCCGGGCCCGGCTCGGACCCGGGATCCGCCTCGGCCCCGCAATCCGGCTCGGCCTCGGCGCCGCAGGCCCGGGCCAATGGCCCCTCGATCCAGTCGGCGAGCACGGCCAGGTCCTCCAGGGCCAGCGCCGGCCGGGCCCGCACGTCCTCCACGCAGACCCACCCCTCGCACACCGTCGCGAGCACGTCGATGCGGGCCCCGTCGCCGAAGGTCAGCCGCACATGGAGCCACCGGGTGGCCCGCTCCCCCTCCCGCACCTCCCACGCGGGCCACACGGACACCGCACCCTCCGCCGGAGAGCGATCGGAAAGCTGAAGAACAGATGCGTCGGGCACACACGCAACGTAACGGTGTGATCAGTTTCCCTCCGCGGGAACACGCACCCCGACCGGCGGACGGCACCCTGTCAGCGGAGCGCGGACGGTGCCATGCTGGAGACATCAGCGATCTCCCGTCGATCCCGCAGGGTGAGGAGTTCCGCCGTGCTGCGTGTCGCCGTCATCGGTTCCGGGCCGAGCGGGTGCTACACCGCCCAGAGTCTCGTCCAGCAGGACCCCGAGGTGCGCGTCGACGTGCTGGACCGGCTGCCGTGCCCGTACGGCCTGGTCCGCTACGGCGTCGCACCGGACCACGAGAAGATCAAGTCCCTCCAGAACAACCTCCGCGCGGTCCTGGAGCACGAGCGGGTGCGCTTCCTCGGCGGCGTGCCGGTCGGGCCGGGCGGGGTGCCGGTCGCGCGACTGCGGCAGCTGTACCACGCGGTGGTGTACTGCGTGGGCGCCGCCACGGACCGGCGGCTGGGGATCCCGGGTGAGGAGCTGCCGGGCAGCTGGTCGGCGACCGAGTTCGTGTCCTGGTACAGCGCGCATCCGGACACCCCCGGCCTCTCGGCTCCGCCCGGACAGGCAGGTACCACCGCCGACGACGGTTTCCTGCGCGGGGTGCGGTCCGTGGTGGTCATCGGCATGGGCAACGTGGCCGTGGACGTCACCCGCATGCTGGCCCGGGGTGCGGCGGAACTGAGCCCGACGGACATGCCGCACGCCGCCCTGACCGCACTCGCGGCGAGCCGGGTGACCCTTCTCCACATGGTGGGCCGGCGCGGCCCGTCCCAGGCTCGCTTCACCACCAAGGAGCTGCGCGAGCTGGGAGCCCTGCCCGACACCGGCGTCGCCGTGGATCCGGCCGAGTTGGCGCTGGATCCGGCGTACACGGATCCCTCCGCGCTGCCCGCGGCACAGCGCCGTAACGTCGAGGTGCTGCGCGGCTGGGCCGGGGCACCGGAGCCGGGCACCCGGCGCCTGATCCGCCTGCGTTTCTTCCTCCGCCCGGTCGAAGTGATCGCCCGGGACGGGCGCGTGGGCGCGGTGCGCTTCGAGCGGACGGTGCCGGACGGGCACGGCGGCGTCAGCGGCACGGGACGGTTCGAGGAGATCGAGGGGCAGCTGGTGCTGCGCTCGGTGGGGTATCGCGGGGTGCCGCTGGAGGGGCTTCCGTTCGACCCGGCCTCCGGCACGGTGCCGCATCTTTGCGGGCGGGTGCTGCGCGCGGACGCCGTGGCCCCGGGCGAGTACGTGGCGGGCTGGATCAAGCGGGGTCCGACCGGCGTCATCGGCACGAATCGGCCGTGCGCGAAGGAGACGGTGACCTCCCTGCTGCAGGACGCGGCCGTCCTCCTCGGACGCGACCTGCCCGGCGACCCGTTGGCGGCCCTGCGGGCCGAGGGCATCGATCCGGTGGAGTGGACGGGCTGGCAGGCGATCGAACGCGCCGAGGCGGAGCTGGGCGCCTCACTCGGCCGCAGCACCGTCAAACTCCCCGACTGGGAATCCCTCCTGGCGGCGGCACGAGCAGCCGGCACGTGAGCCCGCCGCGGGCCCACCCGGTCCCCTCGGAGCGGGCGGGCCCGGTCAGTTGCCGAGCCGGCGACCGGCCTGGCGGCCGGCGGCGGTGAGCACGCAGTCGAGCAGGCCGGGGAAGAGGTCGTCCAGGTCGTCCCGGCGCAGACCGTTCATCTTGGCGGTGCCCTCGTAGATCTGCCGGATCACGCCGCTCTCTCGCAGCACCCGGAAGTGGTGCGTGGTGGTCGACTTGGTGACCGGCAGGTCGAAGTGCGAGCAGGAGAGCGCGACGCCCTCGTGCGCGAGCTCGCGGACGATGCGCAGCCGCACGGGGTCGGAGAGCGCGTGCAGCACGCCCTCCAGCCGGATCTCCTCGCGCGCCGGGTGCGGCAGGTCGCGCGTGCTGGGGGCGGGGGCGGCGGTCGTCACGGCGGCTCCACATTCGGTCCGGGAGTGCTCATTGTACGAGATCCATCGTAGTTTGACATCCGCCTTACTACGATGGCTATCGTACGAGCCGCACCGCCCCCTGGCCCCCACCGAATGGAGCACGCCGTGAGCACGCTGTTCGAGCCGTACACCCTGCGCGATGTGACGATCCCCAACCGGGTGTGGATGCCGCCGATGTGCCAGTACTCGGCCGCACCCGAGGGTCCCGGGGCCGGCGCGCCCGTCGACTGGCACTTCGCGCACTACGCGGCCCGCGCGGCCGGCGGCACCGGACTCATCGTCGTCGAGGCCACCGCCGTGTCGCCCGAGGGCCGCATCTCGCCGTACGACCTCGGCATCTGGAACGACACCCAGGTCGAGGCCTTCCGCCGGATCACCCGCTTCCTCGTCTCGCAGGGCACCGTCCCCGCCATCCAGCTCGCGCACGCCGGACGCAAGGCGTCGACCGACCGGCCCTGGAAGGGCGGCGCGCCGGTCGGACCGCAGGCGCACGGCTGGCAGCCGGTGGCACCGAGCCCGCTCGCCTTCGACGAGCGCCACCCGGTGCCGGACGAGCTGACCGTCGACCGGATCCAGGAGATCGTCGGCCAGTTCCGCGCCGCCGCCCGACGGGCGCTCGCCGCCGGCTTCGAGATCGCCGAGATCCACGGCGCCCACGGCTATCTGATCAACGAGTTCCTCTCCCCGCACTCCAACCACCGCACCGACGCCTACGGCGGCTCGTACGAGAACCGGACGCGCTTCGCGCTCGAGGTCGTCGACGCCGTGCGCGAGGAGTGGCCCGACGACAAGCCGCTGTTCTTCCGCATTTCGGCCACCGAGTGGCTGGAGGGGTCCGGCTGGACCACGGACGACACCGTCCGCTTCGCCACCGAACTGCACGCCCACGGCATCGACCTGCTCGACGTCTCCACCGGCGGCAACGCCTCCGGCGCCCGCATCCCGACCGGGCCCGGTTACCAGGTCCCGTTCGCCGCGCGGGTGCGCAACGAGACGCCGATGCCGGTCGCCGCCGTCGGTCTGATCACCGACGCCGAGCAGGCGGAGAAGATCCTCGCCAACGGCGAGGCCGACGCGGTGCTCCTCGGCCGCGAGCTGCTCCGCAACCCCTCGTGGGCCCGGCACGCGGCCCGCGAGCTGGGCGGCGAGGTCCATGTGCCGGACCAGTACCACCGCTCGGTCTGACCTCCGCCGAAAGCCGTGCCGGTGGCCCGGGGTGCCTGTCGCGCCCCGGGCCACCGGCATCGGTCATTCCTGGCCGAATGTGATCCACGCGAGGCGTTGACTAGAAAGCGCTTGCCCCCTACGTTCCGTTCAGCAGCGTGACCCGCCCACGCCATCTCGGCGAGACGACCACGCACGCTGAGCACCATGCAGAACGTCGTTCATATACATGACCTTCGGGCGTTCGACAACGGACGCCGGAAGGCCCTGACCCCCACACCCCGACAGAAGGAACGACATGACTTCCGCGACACGACCGCGCGCCCGCAGGCGCGCACTGACAGGCGCACTGGCCACCCTCGGCCTCTCGGTTGGCATGGTCATGACTACGGGAGCGTCCTCGGCCGACGCCGCCACCTGGCCGACCCCGAACGGCAGCGAGGGCGTCTCCTCCACCATCTCCGTGTCCGGCACCAAGGACTACGGAATGAAGCGCCTGTACGGCACCGGCGACCTGGGCTCCGGAGGCCAGGACGAGGATCAGGGCCCGATCCTGCAACTGGCGGACGGCGCGGTCCTGAAGAACGTCATCCTGGGCGCCCCCGCGGCCGACGGCATCCACTGCCAGGGCTCCTGCACACTGCAGAACGTCTGGTGGGAGGACGTCGGCGAGGACGCCGCCACGTTCAAGGGCAAGTCGTCCGGGTCGGTCTACACCGTCAGCGGCGGCGGCGCCAAGGAAGCCAGCGACAAGGTGTTCCAGTTCAACGGCGCCGGAACGCTGAACGTGTCGAACTTCGCGGTGAAGAACTTCGGCACCTTCGTCCGCTCCTGCGGCAACTGCTCCACCCAGTACAAGCGGACGATCAACCTCAACACCATCGAGGTGAACTGGAAGGGCAGCAGGCTCGCCGGCATCAACACCAACTACGGCGACAGCGCGACCCTGCGGAACATCACGATCATCGGGGACAGCAGCAAGAAGATCGTCCCCTGCCAGAAGTACATCGGCAACGACGACGGTGACGAGCCGGACTCCAACGGCTCGGGCTCCGACGGTACGTACTGCAAGTACTCGTCGTCCGACATCACCTACCGGTAGCCCCCCGGGTAGCGGCCGTACGAGGCGTTCCGCGCGGCGTCTCGTACGGCCGGCCGCTTCACGGCGTTCGTGGCACCGCTCACGCGGTGTGCGCTCCGCCCGCGCGTTCATGCCGTCGCCGACCCGCGAGCGCACCTCTCCCGTCACCTCCCGCCGGATGCCCGAGTACGCGGCCCGCGGCGCGGCCCGCAGGGGGACACCGTGTTCACGGGGATCGACGAGGTCGACCGGGCCTCGATGCCGCGCGCCGCACGACAGCGCGGAGGACGCGCCCCGGTCGCTCAGGGGGCCGGCCCCCGCGGCGCCGCCGGGCGGGAGAGGCACGTGCGACGGGATGTGCGGCGCCGTCCACCACCAGGGGGACGTGTACGACTCGACGCCGGCCGGCGTTCCGTTCCTCGTCGTAGCGGGTCGGCGGGCCGCCGCACCGTCCCGACCTGCGGCGCAGTCCGATCCAGAGGTGACTGTCAGTGGCGGGGTGCAGACTGGCCGGTGTCCGAGACGAGGACGTCGACGATGACGTCGCGGAGGTGATCGGCATGACCGAGGTACTGCTCGCCGTGGGCACCCGCAAGGGCCTGTTCATCGGGCGCCGACGGGGTGGCACCTGGGAGTTCGACGAGAGCCCCTACTTCAACGCGCAGGCCGTGTACTCGGTCGCCATCGACACCCGCGGCGCGAGCCCGCGGCTGCTGGCCGGCGGGGACAGCGCGCACTGGGGCCCTTCGGTGTTCCACTCCGACGACCTGGGCCGCACCTGGACCGAGCCGGCCCGGCCCGCCGTCAAGTTCCCCCAGGACACGGGTGCTTCGCTGGAGCGGGTGTGGCAGCTGCACCCGGCCGCGGCCGAACCGGACGTGGTGTACGCGGGTACGGAACCGGCCGCGCTGTACCGCTCGGAGGACCGCGGGGAGACCTTCGAGCTGATCCGGCCGCTGTGGGAACACCCCACGCGTTCGAAGTGGGTGCCGGGCGGCGGCGGTGAGGGTCTGCACACCGTGCTGACCGACGCGCGTGATCCGCGGGCCGTGACGGTGGCCGTCTCCACGGCGGGCGTGTTCCGCACCGTGGACGGCGGCGCCAGCTGGGCACCGTCCAACTCCGGGGTCTCCGCGGTGTTCCTGCCGGATCCGAACCCGGAGTTCGGGCAGTGCGTGCACAAGGTCGCCCGGGACGCGGCGCACCCGGACCGGCTGTACCTGCAGAACCACTGGGGTGTGTACCGCAGCGACGACGCGGGCGGGAGCTGGACGGACATCGGCGAGGGACTGCCGTCGACCTTCGGATTCGCGGTGGTGGCCCATCCCCGTCGCGGTGACACGGCGTATGTGTTCCCGATCAACGCCGACTCCGACCGGGTGCCGGCCGACCGGCGCTGCCGGGTCTTCCGGACGGCGGACGCGGGCGCGAGCTGGGAGCCGCTCACTGCGGGGCTGCCGCAGGAGGATCACTACGGCACGGTGCTGCGCGACGCGATGTGCCACGACGGCGCGGACCCGGCGGGCATCTACTTCGGCAACCGCAACGGCGAGGTGTACGCGTCGGCCGACGACGGTGACAGCTGGCGGCAGTTGGCCTCGCATCTGCCGGACGTGCTGTGTGTGCGGGCCGCGGTCGTCGGATGAGCCGTGACCCGTTCCGGTCCGGTCCTCGCCTTCGGTTGATCACCGCTGCCGTCGCGGCAGTAGGGTGACGCCCGTGGCACCACGACCCTTGAATGAAATCGTCGAAGCGGGCTGGGCGAAGGCCCTGGAACCGGTGGCCGGACAGGTCGCCGGGATGGGGGACTTCCTGCGCGCGGAGATCGCCGCGGGACGCACCTATCTCCCGGCCGGACCGAATGTCCTGCGGGCCTTCCAGCAGCCTTTCGACGACGTACGCGTTCTGATCGTCGGACAGGACCCGTACCCGACCCCGGGGCACGCGGTGGGACTGTCGTTCTCGGTCGCGCCCGAGGTGCGACCGTTGCCCGGCAGCCTCATCAACATCTTCCGGGAGCTGAACACGGACCTGGGCCTGCCCCAGCCGTCGAGCGGTGATCTCACGCCGTGGACGCAGCAGGGCGTGCTGCTGCTCAACCGGGCGCTGACGACGGCCCCGCGCAAGCCGGGCGCCCACCGCGGCAAGGGCTGGGAGGAGGTCACCGAGCAGGCGATACGGGCGCTGGCCGGGCGGGGCAAGCCCTTGGTCTCCATCCTGTGGGGACGTGATGCCCGCAACTGCCGCCCGCTGCTCGGCGATCTGCCGGCGGTGGAGTCGGCCCATCCGTCGCCCATGTCCGCCGACCGGGGTTTCTTCGGCTCCCGCCCCTTCAGCCGGGCCAACGACCTGCTGATCCGTCAGGGCGGCCAACCGGTGGACTGGCGTCTTCCGTGACCGCGCCCACCGGGACCGGTTTCCTCGCCGTCGACTCCGGAGGATCGGGTCTGCGGGTCGTCGTCGGGTCCGGCGGGCGCGGTCCGCTGGCCCGGGGCGCCTCGGACGAACCGGTGCGCACGGGGGCCCGGGGCATCGACCCGGGACACCTCATGGGGCAACTGGTGCCGATGGCACGGGCCTTGTGCGCCGAGGCCCGGGTCGAGCGGCTGGACACGGCCGTCGTCGGTGCGGCCGGGCTGGCCAGTCTGGGGGACGCGCTGCGCGCGGAGCTGCCGGGCGCGCTGGCTCGTGAACTGGGCGTGCGGCGGGTGGCGTTGGCCGCCGACGCGGTCACCGCGTATGTCGGTGCCCTCGGGCCGCGGCCCGGCGCAGTGATCGCCGCCGGTACGGGCATGATCACGATCGGCACCGATCTGACCGGCTGGCGCCGGGCGGACGGCTGGGGGCATCTGCTGGGCGACTGTGGCGGTGGTGCCTGGATCGGGCGGGCGGGGCTGGAGGCGGTGATGCGCGCGTACGACGGGCGGGCGGGCGGTTCCGCGCGGCTGCTGGCGAGCGCCGAGGACATGTTCGGCCCGGCGGCCGGGTTGCCCGGCCTGCTGTATCCGCGTACCGACCGGCCGGCCGTTCTCGCCTCCTTCGCGCCCCGGGTGGGCGCGTGCGCGTCCGACGGCGATCCCGTCGCCGTGGAGATCCTGCGGGCGGCGGCCCGGCACATGGCCGATTCCGCGGCCGCGGTGTGCCCGGCGGCGGGCGAGCCCGTGGTCGGTCTCACGGGAGGCCTGTTCAAGATGGGCGCCGGCCTGCTCGCGCCGCTGGACGAGGAGCTGGCGCGGAGGCTGCCGCGGGCGCGGCGCGTCACGGCCGAGGGGGACCCCCTGCACGGGGCGGTACGCATCGCGGACGACCTCACCACCGGATCCTTCACCCTTCCGGGTGACGAAAAGATGCTGTGCGTGACGAGCCCGACAGGTGAGGGCGTCACCCACGCGGCCGACGCCCGTACGTGACTCTTCAGACAAAAAGGGATGGATACCGCTCACCTGCCCCCTCCCCGAACAGGGGAGCCTAAGAAGCCACTAACATGCCGCAACATGAGCACCCCCACTGGGCCCGCGTCCGGCCTGCCAGTACGAATGCCGCGCCCCCGCCAGCCGGGGCGGCACCGCCGTCCCGAACCCCTGGTGGCTCCCGAGGGCGCGCCCGCGCTCGTCCTCGCCGTGCCGGGTACGCCCAGTAGTGCCACCCGCTCGCTCACCGAAGAGGTCGTGAGCATCGCCCGTTCAGAGCTGCCCGGCCTCGATGCCCGCATCGGCTACCTCGACGGCGACGACGAGGAATACCCCACGCTGCAGTCCGTCCTCACCTACGCGGCCGAGGAGCGCACCGCGCGCTTCGCGCAGGCCCGCGAAGCCGGCATGGACGTCAAGGAGCCCGACGGCCCCGTCGCCGTCGTCGTGCCGCTGCTGGCCGGCCCGGACAGCGCGCTGCTGCGCCAGGTCCGCCAGGCCGTGATGGACAGCCGTGTCGCCGCGGAGCTGACCGATGTGCTGGGCCCGCACCCGCTGCTCGCCGAGGCGCTGCACGTGCGGTTGTCGGAGGCCGGTCTGGCCCGCGCCGACCGTGCCCGCCTGTTCACCGTGGCGACCGCGGCGGACGGCATCATCCTGGCCTCCGTGGGCGGTGACGAGGCCGTGCAGGCGGCCGGGATCACCGGCATGCTGCTCGCCGCGCGCCTCGCGGTGCCGGTGATGGCGGCGGCCCTGGACCAGGAGGGTTCCATCGCCTCCGTGGCCGAGCAGCTGCGCACCTCCGGTTCGCAGCAGCTGGCTCTCGCGCCGTACCTGATCGGGCCCGAGATCGACGCGAGCCTGATCGAGGAGGCCGCGAAGGAGGCGGACTGCTCCGCCTCCGAGGCGCTCGGCCCGTACCCGGCGATCGGCAAGCTGGCCCTGGCCAAGTACACGACGGCCCTGGGCATCGCACCGCAGCAGGCACAGAGCACCCCGGCCCGCTGACGCGACCGGCTCGCACACGACGCCGAATGGGCCCGCTCCGGTTTCCGGGGCGGGCCCTTCGTCATGGGCCGACGGCCCCGGTCAGCCGATGACCAGGGGGCGGCTGCCGGCCACGGGTCAGCCGGTGACCACGCAGGACGCCGCCGGCACCGCGATCGAACCCCTGCGGTGCGGCACCCCCGTGTCCGGGTCCAGCGTGAACCAGGTCACGTCTCCGGAGCGCTCGTTCGCGACGTACAGAACGCCGTGGGACTCGGTGATCGCGCGCGGCCAGTGACCGCCGCACGGGACGGTGGTGAGCGGGGTCAGCGCCGCGCCCTCCCCCTCGACGGCGAACACCGACAGGACGTCCTCGCCGCGGGTCGCGGTCCACACGAAACGGCCGTCGGGCGAGACGGCCAGGCCGGACGGATAGGCGTCACCGGCCGGGGTGCCGGGCAGGACGGGGATCTCGGCGAGCGGCTTGAGCGCGCCGTCGGCGGCGTCCCAGCGGCAGACGACGAGGGTGGGGCTCAGCTCGTTGAGGACGTAGGCGCAGGAACCGCCCGGGTGGAAGGCCAGGTGCCGCGGCCCCGATCCGGGGCGCAGGGCGATCTCCCGGTGCTGCGAGGGAGCGCCGTCGGCGAGGGTGTACACCCGCACGGAGTCCGTACCGAGGTCGACGCCGACCGCCCAGCGGCCGCTCGGGTCGGGCTGCACCTGGTGCGGGTGCGGGCCCTGCTGGCGTTGCGGATGAGGGCCGGAGCCGTCGTGCCGGAGCACCCCGGACACGGACCGCGCGAGGCCGCCGTCCGCGCGGACCGGGACCGCGCTGACACTGCCGGAGCCGTAGTTCGCGGTGAGGACGTGACCGGCGAAGAGGCTGAGGTGGGTGGGCCCGTTCCCGTCCACCGGCACCTCGCGCCCGGCCGGTTCCGGTTCGTTCCCGGTCAGGCGGAAGGCGGCGACGGCGCCCTCGGCCGCCTCGCTGACCGCGTACAGCGTGCGCCCGTCGGGCGAGAGGGCCAGGTAGGACGGGTCGGGCAGGGCGTTCAGGGTGCCCAGGACTCTCAGCGCGCCGGTGCCGGGGTCGATGGACGCGGTGACGATGCCCGGGCCTCCCGCCGCCGTGAACGACCCGATGAACGCCCGTCGCCTGCCGACCGCCACGACTGTCCCCTCTCGTCGCCTACCGAATGGGGGTGACGGTAGCAGTCGATCACGCGAGGTCTAGACCAAAGCACTGCTGAGCGTCACATACCGCCCTCCGGGCCCGGCCTTCAGGCCCCGACGAGCGGGGAGCCGGACGGTGCCCGCAGGGGGGCGGCGAGTTCGGCGAGGGCGCGTTCCAGCCCGTGGAGGTGGGCCAGGGCCGGCTCCGTCGCGGCCGGGGCCGTCCGGACCGCGACGTCACGGCCACCGGTGAGGGCCTCGACCGCGATCTCCACGCGCCGGCAGGCGGCGGTCAGACGGGCGTCGTGCGAGGCCTCCGGGTCGGCCGCGACGGCGACGAGGCCGCGGATCTCCCGGGCGCAGTCGTCGAGCAGGGCGATCACGCGGCGGGCGCGCCGCTTGCGTCCGCGCATGGGGTTGAGGGGATGCACCAGCGGGGCGACCGAGAGCCGTACCCGCGCGAGGAGCCGCTCCAGCTCCGCCACCAGCGGCGCCGGGTCGGCGTCCGCGGTCCCGGCGAGCCGCGCGGCCGTCTCGGCGGTGCAGGCGTGGACACAGCGCAGGGCCCGCTGGATCCAGGCGTCGGTGATGCTGTGGGTGGTCACGGGCACGACGAAGGCCACCGCCAGCGCGGCGCCGAGCGCGCCGACGCCGGTCTCCACGAGCCGCAGCGCCAGCAGACCGGGGGTGAGCACGCCCAGCAGGCCGTAGAGCATGGCGGCGAGCATCGTCACCCAGAGCATCATCCAGGTGTAGGACACGGCGGCCGTGTAGAAGATGCCGAAGACGGCGACGGCGACGACCAGGACCGTGAGCGGCCCGTCCCCGCGCGCGGGAACGGCGACGAACAGCGCGAGCCCGATACCGATGACCGTGCCCAGCACGCGCCGGAAGCCGCGCACCAGGGTCTCGCCCCGGGAGGTGGTGTTGACGAACACCCACCAGGTGGCGCCGACGGCCCAGTACCAGCGCTGCCCGGACACCAGCTGGCCCACGACCAGGGCGAAGCCCGCGCCGGCGGTCGCCTGGATCGCCTGGCGGGTGGTCACGCGGAAGAGCCCGGTGCCACCGGGCGGTGCCGGTACGACGGCCGGGGGCAGGCGGCGTTCGTAGCACCACACCCCGAAGCGCACCCCGGCCGCGGCGAGCACGGAGAGCAGGACGGAGGCGTACAGCTCGGGGAGCTGGCCGGTCCTCGCGTGCAGGAACTGCGCCACGAAGTACGTCATGAAGGCGAAGACACCGAGGCTGTGCCCGCGCGGGCCCCAGCGCCGCGCGTACACGCCCAGCCCGACGACGGCGAGGAAGGTGAGGTCCCGCGCCACCGGGTGGTCGTGCAGCACGGCCGCGACGGCGAGCACCGGCAGCCCGACGGCGGGCAGCAACGCCGTGGTGACGGCCTGCCCGCGGACCGTGGTGTCGGTGACGGTGAACAGGGCGAGCAGCGCGGCGAGCCCACCGGTGACGGCACCGGTGAGCGAGTGGCCGGCCAGGCCGCAGACGACGACGGCCAGCCCGACGCCGAGCACGGCCCGCGTCGCGAAGCGCAGCCGGGTCCGGCCCGGGTCCGGAGCCATGAACACCCTCTTCAGCACCGCTTACCGCCCCCTGGGAATGATGGTGTGCACCGTGGCATGAAAAAGACGCCGCGGGGTCCGCAGCGCCATCGACCTCTCCATATGAGCATCTGCCCCACCGGTGGCTCAACCGACTCCCTCACAGCTGGGCCATTGGCTCGATCCGTGGGGCTGGACGCGACAGTCGGAGTACCAACGGCCGACGACGGGTGGCACAGCGGTCCGGCAGGCACTCGGGCCGTTGGTACAGTCGGAAACGATCACTGGACGAGGAGGCCGGGCGTCATGACCGTCGACGAGCTCGACACCCGCATCCTGCGGCTGCTGCTGGAGCAGCCGCGCACCAGCGTGCGGGAGTACGCCCGGATCCTCGGGGTCGCCCGCGGCACCCTCCAGGCCCGGCTCGACCGCATGGAGCGCGAGGGAGTGATCACCGGGACGGGACCCGTCCTCTCCCCCGCCGCGCTGGGCCACCCCGTGCTCGCGTTCGTGCACATCGAGGTCACCCAGGGGCACCTGGACGAGGTGGGGGACGCGCTGGCCGCCGTACCGGAGATCGTCGAGGCGTTCTCCATCACGGGCGGCGGCGATCTGCTGACCCGGGTCGTGGCGCGCGACGCCGGGCATCTGGAGGACGTGATCCAGAAGCTGATCAGCCTGCCCGGCGTGGTGCGCACCCGTACCGAGATGGCGCTGCGCGAACGCGTCCCGCACCGGCTGCTGCCGCTGGTGGAGTCGATCGGCCGCACGGCCCGGAAGTGAGCCTTGGCATCCTGGAGCCCATGAGCACCCTCGGCACCCTCTCGGTCATCTTCGATCTCGACGGCACGCTCGTGGACAGCGAACCCCACTACTACGAGGCGGGCCGCCGGACCCTCGCCGCGTACGGGGTGCCGGACTTCTCCTGGGCCGAGCACGAGCGCTACGTCGGGATCAGCACGAGGGAGACAATTACCGACTGGCGGGAGAGGTACGGCATCTCCGCATCGGTCGAGGAGCTGCTCGCGGTCAAGAACCGCCGCTATCTGGAGTTGGCCGGCGCCGCCACGCGGGTCTACCCGGAGATGCGCGCGTTCGTCGAACTGCTGGCGGCCGAGGGCGTGCCGATGGCCGTGGCCTCCGGTTCTTCACCCGAGGCCATCGGGGCGATCCTGGCCGGCACGGGCCTGGACGCGCAGTTGCGCATCGTCGTCTCGGCCGACGAGGTCGCGCACGGCAAGCCGGCTCCCGATGTCTTCCTGGAGGCGGCCCGCAGACTCGGCGCGGACCCGGCCGACTGCGTGGTGGTCGAGGACGCCGCCCCGGGCGTCGCAGCCGCCCACGCGGCGGGGATGCGCTGCATCGCGATCCCCTACGTCGCCGCGCAGGCCGACGCCGCCGAGTTCGCCACCGCCGGCCTGCTGCTGCGCGGCGGGCAGGCGGAGTTCACCGCCCGGGCGGCGCGCGCGTGGCTGGCGGACCCCGCAGGGCGTCCCTGACCGGCATCCGCGTCCACGCGTTCTCGGTGAACGTACGCAACCGATCGCTCCTGACCCGTTGACGCCCTCCCGTCCCCTCCCTATCGTCTGGTCGATTGTTCGTACGGCGTTCGAGATACCGAACCGAACAGAGGAGCATCCATGGCACGGCCCCTCTCCAGACGAACCCTCTTCCAGGCCGCCGCGCTGGCGGCGACGGCGACCGCCGTCTCCGCAGCGGCCACCGGGCGCGCCGTCGCCGCGCCGAACGTGCCGGCCACCGATCCCGGCGTACCCGCCGCGTGGACGGTGCGGCCCT
Source organism: Streptomyces griseoloalbus (assembly GCA_014650015.1). Classification (GTDB taxonomy): domain Bacteria; phylum Actinomycetota; class Actinomycetes; order Streptomycetales; family Streptomycetaceae; genus Streptomyces; species Streptomyces griseoloalbus. Next base: position 267,760 of record BMUD01000002.1, read on the forward strand.
TCGGACTGGAGGACGTGGCACTCGGACCGGGTGTCTTCGCCGGCAAACGCCGGCTGATGCTGGACCACGCCCGTGGCTACGACGTGAACCGGTTGCTCCAGGTCTTCCGCGCCAACGCCGGTCTGTCCACCCGGGGCGCGGTCGCCCCCGGCGGCTGGGAAGGGCTGGACGGCGAGGCCAACGGCAATCTGCGCGGTCACTACACCGGCCATTTCCTGACCATGCTGGCGCAGGCGTACCGCGGCACCGGCGAGCAGGTCTTCGCGGACCGGATCGACACCATGGTCGGGGCGCTGACCGAGGTGCGCGAGGCACTGCGGCACGACCCGGCCGTGCTGAGCGCCGGCGGACGGTTCGGGCGCGCGGCGGAGAACGTGCGCGGCTCGTACCGGTACATGGACCTTCCGGCCGCCGTCCTCGCCGACGCCCCGGCGCTCACCCTGTCCGCCTGGGTGCGCCCGGCGCACGACGCCGCCTGGGCAAGGATCTTCGACTTCGGCGACGACACCACCCGCTATCTGTACCTGGCCGCCCGCAACGCGAACGGGGTGCCGCGGTTCGCCGTCACCACCTCGGGGCCGGGCGGCGAGCAGGGCCTCGACGGCACCGCACCGCTGCCGCTCGGCGAGTGGAGCCATCTGGCGGTGACCCTGGCCGACGGCACCGGCACCCTCTACGTCAACGGCACCGCCGTGGCCCGCAACACGGCGATCACGCTGACACCGGCCGCGCTCGGCACCCTCGCCAACAACTGGCTGGGCCGCTCCGCCTTCCCCGCCGACCCGGTCTTCGCGGGCGCGTTCGAGGACGTCAACGTCTTCTCGCGGGCCCTGACCGCCGCCGAGGTCACCGAGTTGCAGGGCCGCCGGGCCGCCGAGGCGTCGACCGGCCGGGGCGACCTGGCGTCGTACGCCTTCGACGAGACAGCGGGCAGCACCTTCGCGGACGGCTCCGGCCGCGGGCTGGACGCCACCCTGCGCCGCACCTGGGGCGCGCCCAGCCATCCGGGTTTCCTCGCCGCGTATCCCGAGACGCAGTTCATCGAGCTGGAGTCGATGACCGGCAGCGACTACACCCGGGTGTGGGCGCCGTACTACACCGCGCACAAGATCCTCAGAGGGCTGCTGGACGCGTATCTCGCCACGGACGACGACCGGGCGCTCGATCTGGCGTCCGGCATGGGCGACTGGATGTACGCGCGGCTGTCCGTGCTGCCGGCGGCCACCCTGCAGCGGATGTGGGGGCTGTTCTCCAGCGGGGAGTTCGGCGGCATCGTCGAGGCCGTCTGCGACCTGCACACGATCACCGGGCGGGCCGAACACGTCGCCCTGGCCCGGCTGTTCGACCTGGACCGGCTCATCGACGCCTGTGCCGCGAACACCGACATCCTGGACGGGCTGCACGCCAACCAGCACATCCCGATCTTCACGGGTCTGGTGCGGCTGCACGACGAGACGGGCGAGGAGCGCTACCTCACGGCCGCGAAGAACTTCTGGGGCATGGTCGTACCGCACCGCGTGTACGCCATCGGCGGCACCAGCACCGGCGAGTTCTGGAAGGCCCGCGATGCGATCGCGGGCACGATCGGCGACACCACCGCCGAGACCTGCTGCGCGTACAACATGCTCAAACTGAGCCGGACCCTGTTCTTCCACGAGCAGGATCCGTCGTACATGGACTACTACGAACGGGCTCTGTACAACCAGGTGCTCGGTTCCAAGCAGGACCGGCCGGACGCGGAGAAGCCGCTCGTCACCTACTTCATCGGCCTGACACCGGGTCATGTGCGCGACTACACGCCCAAGCAGGGGACGACCTGCTGCGAGGGCACCGGGTTGGAGAGCGCCACGAAGTACCAGGACTCGGTGTACTTCGCGAAGGCCGACGACAGCGCCCTGTACGTCAACCTCTACAGCGCCTCCCGGCTGACCTGGGCCGGGAAGGGCGTCACGGTCACCCAGAGCACCCGCTATCCGGAGGAGCGCGGCAGCACGCTCACCATCGGCGGCGGTCCGGCCTCCTTCACGCTGCTGCTGCGCGTGCCGTCCTGGGCGACCGCCGGATTCCGGGTGACCGTCAACGGACGTGCCGTGCCGGGGACTCCGGTTCCCGGCCGCTACTTCGGTGTCTCGCGGACCTGGCGCGACGGCGACACCGTACGGATCTCCGTGCCCTTCCGGCTGCGGGTGGAGCAGGCCCTCGACGACCCCACCCTGCAGGCGCTGTTCCTCGGCCCGGTCCATCTGGTCGCCCGTCGACCGGGGCCCGCCGCGGTGCGGTTCGGGCTGTACCGCAACGCCGGCCTCTCCGGCGATCTGCTGCCCTCCCTCTCCCCGGTCCCGGACAAGCCCTTGCACTACACACTGGACGGCGTCGAGCTGGCGCCCTTCTCCGAGGGGACCGAGGACCCGACGCACGCCTACTTCCGTCGCTCGGAGCCGCGTGTGATCTTCGGCGTGTCCGACTCCGGCGTCGCCAACCCCGCGCGCGGCGACGGCACGACACTGCTCGACGAGATCTGGGCGGGAGCGCCCTTCAGCGGCAAGGGCGCGCTGGTGACACGGGTGCGCTCCACCGTGGATGCCTGGGTGTCCGCCGCTTCGCTGAGCCGCGCCGACGGCGACAAGGTGGTGAGGACGGCCGGGGAGGCCACCTACGCCGGCTGAGACGGGCCGGAAAATCTTTCCCGAACGGTGATTGTCCCGCGCCCCGCGTCCGTACTTCCTGCTGTTGGGCCGTTCATATCCCAGGAGGCACGATGCGCATCTCGCGCAGCACGGCAGGAACCGCGTTCGTGGGCGGAGCCATGATCCTCACCCTCGCCGCGCTCGCCTATCCCACCATGCTGGGCGTACAGAACACATCGACCAAGCAGGACCGGGTGGTCGCCAACACCAACTACGGCCCGCTCACCGAGGCGGACCGTGACTTCGTGGTGAAGGTGCGCGCGGCCGGGCTGTGGGAGCACCCGCTGGGGCTGCTGGCGATGGAGCGGGGTACGACGCCCGAGATGAAGGAGGCGGGAGAGCACCTGGTCGTCGGTCACGGCAGGCTCGACGACACCTGCCGCAGGATATCCCTCGAACTGGGCATCACGCTGCCGAACCAGGCCTCGCCCCAGCAGCAGGGATTCGTGGCGACCGTGCAGTCCGCCGCCGGCAAGGAGTTCGACTCCACGGCGGTGAACATCATGCGCGTGACCCACGGCCAGATCTTCCCGGCCATCGCCAAGATCCGGGCCAACACCAGGAACACCCTGGTGCGGCAGCTGGCCGACCAGGCCAACGACACGGTGCTCGACCACATCACGGTGCTGGAGAGGACGGGCCTGGTCAATCACGAGCAGGTCAACTTCCAGCAGACCAGCCCGCCCAAGATGCCGCAGGAGCAGGTGACCCCGCCGGCGCCGCAGGCGGGCGCGCCGGTCCTCGTGCTGAAGATCCCCGAAGGGCTGGAGGACCTGAACACGGCCTCTCCGGCGCCGTCGCCGTCTCCGACGGTCGGATAGGACGGCGGGCCCGCACGGTCACGACCTGCGGCGGGGCTTGCCCCGCCGCGGGGTCTTGGCCGTGCCGCCGGTGGCTCCCCGGCGGCTCCGGCCGGCTGAACCGCCGGCCGGCTGCTGCTTTTGGGCTCCGCTCCGCTCGCGCTTCTCCTGTGCCGGCTGCTGCTTGCGGCCGCGGGTGCTGTTGACGGTCCGGCCGCGGACGATGCCGATGAAGTCCTCGACCCGCTCCGTCGTCGCCGCCTCGGGCCAGGCCAGCGCCACGCTCGACTCGGGAGCCGCCACGAGCGGCCGGTGGGTGAGGTCCTTGCGGTGGTGCAGCCGGGCCAGGGACAGCGGTACGACGAGCACGCCGATCCCGGCCGCGACGAGTTCGATCGCGTCGGCGGTGGTGGCGGGGCGTTCGAGGGCGGGCCGTCCCGGCAGGCCGTCCCAGACGAGGACGTCGTCGAGGGGGTGCAGCACGATGTCGTCGGCCAGGTCCTCCAGGGACACCGTGTCGACCGCCGTGACGAGATGGTCCCTGGGCACCACGACGACCGTCTGCTCGGTGTAGAGGGGGATCGCGCTGAGGACCGTACGGTCGACGGGCAGCCGGACGAGGCCCGCGTCGGCGTCCCCGGCCAGCAGCAGCCCCTGTGCCGTCGCGGCGGGCACCTGCGTGAGGGTCAGCGGGACGTCGGGCAGCCGCTCCTTCCAGACGCGCACCCATTTGTCGGGCATCACGCCGGGTACGTACACGAGCCGGAACGAGGGGGGGACTTCCGAGCCTGTCACCGGGCCAGGTTACCGGCCGTGGTCGGCGGCCGTGGTCGGCGGTACCGCTCGACGGCCGTGGTCGGCGGTCGCGCTCGACGGCCGTGGTCGGCGGTCGCGCACACGGTCGATACCCTGGACGCCATGACGTCGCACCAGAGCACCCAGACGATGAAGCCCGCGACCGCGGCGAAGAAACTGGGTGTGTACCTCGAGGCCACCCCCGCCGAGTTCCGGGAGGGGTCCGTCTCACGCGCCGAGCTGAACGCGCTCCAGGCGGATCCGCCGCAGTGGCTCACGGACCTGCGGCGCGACGGCCCGCACCCCCGCCCGGTGGTCGCGGCCAAGCTGGGCGTCTCCATCGCCGGTCTCGCGCGCGGCGGGGTCACCGAGCCCCTCACCACCGAGCAGATCGAGACACTGAAGCGGGAACGTCCCGAGTGGCTGGAGCGGGAGCGCGCCACCCAGGCCGAGGTCCGCAAGGAAGCGGCCCGCATCAAGCAGCGGGACGCGGAGCGCGCGCAGCGCGGCGACTGACCCCGGCGGGCTCCGAAAGACGAGAACGCCAGCCCGCGCCACCCTTCCGGCGGGTAGAAATATCTACCAGCATGGCCGTACAGCACGCGTCCGCAGGGGCGCAGCCGATCCTGCGCGGGGTGGGGACATGCACAGCGCCATGTGGAAGCAGGCCGTCGAGTGGCTGGCCGCGGCGGCCACGGACCCACAGGAGTGCAAGCGTGAGTGGGACCACGGCAAGGGGACGGCGCTGCTCGCGGCGGGACGGTACTGGGACGTGCTCAGCGTGCCCGACCGCCTCGGGCTGCTCGCCCTGGACGTCCTGTGGAGCGATCCCCTGAAAGTGCTCGGGCCCACGCTGGTGGATGTCACGGCCCGCAGAGTGGGGTTCTTCCTGCCGCCCGATCCGGTCAGCGAGTGGGTCGGGTTCGGGGTGCGGCACGTCGGCCGGGGGTCCTGGGTCGCCGTGCCTCCGCCGTACCGGCCCGCCGGCCGCCTGGAGTGGCTGGTGCCGCCGGACGGCACCGGCACCCTGCACGCCCCCGGTCCGCTCGAACTGGCCCTGGGCAAGGCGACCGGGACGCTCGCCGTCCTGGCTCCGGCCGGCGCGGAGCCGACGGGGCCGGACCGCTGGTGACCGCGTGAACCACGCGCGGTGACCGCTCGTCGGGCCGGGCCGGGCCCGGGTTGACCCTCGACCTTGTCGAGGGACCAGGGTCGCGGGTGTGGAGAGCGAGATGCGCAGCATTGGTGAGATGGCCCGGGACAGCGGACTGGGCGTGAGCGCCCTGCGGTTCTACGACCGTGCCGGTGTCCTGGTCCCCGACCGGGTGGATCCGGTCAGCGGCTACCGCTGGTACGCCCCCGGGCAGCTCGACGAGGCACGGCTGCTGGCCCGCCTGCGCCGGGCCGGGATGCCGCTGGCGGACATCCGGCTGGTGCTGGCCGGCTGGGCCGGCGCGGAGACCGACCTCGTACGACAGCTCCTCGACGCGCATCTGCGGCGTCTGGAACAGGGGCTGTCCGAGGCGCGCGCCGAGTTCTCCACGCTCCGAGCCCTACTCGACGACAGGGAGAACCCCATGACTTCGCCTCGCACCGCCACTCCGGTCCGGCTGTCCGTCCCCGGCCCCGAACTGGCCGCGGCGCTGGACGCGGTCCGTTTCGCGGCCGGCACCGACCCGGAACTGCCGATGCTCGGCGGGATCCTGTTCGACGTCGAGGGCGACGCCCTGCACCTCGTGGCCACCGACCGGTACCGGATGGCCGTCGCGCGCACCGCCGCCGACGGACACGGTGGGCCCCGCGTCCAGGTCACCGTGCCCCTGGCGCTCGCCGACGCGATGCGGGCGCTGCTGGACGGCGAGGAACAGGTCCGGCTCGCCGTGGACGGTGACCGCGTGACCCTGGAGGCCGGGGACCGGCAGACGGCGGGCCAGTGCCTCGGCCACGACTTCCCCGACTACCGGCGCCTCGTCCGTCTCCCGGCCGGACGGCGCGCCCTGGTGGACGTGCCGGCCTTCCGGGAGGCGGTGCGCACCGGCCCCGTCCGCGCGGGCGAGGTGCGCGAGCAGGACGGGGTGTCCTGCGACCTCAGCGTGCTGCAGGTGTCGGACGACGGCTCGGTCGCCCTCGTCGGGGACGGTGCCGACGGCCGGGACCTGGTCGCCGTCAACCGCGCGTTCCTGCTGGACGCGCTCGCCGCGGGAGCCGGCGACCGGCTGGTCCTCGAGTTCGGCGCGCCGACCGCGCCCCTGGCGGTCCGCCGGCCGGACGACGAGCACACGTTCTCGCTGCTGATGCCGGTGCGGCTGGACAACTAGGGTCGGTCGGTCCGGGAAGCCGCGTGACGCGGCTTCCCGGACCGACCGCCCCCCGGCCGACTCAGCGTTCGCGGCTGTTGTCCTCCACCGGTTCCAGTGTCTCCACGGCCGGCGGCTCGCCCGGTGCGGGCCTGGCGTCGGCCGATGCCGTACGACGTCCGGCCAGCCACAGGGCCACGGGCTCGGTGTAGCGGGCCGTCAGCGGACCCACCACCACCAGGACCAGGACGTACGCCGTGGCCAGCGGGCCGAGGTCCGGTTCGATGCCGGCGGTGACCGCGAGCCCGGCGATGACGATGGAGAACTCGCCCCGGGCCACCAGGGTGCCGCCCGCGCGCCAGCGACCCTTGGGGGAGATACCGGCCCGGTGGGCGGCCCAGTACCCGGTGGCGATCTTCGTCAGCGCGGTGACGACGGCGAGCGCGAGGGCGGGAAGGATCACCGGCGGGATGGACTCCGGGTCGGTGTGCAGCCCGAAGAAGACGAAGAACACCGCGGCGAACAGGTCCCGCAGCGGTGCCAGCAGGTTGTGCGCGCCCTCGGCGACCTCCCCGGACAGGGCGATGCCGACCAGGAACGCGCCCACGGCCGCCGAGACCTGCAGCTGCTGGGCGAGCCCCGCGACGAGCAGGGTGAGACCCAGCACCACCAGCAGCAGCTTCTCCGGGTCGTCGCTGGAGACGAACCGGGAGATCACCCGCCCGTAGCGGACGGCGACGAACAGTACGAGTCCGGCGACGCCCAGCGCGATGGCCAGCGTGACGCTGCCCGCGGCGAGGCTGACGCCGGCCAGCAGGGCGGTGATGATCGGCAGGTAGACCGCCATCGCGAGGTCCTCGAGGACCAGGATGCTGAGGATCACCGGTGTCTCGCGGTTGCCGAGCCGTCCGAGGTCGCCGAGGACCTTCGCGATGACGCCGGACGAGGAGATCCAGGTGACGCCGGCCAGGACGACCGCGGCGACCGGGCCCCAGCCGAGCAGCAGGGCCAGGGCGGCGCCCGGCAGGGCGTTCAGCGCCATGTCGACGAGGCCGGCCGGGTACTGGGTCTTGAGGTTGGAGACGAGGTCGCTGGCCGTGTACTCCAGGCCGAGCATGAGCAGCAGCAGGATGACGCCGATCTCGGCGCCGATCGCGACGAACTCCTCGCTCGCGCCGAGCGGCAGCAGGCCGCCCTCTCCGAAGGCGAGGCCGGCCAGCAGATAGAGGGGGATCGGGGAGAACTGGAGGCGTCCGGCGAGGCGTCCCAGCAGGCCGAGCCCGAGGATGATCGCTCCGAACTCGATCAGGAAGATCGCGGAAGAGTGCACGCGCTCACTCCCGCCCGAGTATCTCGGCGGCGGCGTCGATGCCCTCGCGCGTGCCGATCAGGATCAGCGTGTCACCGCCGGCCAGCCGGAAGTCCGGCGCGGGGGACGGGATCGCCTCCGCCCGCCGCAGCACGGCCACGATCGACGCGCCGGTGTCGGTGCGCATGCGGGTCTCGCCCAGCAGCCGGCCGTTCCAGTGGGAGACGGAGGACAGCTCGATGCGCTCGGCGACCAGCCCCAGATCGGTGGTGTGCAGCAGGTTGGGGCTGTGGTGGGCGGGCATCAGCGCGTCGATCAGCGCGGCCGACTCGGCGACGGTCAGGCGCAGCGACCGGGCGCAGGCGTCCGGGTCGTCGGAGCGGTAGAGGTTGACCGTTCGGGCTCCGTCCCGATGGGCGATGACCGACAGGTGCTCGTGCTCACGCGTGGTGAGGTCGTATTTCACGCCGATGCCCGGCAGCGGCGTCGCGCTCATCCGTGGAGCAGGCACAGCCCGTCCCCTTCCCGGTTTCTTCCGATGTCATCCGATGTGTGGTGGTGCACGGTCCGGCGGGTCGCACGGGTGATCCACCCCCACAGGGGCAATGGTGCCATCCCGCCATTCGGCCGGAACATGGGTGCTGTCACGGATGGACAGGGGACGCGGCGGGGGCGGAGGATGCCGGGGGAGGGGTGTCACCGCAGGCCGGAACCCATTTCGGAGGTCGGGCGGGGAGGACGGGTACGTGCCGCCCGCCGCGGGTACTCGGATGCGTCGCCGCCGGGGACGGGAGGTGCGGTGGACGACACGGTGATCGTGGGAGTGGACGGTTCGCCCTCCAGCCTCGCGGCGGTCGACGTCGCGGCCCATGAGGCGGGGCTGCGCGGCGCACGGCTGCGGATCGTGCACGCCTTCAGCCGCCCCGCGGACCTGGACCCGATGATCCAGGGTGTGCTGGCGCAGGCCGAGCGGCGCGCCCACGGCCTGGCGCCGGGACTGGAGATCACTCGGACCGTGGCGTCCGGTGAGACGCTGACGGTGCTGCGGAGCGAGTCGCGGCACGCGGTGCTGACGGTGGTCGGCGGGCGGGGGCGCGGCGGGTTCGGGGATCTGCTGCTGGGCTCGACGGTCGTGCAGCTGGCGGCGCACGGGCACGGTCCGCTGATGGTGGTTCGCGGGCGCGCCGGTCCGGGGGGACCCGTGCTCCTCGCCGTGGACGGCTCGCCGGCCGGGAACGCGGCGGCGGCCTTCGCCTTCGCCGAGGCCACGTTGCGCGGGGCCCCGCTGGTCGCGATGCATGTGTGGAACACCTGGAGCGAGCCGACACCGTACGAGGGCCCGGCGGATCCGTTGAACGTGGGGGTGGATCTCGACCGGCTCCGTGACCGGCACCGGGGGCTGCTGGAGGAGGCGGTGGCTCGATGGCGGGCCGCTCATCCGCGGGTCACCGTGGAGCCACGCCTGGAGCGGGCCCGGGTGCGTCACGCGCTGCTCGACGCGAGCCGGGAGGCCCAGCTGGTGGTGGCCGGGGTCCGCGGCCACGGCGGCTTCACCGGAATGCTGCTCGGTTCCGTCAGCCAGGCGCTGCTGTACCACGCCGACTGCCCGGTCGCCGTGGTCCGCGCCGAGGAGTGACCGATGCCGCCGGTGGACCACCCTGTGCGGCCGACGGGACGCCGGGGCAGGGTGGGGCCATGTACACGACGCAGGCTTCCGGCCATGTGAACGCGCCCCGACCGGCCGTCTACCGGGCACTGGTGAGCGCGGACGCGATCGCGCGATGGCGGGTGCCGCCGGGCATGCGGAGCGAGGTGCACGCGTTCGAGGCACGCGAGGGCGGCAGGTTCCGGGTCTCGCTGACGTACGACGCGCCGGACGCGGCCGGCAAGTCGGCCGCGCACACCGATACCTGTCACGGGCACTTCGCGCGGCTGGTGCCGGACGACATGGTGGTGGAGGTCATGGAGTTCGAGGCCCGGGATCCCGCGCTGCGGGGCACGATGACCATGACGACCACGCTCACCGACTCCGGCGGCGGCACGGACGTGCTGATCGTCCACGAGGGCGTCCCCGACGCGGTGCCCGCCGCCGACAACGAGGCGGGCGTGCGGGCGGCTCTGACGCGTCTCGCCCGTTACGTGGAGCAGGGCGAGGGGGCGGTGGAGCAGGGCGGGAGGCCGTCCGGGGCGGGCCGGGCGGCCGGTTCCGGCGGGTGACGACGCGCCCCACCCCCGTCGCGGGGTGGGGCGTTCGTGTGCGGTTCAGCAGGGAGCGGTGACGTTGCCGCAGTAGATCCAGCCGTAGGCGGTCTTGGGGGTGCCGTTGCCGAACGAGTACCGCACGTAGTACCAGCGGTTGCCGTGATCGTTGTAGGCGTTGTGGCTCCAGTCCAACGTCTCGCCGGAGTAGGTCGACACGACCACATCGCAACTGGCCGCATAGCACTCCCTGATCGGACCTCCGAGTGAGGTGGTCCGGTACCACGCGGCAGCGGAGACCTCGCCGGGGCCGGGGCTGCTCCGGTCGGCTGCGGCGGGGCCGGCGCTGATCCCGGTGGCGAGTGCGGCGGCGACGGCGGCGACGGCGAGTGCGCGTCGGATACGCATGGTGTTTCCCCCTCGGATCGACTGGGTGGAAATCTCTCACCGCCGCCTTGTGCAGAGCTTGGAGGGACCTTGGACGGTCCCGGCCACGCCCCCGGGCCATGCGGCCGGCCGGTCCGCGACCCGAGGGATCAAGAGCAACCGCGTCACGGCGGACCCCCGACCGCAGCTGCTCAGCCGAGGAAGCTCAGCCGGACCCGACGGTCGGGGTTGTCCCTGTTCGTGTCGACCAGGCACACCGACTGCCAGGTGCCCAGCTCCAGCCGTCCGCCCACGACCGGGAGGGTCGCGTGGGGCGGGACGAAGGCGGGCAGGACGTGGTCGCGGCCGTGGCCGGGGCTGCCGTGACGGTGCTGCCAGCGGTCGTCGGCGGGCAGCAGCGTGTGCAGCGTGGACAGGAGGTCGTCGTCGCTGCCCGCGCCGGTCTCGATGACGGCGATACCGGCCGTGGCGTGCGGCACGAAGATGTTCAGCAGGCCGTCGCGGCCGGCCGCCGCCTCCCGCAGGAAGGACGCGCAGTCGCCGGTGATGTCGACGACCCTCTCGTCGGAGCCGGTGGCGATGGTGAGGACGCGGGTGGTGAAGGCATCGGACATGTGCTCCATCCTGACCCATGTGCCGGGCTTGACACGCGAGGGCGGGCGGGAAGATCGACGCGTGGGAAGATCCACGACCGGGAAGATCCACGACCTTCACCCTGTTAGTAGAAGCGTGAACAACATGCGCGAGGTCGAGGTGGTCGTCATAGGCGCCGGGCAGGCGGGACTGTCCGGCGCCTATCACCTGCGGCGGACCGGGTTCGAGCCGGACCGCGACTTCGTGGTGCTGGACCACTCCCCCGGCCCCGGCGGCGCCTGGCAGTTCCGGTGGCCCTCACTGACGTACGGCAAGGTGCACGGGATGCACTCGCTGCCCGGCATGGAGCTCACGGACGCCGATCCGGCGCGCGCCTCCTCCGAGGTGATCAGCGAGTACTTCGACCGCTACGAGCGGACCTTCGACCTGCGGGTACGGCGTCCGGTGGACGTAGGAGCCGTGCGGGAGGGGCCCGACGGGCGGCTCCTGGTGGAGACCTCGGACGGCACCTGGGCGACACGGGCCCTGATCAGCGCCACCGGCACCTGGGACCGGCCCTTCTGGCCGCGCTATCCGGGCCAGGAGACCTTCCGGGGGCGGCAGGTGCACACCGCGCGGTACCCGGGGCCCGAGGCGTTCGCCGGGCAGCGGGTGGTCGTGGTGGGCGGCGGCGCCTCGGGCACCCAGCATCTGCTGGAGATCGCTCCGTACGCGGCGGCCACGACCTGGGTGACCCGGCGGCCCCCGGCCTTCCGCGAGGGGCCCTTCGACGAGGAGGCGGGGCGGGCGGCCGTGGCGCTCGTCGAGGAGCGGGTGCGGCAGGGGCTGCCGCCGCGCAGTGTCGTCTCGGTGACGGGACTGCCGCTCAACGACGCGATCCGGAAGGGGCTGGCGGACGGCGTGCTCGACCGGAAGCCCATGTTCGACCGGATCACACCCGACGGCGTGGAGTGGGCGGACGGGCGGCGGGTGGCGGCCGACGTCATCCTGTGGGCCACGGGTTTCCGTCCCGCCGTCGACCATCTCGCCCCGCTGCGACTGCGGGAGCCGGGCGGCGGCATCCGGGTCGAGGACACGCGAGCGGTCGCCGACCCGCGCGTCCATCTCGTCGGCTACGGTCCCTCGGCCAGCACCATCGGCGCCAATCGGGCGGGACGGGCGGCGGTGCGGGACATCAGGCGGCTGCTGGCACGGGAGCCGGTCGCGGCGTGACGGCCGGGGCCGGGCCGCCGGCTCACTTCTTCTGCTCTTCGCCCGCCTTCGCCTGCCGGGCGTCGAACTCGGCGACATTGCGCTGGTGTTCCGCGTAGTCGGCCGTGAAGCGGGTGTCGCCCGGCTTGACCGTGACGAAGTACAGCCAGTCGCCCGGGGTCGGGTTGATCGCGGCGCGCACCGCGTCCTCGCCGGGGTTGTCGATCGGGGTCGGCGGCAGCCCCATGCGTGCGTAGGAGTTGTACGGGCTGTCGGTCCTGGTGTCGGCTTCCGTCGCGCGCGGCGTCGAGCGGCCCAGGGCGTAGGTGACGGTCGAGTCCATCTGCAGCGGCATCCCGCGCTCCAGCCGGTTGAAGATCACCCGGGCCACCTTGCCCATGTCGGTCCTGTTGGAGGCCTCCGCCTGGACGATGCTCGCGACGGTGACCGCCTGATAGACGTTCATCGCGTTGCGCTGCGCACCGGCGGCGATCGGGGCTCCGTTGAACTTCTGGTTGGCGGTGTCGACCATCCGGGACAGCAGTCGCTCCGGGGTCGCCTTCCCGTCCAGCGGATAGGTGGCCGGGAAGAGGTAGCCCTCCGGATTGCCCTCGGCCTCGTTCGGCAGCTTCAGGTTCGCCTTGCCGAGGGACTTCTTCGTGGAGCCCGCGGGCAGCGCGAGGACCTTGTCGACGGCGGCGTACACCTGGCTCGCCCGCCAGCCCTCCGGTACCACCAGGGTCGTGGGGCGGGTCTCGCCGTCGCCGTTCATGATCAGCAGCGGCACCGCCACGGCGGCGCCGGCCACGACGGCCCCGATCGCCGCGAGGGCGAGACGGCCCCGGCGCGTCAGTCGAATCGTGCTCCGTGACGGAGTGTTCATCTGCATGCGGGCACGGTAACCCGCATATCGCCACAAACCCGGCATATCTTCATTTTGTCGGCTCCAGTCGGGCGTCCCGTCGCACGAGGGCCGCATAGCGCCCGTCTCGCTCCAGCAGCTCGTCGTGCGTGCCGCGTTCGACCGCGCGGCCGGAGTCGAGGACCACGATCTGGTCGGCACTCCGAATGGTGGACAGCCGGTGGGCGATGGTCAGCGTGGTGCGGTTGGCCGACAGCGCGTCGATGGCCTCCTGGACGGCGGCCTCGGTACGGGTGTCCAGGGCGCTGGTGGCCTCGTCGAGCACCAGGACCGGCGGATCACGCAGGATGGTGCGGGCGATCGCCAGGCGCTGCTTCTCGCCGCCGGAGAAACGGTGGCCGCGCTCGCCGACCACCGTGTCGTACCCGTCGGGCAGGGCGGCGATGTGGTCGTGGATCTGGGCCGCCTCCGCCGCCGCACGCAGTTCCTCGTCGGTGGCGTCGGGTTTGGCGAAGCGCAGGTTGTCCGCGACCGAGGCATGGAAGAGGTACGTCTCCTGGGAGACGACACCCACCGCGCGGGCCAGTGTGTCGAAGTCGAGATCGCGGACGTCGACCCCGTCCAGGGTGACCCGCCCGCCGGTGACGTCGTAGAGCCGCGGCACCAGGTGACCGAGGGTGGACTTGCCGGCTCCGGTCGGTCCGACGACGGCGAGGCTGCCACCCGGCGGGACGGTGATGTCGATGCCGTCCAGGACGGGGCCGTTCCTGTCGTCGTAGCCGAAGGTGACGTTCTCGAAACGGACCTCGCCCTTGATGCGGTCCAGGTGCACCGGGTCAGCGCGCTCGGTGATGTCGATCGGGAGGTCCAGGTACTCGAAGATGCGCTGGAAGAGCGCGAGCGAGGTCTGGATCTGGACGCCGGTGGACAGCAGGCTCACGGCCGGACGGAACAGGCCCTGCTGGAGCGAGACGAAGGCGACGATCGTGCCGATGGAGACCTCCGGGCCGCCCGCCTGCATGGCGATGCCCGCCGTCCAGTAGATGACGGCCGGCAGGGCGGCCATGACGATCGTGATGACCGCCATGCGCCACCGGCCGGCCATGTTCGACCTCACCTCCAGGTCGACCAGACGCTCGGACTCGTCCGAGAAGGCTCCGGTCAGGGAGTCGGAGCGGCCCATGGTGCGGCCGAGCAGGATGCCGCTGACCGAGAGCGATTCGGTGACCGTGGCGGCCATCGCGGCCATCTGCTTCTGGCGCTGGGTGGTGATCTTCCGGCGTTCGTTGCCGACGCGGCGGCTGATCCAGACGAACACCGGCAGCAGGACCAGCGACACGACGGTCAGCCGCCAGTCGAGCGCGAGCATCGCGGCGACGGTGGCGACCACGCTGGTGAGGTTGGAGACCAGGGAGGTCGCCGTGGAGGTCACGGTGGCCTGCATGCCGCCGATGTCGTTGGCGATGCGGGACTGGACCTCACCGGTGCGGGTGCGGGTGAAGAAGGCGAGCGACATGCGCTGGAGCCGGCCGTAGACGGCGGTGCGCAGATCGTGCATGACACGCTGGCCGACGGTCGTCGAGATCAGGGTCTGCAGCACTCCGAAGACGCTGGTGAGCACCGCGCTGAGGATCATGCCCAGCGCGAGCAGGCTGAGCAGGCCGGTGCGGCCCTCGGGAATCGCGACGTCGAGGATCGCCTTCAGCAGGAACGGTGTGGCGACCGAGACCAGCGACGCGGCGCCGACAAGCAGACCGACGATCGCGAGGCGGCCGCGGTAGGGGTGGAAGAGCTTGAGGATGCGCCGCACCTGCCGGGGTTGCTCCTTCGCGCCGGCGGGCGGGGTCCAGTCGGGTTCGTGGTCGGGGTGCATGGTCTCCTTCGGGACGGGCGCCTCCCGGGCGGTGACCCGAGGGCGAGCGGAGCATAGCTCATTGTTACCTATACTCACAATGAACGACATCCTGATATTGTTCCCGCATGACCGCCCCCGACCCCGACGGCCTGCTGGCCGAGCAGTTGCTCCGGCTCACTCGCCGGGTGCATCGCATCCAGAAGCGCCATCTGGAGCGTCGCGAGCTCGGTATCACCCCTGCCCAGTCACGGCTGCTGCGCACCCTCGCGCACTACGACTCGCCACCCCGTATGGCCGATCTGGCGGAGCGGCTGGAGGTGGTCCCCCGGGCCGTGACCACACTGGTCGACGGACTGGAGACGAACGGCAAGGTGCGGCGGGTGCCGGATCCCGCCAATCGGCGGGTGATCCGGATCGAACTCACCGACGACGGACGCGCGGCGCTGCGGGAACTGCGCGCGGCGCGCAGGTCCGCCGCGGAGGAGATCCTGGCTCCGCTGGGGGGCGAACAGCGCGAAGCGCTGGGCGAGTTGCTGCACACCCTGATCGACGGGACGGTCGCCACGAGGTGCGGTGAGACGTCCGAATGACGCGTGTGAGGTGACGTACCGGCGGTTCGTGCCGCCGGTTTCGTGCGGTGGCCGGGAAAACCGTTTGCCTCCCCCTACATAGCGGCGTCAACCTGTCACGGTTTGCTGCTTCCGTCCGCGGACGGCGCACAGGCATGCCCTCGGTCCCCCTCTCCCCCCACCGCTTCGCCGCCGTTCCCTCCGCCACCCCCCTGATCCGAGCCACTGGGACGTCATGCAGATTCAACACCTTCCGTACCCCGACCCGGGTGTGCCCGACGCGCGCTCGGGTCCCCGATTCCTGTGGTGGCTCTTCCGCAACCAACTGTCGGGACAGCTCAAGTCGTTGGCGTGGGGCCTGCTGCACTTCGCTTCCGTCGCCGCGCTGCCGTTCTGCGTCGGCGTCGCCGTCCAGGCCGCCGTCGACCGCTCCGGCGGCCGGCTCGCGCTGGCCGGCGGCCTGCTGGCGCTGGCCTGCGTCGGCAACGCGGTCGGCGACACCTTCCTGCACCGCGCCGCCGTCACCAACTGGATCACCGCCGCCGCCCGCGTCCAGCAACTCCTGGGCCGCAAGGCCGCGACGCTGGGCTCCGCGCTGACCCGACGGGTCGCCGCCGGTGAGGTCGTGGCCGTCTCCACGGGTGACGTCGAGAAGATCGGCTGGTTCGTGGAGGCCCTGTCGCGGTTCACCGCGGCGGCGGTCACCATCGTGCTGGTCTGTGTCGGCCTGGTCGTCTACCAGCCCGCGCTCGGTGTGGTCGTGGCCGCGGGACTGCCCGTACTCGCCATCGCGGTGCTGCCCCTGCTGCCCCGGGCCACCCGGCGGGCGGACACCCAGCGCGAGAAGGCCGGACGGGCCACCGAGCTCGCCTCGGACACCGTCGCCGGCCTGCGCGTGCTGCGCGGCATCGGCGGCGAGGAACTGTTCCTCGACCGCTACCGCCGCGCCTCCCAGGAGGTCCGCCACGCCGCCGTACGCAGCGCGCGGATGTGGGCCCTGATCGCCGCGATCCAGGTGCTGCTGCCGGGCCTCCTGCTGATCACGGTGGTCTGGTACGGCGTCCACCTGGCCCGCGACGGCCGGATCGCCGTCGGCGAACTGGTCACCGTCTACAGCTCGGTCATGGTGCTGACGTATCCGCTGCGTCACTTCGAGGAGATCGCCATGGCGTACTCCTTCTCGCGTCCCTCCGCCAAGCGGGCCGCGCGCGTGCTGTCGCTGGAACGAGCCACCGACACCACGGGGTCGCGTGACGCCGAGACCCCGACCGGTGACCTGTACGATCCGGCGACCGGTCTGCTCGCCCCCACGGGCCTGCTCACCGCGGTGGTGTGCGGCGACCCGGACGCGGCTGGGCGGCTGGCCGAACGGCTCGGCGGGCATGCCGCGGAACAGGGCACCTCGGTGCTGCTCGGCGGGGTGCCCCTGGACGAACTGCCGCTGAGCTCCGCCCGCGGCGCCGTCCTCGTGCAGGACAAGGATCCGGTGCTGTTGTCGGGCACCCTGCGCGAACTGCTCGACGTACCCGCCTCCGGTGCGGTCGATCCGCGCGACGCGCTGGACGCGGCGCAGTGCGGGGACGTACTGGCGGCACTGGTGCAGGGCTCACTGGACACCGACGACCCGATGGACGCCCGGATCACCGAACGCGGGCGGTCCCTGTCCGGCGGCCAGCGCCAGCGGCTCGCCCTGGCCCGGTCACTGGTCACGGACCCCGAGGTGCTCGTCCTGGACGAGCCGACCTCGGCCGTCGACTCGCACACCGAGGCCCGTATCGCCCAGGGCGTGCGCGAACTGCGGGCTCGGCGCACCACCGTGGTCTTCACCTCGTCTCCGCTGCTGCTGGACCGCGCCGACCGGGTGGTGTTCCTGGACGGCGACAGCGTCGCGGCGGTCGGCGGCCATCGCGAACTGGTGCGTACCGAGCCCCGGTACCGGGCCGTGGTGACGCGCGAGACCGAGGACGAGGCCGCGCTGACCAAGGTTCTGGACGAAGGCGGCGCAGCGCGCGACGGCGAGGTTTCGGACAAGGACGGCGCACTGCGCGACAGGGACCGCGCACTGCGAGACGACGAGGTCCTGCACCGACTGGAAGAGCTGGAAGACCTGGAAGAGATCGAGGAGACAGCATGATCGGCATGGCGCCGCCGGCCTACGACCCGGCGGCCCCGACCGCGGCCAGCACCCTGCCCGTGGGCGCGTCCGCGACCGTGCGTGCCTACGTGATGGAGCTGCTGCGCCGGCACCGCCGGGCCTTCCTGCTGCTGATCACCGTGAACACGGTCGCCGTGGTCGCCTCGATGGTGGGCCCGTATCTGCTGGGCGGACTGGTGGAGGGGGTCTCGGACCGGGAGCGGGAACTGCATCCGGGGCTCACGGCCACGGTGTTCGTCATCGCGCTGACCGTGCAGGCCGCGTTCGTCCGGCAGGTGCGGCTGCGCGGGGCGATGCTCGGCGAGCGGATGCTGGCCGACCTGCGCGAGGACTTCCTGGTGCGGTCGGTCGGGCTGCCGCCGGGCGTCCTGGAGCGGGCGGGCACGGGTGATCTGCTGTCGCGGATCACCACCGACATCGACCGGCTCGGCAACGCGATGCGGGAGGCCGTGCCCCAGCTGGCCATCGGCATGGTGTGGGTGGTGCTGCTGGTGGGCGGACTGGTCGTCACGGCGCCCGAGCTGGCGCCGGCCGTGCTCGTCGCCGTGCCGCTGCTGGTCGTCGGCTGCCGCTGGTACTTCCGGCGGGCGCCTGCCGCCTACCGCTCGGAGGCCGCCGGGTACGCCGCCGTGGCCGCCGCGCTCGCCGAGACCGTGGACGCGGGGCGGACCGTGGAGGCACACCGCCTCGGCGCGCGCCGGGTGGCCCTGTCGGACCAGCGCGTCAGGGAGTGGACGGCCTGGGAGCGCTACACGCTCTGGCTGCGGTCGGTCCTCATCCCCGTCATCGACATCACCCATGTGACCGTGCTCGGCTCGGTGCTGATGATCGGCGGTGTGTTCGTCCTGCAGGGCTGGATCGGCGTCGGCCAGCTGACGACGGGCGCGCTGATCGCGCAGATGCTCGTCGACCCGGTGGGGCTGATCCTGCGCTGGTACGACGAGCTGCAGGTGGCGCAGGTGTCGCTGGCCCGGCTGGTGGGGGTCCGGGACATCGAGCCCGACGCCGGTGATGCCGATCTGACCCCCGACGGCCGCCGGGTGCACGCGGACGAGGTCCACTTCGGTTACCAGGAGGGCGTGGACGTCCTGCGCAAGGTGTCCCTCGAGGTCGCCCCCGGGACCAGGCTGGCGCTGGTCGGCCCGTCGGGCGCGGGCAAGTCCACCCTGGGCCGGCTGCTCGCCGGGATCTACGCGCCCCGGGACGGACGAGTCACCCTGGGCGACGCCGAGCTGTCGCGGATGACGGCGGAACGGGTCCGGTCGCACGTGGCCCTGGTCAACCAGGAGCACCACGTCTTCGTGGGCTCCCTGCGCGACAATCTGCGGCTCGCCCGGACGAAGGCCGAGGACGCGGAGCTGTGGGCTGCGCTCGGTGCGGTCGACGCGGACGGCTGGGCCCGTGCGCTCGACGACGGCCTCGACACCGAGGTCGGCTCCGGCGGGTTCGCCCTCACCCCGGCCCAGGCCCAGCAGATCGCGCTGGCCCGGCTGGTGCTGGCCGACCCGCACACGCTGGTCCTGGACGAAGCGACCTCGCTGCTCGACCCGCGCGCGGCGCGTCACCTGGAACGCTCCCTGGCGCGTGTCCTGGACGGCCGGACCGTCGTCGCCATCGCCCACCGTCTGCACACCGCCCACGACGCGGACGTCATCGCCGTCGTGGAGAACGGCCGCATCAGCGAACTGGGCAGCCACGACGAGCTGGTCGCGGCGGACGGGGCGTACGCGGCACTGTGGCGGTCCTGGCACGGGTGAGCGGTGAACGGGTGAGTCCGGGCGGCCCCGGCCTTCTGACCGTTTGCCCTCGGGCCGGCCCGGCGTCCCCGGTCACCGGGGCGTCGGGCCCCGTCGCGGTGCGGCCGGGCGGCGCCGGGCCTTAGTGCGGGACCGGCTCCGGCCCGGAGCGTGCTCCGCCCCGGCAGGGGTGAAGCCGGGAGCGGGTGGCAGTGGGCGATCTTCCCCGCTCGGAGCCGCCACTGCGGAAACGGTCCCGGGTCTTCCCACGCCGGGCCACCGGCGCGGGACGGCACCCAGGGCCTGCCCGGCCACGGAGGCACCTGGCTCCGGAACGGCGGCGGGTGCCCATGTCCGTACGGTGTCCGTTCCCGTACGGCTGTGTCGCCCCGGGGGGTGGGCCCGGGTGCTGCCGCTCGGTCAGGGTTCGGAGCGGTGACCGGGACGGGGTGGGGCCCGGGGGCACCCGCCGAGCCGTGCCGTTGCGCGGTGGGGAGCTCGGGTGGAAGGCTGGAGTCAGGCACCGGCTCGGGGAGCACCCGGGGAGCCCGGCGGACCGGGTACGGGTGGGCCAGTGCCCCGTGCGGACGGCCCGGCACGGGTCGCGGCGGGAACGGGCCCGGCCCCACCCCTGGAGGTACTCGTGAACAGCGCCGACGGTTGGGGAGACGATGTCTACCAGCCCGACGCGTCCGAGATTCAGGACGACGCCGGACTGCTCGACGCCGAGGACACCCTGGAGAACGACGGCGTCGCCGACCCCCTCGACCGGGGCTGGTCCCCTCCGGAGCGGCCCTGGGCCGTGGAGCACTACGGCGTGACGGCGGCGGAACGCCACGAGGGGGAGACGCTGGACCAGCGGCTCGCCGAGGAGCGCCCCGATCCCGCCGCCCCGGACGGCGACGGTCTCGGCGATTCCTCCGGCACCGACGGGGAACTCCTGGACAACGAGGTCGGCGCCGCACGCTCCGGACGGCTGGTGGCGCCCGACGAAGGGGCACACGAGGACGAGGAGGAGGCCCTGGTCGCCATGGACGTCGGCATAGACGGCGCGGCCGCCTCCGCCGAGGAGGCCGCGATGCACGTCGTCGACGAGGACACCCTGCCCGGCTGACCCCGCCGCTCCCCCCGCGGAGCGCCGGCCCGAGTCGCCCGAGGAGCATTCATGCAGCAGGACAAGCACCCCGACTACCACCCGGTCGTCTTCCGCGACCGTGCCGCCGGTTACGCCTTCCTCACCCGGTCCACCGCGAACAGCGACCGGACCATCGAGTGGGACGACGGCGAGACCTACCCGGTGGTGGACGTGGAGATCTCCTCGGAGAGCCACCCCTTCTACACGGGCCAGGCCCGGACCGTGGACACGGAAGGCCGCGTGGCCCGATTCGAACGCCGGTACGGCGGTGAGGGCTCCGGCTGAGGCCCGGACACGCGCCTGTCTCAGATGACGTTGAGCGCCGCCGCGCAGCCCACCCCGCCCAGCAGCATGAACGCGGGCATCAGCACCTTCAGCTCCACCCAGCTGCCCGCCCGGAACCTCATCCCCTTCGGCGGGCCGATCGGGTACCAGCGCTTGCGCCCCACGGGTATCGGCCACAGGATCGGGCAGCCCGAGACGGTCAGCGCGTCCCCGATGTCGTGCACCAGCGCGCCCAGCACGACCGGCAGCCCCAGCCACAGGTACTCCTGCCCCGGCGCAGCGAACAGCCAGTCCGAGCCGTTGCCCGGCTTGTCCAGCACACCCGCGAGGATCCAGGCGCTGGCCGCCGCCAGCAGCCATACCAGGACGTCGCTGCTGGAGCCGCGGGTGGCCCGCCACAGCAGGCCCTCGATGGCCAGCACCATGTGCACGAAGAGGATGGCCAGCACCGCCCAGCGGCCGCCGGTGATCGCCAGGACCGCGGTGCCGGCGCCGATCATGACGGCCCACAGCCAGGTGTGGGTGAGCGTGCGGTGCCCGCCGGAGCGACGCGGGTCGCCCTGCTTCCTGGTGGCCTTGTAGACGGCGTAGGACAGCTTGTCGACGATCTCGCACAGCCCGCGGGACAGCGGCCCGAAGGCCCGCGAGATGGTGGCCGCCTTGTGGTCCAGGTCCGGGGCGAGGGCGGCGCCCGCGCAGATCAGGGCGCCGGCCAGGAGGACCGGCCAGGGCATCGGGTGTCCGGCCGCGGCCATCGCCGCACCGACCCCGAGCCAGGCCGCGGCGCCCGACAGTGAGTGTGCTGGTCCCATCATGGCCGTTGCCCGCCCCATTCCTCGCTCGCCGCTGTCCAGTTGACCGGGCGCGTTGGCGCTCCGCCGGCGACACAGCGTAGCGTTCGCGATCTTCGCGCCCGCAGCCGATTCCCGCATCGGGCGGGTGGGCAGGCAAGATGGGGACGTGACCCTCATCGATCAGCTGCCGCCGACCGCCGACCCCGACGCCCTGTACGAAGCCTTCGAGTCGTGGGCCCGGGAACGCGGTCTCACGCTCTACCCCCACCAGGAGGAGGCGCTGATCGAGGTGGTCTCGGGGGCGAACGTGATCGTGTCGACGCCCACCGGCTCCGGCAAGAGCATGATCGCGGCGGGCGCCCACCTCGCCGCCCTGGCGCGCGACGAGGTCACCTTCTACACGGCGCCGATCAAGGCACTGGTGTCGGAGAAGTTCTTCGAGCTGTGCAAGATCTTCGGCACGGAGAACGTCGGCATGCTCACCGGTGACGCGTCCGTCAACGCGGACGCCCCGGTCATCTGCTGCACCGCGGAGGTACTGGCGTCGATCGCGCTGCGCGACGGCAAGGACGCCGACGTGGGCCAGGTCGTGATGGACGAGTTCCACTTCTACGCGGAACCGGACCGCGGCTGGGCCTGGCAGATCCCCCTGTTGGAGCTGCCGCATGCGCAGTTCGTCCTGATGTCGGCGACGCTGGGCGACGTCTCCTTCTTCGAGAAGGACCTCGCCCGCCGCACCGACCGCCCCACCACCGTGGTCCGCTCGGCGACCCGGCCCGTCCCGCTGTCCTACGAGTACCGGTACACACCGCTCACCGAGACGCTCACCGATCTGCTGGGAGCCCGCCAGGCCCCCGTCTACATCGTGCACTTCACCCAGGCGCAGGCGGTGGAGCGGGCGCAGGCGCTGATGAGCATCAACATGTGCACGCGTGAGGAGAAGGACCGGATCGCCGAACTGATCGGCAACTTCCGCTTCACCACCAAGTTCGGACGCAACCTGTCCCGCTACGTCCGGCACGGCATCGGTGTGCATCACGCCGGAATGCTGCCCAAGTACCGGCGGCTGGTGGAGAAGCTCGCACAGGCGGGCCTGCTGAAGGTCATCTGCGGCACGGACACCCTCGGTGTGGGCGTCAACGTGCCCATCCGCACGGTGCTCTTCACGGCTCTGACCAAGTACGACGGCAACCGCGTGCGCACGCTGCGGGCCCGTGAGTTCCACCAGATCGCGGGCCGCGCCGGGCGCGCCGGCTTCGACACCGAGGGCTTCGTGGTCGCCCAGGCCCCCGAGCACGTCATCGAGAACGAGAAGGCGCTCGCCAAGGCGGGCGACGATCCGAAGAAGCGCCGCAAGGTCGTGCGCAAGAAGGCGCCGGAGGGTTTCGTCGGCTGGACCGAGCAGACCTTCGAGAAGCTCATCGCCTCCGAGCCGGAGCCGCTCACCTCCCGCTTCCGCGTCACGCACACGATGCTGCTGTCGGTGATCGCCCGGCCCGGCAACGCCTTCGAGGCGATGCGACGGCTGCTGGAGGACAACCACGAGCCGCGCAAGCAGCAGCTGCGGCACATCCGGCGGGCGATCGCCATCTACCGCTCGCTGCTGGACGGCGGCATCGTCGAAAAGCTCGACCGGCCGGACGCCGAGGGCCGCATCGTCCGCCTCACCGTGGACCTTCAGCAGGACTTCGCGCTGAACCAGCCGCTGTCCACGTTCGCGCTGGCCGCGTTCGAACTGCTGGATCCCGAGTCGCCGTCGTACGCGCTGGACATGGTGTCCGTGGTGGAGTCCACGCTGGACGACCCGCGCCAGGTCCTCGCCGCCCAGCAGAACAAGGCGCGTGGCGAGGCGGTCGCCGCGATGAAGGCCGACGGGGTGGAGTACGAGGAGCGCATGGAGCGCCTCCAGGACGTCAGCTACCCCAAGCCGCTGGAGGAGCTGCTCTTCCACGCGTACAACACCTACCGCAAGAGCCACCCCTGGGTCGGTGATCACCCGCTGTCGCCGAAGTCGGTGGTGCGGGACATGTACGAGCGGGCCATGTCCTTCACGGAGTTGGTGTCCCACTACGAGCTGGCCCGCACCGAGGGCATCGTGCTGCGTTACCTCGCCAGTGCGTACAAGGCGCTGGAGCACACCATCCCGGACGACCTCAAGTCGGAGGACCTGGAGGATCTGATCGCCTGGCTGGGCGAGATGGTGCGCCAGGTCGACTCCAGTCTGCTCGACGAGTGGGAGCAGCTGGCCAATCCGGAGGAGATGACCGCCGAGGAGGCGCAGGAGAAGGCCGACCAGGTCAAGCCGGTCACCGCCAACGCGCGTGCCTTCCGCGTGCTGGTCCGCAACGCCATGTTCCGCCGGGTCGAGCTCGCCGCCCTCGACCGGGTGGAGGAGCTGGGCGAACTGGACGCCGAGGCGGGCTGGGACGCCGGGGCCTGGGGCGAGGCGATGGACAAGTACTGGGACGAGTACGAGGAACTCGGCACCGGACCCGACGCCCGCGGGCCGAAGCTGCTGCTCATCGAGGAGCAGCCGGAGAACGGGCTGTGGCGGGTCCGGCAGATCTTCGACGACCCGAACGGTGACCACGACTGGGGCGTCAGCGCCGAGGTCGATCTCACCGCCTCCGACGCGGAGGGCCGTGCGATCGTCCGTGTCACCGATGTCGGCCAGTTGTGAGCACAGGAGAACGCCACCCATGACGAACCCGGCCGAGAGCCTCGTCGACCTGCTCGACCTGGAGCAGATCGAGGTCAACATCTTCCGTGGGCGCAGCCCGCAGGAGTCCCTCCAGCGGGTCTTCGGCGGCCAGGTCGCCGGCCAGGCTCTGGTCGCCGCCGGCCGCACCACGGAGGGCGACCGCCCCGTGCACTCGCTGCACGCGTACTTCCTGCGCCCGGGCAGGCCCGGGGTGCCGATCGTGTACCAGGTCGAACAAGTGCGGGACGGCAGGTCGTTCACGACCCGGCGGGTCACCGCGGTGCAGCAGGGCCGCACGATCTTCAATCTCACCGCCTCCTTCCACAAGCCTGAACAGGGGAGTTTCGAGCACCAGCTGCCGCCGGCCCGTAAGGTCCCGGACCCGGAGTCGCTGCCGACGGTCACGGAGGAGATCCGTGAGCATCTGGGCACGCTTCCCGAGCAGTTGGAGCGGATGGCGCGCCGCCAGCCCTTCGACATCCGCTATGTGGACCGGCTGCGCTGGGATCCGGAGGAGGTCGAGGGCGCCGAGCCGCGCAGCGCGGTGTGGATGCGCGCGGTCGGTCCGCTCGGCGACGATCCGCTCGTCCACACCTGCGCCCTCACCTACGCCAGTGACATGACGCTGCTGGACGCGGTGCGGATCCCGGTGGAACCGCTGTGGGGTCCGCGCGGCTTCGACATGGCGTCGCTGGACCACGCCATGTGGTTCCACCGCCCGTTCCGGGCGGACGAGTGGTTCCTGTACGACCAGGAGTCGCCGATCGCCACGGGCGGGCGGGGACTGGCCCGCGGCCGGATCTACGACCGGGAGGGCCGGATGCTGGTGTCCGTCGTCCAGGAGGGGTTGTTCCGGGCGCTGTAGGTCACCGGTTTCTGCGGCGCCACCGGCCGAGCAGGCCACGGGATGTCCGGCGGGCAGGTTCGACGGCCCGGGACGTCCGATGAGCCGGTCCGGGACGGTGAGCGGCGGGACGGGGTGCCGGCCGGTGTTCCCGTGCCTCTTCCGTCAGCCGTCTCAGGTCCGCCTGCAGCCAGGCGATCCCGTCCGCGTCCTGAGCCGTCGTCAGCTCCTTGGCGAGGTGTGCGGCCGGTGACCCCGGGGCCCCCTGGGAGGGCGGCGGCCGGCGGAACCCGTGCAGGTGGGACCGGTCGTAGGGGTCCTTGACGACCTGCGAGACGTGGAGCGGGTCGAGCAGCGACGCCACGGCCCCGGCGCGCGCCCAGGGGTTGTCGGCCTGGCGGAGCAGGAAACCCAGGTGCCGGGCGCGCCAGTTGCGCGGACGCAGGTCGATGCCGGCGTCGAGCTGGCTCCTGAGGCCCTCGGGCGTGCGCCCCGTCAGCAGCGGTGCGTTCCTGTCGTCGGCCGCGAACAGCCTCAGCTCCTCGGCCAGATAGAGCCAGACGACGGCGCGGTAGCGGTTCGGATAGAAGGTCACGGGCACCAGTGGTCCCAGCCTCGCCAGGCGGATGAACCGGGCTTTCGTCACCTCCATCAGGGCCGCGCCCTCCGTGGTGCCGACGGTCTTCACGCTCCGTCGCAGGGACTCGGGAAACCCCGGCCCGGCGCGGAGCCGCTCGATCTCGGCTCGGCCGACCCGCCGGCCTCCGCCGTCGTCCGGGGCCGTGCGGATGCGCCCGAGATGCACGGCGAAATCGAACTCGGTGCGCTTCACGCCCAGTTCGCGCGCTGCGCGGCCCGTCGTGACCCAGGTGTCGCCGTGTGCCGTGGCCCGCTCGGCGGTGACAGCGGTGGTGGTGTCGTGCGTGATGGCGTGTGGTCCGGACATGCTCGTCTCCCCCGTGGAGTGTGGACGGCCGGCGCCGGGTGCGCCCGCTCCAAAAACCGTAGCCGGTCCGTCACGCTCCGTGGCGAGCCTGTGGATAACTCCGCATGGAAAGGATGAATGAGCAGGTCAGAGCTCTGTGTCAGGCTTCGCCCGGCGGGCGTCCACGTCCAGATGTTCACCGACCCGGTTGACCAGAAGCGTCATCTCGTACGCGATGTGGCCGATGTCGGCCTCGGCACCGCTGAGCACGCACAGGCAACTGCCGGTGCCGGCCGCGGTGACGAAGAGCACCGCGTCGTCGAACTCGACCATCGTCTGACGGACCCCGCCGGCGCCGAAGTGCCGCCCCGAGCCCTTGGCCAGGCTGTGCAGTCCGGACGACACGGCGGCGAGGTGCTCCGCGTCCTCGCGGCGCAGTCCCGTGCTCGCGCCCGTCACCAGTCCGTCGTTGGACAGGACCAGCGCATGCCGTACGTGTTCGACGCGTTGGGTCAGGTCGTCCAGCAGCCAGTCGAGTCCCTGGTTCTGCGCCATGTCGTGAATCTCCCCCTGGTCTTCCCCGTGGTGTTCCCCGTGTGGTGTCCCCTCCTGGCGGGAGGGCCCGCGCGCCAGCCTTCCCCAGGACCGGGCGCCGGGCAAGGAGGAGGGAAGCCATGGGGCGGAAGATGACCGAGGAAGAGGGTAGGGGTGGCCTCCCGTGGTCCTCCCGCCGAGTCGGGCAGCCGGGTGGCGTGCATCCGTCCGGCGTAGTCGACGAGCCGATCAGCACGTCCTTCCCCGGGTCCCGCGCCCGTGCGCGGTGGTGAACCGGAACGAACGCGTCACGCTCGCACGTGTGCTCCGCGGCGTCACCCGTGCCGGTGGGGGATCATGCGGAGCATGAGCGACGACCACACACACGTCCAGGAGTTCTTCACGGCCCGTGCCGCCGACTGGGACCGCCGCTTCCCCGACGACGGCCCGGTCTACGCGGCCGCGGTCGCCGAACTCGGGCTGCGCGAGGGTGACCGGGTGCTCGACGCGGGGTGTGGAACGGGGCGGGCCCTGCCTCCGCTGCGTGCGGCCGTGGGGCCCTCGGGCCTGGTCCTGGGCGCTGATCTGACCCCGGCCATGCTGCGGGAGGCGGCACGGGCCGGACGGGACCGCGACGGGGCGCTGTTGCTGGCCGATGTCGCCGCGTTGCCGCTGCGCTCGTCCTCGTTGGACGCCGTGTTCGCGGCGGGTCTGATCGCGCATCTGCCCGACCCGGCCGGAAACCTGAGGGAGATCGCGCGGGTGGTGCGGCCCGGCGGCGTTCTCGCGCTGTTCCATCCGATCGGCCGGGCGGCGCTCGCCGCCCGCCAGGGCCGCGCGATCACGCCGGACGACCTCCGCGCGGAGCCGAATCTCCGTGCGCTGCTGGCCCGTTCGGGGTGGCGGATGACGTCGTACGTCGACGAGGACGCCCGGTTCCTGGCACTGGCCGTGCACGAGGGCTGAGCCGCCGAGGAGTTCCCCGACGGGCGCGCGTCGGAGCCGCCCGGGCCGGGCCCGGACGCGAAGGGTGCCGGGGCCTCAGTCCCCGTGCCGCACCGGGCACCCCCGCAGCCCCGGGACCGGGTGGGTGCCCAGGTCCCGGAGCAGGTACCCGTTCGGGTAGCTCTTGATCTCCCAGTTCTGCCGGGCGAAGTGCGGGGCGCGGCGGGGCGGCAGCAGACGGACGGCGCGCCCCCGCAGGCGTACCGCCCGGCGCGCCCACGCGCGCGTGGCCGCGCTCGGCGGGGTGTAGCGGAAGGCACGCAGCAGGGGTTCGTCGAGCAGGGCGAGTGTGGCGGTGCGCAGCACGGGGGCGAGCGGGCGGGGATACCAGGAGGTCATGAGGTCGAGCGTGGCGTCCGACACCCGCCGCGCGCCCTCGTCCCAGCCGAAGTGGGCCTCCTCGTAGGCGTCCAGGCAGCTTTCGAACTCCTCGTAGGTGCGGGGGATGTCCTTGATGCCCATGTGCCGTCCGAGGGCCTGGTAGTGAACGGCACTGGCGACGATCTCGTGACGTGACAGTCTGCGCCACCCATAGGCGTCGATCCATCGCCTGGGCATCACCACGAACGTGCACAGGACGTACCGCATGTCGTCGTCGGGGATGTCGTAGGCGCGGTGCATACCGTTGATGCGGCGGATCGCGGTCCGGCCCTGGTCACTGCCGAATCCGTGCTCGACAATGGCGTCCAGGAGCAGTGAGGTGTCGTCGTAGCGCTTCTGGGACCGGTCCGTGAGCTCGGCCGTCCCGGCCAGCAGTCGGCCGATCCGGGGAACGGCGTAGGTGCGGTAGAGGGCCAGTTCCAGGGCCCGCGTGAAGTCCCAGGGGAATTCGTACGCGGAGCTCAGCCGGTGGATCTCCGTGGCCTCCCGGTAGGGGTCCATGCGCCGGATCCGTTCCAGCCGTTCGAAGCGCCGCACCGTGCTGCCCCCTTCTGCCGCCGAGACCACAACTCTACGTTGGGCAGCGGGAGACGAACGGTCGGCGAGGGCAATGGCCAGGGGGAAGGTGGACCGCATGTGGAAAAGCGTTCGGGGGATCGGGAACAGAGTGATCGACAGCCTGCGCACGGGGGAGCGGACCGGGCGGCAGGAGCGTCCGCACAATCTGTTCGAGGCAGCCGCGGCCTACGTCTCGGCCTGCGCGGAGGGCGATCAGGACCGGATCGACGAGGCGGCCGGCTGGGTTTCGCCGGAGGCGCTGTCGTTCGGGGTGAACGAGCTGGCGTGCCGTGCGGTCGTCGCGCTCGCGCGGGAGAGGGACGAGTCCCCGAACGAGGTCGCGCGGGCGCTGCTGGGGCTGCCGGCCGCCTGAACCGCCCGCCGGGCGGTGGTCGATTCGCCCCGTCCGGCCGGAAAGCTGCAGCTCGGGGTGCGGGTGCGGGGTCGTGACAAGGGGCTCGGGGTCGGCATAGGGTGCGCGCCGTTGGACGAACCGATGGGGAGGCTGGGATGGCCGGGACGGACGAGGAGGCCGTCGCCGCCGCGGACGATGCGCTCTATGTGCTCACGGCGGCGCTGCTGACGCCGGCGAAGTTCCCGAGCGTGCTGGGCGACGACTATCCGGAGGCGTGCGCCACGCTCGGTCTTCCGCCCGCGGCCGACGGATACGGCCTGGTGCTCGGCCAGGACGGCGAGGGCGCACGGTGGACGGTCGTCGTCGACGACGTCTCGCTGGTCGCCGTGGCGATCGCGTCCTGGGACTGCGGCATGGAGCACGATCTGTCGCCGGACGAGCGTACGGTCGTCGCCGCGCTGCCCGGCTGGCCCCTCGCGGTCGCCGTCGCGGCGCCGAACGTGCCCGCGCCGCACGACCCCGGCCCCGAGGCCGCGGACGGGCCCCCGCTGACGCCGCCGGACGCCGGCGTCTGGGGACCGGCCCAGCGTCGTCTGGGAGCCGATGAGATCGCGCTCCAGTGGGCGTCCTGGCGCGAGCGGGTCGACGACACGGCGTTCCCGGCACCGGGTGGCTCCGCCGGGGCGCCGGACGGCACCGGGGACCGTACGGACGAGGACGGCCGGAAACAGGCAGGCGGGCCGTCGGGCGGCCACAGCGGGATCCGGCGCGCGCTGGCGGAGGCACGTGGCTATGTCGCGTCGCCACCGCCGCTCGGCCGGGTCCGCTCGTCCTTCGCGCCGGGCGGTGCACGCACCCTGCGGGCCGACGGTCCGGGCTGGTCGCTGGTGGCCAGGACGGACGACATCGCGTTCGTGCTGCTCGACGACGAACCCGGCGAAGTCCTCCCGGTGGGTAGGGGCCCGGAGCTGCCCGGCCTGCTCGAGGCGCTCGACCAGATGGCCGTACGGCCGCTCTGAGCACGCGCGGCCTCCGCCAGCGGCAGGCGTGATGGACGTTAGCGTGTGCTGAGACCCCACATGCGGGCGCTGCTCCGTATGGCGCCAGCCCATCGATGACGGCGACGTCGGGCCCTCACCATGGGGCAGTCCCGCGCTGAGCCCTTTGCCCGTGTTCCGCCGTCCGTCCTCCCGGAGGCCGTCATGCGCCCCTCCCGTGGCGTTCCGCTGCTCGCCGCCGTTCTCGCCGCGGCCGCCCTCACCGCTCCGACTCCGGCCGGTGCGGCCGGGGACGACCACTGCGCGCGCCAGGACCGGGTGCGCGTGCCCGGCGCCGCCCATCAGCGCAGTGCCTGTCTGGACGATCTGACCACCACGGGGCTGGCCGGTACCCCGTACACCGACATGGCCGACCAGGCGGGGCTGACGGCCTCGGCCACGCGGTCGCCGTCCGGCGTGCCCGGGGTGCAGATCGACGGCTACTTCCCGGACTCCTCCCACTTCAACGACACCCACGGCTGGCGGCACGACGCCCAGTTCGTGATCCGGCTGCCGGACCGCTGGAACGGCGGGCTGGTCGTCACCGGTGCGCCCGGCAACCGCAAGCAGTACGCGACCGACAAGGCGATCTCCGACCAGGTGCTGGCGCGGGGGTACGCCTATGCGGCGACCGACAAGGGCAACAGCGGCGTCGACTTCTACCGCGACGGGAAACGGCCCGGTGACGCGATCGCCGAGTGGCACACGCGGACCACGCAGCTCACCCGGGCGGCCCAGCGCGCGGTGGCCCAGCGCTACGGACACGCCCCGCGCCGTACGTATATGACCGGTGTCTCCAACGGTGGTTACCTCACGCGCTGGCAACTGGAGAGGCATCCCGGGCTGTACGACGGCGGGGTGGACTGGGAGGGCACCCTGTGGGCCGCCGGCGGGGGCCAACCGCTCCGCTCCCTGCCGGTGGCGGTGGCCCGTATGTTCGGTGCGGCAACCGACGAGGACATGTACGCGGCGGGCTTCGCGCGCGGCTCCGAGTTCCTGTGGCCGTACCACGAGAAGGCCTACTGGGGAGTCACGCAGAAGATCTACCGCGCCGAGTTCGACCCGGCCTACGACCCCGGTTGTCCGGGCCCTTCCGCGGGCTCGACGACGGAACAGATCCTGGCGCCGTGTCCCTCCGACGCCTCCTACGACTACGCCTCGCGTCCCGCGTCCGTGCACCGAGCGGTGGAACGGGTGGCGCTCACCGGGCGCATCGGGCGGCCGATGATCACCCTGCACGGCGATCTGGACGCGCTGCTGCCCAAGTCCACCGACTCCGATGCGTACGACCGCATGATCGAGGCGAGCGGGCGCGGGGGGATGCACCGCTACTACACGGTGCAGGACGGCACGCACGTCGACGGGCTGTACGACGCCTATCCGGACCTGCTCCGGCCGATCCTGCCCTGCTACCGCTCGGCGTTCGACGCTCTGGTCGCATGGGTGGAGCGCGGAGTCGCACCGCCCGCTGACCGGACGATCAACAAACCCGCGGGCGGCGACGTGGTCAACTCCTGCGCGCTGGGCACGGGTGAGGCGGTGACGCGGTGACGCGGTAACGCCTCAGCGGCCCAGCTCCTTGCGCGAGACGCGGCGCAGCCTGCGCCGCTGTGCGGGGTCCAGGGCGAGGTACGCGGCGGCCGGGACTCCCAGGATTATCAAAAGCGCGGCCCACCAGGGCAGCCAGATCAGCAGGACGAGTCCGGCCGCCACACCTCCCGCGGCGATCTTGGCGTTCTTCGACATGAGTGTCGCCTCCTTCGCGGCCACTGCCGCTCTCTGTCGTGAAAACGGGCCCGCGCGTTCGGCGGTTCCGGACCGCGACCCTGAGACGTCCCTGAGGTGCGTCCCCTAAGGTCTCCGGGAGAGTCCGTCGGAGCCTCCCGGGGAGGGGAGTCACGACGCGTCCCCATGGTGACCCGGCTCATAGCTCAGGCATACCCGACCGACGCCGCTCATGCTGTACTCTCGGCGACTCCGATTCACTAGTCAAGTTTGAGGACTTGTCATCGCTGAGCAGACCACTCCCCCGGCATCCTCCTGCGCACACTCCGAACTGGCCCGCTGTCCGGCGGTATTCGTTCCCGGTGACCCCGCCCGCACCGGCCGGGTCGGCTTCTGGCGGCCCGACGGTTCCGCTCCTCCCGTCACCGACATGGCATCGGCCGGCCACCTGGGCGTCGTCGTGCCCGGCGACGGCGGGGTCGAGACGGTGCGCGTGCCCGCCGCCCTGCTGCCGGTGCACGCGGTGCTCCCTGTCCTCACGCGTGCGCGAACCGATGGTGCCGGGCATCGCGCGGCACGGTTCTGGGGTGCCGCCGCCGTGCAGGCCCTGCACTTCGTGGCGCGGGGCCTGCTGCTGCCCGGCCTGTCCCCCGCCGACCACGATGCCTGGCGCATCGGCCCGCTGGACGCGAAGGACATCGAGGCGATCCGCCGGCTCGCCGCCGCCATGCCGCCGGAAGCGCACGCCGTGCCGCTGGACGGCACCGCGCCGCCGCGCCTGCCCGACCCCGAACGGCTGCTGCGCGCCTTCCTCGACTCGGTCGCCGACGCCCTCCCCCGCTCCCCCGCCGCCCACCTGGTCACCGGCGGCCCGGCCTTCGCGGAACCCGAACCGCAGCGGCTTCCCGAACTGCGGTCCTGGGCCGCCGACATCGCCGCGGGCCACGACGCGGGGGTACGGCTGTCGCTGCGGATCGAGGTGCGCGGGCTGACGGACGCGGCGGAGGGCGCGTCCGACGGGACGTCCGACGGCGCGGATGTGTCGTTCCGGGCCGTGCTCCAGATGCACAGCGTGAGCGATCCCGCCCTCGTCGCGGACGCCGCCGAGGTGTGGGCCGGGGCCCCGGGCACGCTCTTCGACTCCCGCGCGCGCATGGAGGCCCTGCTCGTGCTGCGCCGCGCGGCGCGCGCCTGGGCGCCGCTCACACCGCTGTTGTCGGCGACCGTGCCGGACGCGGTCGACCTGGCGGAGGAGGAGGTCGCCGAACTCCTCGGCGAGGCCGGCCGGGTGCTCGCCGGCGCGGGCGTCGACGTCCACTGGCCCAGGGAACTGGTCCGCGAACTCACCACCCACGCGGAGGTCGGTCCCGCCGACGACGGGCCGGG
The DNA here is from genome assembly GCA_014650015.1 of Streptomyces griseoloalbus. Classification (GTDB taxonomy): domain Bacteria; phylum Actinomycetota; class Actinomycetes; order Streptomycetales; family Streptomycetaceae; genus Streptomyces; species Streptomyces griseoloalbus. The sequence goes on from BMUD01000002.1 coordinate 300,861, forward strand.
ACCCGGGCGGGCCGGCTTCGCGGAAGGGCCGTCGTTCCTGACCGCCGACGCGCTGCTCGCCTTCGACTGGTGGATCGCCCTGGGCGACCGGCGCCTCACGCGCGAGGAGCTCGACCGGCTGGCCGAGGCGAACCGTCCCCTCGTACGGCTGCGCGACCAGTGGGTCCTGATCGATCCTCGGGAGCTGGCCCGGGCCCGTGCGCGTCAGGATCACAGGATCACGCCCGTGGACGCGCTCGGCGCGGCGCTGACGGGCTCCGTGGAGGTCGACGGCAGCCGGATCGAGGTGCGGCCGACCGGGTGGCTGGCGGCCCTGCGGGACCGGCTCGCGGACCCCGAGGCGCAGGAGCCGGTCGAGCAGCCCGCCGCCCTCGCCGCCACGCTGCGGGACTACCAGCGGCGCGCACTGAACTGGCTGGCCCGGATGACCTCCCTGGGCCTCGGCTGCTGTCTCGCCGACGACATGGGTCTCGGCAAGACCATCACCCTGATCGCCCTGCATCTGCACCGCCAGACCGATCCCGCGTCCGCGGGCCCCACCCTGGTGGTCTGCCCGACCTCTCTGATGGGCAACTGGCAGCGGGAGATCAAGCGGTTCGCGCCCGGCACTCCGGTGCGCCGCTTCCACGGGGCCCGGCGCGCGCTGGACGACCTCGCCGACGGCGCATTCGTGCTCACCACGTACGGCACCATGCGGCTGGACGCGCCCCGGCTCGCCGAGGTCCCCTGGGGCATGGTCGTCACCGACGAGGCCCAGCACGTGAAGAACCCGTACTCGTCGACGGCACGGCAACTGCGGTCCATCGGCGCACGCGCGCGCGTGGCCCTCACCGGCACGCCGGTGGAGAACAACCTGTCGGAACTGTGGGCGATCCTCGACTGGACGACTCCCGGGCTGCTGGGCCGGCTCGGCACCTTCCGCGGGCGGTACGCGGACGCCGTCGAGGGCGGACAGGACCCGGCCGCGGCGGAGCGCCTGACCCGGCTGGTCCGGCCGTTCCTGCTGCGTCGCCGCAAGTCGGACCCGGGCATCGCGCCCGAGTTGCCGCCGAAGACGGAGACGGATCACGCCGTGTCGCTCACCCAGGAGCAGACGGGGCTGTACGAGGCCGTGGTGCGGGAGGCGCTGGCCGAGATCTCCGGCGCGGACAGCATGGCGCGGCGTGGACTGATCGTGAAGCTGCTGACCGGTCTGAAACAGATCTGCAACCACCCCGCGCAGTTCCTGAAGGAGGAGCGGCCGGTGGTCGCGGGGCGGTCCGGGAAGCTGGAATTGCTGGACGAGCTGCTCGACACGGTGCTCACCGAACAGGCCGCCGTCCTGGTGTTCACGCAGTACGTGCGGATGGCCCGGCTGCTGGAACGGCATCTGGCCGCGCGGGGCGTACCGTCGCAGTTCCTGCACGGCGGCACGCCGGTCGCCGAACGCGAGGCGATGGTACGCCGATTCCAGGACGGCGAGGTTCCGGTGTTCCTGCTGTCGTTGAGGGCGGCGGGCACCGGGCTGAACCTCACCCGCGCGGAGCACGTCGTGCACTACGACCGCTGGTGGAACCCCGCCGTCGAGGCGCAGGCGACGGACCGCGCGTACCGCATCGGCCAGACCCGGCCGGTGCAGGTGCACCGCATCATCGCCGAGGGAACGATCGAGGAGCGCATCGCCGAGCTGCTGGTCCGCAAGCGGGAGCTGGCCGACGCGGTACTGGGCTCCGGTGAGGCGGCGCTCACGGAGCTGACCGACGGGGAACTGGCGGATCTGGTCGCACTGCGAGGGGGACTGTGATGACCCGGTACGACGGTGACGAGACCGGCGTGGAGCGCACCTTCGCCGCGCTGCCGCCCGCGCGCGGCCGGGGATTCGCGCAGACCTGGTGGGGCCTGGCGTGGCTGACGGCACTCGAGGGCACGGCACTGGACTCCGGGCAGCTCAAGGCGGGCCGCGGGCTCGCCCGCGCGGGAGCGGTGGGCGCGGTGTCCGTGCGGCCCGGGCGCATCACGGCAGTCGTACGGGACCGGGACGGTACGGCCCACCGGGCGGACGTCCTGCTGCAGGAGCTGTCCGGGGAACAGTGGGACCGGTTCCTGGCGATGACCGTCGAACGGGCCGGGCACGTCGCGGCGTTGCTCGACCGCGACATGCCGACGCATCTGGTCGAGGACGCGGAGCTGGCCGGCGTCGAACTGCTGCCGGGCCTCGGCGACCTGGAGCCGGAGTGCGATTGCGGGGTGTGGGACCACTGCGGTCACACGGCGGCGCTCTGCTATCAGATGGCCCGGCTGCTGGACCATGACCCGTTCGTCCTGCTGCTGATGCGGGGGCGCGGTGAGCGCGCCCTGCTGGACGCGCTCCAGACGCGCGGCGACACGTCCGCCGGGCAGCCGCCTGCCCCGGATCCGGAAGGCGTGGACGCGGCCGAGGCGTACGCGGCCGGGGACATCCTGCCGTCGCTGCCCGGCGCTCCGGCGCTCCCCGGGGCGCCGGGGCTCCCGCCGTCGCTGGACACGGAGACGGGGCCGGCCGCCGGGGTCGAACCCCCGGCGCTGGAATTCCTGGCCGCGCGGACCGCCGCGCGGGCCCACCGCCTGCTGGCGGAGGCATTGCGGGAAGGACACGACCGGCAGCCCGTGGAACCGGAGCCGACGGTGGCGCGGGATGCGGTGCGGCTGGCCGCAGGGGAGCCCGGACGCACGGTGGCGGACCGGCTCGCCGAGGGGTCGGGGCGCGGCCGGGAGGGACTGGACGTGGCCGTACGGGCCTGGCGGCAGGGTGGTACGGCGGCGCTGGCCGTGCTCGACGAGGAGTGGACGGTGCGGGGCGAAAGCCTGGCACGCGCGCAGGCCGCTCTGGAGTCGGCCTGGGCCGATGACGAACGACCGGCGCTTCGGTCCCGGGCCAACCGCTGGACGGTCGTCGACGCGCCCCTCCAGCTACGCCTGAGCCGCGACGGCCGCTGGTGGCCGTACCGCGAGGAACGCGGCCGCTGGCTCCCGGCGGGAGGCCCCTCCCAGGATCCGGCGACGGCCCTGGCCTCGGCGGGGCGCGCCTCCGGGGAGTAGTCCCGTCGTCCCGGAGGCGGCGCCGGGCGCCGTGCCGTGCCGTCGAGGATCAGGGCAGCCCGACGTCCCCGAGGGACGGCAGGAGCGATTCGAGACCGCTCGGCAGGTTGCTGGGCACCCCGCTCGGCAGCTCGGTGGGGAACCCGGACGGCAGCTCGGTCGGGAGGCCGGACGGCAGCCGGCTCGGCAGACCGCTGGGCAGCTCGGAGGGGATGCCCAGCGACGGGTCGGGCAAGCCGCCGGTGCCCGTGCCGGTCTCGGTGGGCGCCTTGTCCGGGGAGTCGTCGCCACCCGATGCCATCAGCACGATGAGGGAGACGGCGGTGACGGCCACGATCACGGCGAGCAGGACCAGCAGGAGCCTGCGCCCGCCGGGTCCGCGTCCGTGGCCACCCCGGTCGTCGGGTGGCTCGGGCGGCGGGGGTGGCGGCGCGCCGCCGTAGGAGGGCGGTCCGAAGCCACCGCCCGGGGGCGGTGTGTCGTCCGGCGGGCCGGGCGGCGGCTGGGGCGGAACGGGTGGCATGGCCATACCCACCATGGTCGCCGCGAGCCCTGGCCCCGCGCGAGGCGCCGCGCGGAACCTGATGCGCAGTCAGGGCATGGTCGCCATGCTTCCGACGTACTCCGCGCGGAGGTACGCCCGCGCG
>BMUD01000002.1:304661-490705 GCA_014650015.1 Streptomyces griseoloalbus
GCGAGAGCGGCACACGCGAGAGCGGCACACGCGAGAGCGGCACACGCGAGAGCGGCACACGCGAGAGCGGCACACGCGAGAGCGGCACACGCGAGAGCGGCACACGCGAGAGCGTGGGCAGGACGCCCGCGCGCCGGGCGAGGACGTGGACAGGAACACCGCGCGCCGAGCGCCGAGCGGCACGGGCGGAAGCACCGGCGCCGGCGCGCAAGCGCACCCGCGCCGGACGCCGCCGTGCCGTGGACAGCACTACGTCGTGCGCCGGACGCCGCCGTGGACGGCACCACAGCCGTCCGGAACCGCCGCGGCGAAGGCCGTCGCGGCCAGACCGCCACCCGCTCCGGACACAGCCCCCGCGACCACGGCACCCGGCACCCCAGCCATCGGGGAGCACCACAGCACCGGACGCCACCGCAGAACCGTCACGACGCCCCGGACACCACCACGGCACGCCCTGACGCACCACCACGGCGCGCCACCGGGGACGATGCCGCAGCGCGCGGGGCGCAGTCGTCCGGCGGAACAGCCGGTGCGACCGCGCCCCGCGCGTCCGAAGCTCAGCCCCGGGCACCCAGCAGGTGGTCCATCGCCAGCTGGTCGAGGTGCTCGAAGGCCATGCCCCGCGCGGCGGCCGCGTCGACGTCGAAGTCCTCGAACGCGGACCGGTCGTCGAGCAGGGCCTGGAGGCCGTCGGCCGCCGTCGGCTGGGCCAGCTGGTCCAGCCGGGCCGCGCGCAGCGCCTCCTGCACCTCCGGGTCCGCGCGGAAGGCGGCCGCGCGGTCCTTGAGGATCAGGTAGTTGCGCATGCAGCCGGCCGCCGACGCCCAGACGCCGTCGAGGTCCTCGGTCCGCGGCGGCTTGAAGTCGAAGTGCCGCGGGCCGCTGTAGCCGGCCGACTCGAGCAGGTCCACCAGCCAGAACGCGGCCCGCAGATCGCCCGCGCCGAAGCGGAGGTCCTGGTCGTACTTGATGCCGTTCTGGCCGTTGAGGTCGATGTGGAACAGCTTGCCCGCCCACAGCGCCTGGGCGATGCCGTGCGGGAAGTTCAGCCCGGCCATCTGCTCGTGGCCGACCTCCGGGTTGACGCCGTACAGCTCCGGCCGCTCCAGGCGCTCGATGAACGCCAGCGCGTGTCCGACGGTGGGCAGCAGGATGTCACCGCGCGGCTCGTTCGGCTTGGGCTCGATGGCGAAGCGGATGTCGTAGCCCTGCGAGGTGACGTACTCGCCGAGCAGGTCGAAGGCCTCCTTCATGCGGTCGAGGGCGTCCCGCACGTCCTTGGCGCCGCCGGACTCGGCGCCCTCACGGCCGCCCCAGGCCACGTAGGTCTCCGCACCGAGCTCGACCGCGAGGTCGATGTTGCGGATGGTCTTGCGCAGCGCGTAGCGGCGCACGTCGCGGTCGTTGGCGGTGAACCCGCCGTCCTTGAACACCGGGTGGGTGAACAGGTTGGTGGTGGCCATCGGCACCTTCATGCCGGTGTCGTCCAGCGCCTGCCGGAACCGCTTGACGTGCTCCTCGCGCTCGCTGTCGCTCGAGCCGAAGGGGATGAGGTCGTCGTCGTGGAAGGTGACGCCGTGGGCGCCCAGCTCGGCCAGGCGCCGCACCGACTCGACCGGGTCGAGGGCACGCCGGGTGGCGTCGCCGAAGGGGTCCCGTCCCTGCCAGCCGACGGTCCACAGTCCGAAGGTGAACCTGTCCTCGGGGGTGGGCTGGTAGTTCATGCCGCGGCTCCTTGCTGCTGAGACTATTTCGTCATGGCGCTTTACAAATTAGTATGCAGGAGCATTTCAGGGAAGAGACACACACCGCTGAGCCGCGGAAGAGGGAGCAACCGATGTCAGCAGCCGAGGGTCCGCTCGTCGTCGGCGTGGACACATCCACCCAGTCCACCAAGGCGCTGGTGGTCGACGTGGCCACCGGCCGGGTCGTCGCGAGCGGCCAGGCACCGCACACGGTGACCTCGGGGGCGGGCCGGGAGAGTGATCCGCGCCAGTGGTGGGACGCCCTGTGCGAGGCGCTGCGCCAGTGCGGCGAGGCGGCGCACGAGGCCGCAGCCGTGTCGATCGGCGGACAGCAGCACGGCCTCGTCACACTGGACGCACACGGCGAGCCGGTCCGCCCGGCGCTGCTGTGGAACGACGTGCGTTCCGCGCCGCAGGGACGCCGGCTGATCGAGGAGCTGGGCGGCGCCAAGTTCTGGGCCGAGCGCACGGGAAGCGTCCCCGCCGCCTCCTTCACGGTCACCAAGTGGGCCTGGCTGGCCGAGCACGAGCCGGAGGCGGTCCGCGCCACCCAGGCCGTCCGGCTGCCCCACGACTACCTCACCGAGCGGCTCACCGGGCAGGGCACGACCGACCGCGGCGACGCCTCCGGCACCGGGTGGTGGGCGTCCGGGACGGAGGCGTACGACGAGGAGATCCTCGCTCACGTGGGACTCGACCCGGCGCTGCTGCCCCGGGTGGTGCGGCCCGGCGAGGTGGCCGGGACCGTGCGCGACAGCCACGACCTGCCGTTCTCCAAGGGCACCCTGGTGGCGTGCGGCACCGGCGACAACGCCGCCGCCGCACTGGGCCTCGGCGTGCGCCCCGGCACGCCGGTGATGAGCCTCGGCACCTCGGGCACCGTGTACGCGGTGTCGCGGCGCAGGCCGGCCGACCCGACCGGCACGGTGGCGGGCTTCGCGGACGCGCGCGGCGACTGGCTGCCACTGGCCTGCACCCTCAACTGCACCCTCGCCGTCGACCGGGTCGCCACCCTGCTGGGACTGGACCGCGAGGCCGTCGAGCCCGGCAGCGGCATCACGCTGCTGCCCTTCCTGGACGGCGAGCGCACCCCGAACCTCCCCAACTCCTCCGGCCTGCTGCACGGACTGCGCCACGACACCACCGGCGGCCAGCTGCTCCAGGCCGCCTACGACGGCGCCGTGTACTCCCTGCTGGCCGCGCTCGACCTCGTCGTGGACGAGGACGCCGACCCGTCGGCCCCCCTGCTGCTGATCGGCGGCGGCGCCCGGGGCACCGCCTGGCAGCAGACCGTACGGCGGCTGTCGGGGCGCCCCGTGCGGGTGCCCGAGGCGAAGGAGCTGGTGGCGCTCGGTGCGGCGGCGCAGGCGGCCGGGCTGCTCACCGGGGAGGACCCGGCGGCGGTCGCCCGGCGCTGGGACACGGCGGCGGGCCCGGTGCTGGAGGCCGTGGAGCGGGACGAGGAGACGCTGAGCAGGCTCGCCGGGGTACTCTCCGACGCGGCCCCGCTGCTGGAACGCGGCACGGACGGCGACTGACGGCGCCCGCCGGCGCGGCACCGGCCGGCGGGGCACGGACCGTCGGCGGCGACCGGCCGCATGCGACATCGGCAGCAACCGAGGAATGACGGAGGAATGAGCGCACCCCCGCACAAGGCCCGCCCGGCCGGTCCAGGACGCGTACTGCCCGACACCCAGCAGGGCATGCGACGCCGCAACCTGTCGCGGGTGATGCACACCGTCAGCGCCGAGGGGCCGCTGTCGCGGGCCGCCGTCGCCTCGCGCATCGGACTGACCCGAGCGGCGGTGTCCACGCTGGTCGACGAGCTCATCCGCTCGGGTCTGCTGGAGGAACTGGGACCCGAGCGGCCCGGACGCGTGGGCCGTCCCGGCTCGGCGCTGGCCGTCAGCGGGCACGGTCCCGCGGGCATCGGTGCCGAGGTCGGCGTCGACCATCTCGCGGTCTGCGCGGTCGACCTGCGCGGCCGGGTCCGGGCACGCGCGGTACGGCACGTCCCCAACCGGGACCGCTCCCCCGAACCGGTGCTCGCAGACCTCACCGAGCTGATACACCGGGTCGTCGCCGAGGCGGAGGACGAGGGCCTGTGGCCGGCGGGGCTCGCCGTGGCCGTACCGGGTCTGGTGGCGCGCGACGCCCGGACCGTCGCACGCGCCCCGAACCTCGGCTGGCAGGACACGGACCTCGGCGATCTGCTCCCGGCGCGGTTCCCGCTCACCGTGGCCAACGAGGCCAACTTCGGTGCACTGGCCGAACTCTGGCTCGGTGAGGGCACCCCCCGCGACTTCCTCCATGTGTCGGCCGAGATCGGCATCGGCGCCGCGGTCGTCGTGGACGGGCGGCTGCTGCACGGAAACCGCGGCTTCGCGGGCGAGCTGGGCCATGTGCCGGTGCAGCCCGACGGACCGGCGTGCGCCTGCGGCGGACGGGGCTGTCTGGAGCAGTACGCCGGTGAGGAGGCGGTGCTGCGCGCGGCCGGACTGGAGCCGGGCGAGGACCGTGTCGGTCTCCTCGCGGGCCGCGCCGAGCAGGGCGACGCCGACGTACGACGCGCCCTGCACGACGCCGGAACGGCGCTCGGGATCGCCCTGACCGGGGCGGTCAATCTGCTGGACCCCGAGGGTGTGGTGCTGGGCGGAGCCCTGTCCGGGCTCGCGCCCTGGCTGCTGCCCTCCCTGCGGTCCGAACTGGCCCGGCGTACGGCGGGGCCGGCCTGTCCCGTCTCCGTGTCGGCGCTGGGCCCCGAGGGCCCGCTGCTGGGCGCGGCGCACTCGGTGGTACGCGGGGTCCTGGACGACCCGGCGGCAGTGGCCGAGCGAGTCTGACGCACGGGCCCCGGGACGCCTCGCTACCCCCGCGCCAGCCTCTCGCCGAGTTCCGCGTGGTCGGCCACGAACCACACCTGGTTGCCGCGGTTCGCCTCACGCACGAAGTCGCGCAGGGCCTCGCTGTCCGCCACGTGGGAGGCGATGTCACCGATGATCACCAGACGCAGCCGGTAGTTGACGAACTTCTGCACCACGTCCCCGGCGACGCCCGAGCGCAGGGCGAAGAACTCGTCGGCCACCCGCTCCACCGGGACGGCCACCACCTCCGCGTGACAGCCCATGGCATCGCCGATCAGATCGAGAGCGGTCTCGCCGCCGCTCAGCTTCCGTCCGTCCTTGTCGCACACGAGGACGGACGCGCCGTGCAAGGTCATGGGATCGTTGTCTGCCATCACCTGATCATATGTCAGGGAATGCCGCGGTGGTCGGGTGCCGTGCGAGCTCACCTCTCGATCACGAATCGTCCAACTCCTGGTGGCCGCGCGGTGAGCAGGCGACGATGAGAGCATGACACCGGCGCAGCGAGCCATGGAGCGACTGCTCACATGGCCCGATCTCACGGCCTGTCCGGCCGGTTGCGGTACGGGGCAGGCGCTCCGCGGCACCCGTGACGAGATCGTCCACTTCCACTCCTCGCGGGACGTGGACCTCCACCTCACCCACCGCGCGATCCAGCGTTTCCACTACGACCTGGCCGGGTCGAGTGCGATCCAGCTGCTCCCGGGATCCTGCTGGGTGACGGTGCATCTGGACTGCCCCAGCGACGTGGACCTGCTGCTGAGTCTGGTGAGCGTCGCCCTCAAAGCACACCAGAACCGGCCCCCGTCCACCCTGTCGGCACCGGCCGGATGCAACTTCCACCGCGTCACCGTGCTGCCGCGCGACGCGGTGACCGACCGCTGAGCCGGGACCGCCGGCATGGCCTCACGGCCGCAGGCCGCCGACGATCTCGGCGGTCGCCGTGAGGCCACTGTGGATCGTGGGCGCGATGCTCGAGCTGGCCAGGTAGAAACCGAGCAGCAGACAGACCAGCGCGTGGGAGATCTTCAGCCCCCCGTTGCGCAGGAAGATCACCGCCAGGACCGAGAGCAGCAGCACCACAGAGATGGAAATGGCCATCGTCAACCTCCTCCGCCACATCCGTTTCGCGGCGTTCGGCCGCAAGTGTGGCGTAGCGGAGGGTTCGTCCGGGCGGCTGACCTGTCCTCCGAACGTGTGGTGTCACGCCTGCCGGTAGGCGTCGAGGAAGGATTCCAGCCCCGCGAGGTCGTCGGTGTTGAGGTGGTCGACATCCGCCGCGACCAGTTCGCCCCAGAGGGCGTCGCGGGCCGGGCCCGGCTGGTCCGGGGTGGCCCAGAACCGTACCCGCTGCCCGCGCGCGTGCGCGGTGCCCACGATGTCGCGCAGCTTACGGCGCTCGGCGTCGGGGAAGGCGCCGACACCCTGCCAGGTGAAGTTGAGCGACCAGTTGTCGCTGATCAGCGGGGTGAAGGAGGCCGGTGTGGGACCGCCGAGGTCGGCCAGCCGGCCGTCGTGGAAGGCCCGGCGCACCCGTTGGGCCTCCATCGGCACACGGGCCGCCCGGTCGCCGGAGACGACGACGGTGACGGGTCCCGGCAGCACCTGGCCGTGCGCGTAGGTGGTGAACAGGTGCCGGTAGCGGCGCAGATGGCGGTCGAGTTCCAGGTAGGTGGACGAGCCCTCGGTCTTGATGTCGACCAGGAGCTGCAGCGGCCGCCGGTGCCCGCGGTGGACGGACCCCCCGTGGGCGCGGACCCGGGCGGCGAGCGGGTCGAGGTACAGGGATTCCAGGGTGCGGGACGGATCGAGGTCCTCGGGGTCGTGAGCGACGAGGAGTTGGTCGCCGACCAGGAAGATGTCCGCCTCGACGCTGCCGAAGCGGTGGTCGAGGGCGTCGAGGAGGGGACGCGGGTGCTCGTAGTCGTTGTGGGCGTGGGCGCGCCACAACGGGCGCGGACGGTGTCGCCGTTCGCCGGCCAGCGCCTGGGCCGCGGGCAGGGCGACCGAGCCGGCGAAGGCGGCGCCGAGGGTGGTGAGGGCTCTGCGACGGGTGGTGAGGGCCATGCTCTGCCTCCCTGGAAGTGCCGGATGGGACCCCGATGAGTATGAGGTCCGCGGGCACACAAGGAGCGCGTCCGTGCGGTGAGTTGGCCGATCCGCCGTCGGGCGTTCATTTACCCGGCGCGAGGATACGGAAAGGCCCGCCCCCTGGGGGACGGGCTTCTCCGGCTGTTCGACCGGGTGTGCGTCGGGGGGCAGCGTCAGGGAGCCGGCAGGTCCACCAGTTCCGCCAGCGCCTCACGGTGGGCGCCCGCCGTGCCGTAGGCGATCGAGTCGGCCTTGGCGCGCTTGAGGTAGAGGTGCACCGGGTGTTCCCAGGTCATGCCGATGCCGCCGTGCAGTTGCAGGGCCTCCTCGGCGGCGCGGACCGCGACGGACGCGGCGTAGGCCTGGGCGACGGTGACCCTCACGTCGACGTCCTCCCCGGTCGCCAGTGCGTCGGCGGCGGCCCGCGCGGCCGCGCGGAGGCTGACGACCTCCAGCCACAGCTGGGCGAGCCGGTGCTTGAGCGCCTGGAAACCGCCGACGGGGCGGTTGAACTGCTTGCGGTCCTTCACGTGGCGGACGGTCTCGGTCAGGCACCAGTCGGCCACGCCGAGCTGCTCGGAGGCGAGGAGTCCGGCGCCGGCCCGCAGGGCCCGCCGCACGGCCGGCCCGGCGTCGCCCAGCCGACGCCCCGGTGCGCCGTCGAGAACGACCCGGGCGAGGGGCCGGGTGAGGTCCAGGGACGCCTGCGGGGTGACGGTGACCGCGTCGGCCTCCACGGCGTACAGCCCGCCGTCGTCGGCCGGCACGAGCAGGACGTCGGCGGCAGCGGCGTCCGCGATGCCGGTCAGCTCCCCGTGCAGCGCCCCGCCCTCCAGGCGTACGGCGGTGAACGCGGCGCCGGGAGCGGTGTGCAGCCCGACGGTGAGAGCGCCGGTCCTGCGCCCGGACGCCAGCGCGTCGAGCAGGTCACCGGCGTGCTCACAGGCCAGCAGTGCCTCGGTGGCCACCACGGCACTCGTCAGATACGGCACCGGAGCGGCGGCGCGTCCCAACTCCTCCAGCACGACGGCGGCTTCGCGGTGGGTCGCGCCCTGGCCGCCCCGGTCCTCGGGGACCAGCAGACCGGCCAGGCCCATGCCGTCGGCGAGTGCCTTCCACAGCGACGGGTCGTGCGGGGCGTCCGACTCGACGCGGGCGACCACCCCGGCCGCGTCGCAGTGGTCGGTGAGCAGGTCCCGGACGGCGGCGCGCAGCGCCTCTTCCTCCTCCGAGTACAGCAGGTCGGTCATCGGGAGAGGTCCTTCCAGGCGACGTCCTTGTCGGTGCGCGGCTCGGCCGGCAGGCCCAGGACGCGTTCGGCGACGATGTTCAGCAGGACCTCGCTGGTCCCGCCCTCGATGCTGTTGCCCTTGGAGCGCAGGTACCGGTAGCCGGCGTCGCGCCCGGTGAAGTCGACCAGTTCGGGGCGGCGCATGGTCCAGTCGTCGTACAACAGTCCCTCCTCGCCCCGCAGTTCCACTTCCAGGCCGCTGATCTCCTGGTTGAGGCGGGCGAAGGCCAGTTTCATGCCGGCGCCCTCGGGGCCGGGTTGTCCGGCGACGAGCTGCTGGCGCAGGCGTTCGCCGGTGAGCCGGGCGACCTCGGCCTCGACCCAGAGCCTCAGCAGCCGCTGGTGCAGGTCGTGGGTGCGCAGTTCGGGGCGTTCGCGCCAGGTCCTGGAGACCGGGCCGATCATGCCGCCCTCGCGGGGCAGCCGCATGCCGCCGATGGCGACGCGTTCGTTGTTGAGCGTGGTCTGGGCGACCCGCCAGCCGTCGCCGATCCCGCCGAGGCGGCGGGAGTCGGGGATGCGGACGTCGGTGAGGAAGACCTCGTTGAACTCGGCCTCGCCGGTGATCTGGCGCAGGGGCCGCACCTCGACACCGGGATCGGTCATGTCACAGACGAAGTACGTGATGCCCCGGTGCTTGGGCACGTCCGGGTCGGTGCGGGCGATGAGGATGGCCCAGCGGGCGACGTGGGCGCTGGAGGTCCACACCTTCTGCCCGTTGACCACCCAGTGGTCGCCCTCGCGTACGGCGCGCGTACCGAGCGCGGCCAGGTCGGAGCCCGCGCCCGGCTCGCTGAACAGCTGGCACCAGACCTCCTCGCCGGTCCACAGGGGCCGCAGGAAGCGCTGCTGCTGCTCCTCGGTGCCGTACTGGAGGATGGTCGGCGCGGCCATGCCCAGGCCGATGCCGATGCGCCGCGGGTCGTTGTCCGGGGCACCGGCGGCCTCCAACTCCGCGTCCACGACGGCCTGGAGGGAGCGCGGCGCGTCGAGCCCGCCGAGCCCCTGCGGGAAGTGCACCCAGGCGAGTCCGGCGTCGAAGCGGGCGCGCAGGAAGTCCAGGCGACCGGTCGTGGCGGGCGGCTGCGCGGCCAGCAACTCCCTGGTGCGGCGGAGCAGTTCGGCGGCGTCGGTCATGCGGTGGCTCCGTTCTCCAGCCCGGGCAGTACGGCGACGCGCCCGGTGGTGGCTCCGTCCGCGACCCGCTGGACGGCGGCCGCCGCACCGTCGAGCGGCACGCGCTCGCTCACCAGCGGCTTGATCGCGCCCCGGGCGGCGAGGTCGGTGAGCTGCTCGTGGCAGTGCTGGACCAGCTTCGGGTTCTTGGTGTTGTACAGGCCCCAGTGCAGGCCGAGGATCGAGTAGTTCTTCACCAGTGCGTGGTTCAGCGCGGGGCTGGGGATCGAACCGCTGGCGAAACCGACGACGACGATCCGCCCCTCGAAGGCCACGGCCTTGGCGGACTGGGCGTAGGCCTGGCCGCCGACGGGGTCGTAGATCACATCGGCGCCCCGGCCACCGGTGGCCTCCTTGACGGCGGCGACGACGTCCTGCTCGCGCCGGTCGATCACCACGTCACAGCCCAGCTCGCGGGCGACGGACGCCTTCGCGGCACCGCCGACCACGCCGATGACGGTGGCGCCCGCCGCCTTGCCGAGCTGCACGGCCGCGCTGCCGACCCCTCCCGCGGCAGCGTGGACGAGCAGCGTCTCGCCGGCTTCCAGAGCGGCCCGGCGGTGCAGGCCGAACCAGCCGGTCTGGTAGCCGATGTGCAGGGCGGCGGCCTCGGCGTCGTCGAGCGCGTCCGGGGCGGGCAGCAGCGCGGCGGCGTCAGCGACGGCGTACTCGGCGAAACCGCCGTGCGGCAGCGTGGGGTTGGCGATCACCCGGCGCCCGTCCTCGGTCTCGCCGCAGATCTCCACGCCCGGCGTGAACGGCAGCGGCGGCCTGACCTGGTACTGGCCCCGGCACATCAGCGCGTCCGGGAAGTTGATGTTGGCGGCGCGCACCTTCAGCACGACCTGCCCCTCACCGGGCGTCGGCCGTGCCACCTCCGCGCGGCGCATCACCTCGCCCGGCTCGCCGAGCTCGTGCACTTGCCATGCCTGCATGCGGGGCCTCCACGGGACTGTGAACATCGTGTTCGCCTGACCGGGTCCACCGCATACTAAGCGGTCGCTTGCTCATCAGGGAACCGTCGCGTCCGTCACGGCCGCCGGTCGCCCCTCGTCACGACTGCCTGGGCCGTGCCCTCACATGCATCCGCTCCCCCTGCGGACCGAACAGACTGAGGAACTCCACCGGCCCCTCGCCCGTCGACCCGAACCAGTGCGGCACACGGGTGTCGAACTCGGCCGCCTCCCCCGCCACCAGCACCACATCGTGGTCGCCGAGTACCAGGCGCAGCTTCCCGGACAGCACATACAGCCACTCGTAGCCCTCGTGGACGCGCGGTTCGGGCTCCAGCTCGCGCTGCGGCTCGAGCACCTTGAACGCCTGCAGCCCACCGGGCTGCCGGGTGAGCGGCCAGTGAGTGCGGCCGTAGCGCTGGATCGGCTCGGCCCTGACCCGTGGATCGCCGACCGGCGGCGCGCCGACCAGTTCGTCCAGCGGCACCTGATGGGCCTGCGCGATCGGCAGCAGCAGCTCCAGACTGGGTTTGCGCAGTCCGGACTCCAGCCGCGAGAGGGTACTGACGGAGATGCCGGTCACCTCCGACAGCGCGGCGAGTGTCACCTCCCGCTCCTTCCTGATCCGCCGCAGCCGGGGGCCCACTTCCGCGAGAACGTCGTCCGTCGTCATACCGATATTGCAGAACCGGCAAAGTCATTTGTCAATCCGGCAGTGGCTGGGCGACCGTCGTCGTGGAGGTGGTCACGATGAACGAGACGGACAAGAACGAAAACCACGACCGGATCCACGACGACCGGTACGACGTGGTCGTCGTGGGAGGCGGAGCGGCGGGACTCTCCGCCGCGCTGGTGCTGGGCCGGGCCCGGCTGCGCACGCTGGTCGTCGACGCGGGCGAGCCGCGCAACGCGCCCTCGTCCCACATGCAGGGCTACCTGTCCCGGGACGGGATGTCGCCGGCCGAGTTCCTGGCGCTCGGCCGGGAGGAGATCGCACGCTACGGCGTCGAGCTCGTCCGGGACCGGGTCACGGAGGTCAGCAGGGACGGGGACTTCACCGTCGTACGGGACGCGGGACGGCCCGTGCGCGCCCGGCGGCTGATCGTCGCCACCGGGCTGAAGGACGAGCTGCCCGAGGTCCCCGGGGTCGCCGAGCGGTTCGGGCGCGACGTGCTGCACTGCCCGTTCTGCCACGGCTGGGAGGTGCGCGACGAGCCCTTCGGTGTGCTCGCGTCGAGCGCGATGAGCGTGCACCAGGCGCTGATGGTGTCCCAGTGGTCGAAGGACGTCACCTTCTTCCTGCACCGGGTCGCCGAGGACGAGTTGTCCGACCAGGACCTGCGGCGGCTGGCCGCCGCCGGGGTCGACGTCGTGCCCGGGGAGGTCGCGGAGCTGGTGACCGAGGACGACCGGCTCACCGGGGTGCGGCTGGCCGACGGCACCACGCACGCCCGCTCCGTGCTCTTCGCCGGGCCGCGCCCGGTGCCGCAGACGGGTCTGCTGGAGCGGCTGGGCGCCGAACTGAACGAGACGCCGTTCGGCGCGTACCCGGTCGTCGACCAGACGGGCCTGACCACGGTGCCCGGCGTCTGGGCGGCGGGCAACGCGATCGGCTTCGGCGAGCAGGTCGTGCACGCGGCGAGCGGTGGCTACCGCGCGGCGGCCGCGATCGTCGGAGACCTCCTGATGAGCGACCTGGACGCCGCGGTGTCCGGATGACCGTCGCCGGCCGGGGTGTGGAGCGCCCGCCTCCGTAGCACCATGGCTGCATGCTGCTGTCCCGGCTGGCCCGTGTGTCCCAGGAGGTGGCCGCCACCTCGGCGCGGTCCCGGAAGATCGCGCTGCTCGCCGAACTGTTCCGGGAGGCGGAGGCGGACGACGTGCCGATCGTCATCCCGTATCTGGCCGGCCGGCTGCCGCAGGGGCGGCTCGGGGTGGGCTGGAAGGTGCTGAGCCGTCCGGTCACCCCCGCCGCCGAACCGTCCCTGGCCGTGCGTGAGGTCGACGCGCTGCTCACCGCGCTCGGCGAGGTGTCCGGTCCGGGATCCCAGGCCGAGCGGGTCCGGCTGGTCGGCGAGCTGCTGGGCGCGTCCACCGAGGACGAGCAGCGGTTCCTCTTCGGGCTGCTCACCGGCGAGGTCCGGCAGGGCGCCCTGGACGCGGTCGCGGTGGAGGGGCTGGCCCAGGCCACGGGGGCGCCGCCGGCCGACGTGCGGCGGGCGGTGATGCTGGCCGGCTCCCTGCAGACGGTGGCCGAGGCACTGCTCGCGGACGGTCCCGGGGCGCTGGAGCGGTTCCGGCTCACGGTCGGCCGCCCGGTGCTGCCGATGCTGGCGCACAGCGCCTCGTCGGTCGCCGAGGCGGTCGCGAAGCTGGGGACCTGCGCGGTCGAGGAGAAACTCGACGGCATCCGCGTCCAGGTCCACCGTGACGGCGACACGGTGCGCGTGCACACCCGCACCCTCGACGACATCACCGACCGGCTGCCGGAAGTGACGGCGGCGGCCCGGGAGTTGCGGGGCGAGCGGTTCATCCTGGACGGGGAGGTCATCTCCTTCGACGACGACGGCCGCCCCCGCTCGTTCCAGGAGACCGCCGGGCGGGTCGGCTCGCGGGTGGACGTGGCGACGGCCGCCCGGGAGGTGCCCGTCTCGCCCGTCTTCTTCGACGCGCTGTCCGTGGACGGCCGCGACCTGCTGGACCTGCCGTTCACCGGGCGGCACGCCGAGCTGGCCCGGCTGGTCCCGGAACCGATGCGCGTGCGGCGCACCGTGGTGTCGGGGCCCGGGGATCTGGCCGCGGCGGAGGACTTCCTCGCCGAGACGCTGAAGCGCGGCCACGAGGGCGTCGTGGTCAAGGGCCTGGACGCCTCCTACAGCGCGGGCCGGCGCGGTGCCTCCTGGCTGAAGGTCAAGCCGGTGCACACGCTCGACCTGGTGGTGCTGGCCGCCGAGTGGGGCCACGGCCGACGCACCGGGAAGCTCTCCAACCTGCACCTGGGCGCCCGCACCGCCGACGGCGGTTTCGCCATGCTCGGCAAGACCTTCAAGGGCATGACCGACGCGATGCTGACCTGGCAGACCGAACGGCTGCGGGAGCTGGCGGTCGACGAGAGCGGCTACGTCGTCACCGTACGCCCCGAACTCGTGGTGGAGGTCGCCTACGACGGCCTCCAGCGCTCCACCCGCTACCCGGCCGGCGTCACCCTGCGCTTCGCCCGCGTGATCCGCTACCGCGAGGACAAGCGCCCTCAGGAGGCGGACACCGTCGAGACCCTGCTGGCGGCGCACCCCGAGGTACGGCCGTGAAGGGCACCCGCAGCGCCGGGCTGCTGGTGTTCCGGTACACCGGTCAGGGCCTGGAGGTGTTGCTGGGCCATATGGGAGGCCCGTTCTTCGCACGGCGGGAGGCCGGGGCGTGGACCGTACCGAAGGGCGAGTACGGCCCCGGCGAGCCGGCCTGGGAGGCGGCGCGGCGCGAGTTCCGCGAGGAGCTGGGGCTGCCGCCGCCGGACGGGGAGGCGGTACCGCTCGGGGAGGTCCGGCAGGCGGGCGGAAAGATCGTCACGGCCTGGGCGGTGGAGGCCGACCTCGATCCGGCGACGGTCGTCCCCGGCACGTTCGTCATGGAGTGGCCGCCGCGGTCGGGCCGGATGCAGCGGTTCCCGGAGCTCGACCGGGTGGCGTGGTTCACCCCGGACCGGGCCCGGGAGGTGATCGTCACCGCGCAGACCGCGTTTCTCGACCGCTTGGCGGAGCACTCGCCCTGAGAAGGCCGCCCGCGTTGCGCCGCCCACCGCCGCGCGGGAAGGTCGAGAAGCACAGCCCGCCCCCAGGGAGGTCAGCGATGCACATCGCAACGGTGAATCCGGCGAACGGCGAGACGGTCAAGACGTACCACCCCATGGGCGAGGACGAGATCGAGCGCCGGCTCCAGCTCGCGGAGGCCACCTTCCGTACGTACCGCACGACGACCTTCGACGAGCGCGCCCACCTGCTGCACCGGGCCGCCGAGCTCCTCGACGAGGACCGGCGGGCCATCGGCCGGGTGATCACCACCGAGATGGGCAAGCCGGTCAAGCAGGCCCGCGCGGAGGCCGCGAAGTGCGCCAACGCGATGCACTGGTACGCCGATCACGCGGCGGAACTCCTCGCCGACGAGGAGCCCGACGCCTCCGACGTGAAGGACTCCGGCGCCTCCCGGGTCCTGGTGCGCTACCGGCCGCTGGGCCCGGTACTGGCCGTGATGCCGTGGAACTTCCCGCTGTGGCAGGTGGTGCGGTTCGCGGCGCCCGCGCTGATGGCAGGCAACGTGGGCCTGCTCAAGCACGCCTCGAACGTGCCGCAGACCGCCCTGTATCTGGAGGACCTGTTCCACCGGGCGGGCTTCACCGAGGGCTGCTTCCAGACGCTGCTGATCGGCTCGGCCGCGGTCGACGAGATCCTGCGGGACGAGCGGGTGAAGGCGGCCACCCTCACCGGAAGCGAGCCCGCGGGCCGCGCGGTCGCCTCCACCGCCGGTGAGATGGTCAAGAAGACGGTGCTGGAACTGGGCGGCAGCGACCCGTACGTGGTGATGCCGTCCGCCGACCTGGACCGGGCCGCCGAGGTCGCGGTGACCGCGCGGACGCAGAACACGGGGCAGTCCTGCATCGCCGCCAAGCGGTTCATCGTGCACACGGAGGTCTACGACGCCTTCGCCGAGCGTTTCACGGCGGGCATGAAGGCGCTCCGGGTCGGCGACCCGATGGACGAGGAGACGGACGTCGGCCCGCTCTCCAGCGAACAGGGCCGGAACGACCTGGAGGAACTGGTCGCCGACGCCGTGCGGGCCGGCGCCACCGTGCTGTGCGGCGGCGAGCGCCCCGACGGGCCCGGCTGGTTCTATCCGCCGACCGTCCTGGCCGGGATCGACCGGGAGATGCGCATCCACCGGGAGGAAGCCTTCGGCCCGGTCGCCACGCTGTACCGCGCGGCAGACCTGGACGAGGCGGTGCTGATCGCCAACGACACCTCCTTCGGCCTCAGTTCCAATGTCTGGACCCGCGACGAGGCCGAGGCCGACCGGTTCGTCCGGGACCTGGAGGCGGGCAGCGTGTATGTGAACGGGATGACGGCGTCCCATCCGGCGTTCCCGTTCGGCGGGGTCAAGCGGTCGGGGTACGGGCGTGAGCTGTCCGGGCACGGAATCCGCGAGTTCTGCAACATCACCACGGTTTGGCACGGTGCGTGATGCTCGCGCGGCTACGATCCCGACTGTGAACCGCGAAGTGACTCTCCCTCTGATCGTCGACGGCCGCGGGACCTTGCAGGTGGCCGCGGCCGATGTCAGCAAGCTGCTCCGCACGGTGGGCGGGCGGTGGGTGCGGCTCGTGGAGGCCGGGGAGGAGGGGCTCGACGAGGACACGGTCGCCGCGCTCACCATCGAGCTGGCGAAGCTGGCCGACCGGATCGACGTGGCGTGCATCGCCCACAGCAGCGGTGGTACCCCTTAGGCCCCAGCCTCCCCGGTCCGGCACGTGCCGGACGCGGACTTCGCCCGCGGCGCCGAGGTCCCCGTCCACGAGTGCTACGGCACCGGCCCCCCTCGCAAAAGCGGCTCACCCCCGCCCGACCGGCTGGGTGGGATGGCGCAGCGTCGCCCAGAACAGCGCCTCGTAGCCCTGCAGCAGGCGGCCGTAGCGGCGTGCGCGGTTCTCGTCGAGGCGGCCCGCGTCCAGGGCCTCCTCGACCGCCGCCGTGGCCGTCCGGTCCAGAGCCGGGGCCGGTGCGGCGAAGAAGTCGAAGAAGGCGCAGGCCTCGTCGGTGAAGGCGTAGTGGGCGCGCAGGGCCTCGGCGATGGTGGCGCAGTAGCCGCCCCACGCCGAGAAGTTGGCGGTGAGGGCGAGGACGACGTCGGCCGGCTCGGCGTTGAGGGCCAGCCAGGCGACGTACGCGGGGTAGGACTGGCAGCCCGGCAGGGGGTCGTAGGCGTCCGCCCGGGGCCCGTCCACCCCGCACGCGGCCGCGAACGTCTTCAGGTGCTCCGCCGCGAGGGCCTCGCCCTGGGCGAGGGCGGTGAAGTACGCGGCGGATGCCGGCTCGGCCTTCGCCCGCTCCGCCAGCCGCAGGAAGGCCCGGCGGTCCGCCGGGATCACCCCGTGCTGCTCCAGGGCGAGCGCGGCCAGGGTGTCCCCGTCCGCCTCGCCTCGGGCGATCAGGGGGACGAGGGGGTTGGACCCCGGGTCCGGGGCGAGGTCCCGCGTGATCGTCTCCAGCAGTTCCCGGGCGGTGCGTGTCATCGCGTCCTCCGTGGCGTGGGTCACACACGAGGGTTCCCCGGGAGCGGGGCGCGGGTAACCCGGCGGTGCCGTCCCGCACCGCCGGGTCGTCCTTGTGGCCGCCTCAGCGGATGGGCATGCCCGACAGGGTGCGGGCGATCACCAGGCGCTGGATCTCGCTCGTACCTTCGAAAATGGTGTAGATCGCGGCGTCGCGGTGCATGCGCTCGACCGGGTATTCGCGGGTGTAGCCGTTGCCGCCGAGGATCTGTATCGCCTGGGCGGTGACCTTCTTGGCCGTCTCGCTGGCGAACAGCTTGGACATCGAGCCCTCGGCCGCCGTGAACGGCTTGCCGTTGATCGCCATCCACGAGGCGCGCCACACCAGCAGACGGGCGGCGTCGATCTGGGTGCGCATGTCGGCGAGCTGGAAGGCGACGCCCTGGTTGTCGATGATCGGGCGGCCGAACTGCTCGCGCGTGGTCGCGTAGTCGAGGGCGACCTCGTACGCGGCGCGGGCGGTGCCCACCGCCATGGCGCCGACCGCCGGGCGGGACGCCTCGAAGGTGGCCATCGCGGCGTTCTTGACGCGCTCGCCGCCCTTCTTGGCCTTCTCGCGGGCGCGGGCGAGGCGCTGGTCCAGCTTCTCCTTGCCGCCGAGCAGGCAGGAGCCGGGGACCCGGACGTCGTCCAGGACGACCTCGGCGGTGTGGGAGGCGCGGATGCCGTGCTTCTTGAACTTCTGCCCCTGGGCGAGGCCCCGGGTGCCCGGCGGGATGATGAAGGAGGCGTGGCCCTTGGAGCCGAGCTCCGGGTCGACGACCGCGACCACGACGTGGACGTTGGCGATGCCGCCGTTGGTCGCCCAGGTCTTGGTGCCGTTGAGCACCCACTCGTCCTTGGCCTCGTCGTACACCGCGCGGGTGCGCATGGAGGCCACGTCGGAGCCGGCGTCGGGCTCGGAGGAGCAGAACGCGGCGACCTTGACGTCGTTCGCGTCGCCGTACATCTGGGGGATCCAGGTGCCGATCTGCTCCTCGGTGCCGTTGGCGAGGACGCCGACGGCGGCGAGGCCGGTGCCCACGATCGACAGGGCGATGCCCGCGTCGCCCCAGAACAGCTCCTCCATCGCCATGGGGATGCCGAGGCCGCTTGCGTCGAAGTACTGCTGGGCGTAGAAGTCCAGGGAGTAGATGCCGACCTTGGCGGCTTCCTGGATGACCGGCCAGGGAGTCTCCTCGCGCTCGTCCCATTCGGCGGCCGCGGGGCGGATCACATCGGCGGCGAAGCCGTGCAGCCAGTCCCGGACCTCCTTCTGTTCGTCGTTGAGCTCCATGGTGAACTCGGCCATGTCCCCTCCAGCGGCGACGCACGTGCATGTTACTTGCGGTAACCCGAGTCTGTTACTGATGGGTAGGAAAAGTCAACTCCCCAGGACCGGTCGGCATCCCGTTCGATGCCCGGGGCGGCTTCAGTGTTAGTTTGCGCAGGCGTCACCGAATCAGCACGGGTGGGGAGAACTCATGGAGACCACGCAGCGGACCGATCAGCAGCGGTCCGCCGACCGACGGCGGCGCGAGCTGCTGGAGGCCGCCGACCGAGTGGTGCTGCGCGACGGCCCGCAGGCCTCGATGAACGCGATCGCCGCCGAGGCCGGCATCACCAAGCCGATTCTCTACCGGCACTTCGGTGACAAGGGAGGACTCTACGCCGCTCTGGCCAAGCGGCACACCGACGCGTTGCTGGATTCGCTGCGCGCCGCGCTCGACGCCCCGGCGGGCCGGCGCGAGCGGGTGGAGGCCACCTTGGACACCTATCTCTCGGCGATCGAGGCGCGCCCCCAGGTGTACCGGTTCCTGATGCACCCGGCGGAGGGGTCGCAGAGCGACCAGGGATTCGACGTCGGCAAGCACTCGGCGCCGCTGCTGCGCCGCATGGGCGAGGAACTGGCCCAGGTGATCGAGGCCCGGCTGGACCTCGGACCGGCCGGACACCAGCTGGCCCGGGTGTGGGGGCACGGCATCGTCGGCATGATGCACGCGGCCGGTGACTGGTGGCTCGGCGAACGGCCCTGTCCCCGGGCCGAGCTGGTGCGCAGTCTGGCCGACCTGCTGTGGGGGCGGCTGGCGGCGGCGGGCGACAAGGTCGGCGGACCGGGGTTCTGAAGGCTCGGCCCGGACGGTCCTCCGCTCCTCATCCCGGCCGGTTCCAGGCAGCACGGCCGGCCTGGCGCATGAGCCTGCGGTGCCGCCACCCCGTCAGCCGGTCGGCGTAGATCCGGCCCTCCAGATGGTCGCACTCATGCTGCAAACACCGGGCGAAGAAGCCGGTGCCGTGGACGGTGACCGGTTCGCCGGTCACCGTGAAGCCCTCGACGACGGCGTGGTCGTGGCGCTCCGTCCCCGCCTCCAGGCCGGGCAGGGACAGACAGCCCTCCGGGCCGCGCAGCACCACCCCGTCGGTCTCGACCAGCCTCGGGTTCACCACATGGCCCCGGTGCCGGACGTCCTCGTCGTCCGGGCAGTCGTACACGAACACCCTGAGCGGCTCACCCACCTGGTTCGCGGCCAGGCCGACCCCCTGGGCCGCGTACATCGTCGCGAACAAGTCCTCCACCAGGCGGGCCAGTTCGGGACCGAAGTCGGTGACCTCCCGGCAGGGTGCGTGCAGCACCGGGTCGCCGAGCAGGGTCAGGGGCCGCACACGTCCGTGGACGCCGGGGATGGAGCCGTGTCGCATGGCGGCAAGAGTACGGTCCTTCCAGCAACGCCCGTCTCACGGTGGTGCCGCGGTTCTGGAGTGCGAATGGATCTCGATAGGCTGAGGTCCACACCACGTGGCCGTCAGGCACAGACGCGGCGCGTACGCAAGGAGGATCGAGAACTGATGGCAGGCAACTCGGACCCGCTCACGCCGCGGGCCAAGCTGGCCGTGACCGCGGGCAAGGCGGTCGCAGCGGCATCCCGCGCCGCCGGGCGCGGCAGCGGTTCGGTGATCGGCGGCCGGGTGGCACTCAAACTCGACCCCGATCTCCTGGCAAGACTGGCGCAGAACCTGGACTGCGTCCTGGTCTCGGCGACCAACGGCAAGACCACCACCACGCGGCTCATCGCCGAGGCCCTGCGGGCCGCGGGCCCCGTCGTGTCCAACGCGCTCGGCGCCAACATGCCGGCCGGCATCACCTCGGCGCTCGCCGGCGGATCGGACGCGAAGTTCGGCGTCATCGAGGTCGACGAGAAGTATCTGGCGGGCGTGGCCCGGGACACCGATCCCAAGTGCATCGCCCTGCTCAACCTCTCCCGTGACCAGCTGGACCGCGCGGCCGAGACCCGTATGCTCGCGGAGAACTGGCGCGAGGGCCTGGCCGGCTCCAAGGCGGTCATCGTCGCCAACGCCGACGACCCGCTGGTGGTGTGGGCCGCGTCGTCCTCCCCCAATGTGATCTGGGTCGCCGCCGGGCAGATGTGGAAGGACGACGCCTGGTCCTGCCCCTCCTGCGGCGGTGTGATGCAGCGCCCGGGCGACGACTGGTTCTGCGGCGAGTGCGGCTTCCGCCGGCCGACCCCGAGCTGGGCGCTCTCCGGCGACCACGTCCTCGACCCGCACGGCTCGGCCTGGCCGATCCACCTGCAGCTGCCGGGCCGCGCCAACAAGGCCAACGCCGCGAGTTCCGCGGCCGTCGCCGCCGTCTT
This sequence comes from Streptomyces griseoloalbus, assembly GCA_014650015.1. Lineage (GTDB taxonomy): Bacteria > Actinomycetota > Actinomycetes > Streptomycetales > Streptomycetaceae > Streptomyces > Streptomyces griseoloalbus. Next base: position 324,733 of record BMUD01000002.1, read on the forward strand.
CGGCGTGCCGCCGCAGGTCGCCCTGGAGCGCATGTACCAGGTGCAGGCCGTGGCGGGACGCTACGACGTCGTCCAGTTCGAGGGCCGTGACCTGCGCCTGCTGCTCGCCAAGAACCCCGCGGGCTGGCTCGAGACGTTCTCCCTGATCGACCCGCCGCCGACCCCGGTGATCCTCTCGGTGAACGCGCGCGGCGCCGACGGCACCGACACCTCCTGGCTGTGGGACGTCGACTACACGCGGCTGACCGGCCACCCGATCTGCGTCATCGGCGACCGGAAGCTGGACCTCGCGGTGCGCCTGGAGGTCGCGAACCAGCAGTTCCAGGTCTGCGAGAACGTCGACCAGGCGGTGCAGATGTGCCCGCCGGGCCGGATCGAGGTCATCGCCAACTACACCGCGTTCCAGGATCTGCGCCGCCGCGTCGGCAACTGATCACGACACCTCAGGGGACTTGAAGTGAGCGACAACCAGCTGCGGATCGTCTGGATCTACCCGGATCTGCTCAGCACGTACGGCGACCAGGGCAACGCTCTCGTCGTGGAGCGCCGGGCCCGGCAGCGCGGCCTGGACGTGGCACGGCTCGACGTGCGCAGCGACCAGCCGATCCCGACCTCCGGCGACATCTACCTGATCGGCGGCGGCGAGGACCGTCCGCAGCGGCTGGCCGCCGAGCGGCTGCGCCGGGACGGCGGTCTGCACCGGGCGGTGGAGAACGGCGCGATCGTCTTCTCGGTGTGCGCCGGCTACCAGATCCTCGGCCACGAGTTCATCAACGACCTCGGCCAGCGCGAGCCCGGCCTCGGGCTGCTCGACGTGGTCTCGGTGCGCGGTGAGGGCGACCGGTGCGTGGGCGACGTGCTGGGGGACATCGACCCCCGGCTCGGCCTGCCGCCGCTGACCGGGTTCGAGAACCACCAGGGCGTCACCCATCTGGGCCCCACCGCCCGCCCGCTCGCCCAGGTGCGCTTCGGCAACGGCAACGGCACCGGGGACGGCACGGAGGGCGCGTTCAACGACACCGTCTTCGGCACGTACATGCACGGTCCCGTGCTCGCCCGCAACCCGCTGATCGCGGACCTGCTGCTGAAGCTGGCGCTCGACGTCAACGCGCTGCCGCCGACCGACGACCGCTGGTACGAGGCGCTGCGCGACGAGCGCATCGCGGCGGCGCAGCAGCCCGCGTGAGGCGTCCGCGCCCCTGCGGACATCCGGGTGCCGGACGGGCGTGAGGGGCCCGTCTGACGGCTGCTCCGCACAGGTGAGCGGGGTCGTCCAGCAGGCGGACGCGGGGTGCGGCCCGGCCCCCGGATGCCGCTAGGGTGGCGGGGATCGAGCCGGACAGCGCGGTCCGGTCCCGGCCCACATCGAGAAGGTTGTTTCGGGCTATGCGCATTGGTGTCCTCACGTCCGGCGGCGACTGCCCCGGCCTGAACGCCGTCATCCGGTCCGTCGTGCACCGTGCCGTCGTCGACCACGGCGACGAGGTCATCGGCTTCCGGGACGGGTGGAAGGGCCTCCTGGAGTGCGACTACCTCAAGCTCGACCTCGACGCGGTGGGCGGCATCCTCGCCCGCGGCGGCACCATCCTCGGCTCCTCCCGGGTGCGTCCCGAGCATCTGCGGGACGGTGTGGAGCGGGCCAGGGGGCACGTGGCGGAACTCGGCCTCGACGCGATCATCCCGATCGGCGGTGAGGGCACGCTGAAGGCGGCCCGGCTGCTGTCGGACAACGGCCTGCCGATAGTGGGCGTGCCGAAGACCATCGACAACGACATCGCCGTCACGGACGTCACCTTCGGCTTCGACACGGCCGTCGGGGTGGCGACCGAGGCCCTGGACCGGCTGAAGACCACCGCCGAGTCCCATCAGCGGGTGCTGATCGTGGAGGTCATGGGCCGTCACACCGGCTGGATCGCGCTGCACTCCGGCATGGCGGCCGGCGCGCACGCCATCGTCGTACCCGAACGGCCCTTCGACATCGACGAGCTGACCGCGAAGGTCGGTGAGCGGTTCTCGGCCGGCAAGCGGTTCGCGATCGTGGTCGCCGCGGAGGGCGCCAAGCCGAAGGCCGGGACGATGGACTTCGACGAGGGCGGCAAGGACGTCTACGGTCATGAGCGGTTCGCCGGGATCGCCCGGCAGCTCTCCCTGGAGCTGGAGTCGCGGCTCGGCAAGGAGGCGCGTCCGGTGATCCTCGGGCACGTCCAGCGCGGCGGCACCCCGACGGCGTACGACAGGGTGCTGGCCACGCGGTTCGGCTGGCACGCGGTGGAGGCGGTGCACCGCGGCGAGTTCGGCAGGATGACCGCGCTGCGCGGGACGGACATCGTGATGGTGTCGCTGGCCGAGGCCGTGGAGACGCTGAAGACGGTGCCGCAGGAGCGGTACGCCGAGGCGGAGTGCGTCCTGTAGCGCCTGAGCGGTTCAAGCCCGCCCCCGGTCGCGGTCGCGGCCGGGGGCGGTTCTACTCTGGTGCGGACAGACAACGCACAACCCCCACGAAGCAGGAGCCGGCGGATGGATCACAGCGGGCACGGCATGACGACGGATCTGCCGCCGTTCACGCTGGGGCGAGGGCTCGTATGGTCGGCGGACCCTTTCTTCCTCATCGCCTGCCTGCTGGGGCTGGCCCTGTACGGCTGGGGTGTGGCGCGCCTGGTGCGGCGTGGCGACAAGTGGCCGGTGGGGCGGACCGTCGCGTTCTTCGCCGGTGTGCTGAGCATCGGGCTCATGATGTGCACCAAGCTGAACGACTACGGCATGGTCATGTTCAGCGTGCACATGGTCCAGCACATGGTGATCAGCATGGTGTCGCCGATCCTGATCCTGCTGGGCGCCCCGATCACCCTGGCCCTGCGCGCACTGCCGCCGGCCGGGCGGGGCCGCAAGGGGCCGCGCGAGCTGCTGCTGATGCTGCTGCACAGCCGCTACTTGCGGATCGTCACCCACCCGGTGTTCACCATCCCGCTGTTCATCGCGAGCCTGTACGGCCTGTACTTCACCCCGCTGTTCGACTTCCTCATGGGCTCCACGACGGGGCACATCGCGATGATGGTGCACTTCCTCGCCGTCGGACTGGTCTTCTTCTGGCCGATCATGGGCGTGGACCCGGGCCCGCACCGGCCGGGCTACCTGATGCGGATGCTGGAGCTGTTCGCGGGCATGCCGTTCCACGCGTTCTTCGGCATCGCGCTGATGATGGCGTCGACCCCGATGGTCACCACGTTCGAGAATCCGCCCGGCTCACTGGGGATCGAGGCGCTGTCGGACCAGAACGCGGCCGGCGGTATCGCCTGGGCGTTCAGCGAGGTTCCCTCCGTGCTGGTACTGCTCGCGCTGCTGTTCCAGTGGTACGCCTCGGACCAGCGGCAGGCCAGGCGCAAGGACCGCGCCGCCGACCGGGACGGTGACCAGGAACTCGAGGCGTACAACGCCTATCTGGCCTCACTGCACGCACGCGGGAACTGAATTCCCTGTTTCCCGAGTCCCCTTGAACGGGCAATTTCCTCCAGTAGCATGATGCGTCAGGGGGACCGCCGGGGGGAGCGGTGATGGAACTTCGTGCGTTCACGCGCAGGGCGGGAAAGTCTGCGATTCGGATGATCGCCGTCCTGTCGTTATTGTTTCTGGCCGCCAGTGGGTGCAATTCGGCCACACCTTTGTTCGATGTGAAGGCGGTCGCCGCGGGAACCGCTTCCCTGGCGCCGTTCTTCGACGAGGCCAGTGGACTCGGGCGGGACGCCGACGTGCGGTCGCGGCCGGCCCACGGCGGCCTGCAGCAGGGGGACACACCCGGTCTGTACGGCGGCACCGGGCAGGACACGCTCTGCGACGTCGAGCGGCTGAAGCGGTATCTCGCCGAGCCGCGCAACGACCGCAAGGCGCGGGCCTGGACGCGGGCGCTCGATCTCCGGACGACGGCGGAGATACCCGCGTATCTCGACCGGCTCACCCCTGTTCTCCTGCGTCACGACACGCTCGTGAAGAATCACGACTACAAAAAGGGAAAGGCTGTTCCCTTCAATGCGCTGCTCCAGGCGGGAATCGCGATTCTGGTCGACGAGCGGGGGCTGCCGGCGGTGAAGTGTTCGTGCGGAAATCCGCTGCGGCCCTTCGAGGGGGACAAGAGCAGGATTTCCGTCACGTTCGACGACGGGAACGAGCAGTGGAAGGGCTACGACCGTTCCGAGGTCGTGGTGGTGCGGCCCGCGTCCCGGAAACTGGAGCGCATCGCTCTCGTCGACGTCGAGGACCCCGGCCGGGGCGTCGAACGACCCGTGGGGACGTCCGGCGAGGAGGACTCCGCCTTCGACACACGCGAACGACGGGCGGTGCCGAAGCTCATCGGGACCACCTTCGGTGAGGCGAGCCGGCGGCTGGCCGGGCGGGGGCTGGCGGTCGCCCACGACGGGCAGGAGCTGCCGCCGGACGGCGCGCGGGTCACCGCTTCCGATCCGGCGGCCGGCGCCGAGCTGCGGTTCGGGGCGTACGTCACGCTGAGCGTGGCGGAGGACACGGACGGGGGTGCGTCCGGTGGCGGGAGCACTCCCCCGGGTTCGACGTCGCCGCCGGCGACGGAGGATCCGCGGTCCCCGTCGGCGCCGTCCTCTCCGCCGTCCTCGCCTCGGTCCTCGCCACCCCCGTCGTCGTCCGGGCCGACGGGGTCCGAGCGGCCGGGGTCGCCGAGCGGGACACCGGGGCCCACGTCCCCGCCGCCGCCTGCACCGAGCACCGGGACCGAGTCCACGCCGCCTGAGAAGGACAGTCCCACGCCACCTCCGACCCGTCCCGAAGTCCCCGGGACCGGCTCCCCGCCGCCCGGCTCGGCCGAGCCGCCGCCCAGGACCACCGCCTCCTCCCCGCCGCCCGCCGGCCCGGTCACCAGCACCGCGCCCCCGCCGGTGACCGGCACACCCGCGAGCAGCCCTCCGGCCACCGGCGAACCCGCCGCCTCCGAAGCGTCCACCGAGAGCGCCCCCGCTGAGCGCCGAACCCGGGAGTGACCGGATGCCCTCAGGACCACCGACGTCGGGAGTGGGCCGGGTGATCGCCGGCCGCTATCTGCTGCTGCACCGGCTGGGCGGCGGCGGCATGGGGCACGTCTGGCTCGCCCACGACCAGCGGCTGGCGTGCGAGGTCGCGCTGAAGGAGATCGTGTTCGGCGATCCGGCCGAGCCCGGCCAAGAACGCGAGGCCCGGGTCGCCCGGGCGCGCGCGGAGGCCCGGCACGCGGCCGGTCTGCGCGGTCATCCGCACGTGGTGACCGTGCACGACGTGCTGGAGCACGAGGGGCTGCCGTGGATCGTCATGGAGTACGTCGCGGGCGCGGTCGACCTGCGGGAGCTGCTCGCCCGGAGTGGTCCGCTCGCCCCCGCCGACTGCGCCCGGATCGGGCTGGCGGTGCTGGACGCGTTGACCGCCGGGCACGAGCGGGGCGTGATGCACCGGGACGTGAAACCGGCGAACATCCTGCTCGCGCCGGACCGCACCGGCTCGCCGTACGGGCGGGTCCTGCTCACCGACTACGGCATCTCCGTACAGCCGGACACCGGGGAGACGCGGTACACCATGGCGTCCGTGCTGGTCGGCACCGCGGGCTACCTGGCGCCGGAACGGGCCACCGGCGGCCCGCCCACGCCCGCGGCCGACCTGTTCTCGCTGGGCTGCACGCTGTACCAGGCGGTGGAAGGCCGCGGGCCGTTCGAGCGGGAGTCCCCCCTGGCGTCGATCACCGCGGTGGTCATGGAGGACCCGCTGCCGCCGGTGCGGGCGGGCGCGCTGGAGCCGGTGCTGCGGGGGCTGCTCACCAAGGATCCGGACCTGCGGACGACGGCGCGGGAGGTGGAGACCGAGCTGGCGCGGATCGTCACTCCCCAGTCGGACGCGTACGCGCGGACGCAGACGGACCTGGGGTCCCAGCCGCCGTGGGACGCCTCCGCGCACCCCGCGCCCCGGCCGGACGCCCACGTCCCCGCCGCCACCGGTACGCGCCGCCGCCCCCGCCCGCACGCCCTGCGCGCCGTCCTCGCCGGTGGGCTGGGCCTGGTGCTGGCCCTGGGCGGGGCCTGGTACGCCCTGGCCGGCCGGGAGGGCGGCGCCGGCGGGACGGCGGTGCCGTACGGCCGGGCCGTCGGGCTGGTGAAGCCGCTGAAGGAGGGCGACTGCGTGCTGGCCGACTGGCCCGGCGGCACCCGGTTCACCGGCACGCCCCGGCTGACCGTCGACACCACCTGCGCGAACAAGGTGCCCGACGGGCAGGTCGTGGCGTTGGTGGAGGCCGCCTCGGACGAGGAGGCCCGGGAGCGGGGCCCGGCCCACTGCGAGGAGCGCACGCGGGAGCTGCGCGGCCGGCTGGCGGACGTACGCGGTCTGGCGGTCGTACCGACGGCGGACGGGTTCGAGGCGGCCGGGCGGCGCACCGCCTGTCTGGTGCTGGGGGCGCACGGACCGGTGTACGGGCCCCTCGGGGAACGGCGCCGGTTCGGGACCGCGTTCGCCGACACCGCGACGATGCAGCGGCGGGACTGCCTGGACGTGCGGTCCCGGCGGGAGGTCCGGCTGGTGCCGTGCGGCGGGCGGTACGACGAGCAGGTGCTCGGGTTCACCCGGCTGGGCGAGGACGTCACGCTCGCCGAGGCGCGCACGGAGTCCGACGCGGCGTGCGCGCGGGACGTGCCGCCGCGTGACTACGGCTTCGATCCGTCGGTCCACGAGGCCGGGTCGTGGACCAGTGAGGGGCCCTGGAAATCCGGCACACATCTCGTCGTGTGCACCGTAAGGCGGCAGAACCGGGGCACCATGGAGGGAGCCGAATGAGGAGGGTGTTGCGATGCCCGGTTCCACGAACGGTTCGACGTCGACGAAGACCATGGGAGTGCTCACCGTCGGCGGTCTCGTCGCCGTGACGGCCTACACGGTGGCGCTCGGCAGCAACGGCTGGCTGTGGTTCGGCTGGGTCGTCCTGGGCCTGATCACCCTGGGGATGGTCGCCACACGCAGCACCTGAGGAGCATGTGGGGCGGGCGGACTCACCTCGGGGTGAGCCGCCCGGCCAGATGGACGCCCGGCTGGTACTTCGGCAGCCGGACGGTGATCTTCATGCCCGCGCCCACGGCGGTCTCGATGACCAGGCCGTGGTCGTCGCCGTAGACCTGACGGAGCCGGTCGTCGACGTTGGAGAGTCCGATGCCGCCGGTGGGGCTGACCTCGCGGGCCAGGATGCGGCGCAGCAGGCCGGGGTCCATGCCGGCGCCGTCGTCCTCGATGACGACCAGGGCCTCCGCTCCGGCGTCCTGTGCCGTGATCTGGATGTGGCATGTGCCGGCCTTGCCTTCCAGGCCGTGTTTGACGGCGTTCTCCACGAGCGGCTGGAGGCAGAGGAAGGGCAGGGCGACCGGCAGCACCTCGGGGGCGATCTGCAGGGTCACGGAGAGGCGGTCGCCGAAGCGTGCCCGCACCAGTGCCAGATAGTGGTCGATGGCGTGGAGTTCGTCGGCGAGCGTGGTGAAGTCGCCGTGCCGGCGGAACGAGTAGCGGGTGAAGTCGGCGAACTCCAGCAGCAGTTCGCGGGCCCGCTCGGGGTCGGTGCGGACGAACGAGGCGATCACGGCGAGCGAGTTGAAGATGAAGTGCGGGGAGATCTGGGCCCGCAGCGCCCTGATCTCGGCCTCGATGAGACGGGTGCGGGACTGGTCGAGGTCGGCGAGTTCGAGCTGGACGGAGACCCAGCGGGCGACCTCCCCGGCGGCCCGGACCAGCACCGCCGACTCGCGGGGCGCGCAGGCGACGAGCGCACCGTGCACCCGGTCGTCGACGGTGAGCGGGGTGACGACCGCCCAGCGCACCGCGCAGTCGGGGGTGTCGCAGGTCAGCGGGAAGGCCTCGCCGCGGCCGGTGTCGAGGGGGCCGGTGAGACGTTCCATGATCTCGGCGCGGTGGTGGGCGCCGGCGCCGTCCCAGGCGAGGACCCGCTCGCGGTCGGTGAGGCACAGGGCGTCCGTGCCCAGCAGGGAGCGCAGTTTGCGGGCGGATTTGCCGGCGGCCTCCTCCGTCAGGCCGGCGCGGAGCGGGGGCGTGGCCAGGGAGGCGGTGTGCAGGGTCTCGAAGGTGGCGTGCTCGACGGGGGTGCCGAGTCCGGCGAGGCTGGTGGGCCGGGCGGTCCGCCGGCCCAGCCAGAACCCGGCGGCCAGCAGGGGCAGGACGGCGACGAGCAGACCGGCGAGGAAACCGCTCATGCGGACACCTCCGTACGCAGTTCCTCCGGCAGGTGGAAACGGGCCAGTACCGCGGCCGTTCCGGGCGGCACCCGGCCGGGGGTGGCCAGGGACACCAGGATCATGGTGAGGAACCCCAGCGGCACCGACCACAGCGCGGGCCAGGCGAGCAGGGCGTGCAGGGGGCCCTCGCCCGGATAGCCGGCCATGGTCGCGGCGACGGCGACGAACGCGGAGCCGCCGCCCACCAGCATCCCGGCGGCCGCGCCCGGCGGGGTCAGCCGGCGCCACCAGATGCCGAGGACGAGCAGCGGGCAGAACGACGAGGCCGACACGGCGAAGGCGAGCCCCACGGCGTCGGCCACCGGCAGTCCCCCGACCAGGGCGCTCGCCCCCAGCGGGACGGCCATCGCGAGCACGGTGCCGAGCCGGAAGTGCCGTACGCCGCGCGAGGGGAGGACGTCCTGGGTGAGCACGCCCGCCACGGCCATGGTGAGCCCGGAGGCCGTCGACAGGAAGGCGGCGAAGGCGCCCCCGGCGACCAGCGCGCCGAGGAGGTCGCCGCCCGTTCCTCCGATCATCCGGCCGGGCAGGAGCAGGACGGCGGCGTCCGCGTCGCCGGTGAGCGTGAGCTCGGGGGCGTACAGGCGGCCCAGCGCGCCGTAGACCGGCGGGAGGAGGTAGAAGGCGCCGATGAGGCCGAGGACCGCGACGGTGGTGCGGCGGGCGGCGACACCGTGCGGGCTGGTGTAGAAGCGCACCACGACGTGCGGCAGGCCCATGGTGCCGAAGAAGGTGGCGAGGATCAGCCCGTACGTGGCGTACAGCGGGCGTTCCTCGCGGGACTCGGCGCGGGAGGGCGACAGGGCGTCGTCGGCGCCGCGCCCGGCGGCGGGGACCTCGGCGCCCTCGGCGAAGGTGAGCCGGGTGCCGCCGTCGATGCGGTGGGTGCCGACGGGCAGGCGGAGTTCGGTGCCGTCGTGGGCGCGGCCGTCGACGGTTCCGTCCACGGTCACGGTGAGCAGCTTGTCGAGGCGGAGGTCGAGGGTGTCGTCGACCAGGACCACCCGCTGTTCGCGGAAGGCGGCCGGCTCGTCGAAGGCGTGGCGGGGGGCTCCGTCGCTCTGCCAGGCGAGGACCAGGAAGAGGGCGGGGACGAGCAGGGCGGTGAGTTTCAGCCAGTACTGGAAGGCCTGCACGAAGGTGATGCTGCGCATGCCGCCCGCGCCGACGATGACGGTCACCACGACGGCGACGATCACCCCGCCGAGCCAGTCGGGCGCGCCGGTGAGCACCGTCAGGGTGAGCCCGGCGCCCTGGAGCTGCGGCATCAGGTACAGCCAGCCGACGCCGACGACGAAGGCGCCCGCGAGCCGCCGCACCGCGTGCGAGGCGAGCCGGGCCTCGGCGAAGTCGGGCAGGGTGTAGGCGCCGGAGCGGCGCAGCGGTGCGGCGACGAACAGCAGCAGGACCAGGTAGCCCGCGGTGTAGCCGACCGGGTACCAGAGCATGTCCGGGCCCTGGACGAGGACGAGTCCCGCGATGCCCAGGAAGGAGGCGGCGGAGAGGTACTCGCCGCTGATGGCGGCGGCGTTGAGGCGGGGGCCGACGGTGCGGGAGGCGACGTAGAAGTCGGAGGTGGTGCGGGAGACGCGCAGGCCGAAGGCGCCGACGAGGACGGTCGCCAGGACCACGAGTGCGACGGCGGGGACGGCATAGGTGTAGTTCACGGTGCTGGTGGTCCCCGGTCTCAGCGGTCCTCGACGAGCCGCACGAAGTCGCGTTCGTTGCGTTCGGCGCGGCGCACGTACCAGCGGGCGAGCAGGACCAGCGGCGGGTACAGCCCGAAGCCGAGGATCGCCCACTCCAGGCGGCCGTCCGGGGCGGCGGCGAAGACCAGCGGCAGCGGTCCTACGAGCAGGGCGAGGACGGCGAACACGGTCAGGCCGGTGCGCAGCTGGATGCGCATCAGCGAGCGGACGTAGGTGTGGCCGAGGGTGGTCTGCTCGTCGATCTCGGTGCGCGGACGGTAGTAGCCGGAGGCCTGCCGGGCACGGCGGGGCGGGCCGGTGACGACCACACGGCGTTCGGTCGGTTCCTGAGGCATGGCTGCCGCCCCCTAACTCGTGGTCCGGCGCATCAGCAGGTCGCGCAGTTCGCGCGCGTGCCGCCTGCTGACCTGGAGTTCCTCCGAGCCGATCAGGACGCTCACGGTGCCCGTGTCGAGCCGGAGCTCGGCGATGTGGCGCAGGGCGACCAGATGGCGGCGGTGGATGCGGACGAAGCCGCGGGAGCGCCAGCGCTCCTCCAGGGTGGACAGGGGAATGCGTACGAGGTGGCTGCCGCGGTCGGTGTGCAGGCGGGCGTAGTCGCCCTGGGCCTCGACGTGGGTGATGTCGCCGACGGCGACGAAGCGGGTCACGCCGCCGAGCTCGACGGGTATGTGGTCGGGGTCGGGTTCGTGCACGGGGATGCGCGGGGCGGTGCCGCGCTGGGCGGCGGCCCGGCGCACGGCTTCGGCCAGCCGCTCCTTGCGCACGGGTTTGAGCACGTAGTCGACGGCCTTGAGGTCGAAGGCCTGGACGGCGAAGTCCTCGTGGGCGGTGACGAACACGATGAGCGGCGGCCGGGCGAACCCGGTGAGCAGCCGGGCGAGGTCGAGGCCGTCGAGGCCGGGCATCTGGATGTCGAGGAAGACGACGTCGATGGCCTCGGGCCCGTCGGGTCCCGACTCCAGGGCGCGATTGATGCGGCGCAGCGCCTCGGTGGCGTCGCCGGCGCCCTCGGCGCCGGCGATGCGCGGGTCCGCGTTCAGCAGGTACAGCAGTTCCTCCAGCGAGGGACGTTCGTCGTCGACGGCGAGGGCGCGCAGCATGAACGTGGAGTGTAGGGGTGATTCCCACGTCTGGACATGTGCCGGACAGGGGCGTTCCCGCCGGATACGGTGGTCGGCCGGCGGCGTGGACGACGCCGGCCGGGCGCTGGATACAGTGCCCGCATGAACAGCAGGCCCACCCCGTTCGACGAGCTCGACCGGAAGATCGTCACGGCTCTGATGGCGAACGCCAGGACGTCGTTCGCCGAGATCGGCGCGGCCATCGGCCTGTCGTCGACGGCGGTCAAGCGCCGGGTCGACCGGCTGCGCGAGACCGGGGTGATCACCGGGTTCACGGCGACGGTGCGGCCGTCGGCGCTGGGCTGGCGCACGGAGGCGTATGTCGAGGTGTACTGCGAGGGCGCGGCGCCGCCCCGGCGGCTGGCGGAGGTGGTGCGCAACCATCCGGAGATCGCCGCGGCGATGACGGTGACCGGGGGCGCGGACGCGCTGCTGCACGTGCGGGCGCGGGACGTGGAGCACTTCGAGGAGGTGCTGGAGCGGATCCGCCAGGAGCCGTTCATCCGCAAGACGATCAGCGTGATGGTGCTGTCCCATCTGCTGCCGGACAGTCCTGAGGCGGGAGTGAGTCAGCCCGCGCCGGAGGACGCAGCAGACGTGCGCTGAACGGCGCAAACGCGCAGCATTCCTGCGCGAACACGCAGCTCCCGTTCCTTGTCGCCCGTCTCGGTCGGTTCCTACCGTGGAGGCACCCCCCGTCGGCACCGCATGGAAGCGGAGGAACCCCTCTGTGCCCGACTCCCGTGTGGCGTCCCGGCGGCGATACCTCGTCTGCGAACCCAGACACTTCGCCGTGCGGTACGCGATCAACCCCTGGATGCGTCCCGACCGACCCGTGGACGTCCCACTCGCCCGGCGTCAGTGGCGGACGCTGGTCGACACATACCGTGACCACGGACATACCGTGGAGAACGTGAAGCCGGAACCCGGACTGCCCGACATGGTGTTCGCCGCGAACGCGGCGGTCGTCGTCGAGGGCCGCGTCTTCGGCTCCCTTTTCCTCGCGCCCGAGCGGCGCCCGGAGTCCGTGCCGTACGAGTCCTGGTTCAAGGCCGAGGGCTACGAGGTCCACTACCCCGAGTCGGTGTGCGAGGGCGAGGGCGACCTGGTGCCGGCCGGACGCTGGATCCTCGCCGGCACCGGCTTTCGCACCACGCGCCAGGCGCACCGTGAGGTGCAGGAGTTCTTCGGTGTGCCGGTGATCGGCCTGACCCTGGTGGATCCGTACTTCTACCACCTGGACACGGCGCTGTTCGTGCTGGACGAGGAGAACATCGCGTACTACCCGGAGGCGTTCTCGCCGGGCAGCCGCGAGGTGCTCGCCCGGCTGTACCCGGACGCGGTGCTCGCGACGCGCGAGGACGCGATGGCGTTCGGTCTGAACTCCGTCTCCGACGGACGCCATGTGTTCGTCTCGCCGGGGGCCACGGCCCTCACCGCCCAGCTCGCCGACCGCGGCTACGTCCCCGTCCCCGTCGACCTGTCCGAGTTCCACAAGGCGGGCGGGGGCATCAAGTGCTGCACTCAGGAGATCCGCTCATGACCTCTGCCGTCCGTACGCGTTCGTCCGCCGAGCTGATCGGCGCTGAGGAGCCGGTCCTCGCGCACAACTACCACCCACTGCCCGTGGTCGTCGCCCGCGCGGAGGGCGCGTGGGTGGAGGACGTGGAGGGCCGGCGCTACCTCGACATGCTGGCCGGCTACTCGGCGCTGAACTTCGGCCACCGGCATCCGGCGCTGATCGAGGCGGCGCACCGCCAGCTGGACCGGCTGACGCTGACCTCGCGCGCGTTCCACAACGACCGGCTCGCGGAGTTCGCGGAGCGGCTGGCCGCGCTGACCGGTCTGGACATGGTGCTGCCCATGAACACCGGCGCCGAGGCGGTGGAGAGCGGTGTGAAGGTGGCCCGCAAGTGGGCCTACGACGTGAAGGGCGTCCCGGCCGACCGGGCGACGATCGTGGTGGCGGCGGACAACTTCCACGGCCGAACGACGACGATCGTGAGCTTTTCCACGGACGAGGTCGCGCGCGCCGGGTTCGGCCCGTTCACCCCGGGCTTCCGGGTGGTCCCCTACAACGATCTCGCGGCGCTGGAGGCGGCGGTCGACGAGACGACGGCCGCGGTGCTGATCGAGCCCGTCCAGGGCGAGGCGGGCGTGATCGTCCCGGACGACGGCTATCTGGCCGGGGTGCGGGAGCTGACGCGCCGCGCGGGGTGTCTGTTCGTCGCGGACGAGATCCAGTCCGGGCTGGGGCGGACGGGCCGCACGCTCGCCGTGGACCACGAGGCGGTCGTCCCGGACGTGGTCCTGCTCGGCAAGGCGCTGGGCGGCGGCATCGTCCCGGTGTCTGCGGTGGTCGCCCGGCGGGAGGTGCTGGAGGTGCTGCACCCCGGTGAGCACGGGTCGACCTTCGGCGGCAATCCGCTGGCCGCCGCCGTCGGTACGGCCGTGGTGGAGCTGCTGGAGACGGGCGAGTTCCAGCGCCGGGCGGCGGAACTGGGCGGGATCCTGCGCGAGGGCCTGCGGTCGCTCGTCGGCGAGGGCGTCGTCGGCTTCCGCTCCCGCGGCCTGTGGGCGGGGGTGGACGTCGACCCGGCACTCGGCACGGGGCGCGAGATCAGCGAGCGCCTCATGCGGGAGGGCGTCCTGGTCAAGGACACCCACGGTTCCACCATCCGTCTGGCCCCGCCCCTGACCATCACGGCGGAGGAGCTCCAGGGCGCCCTGCGCACGCTGGAGAAGGTACTCGTCCAGCGGACCTGACGCACCGCGCCGCCGCCGCCCCGCCGAGTGCCCGGCGGGGCGGCGGTGCGGTGCCGCCCGGGTCGTTCACCGGTGGTGCGCGTCCGGGGAGCCCTGGGCACCTGCCAAGGGTGAGGATGGGGACAAGAGGGGGTAGACCACTCTCAGCGACAGAGAGGTCGGCCGTGGGCGGACACAAGGAGCACAACGTTGCCCGGCAGGGGTTCGATGTGGCCGACGCCGTTCCCCTGTTGCTCGATCCGCACGGCATGGTGGCGAGCTGGACCGTCCGGGCCGAGCGGCTGCTGGGCTACCGCGCGTCCGAGGTGGTGGGCCGCAAGTTCGCCGAGCTGCTGATGCCCGAGGACGCCGAGCGGGTGCCGGACCTGGTCGAGCGGTGCCGGTCGGACGGCGACTGGGCGGGGCTGATGACGGCCCGGCACCGGCAGGGGCGGCCGGTCCCCGTGATGGTGCGGATCACGCCGGCCGTGGAGCCGCAGGGCCGTTCGTCGCTGCTGGTGCTGCTGTCGGAGCTGGCCGGCTCCGCCGGCTGGGACATGAGCCGCAGCGTGCTGGAGCAGATGGTGGCCGGCACGTCGATCGGCATCGCCGTCGTGGACACGGATCTGCGCTACGTGTGGTCCAACGCGGCGCTGGAACAGTTCGGCGGCGGTCCGGCCCCGCGCCGCCTGGGCCTGCGGTTCGCGGACGTCCAGCCGGGTCTGAACGCCGAGGCCTTCGAGGCGCAGTTGCGGCACGTGCTGGACACGGGTGAACAGGTCGTCGGCTACGAGCACGTCGGCCGCGTACGCTCGGCGCCGCTGCGCGAGACCGCGCACATGCTGTCGTTCACCCGCCTCGACGACGAGCGGGGCCGTCCCATGGGCGTCTACTACACCGTCGTGGACGTCACCGAGCGGCACCGCGCGCGTGAGCGCCTGGCCCTGCTCGACCGGGCGGGCGAGCGCATCGGCCGCACCCTGGACATCATGATCACGGCGCAGGAGCTGGCGGACGTCGCGGTGCCGGGTCTCGCGGACTTCGTCATCGTGGACCTGCTGGAGACGGTGCTGCGGGGCGCCGAGCTCCCGCCCGGACCGCTCGCCGAGTCCGACCAGGTGTCGCTGCGCCGCGCGGGCCACCGGTCGCTGTACGAGGACCTGCCGCGGACCGTCGTGGAGACCGGGGCGGTCGTGGCCTACCTGGCGGGATCCCCACCGGTGCGCTGTCTGACCTCGGGCCGGTCCTGGCGTAAGGAGCAGCTCGACCCGCTCGCCCTGGAGTGGGCCGTGGGCGGCCCGGGCGAGCGGGAGTCCACCTTTTTGGAGCTGGGCCTGCAGAGCGTGATGATCGTCCCGATCCGGGCCCGGGGCATCACCCTGGGCGTCACCACGTTCTTCCGGCGCCGCCGCGAGAACCCCTTCGACGAGGACGACCTCAATCTGGCCGAGGACCTCGTCTCCCGCGCCGCCGTCTGCGTGGACAACGCCCGGCGGTACACCCGCGAGCGGGACGCCGCCCTCGTGCTGCAGCGCAATCTGCTGCCCCGCCGGCTGCCCGAGCAGGACGCCGTCGAGGTGTCCGCGTGCTACCGCCCGGCCGACGAGCTGACCGGTCTGGGCGGCGACTGGTACGACCTCATCCCGCTGTCCGGCGCCCGCGTCGCGCTGGTCGTCGGCGAGGTACCGGGCCACGGCATCGACGCCGCCGCGGCCATGGGGCAACTGCGGACCGCCGTACGGACGCTTGCCGCCATCGATCTGCCGCCCGAGGAGGTGCTCGCCCATCTGGACGACCTGGCGGCCCGCTCGGCGAGGGACGAGGGCGACGGGCAGGAGTCGGGGGACGCCCCGGACCAGTCCATCGGGGCCGGGTGCCTGTACGTCGTCTACGACCCGGTGGACGGGCAGTGCACGATGGCCGCCGCCGGCCATCCCGCGCCCGCCGTGGTGGCACCCGACGGCACGGTCACCTTCGTGGACCTTCCGCAGGGCCCGGCGCTCGGGGTGGGCGGACCGCCGTTCGAGGCGGTGGAGCTGTCCCTCGCCGAGGGCAGCACGCTCGCCCTGCACACGGACGGTCTGCTGGCCCACGAGGGGTCCGGGCCCGCCGAAACGGACCGGGAGCGGCTGCGGGCGGCGCTGGAGGGGTCCACGACCTCGCTCGAGCTGGGCTGCCGGGCCGTGGTCGACGCGCTGGTCCCGGCCCGGCCGTACGACGACGTGGCCCTGCTGATGGCCCGCACCAGGCGTCTCGATCCGGGGCAGGTCGCGGTCTGGGAACTGCCGGGGGATCCCTCCGTGGTGGCCGAGGCCCGCAAGACCACCACCCGGCAGCTGGCCCACTGGGGGCTGGACGAGCTGGTCTTCACCACGGAGCTGGTCGTCAGCGAACTGGTCACCAACGCCATCCGGCACGCCACCGGCCGCGTGCGGCTGCGGTTGATCCGTGAGCGCGCGCTGGTGTGCGAGGTGCTCGACGGCGGCGCCACCGCACCCCATCTGCGGCATCCCCGGGCGATGGACGAGGGCGGCCGCGGGCTGCTGCTGGTCTCGCAGCTGGCCCAGCGGTGGGGCACGCGGTTCGTTCCCGAGGGGAAGATCATCTGGGCGGAGCAGTCCCTGACCGCGCCGCCGGAGTGAGGTGGTGGCCCATGCCGGAGACGTCGATCGACTACGCGGCGGTGTACCGGGCCCTTCCCGGCATGGTGGCGCTGCTGACCCCCGATCTGGTGTTCGCGGACGTCAACGAGGCGTTCGTCCGCGGTTCCGGGCGCTCGCGCGAGGACCTGGTGGGCCGTTTCCTGTTCGACGTCTTCCCGGACAACCCGAAGGAGCCGGAGTCCGGGGGCGCGCACCATCTGCGCGCCTCGCTGCTGCGGGTGCTGTCCACCGGTGAGCGCGACACCATGGCCGTGCAGCGGTACGACGTCGAGAGCCCCGAGCGCCCCGGGGAGTGGGAGGAGCGCTACTGGAGCCCGGTGAACACGCCGGTGTTCGGCCCCGACGGGAAGGTGGCGCTGATCGTGCACCGGATCGAGGAGGCCACCGAGCTCCTCCGGGCCCGCAGCCGGACGGGCGAGGACCGGGGTGGGGTGCTGGAGGCCGAGCTCTACCAGCGCGCCCGTGAGCTGCAGGAGCTGAACAACCGGCTGCGCCAGGCGCACGCCCGGGAGCGCGAGGTGGCCCTGGCGCTGCAGGAGGCGATGCTGTCCGCCCGTCGGCAGGTCGGCCACCACCGGGCCGCCGTGCGCTACCGGCCCGCGGTGGGCGCGCTCAACGTCTGCGGCGACTGGTACGACCTGATCGACCTGGTGGGCGGGCACCGGATCGGCGTGTCCGTGGGCGACGTGGTCGGGCACGGTCTGGCGGCGGCCGGTGTCATGGGCCAGCTGCGCAGCGCGCTGAGTGCCGCCTCCCGGGTGGCGGACGGGCCCGCCCAGGCACTGAACGTCGTGGGCCGTTACGCCCATGTGGTGGAGGGTGCCGAGTCCGCGACCGCGGTGACGACCTTCATCGACTTCGACCGGCGGACCATCACCTACAGCAGTGCCGGCCATCCGCCGCCCGTGCTGCTCCATCACGACGGACGCGTGGAGTTCCTCGACCAGGCCACCGACCCGCCGCTCGACGCCCGCCCCGAGCCGACGCCGAGGCCCGAGGCGTCGACGACGTTCACCCCCGGGGCGACCCTGGTGCTCTACACCGACGGTCTGATCGAACGGCGCCGGGAGGACATCGACACCGGTCTGCTCCGGCTCGCCGAGTCCCTGCGCCGCCACCGGACGGAGGACCCCGAGACCCTCGCCGACATCGTGCTGCTGGAACTGCTGCCGCCCGGCGGCGCCACCGACGACACGGCGCTGGTCGTCGTACGGCTGTGACCGTCCGGCGGGGAACCCCTGCGTCAGGATTCGGTGCGCGCCCGGTCGAGCCGAGCCGTGCGGTCCACGTTGCGCCGGTCCTCCGGATCGTCGCTGGGCGCACCGGCGAACCAGGCGTCGAGGATCTCGTTCAGCAGCGGACCGGATGTCAGCCGCAGGCTGAGCGCGAGCACGTTGGCGTCGTTCCAGCGGCGCGCGCCGTCCGCCGTGTAGGCGTCCGTGCACAGGGCGGCGCGGACTCCGGGCACCTTGTTCGCGACGATCGAGGCGCCCGTGCCGGTCCAGCAGCACACGATCGCCTGGTCGGCCGACCCGTCCGCGACGTCACGGGCCGCCGCCTCCGAGCAGAACGCCCACCGCGGGTCGTCGCCGGGGCTCAGGGCGCCGTGCGCGCGCACCTCGTGGCCGCGCTCGCGCAGCTCGGCGAGGAGGGCGCGGGCCACGGGCTCGTCCATGTCGGAGGAGACGGAGATCCTCATGCCTGCGAGCCTACTCCCCGCGGTACGTGCGCTGACGGGTGATCAGTCGTCCGACACCCTACGTTCCCACCGCGTCGGACGTGGTGGTGTCGGGCCGCGCCGCCCGGTCCTAGACTGGCACCCCGCGACGTGCCGGATGGCCTGCTGGAACGCGGCGGCACCGCCCGTCCGCCGGAGTCGAGGAGCGTGCCCTTGTTCTACTACCTGCTCAAATACGTGCTGCTGGGCCCGCTGCTGCGACTGGTCTTCCGGCCTCGAATAGAGGGCCTCGAACACGTTCCGCCGTCCGGTGCCGCCATCGTCGCGGGGAACCATCTGTCGTTCTCCGACCACTTTCTGATGCCGGCCGTGCTGAAGCGGCGCATCACCTTCCTCGCCAAGGCGGAGTACTTCACCGGTCCCGGCCTCAAGGGCAGGCTGACGGCCTTCTTCTTCCACAGCGCCGGACAGATTCCGGTCGACCGGTCGGGCAAGGACGCCGGGCAGGCCGCCATCCGGGAGGGCCTGGGGGTGCTGAGCACGGGGGAACTGCTCGGCATCTACCCGGAGGGGACGCGCTCGCACGACGGCCGCCTCTACAAGGGCAAGGTCGGTGTCGCGGTGATGGCCCTCAAGGCGGGCGTCCCGGTGATTCCGTGCGCGATGATCGGCACCTTCGAGGCCCAGCCGCCCGGCAAGGTCATTCCCCGGATCCACCCCGTGGTGATCCGCTTCGGCACCCCGCTGGACTTCTCGCGGTACGCGGGCATGGAGAACGAGAAGGCCATCCTGCGCGCCGTCACCGACGAGATCATGTACTCCATCCTCAGCCTCTCCGAGCAGGAGTACGTCGACCAGTACGCGGCCGTCGCCAAGGCCGAGGAGGCCGACCGCAGGGCGCAGGACAGGCGCCGGTTCCCGAAGATGCCGCTGAGCTGATTCCCGGGGCCACCCGGACGGGGGGCGGCCGGAGAACTCCGGCCGCCCCCCGTGTCGTACGACGTCGGCGCTACGGCTTCGGCGTGGCGTGCGGTGCGCACGTCACGTCGGACCGGTCCACCTCGCCGGTGAGCAGGTAGGTGTCGACCCGGTCGTTGACGCAGGGGTTGACCAGGCCGGTGACGCCGTGGGATCCGGCGTCCCGCTCGGTGACGAGGCGGGAGCCCCTGAGCCGCTGGTGCAGTTCGACGGCGCCCCCGTACGGGGTGGCCGCGTCCCGCTCGGCCTGGACGATCAGCACCGGCGGCAGGCCCTTGCCGGACTTGACGTCCACCGGTGTCTGCTGCTTGACCGGCCAGGTGGCGCACGGCAGGTTCATCCAGGCGTTGGCCCAGGTCATGAACGGGTGGTCGCGGTGCAGCCGGGTGTTGTCGCGGTCCCACTTCCGCCAGCTGGTGGGCCACTTGGCGTCGGTGCACTCCACGGCCGTGTAGACGGCGTTGCCGTTCTCGGCGGCCGCGTTGCCCGCGGTGTCGGAGAGGTCGGGGGCGGCGGCGTCGACGAGCGCCTGGGTGTCGCCGGCGACGTACTGGCTGAAGACGGTCGCGACCGGGATCCACGCGGAGTCGTAGTACGGGGCGCTCTGGAAGAAGCCGATGAGCTCGGCCGGTCCGACGACCCCGCCGATCGGGTCCTTCGCGGCGGTGGCGCGCAGCTTCAGCCACTGGGCCTGGACGGCGTCCCGGGTGGTGCCGAGGTGGAAGGTGGCGTCGTTCCCGGCGACCCAGTCCTGCCAGTCCTTCCAGCGGCCCTCGAAGGCGACGTCCTGGTCCAGGTTGGCCTGGTACCAGATCTTCTCGCGGGAGGGGTTGACGACGCTGTCGACGACCATGCGGCGGACGTGGCCCGGGAAGAGGGTGGCGTAGACGGCGCCGAGGTAGGTGCCGTAGGAGACGCCGAGGAAGTTGAGCTTCTTCTCGCCGAGGGCGGCGCGGATGACGTCGAGGTCGCGCGCGGTGTTCGGCGTGGTCATGTGGGGCAGCATCTCGCCGCTGCGCTCGTAGCAGCCCTCGGCGTACTCGCGGGCGAGCCCCCGCTGGGCGAGCTTGTCGGCCTCGGAGCGGGGCACCGGGTCCATCTTGGGCGCCTTGACGAACTCCTGCGGGTCGGCGCAGGACAGGGGCGCGGACTTGCCCACGCCGCGCGGGTCGAAGCCCACGAAGTCGTACGCCTTGGCCGTGTCGGCCCAGACCGGGTTCTTGCCGGTGACCCGGGCCGGGAAGCGCAGGCCGGAGCCGCCGGGACCGCCCGGGTTGTACAGGAGCGCGCCCTGACGCTCGTCGGCGGTGCCGGTGTTGCCGATGCGGTCGACGGCGAGCTTGATCTGCTTGCCGTACGGCTTGGCGTAGTCCAGCGGCACCGAGACCCAGCCGCACTGGATGGGCTTCGCCAGGTTCCAGTCGGCGGGGCAGTCCTGCCAGTCGATGCCGGTCCCGGCGGCCCGGGCTGCGGCGACGGCGACCCCCCTGGCCTGGCGGTCCTTGCCGTGGTGCGGGTCCGCCGTCGCGTTCGCCGCGGGCGCCGCGACGGCGCCGGCTATGAGCGTCGCCGTGACGAGCACTCCCGCCGAACCGAGCGCCACCGTCCGCTTCTTCGGTCTGCTGTCCCTCAAGTGGGGCCTCCCCCTGCATCGTTGCGATGAGTACGGGGGATCCTCGCCGCTGTGATGTCCCTGAGAACAGGGGTGGTGGCCCTTCTTTGCCAATCCGATAACCGGATAAAGGGGTTCCATCAATCGGACGCGGGGGTGAAGGAGGCCGGCGCCTCGTCGAGGAGGCGCCGCAACCTCAGCGCGTCGGACGCCACGGCGGTCACCAGCACGGCGGGGCCGGCGAGCGGCAGGACGGCGGCCCCCTGTGCCGGCACTCCAGCACCGACCGGTTTCTCCTCGAACTCGGGGCGCACTACGACGAGTTGCCCGACGGCCCGGTGCCCGGCCAGCACGGCCGGCCCGTCCCAGCCGCCCGGGGCTCCGGGGCCACAGGCCAGCTCCTGGTCGAGGACGGCGCGCCCCGCGATCCGCACGGTCAGACGGGAGGTGAGCCGTCCCGGTTGCTCCCCGGACCGCCCCAGCACCTGCTCCTCACGCAGCACGAGCCGGGCGCCGGGTGCGAGGTCGACCCGGGTGGAGACGCGCAGGTCACTCCCGCTGACGGAGATCAACTGTTCCGGCAGCCAGTGCAGTTCGCCGCCGGCGGCGACGGTGAGCCGTACGTCGTAGCGCGCCCCGTCCCGGTGCCGCCCCGGCAGGGCGAGGGTGGCGGCGGCCGATCCGACCCGGAGCCGGGCACCCGGTTCCACGTCCGCCCGCACCGTGAGGTGGTCCCCGCCGAGCGGGCCGCTCATGGCGCCGACCAGCATGACGTGGGCCTCGGTGCCGCTCCCCCGCGTTCGCCGCAGCGCCAGTGGCCCGTCGCTCTCCAGCACGGGCAGACAGGTCCCGCCCCGGCCGTCGGCGCGGGCACGGATGCGGGCGACGGCCCGTACGCCGGCGGTGGTCACGCCGTCCACGCGGCGAGCCGCTCCCGCACCCAGTCGGCGACGTCCTTCACCCCGGCCCCGTCGCGCAGCGACTGGAACACCACGGGGAGGTGGGCCCGTTGGGCCCGGGCGTCGGCGGCCATGCGGGCGAGGTCGGAGCCGACGTAGGGGGCGAGGTCGGTCTTGTTGACGACCAGCAGGTCGGCGGTGGTCACCCCGGGGCCGCCCTTGCGCGGGATGTCGTCCCCGCCGGCCACGTCGATGACGAAGATCTGCGCGTCGACGAGCCCTTTGGAGAAGGTGGCGGTCAGGTTGTCCCCGCCGGACTCGACGAGGACCAGGTCCAGCGGGCCGGCCTCGTCCTCCAGGTCCTCCACGGCTTCGAGGTTGGCGGAGATGTCGTCCCGGATCGCGGTGTGCGGGCACGCCCCGGTCTCGACGGCGGTGATCCGCTCGGGCGGCAGCACGGCCTCGCGGAGCAGGAACTCGGCGTCCTCCCGGGTGTAGATGTCGTTGGTGACGACGGCGAGGGACACCTCGTCCCGCAGGGCCCTGCAGAGGGCGGCGACGGTCGCGGTCTTCCCGGACCCGACGGGACCGCCGAGCCCGATCCGCAGGGCCCGCCGCGAGCCGTCGGGCCGACGGACGTCGGCACCGACGGCGGCGGGCCCGTCGTGGGAGAGGGTGTGGTCGAGATGCATGGGACGACTCCAGGTAATCAGCCCGTCCGGCGCTCGACGACCAGGCCGTCAGGCCGGCACGGGGGTCCGGGGGCAGACCCCCGGGGCGGGGAATGGGAACGGGCGGCGGGGGCGGCACACCCGCCTACGACGCGAACAGCCGCACCGACCACCCCGCATGCGCCTCAGCGGAGATCTCCAGCGACGGCGCGGACGCCGCGGGCAGGGCGTCGACCCCCTCGTCGACGACCCTCCGCGCCGCCTCCACCGCCTGCTCCACCACCCTGTCCAGCTCAGGCGCCAGCCGCGCCAGCACCGCCGTCGCGTCGAAGGGATCGAGACTCAGCAACCGCACCGTCGCCGTCGCCGGACCGCTCACGCTCTCGTACGCCGCGCAGTGCGCCGCGTCGGCGGGCCCCAGCCCGGCGGCCCGCGCGGTGAGTCCGAGGACCACCGGCTGGTGCGCTCCCCTGGGGAACCGCCGGGCGAGGTCGTCGAGTTCCTCCGAGGGCCAGGTCGCGCGAGCCGCCCGCATCAGCTGCCGGCCCAGCTTGCGCGCGGCCGTGCGCAGCGCGGGCGAGGGGGTGCGGGCGTCGGCGGCCGCGTCCAGGGCCGCCGGGTCGGTGCCCAGTACGGCGGACGCGGCGAGCGCCGCCGACACCAGTCCCGTCGTGTGCAGCCGCCCCCGGCAGAAGTCCTCCAGGCTCGCGGCGCCGGTGACCCGCCCGGCCCCGACGGCCGCCTCGGCCCCGCCGGAGTGCGCGTGCCCTCCGGCGGGGAACCGGCCGTCGGCCAGCAGGAGAAGCGCTCCCCTGGACATCAGAAGAGGAAGTACCGCTGGGCCAGCGGCAGTTCGGTGGCCGGAGTCGCCTCGACCGGCTCCCCGTCGATGTGCACGGCGAAGCTGTCGGGATCGACGCGCACGGCCGGACGGGCGTCGTTCTCACGCATGTCCGCCTTGGTCACCCCGCGCGTGGAGTCGATGGTCACGAACCGCTTGCCCAGCCCCAGCCGGTCCGGCAGGCCGGCCGCGATCGCCGGTTCCGCCACGAAGGTGACCGAGTTGGCGGCGGGCGCCCGCCCGATCGCCCCGTACATCGGACGCGGGAGGACCGGTTGCGGGGTCGGGATGGAGGCGTTGGCGTCGCCCATCTGCGCGTAGGCGATCTGCCCGCCCTTGATGACGAGTTGGGGCTTGACCCCGAAGAACGCCGGGTCCCACAGCACGAGATCGGCCAGTTTGCCGCTCTCCACGGAGCCGATCTCGCGGGCCATGCCCTGGGCGAGCGCCGGATTGATCGTGTACTTGGCGACATAGCGACGTACCCGGTGGTTGTCGGCGCGTCCGTCCCCCGGGAGGGCGCCGCGGCGGCGCTTCATCACATGGGCCGTCTGCCAGGTCCTCATGATCACCTCGCCGACCCGTCCCATGGCCTGGGAGTCGGAGGAGATGATCGAGATGGCGCCCAGGTCGTGCAGCACGTCCTCGGCCCCGATGGTGGTCGGCCGGATCCGGGACTCGGCGAAGGCCAGGTCCTCCGGCACGGCCGGGTTCAGGTGGTGACAGACCATCAGCATGTCGAGGTGCTCCTCGACGGTGTTGACAGTGAACGGCCGGGTCGGGTTGGTGGAGCTGGGCAGGACGTGCGGCTCACCGACCACGGTCATGATGTCGGGGGCGTGCCCGCCGCCGGCGCCCTCGGTGTGGTACGCGTGGATGCCGCGCCCGGCGATCGCGGCGAGCGTGTCGCCCACGAACCCGGCCTCGTTGAGGGTGTCGGTGTGGATGGCGACCTGGATGCCGGTCCGCTCGGCCACGGTCAGCGCGGCGTCGATGACGGCCGGGGTGGATCCCCAGTCCTCGTGCAGTTTCAGCCCGACCGCGCCGCCCCTGATCTGCGAGAGCATCGCCTCCTGGGAGACGGTGTTGCCCTTGCCGAGCAGTCCGATGTTGAGCGGGTACGCCTCCATCGCCTCCAGCATCCGCGCCAGATGCCAGGGCCCGGGGGTGACGGTGGTGGCCTTGGAGCCCTCGGCGGGTCCGGTGCCGCCGCCGACCAGGGTGGTGATGCCGGAGGCGAGCGCCTCGTCGGCGATCTGCGGGCAGATGAAGTGGACGTGGGCGTCGATGGCTCCGGCGGTCAGGATCCGCCCGTTGCCGGCGATGATCTCGGTCTCGGGGCCGATGACCAGGTCCGGGTGGACGCCGTCCATGGTGTCGGGGTTGCCGGCCTTGCCGATGCCGGTGATCCTGCCGTCCCGGATGCCGACGTCGGCCTTGACCACGCCCCAGTGGTCGACGATCACAGCCCCCGTGACGACCGTGTCCGGGGTGCCGTCGGCGCGGGTGGCGAGGGCCTGGCCCATGGACTCGCGGATGACCTTGCCGCCGCCGAACACGGCCTCGTCACCGGCGCGTCCGGGACCGCCGGAGCGGTCCTCCTCGATCTCGATCAGCAGGTCGGTGTCGGCGAGCCGGACGCGGTCGCCGGTCGTCGGCCCGAACAGGTCGGCATAGGCGGCGCGGGAGATCTCAGGCATCGAGCGCACCCCCGGTCTCCCCACGCAGGCCCGGCACGACACGGGCCCCGGCGACCCGGACGAGCCCGACCTCGACGGGGATCCCGGGCTCGAAGCGCACGGCGGTGCCGGCGGCGACGTTCAGCCGCTTGCCGCGGGCGGCCTCGCGGTCGAACTCCAGGCCGGGGTTGGCCTCGGCGAAGTGGTAGTGGGAGCCGACCTGGACGGGCCGGTCGGCGGTGTTGAGGACGGTCAGCCGGGTGACCTCGTGGCCCTCGTTGTAGGCAATCGGGTCGTCGGCGAACAGGATCTCTCCGGGAATCACGGCGGCCGCCTTCCGGTCAGACGATCGGGTCGTGGACGGTGACGAGCTTCGTGCCGTCCGGGAAGGTCGCCTCCACCTGGACGTCGTGGATCATCTCGGGGACGCCTTCCATGACGTCCTCGCGGGTGAGCAATCGGCGCCCCGACGCCATGAGTTCGGCGACGGTACGGCCGTCCCGGGCGCCCTCGAGGATGTGCGAGGTGATCAGGGCGACCGCCTCGGGGTGGTTCAGCCTCAGCCCGCGGGCACGGCGCTTGTCCGCCACGTCGGCCGCCACATGGATCAACAGCCTCTCCTGTTCGTGCGGGGTCAGTCGCACAGCGTCCCACCTCACCGTTCTCGCTCCGGACCGTGCGGGATCCGGTTGCCGGGGCCACGGGGTGACGTCCCTGATGGCGTGGGTGGGCAGGCTAGTGGGGCGGCGTTTCGGGGACGTTAACCGTGGCGGGCGGAAAGCGGTGGACTTCCTCTTCGGGCCCGGCCGCGCGGTTCAGGCGTCCTGTTCGGCCAGGGGCACCGTCATCAGCGCCCGCAGTCCGCCGCCCACCGTTTCCTCGGAGATCCCGCCGAAGAGGGCGATCTGGGCCGCGAAACCCTGTACGACCGCGATCATCGTCCGTGCCAAGGCGTCCGCGTCGGCGTCCGCGGGCATCAGGCCGGCCTCCTTGTAGCCCTCGACGATCCTCCCCCAGCCCGCACGGACCTCCTGGTACCCCTCGCGCAGCACGGCCGCCAGCTCCGGGTTGCGGGTGGTCTCGGTCCACACCTGGACCATCAGCCGCGGGAACATCCATGCACCGTCGTCCAGGGTCGCCGGCCGCAGCTCCCGCATCCGGGTCAGGGTGCGCGGGATGAGCACGTCCGGGGTGGGCGGCGGGCTCTCCAGCGCGGCCCGCTCGTAGATCCCGCGCACCGTGTCGAGAACTTCCGTGACGATCGCGGCGATCAGCTCGTCCTTCCCGCTGAAGTACCGGTAGACGGCACCCGCGGAGAGGTTCACCTCCTTGAGCACGTCCTGCATCGAGGTGGCGTGGAAGCCGTTGCGGGCGAAGCAGAGCGCGGCACCGTCGAGGATCTGGCGGCGGCGGGCGTCGAGGTGTTCCTGGGATACGCGAGCCATGGGCCGAAACTTAAAACGAACGTTCCTTCTTGACAAGGCCGGACCGGAGCGGGACGGTGGGTGTGGACGTAAAACGAACGATCCTTCTTTTTACCGCGGGAGCCCTCATGTCCTCCTCGTCCCTGTCGCCGCGCCGCCGCATCGCCGCCGTGACGGTGCTGGTCCCCGCCCTGGTGGCGCTGGCACTCTGGGCCTTCGCCTGGCCCGCGGCCCGTACGGCACCCCGCGACCTGCCGCTCGGCGTGGCCGGCCCCGCCGCCGCGACCGCACCGGTGGAGCAGCGGCTCGAGCGCCAGGAGGGCGCCTTCGCGCTCCACCACTACGCCGACGAGGCCGCCGCCCGCGATGCCGTCGAGAAGCGCGAGGTCTACGGCGCGATCGCCGTCACCGGGCAGGGCGTGAGGCTGCTCACCGCGTCCGCCGCGAGCCCGGTCGTGACCGAGCTGCTCCAGCAGGCGGTGGCGCACCGGACGGCCGCCTCCGGCACCCCGGTCACGACCGTGGACGTCGTACCGGCCGCCGCACGGGATCCGCGCGGCGCGGTCCTGAACACGAGCGTGCTGCCGCTGGCCCTGGCCGGGATCGGGGCCGGCGTGGCGGTGACGCTGCTGGGGCTGCGCGGTACCCGCGCGGTTGCCGCGCTGGTCGGCTCCGCCGCCCTGGTGGGCGTGGTGGCCGCGGCGCTGACGCACAGCTGGCTGGAGGCCGTGCCGGGGAACTGGTGGGCGGTGGCCGGTACGTTCGCCCTGGCCGCGCTGGCCATGGGCGCGGCGGTCGCCGGACTCGCGGGCCTGCTCGGGCAGGCCGGTATCGCGCTCGGCACTCTCGTGATCATGCTGCTGGGCAACCCGTTCTCGGGGGCGTCCTCGGCACCGGAGATGCTGCCCGAGCCGGCCGGGGCGATCGGCCAGTGGCTCCCGCCGGGCGCGGGCGTGTCACTGCTGCGCTCGGTGTCCTTCTTCGACGGCGCGGCAGCCGCGGGCCCCGTCCTGACGCTGACCTGGTGGGCGGCGCTGGGCCTGGGCGCCGTGCTCCTCGCCGGCGCGCTGAAGGAGCGCACGAGGGACGCGGAACCCACCTCCGAACGGGGCCTGGCCCCCGTCGGCTGACCGCTCCCGCACAAGGGCCGTTCTCCGGCCGCACGGAAGTTCTCCGGCCGCACAGAAACAGAAACGACCGCGCGCCCCGCCCCGGCGGACGGGGTGCACGGACCTGTCGGCGGCGCCTACGAGGTGGCCGTCCCCCGGTGCTCCGCGGCGATGCCGAAGCGCTGCTGTTCGCGGGAAGCGGACGCCACCTCGCGCACACCGGCCACCGTGCTGATCACCTGCTCCCGCGCGGCCTCCCGGGGCTCCGCGGACTCCTGGAGTTCTTCGAGTCGCCGCAGGTCATCGGCGGACACAAGGGCGACGAGGGGCTTCCCGTGGCGGGTCACGACGACGCGCTCACCGCCGTACACCACGCGGTTGATCAGGTCGGCGAGCTCAGCCCTGGCTTGAGTCACCGGAATCTCGTAGGCCATGAGCCCATCATAACGTCACGTACGTCCTGTACATTTTTTACAGAGACAACCAGACAGGAGGGCCCCCATGACCCGACCGTCCGCCCGCCACGTCCTGCCCGAGTTCACCGAACGCACGGCATCCGGGCTCCGGACGATGGATCCGTACTCGAAACTGCTCGAGGAGCGGATCGTCATCCTCGGGACCCGGATCGACGAGACCTCCGCCAACGATGTGATGGCCCAGTTCATGTACCTGGAGCACCACTCCCCCGACCGGGACATCTCGCTCTACGTCAACTCCCCCGGCGGCTCCTTCCACGCCATGTCGGCGATCTACGACACGCTGCGCTACGTCACGTGCGACGTGGAGACGATCTGCCTGGGCCGGGCGGAGGGCGCCGCCGCGCTGCTGCTCGCCGCCGGCACTCCCGGCAAGCGGTTCCTCCTGCCCGGCTCGCGTCTGGTGCTGCGTCAGCCCGCCCTCCTGGAGCCGGTCGAGGGACAGACCAGCGATCTGGCGATCCAGGCCGAGGAGTTGACCCGTATCCGGTCCCGGATGGAGGAGATGCTCGTCCGGCACACGGGCCGCACCACGGAGCAGGTCCGGGCGGACATCGAGCGGGACAAGGTCCTCGACGCCCAGGCCGCGGTGGACTACGGCCTGGCGGACCGGATCGTGCCCCACCACAGGAGCGCGGACCCCGCCTCCGGCGTGAAGTGAGCCGCGGATGCTGCCACCCGAACTGCCCCCGCTGCCCGCGCTGACCCGTGCGGAGGCCGAGTTGATCGACCGTTACCTCGAGGTCGTCGACCTGCTCGGCAGGGTCAATCCCGCCCTCGGCGGTGACACCTACCGTGGGCTGCGCGCGGCGCAGGCCCTGGTCGGCAAGGCCGTCGCACTGCGCGACGCGCTCACCCTGATGCACCGGCGCGGCGAGAGCGACATGCACTCCGTCACCCTGGCCCGGGCCCTGCGGGTGCTGGACGGCGAACGGCGCACGGCCCGGGTCACGCTGCCGCCGGCCCCGGGCAGTTGACGCCCGCCACGCTCCCGACGACGGGGTGCGCCCGGGCCGGAGTTGAAACGGACCAAACGGCGTACCCCCATCCGGCGTAGACGAACCAGCTGTTTTCGAGCCGTCCAAGTTGCGCAACGCGCCTACCCGAAGGCGGAATCGGGCAGGCCATCGCTGGTCCGTGGCTCCCCGCACCCTGGACGGCGACCCGAACGGGGAGGTGTCCACCCGAACGGGTGATTGGTGAGTAACAACACAAACCCCACGTTCCGTTGGGATTTCGATCCCTTCATGGGCCAAGATCCAGGACTGACGACAAGACCCCGCCGCCCCGGCGGGGCGATCCGGGTGGACGCCGAGTCCTGCCGCCGCCCGGATGACCGGTCGACAGGAGTGGATCGGCAGGAGTGGAGGACCCAGGCACGACGGGCCGCCGGAACGTCAGTTCCGAGCCGTCCTTGGGGTGAAGCCGCACTCGTGCGGCCGGGCAACTTCGCCAGCCCGAATCCGACAGGTCATCCTTCACAGGCGGCTGACGAAGGGTTGCGCATGACTGCGCTCAATCGTGTCCCGTCTCTCATGGCCCGGGCCGGCACGGCCTCGGCCCTCACCCTGGCCGCCGTGGGCGGCTCCATCGCGGTCCCCGGCGTCGCCTCGGAGGCGGCGGCCGCGAGCCCGGCCGGCAAGGCCCTGCGCATCGCCGCCGCCAAGAAGGGCTCGCCGTACCAGTGGGGTGCCGTCGGACCGCACAGGTTCGACTGCTCGGGCCTGACGCTGTACTCGTTCAAGAAGGCGGGCAAGAAGCTGCCTCGCACCGCCGCCGCGCAGTACAACAAGACGCGCCACATCTCCGCCGGCGACCGCCGGGCGGGAGACCTGGTGTTCTTCCATTCGGGCAGCTACGTCTACCACGTCGGTATCTACGCGGGTCAGGGCAAGATCTGGCACGCCCCGAAGACCGGGGACGTGGTGCGCCTGCAGAAGATCTGGACCCGCAGCGTCTGGTACGGCCGGGTGCGGTGACCCACGGGACGGCGGCGCCCCGCCGCGCCGCCGCGCCCGGTGGACACGGACCCTACGGCTCCTGACGTCCCGCCGCCGTGACCGCTTCGGCGGCCTGGACGGCCCACGGGAGCTCGACCGAGACGGTCTTGCCGCCCGCACGCGTGGGGCGGACGCGGAGCCTGCCGCCGCGTTCCACGGTCAGCCAGCGGATGATGACCAGCCCGCGGCCGTTGTCCTGCTGGACCGCGGCGGGCAGCCGCTTGGGCAACCGGGGGTGACTGTCCGTGACACCGATGTGCACCCGCTCGTCGCGGACGAGAGCGACGTCCACCGTGAACGTGGGTGACTGCCCTAACGTGTGCTGCACCGCGTTGGTGGCGAGCTCGGAGACGATCAGCCGGACGGTGTCGGACAGGTCCGCGTCCCCCGGCATCCCCCATTCCACCAGCGTGGCCACCACATGGGCGCGGGCGGCCGCGACCGAGGCGGGATCGCTCGGCAGAGTGATGGATGCTTCCAGATGGTCTGCCATGGCGACGTCGTCCCTTTCCCACGGGACCGCAGTCCGACACGGAGCGGTTGCTTCGAGTACGGTCCCGCACTGGTGCTTCGTCGCCAGACTGCCATTACCGCACGGCGTAGGGCGGCGATCCACCAGGATATGCATATATCTGTCGCTCAAAGCGGTGAACTCTGCGACGGGAGACCGTATGTGGGCGGCTCGGAAGGAGTAAGGAGAGCCCATGCAGCACGGTCCCGCGGTGCGCCGCCGGAAACTGGGCGCGGAGCTCCGCGCGCTGCGTACCTCGGCGGGACTCACCAGTGGTGAGGCGGCCCGGCTGGCCGGCTGGCACCAGTCGAAGGTGAGCCGCATCGAGACGGGCACGAGCGGGGTGAAACCGGCCGATGTGCGGTTACTGCTCGACGTCTACGGCGTCGGCGACCCGCAGCTGCGTGACTTGCTGATGGCGCTGTCGGGCACCGGCGACGGCGCCGGCCGACATCACTGGTGGCACGCCTACCGCGGTGTCCTTCCGCCGACCTACCGGGACTTCATCAGCCTGGAGTCGCAGGCGAGCGCGATGCGCACCCTGGAGACCACGGTGATCCCCGGGCTGCTGCAGACCCCGGAGTACGCGCGGGCGGTGACCGAGGCGGCCCTGGAGGGCGCGTCGGAGGAGCGGCTGGACGCCCTGGTGGAGGTGCGACTGGCCCGGCAGGACGTACTGCGGGCACAGCCGCCACTGGAGTTGAGGGCGGTCCTGGACGAGGCGGTGCTGCGCCGGGAGGTCGGCGGACCCGGTGTGATGACCCGGCAGCTGAACCGGCTGGTCGAGGCGGCCCGGCTCCCCCAAGTGCGGTTGCAGGTACTGCCGTTCTCCGCGGGGGCACACATCGGCGTCACCGGTCCTTTCGTAATCTTTTCATTTTCGCGCACTTCTGATCTGGACGTGGTAGTTCTCGACCACTTGACGAGTAGCCTCTATCTGGAGCGGAAAGAAGACCTCAGGGCCTACTCGGAGGCCTTCGACGCGCTTTCGATCCACGCCCTTTCGCCAGAGGACTCGTTGGATTTCATCGCCGGTACAGCAGCCGGCGCGTAAGGAGGCACGATGCCCGCACCGCCTCGGACCATCCCTTCCAGCCTCGCCCTGCACGGTGCGCGGTGGCTGCGCAGCAGCTACAGCACGGGGGCGAACAACTGCGTGGAGACGGCCCGGCCGGCCACCGGCGACCTGGCCGGACTGCTCGCCGTGCGCGACTCCAAGGACCCGGCCGGGCCCGCGCTGCTCTTCTCCCCCGGGAGCTGGGGGGAGTTCGTGACCGCGGTCCGCTGACCCGCCCTCACCTCCACCGACCCGACCCACCGGCCCGACCCCACCGACCCGACCCGACCCGTCATCGAGCGACGCACGGCCGTGCCCCACCGACTCAAGGCCGCGTCTCGCCGATCACCCGTACAGCGCGTTCGATCTCCGCCCCGGACAGGTCCGCGCGGGCGGTCAGTCTGAGCCGTGAGATGCCGTCGGGCACGGAAGGAGGACGGAAACAGCCCACGGACAGGCCGGCCGCCCGGCAGTCGGCCGCCCATCGCACGGCCCGCTCCGGGGAAGGGGCGCGCACGGAGACGACCGCGGCGTCCGGACGTACCGCTTCCAGACCCGCGGCCGTCAGCCGGGTGTGCAGTTCGCGCGCCACCGCGCCCGCCCGCGCCGCACGCCCGGGTTCGCGGCGCAGCAACCGGAGAGCCGCCAGGGCCGCGCCCGCCGCCGCGGGGGCGAGTCCGGTGTCGAAGATGAACGTCCGTGCCGCGTTGACCAGGTGCCCGATCACCCGGGCCGGGCCGAGCACCGCTCCGCCCTGGCCACCCAGCGACTTGGACAGCGT
This sequence comes from Streptomyces griseoloalbus, assembly GCA_014650015.1. Lineage (GTDB taxonomy): Bacteria > Actinomycetota > Actinomycetes > Streptomycetales > Streptomycetaceae > Streptomyces > Streptomyces griseoloalbus. Next base: position 356,966 of record BMUD01000002.1, read on the forward strand.
CACCGTCACGACGACGTCGTCGGCGCCCGCGAGGCCCGCCCGGTGCGGGGCCCCGCGTCCGCCGTCGCCGAGCACGCCCAGGCCGTGCGCGTCGTCGAGCAGCAGCCCCGCACCGTGCTCCCGGCACGCCTCGGCCAGCGCCGCGAGCGGAGCGGCGTCGCCGTCCACCGAGAAGACCGTGTCGGACACCGCGACGGCGGGTCCGTCGTGCGCGCCCAGCGCCTTGCGCACGGCGTCGGGATCGGCGTGCGCGGCGACCTGGGTCGTACCGCGGGCCAGCCGGCAGCCGTCGATCAGCGAGGCGTGGTTGCCCGCGTCGGAGACGATCAGCGAGCCGTGCGGGGCCAGTGCCGTGACGGCGGCGAGGTTGGCCGCGTAGCCGGAGGAGAAGACCAGGGCCGCCTCGAAGCCGCAGAAGCCGGCCAGCTCGCGTTCCAGCTCGGCGTGGAGTTCGGTGGTGCCGGTGACGAGCCGGGAGCCCGTCGAGCCGCCTCCCCAGGTCCGCGCGGCACGGGCCGCGCCCTCGGTGACCTCCGGATGCCGGGCCAGGCCCAGGTAGTCGTTGCTCGCCAGATCGAGGAGCGGTGTGTCGGCTGCCCGGGGGCGCAGGGTGCGCACGAGGCCGGCCCGGCGGCGCAGTTCCGCCTGCTCGTCGATCCAGCCGAACGCCATGACTCCTCCGGGGGATTTTGTAGGCAGTGCACAGACATTAGCGGGAGCCCGGGCGGACCACTGTGTGGCAATACCCACACCTCGAAGCGCCTCCGTTGTACGAACTCTCCTTGGCCCCGGCGGGTCGGGTAGGACAGGATCGGCTCTCATGGACCTGCTGAACACGCTGGTGGACAAGGGGCTTCGGCGCGAGACGCCGACCCGTGGGGAAGCGCTGGCCGTCCTCGCGACGTCCGACGACGACCTGCTCGATGTGGTGGCCGCGGCCGGGAAGGTGCGTCGGCACTGGTTCGGCCGACGGGTGAAACTCAACTATCTCGTCAACCTCAAGTCCGGTCTGTGCCCGGAGGACTGCTCCTACTGTTCCCAGCGGCTCGGTTCCAGGGCCGACATCCTGAAGTACACCTGGCTCAAGCCGGACCAGGCGTCGCAGGCGGCCGCCGCCGGGCTCGCGGGCGGTGCCAAGCGGGTGTGCCTGGTGGCCAGCGGACGGGGCCCGACCGACCGTGACGTGGACCGGGTCTCCGACACCATCAAGGCCATCAAGGAGCAGAACGAGGGAGTCGAGGTGTGCGCCTGTCTCGGACTGCTCTCCGAGGGCCAGGCGGAGCGGCTGCGCGAGGCGGGCGCGGACGCCTACAACCACAACCTCAACACGTCCGAGTCGACGTACGGGGACATCACGACCACGCACACGTACGCCGATCGGGTGGACACCGTGCAGAAGGCGCACGCGGCCGGGCTGTCCGCCTGCTCGGGTCTGATCGCGGGGATGGGCGAGAGCGACGAGGACCTGGTCGACGTGGTCTTCTCGCTGCGCGAGCTGGATCCGGACTCGGTGCCGGTCAACTTCCTGATCCCGTTCGAGGGCACGCCGCTCGCCAAGGAGTGGAACCTGACCCCCCAGCGGTGCCTCAGGATCCTGGCGATGGTGCGGTTCGTCTGCCCGGACGTCGAGGTGCGGATCGCCGGCGGCCGCGAGGTGCATCTGCGCACCATGCAGCCGCTCGCGCTGCACCTGGCCAACTCGGTCTTCCTCGGCGACTACCTCACCAGCGAGGGCCAGGCGGGCAAGGCGGATTTGGAGATGATCGCGGACGCCGGCTTCGAGGTGGAGGGCACCGACCGGGTGACGCTGCCCGAGCACCGGGTGGGCGGGGGATGCGGCGCGCACGAGGGCGGCACGGTGTGCGGCTCGCACGACGGCGGCGGGGTGTGCGGTTCCGCGTCTGCCGACACGGACGCGGAGGCGGGTGCCGGTGCGGTCGACGAGACCGTACGACAGGCCGACGGACCGCGTACCGACCTGGTCGCCGTGCGCCGCCGGGGGGCCGGAACGGATCTCGCCCCCAATGCCTGAGCTCTCCGTCGCCGAGCTGCTGAAGCTCGACCGGCGGCACGTCTGGCATCCCTACGGGCCCATGCCGGGCCGTCAGGAACCGCTCGTCGTGGAGTCGGCGAGCGGTGTGCGGCTCCGGCTCGCCGACGCCTCCGAACTGATCGACGGGATGTCGTCCTGGTGGTCGGCGATCCACGGCTACAACCATCCGGTGCTCAACGAGGCGGCCCGGGAGCAGCTCGCGCGGATGAGCCACGTGATGTTCGGCGGGCTCACGCACGAGCCCGCCGTCCGGCTGGCGAAGCTCCTCGTCGACATCTCGCCGGACGGTCTGGAGCATGTGTTCCTGGCCGACTCCGGGTCGGTGTCGGTCGAGGTCGCGGTGAAGATGTGCCTGCAGTACTGGCGTTCGCTGGGCCGGCCGGAGAAGCGGCGGCTGCTGACCTGGCGGGGTGGCTACCACGGCGACACCTGGCAGCCGATGTCGGTGTGCGACCCCGAAGGGGGCATGCACGAGCTGTGGTCCGGGGTGCTGCCACGTCAGGTGTTCGCCGATGCCCCGCCCGAGCGGTACGAGGAGTCGTACGCCGACCACCTGCGGGAGCTCATCGGGCGGCACGCCGGTGAGCTCGCCGCGGTGATCGTGGAGCCGGTGGTGCAGGGCGCGGGCGGGATGCGGTTCCACTCCCCCGCGTATCTGCGGGTGCTGCGCGAGGCGTGTGACGCGCACGGCGTACTGCTGGTGTTCGACGAGATCGCCACCGGTTTCGGGCGCACCGGCGCGTTGTTCGCGGCGGAGCACGCGGCGGTGACGCCGGATGTGATGTGTGTGGGCAAGGCGCTCACCGGCGGATATCTGACCATGGCGGCGACGCTGTGCACCGCGCGGGTGGCGAGAGGCATCTCGCGCGGTGAGGTGCCGGTACTGGCGCACGGTCCGACGTTCATGGGCAATCCGCTGGCCGCGGCCGTGGCCTGCGCCTCCATCGAGCTGCTGCTCGGGCAGGACTGGCCGGCGGAGGTCAAGCGGATCGAGGCGGGCTTGCGGGAAGGGCTGGCGCCGGCGGCGCGGCTGCCAGGGGTCCGGGACGTGCGGGTGCTGGGCGCCATCGGTGTCGTACAGCTCGATCACGCGGTGGACATGGGGGCGGCCACCGGGGCAGCGGCGCGTGAGGGCGTGTGGCTGCGGCCGTTCCGCGATCTCGTGTACACCATGCCGCCGTACGTCACGGAAGACGCCGACGTGGCGCGCATCGCTCGCGCGGTGTGCGCGGCGGCGAAGGAGGGATGACATGCCGGTGATGGTGATCACGGGCACGGGCACCGAGGTCGGCAAGACGGTGGTGACGGCCGCGGTCGCCGCGGCGGCGCTGGCGGCCGGCCGGTCGGTGGCCGTGCTCAAGGCGGCGCAGACGGGCGTACGGCCGGACGAGCCCGGGGACGCCGAGGAGGTCGCGCGGCTGGCCGGTGCGGTGACGACGGCCGAACTCGCCCGTTATCCGGACCCCTTGGCGCCGGCCACGGCGTCCCGTCGGGCCGGCCGGGCGCCCGTGCGTCCGCACCAGGTCGCGGAGCGGGCCGCCAAACTGGCCACCGAGCACGATCTGGTGCTGGTGGAGGGCGCGGGCGGGCTGCTGGTGCGCTTCGACGCGGCCGGCGGCACGCTGGCGGACGCGGCGGAGCTGCTGTCCGCGCCCGTGCTGGTGGTGGCGCAGGCGGGGCTCGGCACCCTGAACACCACGGAGCTGACGGTCCGCGAACTGCGCGGGCGGGGGCTCGACCCGGCGGGTGTGGTGATCGGCAGCTGGCCCGCCGAGCCCGACCTGGCGGCGCGGTGCAATCTGCTGGACCTGCCGGACGTGACCGGGGCCCCGCTGCTGGGCGCCGTGCCGGCCGGGGCGGGCTCCCTGGGCGCCGCGGACTTCCGGGCCTCGGCACCGCACTGGCTGGCGCCCCGGCTGGGCGGAACCTGGGACGCGGAGGCGTTCCGGGTGCGCGAGGCTCCCTGACGACAGCGGGGGTACGGGCGGCCCGTTCGGGGGAGAATCGCCGTAGTCCCGTCCTGGGGGAGGTCCCCATGCAGCTACGGTCCGACCGCTCCGCGAAGGTGGCGCGGGATCCCGTGCACCACCCGCTGTTCGCCCGCTACTACGCCCGGGTCAGCGTCGCCGCCGAGACCCGCGCGGGGATGGCGAAGGTGCGGCACAGACTGCTCGGCGGGCTGTCCGGGCGGGTGATCGAGATCGGCGCGGGCAACGGCCTGAACTTCGCGCACTACCCGGGCACCGTCTCCGAGATCGTCGCCATCGAACCGGAGCGGGCGCTGCGCACGCTGGCCGTGGAGGCCGCCCTGCGCGCCCAGGTGCCGGTGGACGTGGCGCCGGGTGTGGCGGAGGCGCTGCCGGTCAAGAGCGAGGCGTTCGACGCGGCGGTGCTCTCGCTGGTGCTGTGCAGTGTGCGGGACGCGCCGCGGGCGCTCGCGGAGCTCAGGCGGGTGCTGCGGCCGGGCGGCGAGGTGCGGTTCTTCGAGCACGGCCGGGGCGGCGGCAGGGTCATGAACCTCACCCAGCGGGCGCTGGACCGGACGGTGTGGCCGCCGCTGGCCGGTGGCTGCCATGTGGCGCGGGACCCGGTCGGCGCGCTCCGCGAGGCGGGGTTCGCACTCGGGCCCTATCGGCGGATGCTGATGCCGGAGAAGGGGCCGGCGCTGCCCACGTCGTACTGCGTCATCGGCACCGCGTGGCGACCGGTGAGCGACGCGGCGGGCGCCGGGAGCTGATCACTCGCTCCAGCGGCGCAGCTCGGCCGCGATGTCGTCGACGGTCGCCTCGCCGCTCTTGACCAGCCGGGCCAGATCGCGCACCCGCTCGGGCGAGGTGACGACCTTCAGACCGCTGGCGACGAGATAGGCGTACGCGACGGCGGAGGCGAACAGGGCGTTGGAGCGCTCCAGCGCGGGAACGTGGATCAGCAGTTGCAGGAGCGCGGCGGCGCGGGCGTGCGGAGTGTCGTAGACGGGGACGTCGAAGATCTCGGCCCGGTGGCGTGCGACGGCGGCGACGAGGGCGCCCCAGTCGGTGACCTGGGGGTCCCCCGGGGTCTGCTGCTCGGCGAGCATGAGCAGCCACGCGAGGTCGATGCGCAGGTTGTCCAACGGTTCAGCGGCCGCCTTCGTGTGTGCCCTCGCGGTCCTCGCCGACTCCCGGCCTCGCCCGGGCGGGGGCGCCTGCGTCGAACTCCCCGGCGAAGACGCTCTCGTACTGCTTCATGAAGTCGGCGGCGGCCTCGACGAACGCGCGGCCCGCCTCCCCGGTGTCCTGCCGGACCAGTTCCTCGATGTAGCGGTTGACGCTCATCCCGCGGGCCAGGGCGCGCTCGCGGGCCGCGCGGGCCGTGCCCTCGTCCACGCGCACGTTCAGCTGGGTCTTCGCCATACCTCGAAGCTAGCGCCGGGGTGCTAGCAACGGCAAGTGCGGCCGACCGGGCAAAGAGATGCCTCTCGCACCGTCCTCGGGGACAGGCCTGGGGTGGCGACCCGGTGCGGTGGAGACCGTTCGTATCCACGTGCTGTTCAGTGCCGTGCATCGCCCGTCCTTCCGGTGCGGGTGCCGCGCCCGATGACCGCGCCCGCGGGCCCGAGCGCTCCGGCCGCGGTGACGATCAGCGGCGCGGTGGGCCCGCGCCATGCCTAACCCGTTTCTCCGGCGGAGGACGCCGCCTGTGGCGGGACCGGCGGCGCCCCGCGGACCCGGCATCGGCGGTCAGCGCGCCCCGTGGGCGTCGGCTGCCGTCTGCTCGGGTACCGCTGCCGCCGGCTCCTCGCCCGAGTCCGTGGCGGTCGCGCCCCGGCCCTCGGCGCGCCCCGGCAGGAACACCGTGGCGATCAGCAGAACGACAAGCGTGCCGATGGTGAACCAGTAGACGCCGTGGATGCCGTCCAGAACGTTCTGCTCGCCCAGTGTCTTCATGATGACCGTGACGAGGGCGATACCGACGGCCGCGCCGAGTTGGTTCAGCATGTAGAGCACGGAGCTGCCCTGCGGCACCAGGGGCGGGGGCAGCGTCCGGTACAACGAGCCCATGGTCGGCGCGCCGACGAAGCCCATGCCCGCCCCCATGATCAGCGCGGCGACGGACGACCACACCTCGGAGGTGGTGGCGGAGACCTGGGTGAGCCACAGACCTCCCAGAACGGCGGCGACGGCACCCCCCTGTACCAGGCTCCGGCTGCCGATCCTGTCGCTGAGGCTTCCGGCCAGCGGCATGGCGAGGGCGGCGCCGAGACCGATGGGCGCCACCAGCAGGCCTGCCGCGAGTGTTCCGTGGCCGTGCGCCTGCTGGTAGTACAGGGGAAGGGCGAAGAGACCGGCGAACGTGGCCAGGCCGTTCAGCGTCATCACGGACACGCTCGCCGTGAAGCCGCCGCTTTTGAACAGGCGCAGGTCGATCAGCGGCGGGGTGCTCCGGACACGCCGGGCGTGAACGGCGTACGCGGCCGACATGGCCGCCCCGAGAACCAGCGGAGCGAGGACCAGCCGGTCGGCGAACGCGCCACGCTCCGCGCCTTGGGTCAGCGCGAGCACCAGCACGGCGAAGCCCGGTCCGAGCAGGGCGAGACCGATGACGTCGAGGCGGTTGTACGGGGGTTCCGAGCCGCGCGGCGGATCGGCGGGGACGATCTTCACCGCGAGCAGCGACGCGATGACGCCGATGGGCACGCTGAGCCAGAACATCCAGCGCCAGGAGAGACCTTCGAGAACGGCCCCGCCCGCGATCGGGCCGAGCACAGGGCCGAGCGAGAGAACGACGCCCATCAGCCCCATGACCCGGCCCGCCCTCGCGGGACCCGCGGCACGTGCCAGCAGTACCAGGACCAACGGGTCGAGAATGCCCGCCCCCAGCCCCTGGACGACCCGGAACGCGATCAGACTGCCCACGTTCCAGGCGAACGCGCAGGCCAGTGATCCGGCCAGGAAAAGCGTGAGGCCGCCGAGCCACATCCGCTTGCTGCCGAACCGGTCAACCGCCCACGAGGTGAAGGGAATGAGGGCCGTGACCGCCAGCAGAAAGCCGGTGGAGGCCCATCCGATGGCACCGAGGGAGGCGTCGAACTCCTCACTCAGGGGATCGAGGGCGACGGACACCATGGTGCTGTTGAGGATGCCCAGCATCCCGCCCAGCAGGACCACGGCGATCAGCCGGACGAGGGCGGGTTCCAGGCGGTCGGCTCGTAATCGCGTCACAACTCCTCCGATGTACATCAGCACCATTGGTTACGGCGGTCGGTCCGGTGATCCCGTCGAGGTGGGCCGCGTCCGGCACCTGGCTCGGTCAGCGAGCCGGCGGTTGTCCGGTGACCTCGTCGAGGCGCGTGGCGGCGTCCTGGTCCAACAGGTGCCGGTCATCCACTGGGATCCGACGCCCCTCGACGAAGGCACTCCAAGGTTCGGCGGGCGGGGCGCCGACGACCCGCCTGTTCTCGCTGACCAGGCGCCAATCCGCGGCGATGACATGGGCGCGCTCGCGGGCTCCGCGCTCCCCTGCCTCCGCCTGGAAGCGCTGCCCCTTGTCCGCGCTGCGGCCGAGCACCACGACCGCGTCACCCCGCTCCGGACGCGTGCGAGCCAGACCCCTGCCGATCCCGTCGTTGCCGCCGGACATCGCGAACGTCTTCATGAGAGGTCTCCTCGCGCGGTGGCGCAGCAGTCCGGAGTCAAGTCATCGATTGATGACTTGGACCAAACTACGCATCCGCCGACTACCATGTCAACGACCGATGACTCGGAGGAGACGCCCATGTCCCAGGCCCCCCGGCGCACGCGTGACCGAGCGGCCACCGAGGCCGCGCTGCTGGCCGCGGCCCGGGCTCGGTTCACCCTCGGCGGTTATGACGCCACCAGCGTCAGGGACATCGCCCGCGACGCGGGGGTCGACCCCGCGCTGATCTTCCGTTACTTCGGCTCCAAGGAGCGGCTGTTCGAGCGGGCGGCGCAGACGGTGGACGACGAGCACGAAGCCCCGTCCGACGGTGGCGCGGAGGACGTGCCGACCCGCCTGCTGCACGCGGCCATGCGGCAGGCCGCGCCCGGTTCCGCGGGCGGCCACCCCCTCGCCGCCCTCCTTCTGTCCTCAGGCCGGCCGGAGTGCCGCGAACAGCTCAACGCACAGCTGTCCCACGACTATGTGCACGCCCTCGAGCAACTGGTCGACCTGCCGGACCGCGAACTGCGCGCGGAGCTCCTCACCGCGTGGTTGCTGGGCATCACGGTCGCGCGCTCCCTGGCCCGGACCCCCGCGCTCTCCGAAGCCTGCGTCGACGACATCTCGCCCTACTTCGAGCGGGTGGCCGCCGTACTGCTGGGCACCCCGGCTCCCGTGGCGGCACCACCGGACGGACCTGCGGCACCGTAAGACACGGTGAGGTGCTCGGAGAACCCGTTCGCCGGAGACACGAGCGCTCTGCTTGGCTCACCCCATGAACGATCTCCGCATCCGCCACGCCACCCCCTCGGACATCGACACCGTGCTGCGCTTCTGGCGCGATGCCGCGGAAGGAACGAGCATCAGCGACGACCACGACGGAGTGGCCCGACTCCTCACACGAGACCCCGAAGCCCTTCTCCTCGCAGAGCGCGACGGCCTCCTCGCCGGAACCGTCATAGCCGGCTTCGACGGATGGCGATGCTCCGCCTACCGGCTCGCCGTGCACCCCGACCACCGCCGGCAAGGCCTCGCCACCGCCCTGCTGGAAGCCGCGGAGCAACGCTTCGCCGCCCTGGGCGGGCGGCGCGTCGACGCCATGGTCCTGGAAGTCAACGAACGGGCCCACCGCACGTGGGCCGCGACTGGCTACCGTCGCGAGGACCACTGGCGGCGCTGGGTGAAGCCCCTCACGGGGTGATCCACAGCCCGATCACACTTCTTTGCCGATCCTTTACCCTTGGATGGCCACTCGGTCCTCCATGAAAGGTTGTGTGCGTCCGCCCATGGGCGAGCCCCCCAGTCCGCGACATCGCGCATCCGCCCCCGTCCTGTCCGACCATGGGACGGAGGTGACCCGATGACCGAAGTGCTCCTCCTCCTGGCGGCGATCCTGCTCTCGCTCGCCTGTGGCGCCTTCGTCGCGGCCGAGTTCTCCCTCACCACGGTCGAGCGGGGCGAGCTGGAGCGGGCCGTCGAGCGCGGCGAGAGGGGCGCCGCGGGCGCGCTCGAGGCCGTACGGAATCTGACCTTCCAGCTCTCCGGCGCGCAGCTCGGCATCACCGTCACCAACCTGGTGGTCGGCATGCTCGCCGAGCCGTCGATCGCCGCGCTGATCGCCGGCCCGCTGGAGGACGTCGGCGTCTCCGCATCGGCGGCGCACTCGGTGGCACTGGTGATCGGCACGGGCCTGTCGACCGTGTTCCTGATGGTGGTCGGCGAGCTGGTGCCGAAGAACTGGGCGATCTCCTCACCGCTCGCCGTCGCCAGGCGGGTGGGCAACGCGCAGCGCTGGTTCAGTGCGGCCTTCCGCCCCTTCATCACCCACCTGAACAACACGGCCAACCGCATAGTGCGCCGCATCGGCGTGGAACCCGCCGAGGAACTGGCGTCCGCGCGCGGGCGCCAGGAGCTCGCGGCGCTCGCCCGGCACTCCGCCAGGGAGGGCGCCCTGGAGGCGGACACCGCCGAGCTGTTCGTCCGCACGCTGAACCTCGCCGACCTCACCGCGGAGAACGTGATGACGCCCCGCGTCCAGGTCGTCGCCCTGGAGGTCCATGCGACCTGCGAGGACGTGGCGAACGTGACCCGGGCGACGGGGCTGTCCCGGTTCCCCGTCTACCGCGACACCCTCGACGCGGTCGTCGGCACGGCGCACGTCAAGGACGTACTGGCGCTGCCCGCCGAGCGCCGCGCCCGGGTCCCGGTGTCGGAGCTGATGCGCGAACCGCTGCTGGTCCCCGAATCACTCACCGTCGACCGGCTGCTGGACCGGCTCTCCGGGCGGCGCACCATGGCCGTGGTCATCGACGAGTACGGCGGCACCGCGGGTGTGGCCACACTGGAGGACATCGTCGAGGAGGTCGTCGGCGAGGTCCGCGACGAACACGACCCGCACGAGACCCCCGACCTGGCCCGGGCCGGCGTCGACGAGGAGGGCCGCGCTCTGTTCTCGGCCGACGGCGCGGCGCGCGTGGACCAGCTCGCCCGGGTCGGCCTGCGCGCCCCGGAGGGGCCGTACGAGACCCTCGCCGGGCTCGTGGCGGCCGAGCTGGGCCGGATCCCGGCCGTCGGCGACACCTTCGAGGTCGTCGGCTGGCGGCTGGAGGTCCAGGACGCCACCGGCCGCCGCGCGGCACGCGTCCTGCTGCAGGCGCCCCTCGCCGACCATCATCCGACGGAACAGAGCACGGGCGGAACCACGGACGACAAGGGGGCGCGGCGATGACCGCCGTACAGCTGCTGATCGGTCTGGCGACGCTGGTCGTCAACGCCTTCTTCGTCGGCGCCGAGTTCGCCCTGATCTCGGTCCGCCGCAGCCAGATCGAGCCGTACGTCGACCGGGGCGACCGGCGCGCCAAGAGCGTGCTGTGGGGGCTGGAGCACGTGTCCGCGCTGATGGCGGCCGCGCAGCTGGGCATCACACTGTGCACGCTGATCCTCGGTGTCGTCGCCGAGCCGGCCATCGAGCACCTGCTGGAGCCGGTGTTCCACGCGGTCGGTGTCCCGGAGGGCGCGGGGCATGCGGTGTCCTTCGTGATCGCGCTGGTGCTCGCGACGTATCTGCACATGCTGCTCGGCGAGATGGTGCCGAAGAACATCGCGCTCGCCGAGCCGGTGCGCAGCGCGCTGATGCTGGGTCCGCCGCTGGTGGCGCTGTCCCGGGCCCTGCGCCCGGTGATCTTCACGATCAACGCCTTCGCCAACGCCCTGCTGAAGCTGCTGCGGGTCGAGACGCGGGACGAGGTCGTCGCCTCCTTCTCGGACGCCGAGCTGGCGCAGATCGTGAAGGACTCCGGCGAGGCGGGCCTCATCGACGACCGCGCGCAGGAACGGCTGCACGACGCCCTGGAGCTGGGCCGGCGGCCGGTGCGGGACGCGGTGATGCCGCTGGAGCGCGTGGTCTACGCGCGCGTGGGCGTCACCCCGGAAGGGCTGGAGCGGCTGTCGGCGGAGTCCGGGTTCTCCCGCTTCCCGGTGGTGGACGAGCAGCGGCGGATCGTCGGCTATCTGCACGTGAAGGACGCCCTCGACGCCTCACCCCGGGACCTGCCGTTCCGGCTGCGGGACATGCGGGCCATCGCGCGGGTGCGGGAGAGCACGCCGATGGACGACGTCCTCACCGCCATGCGGGGCAGCCGTACGCATCTTGCGGCGGTCCTCGGGACCGACGGACGGCTGGCGGGACTGGTGACGATGGAGGACGTCCTGCAGGAGCTGTTCGGGCAGCGGACCTGAGCCCCCACCCGACCGACCGGCGGGTATGTGCCCCGGGATACCATCTCTGTCGCCATGCAGACGAATCCCACCCACAACAGCCTTGTCGCCCTCGGTGACTCCTTCACCGAGGGCATGTCGGACCTCCTCCCGGACGGCACGTACCGCGGCTGGGCCGACCTCCTCGCCGGGCGGATGGCGGCCACCGCCCCCGGCTTCCAGTACGCCAACCTCGCGGTGCGCGGCAAGCTGATCCAGCAGATCGTCGACGAGCAGGTGGAGGTCGCCGCGGCCATGCGGGCCGACGTCGTCACCCTGGTCGGCGGGCTCAACGACACCCTGCGGCCCAAGTGCGACATGGGGCGGGTCCGGGATCTGCTGACCGAGGCCGTGGAGCGGCTGGCCCCGCACTGCAAGCAGCTGGTGCTGATGCGCAGCCCCGGCCGCCAGGGACCGGTCCTGGAGCGCTTCCGGCCGCGCATGGAGGCGCTGTTCGCCTGCGTCGACGAGCTCGCCGAGCGGCACGGCGCACTCGTCGTCGACCTGTACGGGGCACCAGCCCTCAGCGACCCCCGGCTGTGGGACGTGGACCGGCTGCATCTGACCGCGGACGGGCACCGCAGGGTCGCGGAGGCGGTGTGGCAGACCCTCGGCTACCCGCCCGAGGACCCGCAGTGGCACCTGCCCCCGGAGGCGACGCTGCCGCCGCGCTGGGCGGCGCGGCGCGTCGCCGACGCCCGGTTCGCCCGGCAGCACCTGCTGCCCTGGATAGGCCGCCGGCTCACCGGCCGCTCCTCGGGCGACGGGCTGCCGCCCAAGCGCCCCGAGCTGCTGCCGTACGACATCCGTTAGCGGCGCCCGCCCCTCGGCCCGGGCCTTTGTAGGTTCCGCCGAACCACCCCGTGGCGCTGGCCTGCACGATTCGCCAGTAGAATCCGTACACGTGACTTCTGCGCCCGCCAAGCCCCGCATCCCGAACGTCCTCGCCGGACGCTACGCCTCCGCCGAGCTCGCCACGCTCTGGTCCCCCGAGCAGAAGGTGAAGCTGGAGCGGCAGCTCTGGCTCGCCGTGCTGCGGGCCCAGAAGGACCTCGGGATCGAGGTGCCGGACGCGGCGATCGCCGACTACGAGCGTGTCCTCGACCAGGTGGACCTGGCCTCGATCGCCGAGCGCGAGAAGGTCACCCGGCACGACGTGAAGGCGCGGATCGAGGAGTTCAACGACCTCGCCGGGCACGAGCACGTGCACAAGGGGATGACCTCCCGCGACCTCACCGAGAACGTCGAGCAGCTGCAGATCCGGCTCTCCCTGGAGCTGGTGCGCGACCGCACGGTGGCCGTGCTGGCGCGGCTGGGCAAGCTGGCCGGCGAGTACGGCGAGCTGGTCATGGCCGGCCGCTCGCACAACGTGGCCGCGCAGGCCACCACCCTCGGCAAGCGGTTCGCGACCGCCGCCGACGAGCTGCTCGTCGCGTACGGCCGGGTGGAGGAGCTGCTGGGCCGCTACCCGCTGCGCGGCATCAAGGGCCCGGTGGGGACGGCGCAGGACATGCTGGACCTGCTCGGCGGGGACGCAGGCAAGCTGGCGGACCTGGAGCGCCGGATCGCCGGGCACCTGGGCTTCTCCGAGGCGTTCACCTCGGTCGGCCAGGTCTACCCGCGCTCGTTGGACTACGAGGTCGTCACCGCTCTGGTGCAGCTGGCCGCCGCGCCGTCGTCGCTGGCGAAGACGATCCGGCTGATGGCCGGGCACGAGCTGGTCACCGAGGGCTTCAAGCCGGGCCAGGTCGGCTCGTCCGCGATGCCGCACAAGATGAACACCCGCTCCTGTGAGCGCGTCAACGGCCTGATGGTGATCCTGCGCGGCTACGCCTCGATGACCGGCGAGCTGGCGGGCGACCAGTGGAACGAGGGCGACGTGTCCTGCTCGGTGGTCCGCCGGGTCGCGCTGCCGGACGCGTTCTTCGCTCTCGACGGTCTGCTGGAGACGTTCCTGACGGTGCTCGACGAGTTCGGCGCCTTCCCGGCGGTCGTCGCCCGGGAACTGGACCGCTACCTGCCGTTCCTCGCCACCACCAAGGTGCTGATGGGCGCGGTGCGCGCGGGTGTCGGCCGCGAGGTCGCGCACGAGGCGATCAAGGAGAACGCCGTCGCCACGGCCCTGGCGATGCGTGAGCAGGGCGCCGAGCGCAACGACCTGCTCGACCAGCTCGCCGCCGACGAGCGGCTGCCGCTCGACCGGGCCGAGCTGGAGGCGCTGATGGCGGACAAGCTGTCCTTCACCGGTGCGGCGAGCGACCAGGTCGCCACCGTCGTCGACCGCGTCGACGAGATCGTGAAGCAGCACCCGGAAGCCGCCGGGTACACCCCCGGGGCGATCCTCTGAGGCGCTTCACCCAGGAGGAGTTGGAGGCCGCCCGCGACCGGCTGGTGCCGGATGTGGTCGCGGACGGCCTCAGCGTGCTGTTCTGCGGCATCAACCCGGGGCTGATGACGGCCGCGACGGGCCACCACTTCGCACGCCCCGGCAACCGCTTCTGGCCTGCGCTGCACCGCTCCGGATTCACGCCGAGGCAGCTGCTGCCGTCTCAGCAGCGGGAGTTGCTGTCGTACGGGCTCGGCATCACCAACGTGGTGGCGCGGGCGACGGCGCGGGCCGACGAGCTGAGCGCCGAGGAGTACCGGGAGGGCGGCCGGCTGCTCACCCTGAAGGTGACCCGGCTGCGTCCGCGGTGGCTGGCCGTGGTGGGGGTCACCGCGTACCGGGCGGCGTTCGACGACCGCGGTGCCCGCGTGGGGCCGCAGGCGCGGACCATCGGCGACACACGGGTGTGGGTGCTGCCCAACCCGAGCGGGCTGAACGCGCACTGGACGCCGGCGACACTGGCTCAGGAGTTCGCGCGGCTGCGGGAGGCCGCGGCCACGTGACGGCGGCCGGTGGTCATGGAGGAGCCGTCTGCGTGACCACCGCCAGCAGCTGGACCTCGTCGCTCGCGTCCCGGTCGGCGACCGCCAGCGCGACCCAGCGGCCGGTGCCCTGGACCTCCCACAGCCAGGCCACCCGCGCGCGGGCGGCGAGCCGGGCCCAGGGCTCGGGTATCTCCTCCTGTCCGGTGCGCAGCAGCACCGTCTGCAGATTCCAGGGCGCGACGTCCCCCCAGCGTGAGGCCAGCACCTCGTAGACGGCGTCGCGGTCCTTCTCGTACTGCTCCACCGTCACCGCCCACTCGGCGGGGTCGCCGTCCCGCGGACCGTGACCGCTCTCCAGGACCGCCACGTGGTGGCCCGGTCCCCCGAAGCCGACGTCCGACGGGCCGTGCTCCGCCGGAAAGGGGCGGAAGCACAGCTCGTCGATGAGGGCGATGTGCTGTGCGATGTTCATGGAATCCAGTAAACCCGCCGCCACTGACACTTGGCGGGCCGTCAGCCGACTGCCGGTCAGGCGTCCCTGCGGTTGAGGCTCCACGCTCCGGCGAGGAGGGCGGCGGCCGTCCACAGGGCGGTCACGGCGAGTCCTGACCAGGGGCCCAGGGTTCCCTCGTGGGTCTGCTGGAGGACCAGTTGCCCGGCTCTGTCGGGCATGAACTCGACGACCGTGCCGGCCGCGTCGCCGATCACGAAGGACACGACGAGGATGAAGGGGATCAGCAGGGACAGGGTGGCGACACCGCTGCGCAGCAAGGTCGTGAGGCCCGCCGCGAACAGGGCCGTCAAAGTGAGGTAGACGGCGCAGCCCGCGACCGCGCGCACCTGCTCGCCTCCGGTGAGCGTGTCCGCCGCGGACCCCAGTCCCGCGCGTGCCGCGAGGAGCGCGGCGAGGGAGGTCAGCAGCCCGACGACGAGCGCCGGTACGGCGATCGACGTCACCTTGGCCGCGAACCAGCGTCCGCGCTGCGGAACCGCCGCCAGGGAGACGCGCAGGGCGCCGTTGTGGAACTCCGACGACACGGCCATGGCGCCGAAGGAGATGGCGGCGATCTGGCCCGGCAGGACGCCGGAGAAGGTGGTGAACAGCGGGTCGAAGTCGGGGTCCGACGGGTCCGGCGCCGCGGCGAGCGCGGAGAACGCCGTGGTCACCGCGAACAGCGCCAGAAGGGTTCCGAGGAGCGAGCGGGTCGTGCGGATCTTCAGCCACTCGGACCGGAGTACGGGTGCGGACTGCATGGTCAGGCCTCCTGGGGCTGTGCGGTGAACTCGGTCTGGTTGGCGGTCAGGTCCAGATAGGCCTGTTCCAACGTGCCCTCGTCCGGAGCGAGTTCGAGGATCGGCACCCCTGCGGCGGAGGTGAGGCGTCCGATGTCGTCCACCCGCGCGTCCGTCACGGTCCAGTGTCCGTCCGGGTGTTCCACCACGTCGTGACCGTGCCGGGCGAGGGCGCTTCTGAGGGCGGCGGGGTCCTGGGTGCGGACGCGGACCGTGGGCCGCACGCGTGCGTCGATGAACTCCCGCATGGGGGTGTCGGCCAGCAGCCTGCCCCGGCCGAGGACGACGAGGTGGTCGGCGAAGGAGGCGGTCTCGTTCATCAGATGGCTGGAGACCAGGACGGTGCGCCCCTCGTCCGCGAGCCGGCGCAGCAGGGTGCGGATCCACACGATGCCTTCGGGATCGAGGCCGTTGGAGGGCTCGTCGAGCATGACGACGGCCGGATCGCCGAGCAGGGCGGCGGCGATGCCCAGCCGCTGACGCATGCCCAGGGAGTACGTCCGCACGCGGCGGCGCGCCACCGAGGCCAGGCCGGTCTCCTCCAGCACCTCGTCGACCCGGCGGTCGGGGATGCGGTTGCTGGTGGCCAGGACCCGCAGATGGTCGCGGCCGGTGCGGGAGCCCTGGGCGGCCTGCGCGTCGAGCAGGGCGCCGACCTGGCGCAGGGGTTCCCGCATGCCTGCGTAGGCGTGTCCGCCGACGGTGGCGGAGCCGGACGTCGGGTGGTCGAGGCCGAGCACCAGGCGCATGGTGGTGGACTTGCCGGCGCCGTTGGGGCCGAGGAAGCCGGTGACCCGGCCGGGGCGGACCCGGAAGGTGAGGTGGTCGACGGCCCGCCGGGTGCCGTACTCCTTGGTGAGGTCCTGGACGTCGATGCTGGTCATGTGCTCCAGCCTGGCCGTTCGGGCCCGTACGGGGCCTCCCCCGGCCGGGGAGAACGCCTCCCCCGTGCGGGGGAGGCCGGCTGTCGGCGGCGGCTGGCACGATGGCCCGATGGCCACCGTCCTGGGTCCGCTCCTGCGAGGGAGGACGTACACCCGTCTGCTGCATCTGTGGGTGCCCGGGCTGCCGTTCAGCGTGTGGATGTTCATCCATCCGGCGACTCCGTGGATGCCCGCGCTCATGCTGGTCCCGCTGGGTCTGATCCCGGTGGTCCGCACGGGCGAGGGCGTGCAGGCCCGGCTGATGCTGATGCCCGGCGAGCGGGAGCCGGGGATCTCCGAGGAGCCGTCGGGGACGTGGCAGGACCGGCTGCGGACCGCGCTGTGGCTGGCGGTGCGGGTGGCGCTGGCGGGGGTGACGACGGTCGCCACGGTCTGGCTGCCGCTCCTGGCCTACTCCGCGGGCGAGGTCGCCGCGGGGGGCTCGCCCGGGGGCGTGCCCGTGCTGGAGGACGCGCGACCGCACTGGGCCTACGCCCTGCTGGTGCCGTTCCCCCTGGTCGCCCTGTACGCCGCGGTGGTGGGCCTCGGTGAGCTGGTCACCGCCGTCGCGCGCCGACTGCTCGGCCCTTCGCCCGCCGAACGCCTGGCCGCCATGGAGGCCAGGACCGAGCAGCTCCTGGAGCGCACCCGCATCGCACGCGAGCTGCACGATTCCATCGGCCATGCCCTGACCGTCGCCGTCGTGCAGGCGGGCGCCGCGCGGGCGGCGGGTGATCCGGCCTTCACCGACCGGGCGCTGGGCGCCATCGAGGAGACCGGGCGGGCCGCGCTGGAGGACCTGGAGCGGGTCCTCGGTGTCCTGCGCGAGTCGGAGAGGCCCGTGAGCAGCCGGCCGACGCTCGTGGACGCCGACCGTCTGCTGGAGTCCGCCCGCGCCAGCGGGGCGAAGGTCGACGCGGAGGTGACCGGCCCCCTGGACACCGTGCCCGCTCCGGTGTCCCGGGAGGGCTACCGCATATTGCAGGAATCGCTCACCAACACCCTGCGGCACGCGGGGGCGGTCCCCGTGCGGGTCCGGATCCGCGTCGCCGACGGCACGCTGCTCCTGGAGATCCGCAACCCGCTGAAGCGGGAGGTACCCGGCCCCGGGCGCGGCAGCGGGCTGCGCGGGATACGCGAGCGCGCCGCCCTGCTGGGCGGGCGGGCGCACACCGGGCCCGACGACGAGGGCGACTGGCGGGTGCGCGTCGAGCTGCCGCTGCGCTGATCTAGGCTGGCCGGATGCCGGTGACCGTTCTGCTCGTCGACGACGAACCCCTCGTACGCGCGGGTCTGCGGGCCGTGTTGGAGGCGCAGCCGGACATCGAGGTCGTCGGGGAGGCCGCCGACGGTGCGGCGGTGATCCCGCTGGTGCGGCAACTGCGGCCGGACGTGGTCGCCATGGACGTGCGCATGCCGTTGCTGGACGGGATCGAGGCCACGCGCGCGCTGCTGCGGACGGTCGACGCGCCGCCGAAGATCCTCGTGGTGACGACGTTCGAGAACGACGAGTACGTGTACGGGGCGCTGCGCGCGGGTGCCGACGGGTTCCTGCTGAAGCGGGCGCGGCCCGCGGAGATCGTGCACGCGGTGCGGCTGGTCGCCGAGGGCGAGTCGCTGCTGTTCCCCGCCTCGGTGCGCCGGCTCGCCGCCGAGTACGGCGACGGCGACGGCAACCGGGCGGCGCGCGACGTGCTGGAGCGGGCGCGGCTGACCGAGCGCGAGGGGGAGGTGCTGCGGTTGATGGCGCGGGGCCTGACCAACGCGGAGATCGCGGCCCGGCTGGTGGTCGGGACGGAGACCGTGAAGTCGCATGTGAGTGCCGTACTGGCGAAGCTCGGGGCACGCGACCGGACCCAGGCGGTGATCGCGGCCTACGAGTCGGGCTTCGTGGCGCCGGGGTGAACCGCATCCGCGGCGCGTGTCCGGGGTGCCCGGGCCCGGAGGTCGCCGGGGTCGGCCGCGCCGAGTACCATCCGCCCAACACGCGCACGTGCTGGGAGGACGGACGGTGGCTCGGCTGACCGGCGGGGACCCCTCGCTGCTGCGAAGGATCAACTCCGCGGTGGTGCTGCACGCGTTGCGGACCACGGACTGCGCGACGCTGACCGAGGTCACCCGGGTGACGGGGCTGTCCCGGCCGACGGTCGAGGGCGTCGTGGAGGGTCTCATCGAGGCGGGCCTCGTCGTGGAGACGGCGGCCGAGGAAGGTACCGCGCGCCGGCAGGGAAGGCCGGCTCGGCGGTTCCGGTTCCGGGCGGAGGCCGGGCATCTGCTCGGCCTGGAGATCGGTGCGCACCGGGTGGCCGCGTTGCTGGCCGATCTGGACGGCCGGGTGATCGGTGCCCAGGCGCGGGACGTCGACGAGACGGTCGACGCCGACGAGCGGCTGGAGCGGCTGCGCACGGCCGTCGCGGAGCTGCTGCGCCGGGCCGGTGTCCCGCGCGGCTCGCTGCGGGCCGTGGGTGTGGGCACCCCCGGAATAGTGGAGGCGGACGGCACGGTGCGGTTGGGCACGGCGCTGCCCGGCTGGACGGGGCTCGGCCTCGGTGAGCGCCTGAGCCGTTCCTTCAAGTGCCCGGTGCTGGTGGAGAACGACGCCAACGCGGCCGTCGTCGCCGAGCACTGGAAGGGCGCCGCCAGGGAGAGCGACGACGTGGTGTTCGTGCTGGCCGGGCTGAGCCCGGGCGCCGGATCGCTGATCGGGGGGCGGCTGCACCGGGGGTACGGCGGGGCGGCCGGGGAGATCGGGGCGCTGCACCTGCTGGGCCGGGAGGCCACCCCGGAGACGCTGCTGTCCACCACGGACGAGCCGCTGCACCCGCTCGACGAGCAGGCGGTCGCCGAGGTCTTCGCCCAGGCCCGCGAGGGTGACAAGCGGGCGCTCGCGGCCATGGACCGCTTCATCCACCGGCTCGTCCACGACGTGGCGGCGCTGGTGCTGGCCCTCGATCCGGAGCTGGTGGTGATCGGCGGCTGGGCGGCCGGTCTGGACGGGGTCCTGGAGCCGCTGCGCCGCGAACTGGCCCGCTACTGCCTCCGCCCGCCGAAGGTCGCCCTGTCCCACCTGGGCGAGGCGGTGGTCGCCACCGGGGCGGTACGGCTGGCTCTCGACCATGTGGAGGAGCAACTCTTCGCGGTCGAGGGCACGGTGACGGCCCGCCGCTGAGGGGTGTCGTTCGGGTCGGGCCGGCTCCGGGGAGCGGCGCCTTGGCACGATTCGAACGCCACCCCTGGGGCCTGCCTGTCCGGCGGATCACGCCGGAGAGGCGGGCCTGACACGCCCATCCGGGCTTGAGGCGCCGTCGGTTTCCTCCGACTCGGTCCGCCGGACAGGCCCAGGTGTGCCGTCCGGACGGGTGGGCGACGCGGTCCCCCGCGCCCGGGGCGCGGCGGCCGGCCGCCTCAGGAGGCGTGGCGTGCGGCCGGGCTCACGAGGCGTGGCGTTCAGCGGGGCTCAGGAGGCGTGGCGTTCGGCGCGGCTCAGGAGGCGTGGCGTTCAGCGGGGCTCAGGAGGCGTGGCGTTCGGGGCCGTGGTGTATTTCCACGCCGCCCGAGTCGCCGAACGTCAGCCGGCAGGTGTCCGCGCGGTAGGTGGCCACGGAGAGTGCGGCGGTGCGCCCGCGGGCGATGAAGCGGGTGGTGACGACGAGGACGGGAGCGCCCGGCAGGCGGTCCAGCTCCCTCGCGTCGTCCGCGCGGGCGGAGCCGAGCTCCACCGCGTTCTCCTGACGCTCCAGCTCGAGGCGCTGCAGTTCCCGCAGCACGGCACGCGCGCGTGCCGCGCCGGACGGCGCGTCGATGCCGGACAGGTCGCGCACCGAGTCCGCCGGGATGTACAGCAGTTCGGCGGCGACGGGCTGACCGTGGGAGACACGGGAGCGCCGCACGGTGTGCACGGGTTCGTCGCGTCCGGTCACCAGGGTCTCGGCGACGGCCGCGGGCGGCACCTCGAGCGCGCAGTCGAGGGTCTGCCAGGCGTCGTGCGGCCCGCCCGGCCAGGCGTGCTGTGCCGTGTCGACGGACACTCCCATGCGCGGCGGGGCGACGGTCGTGCCCACCCCGCGGCGGCGCTGCAGCCTGCCTTCCAGTTCGAGCTGTTCCAGGGCCTGCCGGAGCGTGGCACGGGCGACGCCGAAGCGGGCGGCGAGGTCGCGCTCGTTGGGCAGGATCTCGCCCACGGAGAACTCCGAGTCCAGCGCCTCGCTGAGCACGGTCCTGAGGTGCCAGTACTTCGGTTCCGGCACCGTTTCCAGCTGCGTGGTCCCCACCCTGTCCTCCGCGATCGCCGTGTCCGGCGGCGTTTTAGCGCCCTTGTTTATTAAAGGTTGTTTCACTTATCTGCGACCATAAGGCGGCCTTCACCCTTGGTCAATACCAATCCGCACGGCGAGACGAGGCCCCCGTCGCGTACGGGGGCCTCGGCGCACGCTGCGTGCCGCTCCTACGGGGCCGTGGGGAGCGAGCGCAGCTTGTCGGGGTTGCGGATGACGTACACCGTCTGGACGCGCCCGTCGGCGACGTCGAGCTGGACGACGGAGTCGGGTTTGCCGCCGGACAGGACGAGCACCGCGGGGCCGGCGTTGAGCTCCAGGATGCGGACGGTGAGGTCCGGTACCCCCTTGCCGGCGACACCGACGAAGAAGCGCCCGACGTGGTCGGCGCTCTCCAGGACGCGCAGCGGGGCCCGCGACTTGCCGCCGCTGTCGCCGACCAGCCGCACGTCCGGTGCGAGCAGTTCCATCAGCCCCGCCAGATCGCCGCCGGCCGCCGCGGCCAGGAAGCGCTCGGTGAGGTCACGGCGCTGTGCCGGGTCCACCCGGTAGCGCGGGCGCCGCTCCGCGACGTGCTTGCGGGCCCGCCCGGCGAGTTGGCGTACGGCCGGTTCGCCGCGGTCGAGCACGGCCGCGATGTCGGCGTACGGAAAACCGAACGCCTCCCGCAGCACGAAGACGGCGCGCTCCAGCGGCGACAGGGACTCCAGGACGACGAGGACGGCCAGGGAGACGGAGTCGGCGAGCACCGCCCGTTCGGCGGTGTCGGGGGCGGTGCCGCCGAAATCGGTGACGTACGGCTCGGGCAGCCAGGGGCCGACGTAGGTCTCGCCGCGCGCCTTGATCCGGTGCAGTCGGTCGATGGCGAGGCGGGTGGTGACCCGCACCAGGTAGCCGCGCGGCTCGCGCACCTCGGAGCGGTCGCCGCCCGACCAGCGCAGCCACGCGTCCTGGACCACGTCCTCCGCGTCGGCCACCCGGCCGAGCATGCGGTAGGCGACTCCCAGGAGGACGGGGCGGTGCTCTTCGAAGACGTCGGTCACGGTGTCGGTGGTCACGGCACCATCCCAGCCGACTCGCGCGGTCCGTGTCCAGGCGGCACCGGCTCGCTCCGGGCGCTGCGGGGCGTCGGGCGGTGCCGCCTGGACACGGGGGCTACCCGTCGGTAGCAATTGCTGACAAGCTGTCTACGACGTCAGGCGGCGTCCGTTTCCGCGAGTCCCAGACGAGGAGCACCCCCATGTCCGCGACCGTCTCCTTCGAGGTCACCTCTCCCCTCGGCCCGCAGACCGTGACCCTGTCCTACGCGCGCGTGGGCCGCGGCGAGCCGCTGCTCCTGCTGCACGGCATCGGCCATCACCGCCAGGCCTGGGACCCGGTGGTGGACATCCTCGCGACCGAGCGCGAAGTGATCGCCGTGGACCTGCCCGGCTTCGGCGCGTCCCCGTCGCTGCCCAACGGCCTCGCCCACGACCTGCCCACCATGAACGCCGCCCTCGGCGCCCTGTGCGAGGCGCTGGAGCTGGACCGGCCGCATGTCGCGGGCAATTCGCTCGGCGGCCTGCTGGCCCTGGAACTCGGCCGCGAGCGGGTCGTACGGTCCGTCACCGCCCTGTCCCCGGCGGGCTTCTGGACCCAGGCCGAGCGGCGGTACGCCTTCGCCGTGCTGACCGGCATGCGGCGGATCGCGGAGCGGATGCCGCTGCCGCTGGTCGAGCGCCTCGCCCGTTCCGCGGCCGGCCGGGCGGCGCTGACCAGCACCATCTACGCCCGTCCGGGACGCCGTTCCCCCGAGGCCGTGGTCGCCGAGACGCTCGCGCTCGCCGGGGCGACCGGCTTCGCCGAGACCCTCCGGGCGGGCACCGCCGTACGGTTCACCGACGACGTGCCCGGCATCCCCGTGACCGTCGCCTGGGGCGCCCGGGACCGGCTGCTCATCCCCCGGCAGGGCGTCCGCGCCAAGCGGGTGATCCCCCGGGCCCGGCTGGTGCGGCTGCCCGGCTGCGGTCACGTCCCCATGAACGACGACCCGGCACTGGTCGCCCGCGTCATCCTGGACGGCAGCCGCTGAGCCGGGCGGGAGCCCGACGGTCCGGCCCGGTGTGGCCCCGTCATTGACGTCACCGCAGACCGGCCCCGAAGGGCGCGCCGGCGTGGGGAGCGGGCGCCGGCGACGAGGCCGGAGGCGGGCACGCCGCGGGCGAGGAGGCGGTCGAGGACGAGGCGGCCGAGGTGGCCGCTGACGCCGCTGACGCCGCTGACGAGGATGGCGCCGCTGACGAGGATGGTCATGAGAAGTCCCTGCCGAAGTGCGCAAAAGGTTTCAGTCGCTGGTCGTCAGCGATCGTCGTCCCGGCGCCGCTTCCCCGACGGCCCTATCGGGGCCGTGGGGTGGGCGACGGCATCGCACAGTGAGCGGCACCCTGCCGGTACGGAACCCGGTCCGTGGCAGGCGCGGACACCGGGCGCTCCGCGTTGAGCGTCTGCGCCACGGCGCTGCCCACCTGGACCGGGGCCACCACGGTCGGCGGCAGGCTGACGCTGCCCGGAGCACTGTCAGTTCTCAGCGTTGTCGCTGGTCTGGAAACTACGGATGGCCCTACAACGCCCCGCTCGATCAGTTGTTCACCTGGGGTTTGCGTGCGAGCCGCGCCGCCCGCGTAGGTGTGGCTGCGCACACTGGCCGGATCCCGTCCCTGGAGGCCCATCCATGTCACACCGTTCGTTCCCGGGCCGTCGCGCCGTTCTGCGCGGCTCGCTCGCGGCCTCGGCGGCCCTGACCCTGCCCACCGCGCTCGGCGCGGCGCCCGCGTTCGCACGGTCCGGGCGTCCGCTGGCGCGGTGGGGCGTACAGACGGGCGACGTGACCCGTGACTCCGGGCTGGTGTGGGCGCGTTCCGACCGGCCGGCGCGGATGATCGTCGAGACGTCGGCGACCGAGTCGTTCCGCAATCCGCGCCGGTGGCACGGACCGCTGCTCGGCCCGGACACCGACCTGACCGGCACGACCCGGCTGCGCGGGCTGCCGCCGGGCGAGCAGATCCACTACCGCGTGCTGCTCGCCGACCCCGACGACCCGCGCCGCACCGGCGAGCCGGTGACCGGCACCTTCCGCACGGTGCCGGCCCGGCGGCGGGAGGGCGTGCGGTTCCTGTGGTCGGGCGATCTGGCCGGGCAGGGCTGGGGCATCAACCCCGACTTCGGGGGCTACCGCATCTTCGACGCGATGGCCCGGCTCGACCCCGACTTCTTCCTGTTCAGCGGGGACACCGTCTACGCCGACGGCCCCATCGCGGAAACCGCCGCCCTGCCGGACGGCAGCGTCTGGCGGAACATCACGACCGAGGAGAAGTCCAAGGTCGCCGAGACCCTCGCCGAGTTCCGGGGCAACTTCCGCTACAACCTGCTCGACGAGAACCTGCGCCGGTTCAACGCCCGGGTGCCGTCCATCGTGCAGTGGGACGACCACGAGGTGCGCAACAACTGGTACCCCGGCCAGCGGATCGCGGACACGGACACCCGGTACACGGAGAAGAGCGTCGATGTGCTGGCGGCCCGGGCGCGGCGGGCGTTCAGCGAGTACTTCCCGATGTCCACGCTGCGGCCGGGCGACCGGGAGGGCCGGGTGTACCGGGTGCTGCGGCAGGGGCCGCTGCTCGACGTGTTCGTGCTGGACATGCGGACGTACCGCAACGCCAACTCCTCCGGTGACCAGACCGTGGACCCGCAGGGCATCCTCGGGCGCGAGCAGCTGGAGTGGCTCAAGCGGGAGCTGGCGCGGTCGCGGGCGGTGTGGAAGGTGATCGCCGCCGACATGCCGATCGGTCTGATCGTGCCGGACACCGGCGAGGGCCGCAAGAACGTGGAGGCGGTGGCCCAGGGCGACCCGGGGGCACCCCTGGGGCGGGAGCTGCAGATCGCGGAGCTGCTGCGGTTCGTCAAGCACCGGCGGATCACCGGCACGGTGTGGCTGACGGCCGACGTGCACCACACCTCGGCCCAGCACTACCAGCCCGGGCGGGCCGCGTTCGGTGACTTCGAGCCGTTCTGGGAGTTCGTCTCCGGCCCGCTGAACGCCGGTGCCTTCCCGGCCAGCGCGCTCGACGACACCTTCGGCCCCGAGCGGGTGTGGGTGAAGGCGCCGACCGCCTCGAACGTCTCGCCCGCCGGCGGCTACCAGTTCTTCGGTGAGGTCGACATCGACGGCGACAGCGGCGAACTGACGGTGCGGATGCGGGAGCAGGACGGCACCGTCCTGTTCACGAAGACGCTGCAGCCGGGCCTGGTCGGCCAGTGACGCGGCAACTCTGCGAAACGGGCAGAAGCTCGCTTTACCCGTCAGTCACAGTGCGTTCGTGATCGCGAAACACGATTCCTTCACAGTGACTGTATGAATCGAGACATGTCTGAAGTGACGAACACCCTGCACGGAGGCGCCACGCACCGCCGGTGGAACCCGGCCGAGCTCGCCGCGCGGTGCACGGCCGCCTTCCACGCATGGTGGGCACGACGCCACGGCAGCGCACCGCCGGCGCACGATACCGGCGGTGCCCCGCCGCCCTCCGCCATGACCGTGGACAGCGAGCTGTGGCGGATGCGGACGACGGTGAAGGACGAGCCGGGCGCGCTGGCCGCGTTGTGCACGGCGCTGGCCGAGCGCCGGGTGGACATCCTGACCCTGCAGACGCACCCGCTGGGTGAGGACACCGTCGACGAGTTCCTGCTGCGGGCACCGGCCGGTACGGACCTCGCCACGGCGGTGTCGGTCGCCGGGGGTACGGCCACCTGGATCGAGCGGGCCGACGCCCACGATCTGGTGGACACCCCCACCCGGGTACTGGCGCTGGCCGCCCGCACCGCTCAGGACGCGGCCGAACTGCCGCTGGCACTGCGCCAGTTGCTGGGGCGCTGCACGATCCGTTCGCAGCCCGCCGCACCGGCCGAAGGCCCCGGGGCCCCGGGGACGGTCCCGGTGGAGGGCTTCCTGGAGGACACCGTGATCCGGCTGCGCGCCCCCGAGGGCGGGGTGATCACCGTGGAGCGGCCGTATCTGCCGTTCACTCCCACCGAGTTCGCCCGCGCCCGTGCGCTGGTGGAACTGGACGCCCGGCTCGGCCCGCGGTTCCCGCGCGGCCGGGACGTGCTCACGCTGCCCGAGGGCAGTGACATCTCCGTGCGCCGGGCGGACACCGGCGATCTGGCCGCCGCGCGGGCGATGCACGAGCGGTGCTCCACCCGGACCCTGCGGATGCGGTACCACGGGCCGGTCGGCGACGCGGACCGCTATCTGAACCACCTGCTCAGCCCGCGCTTCGGCCGCACGCTCGCGGTGCAGACCGCCTCGGGCCGCATCGTCGGCCTCGGTCATCTGCTGTGGGACGGCGACGAGACCGAGGTGGCGCTGCTCGTGGAGGACGACTGGCAGCGCCGGGGCATCGGCGGTGCGCTCCTCGCCCGGCTGGTGTCCATGGCCGCCGAGGCGGGCTGCGCCCATGTCTACGCCGTGACGCAGGCCTCCAACACCGGCATGGTCGCCGCAATGCGCGGGCTGGGGCTGCCGCTCGACTACCAGATCGAGGAGGGCACCCTGGTCATCACGGCCCGGCTGGACGCCGTGACGGCCCGCCGCGCACCGGAGCAGCGGGAGCACGGCGAGCGGATCGGCCGGTCGTAGCCCCCCGCGCTCACACGCGGCGAACGGCCCGGCGGGACGCGCCGGGCCGTTCGCCGCGTGCGGGACCTCAGCCCCGGTACAGCGCCTCCGGGCGTACGGGCGTCCCGGCCCGCTCCCCGAGGGCCGCGTCCAGGTCCGCCCACAGGTCCTCGACGTCCTCCAGGCCGACCGAGAGCCGCAGCAGCCGGTCGCTCACTCCGGCGTTCCTGCGGTCGTCGGCGTCGACGATGCGGTGGCTGATGGACGCCGGGTGCTGGATGAGCGAGTCCACACTGCCGAGGCTGACGGCCGGGGTGATCAGCCGTACACCCGCGATCACCTCGTGCGGGTCACCGTGCACCTCGAAGGAGACCATCGCCCCGCCGATGCGCGGATAGCGCACGCGGGCCACGCGCGGGTCGGCGGCGAGCCGGGCGGCGAGTTCGGCGGCGTTCGCGGACGCGGCCCGTACCCGTACCGGCAGGGTCGACAGGCCGCGCAGCAGCAGATAGCCGGCCAGCGGATGCAGCACGCCACCGGTGGCGAACCGCACCTGGCGAAGCCGCCCGGCGAACTCCTCGTCGCAGGCCACCACGCCCGCGAGCACGTCCCCGTGACCGCCGAGGTATTTGGTGGCGCTGTGCAGCACGAGTCGCGCCCCGTGCTCGGCCGGACGCTGGAGGACCGGGGTGGCGAAGGTGTTGTCGACGAGCAGCGGCACGGAGCCGCAGGCGTGCGCGACGGCCCGCAGGTCGACCTCGGCGAGGGTGGGGTTGGCCGGGGACTCCACCAGCACCGCACCGGTGTCCGGGCGCAGCGCGTCGGCGACCCCGGCCGGATCGGTCCAGGTCACCTCGGAGCCGAGCAGTCCGGCGGTCAGCAGGTGGTCACTGCACCCGTACAGGGGGCGTACGGCGACGACGTGCCGCAGCCCCATGGAGCCGCGGACCAGCAGAACGGCGCTGAGCGCGGCCATGCCGCTGGCGAAGGCGACCGCCGACTCGGTCCCCTCCAGGCGGGCCAGCGCGGTCTCGAAGCGGGCGACGGTCGGATTGCCCAGCCGCCCGTAGACGGGCGGGCCCTCCGGTTCGGCACCGGTGGTGGCGAAGGCGTCGATGCGGGCGGCCTCGCCGCGGCTGTCGTAGGAGGGGTAGGTGGTGGACAGGTCGATCGGCGGGGCGTGCAGTCCCAGTCCGGCGAGGTCGTCCCGGCCTGCGTGCACGGCCTCGGTGGCGAGTGCTCGTGTGGTGCGTCGCGTGTCCATGCCCATGTCCATGGACGGAAGGGTGAACACCGAACGGGTCATCGGGCCGGTCTCCCGTGCTACGTTCGGCCGATGGCCGAAGGTGTCGTACTCGATCCGGTGGACCTCCATCTGCTGCGGCTGTTGCAGAACGACGCCCGGACGACCTACCGGGATCTCGCCGCGCAGGTCGGGGTCGCGCCGTCGACCTGTCTGGACCGGGTGACCCGTCTGCGCCGCTCCGGCGTGATCCTGGGGCACCGGCTGAAACTGGATCCGGCCAAGCTGGGACGGGGTCTCCAGGCGCTGCTGTCGGTGCAGGTCAGACCGCACCGGCGGGAGCTGGTGGGGCCGTTCGTGGAGCGGATCCGGGCGCTGCCGGAGTCCCTGACGGTGTTCCATCTGACCGGCCCCGACGACTACCTGGTGCATGTCGCGGTCGCGGACATGGCGGATCTGCAGCGGCTGGTGCTCGACGAGTTCACGGCCCGGCGCGAGGTGGCCCGCGTGGAGACCCGGCTGATCTTCCAGCAGTGGGACTGCGGGCCGATACTGCCGCCTTCGCCCACGCCCTCGGCTCAAACCGGGTGACGTGCGGCGGGCCTCGTACCAGGATGGTCCGCATGTCACAGACCAACAGCGCGCTCCCCCGGCAGGTCGCCGACGCCTACGTCGACGAGCTCATCGCCCTCGACCCGGTCACCGGAACCTTCCTCGGCGTGAAGGAGAGTTCCTCCCGTCTGCCCGATCTCTCGCCCGCGGGCCAGGCCGCGCTCGCCGATCTGCAGCGGGCCACGCTCGCCCGGCTCGACGAGGCCGAGCGGCTGCCCGGCGCGGACAGCGGCATCGAGCGCCGCTGCGCCCGTCTGCTGCGCGAGCGGCTCACCGCGGAACTGGCCGTGCACGAGGCCGACGAGCGGCTGCGCTCGGTCGGCAATCTGGGCACGGTCGCCCACTCGGTGCGCGAGGTGTTCACCGTGACGCCGGCCGAGACGGACGAGGACTGGGCGGCGATCGCCGAGCGGCTGCGTGCGGTCCCGGCCGCCCTGGCGGGCTACCGGGAGTCGCTCGAGCTCGGCCTGGAGCGCAAGCTGTACGCGGCTCCGCGCCCGACGGAGACGTTCGTCGGGCAGCTCACCGAGTGGACGGACACGGGCGAGGGCCGCGGCTGGTTCGAGGACTTCGCCGCCGCGGGCCCGGACGCGCTGCGCACGGAGCTGGACGAGGGCGCCCGCGCGGCGACCGCGGCCGTCGTGGAGCTGCGGGACTGGATGCGCGACGTGTACGCGCCGGCGATCGAAGGCGCCCCGAACACCGTGGGCCGGGAGCGCTACGCCCGCTGGTCCCGCTACTACAACGGCACGGACCTCGATCTGGACGAGGCGTACGCGTACGGCTGGTCCGAGTACCACCGGCTGCTCGGCGAGATGAAGAAGGAGTCCGAGAAGATCCTGCCCGGCGCCGCGACGCCGTGGGTGGCGCTGGCGCACCTCGACGAGCACGGCCGGCACATCGAGGGGGTCGACGAGGTCCGCGAGTGGCTCCAGGGCGTGATGGACCGGGCGATCGAGTCCCTGGACGGTACCCACTTCGACCTCGCCGAGCGGGTACGGAAGGTGGAGTCGCGGATCGCCCCGCCGGGGAGCGCGGCGGCGCCGTACTACACGCCTCCGTCGGAGGACTTCTCGCGGCCGGGCTGCACGTGGCTGCCCACGATGGGCCTGACCCGCTTCCCGGTCTACGACCTCGTCTCCACCTGGTACCACGAGGGCGTCCCCGGCCATCACCTCCAGCTGGCGCAGTGGGTGCACGTGGCGGACGACCTCTCCCGCTACCAGGCCTCCGTGGGCGGGGTCAGCGCCAACGCCGAGGGCTGGGCGCTGTACGCGGAGCGGCTGATGGACGAGCTCGGGTTCCTCACGGACGCGGAGGAGCGGCTGGGCTATCTGGACGCGCAGATGATGCGGGCGACCCGGGTCATCGTCGACATCGGCATGCACCTGGAGCTGGAGATCCCGGCGGATTCGCCGTTCCACCCGGGTGAGCGCTGGACGCCGGAGCTGGCCGAGGAGTTCTTCGGCGCGCACAGCAGCCGCCCCGCGGATTTCGTGGAGAGCGAGCTGACCCGCTATCTGACGATCCCGGGCCAGGCCATCGGCTACAAGCTCGGCGAGCGGGCGTGGCTGCTGGGCCGGGAGAACGCCCGCAAGCGGCACGGCGACGCGTTCGACCTCAAGGCCTGGCACATGGCCGCGCTGTCCCAGGGCTCCCTGGGTCTGGACGACCTGGTGGACGAACTGTCGGCGCTGTGAGCCGGACCGGCGCCGCCGCCGTCAACGCCGGAAACCGCCCTCGGAGTCGATGACCTGGCCGGTGATCCAGTCCGCCTCGTCCGTGGCCAGCCATGCGATGAGGCGGGCGGGGTCGTCGGGCACGCCCCAGCGTCCGGCGGGGAAGCGGGCCGCCACGGCCTCGTAGGCGTCGCCGGTCAGGTAACCGGTGTCCACGGGACCGGGGTTGACGGTGTTCACCGTGACCGCGTGCTCGGCCAGTGCGGTCGCGAGGGAGCGGGTGACGGAGGCGAGCGCGCCCTTCTGGAGGGCGTAGGCGATCTCCCCGGGCATCCCGCCGGCGATGTCCTGCCCGGAGGTCATCATCACCACACGCCCGCCCGGGGTGCGCGGCGGCAGGGCGGCCCGGTGCCGGGCGTGGGCCTGGACGAGCAGCAGCACGGAGCGGGTGTCGACGGTCCAGTGCGCGTCGAGCATGGCCGCGTCGATCGTGTCGAGGTCTCCGTCGGAACCGCTGAGGGCGTGGTTGGCGACGAGGATGTCGAGCCGTCCGCCGAGTGCCTCGGCCGCCCGGGCGTGCAGCGCGGCGGGGGCCGCCGGGTCGGTGAGGTCGCCCGGCCCGGCGACCACCCGTGCGTCGGGGTCACCGAGGGCGTCGCGCACGGAGGCGGTCACCTCCTCGATCCGGTCGGCGCCCCAGGGCATGGCGGCGTCGTGCGGCACGTGATGGTGCAGGTACACGCCGGCTCCGTGGGCGGCGAGACGCCGGGCCACGGCGTGTCCGATGCCACCGCGCCGGCTGGCACCGGTGACCAGCGCGGTCCGGCCGCGCAGGGGCAGGGGGTCACGACGGAGTGCTTCGGGGGCGTGAGGCGGGTACTTGGGCATGATCGTCCATGGTGCGGGGCGGGGTGGAACGGCGCACGCGATTATCCGTTGGCCGCCCCG
Source organism: Streptomyces griseoloalbus (assembly GCA_014650015.1). Classification (GTDB taxonomy): domain Bacteria; phylum Actinomycetota; class Actinomycetes; order Streptomycetales; family Streptomycetaceae; genus Streptomyces; species Streptomyces griseoloalbus. The sequence goes on from BMUD01000002.1 coordinate 387,929, forward strand.
TCCGACGAGGCGTCTCCGTCGCGCTCCCGGCCGAGTCGTGCGCCGCCGTCCGTGGTGCGCACAGGGGTAGGCCGTCGGCGGGTCACCGCGCGGGCGCTCCTCCTCGTACCCCCGGGTCGGGCGCCCCCGACGGGCGGGACCGTCGGGGGCGCCCGACCCGCCGGTCAGGGCAGTGGCCGGAGCTGGACCAGGGCCAGCCAGGTCTCCGGGCCCGGCTGTACCTGGGCCGCGCGGACCGCGTAACGGCCGGGCGTGAGGGTGAGGCGCAGGTGGTCGGTGCCGGTGGACTCGGTGCCGGGCCAGGCCGCGTCGAACAGCAGGAGCGCACCCGGCACCTTCCAGTGCACCTCGGCCTGCCACTGTGCGGTGTGCAGTGCCGCCGGGACGCTCGCCAGCACCTCCGCCTCCGAGTGTCCGGCGATGCACCGGACGAGGGTGTTGTGCTCGGGGAGGAAGGCGGTCGCGGCGGGCTCGTCGCCCAGCACCAGGGCCGTGGAGTCGCCGACCGGGAGCAGACCGACGAGTCCGTCCACCTCGCAGGCCCGGTCGTAGTCCGAGGCCGTCTCCTCGCCGTCGGCGCCCGTCCAGAACGGCAGGACCGTCTCCGGCACCGCGATGAGCGGCCCGCCGCCCGACTCCACCCACTCGACCGTGCCCGGCTCCGCGTATCGCACCATGCGCAGAACCTATCGGGTCGACTCCCGTACCGGAGCCGGGGGTTCAGCAACCGCAGTCGCTGCGTCGCCGCGCCGACCTGCTCATACACCTGGGCCATGCCCGGGGCCAAGAATGATCTGCGTGAGGCCGACCTCCGTTTCCACACCCACGACCACGACTTCACGAACAAGCCGACCAGCAGCTGCTCGAACGAATACGACATCCGCTCCGTCGGTCCTCATGAGGCCGGACACGTCTTCGGGCTGGGACACGTGGGCTCGGGACATTCGAACCTCACCATGTGCACGGACTCGTTCACCTGCGAGACGATGCCAGGACCCTCGGCAGGGGAGACGTCCTGGCCCTCCGTAGCATCTACTGGGAGGAACACTATGAGCCGGTCGGGGCGAACCACGCGAGTGTCTCTCGTGGCAGCCATGATGATGCTGGCTGTGGCCTGCACATCGGAGAGCAGCAGTGACGGAGGCGAGCAGGCGGAATCCTGCGCCTACCGAGTCCTCTATCAGGACCGCACGTACCGGGACGTCGCGAACGTGGAGTTCACGGCGGGAGAGAAGCTCGGTTCCGCCACCATCCCGCCGTGTCAGGACACCGGAGACCAGGACAAGGCTGAGGAATCCGGAGAGACGACGACCGCCTATGCGGTGGACGGCATCTCACCCGACATGGCCGTCGCCGTCGGTGACAGCCCCGACGACGCCACCTTCGTGGCCTCCCACTCGGGCAACAAGCTCCCTCCGGAGATACGGAAACTGATCGACAGGTCCTGACCTCGGCCGCGTCCACGCCGCCCGGGCGGCGTGGACGCGGCCCATGACCTCCGACAGCCGCGACGCCATCTGCACGAACCCCTCTGTACAGCCGTCGCCCCTGTTGAGGAACCAATTCCTCGGGCACGGACAGCCCCGCCCTCACCCTCCACTTCTCCGCCACCGCATGGCCTTCTGCCCATCGTCGGACCATGGCCGGCCAGCCTCGGACGGCCACTCCTCGCCAGCCGCTGCCGGCATGCCCTACTCAGCCGCGTCCGGCCCTCCTGGGCCACACACCACCTCACGGAGTCCCTACTGAGCGAAGTCGACCGCGGGGTGCGCCGCGCGGCCGTGGGTGGGGGTCGGGCGCTCAGCTCTTGAGTCCGTAGAAGTGCATCGGGGAGTTCGGTTCGAAGCCGATCCGGGGGTACACCGGTGCCCCGGCGACGGTCGCGTGCAGGGTGGCACGGGTCAGGCCGGTGGCGCGGCCGCCCTCGTACAGCGCCTTGCGCGTCACCGCCTCGCCGTAGCCCCGGCGCTGGTGGTCGGGGTCGGTGGCGACGAGCGCCACGAAGAGACGGCCCTGTGCCTCGACCGTCGCGGCGCAGGCGGCCGGGACGCCGTCCCGCAGGGCCAGGTAGGCGTACACATCCTGCTTCCACAGCGTGGAGCCGGCCAGGCCGTCGCGGCCGTCCTCCAGGGGGAAGCCGTAGGCGCGGGAGTTGATGTCCGCGTAGGCCCTCAGTTGTTCGTCGGTGGTGACCCGCTCGAACGTCAGCTCCGCGTGGTGCGGTTCGGGGACGGGCAGCAGGTCGCCGGCCATGCCGGTGCCGGGGAAGGCGTGGACGAGGCCCGCGCGTTCCGCCGCCTCCGCCAGTGCCGCGCGCGCGTCGTCCGTGAGCAGGTCCTCGAAGAGCCAAAGGAAGCCCGGCCGCTTCTTGGCGCGCATGATGTCGGCCGCCTCGTGCAGCCGCTTCTCCAGGAGCGCGGCACCGGTCCCGGCCTCGGTCAGGGTGATCGCGTTCCAGAAGGCGAAGCGGCAGTCGGCCCAGCGCACGGCGACGCCCGGGAGGTCCCGCACATCGGCGTCCTCGTCCCGGTCCAGCACCATGGCGCGCCAGACCGTGGAGAGCTGTGCCACGGATTCGACCGCGGCCGCGAGATCCGTCACGGCAACCCCTCACTTGTCGTGTGTGAATCCGTCATGTGCGCAGTCGCCGTCCGCGCAGTCGTCGTCATGCCTTCGGCGTCCGCGCGATGTGTCCTGCGTCCGGTACAACGATCCTCGCCGGTCGAGGTGTTCATGCACAGCGCCCCATCGCGCCAGGTTCCGGACAGACCCCGGCTTCCGACGGCTCCCGCCCCCACAGGAGGTCCCACCGAAAGCCCGGGGAAACGGCCGCCCGGATGTCCACGTCACCGGAGGTCGTCGCGGAGGCGCTGCAGCCGATCCACGGCGCCGAGCTGGTCCACCGCAGGTCTCATGTGGTCAGGAGCCCGTGCGGCGAGTAGGGCCAGCCGGTGCAAGCGCTCGTGGTAGCGGCGCCCTGCCGGGTCGGCGATCTCCGGGATCACCCGGTCCCCGACCGGCCCGCCGGGTACCGGCCGGGGAAGCGGACGTTCACGGGCCTTCCGCGCCCCGCTGGCGCAGTACCGACCCCGATCTCCCCTTCACGACCTCCAACTGCGCATGGATCCGCCGCCGCAGATCCGCGACATGGCTGACGATCCCGACGCTGCGGTCGCGCTCGCGGAGTGAGTCGAGGACGTCGAGCACCTCGTCGAGGGTCTGGTCGTCGAGGCTGCCGAAGCCCTCGTCGATGAAGAGGGTGTCCAGCCTGACCCCGCCCGCCTCGTCGGTGACGACGTCCGCGAGCCCGAGCGCGAGGGCGAGCGAGGCGAAGAAGGTCTCGCCGCCCGAGAGGGTCGCGGTGTCGCGCTCCCGTCCGGTCCAGGCGTCGACGACGTGCAGTCCGAGGCCGCTGCGGCCACGGCCGGTGCGGTCGTCGGAGTGGACGAGGGCGTACCGGCCGGACGACATGCGGTGCAGCCGTACGGTCGCGGCGGCGGCCACCTGCTCCAGGCGGGCGGCGAGGACGTACGACTCCAGGCGCATCCTTCGTTCGTTGTCCGCCGAGGTGCCCGCGGTGAGACCGGCCATGCGGGCCACCCGGTCGTACGCCTCGCGCAGCGGTCCCAGCCGGCGCACCGAGGCGGCGGCCCGCGCGGAGAGCCGGTCGAGTTCGGCGCAGCGCCGGGCGGCGGCGTCGCGCGCGGAGGCCGCCTCGCGCACCCGGCGGGCCGCGTCCTCGGCGGCCCGCTGCGCGGCGGCGAGGTCGGCGGGCGGCCGCTGCGCGGCGGCCGCGGTCTCCGGCTCGGCGAGGACGGCCCGTACGGCGGCCTCCTCGTGCTGCCAGGTGTCCAGGCGCCGCTGCAGTGCGCGGTGGCCGGCGTCGTCCAGGAGGGCGTCGGCGGCGGCCTGCGGGGTGTCGAAGCCCGCGCGGAAGGCGGCGTCGGCGAGCCGGGCGTCGGCGTCCTTGAGCCGCTGCGCCGCGTCCTCGGCGGTGCGGGCGGCGTCGGCGGCGTCCGTGAGCCGTGCGACCCTGTGTTCCAGCTGCTCGGCGCGCGCGGCCACGCTGGTGGCGTCCCCCCGCGCCCGGGTCAGCTCTTCTTCCAGGGTGTGATGTTCCCGGTCCAGCCGCTCCCGGTGGCCCACGCGGGAGGCGGCCCGGACCGCAGCCTCGCGCTGGGCGGTGGTCCGCAGCTCGTGCTCGTGCTCGGCGCGGCGCAGCTGTTCCTGCGCGGAGTGCAGCACGGAGGCGGCGTCCCGTGCCCGTGCGTACTCCTGCTCCAGTTCCTCGACCGCACGGGCGAGTTGTCCGGTCGCGGTGTCCCCGGCCTCCGCGCTCGCGGCGGCCAGCGCCTCCCGTACGACGCCCAGCCGCCGCTCGTCCTCGGCGCGCCGGTCGTCCGCGCGCCGGTAGTCGGCGAGGGCGCCCTCCTCCGTCTCGCGGTCGACGTGCCCGTCGACCTTGCGGGCGGGGGCCGGGTGTTCGGTGGCGCCGCAGACCGCGCAGGGCTCTCCGTCGGTGAGGCCGGCGGCCAGTTCGGCGGCGATGCCGTTCAGGCGCCGTTCCTTGAGGTCGAGCCAGTGCTGCTGGGCCGCGAGCGCCCGTTCCCGGGCGGTCCGGGCCTGTTCGGCGGCCGTTTCGGTGTCCTCGGCCAGCTGGTCCCGCATCCGCGCGGCGTTCAGCCGCTGCCGCGCGGGGTCGCGCCGCACGGCGAGTTCGCCGGCCCGGGTCGCGGCCTGCTGCGCGGACTCGATGCGGGCGTGGAGACCGGCGCGGGTCTCCTCCCAGTCCGCGAGCCAGGTCTCCGCGTCCTCCCGCGCCTCCTCGTCGGCGCGTTCCTGGCGGTCCAGGTCGGCGCGCTCGGCGAGGAGTTCCGTCAGCCGCAGCTCGGCGCGGCGGGCCGACTCCAGCCCGCCCAGTTCCTCGGCGGCCCGGCGGGCGGCGGCGGCGAGCCCGGCCGCTCCCGCGTCCGCGAGGGACGCCGGGAGGAGAGCACGCGCGCGCAGCTCGGCGGCGGCCGCGCGCCGGTGCTCGGCGTCGGCGGAGTCCCGCAGTTCCAGGGCGGGGGCGACGGTCTCGGCCTTGCGGGCCCGCTCCATCCGGGTCTGCGCCTCCCGGTGGGCACCGGAGCGCTCCTGCAGCCGCGCGGCCCGCTCCCGCGCCTCGGCGAACCGCCGTTGCAGCCGGTCCCGGTCGCGTATGTCGTCCAGGGCCCGGTCGGCGGCGGTCAGGGCGGACTCGGCGGTGGCGAGGCGGCAGCGGGCGGCGGTGAGCCGTTCGCGCGCGGTGCTGCGGGCGACGGCGGCCGCGGCCAGTACGGCCTCGGCCAGTCCCGGTTCGCCGGGCGCCAGCTCGGGCAGCTCCATGGTGTCGCCCGCGGCCTGCTGCATCCGGTGTGCGTCCGCCAGCAGGTCGGCGTCGCCGTCGCGGACCCGGGACTCGGCGGCCCTGCGGAGTTCGGCGAGGCGCTTCTCCACGTCGGCGAAACGACGGGTGTCGAAGAGGCGGCCGAGCAGCCTGCCCCGGGCTTCGGCGTCGGCGCGCAGGAAGCGCGCGAAATCGCCCTGGGGCAGCAGGACGACCTGGCAGAACTGCTCCCGGCTCATGCCGAGGAGCCGGGTGATCTCCTCGCCGATCTCCTGGTGCGAGCGGCTGAGGTCCTTCCAGGTGCCCGAGACCGCGTCGCGTTCGCGCAGCCAGGTCTGGGCCTTGTCCAGGGTGGTGCCGGTGCCGCGCTTCTTCGGACGCTCCCAGGGCGGCTGCCGGGTGATCTCCAGCCGCCGTCCGGCGACGGTGAGTTCGAGGGTGACCTCGGTGCGGGTGCCCGGGGCGGCGTGGTCGCTGCGCAGCGACATGCCCTGACCGCTCTGCCGGGCCCCGGGGACGGAGCCGTACAGCGCGTAGCAGACGGCGTCCAGTACGGAGGTCTTGCCGGCGCCGGTGGGGCCGTGCAGCAGGAACAGGCCAGCGGCGGACAGGTCGTCGAAGTCGACGCTCTGGGTGCTGCCGAAGGGCCCGAAGGCGGTGATGTCCAGCCGGTGCAGCCTCACCGTGCCACCTCCCGTACCGCGTCGTCCGCGCGGACCGCGTCGAAGGCGTCCCGCAGGACGGTCCGTTCGTGTTCGTCGGGGCCGGTGCCGCGCACGTGGGTGACGAAGTCCTCGGCGATCTGCTGGTCGTCGCGGCCGGCGAGGCGGCGGGCGTAGGAGACCTCCGGTTCGTCCGCCGACCGGGCGGGGTCGAAGACGAGGCTGAGGGTGTGCGGGAAGCGCTCGGTGAGCCGGGCCATGGGCTCGGCGGGGCGGACCGGGTCGGTGAGCGTCGCCTCGATCCACGCCTCCTCGTGCCGCGTGAGCCCGGGATCGGCGAGCAGTTCCTCCAGGGTGCCGCGGATCCGCGCCAAGGCGCGCGGCACCGGACAGTCCACGCGCTCGGCGGTGACGGCTCCGTCGACGGCCAGGTCGACCAGCCACATGGACTTGCGGTGGCCGGCCTCGGAGAAGGAGTACGGCAGGGGGGAGCCGGAGTAGCGCACGCGTTCGGTGAGGGTCTGGCAGCCGTGGAGGTGCCCGAGCGCCACGTAGTCGACCCCGTCGAACACTCCGGCGGGCACGGCGGCCACTCCGCCGACGGTGATGTCCCGCTCGCTGTCGCTGGGTTCGCCGCCGGTGACGAAGGCGTGCGCGAGGACGACGGAACGGGTGCCGGCCGCGCGCGTGGCGAGGTCGGCGCGGACCCGGTCCATGGCGGCGGCGAGCACCGTCTCGTGGCCGGCCTTCTCCACCTCGAACTCGTCCCGCACCAGGGCGGGTTCGAGATACGGCAGGCCGTAGAAGGCGACGTCCCCGTGACCGTCCGACAGCACCACGGGTATGCCGCAACTGGACGGTTCCGTCCGCAGATGGATGCCCGCGCGCCCCATGAGGCCGGCACCGACACCGAGCCGGCGGGCCGAGTCGTGGTTCCCGGAGATCATCACCGTCGGCACGCCGAGGTCGGCGAGGCGGTGCAGGGCGTCGTCGAACAGCTCGACCGCGGCGAGCGGCGGTACGGCTCGGTCGTACACGTCTCCCGACACGACCACCGCGTCCACGGCGCGCTCACGCACGGTGGCGACGAGGTGGCCGATGAACTCGGCCTGGGCACCGAGCATGCCGACCCGGTGGAAGGACCGGCCGAGGTGCCAGTCGGAAGTGTGCAGCAGTCTCATGATCCCCGCAGCGTAACCGCCGGGTCCGACAGCACGGGCGGTTACTCCCGTATCGCTCCGTCATGACGCGGTCCACGTTCGCCCGTTATCAACCCAAAGGTAAGCATTACGGGCGGCGGCACTCCTCACGCGTCCCCGTACGCCTCTCCGCCGAGCTGGAAGCCGGCCGCCCCCGCGGTGACGTCGGCGAGCCACGCGCGGAAGGCGGGCACATCGGCGTCCGGGAGGCCGATCTCGAGGGTGACCTCCTCGCCGTAGCGCACGTCCCGCACCTCGCGTCCGGTGGCGCGCAGGTCGTTGTGGACCTTGCCGGCCCGCTGGTGGTCGACGGTCACCGTGGCCAGCCGGAAGCGGCGCCGGGTGATGGTGCCGAGCGTGTCCAGCGCCTCGCCGACGGCACCGCCGTACGCGCGGATGAGGCCGCCGGCGCCGAGCTTGACGCCGCCGTAGTAGCGGGTGACCACGGCGACGACGTACCGCATGTCGCGGCGCAGCAGCATCTGGAGCATGGGGACGCCGGCGGTGCCGCCGGGCTCGCCGTCGTCACTGGCCTTCTGGGTCGAGGCATCGGCGCCGATGACGTAGGCCCAGCAGTTGTGGGTGGCGTCGGCGTGCTCCTTGCGGACGGCGGCGATGAAGTCCTGCGCCTCCCGCTCGGTGGCCGCCGGGGCGAGGGCGCACAGGAAGCGGGAGCGGTTGATCTCGGTCTCGTGCACACCAGCGCGCGCGACGGTGCGGTACTCGTCCTGCATCCGGCCAGCCTAGGGCGTGCGCGGCATCGTCCGAACGACAGGCCGTGAGCGCCGCCGCGCGGGAGGAGCGTTCCGGCTATCGCCTGCGGCCCCGGGGCACGGTCACGGACGTCAGCAGGGCCGCGCCCGGGACCAGGTCCCGCCAGCCCGCGCCGCGCCAGGACAGGACGGCGATCGCGGAGGTCGGGAACTTCTCGCGGACACGGTCCAGGGTGTCGTCCAGACCGTCGCCGGCGAGCGTCAGGACCAGATCCTCCATCCCCGGGTTGTGTCCGATCAGCAGCAGCGTCTCGACCTCGGCCGGCACCTCGTGCGCCACGGCCAGCAGCTCGGGGACGCCGGCGTGGTACAGGCGCGGGTCGTGGCGGACCGGCGGGGGCGTGCCCCATTGCGCGGCGGCCAGCTCCCAGGTCCGGCGGGCCCGGACGGCGGTGGAGCAGAGCGCGAGGCCGGGCAGGCAGTCGGCCTCGGCGAGCGCGCGTCCGGCGGCCGGGGCGTCCCCGCGGCCGCGCGGAGCGAGCGGCCGTTCATGGTCGGTGACCCCCTCCGGCCAGGCCGATTTGGCGTGGCGCAGGACGACCAGGCGGCGCAGCGGTCCCGCCCCGGCGCGCTCGATCATGCCGGGGATCCCAGGTCGTGGGTGAGGTCGAGACCGAGCAGCCGGTCGGCGTAGGCGTAGGTCTCGAAGCGGGCGCCGTCCACCAGCTCCGGGTCCGTCTCCACCGCGCGCAGGACGCTCAGCACGCCGGGCGCGTCCAGGTCGTCCTCCCACGCGCTGCGCAGGTCCGCGCGCACCGCGTCGGGGATGGGGCGCGAGGGCTGACGCGCCCAGTCGGCGACCGCGCGGCGCCACCGGTCGAGGGTCTCCCCGGCGTCGCCGAGGACGGCCGGGTCGATTCTCACGGGTGTGCTCCTGGGGTGGGCGAGCAGCGCCAGACGCAGGACGGCGGGGTCGACGCCGTCCTGGGAGCCGGGTGCCTGCCCGTACGCGGGGGCCACGGCGACCCGCACTCCGTCGGGTGTCGCGCCGCCCTCGCTCACCACGTGCAGCACCTGCGCCTCGCCCAGGCCGGTGCCGGTGTCCCCGCCGACCTCGAAGGGCCGGACTCCGAGGGCCGCGCCCGCCGCGCGCAGTTCCGCCTGCTGCCGCTCGCCGGCGAGCAGCGCCCACACCGGCGTGCCGCCGAGCTCCAGGGCACGCACGAGCAGGTCGGCGACGAGCAGCACGCGCAGGTTCGTCGGGTCGAGCCCCTGGGTGTGGGCCTCGACTCGGGTCAGCCCCCGGCGGGCGGGGGCGGCGTCCACGGGCTCGCCCGTTCGGGCGTCGGTGATGCGCAGCACGAGGCGAGCGTAGGCGCGCGAGCGGGCGTACGCAGGTATCTCGCACGCCTTTCGGGTCGCGGTGGTCGGTTCCCGGCGCCGGGCACCCCGGCGGCAGGTACAGTCCACCGCCCCCACCGGGGGGTAGCGGGCCGCTGCCGGGAATCACCGTGCGCGCTGTTTCGTTGTGCGCGGTGACAGCTCTTCCACGACTCCCGGGAGGCCGACGGTGTACGGCGACGAGGCAACGGTCCGCAAGATCCTCACCGAACTCGGTGACACCTGGGCCGTGGTGGGCCTGTCGTCGAACCGGCAGCGCGCGGCGTACGGCGTCGCCCAGGTGCTCCAGCGGTTCGGCAAACGCGTGGTACCGGTCCATCCGAAGGCCGAGACGGTGCACGGCGAGCAGGGCTATGCCTCGCTCGCGGACATCCCCTTCGAGGTCGATGTGGTGGATGTGTTCGTCAACAGCGACCTGGCCGGGGCCGTCGCCGACGAAGCGGTCGCCAGGGGCGCCCGGGCGGTGTGGTTCCAGCTCGACGTCATCGACGAGGCGGCCTACGAGCGGACCCGCGCGGCGGGCCTGGAGATGGTGATGGACCGCTGCCCCGCCATCGAGATACCCCGGCTCGGCTAGGGCCCACCGAAGTCCGCCGAACTCCGCCGCGGCACGGTGGGCCAGGGGTGCCGTGACGCCATAATGGCCCGAGGCATCAGAGGGCACGACTACGTCACCGAGCCGATGGTGTTCGGGCGGCTCTTCCTGGCCGGGGACGCGGCGCACCTGGTCGCGCCGATCGCCGCCAAGGGCATGAATCTCGCCCTGCACGACGCGTTCCTGCTCGGCGACGCGCTGGTCGCGCGGCTCACCGAGGGCGACGGCAGCCGGCTGGCCGGCTACTCACCGGCCTGTCTGCGGCGTGTGTGGGACTACCAGGAGTTCTCGCAGTGGCTCTCCGAGCTGTACCACGGCACCGCGGCGGGGGACCCGTTCCGCGCGGGCACCACGCTCGCCCGGCTGCGCCGGCTGTTCACCTCCCCCACCGCCGCTGCCGCCTTCGCGGAGCAGTACCTCGGCACGGCCGCGGGGAGGGCCGACGACCCGCGGTGGCGACTTCCGCACGCGGTCGGTGGCCCGTGATGTGCGGCTGCGCCACGGAAGCGCAGAGAACGGGGCGCCGATCCGACCGCTCAGCAGTCGGATGACGCGGAGCGGGGTGGCACAGGTCGTCGAGGCACTTCTCGCAGGCTCCCTGACCTGCCCGCCAGTCCGGCCCTGCGCGGCCTCGGCCGGTCACCGGGGTCGAGACCACCGTCGTCGGCGGCTCCCTCGAGGCGCACCCGGCCGACCTCGTTCGAGGTGCTCGTTCACAGCTTCTCAGTCGTGAGCGGGCCGGTCGCGGAGCCGGTGGTCGGCCACGTTGAGCGCCTCGTCCACCAGCCGCCGCAGAGGGCCGTCGCGCAGCGAGTAGATCACCCGGCGGCCCTCCTTGCGGGTCTCCACCAGCCCCGCGAGGCGCAGCCGCGCCAGATGCTGGCTGACCGCGGGCCGTGCCGCCCCGCACGCCTCGGTGAGTGTGGTGACATCGGCCTCGCCGCCGGCCAGGGAGTGCAGCAGGGCCAGCCGGGTGCGGTCGCCGAGCAGCGCGAGAAGCTCCGCCGCGAGCGCGAGCTGCTCCTCGCCGGGAGTGCGTGGGTGCGCATCGTGCGCAGGTGACAGGTGCATGCGTGCGCTCATACGCACATAATGGCTGCGTGGGCGTCACCGCGTCCACCTCGCGCACCGGAAGGGGACGATCGTGGGCGACCGGCACCACCACGGCCACGGGGACGCGCGCCCCCACCGGCACGAGCACCGGCCCGGGCACCGGCACCGCGGGGCTTCCCCGTTCCACCGCCTCGCCCGTCTCCTCTCCCCCCACTCCCACGAGAGCGCCGACCGACTCGACTCCGCCCTGGAGTCCTCGGCGCGAGGCATGCGCGCGCTGTGGGTCTCGCTGGCGGTGCTCGGCGTGACGGCGCTGGCGCAGGCGGTCGTGGTGGCCGTCTCGGGATCGGTGGCACTGCTCGGCGACACGGTGCACAACGCCGCGGACGCGCTCACCGCCGTGCCGCTGGGCATCGCCTTCCTGCTGGGGCGCCGTGCGGCCACCCGCCGCTTCACCTACGGCTACGGGCGTGCGGAGGATCTGGCGGGCATCGCGATCGTCCTGACGATCGCCGCGTCCGCGGCCTTCACCGGCTGGACGGCGCTCGACCGGCTGCTGGACCCGCGCCCCGTGGAGCACATCCCGGTGGTCGCCGTCGCGGCACTCGTCGGGTTCGCGGGCAACGAGTGGGTGGCGCGCTACCGCATCCGGGTGGGACGGGCCATCGGCTCGGCCGCGCTGGTCGCCGACGGACTGCACGCCCGCACGGACGGGTTCACCTCGCTGGCAGTGCTGCTGGGCGCCGGCGGGGCGGCTCTGGGGTGGCGGTTCGCCGACCCGGCGGTGGGACTGGCGATCACGGCGGCGATCGTCCTGGTCCTGCGGGACGCCGCCCGGGAGGTGTTCCGGCGGGTGATGGACGCCGTCGACCCGGCGCTGGTGGACCGGGCCGAGCAGGCGCTGACGCGGGTTCCGGGCGTGCGCGGGGTGGGCGAACTGCGGCTGCGCTGGATCGGCCACCGGCTGCGCGCCGAGGTGGCGGTCGTGGTGGACGGCGAGGCCACGGTGCGCGAGGCCCATCGCGTCGCCGTCGACGCGGAGCACGCGTTGCTGCACGCCGTCCCCCGGCTGACCGCGGCCCTCGTGCACGCCGACCCGGAACCGGCGCCGGGCACGGCGGACCCGCACCTGCCGCTGGCCCACCACGCGGCGAGGTGATCTCAGGCCACTCCCAGCCCCTCCAGCACCACCGCTCCCGGCAGTTCGGCGAACGCCTTGCCCGGCACCAGCAGCTTGCCCCGCCGCCGGCCGCTGCCGACGAGCACGTACGGAAGGTCCACGACGGCGGCGTCCACCAGCACCGGCCAGTCGCCCGGCAGTCCGACCGGGGTGATGCCTCCGTACTCCATGCCGGTCTCCCCCGTCGCGGTGTCCATCGGGGCGAAGGATGCCTTGCGGGCGCCGAGGTGACGGCGTACGACGCCGTTGACGTCGAGCCGGGTGGTGGACAGCACGACACACGCGGCGAGCGTGGTCTCGCCGCTGCGCCTGCCCGCCACCACCACGCAGTTCGCCGACCGCTCCAGCAGGCCCCGGCCGTAGTGCTCGACGAAGACGGCGGTGTCGGCCCAGCGCGGGTCGGTCTCGACGTAGAGGACCTGGTCGGCGGGGACACTGCCGCTCCAGGCGCGGACGGCGGCGGCGACCGGGGCGGTGAGCTCGTCGAGACAGTCGGGGGCGGGGGTGGCGTGGTCGAAGTCTCCGATGGGTGCGCGCATGGCCGCACCGTAACAGCCCGCCCGACGGCCGCCGGAGGGATGTCTCAGTGCACGGGCGGCACCGAGACAGTCATGATCATCTCCATCGGGACGTCCCCCTGATTGCCGTAGGTGTGGGGCGTGTTGGCCTCGAAGGAGGCGCTGGCGCCGGCCGGTACCCGGTGCTCGACGCCGTCGACGGTGAGCGTCAGTTCCCCGGACGTGACGTGGACGAGTTCGACCGTGCCGGTGGGGTGGGGGTCGGAGTCGCTGCTCTCGCCCGGCATGAGCCGCCAGTCCCACATCTCCAGCGGGCCGGGGGCCTCGGTGCCCGCGAGCAGCCGGCTGAAGCTGCCGCCCTCGGTGTGCCAGAGCCGCACGGCCTGGTCGGCGGGGACGATCCGGACCTTGGGGCCCCGCCCGTAGTCGAGCAGGGTGGTGACGCTGACGCCGAGCGCGTCGCCGATCTTGACGACCGTGCCGATGCTCGGGTTGGTGCGGGCCTGCTCGATCTGGATGAGCATGCCGCGGCTGACGCCCGCCCGCGCCGCGAGCGCGTCCAGGGTGAAGCCGCGCTCGGTGCGCCAGCGCTTGACGTTGCGCGCCAGGGACCGGGTCAGCAGGTCGAGGTCCGACACATTCCATTCCGTTCAATATGGTGGATGGCAGAGTTCATTTTGCCCGACTACGGTGTGGTGCACCCGATCGTTCACCGCACTGTACTGCGCGGTGTGGCCGTGCCCGTCGGTGTGGGGCTGGTGCTGGGCGAGCGGCCGGGGGTACCGGGTGAGCGGGCGCGGCTCAGCCGCCGGGCTCCAGTTCGGCCAGCCGCGCCGCGCCGTCCCCGCCCCGTTCCGCCGGGCGGGCCGCCCCCTCCTCGTCCAGCTCCGCGAGCCGGGCCGCCCCCTCCTGGTCCAGCGCCGCGAGCCGGGCCACGCCCTCCTCGTCCAGTCCCGACAGCGCCCGCAACTGCTCCGGGGTGACGCCCTCCGGGATCGGTACCGGCGCCGGGGTGCGCAGCGGCGGCTGCCAGCCGTCGGCGGGGGTCCAGCGGCGTACGACCCGGGCCGGGGCCCCCGCCACCACGGCGTGGTCGGGCACCGTGCCCCGGACCACCGCGCCCGCTGCCACCACCACGTTCCGTCCGACGCGCGCCCCCGGAAGGATCACCGCGCCGGTGCCGATCCAGCAGCCGGGGCCGATCTCCACCGGTTCCATCCGCGGCCACTGCTTGCCGATGGGCTCGTGCGGATCGTCGTAGGAGTGGTTGGTGGAGGTGACGTAGACGTACGGACCGAAGTAGCAGTCGTTGCCGATGGTGACGGTGGTGTCGGCGATGACATGGCTGCCGCGGCCCAGGACGACCCCGTCGCCGATGCGCAGGATCGGCTCGGGGCCGAGGTCGAGGCCGGGCATCAGCCCGGCGGTCAGGGTGACCTGCTCGCCGATGATGCAGTGCGCGCCGATCCGGATCCAGGGCTCGCCGAAGACCGTGCCGAGCGGGAAGGCGAGCCTGGTACCTGTTCCCATCGCCGCGAAACGGAAGCGGCCGGGGCGCTCGGCGGTCACCGAGCCCGTGTGCTGCACCCAGGCCCAGCCGGCGTGGACCGCGCGCTGGGCGAGACGGCGCGACCAGGACGAGAACGTGTTCTTGCGCTTCGGCACCCGCTCACCGTAGTCGGCGGGCGCGACGCCCACGGGCCGGTGACCCTGTGATCTTCCCCCCACCGGTTTGGGCTACGGTGCGTCGTGTCCACGACGTTCACGGAGGGGAAGGCGATGACGCACAGCGCGCTGATCAAGGGCATCGGAGGCAAGGAGCCGAAGGTGGACGGGGACGCGTTCGTGGCGCCCACGGCCTCGGTGATCGGTGACGTGACGCTGCACGCGGGCGCGAGCGTCTGGTACGGGGCGGTACTGCGCGGCGACGTCGAGCGGATCTCCGTCGGCGCGAGCAGCAATGTGCAGGACAACTGCACGCTGCACGCCGACCCCGGCTACCCCGTCACCGTGGGCGAGCGGGTCTCCATCGGGCACAACGCCGTGGTCCACGGCGCGACCGTCGGGGACGACTGCCTGATCGGCATGGGGGCCACGGTGCTCAACGGGGCGGTGATCGGCGCGGGGTCACTGGTCGCGGCGCAGGCACTGGTGCCGCAGGGGATGGAGGTGCCGCCCGGGTCGCTCGTCGCGGGGGTCCCGGCGAAGGTCAGGCGGGAGCTGACCCCGGAGGAACGCGAAGGGCTCACTCTCAACGGCACGATGTACGCCGAACTGGCGAAGGCACACCACGACGCGCACGGCAGGCCATAGGGCCTGTCTGACGGCACTCAGTCGGCGGCCGGAACCGGCTGCGGTTCCGCTTCGGCCGGGTGCCGCTGTGCCGTCGCCTTCTTCGCCTTGCGCTTCAGTACCAGCATCGACACCACGCCGAACAGCACGGCCGCCACCAGGCCCAGCCACGAGAACCGCTTGAGCCAGGACTCGGCGACGACGCCGATGTAGTAGATGACGGCGGTGGTGCCGCCCGCCCACACGATCCCGCCGAGGACGTTGGCGATCAGGAACTTCCAGTACGGCATCCGCAGCACACCCGCGAGCGGGCCGGCGAAGATGCGCAGCAGGGCCACGAAGCGGCCGAAGAACACGGCCCACATGCCCCACTTCTGGAAGGACCGCTCGGCGGTGGCGATGTGCCCCTCGCTGAAGTGCCGGGGGAACTTGGCACCCAGCCAGGCCAGCAGCGGCCGTCCGCCCTTGCGGCCGATGGCGTAACCGATCGAGTCGCCGATGATCGCGCCGGCCGTGGCACAGGCGCCGAGGATCACCGGGTCGATGTCGCCGTGCTGGGAGGCGAGCAGCGCGGAGGAGACCAGGATGATCTCGCCCGGGAGCGGGATGCCCAGGCTCTCCAGCCCGATGACCAGTCCCACCAGCGCGTACACGGCGACCGCGGGTACGGTCTCGAGCCACTCCTGGACGTGCAACGCCACTCCTCCCGGTCCGCTGGGCCTGCGTTCGTCGCCGCAGTTCCGAGCGTGCGCCCGAGCAGGGCGCACGGTCGGGAAGCCTACCGGGTCGGGGGACGGTGCCCGGGCAGGGCCGAACGCCCCGCCCGGCGGGCCGGCGCGTGGCGGTCCACCGGCGCCGCACGCCGCCCGGGTCAAGCCGCCGGACCGGTACGGCCCGTACGGCCCTCATGGCGCGGGCGGCGCCCGGTGAGGTTCGGCCGCCTCACGCCGTGGGCGGTCGGCGGTCAGCTGTTGGGGCGCAGGGTCCAGACGACGGTCATCTCGCCGGTGACCGCACCGTCCTCGCGGCGGATGGCGACCGACACGGGGAACTCGGGGCGCCGGCCCTCGTCCAGCTCGGCCACGACCTCGGTGGCCGGGCGGCCGAGGGTCGCGGTGGCGGTGACCGGGCCCATCGCCAGCTTCTTGTAGGCGATCTCGGCGCGGACGGCCAGCGGCACGGCGCGCGCGAGCTGGTCCCCGAACGCGGCGAGCACGATCGCACCGCTCGCCGACTCACCGAGGGTGAACATCGCTCCGGCGTGCGGCCCGCCCACGTGGTTGTGGTATTCGCCCTGGTCCGGCAGGGCCACCACGGCCCGCTCGGGCGTGGTCTCCAGGAACTCGAGGTGGAGGGTACGGGCCATGGGCACCGTGGCGGCGAGCATGTCGCCGATGGACATCTGGTCTGCGCTCATGACCGCAGGTTACCCACGAGTAGCCTCGACTGACCATGCCGCACGGCATCCGGGTTGCTACGTCCCCGTCAACCGGCGGTGACCCAATCGTGTCCCTGGCGCGGCTAGGGTTGCTGCCCATGTGGCCAGGACAGCAGCCGCCCGGGGGCGAGCAGAACCCGCAGTCGAACAATCCGTACCAGCAGCCGGGGTACCAGCAGCCGAATCCGTATCAGCAGCCCGGCTACCAGCAGCCGAACCCGTATCAGCAGCAGCCGCAGTGGGGGACTCCCTCCACCGCGGGCACGCCTCAGCCGCCGCAGGGCGGGGGCGGCGGGAACCGGACGAAGCTGGTGGCGATCGTGGCGGCGACGGCCGTCGTCGTGGCCGCGGGTGTCACCGGGTTCCTGGTGCTCGGCGGCGACAAGGAGGACGAGGCCGACGGCAAGAAGGACAGCAAGCCGAGCGCGACCGCGTCCAAGGAAACCTCCGCGGAGCCGAGCACCTCCGCCTCGGGGGACAACCCGCGCGGCGGCGGTGAGGAGAAGGCGACCATTCCGGGCTGGAAGGTCGTCGTCAACACGCGCTTCGGCACCAAGTTCGACGTGCCGGCCGACTGGGAGATCGAGACCCCCGGCACCAGCGTGGGCTTCGAGTGGGAGGAGAAGGACGGTGAGATGGACCGCACCACCGTCACCGCCCCTGCGTATCTGAAGTCCAAGTGGTGCACCAGCGACGACAACAAGGACGGCCGCGAGGAGGACACCGCCCTCGCCACCGCCGGAACCCGCGGTGAGAACGGCGCCAAGAACGCCGACGAGGCGGCCGAGACCCGCGTGCCGTGGTGGATCTACGGCGGATACACGCAGCCCGACAAGAAGAGCGTGAAGTACGACAAGCCGAAGGCGTACACCACGGCGTCGGGCATCAAGGGCAGCGTCGCCACCGCGCGTTCGGAGAACACGCCGCAGAAGGGCAAGTGCGACAGCGAGGGCAAGGCGATCACCTTCGCGTTCAAGAACAGCGCCGGCGACTTCGTCACCTGGAACCTCTACGGCGCCAAGGGCGTCAAGGACGAGATCCCGGACGCGACCGTGCAGAAGATCCTCAGCACGGTGCGTCTCACCGAGGAGCCTCCGACGGAGTCGTAGCAGGTCCGGGGGCCGACAATCCATTTTGCAAGTCGGCCCCCGCCCGGCGATAGTCACGGGATGCCGACCACCGTCCCCCGCCGCCGCCCCGCCTGGGCCGGCCGCAACTACTCGCTGCTGACCACCGCCGCCGTGGTGACCAATCTGGGCAGCCACGGCGCGCTGATCGCCGCCGCGTTCGCCGTGCTGGACGCGGGCGGCGACGGCGGCGACGTGGGTCTGGTGGCCGCCGCCCGCACCCTGCCGCTGGTGCTGTTCCTGCTGATCGGCGGTGCCGTCGCGGACCGGCTGCCGCGCCACCGGGTGATGGTGGCGGCCAACGCCCTGAACTGCGTCTCGCAGGCCGCGTTCGCGGCACTGGTCCTGGCGGGCGAGGCGCAGTTGTGGCAGATGATGCTGCTCAGCGCGCTCGGCGGCACCGGTCAGGCGTTCTTCAATCCGGCCGCCGAGGGCATGCTGCTGTCCTCGGTCGAGGGCGAGCAGGCGGGCCGGGCGTTCGCGGTGTTCCGGATGGCGATGCACGGGGCGACCCTCGGTGGGGCGGCGCTGGGCGGCGCCATGGTCGCCGCGATCGGACCGGGCTGGGTGCTGGCGGCGGACGCGGTGGCCTTCGCGGTCGCCGCGGGGCTGCGGGCCTTCCTCGACGTGAAGCACATACCGCCGCGTGCCCCGGGCGGTGGCATGCTCGCCGACCTGAAGGAGGGCTGGCGGGAGTTCATCGGCCGGCCCTGGCTGTGGGGCATCGTCGTCCAGTTCTCCATCGCCAACGCGGTCGTCGGCGCGGCCGACGCGGTCTACGGGCCGCTCGTCGCCCGGGACCACCTGGGCGGGGCGGCGCCGTGGGGCGTGGCGCTGGCCTTCTTCGGCGGGGGCACGGTGGTGGGCGCGCTGCTGATGACCCACTGGCAGCCGCGCCGTCTGCTGTTCGTCGGCACCCTGTGCGTGTTCCCGCTGGCCCTGCCGTCCGCGGCGCTCGCCGTGCCGGTGCCGGTCGGTGTCCTGTGCGCGGTGATGTTCGTGACCGGCTTGTCCGTGGAGGTGTTCGGCGTCTCCTGGATGACCGCGCTGCACCAGGAGATCCCGGAGGAGAAGCTGTCCCGGGTCTCGGCGTACGACTGGTTCGGCTCGGTCGCCCTGGTGCCGGCCGCGATGGCGCTGGCGGGCCCGGCGGAGACGTCGTTCGGGCGCCCGGAGGCGCTGTGGGGCTGCGCCGCGCTGGTCGTGGTCGTCACGGCGGCGGTGCTGTGCGTCCCCGACGTACGCAACCTGCGCCGCCGGACCCGCCACATCACCGGCGCGGATCCGGACCCGACGGCGACGTCGGCCGATGCCGAACGGCCCGTCGGGGAGCCCGGGTGACGGCAGTCCGCCCACGCCCCTCCCCGGCGCGCACCCCGCGTACAACCCCACGCCACCCCGCCGCCGGCCGGAAGCACACGCCGGACCACCTCACCCGATACCGAACGCCCCCTCGGGCGGCTCGGGCGACGGCACCGCGTCCTCGTCCCGCACCGGGCGCGCACCGCGTGTGAAGTCCCGCAGGGCCGCGCCGTGTTCGACTCGGGCGGGAAAGGCGTCGGCGGCGGTCCGGCGGGACAGGGCGGTGATGTCCAGGGGGTGGTGGGCGGCGGCCAGCACCGTGTTGCCGAAGCGGCGCCCGCGCAGCACTCCCGGCTCGGCGATCAGCGCCAGCTCCTCGAACCGTGTGCCCAGAGTCGCGAGTTGGGAGCGCACGAAGGCGAACGGGGCCGAGTCCGCGAGGTTGGCGAGGTAGACCCCGCCGGGCCGCAGCACGCGCGCGGCCTCACGGACGTAGGCGACGGAGGTCAGATGCGCCGGGACCCGTGATCCGCCGAAGACATCGGCGACGACGACGTCCGCGCTGTCGTCGGGGGCCGCCTCCAGCCAGGCGCGGGCGTCCGCCGCGTGCGGGGTGATGCGGGCGTTCGCGGGGAGCGGCAGATACTCGGTGACCAGGTCCAGCAGCCGGCCGTCGGCCTCGACGACGTCCTGCCGGGAGCCCGGCCGGGTGGCGGCCAGATACCGCGGCAGGGTCAGCGCGCCGCCGCCGAGGTGCAGGGCGTCCAGCGGGCTCCCCGGGTCGGCGAGGACGTCCAGGACGTGTCCGAGCCGCCGGGCGTACTCGAACTCCAGGTGTGTCGGCTCGTCCAGGTCGACGTACGACTGCGGAGCCCCGTCGACGGTCAGCAGCCAGGCCCGCTCCCGGTCGACGTCGGGCATCAGCTTCGCGGTGCCGTGATCGACGACGCGGGTCACGGGGATGGGCTCGCTCACCGTCTCATTGTGCCGTCGTCCGTGCGGCCGGCTGCCCGCCCCCCTTGAACGGGGGCGGGCAGCCGTCCGTCGCTCAGCCGACCGCCGTCACCGTGCCGGCCCCGACCGTGCGGCCGCCCTCACGGATGGCGAAGCCGAGGCCGGGCTCCAGCGGCACCTCGCGGCCCAGCTCCACCGTCATCGTGACCGTGTCCCCGGGCCGGGCGACCGCCGCCTCGCCGAGGTCGACGTCTCCGACCACGTCCGCGGTGCGGATGTAGAACTGCGGCCGGTACCCGGTCGACACCGGTGTCGTACGCCCGCCCTCGCGGGCCGACAGCACATACACCTGGGCCGTGAAGCGCCGGGTCGGCGCCACGCTGCCCGGCGCGGCCACCACGTGCCCGCGTCGCACCGCGTCGCGCGGCACCCCGCGCAGCAGCAGCGCCACGTTGTCCCCTGCCTGCGCCTCCGTCATGGGCTTGCCGAAGGTCTCCAGGCCGGTCACCACACTCTCCACCCCGGCGCCGAGCACCTCCACCCGGTCGCCGACGCGGACCGTGCCGCGCTCCACCGCGCCGGTCACGACGGTGCCCCGGCCGGTGATGGTCAGCACGTTCTCCACCGGCAGCAGGAACGGCGCGTCCAGATACCGCTCGGGCATGGGCACATACGTGTCCACGGCGTCGAGCAGCGCGTCGATCGACGCCGTCCAGCGCGGGTCGCCCTCCAGGGCCTTCAGCCCGGAGACCCGGACGACCGGCGCGGAGTCGCCGCCGTAGCCGTGCGCGGAGAGCAGGTCGCGGACCTCCAGCTCGACCAGGTCGGTCAGTTCCTCGTCCCCGGCGTCGGCCTTGTTGAGCGCGACCACGACGTGGTCGACGCCGACCTGACGGGCGAGCAGGACGTGTTCGGCGGTCTGCGGCATGATCCCGTCGAGCGCGGAGACGACGAGGATCGCCCCGTCGAGCTGCGCGGCGCCGGTGACCATGTTCTTGACGTAGTCGGCGTGACCGGGCATGTCGACGTGCGCGTAGTGCCGGGTGTCGGTCTCGTACTCGACGTGCGCGATGTTGATCGTGATACCGCGCGCCGCCTCCTCGGGGGCCCGGTCGATGCGGTCGAACGGGACGAAACTGCCGGAGCCGCGCTCGGCGAGGACCTTGGTGATGGCGGCGGTCAGGGTGGTCTTGCCGTGGTCGACATGGCCCATCGTGCCGATGTTCAGATGCGGTTTGGTGCGGACGTACGCCGTCTTGGACATGGCGGTACCTCGAAGCCTCTCGATGGTGACGCGTGATCGGCCCCGGGCGCGGCGCATCGGGCGCGCGGCCGGGACGGGGACCCCTGGAACCTGGCCGACCCTCCCCCTGGGGGGTCCGCCGGACGATCCGGGGAGGGTCAGCTTCGGGCGCCGTCGACGGCGGCCGGGAAAGCGGGAACGGCAGCCTTCGGGGCATCCGCGACGGCGGATGCTGCGAGGTGGAAGGCGTACCGGAACATGTCGACGATCATTGCCGACGACCCGCCCCGCGTCGAACGGTTTTCCGCGGCGGAGCGGTCACGGGAGCCGGCCGGTCAGGCGCCGGTGTTCTTCAGCGCCTCCCGTACCGACAGCGGCGCGAACCGTCCCTGTTCGCGCGCCAGGAACGCCCGTACGGCGTCCGGGTCGGTCTTGGCGTACTCGCGCAGGCACCAGCCGATCGCCTTGCGGATGAAGAAGTCCTCATGGCCGGACCGGCGCAGGCAGTGGTCGAAGAGGCGCCGGGTGTCGGTGCGCTCCTTGAAGCGCAGCTGGTGGAGCAGGGCGGTACGGGCGAGCCACAGGTCGTCGTCGATCCAGTCGTCCATGACGGCGGTCAGTCCCGGGTCGGCGGCGACCAGCGCCCCGACGACGTGTGCGGCGAGCGGGTCGACGGTGTCCCACCACGGGACGGTGGTGACGAGGTGCCGGGCGACGGGCAGGAAGCCGGACGAGCAGTGCCGCACGTGACGGCGCAGGTAGTCCACGGCGAAGTACTGGTACTCGCGCTCGGGCTGCTCCCAGCAGCGCAGGGCGACGGCGGTGCAGTCGGCCTCGTCGGGGCGGGGCAGCCCCTCCACGACGGTGCGGGACAGGGCGCGGCGGACCGGGGTGGTCAGGCCCAGGAAGGGGGCGACGTCCTTCATGTACGCGCGCATGGCCACGGCACGCCGCGGATCGGCCGCGGCCCCGTAGGTGGTGGTGAGCCGCTCCAGCACGGTGTCGGCGAGCGGGCTGCCCGGTGCGCGCGGTGTCCCGCCCGTCGTCCCGTTGGCTGTGACGCCCATGAGACGAACACTACGGCGATCACACACATATGTCGGTTAGTGTCACCGAATGCTCGATGCCACCACCCGCTCTGGGGGCACCGCCACGGCCTCTCCCCGGGCCACCGCCACGGACCTCGCCGTCGCCGTCCCCACGGCCGCGCCCGCACTCGCCCCCGCCACGGGTTTCGCCGCCCGCTGCGCCAGAGTCCTGCTGTCGCCGTGGTCACGGCTGTCCCTGCTCGTCGTGCTGCTCGTGTCCGCGGCGTCGCTGGTGCTGCTCTTCGAGCCGCAGCGGCTGCTGACCGACGGCTGGCCGGACCGGCTCGGCGGGGCCGCGGCGGTCGTGGCGTACGCGATGGCCTATGGCGTGTGCACCGTGGCGTTCGTTCCGCGCCCGCTGCTGAACCTCGCCGCGGGCGCGCTGTTCGGCTCCCAGCTCGGTCTGGGCGCCGCACTGGGCGGCACGGTGCTCGGCGCCGGGCTGGCCTTCTGCCTGGGGCGGGCGCTCGGCCAGGACGCGCTGCGTCCCCTGCTGCGCGGGCGCTGGCTGAAGGCCGCGGACGACCAGCTGAGCCGGCACGGCTTCCGCTCCATGCTGGCGGCCCGGCTCTTCCCCGGCATCCCGTTCGCCGCCTCGAACTACTGCGCCGCCGTCTCCCGTATGGGCCTGCTGCCGTTCCTGCTGGCGACGGCACTCGGCTCGATCCCGAACACCGCCGCCTACGTGGTGGCCGGCGCCCGTGCCTCGACGCCGACGTCCCCGGCCTTCCTGATCGCGCTGGCCTGCATCGCCGTACCGGGCCTGGTGGGCGCGGTGGTGGCCTGGCGCAAGCGGCACCAGCTGCGCGGGCGGTGAGGCGGCCGCCGGGCCCACCGGCGGGGCGTCAGACCCGTTCGAGCACCATGGCGTTGGCGAGTCCGCCGGCCTCGCACATGGTCTGCAGGGCGTAGCGGGCGCCGCGTTCACGCATCGCGTGGACCAGGGTCGTCGTCAGCCGGGTGCCGCTGGCGCCGAGCGGGTGGCCGAGGGCGAGGGCGCCGCCGTGCACATTGACCTTGGCCGGATCGGCGCCGGTCTCCTGCTGCCAGGCCAGGACCACGGCGGCGAACGCCTCGTTGACCTCGAACAGGTCGATGTCGTCGAGCGACAGGGAGGCGCGGCGCAGCACCCTCTCGGTGGCCGGGACGACGCCGGTGAGCATCAGCAGCGGGTCGGAGCCGGTGACGGCGAAGCTGTGCAGCCGGGCGAGCGGGCGCAGGCCCAGTCGGGCGGCGGTCTCGCTGGAGGTGATGAGCACGGCGGAGGCGCCGTCGTTGATGGGGCTGGCGTTGCCGGCGGTGACGTTCCACTCGATCTGCGGGAAGCGTTCGGCGAAGGCCGGGTCGTGGTAGGCGGGGCGGAGGCCGGCCAGGGTCCGGACGGTGCTGTCCGGCCGTACGCACTCGTCGCGCGTGACGCCGTCCAGGGGCGCCACCTCGGCGTCGAACAGGCCGGACGCCCAGGCCTCGGCGGCCTTGCGGTGCGAGGAGACGGCGAAGGCGTCCATCTGCTCGCGGGTGATCGACCACTTGGCGGCGATGAGTTCGGCGCTGATGCCCTGCGGGACGAGGCCCTCCGGGTAGCGCTCGGCGACTCCGGGGCCGAAGGGGTCCTTGCCCGCGGGCACGTTGGACCACATCGGCACCCGGCTCATGGACTCCACGCCGCAGGCGACGACGAGGTCGTACGCGCCCGCGATGACTCCCTGCGCCGCGAAGTGCACGGCCTGCTGGGAGGAGCCGCACTGGCGGTCCACGGTGGTGGCCGGCACCGACTCGGGCAGACCGGCGGACAGGACGGCGTAGCGCGTGGTGTTCATGGCCTGTTCGCCGACCTGGTCGACGGTGCCGCCGATGACGTCGTCGATCAGCTCGGGGTCGACACCGGAGCGTTCGACGAGGGTGCGCAGGGTGTGGGCGAGGAGTTCGACGGGATGGACGTGGGCGAGGGCGCCCTGCGGCTTGCCCTTGCCGATGGGGGTGCGTACGGCTTCGACGACGACTGCGTCACGCATGGTGCGGGCCTCCTCGGCCGCCCGGCCGCTACCGGACGGATACGGGATCGACTTACCGGTGAGTAGGAAATCCGAACTCACCATAACTCCGAAGGTTGGAAAATCCAACCCTCCCCTAGACTTGGCCGTATGGCCGCCTCCAAAGACCCGCGCCCCTGCTCGATCGCCGACACGCTCGCCCTGGTCGGCGAGAAGTACTCCCTGCTCGTCCTGCGCGAGGTGTGCCTCGGCAACGGCCGTTTCGACCAGTTGGTGCGCAACATCGGCGCCCCGCGCGACATCCTGGCCACGCGGCTGCGGCGGCTGGTCGACGCGGGGATCCTGACCAAGCGTCCCTACAACGAGCGCCCGCAGCGCTTCGAGTACCGGCCCACCCGGGCGGGTCTGGAGCTGGAGCCCGTTCTGCTGACCCTCATGGAGTGGGGCGACCGCCATCTGCGCCAAGAGGACGACCGGCCGATGGTGCTCGAGCACGTCTGCGGCCACGCGCTCGCCCCGGTCGTCACCTGCCGGGTCTGCGGCGACCCGGTGCGCCACGAGGACCTGACCCCGCACCCGCAGGCGCCCGGGTGGACGGTGGGCGGCCCGGCCGCGGCCTGAGCCGTCGCCCTCCCGAAGGGCAGCGGTCGGCGGACGGCCGTGAAGTGAAGCCCCTGTGTCGGGGCCTTCATCTTGGGGCGCTACGCTTCCCCCTCGGCACACCCGATCATCGATCACCGCACACAGCGGTGCGGTGTGCCCGTCGCCCGTCCACGATCGGCACTTGGACTCCGCTACCTCATGTCTTGGTTTGAATCCCTCATCCTCGGACTCGTCCAGGGGCTGACCGAGTTCCTGCCCGTCTCCTCCAGCGCGCACCTGCGGCTGACCGCCGCCTTCTCCGGCTGGGAGGACCCGGGCGCGGCCTTCACCGCGATCACACAGATCGGCACGGAGGCCGCGGTGCTGATCTACTTCCGCAAGGACATCGGGCGGATCCTGTCGGCCTGGACCCGCTCGCTCACGAACAAGCAGATGCGTCAGGACCACGACGCGCGCATGGGCTGGCTGGTCATCGTCGGCTCGATCCCGATCGGCGTGCTCGGGGTGACGCTCAAGGACCAGATCGAGGGGCCGTTCCGCGATCTGCGGCTCACCGCGGTGATGCTGATCGGCATGGGCATCGTGCTCGGCGTCGCCGACCGCCTCGCGGCGCGGGACGAGAGCGGCGGCCGGCACCGCGTGGCCAAGCAGCGCAAGGAACTCGGGGACCTGAGCGTCAAGGACGGTCTGATCTTCGGCATCTGCCAGGCCATGGCCCTCATCCCCGGCGTCTCGCGCTCCGGCGCCACCATCAGCGGCGGCCTGTTCATGGGCTACCGGCGCGAGGCCGCGGCCCGCTACTCCTTCCTGCTCGCCATCCCCGCGGTGCTGGCCTCCGGTCTGTTCGAGCTGAAGGACGCCGCGGAGGGCGGGCACGTCTCCTGGGGCCCCACGGCCTTCGCGACGGTGATCGCCTTCGCGACGGGGTACGCCGTGATCGCCTGGTTCATGAAGTTCATCTCGACCAAGAGCTTCATGCCGTTCGTCTGGTACCGCATCGCGCTCGGGATCGTCATCATCGCCCTGGTCGCCACGGGCGCCCTCAGCCCGCACGCCGCGGAGTCGGCGGGCTGAGCCCCGGCGGGACCGTGCCCCGGGCACGTGACCGAGGACATACGGGACGGGTAGCCGTCCGGTAGCGCACTGTCAGTTCCTGGCCCTAGGCTTGTCGGCATGTCCCCCGATTTAATGACCCCTGGTTCCGTGCGGTCCGCCGCCGAGGTCAACGAACAGATCCGCGCGCTGTGGCTGCGCGCGGGCGGATCCCTGTCCGCCCAGGAGCGCGCGGAGTACGAGCTGCTGGTGGTCGAGTGGGCGGCGGCCATCAGCGGCCGGGTAGTCGAAGCGGCCTGACGCCCGGTACGCCTCAGCGTCCGCCCGCGACCCGCAGCACCGCCCCGGTGGTGTACGAGGCGTCCGCGGACATCAGCCACGCCACGGCCGCCGCGATCTCCTCGGCCTGTCCCGCCCGCCGCAGCGGAACCGTCCCCGCGACCTGCCGGGCACGGTCCGGGGCGCCCATGGCGGCATGCATCTCCGTGTCGATCACGCCCGGCGCGACCGCGTTGACGCGGATACCGTCCGGACCGAGCTCCTTGGCCAGGCCGAGGGTCAGCGTGTCGACGGCGGCCTTGGTCGCCGCGTAGTGCACGTACTCGCCGGGGCTGCCCAGCGTGGCGGCCCCGGAGGAGATGTTCACGATGACGCCCTCGCCCCGGGGCGTCATGAGCTGCGCGGCACGCCGTGAACACAGCAGTGTCCCCATGAGGTTGACGTCGACGACCCGCCGCAGGGTAGCGGTGCCGACCTCGGTGAACGGCCCCAGCGGCCCCGTCACCGCCGCGTTGTTCACCAGTCCCGTGACCGGCCCCACCTCGCGCTCCGCCACCTCGAAGAGCCGCTCGACGTCCGCCTCGACGGCGGTGTCCCCGCGCACGGTGACGGCCCGCGCCCCGGCGGCCCGCACCCCCTCCGCCACCGCCTCGGCGGCAGCGGAGTCGCGGACGTAGTTCACGACGACGTCATGGCCCTCCGCCGCGAGCCGCAGGCAGATCGCGGCACCGATCCCCCGGCTGCCACCGGTGACCACGGTGACCAGACGTTTCATGAGTACCTCCTGGCGAAGGGCGCGATACGAAGATCCCCAGGCTCGCAGATGCGCGAGCACCTCGTCACCGAGGGGTGGGGCCCCGCTCTTCGGGGCCGAGCCCGGGCAGTCCTCCCCGAACCGCTCGGCACTTCGACTCCGGCGCGAGCACGATCGCCGGCATTGACCTCGTCCACACGGCATGCCCGTGATCCGCGGGCCCGCGACGCCTCCCGGGTGGAGCCGCGGCCACGGACCGCTCGGCGGCGCGGCATGCGCGACGGCCGCCCGGTGTCGTGACCCGTGTGACCCGTGGTGGCCCTACGACGACGCCCTCCAGGTCACGGCAGCACGCGGTAGGTCACGTGCGTGACCAGGCTCGCCGGCCGCGACGTCACCTGCTCCAGCTTCAGCGGCGGCACGCCGTCGAACAGTCGCGTGCCGGCGCCGAGTGTGAGTGGCACGATGTGCAGCCGCAACTCGTCGATCAGGCCGGCGGCGAGGTACTGGTTGATGGTGGTCGCGCCGCCGTGGACGAGGACATCGCCGTCGCCGGCCGCCGCGCGTGCCCGTGCCAGTGCCGACGCGATGCCTTCGGTGACGAAGTGGTACGTGGTGCCGCCGTCCATCGGCTGCGGCTCGCGCGCGTGGTGGGTGAGCACGAACACCGGCGCGTGGAACGGCGGATCGTCGCCCCACCAGCCGTTCCACGGCCGATCCCACTCGCCTCGCACCGGGCCGAACATGTTGCGCCCCATGATGAATGCCCCGGCGGCGGCCAGCCGGTCGGCCTCGGCCCGGTTCTCGTCGGGAGTGTCGAACATCCAGGCGTGCAGTCGATCGCCCGAGCCGTCGCCGCCGTCGTCGCCGAACGGGCGTTCCTCTGTCTGGTTGAGCCCGGCCGAGTAGCCGTCGGCCGAGATCGTGAGGTCACAGATCACCCTGCCCAGGGGACCGGTCATCGCTCTCTCCTCCTCCTGGCGACCTCCGTCGCCTTCACGGTGAGCTCCCTCTTGGGCGTCGGCATGAAACGGACACGGCATGAACCCCGTGCCGGGCCTGCGCCGACCCTGCCGGCCACACCCGCGCCGACCACAGGGGTGTACGTGTTCCGCGCGCTGTGGCCGAGGCGCCGGACGCAACGGAGAAGGCCCGGTCGGGTGATCGTTCGCGGCGTCCGGTCTCGGCAGCCGCGCCGTACGCCGGAAGACCGGCGAATATCCCCGCACGCCCCCTTGGCCGCGCACCCGCCATGGCCAACACTGAGCCGATGACGCAGCGTGTGGAGCTCGCGACCGTGAGGGACCGGCTGGCCGTGGACGGGCTGGTAACCGAGTACGCGGTGGCCGTGGACGACGGCGACTGGCAGGCATACCGAGGGCTGTTCACGCCGGCCGGGCGGGTCGACTACCGCTCGGCGGGAGGCATCGAGGGGAACGCCGGGACGGTCGCCGGGTGGCTGGCCGAGAGCCTGGAGGCGTTTCCCGTGCGGCAGCACCTGATCGTCAACCGGCGGGTGCGGTTCGGGATCTGGGAGCAGGACACGGGCGACACGGCGCAGGTACAGGCCGACTACGTGAATCCGATGGGCCCCGGCGGGCAGGACGGCGCATCCGCCGCGCCGGACTTCGTGTGCGGTGGCCGGTGTGCCTTCGCCCTGCTGCGCACGGAGGACGGCTGGCGGCTGAGCGAAGTGGTCGTACGGGAGAAGTGGCGCCGCCTTCCCGGTCTCCGGGCGACCCCTGTGATCAACTGAGCCGGCGCGCACTGTTGCGGATCACCTCCGGTACGCACACTGGAGGCACCACGGGGTAGGGAGGCGCCTATGAAGACGCTCGGCCACTGGCTCGCCTCCCCGTGGCGGCGCTCGACCGCCGCCGCGGTCGTGGGCGCCCTGCCCGTCCTGGCCTTTCCCTCCCCTTCCCTGTGGTGGTTCGCCCCCGTCGCCCTGGTCCCGTGGATGCTGCTGGTTCGTAGCGCTCCGACGGGGAAACGGGCGGCCCACGACGGCTGGTGGGGCGGGTTCGGCTTCATGCTGGCCATGCACCACTGGCTGCTGCCGAACCTGCACGTGTTCACGTTCGTCATCGCCGCCCTGCTGGGCGCGCTGTGGGCGCCGTGGGGCCGGCTGGTGCGGCGACTGCTCGGCGGGGTGCCGTCGCGCGGGCGGGTCGCGGCCGCGCTCGTCGTCGTGCCGTCGGGCTGGCTGGCGATCGAGCTGGTCCGCTCCTGGGAGGGGCTCGGTGGCCCCTGGGGTGTGCTCGGCGCGAGCCAGTGGGAGGTGGAGCCCGCGCTGCGGCTGGCGTCGGTGGGCGGGGTATGGCTGCCGAGCTTCCTGGTGGTGGCCCTGAACCTCGCCGTGGCGGTGCTCGTCGCGGTCCCGCGGGCCCGCGTGCCCGCCGTGACCTGCCTGGTCGCCACGGTCGCCGCCACCTCCGCCGCCTGGGTGTTCTCGCCCCGGCCCGACACCGGCGACCGGGTCCGGATCGCGCTCGTGCAGCCGGGTGTGGTCTCCGGACGCGACAGCGCGGACCGCCGCTTCGACCGCGAGGAACAGCTCACCCGTGAGCTCGTGGGCCAGGGCGTCGGCCTGATCGTCTGGGGCGAGAGCAGCGTCGGCTTCGACCTCGGGGCCCGGCCCGACCTCGCCCGGCGGCTCGCGGCCCTCTCCCGCGAGACGGGCGCCGTGATCCTGGTCAACGTGGACGCCCGCCGCTCGGACAAGCCCGGCATCTACAAGAGTTCGGTGCTGATCGGCCCGGACGGACCGACCGGCGACCGGTACGACAAGATGCGGCTGGTGCCGTTCGGCGAGTACATCCCGGCCCGGTCACTGCTGGGCTGGGCGACATCCGTCGGCGAGGCGGCCGGCGAGGACCGCAGGCGCGGCTCGCGGCAGGTGGTGATGGACACCGGGAACGGGCTGCGGATCGGCCCGATGGTGTGCTTCGAGTCCGCGTTCCCCGACATGAGCCGGCATCTCGCCGAGGACGGCGCCGACGTTCTCCTCACGCAGTCCTCCACCTCGACGTTCCAGCACAGCTGGGCCCCGGAGCAGCACGCCTCGCTGGCCGCGCTGCGCGCCGCCGAGACCGGGCGTCCGATGGTCCACGCGACGCTGACGGGCGTCTCCGCCGTGTACGGACCGAGCGGCGAGCGCGTCGGCCCGTGGCTCGGCACGGAGGCGAGCGCCGCTCAGGTGTACGAGGTCCCGCCGGCGCACGGCACCACCCCCTACGTCCGTTTCGGGGACTGGCCGCTGCACGCGGCGCTGCTGGTCCTCGCGGTGTGGGGTGTCACCGAGGCGGTGCGCTTCAGGCGGAGCGCTCGTGGACCGCTCGTACCACCCGTTCGCACAGCTCATGGGTCGCCAGCGCGTCCCGGGCACTGAGCACCTTGCCCGCACGCACCGCGTCCAGGAAGACGAGCACCGCCTGCTCGATGCCGCGCTGCCGGGACACCGGCACCCAGTCACCGCGCCGTCGCACGGTCGGCTGGCCCTTGTGGTCGATCACCTCGGCGAGGTTGACGACCTGACGCTTGGTGTCCTGCCCGGAGACCTCCAGGATCTCCTCCGCGGAACCGCTGAGCCGGTTCATCACTCCGAGCGCGGTGAAGCCGTCACCGGCGAGCTGGAGCACCACGTGGTGCAGCAGCCCGCCCTCGGTGCGGGCGCGCACGGTCACGTCGTCGATGGGGCCGGGCGCCAGGAAGCGCAGGGTGTCCACGACGTGGATGAAGTCGTCGAGGATCATCGTGCGCGGTTCCTCCGGCAGCCCGATCCGGTTCTTCTGCATCAGGATCAGCTCGCGCGGATGGTCGGCGCACTGCACGTAGCCGGGGGCGAAGCGCCGGTTGAAGCCGACGGCGAGGCTGGTGGCCCGCTCCTCGGCGAGCGTCACGAGCCGCGCGGATGCGCCGAGCTCGTAGGCGAGCGGCTTGTCGACGTACGTCGGCACGCCCGCCTCGAGGAGCCGGGTCACCATCTCCGGGTGGACATCGGTCGGTGCGTGCACGAAGGCGGCGTCGAGGTTCTGGGCGAGCAGGGAGGCGAGGTCCCGGTGGCGCCGTCCGGGCGGGAGGTGGAGGCTGTCGGCGACCCGGTCCAGCGTCGCCGGGGTGCGGGTCTGCAGATGCAGCTCCACTCCCGGCTGGACGGCGAGCACCGGGAGGTAGGCCTTCTGCGCG
Organism: Streptomyces griseoloalbus; assembly: GCA_014650015.1. GTDB lineage: Bacteria > Actinomycetota > Actinomycetes > Streptomycetales > Streptomycetaceae > Streptomyces > Streptomyces griseoloalbus. The sequence continues at coordinate 418,933 of BMUD01000002.1, forward strand.
ATGTCACCGAGTCCGATGCAGCCGACCTTCACCTGGAGTACTCCTCTGATCCTTGCCTGCCGTGGTCCGCTGCGAAGCATACGGCCGCCGGGGAGGCCGCCAGCCGGCGATCCGGTCGAAGCCGCGCGCGCGAACAGAGCCGGTCCGGCCCTTCGACGGCGCGGCGATCGCGTCGTCGCGTACGGCGATGCCGCGGCCGGTCATCAGGTCGAGGCGGGCCACCTTCACGGCCCGGCGGGCGATGGCGGTGGTGCGCTGCGGCCGGGCAGGTCGTCGGTGTGGTGGGCGAGGGGGACCGTGTCCTCGACGGCCTGGTTGCCTGCCGTCGGCTTCGTGCCGCCCGTGACGCGCGCCGTCCCGAACCGCGGGCTCACTTCGACGTGGCCGGTGCCCGCTTCCGCGACCGGCTCACGACCCTGGTGACCGGTCCGGGCCCGACGGACCCGGACCGTCATGCGCTGTCACTGATCGCCTGGGCGGACGGGCTGACGTCCTCCTGCGTGGCCGGTTCCCTCAGCGCGCCGGTGCCGACCCTCGCGGAGTGCACTCGGACGTGCGGGAACCGCTGCCCCGGACGCTGGATGCCGAAAAGTCCTGGCGAGCGGAGGCCGGGCCGGACCAGGATGGCGCCATGACGACCGAGCGCAGGGAACCCGCCAACAACGCCGACGAGCGCACCATGCTGGAGGGGTGGCTCGACTACCACCGCCGCACCCTCGCCTGGAAGTGCGAAGGGCTGACCGACGAACAGCTGCGCACCGCGTCGGTGCGGCCCTCGGAGCTGTCCCTGATGGGTCTGGTGCGGCACATGGCGGAGGTGGAGCGGAGCTGGTTCCGCAGGGTCCTCGCGAGTGAGGACGCCGGCCCCCTCTACTTCACCGAGACCGACCGGGACGGCGACTTCCACCTCACCGAGGCGGACACCTGGCAGGAGGCGCACGCCACCTGGCAGGCCGAGATCGACGTCGCCCGGCGCAACGCGGCCGGTTTCGCCCTGGACGACCTGTCCCGGGGCCGCAGCAGGCACACCGGCGAACCGTTCAGCCTGCGCTGGATCTACACCCACATGATCGAGGAGTACGCGCGCCACAACGGCCACGCCGATCTGCTCCGCGAGCGGATCGACGGCGCCACCGGCGACTGACGTCACCCGCGGCGCCTTCAGGGCCCCCCGTACGGGGCCGGAGATCACCCGTGCGGGGCATGCTGCGCCTGTCCGCCCCCTCCGGGACGGGCGGAGCCAGCAAAGTGGCGCGGGTGCATCGAACGACGACCACAGCAACGCTTCTGGTGACCGTGGCTGTCTGCGCCCTCTCGGGCTGTGTGACGGTCCAGCGTCCCCTCGCACCCGGCCCGGCGACGGCACCGTCCCAGCGGGCCGAACCACGTTCGGGCGGGCAGAACGAGACGCAGGTCGTGCAGGCGCCGGCACGTGAGGCCCTGGAGATGATCGGCCCGTCCCGGCCCCCGAGGACGCCCGCGGCCCCGTCGCACCGCGCCGCGCCCACGACCGACCCGCCGCAGCGGGACACTCCTCCCGGCAACCGGAAGGGACAGACCGGTCCGGCCCGTCCGGATCCCGGCGGCAACGGCCGGTCGCGCCGTCCCTCGGCGGACCTCCCCGGCGTCGCGGAGCCGATGCGCCGTGACGCCTCCGGGAGGCCGGACCTCTGCGCGTTGGGCAGGAAGTACGGCGGCTGGCGCCCGGACAGCCCGGAGGCGGCCATCTGCCAGGAGGCGTACGGACGCTGAACCGACCGCGGATGGACGGTGCACGGCGGCGGCCCCGAGCGGGCCGCCCGGACACCGGCGTACGGTCGCCGCGGGACACCGGCGGATGACGTGCGCGGCTGCCGGCGCCGGCGTTCGGCGGGTCCTACGGGCGCTGCCGCGGGGGTCCCCAACGCCCGGGCGTGCCGTCGTCGCCCAGCCGGACGGCCAGCCGCCGGATGGCGGCCCGCACCCCCTCGCCGTAGCGGTCGTCGGCGAGGGTGCGGGCCGCGTCCCTGGCCCGATGGAGATGGGTGCGGGCGGCGTCGGGGCGGTCGAGGCGGGCGTAGTCGGCGGCCAGGTTCAGATGCAGCGACGGGTAGAGGGCACGCACGGCCAGGGACCCCTCGTACGCGGCGAGCCGGTCACCCGCGACTTCCTCGGCCGCTGTCAACGCCCGCAGGTCCCAGGCCAGTTCGTCCTCGGGATCGTCCTGGGTGTCGGCGAGGTAGTGGGCCAGTGTGCAGCGGTGCAGCGGATCGCCGTGCTCGCCGATCTCCGCCCACAGACCGAGGAACCGGTGCCGGGCCTCCTCGCGGTCCCCCGCGTGGTGCAGCATCACGACCTGACCGATCCGCGTCAGCACGGCGTCCGGCGCCGCCTGCCCCTGTCGCTCCGCCACCACGTCCTCCGCACCGCTCGCCGGCTGTCGCCCCCGACGCTAGCCGCAGGCAGACGCGATACGGGACAAGCCGCTCCGTAGCACCGCGAGCTGCCGGGTGCGGGATACGGCGGACGAGGTCCGCACCCGGCGGAGCGCCTCGCGGGAACCGTCAGCCCAGGTTCGGGACGGTCCAGTCGATCGGCTCGTGACCCTGCGCGGCCACCGCCTCGTTGATCTGCGTGAACGGACGCGACCCGAAGAACTTCTTCGCCGACAGCGGGGAGGGGTGCGCTCCCTTGACCACCACATGGCGGCTCTCGTCGATCAGCGGCAGCTTCTTCTGCGCGTAGTTCCCCCAGAGGACGAAGACCGCCGGATCGGGGCGCCCGGCCACCGCGCGGATGACCGCGTCGGTGAACCTCTCCCAGCCCCGTCCCTTGTGCGAGTTGGCCTCGCCGGCGCGAACCGTGAGCACCGCGTTGAGCAGCAGCACGCCCTGCTCGGCCCACGGCATGAGATAGCCGTTGTCCGGGACGGGCGTGCCCAGCTCGGCGTGCATCTCCTTGTAGATGTTCCGCAGCGACGGCGGGATCCGCACACCCGGCCGGACGGAGAAGCACAGGCCGTGGCCCTGGCCCTCGCCGTGGTAGGGGTCCTGGCCGAGGACCAGGACCTTCACCTTGTCGTACGGCGTGGCGTCCAGCGCCGCGAAGACCTCCTCGCGGGGCGGATAGACGGGACCCTTCGCCCGCTCCTCCTCGACGAACTCGGTCAGCTCCTTGAAATAGGGCTGCTGCAGTTCGTCGCCCAGAACCCCGCGCCAGGACTCGGGCAGCATGGCGATGTCGGTCACGTCAATGTCCTCACGTGTGCGGTCACTTCCAGGCCACAGAACCTACAGGCGAGCACTGACAACCGGCCCGGCGGACGGTCGTACCCGGCGCTACCAGCTGGTCTTGCGGGAGAGTTCCCACATCATCATGATCGTCGACGGGTCCAGCGCCCGCTCCGCGCCCGAGATGTCCCGGCTGGCCGCCACGTACTGCCGACCCTGCCACAGCGGCAGCAGCCGCGCGTCGTCGGCGAGGATCTGCTGGGCCTCCTCGAACTGCCTCAGCACGTTGCCGCGGTCGCTCTCCCGGCGGGAGCTGGGCAGCAGATCCTTCGTGATCTTCCTCGCCTCGTAGGGCGTGCCGAGCGCGTTCTGCTTGCCGACGAACGGGGCGATGAAGTTGTCCGCGTCCGGGAAGTCGGGGAACCAGCCGCGGCCGAAGACCGGGTAGTCGCCCTTCTGGTAGCCCTCGACGTACGTCTTCCAGGGGCGGCTCTCGAGCGTGATGTCGAACAGCTTCGACGCCTCCAGCTGCCGCTCGAGCTCCTTGAACTCCAGCGCGGTCTCGGAGCCGTAGCGGTCCGTGGTGTACCAGAGGGTGAGCGGGACCGGCTCGCTGATGCCCGCTTTGGTGAGGATCTGCCGGGCCTTGGCGACGCTGGGCTCGCCGTAGTCGTCGAAGAAGCCCGTCGTGTGCCCGGTGATGCCCTTGGGGACCATGGAGTACAGCGGGTCGACGGTGTCCTTGTAGACCTTGTGCGCGATCGCCGCGCGGTCGACGACCTGCGCGATGGCCTGGCGCACCTCCTTCTTGCCGGCCCAGGGATCCTTCGGGTTGAACACCAGGTAGTTGATGTCGGTCCCGGTACCGTCGATCAGCTGGATCTCCTCTTCCTCGGAGGTCCTGCCCTGGAGATCGATGATGTCGCCCGCGGCCAGACCTCGGTAGGTCAGGTCGATCCGCTCGTCCCGCAGCGCCTTCACCATGGTGCCGGAGTCCTGGAAGTAGCGGATGGTCACCGCGCTGTTCCGGCGCTCGGCGGAGCCCTCGTAGCGGTCGTTGCGGACGAGTTCGGCCTTCTCGCCCTCCTCGTACGACCGCAGCGTGTACGGCCCCGAACCGACGACGGCGCTGTCCTCGCGCAGGGCGTCGGCCGGGTAGGCGCCGGGGGCGACGATCGACATCGCGGGGGTGGCGAGCACGAACGGGAAGGTGGCGTCCGGCTTGTTGAGGTGGAAGACGACCTCGCGCTCGCTCGGTGCCTGCACCCGCTCCAGGCTGCCCAGCAGACCGGCCGGACCGCCGTTGACGTTGATCTGCCGGATCCGGTCGATCGAGTGCTTGACCGCCTTGGCGTCGAGGGTGCCGCCGTCGGAGAACGTCAGGCCCTCGCGCAGCTCGCAGCGGTACACCTGGTTGGAGTCGTCGGAGAACTCGCAGCTCTTCGCGGCGTCCGGCTGAGGGGTGGTCGCACCGACCGGGTAACTGAGCAAGGTCTGGTAGATGTTGCGGAACAGCTCCCAGGAGCTGTCCCAGGAGGCGGCGGGATCCAGCGTGCTCGGCGAGCTGGTGGTTCCCACGACGATGGGCCCCTCGTCGTCCGGGGAGTCCGCCGACAGAACGCCGCATCCGGTCACCAAAGACGCTATGGACGCGATGGCCGCCACCCGTCGCAGGCATCGGTTCCGGTTGAACACGCGCACGCTCCTCGATCTGCCATCCCAAGGGTCGGCAGACCATACCGCAGTGTTTGCCCCGTTGGCCCCCCTGTGAACGACCCTTGAGATCGACCATCCGATGACTACGTTGTCACGCGCCGTAACGATCCAGGAAGCCGTACATGGGCGGCGTCTTCGTCCACGGGCACCGCGCCGGGACGGCCGTGCACCGCCCCATTCGCCCGCGTGCGTGCGCGCGTCCCGCACGCACGCGGGCGATGTCCTGGGTCAGGCCACCCCGGCGTTCAGGAAGATGCCGCCGTCGACCACCAAGGTCTGGCCGGTGACCCAGTCCGACTGGTCCGAGGTGAGGAACGCGGCGGCGCCGCCGATGTCGGAGGGCACGCCGAGCCGGCCCAGCGGGTAGGCCGCGGCGGCCTCCGCCTCCCGGCCCTCGTACAGGGCCTGGGCGAACTTGGTCTTCACCACGGCCGGGGCGATGGCGTTGACCCGCACCCCGGGCGCGAACTCGTGCGCGAGCTGCACGGTCAGGTTGATCAGCGCGGCCTTGCTGACGCCGTAGGCGCCGATGAAGGGCGAGGGCGCGAGGCCCGCGACGGAGGCGATGTTGACGATCGCGCCGCCGTTGTCCTTCTGCCAGGCGTGCCAGGTGCGCTGGGCGAAGCCGAGCGCGGAGACCACGTTGGTCTCGAACACCTTGCGCGCCACGTTCAGGTCGAGGTCGGCGATCGGCCCGAACACCGGGTTGGTTCCGGCGTTGTTGACCAGGTAGTCGACGCGGCCGAAGGCCTCCATCACGCGCTCGACGGCGACGGCCTGGTGCGCCTCGTCGTGCGCCTTGCCGGCCACGTAGACGGCGCGGTCGGCGCCGAGCTTCTCGACGGCCTCCTTGAGGGCGTCCTCGTTTCGGCCGGTGATGCAGACCCGGTCGCCGCGCGCGACCAGCGCCTCGGCGACGCCGTAGCCGATGCCGCGGCTCGCGCCGGTGACCAGGGCGACCTTGCCCGAGAGTTCCACTGACGTCATGGTTCCGTGTTCCCCAGTCATTCCCTAGTCGAGCGGTCCGCCGGCGACGTACAGCACCTGGCCGGAGACGAAGCCGGCCGCCTCGCCGGTGAAGAAGGCGATCGCGTTGGCGATGTCCTCCGGCTCGCCGACGCGGTTCACGGGGATCTGGGTGGCGGCGGCGGCCTTGAAGTCCTCGAAGCCCATGCCGACGCGGTCGGCGGTGGCCTTGGTCATCTCGGTGGCGATGAAGCCGGGGGCGACGGCGTTGGCGGTGACGCCGAACTTGCCGAGTTCCTTGGCGAGGGTCTTGGTGAACCCCTGGAGGCCCGCCTTGGCGGCCGAGTAGTTGACCTGGCCGCGGTTGCCGAGGGCGGACGAGGAGGACAGGTTGACGATCCTGCCGAAACCGGCGTCCACCATGTGCTTCTGGCAGGCGCGGGACATCAGGAAGGCGCCGCGCAGGTGCACGTTCATGACGGTGTCCCAGTCGGAGACGCTCATCTTGAACAGCAGGTTGTCGCGCAGCACGCCCGCGTTGTTGACCAGGATGGTCGGGGCGCCGAGCTCCTCGGCGATCCGCGCGACGGCGGCCTCGACCTGTGCCTCGTCGGAGACGTCACAGCCGACCGCGACGGCCTTGCCGCCGGCGGCGGTGATCTTCTCGACGGTGTCCTTGCAGGCGGCCTCGTCGAGGTCGATCACGGCGACCGCGCGGCCCTCGGCGGCCAGTCGTACGGCCGTGGCGGCGCCGATGCCGCGCGCGGCGCCGGTGACGACCGCGACCCGCTGCTCAGTGGTGGACATTGCTGCTTCTCCTCGCCCTTGGGATGCGGCTCCTGCGGCCGGACTCACCTGGATGAGCGACCGCTTAGTACCTTCAGCAGACGAGACGCTAGAAGCCCTGGCACCCGGTGTCAACGGCACACCGCGCGTGTGTGATCCATTCCCCGCGCGGGGACGCACCGGGCGTCCGTGCCGTCCCGTGCTCGTTCCGCGCCCGGCAGTCCCGCGAAGCACCCGATCGGCCCACGGCTGCGCGCCCCAGCGCCGGGCCGCGTCTAGCGTCGAAGCGCGAGCCACCCGTGGCCGGAAAGGAGGCGCTCCATGCGCCGGCGCACCGGTGCCATAGGCACGCTGATCGCGCTCTCCGCGATCGTGCCGTTGGCCGACACCGCTCACGCCCAGGATCTGGACTGCAGCGACTTCACCTACCAGGAGGACGCGCAGACGTTCTTCAACACGGACCCAAGTGATCCGCATCGACTCGACGAGGACTCGGGTCCGGACGACGGAGTGGCCTGCGAGGCACTTCCCCGGCGCGGCCTCACCTCGTCCACCTCCCGGCCCGCGCCGACCACCTCCGCTCCCACGGGAACGGCGACACCCACGACCGCCGAGCCGACCCGGACCATGACTCCCACGCCCACCCGGACGGCGACACCCACGCCCACCCCGACGGCGACACCCACGCCCACCCCGTCGGCGACTCGATCGCCCACCCGGAGCGCGACACCCACGACCGCCGCGCCCACCCGCACCACGCCGTCCATGACTCCCACCAGCGCGCTCGCCGCGCCGACGACTCCCGCCTCCGTCGCGCCGACGCGTGGCGTGCGCGGCGGGCTGGGCGGCGCGTCGGGCTCCGGCCCGAGCCACTGGGACGTCGGCATCGGCGCCACGTTCGTCACGGGCGCCGTACTCGCGACCGGCTACGCGGTGAAGCGCCGCCGGACCTGACGGCCGGGTCAGCGCACGAGCAGGTCGAGCAGCCGCTCGACCTCCGCCGCCGGATCGGCGGTGAGCCCCGTGTGTACGGGACCGGGCTGGACGATGGTGGACCTGGGCGCGATCAGCCAGCGGAAGCGCCGCCCGGCGTCGTCCCCCGCCGCCTGTCCCGCCGCGTCCCCGCCCGCGCAGACGCCCTCGACGGCGCGCAGTGCGGCGCGCACGCCGGGCAGGTCGGCCTTCGGGTCGAGGGCCAGCAGCCGCGCCTCGTCGAGGTGGGTGCGGGCCGCGACGAACGACCTGGGACGGCAGTAGACGAGCACCCCGGCGTTGACGCACTCGCCGCGTTCGACGCGCGGTACGACCCGCAGCAGCGCGTACTCGAAGACGTGGCGGTCGCTCACTGGTCCCCCTCGAGGCCGTGGATGTGCTGGTGGACGGTTGCCGCGCGGGCGATCAGCGGCCGCGCGTAGGCCAGCCGGAGTTCGTCCGGCGTGTCGAATCCGGGCTCGCCGGTCAGCCAGACGTCGGGGATCTCGGCGGTGACCTCGGCGAGCAGATCCTCGGTGACCCGCGGCGCGAGTTCCGCGGCGGCGGACGCGATGTCCGGCGCGCAGGTCTTCAGGACGTGGTCGAAGGCGTCGTAGGGGCAGGCGGCGGAGGCCGCGGCGCCGGGCCAGTTGTGGTGCCAGATCATGGTCGCGCCGTGGTCGATGAGCCAGAGTTCGTCGCGCAGGCGGAGCAGATTGGGGTTGCGCCAGGAGCGGTCGACGTTGTTCACCAGCGCGTCGAACCAGACGATCCGTCCCGCCTCCTCGGAGCTCACCTCGAAGGCGAGCGGGTCGAAGCCGAGGGCGCCGGACAGGAAGTGCATGCCGAGGTTGGTGCCGCCGCTGGACTTCAGCAACTGCTGCACCTCCTGGTCGGGCTCCCCGAGCCCCAGCACGGGGTCGAGCTCGACGGTGACCAGGCGCGGCACCCTCAGTCCCAGCCGGCGGGCGAGCTCTCCGCAGACGACCTCGGCGACGAGCGTCTTGCGGCCCTGTCCGGCGCCGGTGAACTTCAGGACGTAGGTCCCGAGGTCGTCGGCCTCGACGAGTCCCGGCAGCGAACCGCCCTCGCGCAGGGGCGTGATGTAGCGGGTTGCGGTGACCTCGGTCAGCATTGCGCCAGGCTACGCGATCTTCCCACCCTGCGGTCCACGGCCTCCCCGGGACCGCACACGTCAACCGCTCAGCCGGGACTCGGGCTTCGCCGCGCTCCGACAGCGAAACGACAGCTGTGATTTACGCCCTTCCGACCGCGGGCAGGCCAAGCTCTTCGCACTGCCTGAACAGCGTGGGCCCGCTGACCGTACCTCTCCCCAGATCACGCGTCCTCCCCGGAAGGAAACATCGGCATGACCAGCGCATCGTTTCAGCCCTCCCCCAGGCTCTCGGCTCCGCTCGCGCAGGGCGGTGCCCCCACGGCGGGACCCGCCCGCCGTACCGTCGTGGCGGCGGCCGGAGCGGCGGGCCTCGCCGTCGCGCTGACCGCGTGCGGCGGCTCCGACGACGACGCGTCGAGCTCCTCCGTGGACTCCGGATCCGCCGGCGGCTCAGCGGACGACGGCGCGGCGAGCAGCGGCGGTTCGGGCGGCGACGACGCCCCCGCCGGTGCCGCGCTCGCCTCGACCGCCGACATCCCCGAGGGCGGCGGCAAGGTCTTCGCCGACCGCAAGGTGGTCGTCACCCAGCCGGCGGCGGGCGAGTTCAAGGCGTTCTCGGCGACCTGCACCCACCAGGGGTGCGCGGTGAAGAGCATCGCCGACGGGGTCATCAACTGCCCCTGCCACAACAGCAACTTCTCCATCACCGACGGCAGCGTGAAGAGCGGCCCGGCGACCGAACCGCTACCCTCCGTGGAGATCACCGTCAGCGGGGACTCGATCACCCTCGCCTGAGTCGCCGGTGCCACAACGCCTTCCGGCACGACGTGAGAGATGAGGGGGAATGATGACCGCCACGCAGCGCCGCGGCCGCAAGATCATGATGACGCCCGGGGAGCTCGACGATTTCCTCACCGCCCAGCGCACCTGCCGGGTGGCCACGGTCTCCGCCGACGGCGCGCCGCACGTCAGCACCCTCTGGTTCGCCTGGGACGGCACCTCGCTATGGCTGTACTCCGTGGTGCGCAGCAAGCGCTGGGCGGATCTGCGCCGGGACCCCCGGGTGGCGATCGTGGTCGACACGGGCGAGGAGTACGACGAGCTGCGCGGCGCCGAACTGTCCGGGCGGGTGGAGTTCGTGGGCGAGATCCCGCGCACCGGTGAACTGTGCGCGGAACTCGACGTCCCCGAGACCCTGTTCGCCCGCGAGAACTTCGGCCAGGACGAGATGCCCCACGACGGCCGGCACGCCTGGATGCGGCTGACACCGGAGAAGATCGTGTCCTGGGACTTCAGGAAGCTGCCGACGCTGCAGTAGCACCGGCTCGGCCACGGGGCCGAACCCCGGACCGCGGCAACCGCCCGCCGTCCGCTCGGCCACGGCCGGTCCACCGACCACGGCCGGTCCAGGGACCACGGCGACGCCCGGCCCCCACCTCACGCCGCGCTCGCCCCGACGCGTTCCCCCGCCGCCCGCAGCGCCTGTACCGCCGCCCGGATCGACGGGCGGCGGTCGGCGTCGGCGCGCCACACGACGAACACGTGCCGTCGTACGCGCTGTCTGAGCGGGACGGTCACCACCCCCTCGGGCAGCGGGTCGCGGCCCAGGAGCGGTGCGACGCAGACGCCGAGCCCTGCGGCGACCAGGCAGAGCTGCGTGTGGGTCTCGGCGGCGCGGTGGCCGACGACCGGCTCGATGCCCTGGGAGCGCAGGGTGAACATCAGCCACTCGTGGCAGAACTCGCCCTCGCCCCAGGTGATCCACTCCTCCTCGGACAACTCCGCGAGGTCCAGCTCGTCGCGGCCGGCGAGCCGGTGGCCGGCGGGAAGCGCGACGTCGGTGGGGTCGTCCAGCAGGGCGGCCTTGACCAGGCCGTCGGGCAGCGGCATCGGCTTGTTGTACCAGTCGAGCAGCACCGCGAGATCGAGGTCCCCGCGCACCACTCCCCGGATGCCCTGCTCCGGTTCCAGTTCGCGGGAGCGCACGCGCAGGGCGGGATGCCGCTCGCGCAGCTCGCCGAGCGCGGCCGGGAACAGTCCCCGCGCGGCGGTCGGGAACGCCGAGACGCGCAGCTCGCCGACGACCTGACCGCGCTGCGCCTCCAGGTCGGAGTGGGCGAGTTCGACCTGGGAGAGGATGCGCGCGGCGTGCTCGGCGAGCAGCCGGCCCGCGTCGGTGAGCCGGACACCGCGCCCGTTCTTGGCGAGCAGCCGCTGGCCGACCTCGCGCTCCAGCTTGGACATCTGCTGCGAGACGGCCGAGGTCGTGATGTGCAGCCCCTCGGCCGCCCCGCTGACCGAGCCGTGCCGGGCGAGGGCGTCGAGGGTGCGCAGGCGCTCCAGGTTCAACATGTAAGCGATGCTACGAGATACCGCGCGCGAAATCTCGATTGTGCTACGAGATGGGTGTCCGCCATGGTTGCTTCCATGAGCAGCGTCACCGCCACCACCACCACGCCCAGCCCGGTCCAGCCGGCCCCGGAACGCACCCGCCCCCGCCTGGACTGGCGTCTGCGTTTCGGCGCCCTGTCCCTGATCTGGGGCTTCAGCTTCCTCCTCATCAAGGTCGGCACCCAGGGCTACGCCCCCTTCCAGGTCACCCTGGGCCGGCTGGCCTTCGGGACCGCCGTCCTCGCGGTCGCGATGGCGGTACGGCGGGAAGGACTGCCGCGCGGTGCGCGCACCTGGGGTCATCTCGCGGTCGCCGGATTCCTGCTGAACGCCCTGCCGTTCTCGCTGTTCGCCTTCGCGGAGCTGACCATCCCGTCCACGCTGGCCGGCATCTGCAACGCGACCTCGCCGCTGTGGGGCATGGCCCTGTCGCTGGTGGCCCTGTCGGAGGACCGGCCGACCCGGGTCCGTGTGGCGGGACTGGGCGTGGGCTTCCTCGGGGTGCTGACCGTACTGGGCGCCTGGCAGGGCTTCGCGGGCCTGGACGCCCGCGGCACCGCGCTGGCCCTGCTGGCCTCGCTGAGCTACCCCGTGGGCTGGATCTACGTCCGTCGCACCCTGGCGGGCAGCAGCCACTCGAACCTGTCTCTGACCGGCGGCCAGTTGCTGCTCGCCACGGTCCAACTGGCCGTGGTGACCCCGCTGTTCACGACCCTGCCGACCACTTTCGCCGTGGGGCCGCTGCTGGCGATCGCCGCGCTGGGCACGCTGGGCACCGGACTGGCCGTACTCGTCCAGTACGGCCTGGTCGCCGAGGTCGGCCCGACGACCGGCCAGATGGTCACCTACTTCGTCCCGGTGATCGCCGCCGCGGCCGGCATCGTGCTGCTCGGCGAGACGCTGACCTGGTCGACACCGGTGGGTGCCGTGATCGTACTGGCGGGTGCGGCGCTCACGCAGGTCAGGCCGAAGGGGACGGCGTGACGGCGCCCGTCCGTCCCGTGGTCGACGGTGGCCGGTCCGAGGAGGCGTACGCCGCCGGCCGGCCCGGTCACGGCACCTCCCCAGGGCCTGTCTGACCATTCGCGTCGTCGCCCGCAGGGCGGCCTCGCGGCGTCAGGTGCGTGCTCCCGGCGTGCCGGGCGCAGAGCCTCGTACGGGATGTACTCGGCTCTGCGCCCGGTGCGGCGAGAGTGCGTGCATGGCGTCGCGAGGCAGGCGGGAATGGTCAGACCGGCCCTACTAGACGTACGTCCGCGTCGGCGTCCCGGCAGGGCCGACCGCCGCGGTGATCGCCCGCGCCAGGGGCTCGATGTCGTCCTGCGTGAGCGTCGAGACGGTGACGCGGATGCCCGGCGGCGCGCTCATCCGGAAGCGGGCGCCGGGGGCCACCGCCCAGCCGGCGTGCAGCAGCCGGGCGACGGCGCCGGTCTCGTCGGGGACCGGCACCCACACGTTCATGCCGCTGCGCCCGCGCGCCTCGATCCCGCGCCGGGCCAGCGCCCCGATCAAGGCGTCCCGGCGCCGCCCGTACCGCGCCGCCACGGCCGCCGGGTCCACCGCGCCGTCGCTCCACAGCCGCACCACCGCGCGCTGGACGATCCGGCTGACCCAGCCGGGCCCGAGCCGCTGCCGTCCGCGCACCCGGTCGAGGGTGACCGCGTCCCCGGTGAGCACCGCGAGCCGCAGATCGGGGCCGTAGGCCTTGGCCGCCGAGCGCACGAAGGCCCAGGTGCGGGTGGCACCCGCGAGGGGATGCAGCGGGAGGTCGACGATGTGATGCCCGTGGTCGTCCTCGATCAGCAGCGTCTCCGGGTGCTCGGCGAGCACCGCCCGCAGGGCACGCGCGCGTGCCGCGGTCAGCGCGGCGCCGGTCGGATTCTGTGCGCGGTCCGTGACGATCAGGGCCCGCGCGCCGTCCGCCAGCGCGCTCCGCACGGCGTCGGGGAGCGGTCCCTCGTCGTCGACGCCGACGGGGACGGTCCGCAGGCCGAGCGCCGGGACGAGGTCCAGCAGACTCCCCCACCCGGGGTCCTCCATCGCGACCGCGTCGCCGGGTCTGAGATGTGCCGCGAGCACCCGCTCCACCGCGTCCAGCGCGCCCGAGGTGACGGCGACGGGCCCGTCCGGAACGCCGTCGGCGTCCAGTCCGGCGCGGGCCAGACGCGCCAGCTCGGGTTCCACGGGCGCGTGCCCGTACAGCACCGGCTCCCGGTCGCCCTGCCCGGCCGCCGCCGCGAACGCCCCGGCCAGCGCGGGCAGCAGCGCGGGGTCCGGATTGCCCTCGGACAGGTTCCGCACGCCCGGCGGGACCTCCACACGGATGAGATCGCGCGCGGTGGTGGCGGGTTTCGGCCGCACCCGGCTCCCCCGTCGGCCCGCGGTCTCGATGACACCGCGCTCGCGCAGGTTCCGGTACGCGGCCGCGACCGTGTTCGGGTTCACTCCGAGCCGGTCCGCCAACTCCCGCATCGGCGGCAGCAGTTCACCCGGTCGCAGCTCCCCCTGCGCGACCGCTCGTTCCACGCTCGCGGAAATCTCCACGGCGCGCCGCCCACTGATCCGATACTCTCCTAGCACAAAACCGATTATGCACTAGTGCAATGGAGAGCGCCATGCAGGGGACCCCGTCGCAGCAGCGGCCCGCCGCCACCGCCTACCCGCCCACCGAGCGCACCGTCCCCACCCGCTCCCCCGACCGTGCCGCCTACGACAAGGAACTGGTGCACGCGATACTCGACGAGGGCTACGTCTGCCATCTCGGCTTCGTCCGGGACGGCGCGCCGGTGGTGCTGCCCACGCTGTACGGCCGGGTCGGTGAGCGTCTCTACGTGCACGGTTCCACCGGCTCGCGCCCGCTGCGCGCGGCGGGTCAGGCCGAGCCGGGCCTTCCGGTCTGCCTGACCGTCACCCACGTCGACGGTCTGGTGCTGGCCCGCTCGGCCTTCCACCACTCGATCAACTACCGCTCCGTGGTGGTGCACGGCCCGGCATACGACGTGACCGACCCCGAGGAGAAGCGTCAGGCGCTCGACGCCCTGGTCGACCACGTCGTGCCGGGCCGCGCCGCCGACTCCCGGCCGGCCGACAAGAAGGAGCTGGCCGCCACCGCGGTGATCCGCCTCGACCTGAACGAGGTCTCCGCCAAGCTCCGCACCGGCGGTGTCAACGACGAGCCCGAGGACCTGGCCCTGCCCCACTGGGCGGGCGTCGTCCCGCTGCGCCGGGGCTACGACACCCCGCTCGCCGACCCCGGTCTGGCACCCGGCACCGAACTGCCCGACTACCTCGCAGCCCTGTGATGCCGATCCACCCCTGGGGCGCGCCCCGCGACGACGCCGAGTCGCAGCGCCGGCCGGCCGTACACGACTTCGGGCAGTTCGCGGTCGACGGCCCGCCGGGCGAGCCGCCCCACCGTCCGGGAGGCGCCGGCCGCGCCTGGAAGTGACGGGCGTACGGGCGACGTTCACGTACGCGGGAAAGCGGTCCGAGGCGGTACGGGACCGGATCGCGGCCGGACTGTCCGACCGGGACGGCGCGCGTGACGCGGCGGCACGCGCGCACGTCCCGCGCCGGTCATCGGCCTGACCCGGGGCCCTCCCCGACGGAAGGGCCCCGCGCCGTCACGCCCGCACGGCCTCCCGCTCCGCCTTGCGGACCCGTGCCCCCCGTGCCTCGCCCACCGCGAGCCCCGCGACCGAGCCCAGCATCAACAGGGTGCCGGCCAGGGTGGCCGCCGTGAGCCGCTCACCGAGGAGGGCGACCGCGAGCACCGCCGCGCTCACCGGCTCGAGCAGCATGATCACGGACACGGTGGCCGACCGGACGACGGCCGCACCGGCGAAGTAGAGGCCGTACGCGAGCGCCGTCGGTACCGTGGCGACGTAGGCCAGCAGGCACAGGAGCCCACCGGGTGCGTCGGTGTGCGGCACCAGTCCCTCGACGGCGGCGAACGGCAGCAGCACCAGGCTGGTGACGGCGAACGCCCCGACGGTCGTACCGGAGGAGTCCGTGCCGCCGTCGCGTCCCCACCAGCGGGTGAGCAGTGTCATCGCCGAGTATCCGGCCGCGGACAACAGGGCGAGCAGGACGCCCCAGGGGTCCACGGTCGTCCCGCCGCCGCCGAGGACCAGCACGACGAGTCCGGCGAGCGCGCCCACGACGGCGGCCAGTCCGCCGCGCCCGAGACGTTCGCCCATGGTCACGCGCGCGCCGAGGGCCATCAGCACGGGTCCCGCACCGAGGGTGACGACCGTGGCCACGGCGAGTCCCGTGGCGGAGACGGCGGCGAAGTAGGCGGTCTGGAAGACCGCGAGCCCGATCCCGGTGGCTGTGGCCCGCAGCACCCGGCGGCCGAGGGGCTCGGGTGCGGCGGGCCGGGTGCGCCGCAGCAGCAGGGCGGCGAGCAGCAGCACCAGCCCGAGCGCGCAGCGCCAGAAGGACAGGGCGACGGGACCCATGTCGCTGATCCGGTAGACCAGGGACGCGGCCGCGCCCGCGGTGCCCCAGGCGGCACCGGCGACGATCAGATAGAGGAGGCCTCGCCCGACGGGCAGGCCGGAGACGGCGTTCGACACGTGTTCTCTCCGCAGAAACACGCACCACGCGCATCGGCGCGGGCGCGGAAGTTCGGGAAAGGACCCCGGATCGGCCCCGGACGGGGCCGGATCGACGGGATCCGCGGACTTCGTCTGCGGGCAGCACCGTTACGCCCGGCGACGTGCCGGGCGGATGTACCGGAGGGCCCGCCTCAGGCGGCCGGAGGCGGAAGAACCAGTGCGCGCGCATGCATGAGCGGCACCCTATGCGCTCGTTCCGGGCGTGGACAACTCCCGTTCGGGCCCGCCGCTCGCCACCGGCTCCTCGGAGCCCTTGGCCGGGGCCGAGGACTGGGCGATGAAGGCGCCCGTGAGGACGACCGCGCCGCCCACGATCTGCGGCGCCGACAGATGCTCGCCAAGCAGGACCCAGGCCAGGACGGTCGCGATGACCGCCTCGAGGCAGGCCACGACACCCGCGACCTGCGGCGAGAGCCGGCGCACCGAGATCACCCCGGTGACGTACGCGACGACCGTGGCGACGAGGACGATCCAGGCCAGCAGCGCGAAGGCCGCGACCGGAGTGCCGTCCATCTCGGCGCTGCCGGTGAGCAGGGACCAGTCCATGGACCAGGGGCGGGCGACGACGGTCAGGACGGCGGCGCCGATCAGCAGTCCGTACGCGATCACACCGAGCGGATCGGGCGCCTCGTCGCCGTCGCTGCCCTGGTCGGACAGGACGAAGTAGCCGACCTGACAGCAGGCTGCGCCGAGCGCCAGCAGCAGTCCGAGGGCGTCGAAGCCGAGGCCCGACCACACCTCCACGACGCAGGCGAGCCCGCCCACCGCCAGGACCACGCCGACCGCGGCGGCACGGGTCACCGGCCGTCGCTGCACGAACCGCACCCAGCCGAGGACGAGCGCGGGCGCCAGATACTCCACCAGCAGCGCCACGCCGACGGGGATGCGGGAGAGGGCGGCGAAGTAGCAGGCCTGGACGCCGGCCACGGCGAGCAGGCCGAACCCGGCGAGCAGCCCCGGCCTGCGGCGCAGCAGTCCTCGGTGACGCACCGCCAGCGGCAGCATGACGAGGGCCGCGCCCGCCACGCGCAGCCACACGACGTGGAGCGGGTCGAGCCCCGCCTCGATCAGCGGCTTCGCCGCCACACCGGATCCCCCGAAGGCCATCGCCGACAGCAGCGCGAGACCGAGCCCGACGCCCTTCGACTGGTTGCTCCGGGTACTGACAGAGGTAGGCACCGGCACATGATGACAGGCGCCGACAGGAGCGTCACCCCCTATCACACCTGTCTCACCGACTGGACTCCCCGGGCGGGGCGCCGGCCCGGACCGCCAGCCGGTCGAACAGTTCACAGGGGTCGATACCGGCGCGCCGGAGCACCTCGACGGCCCGCGCCCGCGGGTTCACGACGATCGCCGCGAGCAGGTCCGTGCCGCACGCCGGGCCGCGGCCTTGCTGGGCGGCGCGCTCGTGGGCGTACGCCATGCAGCCCGCGGCCAGTGGGGAGAAACCCGCGGCCTCCACCGCCACGGGGACACCGGCGGAGTCCTCGACCGCGCTCTGCCAGCGCAGGCCGTAGCCGATGCTGCGCTGGACCAGATAGCCGAGCAGCCGTGCGATCCGGGGACCGTCGCCGAAGACGGCTCTCACCTCGGCGTCGGACTCCAGCAGCGAGTGCAGCAGATGGGCGGTGTCTATCTGGCGGTCCCCGTCCCGGACCGCTCTGCGCCGGGCACCGGCGACCACCGCTGCCAGCTCGGCACTGAGCCTGGCATCGCTGTCCGCGCGGTGGATTGCCTGCTCCGGGAGTTCCTGGGCCGACTGCCGGGGGATACGGGGTTGCACATCCGCCACCCCATCAGTCCCGCGAGCCCGGGTCATCCCCGGCGGGAAGCATCTTGGCGTCCCACAGAAAGTGGACACCCCTGGCCGGAATCTCCTCCTTGGGAAGGAGATCAGGGTGTTGCGTCCCGAGGGGCGCGCGCCGCTTCGCGCCGCGCCCCGCTCAGTCCTCGTCGGCGAGGATCAGGTACAGCTTCTTGCGGGCGTCGTTGATGACGGCGAGGGCCTTGTCCCGCTGGTCCTTGCTGCCGGTCTTCCAGACCTGCCCGAAGGCCTCCATCAGTCCGAAGCCGGCCTGCCGGATCTCGCTCAGCGCCTCCCAGTCGACCCCGCGCGAGGCCTCCTCCCAAGGGGCCTCGGGACCGCCCTCGACCGCGGTACGGCCGGCCTCGGTGAGGGAGAACAGCTTCTTGCCGCCCTCGGACTCGCTGACGATCAGCCCCTCGTCCTCCAGCAGCTGAAGGGTGGGGTACACGGATCCGGGGCTGGGCTTCCACGCCCCGCCGCTGCGCTCGGCGATCTCCTGGATCATCTCGTAGCCGTGCATGGGGCGGTCCTTCAGCAGGGCCAGGATCGAAGCCCGTACGTCACCGCGCCGCGCCCTACCCCTCGGTCCGCCACGTCCTCGTCCACCCCAGGGGCCGCCGTGCCCGAAACCGGGACCGAAGGGGCCACCGGGACCGCCCGGGCCTCCGGGGCCGAAGGGCCCGAAGGCCGCGCGCAGCCGGTCGAAGTCGCCATGACCGCCGCGCGGGCCGCCCCGGCCGTGTCCGTGCTCGAAACCATGGGTGTGCATCGCCACCCCTCCATTCCATCGTTGATCTGTCGCGATGCTTCAACGATATATCGGAAGGATGGGCGTGACAACCTGCCGTCCTGAGGGGAGGGCTACGACGCGCTTCAGGTCACCGGTCCCGCGGCGGGAGGCTCCGGGGCGTAGGCGCCCTCCCGCACGATGTCCCGCAGGTGCAGTGCGGCGGCGAGCAGGTCGTGGTGGGTGGTGTAGAGGGCGTTGACGCCGAAACGCAGCAGATCGGGTGCGCGCATGTCCACGATCACCCGGCGCTCCGCGAGTGCGTGGGCGAGACCGCGGGCGTGCGGGTGGCGCAGAGCCACGTGGCTGCCGCGCCGGTCCGGCTCGGCCGGTGTCACCGAGGTGAATCCCAGGGGGGTCAGGAGTTCCTCGGCGCACCGCAGGAAGAACGCGGTCAGGGACAGGCTCTTGGCCCGGACCCGGGCCAGGTCCACCCCGTCGAAGGCGCCGAGGGCCGCTTCGAGGGCGAGCAGGGACAGGACGGGCGGGGTGCCGATGCGGGCGCGGGAGATCCCGGGGGCGGGGACGTACTCCCGGCCCAGGCCGAACGGGTCGGCGTGGCCGTTCCAGCCGGTCAGCGGTGTCTCCAGTGAGGCCTGGTGGCGCCGGGCCACGTAGAGGTAGGCGGGGGCGCCGGGGCCGCCGGAGAGGAACTTGTACCCGCAGCCTACGGCGAGGTCCACGCCGAGGGCGTCGAGCTGCAGGGGGAGTGCACCGGCGGCGTGGCACAGGTCCCACAGGGCGAGGGCGCCGGCGCGGTGGGTGGCCCGCGTCAGTGCCTCCATGTCGTACAGCTCGCCGGTGCGGAAGTCGACGGGCGAGTAGCTGACCACGGCCACCCGGTCGCCCTCGGCTGCGAGGAACCGCGGCAGACGGTCCGGTGGCACCCGCCGCACCGCCAGGCCCCGGTGGCGGGCGACCGCGTCCGCCAGGTACCGGTCGGTGGGGAAGTGCCCGGGGTCGGTGACCAGCAACGAGCGGTCCGGGCGGAGCGCCGCGGCGGCGCTGAGCGCGGTGAACAACTGCACGCTGGTGGAGTCCCCCGCCACCGTCTGTCCCGGCGCGGCCCCGATGAGCGCGCCGATGGCATCGCCCACCCGCAGGGGCGCCTCCCACCAGCCGTTGCCGTTCCACGACCCGATCAGGTCGGTGCCCCACTGACGGGTCACCGCGTCGGCCAGGGCCGGTGGCACGGCCGCGGGCAGGGGGCCGAGGGAGTTGCCGTCGAGGTAGATGACGCCCGGCGGGAGCAGGAACCGTTCCCGGAGAGGAGCCAGGGCGTCGTCGCCGTCGAGCCGTGCGGCCGACTCGCGCAGTGCGGCCGGTGCGGTGGCCGCGGTCTGTGCGGTGGCCGCGGTCTGTGCGGTGGGCGCGGTCGTCATCGGTGTGCGGCCTCCTCGCTCGCTCGGTCGGGCTGCCGCGGGGCGAAGGCGGCCGACATCTCCCGGAGGGTGTCGGCGACCGCGCGGGCGCCGGGCGCGTCCGGTTCGATCAGGGTGTAGTGGCCGGTGCCGGGCAGGACGACCGTCCTGAGGTCCCGGTGCACGGCGGCGTAGTCGCTGAACTGCGTGAGGGGCACCTCCTCGTCGGCGGCCCCGTGCAGCAGCACGGTGGGCACCCCCGTGGTGCCGGCGCCGCGCAACAGGGTCAGGGGGTCGACCTCGGGCAGCCGCTCCTCGAACAGTTCCTCCGCGCCGAGGAGTTGGAGGGCGGCCCCGCTGCTGAGGTCGTCCCGCCGGGTGGCGGTGAGGTCGGTGATCGGCGCGAGGGCCAGCACGCTCGTCGGCAGGGTGCGCGTGTACCAGCGGGAGCCGGGGGGCAGCAGTGCCCGGGCGGCGCACCACAGCGCCAGGTGCCCGCCGGAGCAGTGGCCCGCCAGCACGTACGGGCGGCCCTCGGGCAGGGTGTCGACGATCCGGGCGACGTCGTCGAAGGTCTCGGGGTAGCCGCCCGCGCCCCCGGAGCGGCGGAAGCCGGGCAGCAGGACGTCGAAGCCCTGCCGCGAGAGCCAGGCCGCGAACGGCGTCAGGTGCATCCGGTCGTAGCGCCAGTAGCCGCCGTGCAGCAGGATCACCAGCGGGGCGCCGGAATCGCCGGCGGCCGGCCAGGCGTCGTAGCTCTGGTGGGGGTGGTCCCCGTAGCGGCCGTGCACCGGTGCCAGCACCGGCTTGAGGCTCAGGACCCGTTTCTCCTCCTCGGCCGCGAAGGCCGAGACGACCCTAGACGTCACCGCGTACCTCCCACAGTTCCGGGAAGACCGGCCGGGCCGCGCGCTGCTCCAGCCAGGCCAGCCCCGCGGAACCCGCGCTGCCGGGTTTGGATCCCATGGCCCGGCGCACCACCAGGACGTGCTCGAACCGCCACCGGGTGACGAGTTCGGCGATGTCGGTGAGCAGTTCGCCCAGCGCCAGGTGCGGGTGGTGCTGCGGTCCCGCGTAGACGCGCCGCCAGACCTCCACCACCCCGGGGTCGGAGGTGTACGGGGTCGTGACGTCACGTTCCCGGACGTGCCGCGGGACGGGCAGGTTCTGGCGGTACAGGTACGCCAGGACCTCGTCGTACAGGGAGGGTTCGCGGTAGGTCTCGGCGAGCGCCTCGTGGACGGCCGGATCGCCGCGGTGCGCGCGCAGCAGTCCGGCGGACTTGTCCCCGAGGAGGAACTCCAGGTGCCGGTACATCGCCGACTGGAAGCCCGACGCCCTGCCGAATGCGGCACGGAATCCGTTGAACTGGGCGGGGGTCAGCGCGGCGATGGGCGCCCAGGCGCCGTTGAGCGCGGTCAGCGCCCGGCGGCTGCGGACCAGCGCGTCCATGGCCGCGTGCGGCTCGTCCTTCGCGAAGGCCGTCCGCGCCGTGCGCCATTCGTGCGCGATCAGGGTGAACCACAGCTCCATCACCTGGGTGGTGACGAGGAAGCCCATCTCGTCGGCGGCCTCGGTGAGAGGGTGCTGCAAGTTGTTGAGGACGGACGCGTGCACGTACGAGTCGTAGGGGCTCGCGCCCTCGAAGGGCTGGGTCAGGGAGTCGTCCGTCACCGGATCGGCGAGAGCGGACGTGCTGTTGTTCATCGCATCTCCTGGTTCTGCGGCCGGGGAGGTGGCGGTCACGGGCCGAGGTGGGCGCCGCCGGAGGCGTCGATCCACTGACCGGTCACCCAGCGGGCGTCGTCGCTCGCGACGAAGGAGACGACGTCGGCGATGTCCACCGGGTCGCCCAGCCGGCCGAACACGGAGGCCTCGGAGTACCTCCGGCGGATCTCCGGGATCTCGAGTGTGGGGTTGATCTCCGTCTCGGTGTAGCCGGGCGCCACGGCGTTCACCGTGATGCCCCGGGGGCCCAGTTCCTCGGCCAGGGCCAGGGTGAGGTAGTCGAGGGCGGCCTTGGTCATGGTGTAGGAGACGATCGCCGGGTAGGCGACGCGGGTGGCGACGGAGGAGATGTTGACGATCCTGCCGCCGTCGCGCAGCCGGTCGAGGCCGCGCTGGATGATGAAGAACGGCGCCTTGGTGTTGATCGCGAACACCCGGTCGTAGTCGGCCTCGGTCACGTCGGCGATGCGGCGCGGGACGGTGATGCCCGCGTTGTTGACGAGGATGTCCAGGCCGGCCTCCGCGTCCTGGTCGGCCAGGGCCCGGTCGAAGGCCGACCACAGGGTGGCGGCGTCGCCGTCCACCCCGAGCTCGGCGTGGACGGCGAAGGCCCGTCCGCCGTCGGCCTCGATCTCCTTGACCGTCCGCTCGGCCGCCGCCCGGTCGTGTCCGTAGTGGATGGCCACCAGGGCGCCCTCACGGGCGAGGCGGCGGCCGATGGCCCTGCCGATGCCCCGGCTTCCTCCGGTGACCAGAGCGGTCTTGCCCTCGTGGCGCGCGGTGGTGGTCAACGTCTGTCTCCTTCGCGGGATCGCTGCGTCGGTGGGTGGGAGCCTCGGGTGGCCCCCGGTGGCGTGGCCGCGGGTGCGGTCACGCGTCGAAGTCGAGGGTGATCTCGGCGGTGCGCGGCCGGGCCCGGCAGACGAGGGTGTAGCCGGCGGCCCGGTCCCGCTCGTCCAGGGCGTACTGGCCGTCCGCGGTGACCTGCCCGGACAGGACCTTGGCGCGGCAGCTGCCGCACACGCCCTCGCGGCAGGCGTACGGCACATCGGGGTGGGCCCGCAGCAGCGCGTCGAGGATCGCCGCGTCCTGCGGCAGGACCGTGGCGACGCGGCGGCCCCCGGCGAGCAGCGCGGTGACGCGGGTCTCCCCCGCGGCCGGCACCGGTCCTGCCGGGGACGCCCCGGGCGACCGCGGTGCCGCCGGTGGCATCCCGGCCGGGGTGAACAGCTCCCAGCGGACCAGCGCGGGGTCGGCCCCCCGGTCCGCCAGCACCCGCCGTGCGGTGGCGACCAGACCGGGTGGACCGCACAGGGCGTACGCGGTGTCCGGTGCGGGCCGGGCGTCCACGGCGGTGAGCAGGCGGGACAGCTTCACGGCGTCGATCCGCCCGCCGGCCGGCCCGGCGCCGTGTCCGTGGTCCTCGCGGGTCAGCACGTACAGGACGGTGAACCGGTCGACGAAGGCGTCCTTCAGCTCGGCGAGTTCGTCGGCCAGCAGGGCGTCCGCGGAGGTGGGCACCGAGTGGATCAGGCAGACCCGGCAGGCCGGGTCCCGGCGCAGTACGTCGGCGGCCATCGCCGCCAGCGGCGTGATGCCGGAGCCGCCCGCGACGAGGACATGGTGGGCGCCGGGCAGGTCCGGCAGGGCGAACGAGCCGGTGGGCGGGGAGAGTTCGAGGTGGTCGCCGGGGGTGAGACGCGTCGTGGCGTGGGCGCCGAAGCCGTCGGGCCCGCCGCGTTTGATCACCAGGCGCAGCGCCGCCGGGTCGTGCGGCGGGGGGCACACCGAGTAGCTGCGGCGCAGTTCGCCGCCGGCGTGTCGGTGCCGGACGACGACGTGCTGGCCGGGCCGGTGGGTGAAGACCTCGCGCAGGCCTGCGGGCACGGCCAGGCCGACGGCCACGGCGTCGGCGGTGAGGCGGCACACCTCGGCGACTTCGAGCCGGTGCCAGCCGGTGCGCGGGCCGGTGTCCCGGCGCAGGCCGGGGGTCACCTCACGGAGGGCGGTGGGCGGGGTGGCGGCGGGGTTCACGGTCTGCCTCACAGCGCGGTCAGGTGGGGGAAGGGCTCGCGGCACGCCGTGCACCACAGCACCGACTGGCAGCGGGACGGCCCGAAGGTGCTGTGCGGCCGGGTGGCGCGCGAACCGCAGTGCGGGCACGGCACCCCGCCCAGCTCGACGGTGACGGGGCCGTCCGGGGCCGGGGACGCGGGCGGGGCGATGCCGTGCGCGGCGAGCTTGCGCCGCCCCTCGGGGGTGATGCGGTCCGTCGTCCAGGGCGGGGACAGGACCTGCCGTACGCGGCCGTCCGGGTGGCCGCAGGCGGTCAGGACGTCCCGCACCGCCGAGGTGATCGCGGGCAGGGCCGGGCAGCCCAGATAGGTGGGGGTGATCTCCACTTCGAGCACCCCGTCGGCGCCCGGGGCGACCGAGCGCACCACGCCGAGGTCGCCCAGGCCGATCACCGGCAGCTCCGGGTCCGGAACCGCCTCCACCCGCTCCCGCACCTCCCGCACGGAGCGGCGGGCCGCGGTCGGGGCCGTCCCGCTCACCAGGTGCCTCCGGGGAACTGCCGGTGCACCGACTGCAGTTCGGCGATCAGCGGGCCGAACTCCTCGGTGTGCAGGCCGTCGCGTCCGCCCCGGGCCGACCAGGAGGGAGCGGGCACGGTGAGCCCGGCGCGGGCCACCACCTCGGTGACCCGCCGCTCCCACGCCGGCCTCAGAGGTGCCGGCGAGGGCACCGTGCCCGACGCGGCCAGGCGCCGCATCACGTCGTCCTCGTCGAACAGTTCGCCGGTGTACGGCCACACCCGCTCCAGGCCAAGCCGCATCCGGCGGGCGCTCTTTGGTGTTCCGCGTCCCAGCCGCAGGATCCAGCGGTCCGCGTGCAGCCGGTGGAAGGCGACCTCCTTGGCGGCGCGTGCCCCGAAGGCGGCGAGTTCGGCGTCGGCGCAGCCGGCCAGCGCCTCGTAGTACAGGACCGCGTAGTGCGTGTACGCGAGCTGCCGGGCCACGGTCACCGCGAAGTCGCCGCCCGGCAGCTCGGTCAGCAGGGCGTTGGTGAACTCGCGCTCCGGGCGGGTGAAGGCGAGGTCGTCCTCGGTGCGGCCGGTCCCGTCGAGCCGTCCGGCGCGGTCGAGCAGGACACGGGCGTGGCCGATCAGGTCGAGGGCGATGTTGGACAGCGCCAGGTCCTCCTCGACGGTCGGCGCGCGCGTGATCCACTGGCAGAGCCGCTGCCCGAGGACGAGGGCGTCGTCACCGAGGCGCAGCAGGTGCACGGCGAGGTCGGCGTCGGGGGCGGGTGCGGTGCCGCCGCCGACGGCCGCCACCACGGCCGGTCCGGGCGTCGTGGGGTTCGCCGGGGCGTCACTCGTGGTCGTCACCTTCGGGGCCTTTCTCGGTCAGCGGTGCGAAGTGCTCCGGATACCGGTACGGCTTGTGGCGGGCGCCCGCGAAGTACGGGTCGCGTTCGTCCGGGGAGGCCGTGTGCACGGCGTCCGAGCGGACCACCCACAGCGACAGTGGATCGCCGCGGCGCGTGTACAGGTCGCGGGCCGTGGCCAGCGCCGCGTCCGGGTCGGCCGCGCGCACCGACCCCACGTGCTGGTGGGCCAGGCCCCTGCGGGCCCGCAGGAAGACCTCCCAGGACGCCGGTGCGCCCTCCCGTTCCCGGCTCACGCGGTCTCCTCCGGGGCCGTGTCCGCACGGGCCGCGTACGCGGCGGCGGCCTCCCGCACCCAGGCGCCGTCCTCGTGCGCCGTCCGACGGTGCGCGATCCGCTGCCGTGCCCAGTGCGTCTCGTCACCCAGCGCCTGGCGGTACACGTCCCAGTCGACCGGGGTGAAGTCGTAGTGACCGCGCTCCTCGTTCCAGCGAATGGCCCGGTCCGGCAGCGTCAGTCCGAGGCGTTCGGCCTGTGGCACGCACTGGTCGACGAAGCGCTGGCGCAGCTCGTCGTTGGTGTGGCGCTTGATCCCCCAGGCCATCGCGCGGCGGGAGACCGCGGCACCCGGCGCGGCGGTCCGCGCGTCGGCGCCGCCCGCCGCGGTGTCCGGCGGGCCGAACATCAGCGCCACGGCCGGCAGCCACCAGCGGTTCACCGCGTCCTGTGCCATGGCCTTCTGCTCCGGCGTCCCCTCGCACAGCGCGCGCATCAGGTCGTATCCCTGCCGGACGTGAAAGGCCTCCTCCTGGCAGACGCGGCGCATCGCGCGGGCGTACGGCCCGTAGGAAGTGCGGCACAGGGGCGCCTGGTTGATGACGGCGGCGCCGTCCGTCAGCCAGGCGATGGCTCCGGTGTCCGCCCAGGTCAGTGCGGGGTGGTTGAAGGTGGCCGAGGCGCGCTGCTGGCCCCGGTGCAGTGCGTCCAGCAGGTCCGCGCGGTCCACGCCGAGCGTCTCGGCGGCGGAGTACAGGTACAGGCCGTGGCCCGCCTCGTCCTGGACCTTGGCGATGAGCACCGACTTACGGTGCAGCGAGGGGGCCCGGGTGAGCCAGGCGCCCTCCGGCTGCATGCCGATGATCTCGGAGTGGGCGTGCTGGGCGATCTGACGGATCAGCATGCGCCGGTACCCGTCGGGCATCCAGTCCCGCGGTTCGATCGTCCCGCCCTCGGCGATCAGGGCGTCGAAGTGCGCGAGCGCTTCGTCCTGTTCCGCGGACGCGGCGGGCGTGGCCGACGCGCTCACGCGGCACCGCCCGCACGCCCGGTGTCCGCCGCGGTGGTGCGGCCCGCCGGGCACCGTTCCACCGTCCGGACCCCTCCCGGATGCCTGGGCACTCGCATCACTCCTTCGGTGTCGGCCGCGCCCTGCCGGGGCCGGCGCGGGATCTTCTCGTTGCGGTAAGAGGCCGGGTGCGGGTCCCGGCTATCCCCGGCGCACGCGGCCCGGCCGCGTGACAAAGCTCACGCGGTGCCGCGGGGAGTGGGGCCGGCGCCACCCGCCTCTTGTGGGGGTGACAGTCAAGACCCGTACGGCGGCCGGCACGCCGGGGTGAAAGGGGAAACCATGAGCACCATCAGGGAGTTGCTGGTCGAACTCACCGGCACGGCCGAGTACGCCGACGCCGTCGGCGACGACGTCGACCTGGCCGCCAGCGGCATCGACTCCGGCGACCTGGTACGCCTCGTCCTGTTGGTCGAGCAGCGGCTCGGGGTGGAGATCACCGCCGAGGACATGGAGCAGTTGCACACCATCGCCGACTACGAGCGCTTCGTGGCCGAGCGCTCCGCCGCCGGTGCCACCGGTGGTGCGTGATGTGGCTGACCCAGCTGCTGGAGCGCAACCGTCAGTGCTATCCCGACCGGACCGCGCTGGTGGACGAGCAACGCGCCGTGACCTGGGCCGAGTTCCACGACCGTACCGTCGAACTGGCCCGGGGGCTGGCGGAGCTGGGCGTCGAACGGGGCGACCGGGTCGCCGTGCTCTCCAAGGACCGCATCGAGGTCCTGGAGAGCTACTTCGCGCTCGCCCGGCTCGGCGCGCTGTTCGTGCCGCTGAACCACAGCCTGGCCGTGCCCGAGGTCGCCGGCATCGTCGAACGCGTCGGGGCGGTGGCCGTCCTCGGTGAGTCGGACCTGCTGGACCGGCACCCCGAACTGCCGCCCTCGGTGCGTATCCGGATGGCCTTCGACAAGCCCGCCTTCGAGGCGCTGGGCACCATGGCACGCGAGCGGGAGCTGCCCCGCGTGGCCGACACCGACCCGATCGCCGTGCTGCACACCTCGGCGACCACCGGGCAGGCCAAGGGCGTCACCGTCGACAGCGGCTCGTTCCGGGCCATCGCCCTCGGCTGGCTGGTCCTGGCCCGCCCCACCGACGGCATCGTCCTGGTGAACTGCTGCCCGCTGTACCACGGCAGCATGGTGGTGTCCCTGACCTACATGGCGGCCGGCGCCACGGTGGTGCTGATGCCGGGCTTCACCCCGCAGCGGGCGCTCTCCGCGGTGGAGCGGCACCGCGCCACGCACCTGTGGATGGTGCCGCAGATGCTGCGGTTCATGCTGCAGGCCAAGGGCTCGCACCGCACCGACCTGTCCTCGCTGCGGGAGGTCCTGTACGGCGCCGCCCCGATGCCGCTCGACGTCTACGCCGAGGCGGTGCGGCGGCTCGGCTGCGGTTTCCGGCAGGTGTACGGGATGACCGAGGTCGGCGGGCCCTTCGTCACGCTCGGCCCCGACGAGCATCCCGCGCCCGGGGACGTCACCGCCCGCATCCCCTGCGGGCGCGTGGTGCCGGGCATGTCCGCCCGCGCGGTCGACGAGGACGGCCGGGAACTGCCGGGCGGCCGGATCGGCGAGATCGTGGTGCGCGGACCGGGCGTCATGCAGGGCTACTGGAACGACCCCGAGGCCACCCGCGAGATCACGCTCGACGGCTGGATCAGGACGGGTGACCTGGGGTTCGTCGACGAGGAGGGGCGCATCCACCTCGTGGACCGCACCAAGGACGTCATCATCCGGGCGGGGCAGAACGTCTACCCGTCGGAGATCGAGCGCGCCCTGATGACCCATCCCGCGGTGCGGGACGCCGCGGTCGTCGGGATGCCCGACGAGGACTACGGGGAGGTGCCGCTGGCGTACGTCGTCGTGGAGCCGGGCACGAACACGGACGCGGCGCAGCTGCTGGGGCACGTCGCGAAGCTGCTCGCGCCGTACAAGCGCCCGCGCCGGGTGGAGTTCATCGAGCAGGTGCCGCGCAATCCGGCCGGCAAGATGGTCAAGAAGCTGCTGCGGGCCTGACGGTGTGCGGCAACTCCCGGAGCGGGGCCCGGTGACCGGCCGCCCCGCACGCGACCGGCCGGCCTCCGCGGCGACACGGGGGCCGGCCGGTCCCGTCGTCCCGGTGCGCGGCGGGAAGGCGTCGTACTCCCGCCCGGCAGCGGGCACGTCCCCCCGGGGAACCGCTCGTGCGACCGACGCCCCGGCCACGACCCCGGTGGGCCCTCCGGCCGACGGTCCGGCCCCCGGCACGGGCACGGCCGGTGCCGACGGTCCGGCGGCCCGCACGGCCCCTGCGCCCGGCACGCACACCACGGACACCTCCCTGGCCACCGACGGCACGGCAGCCCCTCTGCCGGCCCGCGCGATCGCGGTGACCGGCACGGACACCGCCGGTGCCGACCCTGCGCCCGACGGCCCGGCAACCCGCGCCTCGGTCCCGGGCCCCGCGCTGTCCGGAGCCGGGCTCCCGCTCCCGGGCGCCTCACCGGACCGGGGGTATCCGCCCGCCCGGGCCCCGTCCGGCTCCGCACGGCCGCGCGGGGACGTACGCGTCGGCCGCGGTGGCGGCGACGGGCACGGACACGGGGCCGCGCTCGCCCCGGTCGCGGCCCCCGGCGTACCCGACCGACTCGGCGTCGACGTGCTGCTGCGGCAGCGCCCGCGACTGGCCGCCGTCGGGCTCGGGCTGGGGGTGGCCGCCGTCTCGGAGCCGTTCCTGACGCCCGCGGGGCCCGCCGAGACGTCCGCCGCCGCGTCGATGCCGCCCCAGCGCCGCCAGGAGTTCCTGGCCGGCCGGTGCGCCGCCCGCCGGGCACTGCGCGCGGTGGGGCTGGACTGCGGTGAGATTGCCCGCGCGGGACGGCTGCCGGTGTTCCCGCCCGGGCGGGCGGCGTCGATCTCGCACAGCGCCGGGGTCGCCGTGGCCGTGGCCCGCGCGCCGGGCCGGGACACTCCCCTCGGCTGCGATCTGGAGCTGCGGCCCCTCCCTCCGGGCGCGGTACGCCTGGTGCTGCGCGAGGACGAGGAGGGACTGCTGAACGCGGGCCCCTGGTCCGTGACGGCGCTGTTCTCGGCCAAGGAGGCCGCCTGGAAGGCCCTGCACGGACCGGACGGCACACGTGCGGCCGGCTCGTCGGGAAGCCTGCGGGACCTGCGTGCGCGCCCGTCCGGGGAGGGCCTGCGGATCGAACTGCGTGCAGGTCCCGCCCGCGCGGTCCGGGTGCGGGTGGTGCCCGTCGGCTGGGGTGTGTTCAGCTACGTCACGGGCTGGTCGGCCGCCTGACCCGCACGCCGGCGCACCGACGTGACAGGGGCGAGAGGGCCGCAGGCCCTCTCGCCCCTGTCATCGGCCCGCGCCCCTCACACCCGCGCGTTGACCAGCACCGCCATGTTGCCCGCCGGGTGGCTGTTGTCGTGGATGAGCTGGTGGGCCAGGCCGATCTCGTCGAAGGCGAAGGTCCGCGACAGGCACGGGTCGACGAACCCCTGGTCGATCAGCCGGGTCACCTCCCGTGCCTCGCGGGCGGAGGCGACGTGCGAGCCCTGCAGGCGCTTCTGCCGCATCCACAGGAAGCGCAGGTCCACGTCGCCGTTGTAGCCGGTGGTGCCGCCGCAGATGACGACCATGCCGCCGTTGTCGCACAGGTACATCGAGGTCGGGATGGTGTCCGCGCCGGAGTGCTCCAGCACGATGCGCGGGCTGCGGCGCTCGCCGAGCACCTCCCAAAAGCGCCGCCCGAAGGCCCGTGCCCCGGTCAGCCACCGGCCCATCGCCGCGTCGTCGGACGTGTCCGGCATGCGTCCCCAGTGGTCGAACTCCCGCCGGTCGATCCAGCCCTTGGCGCCGAGCTTGAGGCAGAACTCGCCGCGTTCCTCGCTGGAGACGACCGCCACCGGGATGCCGCCGACGTGCCGGACGAGCTGGATGGCGATGCAGCCCAGTCCGCCGGCGCCGCCCCAGATCAGGACCGGGTCGCCGGGGCGCACGGTGTGCGGCTCCCAGCCGAAGAGCTGCCGGTAGGCGGTGGCGGCGGTCGCCATGTAGCAGGCCGCCTCGGCCCAGGACAGCCGGGCCGGCTTCGGGTGGCACATGTAGTCGTCGACGACCGCGAACTGCGCGAAGGAGCCGTAGTTCTCCTCGTAGCCCCACACCCGCTGGGTGGTGGAGAAGGCGGGGTCGGCGCCGAGGCGGATGTCCTCGGCCGACTCGTCCCAGCGGCTGGCGAGGACGACGACCTCGTCGCCGAGGCGCACCCCGCGTACGTCCTCACCGACCGCCCACACGATGCCGGACAGGTCGGAGCCGCCGATGTGGAAGTCCTCGGTGGCGCCCGCCTTCTGGCGTGCGGTGATCACGTCGAGCGGGGAACCCAACGCCGCCCACACGTTGTTGTAGTTGATGCCGGCCGCCATCACCTTCACGAGGACCTGCCCGCGGCCGACGGGCGGGACGTCGACCACCTCCGTTCGGAAGGCGTCGACGGGCCGGCCATAGCGTTCGCGGCGGATGAGCGAGGCGTACATCCTCTTCGGGGCGGTGCCGATCTCGGGCGCGTCGCCGAGCTCGTAGAGGTCCTGGGTCGCGGTCACGTGGCGTCTCCTGAACGGTCGGGGCGTCATCGGTGTGGGCCGGGGACAGGGAACGGGGCGGGTGCTGGGGTGGATCAGCCGGTGAGTCCGCGCAGGGCCTTGGCGACCACCGCGCCGATGCGGGCGATCGGCTCGGGTTCGGTCATCTCGTAGTGGCCGCAGGGCACTTGGTGATCGTGCAGGGTGCCGTCGACGTGCGGCCGCCAGGCATCGGACTTGCCCTGCAGTACCGCCAGGTCATCCGGGAAGTCCGTGGGCTGCTCCTGGGACGCGCTGAAGAACAGCACGTCACCGCGGAAGACGCCGGGAGCGAACTGCGGTGCGAGGCGCAGGTTGTTGCGCATGACGGTGGCGATGGCGGCCGCCTCCTCGCGGGTGACCGGCGAGCCGGCCGGGTCCGCGGCGACGCGGGCGCCGATGCGGTCGAGGACGAAGTCCACGTCCGGCACCGCGGACCCGGGCTCGGGCGGCAGGCCGGCGACGCGCGACAGCAGGGCCGCCACCTGGCGTTCGGCCGCTTCGGGGTCGTGGCCGGTGCCGTGCGGCTGGGGGGCGTCGAGCATGGCGAGGAGTTCCACCCGCTCGCCGCGCTCCTGGAGCGCGCAGGCCATGGCGTGGGCCACGAACCCGCCGTACGACCAGCCCAGCAGCCGGTACGGGCCGTGCGGCTGCACCTCCCGCACGAGGTCGAGGTATGTGGTGACCATGGCTTCGGCGTCCGGCGCGGGCGGCCGGGTGCCGTCGAGGCCGACGGCCTGGATGCCGTAGACGGGCTGGTCACCGCCCAGGTGGGGCAGCAGGCCCGTGTACCGCCAGGACACGCCCGCACCGGGGTGGAGGCAGAACAGGGGGGTCGCGGTGCCCTCGGCGCGCAGCGGCAGCAGCGGCCCCAGCGCGGTGGGGGCGGCGCCCGGCGTTCCCCGGGTCTCCTCCTCGGCCGCCGCGAGGACTCCGGCCACCGTGGGCGCGGCCATCAGTTGCGCGGCCGGCAGGTCGAGAACTCCGGCCTGGCGCAGCCGGCCGGCCAGCAGTACGGCGCGCATCGAGTCGCCGCCGAGGTCGAAGAAGTTGTCGTGCACGCCGATGCCGCCGATGCCGAGGGTCTCCTCCCACAGCCGGGCCACCGCGTGTTCGCGCTCGGTACGCGGCGCCACGCACTCGTTCGTCAGCCGGGGCCGCGGGGCGAGCACCGGGCCCCGTTCCTCCGCGGCCGGGGTGTCCGGTGCGGCGGGGTCCGTGCGGGCGCCGGGGGCGTCGATCCAGTGGCGGTGCCGCTCGAAGGCGTACGGGGGCAGGGGGGCCCGGCGGGGAGCGCCCGGCACCGGCGGGAGGGCGGCGTCCACCCCGGCGCTCCACAGCCGGCCCAGGGCCTCCGCGAGGACGAAACCGTCGGACGCCTCGGCCTTGGCGTGCCGCATCGTGGTCACCGTCACCGGTGTTTCGCCGGCGAGCCGGCCGGTGGCCAGCTTGGTGAGCGTGTCCCCGGGGCCGATCTCCACGAGCACGGGGTGCAGGCGGTCCCACAGGGCGGCGATGCCGTCGGCGAACCGCACGGTGTTCCTGGTGTGGTCGATCCAGTGCCGTACGGAGGTGGCCTGCGCGTCGGTGACCCAGGTGCCGGTGACGTTGGTGACGTACGGGATACGCGGCGGGCGCAGCGTCACCGTGCGCAGGTGGCGCTCGAAGGTCTCCAGGACCGGGTCCAGGACGTGGGAGTGGGCGGCGACGGGGATGCGCAGGCGGCGGAACGGCACGCCCCTGCGGGTGAGTTCGGCCTCCAGACGGGTGATCGCGTCGAGGTGCCCGGCGACGGTGCACGCGGTGGGCCCGTTGACGGCGGCCAGGGACAACTCGCCGCCGAGCAGCGGCGTCACGTCCTCGGCGGGGGCGGCCACGCCGACGGTGGCCCCGCCGGCGGAGCTGATCAGCCGGATGCGCTCGGTGACCAGCGGCAGCATGTCCTCCAGGTCGATGACGCCGGCCAGGCAGGCCGCCGTGTACTCGCCGAGCGAGTGGCCGATGAACGCGTCCGGACGTACGCCCGCCTCCATGAGCGTGCGGGCCAGGGCGTACTCGGTCACCACCAGTCCGAGGAACGCGGCGGTGTCGTCCGGCCGTTGCTGCTCGAAGAGGGCGGTGCGCAGGTCGGCGCCGAGCGCGGGCCGCAGGACGCGGGCGCACTCGTCGACGGTGTCCCGGTAGACCGGGTGGTCGCGGTAGAGCTCCGCTCCCATGCCGGCGTACTGGGTGCCGCCGCCCGGCAGCAGGAACGCCACACGGGCGGGTTCGTCGCCGGTGGGCGGTGTACCGGGGGCGGCGGCGCGCAGGGCGTCCACGGCCTCCTCGCGGGACGCGGCCGTCACGGTGAGGCGGTGGCGCAGCGCGGGCCGGTCCGCGCGCAGGGAGTGCGCGACGTCGTCCAGGCGCAGCTCGGGCCGTCGCTCGAGGTGACGGGCGAGCGCTTCGGCCTGGCCGGGCAGCGCGCCGGCCGTGCGCGCGGAGAGCGGCAGCACCAGACGTCGGCTCTCCTGCGCCGGACGGGGTGCGGCGGGGGTGGTGGGCGGTGCCTCCTCCAGGATGACGTGGGCGTTGGTGCCCCCGATGCCGAAGGCGCTGACGGCGGCCCTGCGGGGATGGTCGCCCTCGGGCCAGTCCTCCAGCGCGGTGGGCACCCGGAACGGGCCGGAGCCGAAGTCGATGAGCGGGTTGGGCCGGTCGAAGTGCAGGCTCGGCGGGATCTGCCGGTGCTCCAGGGCCAGCACGGCCTTGATGAGTCCGGCGATGCCGGCGGCCGCTCCCAGGTGGCCGATGTTGGTCTTCACCGAGCCGAGGGCGCAGAAGCCGCGCCGATCGGTGCTCTGCCGGAACGCGTCGGTGAGGGCGGACACCTCGATGGGGTCGCCGAGTTTGGTGGCGGTGCCGTGCGCCTCGATCAGGCCGATGGTGCCGGCGTCGACCTCCGCCTGGGCCTGCGCGGCCAGGACGACCTCCGTCTGGCCCGCGGCGCTGGGCGCGCTGAAGCCGACCTTGCGCCGGCCGTCGTTGTTGACGGCGCTGCCGCGGATGACGGCGCGGATGCGGTCGCCGTCCGCGAGGGCGTCCTCCAGCCGCTTCAGCACCACGGCCCCGACACCGTCACCGGAGGTGGTGCCCGCGGCGTCCGCCGCGAAGGCGCGGCAGTGGCCGTCGGGCGAGAAGGGCCCGTCGGGCACGTGCCGGTAGCCCAGCGACGCCGAGGGGTTGAGGGAGACGGCGGCGGCGAGCGCGGTGTCGCACCGGTGGTCCAGCAGGTCCTGGCAGGCGGTGTGCACGGCGACGAGCGCGGTGGAGCAGGCCGTCTGCAGGGACACGCTGGGGCCGGTGAGGCCCAGTTCGTAGGAGACGCGGGTGGCGAGGGTGCCGAGGGAGTTGGCGGTGGCCGCGTGCACCAGCGCGACCGAGCCGGGCTGCCCGGCGAACCGCGGGTACACGTGGGCGGGGTAGTAGCGGCTGTCGCCGCTGCCCGCGTACACGCCGAACGCCTCGGTCGTACGCTCACCGCCCAGGCAGCCGGCGTCCTCCAGGGCGTGGTAGGCCGTCTCCAGCAGCAGCCGTTGCTGCGGGTCGACGACGGCGGCCTCGGCGGGGCTGTAGCCGAAGAAGCCCGCGTCGAAGCGGTCCATGCCCTCGACGACCGATGCCACGCGGACCAGCGAGGGGTCGTCGAGGTCGCGCGGGTCCCCGCCCGCGGCGAGGAACTCCTCGTCGGTGACGGGCCGCACCGACTCCCGGCCGGCCGCCAGGTTGTCCCAGAAGGCGTCCAGGTCGTCGGCGCCCGGGAAGCGGCCCGCCATGCCGATCACGGCGACGGCGGGTACCTGCTCGTCCTGCGGCTCGGTGGTGTCATGCATGGCCTCGGCCCCTCTCGTGCCGTGCGGCGCGGCGGGCGCGGGCCGCGCGTTGCCGCTGTGCTTGTTCCTTGGCGCGGTCCAGGCCGCTCGACGCGGAGGCGGCGGACCGCTGTGCGGGATCGGCGGCAGACCGCTGTGGCGCGGGGTCGGCGGACCGCTGTCCGGTGGACGCGGCCGGCGACGTCCCGGCCGGTTCCGGCCCCGGTGACTGCTCCGCGCCGGTCGTGGTGCCGGGGCCGTTCAGGGCCGACAGCCTGCGGGCCAGGTCCCGCACGGTGGGGTGGGCGAACAGGTCGACGACCGACAGGTCGGCCCCGAAGGCGCTGTTGACGGCGCTCTGGGCGGTGACGAGCAGCAGCGAGTTGCCGCCCAGGTCGAAGAAGTTCTCGTCCCGGCCCACCCGGTCACGTCCCAGTACGCCGCACCACACTTCGGCGAGGCGGCTCTCCAGCCGCCGCAGGTCCTCCCCCGGGTCCGCCTGCTCCCGGCGTTCGGAGGTCCCGGCCGAGCGCAGCACCCACGCGTCCGCCAGGCCCGCCGCGCGGGCGGCGTCGGCCGCCGCGCGGTGGAGGGCGCCCAGGTCGGTGCCGTCCTCCAGGCCGACGCGTGCCACCAGGCGACGCACCTGGCGGACGGGGGCCACGACGTGGCTGCGGACCCAGGGGGCGCTGCGGTCGGCGCCGATCAGCAGGTGCGGCTCGTCCAGGGCGCGGGCCAGGTCGAAGGAGCGCAGCGCGGCGGTCGCGTCGAGCAGTCGGTAACCGCGGGCCTCGGTGAGCGCGGTGAGACCGTAGCCGCGGCTCATGCCGTGCTCGCGCCACATGCTCCAGGCCAGGCTCTGTGCGGGCAGGCCCAGGCTGCGGCGGTACAGCGCGAGGGCGTCCAGGTAGGCGTTGGCGGCGGCGTAGGACGCGTTCATGGAGCCGCCGAACCAGCCGTTCACCGAGGAGAAGGTGACGAAGGAGCCGACCGGGTGGTCCTCCGTCAGCCGGTGCAGAGTCCACGCTCCGTCCACCTTGGCCGCCAGGGCCCGGCGCCAGGTGGCGGGGTCCAGGTCGCCGACGGGGCGTTCGACGAGGGTTCCGGCCAGGTGCAGCACCGCCGCCAGGGGGACGCCCCACGCCTCGGCGGCTGCGTCCACCGCGGCCCGTACCTGGTGTTCGTCGGTGACGTCGGCGCAGGCGTAGCGGACCTCGCCCAGCTCGCGCAGCCGCCGAAGGGTCCGACGGCGGTCCGCCTCGGGTGCCGGGCCCTCCCCCTCGGGCAGCGGGGTGCGTCCCAGGATCAGCAGCCGGGTGCCGGGCGTGCGCAGCAGATGGGCCGCGACCTCGCTGCCGACACCGCCCAGTCCTCCGCTGATCAGCGTGAACCCGTCGTGCGCGGGCGGCTGTTCGCGGGGCGGCGGGTCCGGCAGCGGTGCCAGGCGGCGCACGTAGCGGTGTCCGCCGCGGTGGGCCACCTCCGCGTCCGACGGTGCCATCGCCGACTCGGCGAGCAGGACGGGCAGCGGTTCCTCGTCGGCGTCCGCCGCCAGGTCGAGGTGCGTGCCGCGCAGCCCGCCGAGCTCCTCGCCCAGCGACTTGAGCAGGGCGCCGGCCATGGCGTGCGCGGGGGCGGGCCGGTCGCCGGGGTGGACGGCCTGGGCGCCCGCCGTGACGTGCAGCAGGTGGACGGGGCGCTGCCGGCCGGGTCGGGCCGCGAGGGCCCGGGCGAGCGCGAGCAGGCGCCCGGTGCCGGTGTCGTCGGCCGGTGCCGTCCCCGGCGCGCCGGTGGTGCTCAGCCCGTCGAGGTGGAGGACGGCGTCGACCGGCCGCAGGTCGGCCTCCGACTGCCGCAGCAGCACGGTGTGATCGGCCTCCTCGAACGGCCGGACCCGGTAGTGGGCGGCGTCGAGCCGGGTGTACTCCGTCCCGTCGGTGACCACGGTGCACAGTCCGCCGCCGGACCGCAGCGCGTCGGCGACCCGCTCGGCGAGCCGGTGGACGCGCGGGTCGCCGCCCGCCAGGAGGAGGGTGTGCCGGCCGGGCGGGACCGCGGCGGGGCGGTGTGCCCGGGCGCGCTGCCACACCGGCCGCAGGAACCAGTCGGGCAGCGTGGCCGCGGTGCCCATCAGCAGTTGGGCCCGGCGGACCTCGTCGTCGAAGGCACCCGCCTCGAAGCTCTTGCGCAGCCGGGTGCGCTGGATCTTGCCGATCTCGGTCTTCGGGACGGCGTCCGTCTCCACCGGGATCAGGAAGGCGGGGCTGACGCCGATCTCCCGGGTCACCTTGCCGGCGATCTCCCGCAGGGCGGCGGCCGTGTCCCCCGCCGCGGCTTCGGGGGCGAGATGGAAGAAGAGAGCCAGTTCGTCGGTGGGCGCCGACGGGTCGGAGCGCACCGCGACCGCTGCGGTGAAACTGCGGACCACGTGCGGCAGTTCCTCGACGCAGGCCTCGATCTCGTGGCTGTAGTGGTTGACGCCGTTGACGATGATGACGTCCTTGGCGCGGCCGGTGATGTACAGCTCGCCGTCGCGCAGGAACGCCAGGTCGCCGGTGTCGAACCAGCCGTCCCCGGTGAACGCCTCGGCGTTGGCCCCCGGGTTGTCGTGGTAGCCGCCGGTCACGGAGGTGCCGCGGACCTGGAGCCGGCCGGCGGCGCCCTCGGCGAGCACCGTGCCGGCGTCGTCGACGATCCGCATGGCGAACCCGGGGTAGGGACGGCCGCAGCTGACGAACGTCGACTCCGCGCCGTCGGGTTGACCCGGCAGCACGGCGTCGGTGACCACCGAGCAGGTCTCGGACATGCCCCAGCCGGGGTGCATCACGTCCTGCGGCAGGCCGAACGGCTCCAGCGCGTGCAGGAACCCGCGGGCCGCCGCGGCGACGACGACCTCACCGGCGTTCATCACCAGCCGCATCGGCGACAGGTCCCAGGTGCGGTCCGCGAAGCGGTGGACCTGTTCGGCGAGCAGCCCGAAGGCGAAGTTGGGCGCCCAGGTGACGGTCACCCGGTGCCGGTCGGCGAGGTCCATCCAGCGCGGTGGGTCCTGGAGGATCCAGGAGGTGGGCGCGTGGATCTGACGGCAGCCCAGGTACACGTCCCGCAGATGGAACATCACCACGCCGGTGACGTGGTCGAGCGGGATCCAGTTCAGGGAGACGTCCGCCGGGCCGAGGCCGTTCATCTGCTCGGTGGCGGCGGAGCGGGTCAGCACGTTGCGGTGGGTGAGCCGCACCGCCTTGGGCAGGCCCGTGCTGCCGGACGTCATCAGCATCAGGAGGAGGTCGTCGGGCCGGGCGGGGTGCCAGTCGTGGTCCTCGGGCGCCTCCCGCAGCGCGTCGGCCGTGGTCAGCCGCAGGCCGGGCCAGTCCTGCCGGGCGGCGAGAGCGCGCAGGCCGGCCTCGCGGCCGGCCGAGCACACGATCCAGGGGCGGCCGAGCATCCGCCAGATGCCCTCCAGCTTGGTCAGCGCCGCCGAGGGCGTGTCGTAGGAGGCGGGGACGGTCAGCGGCACGGCGACGAAGCCGCCGAGGATGCACCCCCAGAGCACGGCGAGGAAGTCCTCGGTGGCGTCGCACTGCAGGATGACCTGGTCGCCGGGGCGCAGTCCGGCCCGCCGCAGTCCGGCCAGCACCCGCGAGGCCTCCGGAACGAGGGACGCGTAACTGCGCCGGTGCTCGCTGCCGTCGGGGTGGACGTGGACGATGTCCCCCCGGTCCCACTGCGCGGCGCGCCGCAGTGCCTGGGCCCAGCCGGGCACGGACGGTTCGGTGAGGGCGGGGCCCTCGCTGAGCGCCGGGACGGTGGACGCGGGTGCGACGTCAGCGGTCCCGGCGGCCGGTTCGGTGCGGTCGGGCAGTCCGGCGTGGCGGCGGTCGAGTTCCTCGGGGGTGTTCTCCACCGACACCTCGGCGGTGGTGACGCCGGGGACACGGGCCAGGCGGTCCCGCCAGGCCTCGGCCGCGGTGCGGTCGACGGCGGGCAGGGCGCGCAGCGCCTCGGTGTCGACGGCGCCGTCACCGTCGCGGGGCAGCGTGTTGACCGCCGTGACGCGGACCGTGCCGTGACCCGCGCGGTCCAGGACCTCCTCGACTCGCTCCACGGCGTCCGCGCGTCCCGGCACCACGTGCAGGCGCGGCGGACCGCCGTCGGCGCCCGGGAGGACGCGGGCGTCGCGGATGCCGGGCACCGACAGCGCCGTGCCCTCCAGTTCCGCGCCGCCGGGCGCGGGCGGTGCGGGGGTCCGCCGCGGGACCGCCGGCAGCGCCCCGACGCGGACGCCGGGATCGGCGCACACCGTGCGCAGGACGTCGTGCAGGGCGCGGGCGAACGCCTCGGCGGTGCCCGCGTCGTACAGGTCCACGGCGTACTCGACGTGGACCGTGAGGCCGTCGGGCGCCCCCTCGGGGGTGCGCCGTTCCAGGACGTCGACGAAGAGGTCGAACTTGGCGGTACCGGTGGCGGTCGGCCGCAGTCGCGTCCGCCGGCCGTCCAGCCGGAGTTCGGCGGGTTCGTTGTTCTGCAGGGCCAGCATGACCTGGAACAGTGGGTGCCGGCCGGGCCTGCGGGGCGGGTTGAGTTCGTCCACCAGCCGGTCGAAGGGCAGGTCCTGGTGGTCCAGGGCGGCCAGGTCGGCCGTGCGCAGCCGGGCGAGGAGGTCCCGGAAGACGGGATCCTTGGAGGTGTCGGCGCGCAGGACCAGGGTGTTGGTGATCAGGCCGATCAGCCCGTCCAGGGCCGGTTCGGTGCGGCCCGCGACCGGGGTGCCGAGGACGATGTCCTCGCCGGCGCCACTGCGGGTGAGCAGGGCGCTGACCGCGGCGTGCAGCACCATGAAGAGGCTGGCGCCGGCGCGCTCGGCGAGGCCCAGCAGGTCCCGGTGGAGGCCGGCGTCGATGTCGGTTTCGACGTGCGCGCCGCCGCCGCGCGGCGCGGCGGGACGCGGCCGGTCGCCGGGCAGGGTGCACTCCTCGGGCAGGGCGGTGAGCGCCGTGCGCCAGTGGTCGGTCAGCCGCTCCAGCCGGCCCGGTCCGTCCGGTTCGGGTGCCAGCAGGTCGCGCTGCCACAGGGCGTAGTCGGCGTACTGCACCGGGAGCGGGGCCCACTCGGGCGCCCGGCCGGCGCGGCGGGCCGCGTAGGCAGTGCTCAGGTCGTCGGCGAAGGGGCGCAGCGACCAGCCGTCGGCCGCGCTGTGGTGCAGCACGAGCAGCAGGGTGCGGTCGGTGCCGGAGCCCAGCAGCCAGGCGGCCAGGGGGCTTTCCGCGGTGAGGTCGAAGCGGTGTCGCAGCGCGGCGGTGACATGGGCGGCGGTCTCCGCGGCGGGGCAGTCGATGTGGCGCAGCTGCGGACGGAGCCGGCCGGGCGGCAGGACGCGCTGGTACGGCGCGCCGTCGTGCTCGGCGAACACCGTCCGCAGGGTCTCGTGGCGGTCGGCAAGGTCACCGAGGGCCGCGCGCAGCGCCCCGGCGTCGAGTTCGGCGTCCACCGGGACGAGGAGCGGGATGTTGTAGGTGGCCGCTCCGTCGTCGAGCCGGTTGAGGAACCACATGCGTTCCTGGGCGAAGGACAGCGGCGGGCGCTCCGGGCGTACGGCGTCGCCCAGGGCGGGGCGCGGGAGGGCGCTGCCGGACCGCGCGGTGAACCGCTGGGCGAGGGCGACCGGCGTCGGCGCCTCGAACAGGGCGGTGATGGGGATCTCGGCGCCGGTCTCGTGCCGCAGGCGGGCCAGCAGGCGGGTGGCGAGCAGGGAGTCGCCACCGAGGTCGAAGAAGTTCGCGTCGGTGCCGACGGTGTCGCGCGGCAGCCGCAGCACGTCCTCGAACAGCGCGCACACCAACGCCTGTTGCGGTGTCGTGGGGCGGGCGCCGGACGCGGCGGCGGTGAAGTCCGGGGCGGGCAGGGCCGCGGCGTCCAGTTTGCCGTTGGGGGTCAGCGGCAGGGTGTCGACGGGGACGCAGGCGGCCGGGACCATGTGGTCGGGCAGGCGGGTCGCGGCGTGGGCGCGCAGGTCGGCGGGGCTCACCGGTTCCCCGTCGGCGGGGACGGTGTAGGCGACGAGCTGCTGGGCGCCGTTGCCGGCGCGGCGGACCACGACGGCGGCCCGGGCGACGCGCGGGTGGGCGGCGAGGACGGCCTCGATCTCGCCGGGCTCGACGCGGAAGCCTCGGATCTGTACCTGTGCGTCGGCCCGGCCGAGGTAGTCGAGTGTGCCGTCCGCACGGCGTCGCGCCAGGTCGCCCGAGCGGTACATGCGGGTGCCGGGCGGGCCGTAGGGGTCGTCCAGGAAGCGCTCGGCGGTCAGCTCGGGCCGGCCCAGGTATCCGGCGGCCACGCCCGCGC
Source organism: Streptomyces griseoloalbus (assembly GCA_014650015.1). GTDB lineage: Bacteria > Actinomycetota > Actinomycetes > Streptomycetales > Streptomycetaceae > Streptomyces > Streptomyces griseoloalbus. Next base: position 459,927 of record BMUD01000002.1, read on the forward strand.
CGGAGACGTACATCTCGCCGGTCGCGCCGGGCGGCACGGGACGCCCGTCCGCGTCCAGCAGGTGCACGCGCAGATCGGCGAGCGGGCGGCCTATGACGGCGGCGCGGCGCGTGTCCTCCAGGTCGGCGCGGGTGAGGCGGTGGTGGGTGACGTGCACGGTGGTCTCGGTGATGCCGTACATGTTCACCAGCACCGGGCGGTCCAGGCCGTGCCGGTCCGCCCAGGGGCGCAGGCGCTCCGGGCGCAGGGCCTCGCCGCCGAACACCACGTAGCGCAACGCCCCGGTCCCGCCGTCCCGTTCGAGGTCGGCGTCGATCAACTGCTCGAAGGCGGAGGGCGTCTGGTTGAGGACGGTGACGCCCTCGCGGTGCAGCAGTTCCAGGAAGTCCCGGGGCGAGCGGCTGACGGCGTACGGGACGACGACGACCCGGCCGCCGTGCAGCAGGGCGCCCCAGATCTCCCAGACCGAGAAGTCGAAGGCGTAGGAGTGGAACAGCGTCCAGACGTCGTCGGCGCCGAAGTCGAAGTGCTCCGCGGCGGCGGAGAAGAGGCGGACGACGTTAGCGTGCGGGACCGGCACGCCCTTGGGACGGCCGGTGGAACCGGAGGTGTGGATGATGTAGGCGGTGTCGGCCGGGCTCGTGGGGCCGTGCCGGTCGGCGGCGGTGAGGTCGGCGGCGGACCGGCGGGCGAGGCCGGCGGCCGTCTCCGGGTCGTCCAGCACGACGACGGGGCACGCGGTCCCGGCGGCCGGGCCGGCGTGGGCGTGCTCGGTGACGAGCGCGACGGGTGCCGCGTCCTCGACGACCAGCCGCAGCCGCTCCGCCGGGTGGCCGGGGTCGAGGGGGAGGTAGGCGGCGCCCGTCTTGAGCACGGCCAGCAGCGCGGGCAGCAGCCGCACGCCGCGTTCCAGGGCCAGCGCCACCACTCGGCCCGGTCCCGCGCCGTGTTCCGTCAGCAGCCGGGCCAGGCGGTTGGCGTCGGCGTTGAGCTCGGCGTAGGTGAGATGTTCGTCGCCGCAGGTGACGGCGGTCCGCCCGGGTGCGGCGGCGGCCTGCCGTTCGAACAGTTCGGTGAGGGTGTGCTCGACCCGGTGGGTGCGGGCGGGCGTGTCGCGGGGGTGCTCGCCCGGCAGCAGCAGGTCCAGGTCCCGCAGCGGTGTCGTCGGCGCGGCCTCGGTCAGCCGGTGCAGCAGGGTGAGGAACCGCTCGCGGTGCAGGGCGAGTTCGTCCTCCTCGTACAGGGCGGGGTTGGCGTCGAAGGCCAGCCACAGGGTGCCGGGCCGGGTCCCGGGCCGTACCGATATCTGGAGGTCGTCGACGGCTCCGCCGGACAGGTGGTGCCAGGTGGTGGGGTGCCCGTCGAAGGCCGGTGACTCGTCGAACGGGACGATGTTCAGCACCGGCCCGTACAGCCGGCGTCCGGTGCCCAGCAGTCCCAGGTCGCGGCGCAGGAACTCGCCCCGGTACTGCTGGTGCCGGCGTAGGGCCCGCAGCTCGTCCGCGACGGCGCGCGCCAGCTCCGCGACGGAGGTGTCCGGGGCGGCGGCCACGCGCAGCGGGAGGACGTCGGAGGCGGTGCCGGGGGTGCGCAGCGCGGCGCTGCCCAGCCGGCTCATCGTGGCCAGGCCGAGCACCAGGTCCTCGGCGCCCGTCATCCGGTGCAGGTAGGCGGCGGTGGCGGCGGTCAGCAGGTCGGTGCGGGAGACGCCGAGGCGGGCCGCCGCCGTGTTCAGGGCGTCGGTCCCGGCGGTTTCCAGCTCGGCGGTGCGGCGCAGGAAGGGGGCGGTGGGGGCGGCGGTGCGGGAGGTGAGCCGGGCGGGCTCGGGCAGCCCGGCCAGGCGGTCGGTCCAGTGGGCGCGGTCGCGGGCGTACCGCTCGGAGTCGCGGTAGGCCGCTTCCTCCTCCTGGAGCCGGCTCACCGGGGCGAAGACGGCGGGGTCCGGCTCGCCTCCCTCGGCGAGCGCGTTGTACGTCTCGGCGAGGCGGCGCCCGAGGAGCTTGTAGCTGTAGCCGTCGAGCAGGATGTGATGGGCCCTCAGCAGCCAGATGTGGCGGTCGGCGGCCAGCGTCAGCAGCGCGTGCGAGAACAGCGGGCCCTTCTCGGTGTCCACGGGGGTCGAGAGGTCCGCGCGGATCCACGCCCACGCGGCCGCCCCGGGGTCCTGCGCGTCACGGACGTCGACCCGGTGCAGGGTCCAGTCGTCCGGGTCCGGCGCGACGTGGCATCGGGGGCCGTCGTCGGTGTCGACGAAGCGCAGGGCGAAGGTGTCGGCCTCGGCGACGGTGCGCCGCAGCGCGGCCTCGAAGCGGCCGGTGTCGAGGGGGCCGTGGATCTCGACCGCCTCTGCGGTGTTGTACGCGGCGCTGTCCGGCGCGAGCCGTTGGGCGTACCAGAGCCCTTCCTGGGCCCCGGACAGCGGTCGACGTTCGTCGTCCTGGAGTGGCATAGCGCAACCCTCACGTGGCAGCCGTGGTGTCCCGGCCGGCGAAGGCCCGGCCGGATCGGACGGGTGCGGACCTCGGCCCGTGCCGCCCTCGCGTCGTCGTACGCGCCGGGCCGGACCAGGGGGAAAAGGAGGTCGCACGCCGAGGGCGTGGGGATTCGCGTCGCCCCACCGCCGGTTCTACGGCACATCACGGTGAGGTACCGGGGCCGGAAGGGTCAAGGCCGGATGGGGCCCGTGGCCGTCAATTCAGGTTTTCCCCTGGAGATTGCGGCCGGAGGGAGTGCGGGACGCGCAGCAACCTTTAGGGAAATCACGCGAATCACCTTCGCGGCGCGCTCCCGGGTGGATCCGGCAGTGCCGCGCGGTGCACTCTCGGAAGGACCCCCGACTCCCCGGAACGCCCGGCGACGGAAAACCGGTGCCGGGCCGTGGGACGACGAAATGGACGACCGAAAGAGGGCTGACGCATGCACCGTGCGCTGTGTCCGGTTGAGACGCTCTACGTGGGCCAGAGAAGCAGGGCCGTCCTCTCCTGCACCCTGCGCGGGCGCGTCGACGTGGAGGCGCTGTCGGCCGCGTTCGACGCGGTGACCGGACAGAACCCGACGCTGCGGTCGTGCATCGTGCCGGACGGTCCCGGGTACGCGCTGCGCCTCCTCGGCGAGGACGAGCGGCCCCGGCTGGTCACCCGCACCGGCGACGAGGACGAGGCCTACGCCGCCGAGCTGAACACGCCCCTGCCGGTCGGGGGGCCGCTGACCCGCGCCGTCCTGGTCAGCTCGCCGGACGGCGGACGTCATCTGTTCGTGCTCCTGGTGGACCACACCGTCATCGACGGCCACAGCAGCATCGCCCTGCACAACGCGCTGTGGGACCACTACCGGGCGCTGGTCGGCGGGGAGCGGGCCACGGCCGCGGATGCCGCCGTTCCCGAGGCGCCGCAGTGGCCGCGGCCCGTGAGCGGTCTGCTGCCTGCCGCCGACGAGGGCGACACGGCCGCATACCTGGACAGCCGTCTCGAGGAGATGCGACGGCACCCCGTCGAGCTCGTGCCGTACGACGTGCGGCGTCCGTCCCCCACCGGCGTCGCGGGTCAGGGCGCGGACGGTTCCGCCGACGGGCACATCGAGGTGTGCCGGCTCACCCTGGACACCGAGCGCACCACCCGTCTGCGCCGGACGGCGCGGCAGTCGGGCGTCTCCGTGCACTCCCTGATCGGCGCGGCACTGCTGGCGGCGGCCAGGCGGCGTCTGGACGGTGACGGTCCCCGGACACTCGGCTGTCTGTCCCCCGTCGACCTGCGATCACGGCTGTCCCCTCCGCTGCCCGCTTCCGTCATGGTGCCCGCGGTCACCACCCACCTGCAGACCCTGGAGGTGTCCGGGTCGTCGGATCCGCTGGACCTGGCACGTGCCGTCCACGCCCGCCTGAGTGACTTCATCGCCCGCGGCGACCAGTTCCACGAGATGCGCATCACCCCGGAGATCCCCCGCAACCCCGCGCTGCAACTGGCCACGGTGATCGCCACCAACATGGGCGTCGTGCCCGGCCCCCGGCTGCCGAGCGGGCTGCAGGCGGTCGACGTCCGCCTGGTGCCCGCGCGGGAGCAGTACTTCCCGCAGGCGGGGCGCAGTCCCGTCATGGCGTGCGTGGTCTCCTTCGAGGGCCGGCTCTCCATCGAGTTCCCGCACTACACGGCCTGTTTCAGCCCGTCCTTCATACAGGCGTTCCGCGACGACGTCCTCGACGGCCTCCTCGCCTTCACGCGCCCCGCCCGACCGGGCACACCCCCGCGGACCGCCCCGGCTCACGCACACGCCCGGCTGCTGTGAGGAGTCAACCCCCCATGACCACCGTCAGCGAACTCCCCTCCCCCCTGACGCTGCTCCCCCGAGCCCAGGCGGGCGACGAGCACGCGATGAACCACCTGCTGACCGGCATCACGCCCTACGTCGCACGCATCTGCCGGTCCATCACCCACGACGACGGCGCCGACGCGACGCAGGATGCGCTGCTCGCCATCTACCGCGGTCTGGGCACCTTGCGTGAACCGGCGGCGTTCTACGGCTGGGTGCGCTCGGTGACGGTCCGCGAGGCCGTCCGCGCGGCGAAGCGGTACGGCGAGGAGCGTGCCTGCCCCCATCCGGAGTCCGGGCAGGAGACGAACCCACTGGACGCGGTGCACATCAGCGACGTGCTGGAGCGGCTGTCCCGCGCGCACCGGCAGGTCCTGACCCTGCGCGTGTACGGGCTCAACGAGGAGGAGATGGCCGAGCTCCTGTCCCTGCCCGTGGGTACCGTGCGCTCCCGGCTGTTCCGCGCCCGCCGTCGCTTCCAGGAGGCGTGGCAGCAGCCCTCCGCCGCGTGAGGCGGACACCCGCTTCCCCGGGCGGTGCGACGGCCGGGCGTACGGCGGCGGCCGTGGCGGTGGGCACCGCCACGGCCGCCGGGGAAGCCGCCGAGCCGCGTTCGGGGTTATGTGACGCGCTCCGGGAGGACTCGGGGCGGCCACTGGCCCGCGGCGAACACACCGAGCGCGTGTGCGCGAGCCACCAGCGCGGGCCGGTTCGGCGCGTCGAACCTCCGCAGCATCTGCCCGACGCGGTACTCGATTCCCTGACGGCTCAGATAGAGACGAGAGGCCAACTGGACCGTGGACTCGCCGCGCGCCACTCCCTCGAGCACCTGTGCGTCGAGTGCGCTGAGCACGGGTCCGTCGTTGTTCACCGCCCCACTGTGCCGTTCCGGCCGGTGGGAATTCCCGGTGGGACGGAAAAGGATGACTATGCCGACGATTTCTCCCCACGGACCGGTGACGGCGGTGCCGGTCAGGTCCGCGGAAAAGACCCGGCCCGCGCCGTCCCGGCCCGTCACCCTTTCCGTGACACAACTGTTTCGGCCTTCGGAAAGAGCGGCGAACCGCTCCCGCAGGCGGGCGGGATCCGGTGAACGGAGGAGGCCGAGAAGGCCTCGCCCGCATATCTCGGCGACGCTCAGGCCGAATTGCCGGGCGAATTCGGGTTCCGCGGCCGTGACGACCAGGTCTTCGGGGGACGCGTGGGCCGTGCAGACGCCCTGTCGAGCGGCACCGCCTGGTGGACGGCTCCCGGTGAGGTACCGGTCGGCAGCGGAAGCCGGGTGTACGACTCCCTTCCTGTTGCGCGGCGAAGCGCCGGGCGCACTCGTGGACACCACGGACATACCGTCCCTCTTCCTGCGCGTGGGGGGTGGGAAGCACTGCTGTGCGCACGGCCGTACCGACGCTTCGGGGCCGGTGTGCCGGCGACGCATCGGTGCCCGTGCGCGCGCCACCTCGTCGGTGGCTCTGGTCAAGCGTTCGACGCCGTCCGGCGCATGCCGCTGGCGCCGGACGGCTTACCGGTCGGGGCGGAGCAGCGGGTCGGCGCCCGGTCGACCGGGTACGGATAACGTTGTCATGGCCATTCGATCTCGCCGCTCGGCAGGCGAAGCGAGACGGAGTCCGAAGCGTCGGACGCGAGGACCACGAGCGCCTGGCACTCGAGGCTCGCCGCTGTGCTCGCGAGAGCCGCTTCGATGGCGATCGCGACCAGTCGTACGGTCGGCCTCCGCGGGGAACCCGTACGGGCGTGACGGAGCACGAATACCTCCACGAAGCGAGAAGGGGGGAATCGCGTCAGGACGGCACCCCAGAGACTAAGGTGTGGCAACCATCGTGACAAGGCTTTGCCAAGTGACCTGAGTAACGTGTCAACTACCTTGCCGGAGCGACGCTTTCGGCGCTCACCACAGCCCGTCGGGGGGCTCCCCTGGCCTCAAACAGGCCGCTGAGCTGGGGAGTTGGTCAGGTCATATGGACTTGCCGCCCCTTGGTGCACTCCTTAAGGTGTTGCCAACTCGGACCGTCTACGGGCCGGCCGGGAACGGAGGCCCCGACGGACGCACCAGCGGACCAGAGGTGGGAGATGCTCGAGCAGCCGCTCTTCGGCCGGCGACTGAGAAGGCTCCGGCTGGAGCGAGGCATGAGCCAGGCGAGCCTCGTCGGCGAGGGCATGTCGACGGGATACCTGTCACGCCTGGAGTCCGGTGAACGGCGCCCCACCGAACGCGCGGTGGCCTATCTCGCGGAGCGGCTCGGCATCGACGTGTCGGCGCTGGCCCAGGGCTCGGACGGCCGCTCCCTGAGCCAGGTCCTGGCCGCCGTGACCTCGGCGCCGCCCGGCGTGGACGACACCGCGGCCCTCAGCCACGCGGTCGACGAGGACGCGGGGGACGATCCCGCCGCCCGCTGGCAGGCCCTGTGGCTGCTGAGCCGCGCCGCCGGCCGGAACGGCGACTACCAGCGGGAGCGGGCACGGCTGCTGGAACTCATCGAGCTGAGCGACCAGTTGGAGGCGGCGGACCTCCGGGCCAGGTCGCATGCGCAGTACGCCCGCTGCCTGCGGGCACTGGGCGACATGCGGACGGCGGAGCCCGCGGCGGTGGAGGCCGTGTCGATCGCCCGCACCGGCGACCTCCCGGTGGCCGACACGCTCGCCACCCTGCTGGTGCTGATCAGCATCGAGACGGAACTCGGCAGGCTGGACGAGGCCGGGCGGCACGTCGACGAACTGGAGCGGGATTTGCTGCCCTCGGTCGCGCCGGCTCAGGCGGCCGAGGCCCTGTGGACCGCCGCCATGGTCAGCAACCGTCAGGGCGACCACGCCGCCGCCCAGGCCAGGCTGGAATCGGCTCTGGACCTCGTCCAGGGCCGAGACGACCTCGTCCTGTGGACCCGGCTGCGGGCCGCCGCCACCACCGCCGCGCTCCAGATGTCGCCTCCCCGGGTGGCCGCGGCCGACCGCTGGCTGAGCGAGGCCGCGTCCGTCCTCGACCTGATCGGCACGCCCCTGCAGGTGCAGGAACTGCGGGCGCTCCAGGCGCATCTGGCTTTTCACAAGGGCCAGTTGGGCGTGGCCCGGACACTCAGCAGCGCCCTGCTGGCGGAGAAGGACCTGCGTCTGTCCTACCGCGACCGGGTACGGCTGTCGGTCCTCGACGGCCGGCTGAGCATCCTGGACGGCCGCGTCGACGAGGGCATCGGCACCCTGCAGCGACTGGGCCAGCAGGCGACGGAGTCGAGGAACTTCGACCTGGCGGCCCACATCTGGCAGACCTTGGCGACGACCCTGGCCGATGTCCGCCCCCCGCAGGCCCGGGTGGCGGAACACGGCACGTCCGGGCCGGTTGCGCACTCGGCCGGCTGAGGCGTGCGGCCGCGGCCGGACCACGCGCCCCGGCGCGCCAGGGCCCACGGTGCGACCTCCGAGCGGCGCCTGCCACGGACCGGTGGCCCGGCTCCCGGCCGACTCCGGTGACACCTCTCGCCCGGGTCCCGGCGCCCCGCCGATCGGTCCAGTGCTCGCGCATTGGCCTTGGCCCGCGGTCACGCGCCGCCCTTACGGTCGCCCCATGCGGATTCGAATCGTCGACGCCTTCACCGACCGGCCCTTCGCCGGCAACCCCGCCGGGGTGCTGCTCCTGGACGCCTTCCCGGACGACGGCCGGCTCCAGAACATCGCCCTGGAGGTCAATCACGCCGAGACGGCCTTCGCCCACCCGCTTCCCGCCGGCGGGGAGGCCGACTGGGCGCTGCGCTGGTTCACCCCCTCCGTCGAGGTCGCGATGTGCGGCCATGCCACGCTGGCCGCCGCGCACGTCCTGCACACCACCGGCGCGCACAAGGGCCCGGTGCGGTTCGCCACCCGCAGTGGCGTCCTCATCGCCACCCCCGGCGAGGACGGCGCCGTCACGCTGGACTTCCCCACGGCCCCGCTCACCGCGGTCGACGTCCCCGCCGGCGTCGCCGAGGCCCTGGGCGCCGCGCCGCTCACGGCGTTCGACACCGGCCCGAACATCGGGGACCTGCTCGTCGAGGTCGCCGACGAGCGGACGGTCCACGCACTGCGGCCGGACCTCAAGGCCCTGGCCGCCTACTCCGAGCGCGGCATCATCGCCACCGCCCGCGCCGAGAACCCCGCTGTGGGCTACGACTTCGTCTCCCGCTGCTTCTTCCCGAACGTCGGCATCGACGAGGACCCCGTCACCGGCAGCGCGCACACCGCTCTGGCACCGTACTGGTCCGAGCGGCTCGGCCGCTCCGTCCTCACCGGCCTCCAGGCCTCACCGCGCTCCGGCCGCGTCCGCACGGAGCTGCGCGGCGAGCGCACCCTGCTGAGCGGCCGGGCCGTGACGGTCATCGAGGGCGACCTGCTGGTCTGAAGCGGGTACGGCGAAGGGGCGTACGGCCGTGCCGCACGCCCCTTCGCCGGGTCCGGCCGGCTCACGCCGTCGGCAGCCAGTCCACCTTGCCGGCCAGCAGCGCGTACCCCACGAACGCCCCGATGTCGAGCAGCGTGTGCGCGACCACCAGCGGCCCGACGCGGCCCCAGCGCCGGTAGAGGAAGACGAACACCACGCCCATGACCATGTTCCCGATGAAACCGCCGATGCCCTGGTAGAGGTGGTACGACCCGCGCAGCACCGAACTGGCCGCGAGCGCGGCACCCGGGGTCCAGCCCAGCTGGTCCAGCCGGCGCAGCAGATAACCCACGACGATGACCTCCTCGAGGATCGAGTTCTGCATCGCCGAGAGGATCAGCACGGGGTACTTCCACCACACCTCGGGCAGCGCCTCCGGCACCACGGTGAGGTTGAAACCGAGTCCGCGCACGGCCAGGTAGAAGGCGATGCCGCTGCTGCCGATGACCGCCGCGACCGCCGCTCCGCGGCCGAGGTCGGGCCAGGGGCGGGTGCGGTCGAAGCCGAGGGTGCGCAGCCCCGCCCCCTCCCGCAGCAGGACGTGCGCGACCAGTGCGACCGGGACGAGCGCCGTGGTGATTCCGAAGAGCTGCCAGGCCAGGTCCAGCCAGGGGCGGCCCGGCGCGGCCGAGGCGTTGAGGGTGGCCGCCTGGTCCTTCAGGCCGCCCGGTTCGGTGACCGAGCCGAGAAAGCTGATCAGCGCGGACACCCCGCTCGCGCCGAGCGACAGCGCGAGCACGAGCAGGGTCTCGTCGCGGAGCGTCGTCCGCGAGAGCCTGCGCTCGACATACGAATCGGCCCCCGGGCCCGCCTCCGCCTGCACACCTGCCTCCACATCACCGATCGGTCCGATCAGTATGAAGGCAGCTGTCGTGGGCCCGGCCGGGGGTCCGCCACGCGGGTCAGCCCGTCGGCACCGCCGGTTCCGGCAGCCCCACCGGCCAGGTGTGCACCGGATCGCCCTGCCGCATCAGCTCGCGGTACCGACGGGTGGTGGCGGCCAGCGCGGCCTCCCGCCCGAGGCCCAGGTCCAGGGCCCGGTGGAAGGTCGCGGTCTGCCAGGTCGCGCCGTTCACCCGGCGCCGGCACCGCTCCTCGATCACACCGAGGTACAGGTCGCGGTCGGCGGGTTCGATCCCCCACGCGTCCAGCCCGGCCTCGGCGAGCGGCAGCAGTTCGTCCCGTACGAGGGTGACCGCGTCCACCTCGCCCGTGCCGCCGTAGCGACCGCGCCGGGGCCAGGTGAGGCGGGCGTCGATGCCGTGCCTGCAGGCCGCGTCGAAGTTGGCGGCGGCGGCCTCGAACGGCAGCCGGGACCACACCGGCCGGCTGTCCTCGGCGAGGGCGCGGACCACGCCGTAGTAGAAGGCAGCGTTGGCGATGACGTCGGTGATGGTGGGGCCGGCGGGCAGGACCCGGTTCTCCACGCGCAGGTGGGGGACGCCGTCGGCGATGCCGTAGACGGGTCGGTTCCAGCGGTAGACGGTGCCGTTGTGCAGGACGAGTTCGGCGAGGGTGGGGGTGCCGCCCCCGTCCAGCACCTCGAGCGGGTCCTCGTCGTCACAGAGGGGCAGCAGGGCAGGGTAGTAGCGCAGGTTCTCCTCGAACAGGTCGAACGCCGAGGTCACCCAGCGCTCCCCGAACCAGGTGCGGGGCCGCACGCCCTGGGCCTGGAGCTCGGGCGGGCGGGTGTCGGTGGACTGCTGGAACAGCGGCGGCCGGGACTCGCGCCACAGTTCGCGGCCGAACAGGAAGGGCGAGTTGGCGCCCACGGCGATCTGGGCGGCGGCGACGGCCTGGGCCGCGTTCCACACACCGGCGAAGCGCTCCGGGGTCACCTGGAGGTGCAGTTGCACCGAGGTGCAGGCGGCCTCCGGGGCGATGGACTTCGAGGTGCAGCTGAGGCGCTCCACGCCGTCGATGTCGAGGGTGAAGTCCTCCCCGCGCGCGGCCACGATCTGGTCGTTGAGCAATGCGTAGCGGTCGACGTCCGAGAGATTCGAGGAGACCAGATCGTCCCGGTCCAGCGTCGGCAGGATGCCGATCATCACGATCCCCGCGTCCACCTCACCGGCTTTCCGGTCGGCGTACGCGAGCGAGGTGCGCAGTTCCTCGTCGAGCCGGTCGAATACCCGGCCTCCCAAGCGGTGGGGGGCGATGTTCACTTCCAGATTGAACATGGCGAGCTCTGTTTGGAAGTCCCTGCTGGCGATGCGTTCGAGGACTTGCGCATTCAACATTTTCGGCATGCCGTCGGCGCCCGCGAGATTCAATTCGATCTCCAGCCCCATGAGGTTCTTGGGGCGGTCGAACCGCTTCTCCGCCAGGAGTCGCTCCAAGCCCGTCAGGCACCTGCGGAGCTTCTCGCGGTAGCGCTGGCGATCGGACAGGTCGAACTGACCTGCCACGACCTTTTCCCCCATTGAAGCGTCCCTCCTCGGATGGGCGGACCGAAGATCGGCCGCCGGGGTCCCGGTCCACAAGGGAGGATGCCCCGCGGATGCGATCGATAACGCCCCGGACGGGCGTGTCGACCGTTAGTCTGGTCGAAGGTGTCCAGTGGCACATTCACGGGGCATGGCGCAGAAGGCTCGGTTGGGGTCGGCTACGAACTCGTGAAAAGCGCCGACGAGAATTAGCCGACCGCTTCGCAGCCATTTTCCGAGGTCATCGGCGTGCGCCCTGCCTGGAATCGGGATGATTTTCGCGTTTCACCGGCCAGAAGTACCCTTGTTTCGCCGGATGAAAACAGCTAGACGAAACACAGCCTGAACACACGTCGTATAAACTTTGCGCACAAGGCAGAAGGTTGGCGCCCTCGGTCGAGCGATCCAGCCGAGAGGTGGCGTGCGGTTGTCCTCACCCCCGTCTCTCGCGCTCGGACCCCCGGTCCCTTCCTCTCTGACCTTCGCGAGCTGACAGCGCCGTCCGCCACGCCCCGCCCTCGCGCCACTGTGCCTTCGAATGAGAGGCGACCCACCATGCCCCTGCATGTCCCTCCGGCTCCCGCGCCCGCACTGCGTTCCGTCCTGACCGCGCTCTCCTCACCGACCGCGGTCCGCGAGGCCCGAACCCCCTCCCTGCTCGCCGCCCCGGGGCCCGCCTCACCCGAGCTGCCCCTTCCCGTGCACGTCCTGGACCGGGTCACCGCCGACGGCGGGACCGCGACGCGGCTGGCCGGGTGGCGTTTCCTGATCCGCGCCGGCGACCGCACGGTGGCCGCCGCGGACACCGTGCCCACCGCCGACGGCTGGGCCTTCTCCCGCTTCTTCGAGGGCCCCTACATCGCGTCGACCGAACTCGCGCTGCGCCAGGCCGAGGCGATGGCCCAGCCGTACCAGCCCCGGCTGCTGTCGGTGCCCGGCCTCTACATGCTGGCGCTCTGGCTGCACGACGATCCCACCGCGGACGGTGCCACCGGTCACCCGGCCGCGAGCGATCTGCTCGTCCCGCTCGCGCCGGCACCGCCCGGCATAGCGGCCCACCGCCCACACCGGGTCACCGAACTGCTCCCGGTCCTGACCCACCGAGTGGCACCCACCCGCCTGCTCGGCTCACCCGCCTGACCGTCCGCGACCGTGCACCCCGTCGTCCGGGCCCTCCGGGCGACGGGGTACACGCGTTCCCGCCGTCCCGACTTGACTAGCCCCCTTCGGCCAGTCCGAACCACCCGAAGGGACAGTGCAGTTGAGGTGAACCGTCCGCGCGGGTGATGCGTCATCAACCTGTGAGGAGCGGTGCCGCGAAATCCCTGCGGATCGGTGTCCGTGGGGCAACACTGGTTTCCGACCGACTTATCGCAACGGGGGGGCGGTCATGAACGAAGCTTCACGCCGCGGAACTGACACGACAGCCGACTCACAGGTCACCACAGAGCGAGAGATCCCATCCATGTGCCAGCACCAGCCACCGTGCCCCTCAGCCGACTCCGCCGACCGGGAGTCCGCCCGACTCGCGGCGCACCACCCGGAGCAGGGCTGGAGCCTGCTGTGCAACGGTGTCGTGCTCTTCGAGGACACCGGTGAGCTCCTGCCCGACGGCAGGGTCATCGCCCCGCAGCGTCCTCGCAGCGCCAGCCTGACCACCGCCTGAGCATCGCCGGGCGGAACGGAACCCGCCCGGGACACCAGGGGCCGGACCGCGGGACCTCCTGCGAACCGGCCCCCACGCGCGTCCGGAGTGGATCACTCACCGTGGTCGGGCGCACGGAAGGGGTGACCGGCGGCTCCCTCTTGCTGGACGTATCCACCATCGGCGCCGCCGACTGGTCGGGCGGCATGGCCGCCATCGAACACCCGCCGGCCCCGGGCACCGCAGGATCGGCCGGATCGCCGGATCGCCGGACCGCCTCGCCCGCTCGCGCGGCGTGGCCGACGCCCTCCGGAAGGTGCGGAAGCTCTCGGTCCCGTGCGCCTCGGGCGCCCTGCCCACGGGCCCCCGCCCGCCGTGCCCCGCGGCGCGCCCTATCGTGACCGGCATGCAGTCCTACACGATCGGCCAGGCAGCGAGGCTGCTCGGAGTGAGCCCGGACACCGCCCGCCGCTGGGCGGACGCGGGGCGCATCACCACGCACCGCGACGACGGGGGACGACGGCTCGTCGACGGACGGGACCTGGCCGCGTTCTCCGTCGAACTCGCCGGGGCGGGCGCCCCCGAGGAGGGCACCTCGTACACCTCCGCGCGCAACGCCTTCCCCGGGATCGTCACCGCGATCAAGTTGGGCGACGTCGCCGCCCAGGTCGAGATCCAGGCCGGGCCGCACCGCCTGGTCTCCCTCCTCACCCGGGAGGCCGTCGAGGAACTGGGCCTGGAGGTCGGCATGGAGGCCACCGCCCGCGTGAAGTCGACAAACGTCCATATCGACCGCACTTGATCGAAACGGGCGCCCGTACACAAACGCACTTGCGTGCTCCTTAACCCCTTCTTCCTGGCTCATGCGAGAAGATAGGGGGCTTCTTCCTGGCAGATGCGTCGGTATGATCGACGTACTCGACGTATCGACGTATCGGACGGGTCCTGGAGGCTCTTCCTCCCGGTCCGCAGAGGGAGTGCCACGCGATGACCCGTTCCGCTCACCGGCCACGTCGGTCCCGGCGGATCGCCGGCGCCGGGGCCGTCGCCGTCCTGGCACTGAGCGCCTGCTCCGCACCCGGCCCGGACTCCTCCCCGGGCTCCGCCACGGACGGCCCCACCGGCACGGTCACCGTCTTCGCGGCCGCCTCCCTGCGGGAGAGCTTCACGACGCTGGGCGAGCGGTTCGAGGAGGAGCACCCGGGAACCGAGGTCACCTTCAGCTTCGGCGGCAGCGACGCGCTGGCCGCCGGCATCGACAACGGCGCACCGGCCGATGTCTTCGCCGCGGCCAGCCCGAGGACGATGGAGCTCGTCACGGACCGGGGGCACGCGGCGGGCAGCCCGAGCACCTTCGTCCGCAACCGGCTGCAGATCGCCACCGTCCCGGGCAACCCCCACGGGATCGACTCCCTCGAGGACCTGACGGCACCCGGCCTCAAGGTCGTCCTCTGCGACAGGACGGTGCCCTGCGGCGCGGCCGCGCAGACGGCCCTCGGGGCCGCCCGTATCGCACTGACGCCCGCCTCGTACGAGCAGGACGTCAAGGGCGCCCTGACGAAGGTCGAGCTGAAGGAGGCGGACGCCGCCGTCGTGTACCGCACCGATGTGAAGGCGGCCGGTGACAAGGTGGAGGGCGTGGAATTCCGAGAGTCCGCCGAGGCCGTCAACGACTATCCGATCGCCCTGCTCGACAACGCCCCGAACCCGTCGGCGGCCAAGGCGTTCGTGGCGCTGGTGAAGTCACCGGAGGGCCGGAAGGTCCTCGGCGAAGCGGGATTCCTGAGGCCATGACCACCAGCCGGGAAACTCCCCGGAAGACGCGCCCGCGCACCCCGGGTCGCGGTGTCCCCCTGGCTCTGCTGGCGCCGGCCCTCCTCGGCCTGGCGTTTCTCCTGGTCCCCCTCCTCGCTCTCCTCGTCCGTGCTCCCTGGCGCAGCCTGCCCGAGCAGCTGACCAGCCCCGAGGTGTGGCAGGCGCTGCGCCTGTCGCTGTTCTGCGCCACGACGGCGACCGCGCTGAGCCTGGTCGTCGGCGTCCCCCTGGCCTGGCTGCTGGCCCGTACGGACTTCCCGGGCCGGGGCCTGCTCCGCGCCCTGGTGACACTCCCCCTGGTCCTGCCCCCGGTGGTGGGCGGCGTCGCCCTGCTGCTCGCCCTGGGCCGCAACGGCGTCGTCGGGCAGTGGCTGGACGCGTGGTTCGGCATCACCCTGCCCTTCACCACCACGGGCGTCATCCTCGCCGAGACGTTCGTGGCGATGCCGTTCCTCGTCATCAGCGTCGAGGGCACGCTGCGGGCCACCGACCCGCGCTACGAGGAGGCGGCCACCACACTGGGCGCCTCCCGCTTCACCGCGTTCCGCCGGGTCACCCTGCCGCTGATCGCCCCCGGCATCGCCGCCGGTTCCGTACTGGCGTGGGCCCGTGCCCTCGGGGAGTTCGGCGCGACGATCACCTTCGCCGGCAACTTCCCCGGCCGCACCCAGACCATGCCCCTCGCGGTCTATCTCGCCCTGCAGAACGACCCGGCCGCCGCGATCGCCCTCAGCCTGGTCCTCCTGGCGGTGTCCATCGCCGTACTGGCCGGGCTGCGGGACCGCTGGATGAGGACGGTCTGACGCCATGCCCGAGACCATGCCGCCGCGTCCCGGGAAGGGGCCCGCCCCGGCCGGCACCGCGTCCGAGCCCGGTGCCGGGGGCCTGGACGCGCGGCTCGTCGTGGACCGCGGCTCGTTCCGCCTGGACATCGGGCTGACCGCGGCGCAGGGCGAGGTCGTCGCCCTGCTGGGCCCGAACGGCGCCGGCAAGACCACCGCCCTGCGCGCCCTCGCCGGCCTCGCCCCCCTCACCGCCGGGCACCTCCGGCTCGACGGCGCGGACCTGCACCGCACGCCGCCCGAGTCGCGCCCGGTGGGGGTCGTCTTCCAGGACTATCTGCTGTTCCCGCATCTGAGCGCGCTCGACAACGTGGCCTTCGGACCGCGCTGCCGGGGCGCCGGCAAGGCCGAGGCACGGGCCCAGGCCGCCGAGTGGCTGGAGCGCATGGGCCTGGCCGACCACGCGGGAGCCAAACCCCGCCGTCTCTCCGGCGGCCAGGCCCAGCGCGTGGCCCTCGCCCGTGCCCTGGCCACCCACCCCCGGCTGCTGCTCCTGGACGAACCGCTGGCGGCCCTGGACGCCCGGACCCGGCTGGAGGTGCGCGCCCAGCTCCGCCGTCACCTGGCCGCCTTCGAGGCCGTCGCCGTCCTGGTCACACACGACCCGTTGGACGCCATGGTGCTGGCCGACCGCCTCGTGGTCGTGGAGCACGGCCGGATCGTGCAGGAGGGCAGCCCCTCCGCCATCGCCCGCCACCCGCGCACCGAGTACATCGCCCAGCTGGTCGGCCTCAACCTGTACCGCGGGCACGCCGACGGCCACACGGTCCGGCTCGACGCCGGGCCCGCCGTCAGTACCACGGACGACCTCACCGGCCCCGCCTTCGTGGCGTTCCCGCCCGGCGCCGTCACCCTGTACCGCGACCGGCCCACCGGCTCCAGCGCCCGCAACCTCTGGCACTGCGCGATCGCGGGGCTGGAGACCCACGGCGACCAGATCCGCGCGGAGCTCACCGGCGAGCTGTCCCTGGCCGCCGACCTCACCACGGCCGCCGCGGCCGAACTCGATCTCCATCCGGGCGCACCGGTCTGGGCGACGGTCAAGGCGACCCAGACGCACGCGTACCCGGCGTAGGCACAGGACGGCGAGCGGCCACAGGACGGCGGAGGGCTCCGCTTCGGCCGTACGGCCGAAGCGGAGCCCTCCGATCTCCTTGGTCCCTCCGGATCAGTCCTCGTACGCGTCCAGCGGCGGGCAGGAGCAGACCAGGTTCCGGTCGCCGAAGGCCTGGTCGATGCGGCGCACCGGCGGCCAGTACTTGTCGGCGGCGTTCACCCCGCCCGGGAAGACGGCCTCCTCGCGGCCGTACGCGTGGTCCCACTCGCCGCCGAGCGCGGCGGCGGTGTGCGGGGCGTTGCGGAGCGGGTTGTCGTCCGCGGGCCACTCGCCGGAGCCGACCTTGTCGATCTCCGCCCGGATCGCGATCATCGCCTCGCAGAACCGGTCGAGCTCGCTCAGGTCCTCGGACTCGGTGGGCTCGATCATCAGCGTCCCGGCCACCGGGAACGACATCGTCGGCGCGTGGAAGCCGTAGTCGATCAGCCGCTTGGCCACGTCGTCGACGCTGACACCGGTCGCCTTGGTCAGCGGGCGCAGGTCGATGATGCACTCGTGCGCGACGAGGCCGCCGGGGCCGGTGTAGAGCACCGGGTAGTGCGGCTCGAGGCGCTTGGCGATGTAGTTGGCGCTGAGCACCGCCACCTGCGTGGCCCGCTTCAGGCCCTCGCCGCCCATGAGACGGACGTACGCCCACGAGATCGGCAGGATGCCCGCCGAACCCCACGGCGCCGCCGAGATCGGCCCGACGCCCGTCTCCGGGCCCGCCTCGGGCTGGAGCGGGTGGTTCGGCAGGTACGGGGCGAGGTGCGCCCGCACGCCGACCGGGCCGACGCCGGGGCCACCGCCGCCGTGCGGGATGCAGAAGGTCTTGTGCAGGTTCAGGTGCGAGACGTCGCCCCCGAAGTGGCCCGGCTTGGCCAGACCCACCAGCGCGTTGAGGTTGGCGCCGTCGACGTACACCTGGCCGCCGGCCTCGTGCACCTCCGCGCAGATGTCGGCGACGTGCTCCTCGAAGACACCGTGCGTCGACGGGTAGGTGATCATCAGCACGGACAGCTCGTCGCGGTACTGCCCGATCTTCGCCCGCAGGTCCGCGACGTCGATCTCGCCGTCGTCGGACGTCTTGACGACGACGACCTTCATGCCGGCCATCACGGCGCTGGCGGCGTTGGTGCCGTGCGCGGAGGACGGGATCAGGCAGACGGTGCGCTGCTCGTCGCCGTTGGCCCGGTGGTAGCCGCGTACGGCGAGCAGACCGGCCAGCTCGCCCTGGGAGCCGGCGTTGGGCTGGAGGGAGACCTTGTCGTAGCCGGTGACCTCGGCGAGACGTTCCTCCAGCTCGTGGATGAGCGTGAGGTAGCCCCGCGCCTGCTCGGCGGGCGCGAAGGGGTGCAGCTGCCCGAACTCGGGCCAGGTGACCGGCTCCATCTCGGTGGTCGCGTTGAGCTTCATGGTGCAGGAGCCCAGCGGGATCATGCCGCGGTCCAGCGCGTAGTCGCGGTCGGAGAGGCGCCGCAGGTAGCGCAGCATCGCCGTCTCGGAGCGGTGCTGCTGGAAGACGGGGTGCGTCAGGTACTCGTCGTTGCGCAGCAGGCCTTCCGGCAGCGTGTCCCGCGCGGCCGCGTCCAGGGCCTCGACGTCGCCCTCGACGCCGAAGGCGCTCCACACGGCGGCCAGCCGGGCCCTGGTGGTGGTCTCGTCACAGGCGATCGAGACGTGGTCGGCGTCGACGAGACGCAGGTTGACGCCGTTGTCGCGCGCGGCGGCGACGATCTCGGCCGCCCGCCCGGCGACCCGCACGGTCAGCGTGTCGAAGTAGGAACCGTGCACGATCTCGGCGCCGCCGGCCCGCAGCCCCTCGGCGAGGACCGTGGCGTACCGGTGGGTGCGCCGCGCGATGCCCCTCAGCCCCTCCGGGCCGTGGTAGACGGCGTACATCCCGGCCATCACGGCGAGCAGCACCTGGGCGGTGCAGATGTTGCTGGTGGCCTTCTCCCGGCGGATGTGCTGCTCACGCGTCTGGAGCGCGAGCCGGTAGGCCTTGTGTCCGTCCGCGTCGACGGAGACGCCGACGAGCCGCCCGGGCAGGCTGCGCGCCATCTTCTCCCGCACGGCCATGTATCCGGCGTGCGGCCCGCCGAAGCCCATCGGCACACCGAAGCGCTGGGTGGTGCCGACCGCTATGTCCGCGCCGAGCTCACCGGGGGACTTCAGCAGCGTGAGGGCGAGCAGGTCGGCGGCGACGGTGACGAGCGCGCCGAGTTCGTGCGCCTGGTCGATCACCGGCTTGATGTCGCGTACGGCACCGGAGGCGCCGGGGTACTGGATCAGTACGCCGTTGATCTCACGCCCGGCGACCTCGGCGGGGATGCCGTCGCTCAGGTCGGCGACGACGACCTCGACGCCGGTCGGCTCGGCGCGGGTCTCCATCACGGCGATGGTCTGCGGCAGTGCGTCCGCGTCGACCAGGAACAGGCCCTTCTTGTTCTTGCCCATCCGTCGCATCAGCGCCATCGCCTCGGCGGCGGCGGTGCCCTCGTCGAGCAGGGAGGCGCCGGAGGTCGGCAGGCCGGTGAGCTCGGCGACCACGGTCTGGAAGTTCAGCAGCGCCTCGAGCCGCCCCTGGGAGATCTCCGGCTGGTACGGCGTGTAGGCCGTGTACCAGGCGGGGTTCTCCATCACGTTGCGCAGGATCACGGGCGGGGTGAAGGTCCCGTAGTACCCGAGCCCGATCATGGAGCCGAGCACTTCGTTGCGGTCGGCCAGCGAACGCAGCTCGGCCAGAACCTCGGCCTCGCTCCGCGCACCCGGCAGGTCCAGCGCGTCGGCGTTCTTGATCACATCCGGCACGGCGGCGGCCGTCAGCTCGTCGAGTGAGCCATAGCCGACCTGGGCGAGCATCTTGGCCCGCGCCTCGTGGTCGGGGCCGATGTGGCGCTGCTCGAAGGGAATTCCCTGTTCGAGTTCGGAGAGCGGAGTGCGAGGGGCGGTCATTGCGGAGGCCTCCTGGTCTGACGACCTTCGAGGGGCACCACGGCGCGGGTGCCCGGACGGCCTCCCCCTCTGTCATCTCGACCTGAGAGCTTCACCGGACGCCCGAGGGCACCCGGCTTTCACCGTCGGTGAGAGCGGAAGCCGTCGACACCCGCCCTGCTTTCCAGAGTGACCTCGTCCGTGCGGTACGTGTGCCTGAGAGATTCCGGGGAGGATTTGCTCCTTCGGCGCCTCCGATGATGCCTGGAGGGCTCTCCCGCACGGGGTCAGCAGCCGGTTGCCAGCCTACCAGCGAGCTCAGCAGGGGAACTTTCGAGTGGCCGCTCCACCGATTGTGCCGTTGTGTAGTGCTTACGGATGAGTGTGCGACCAGTGGAGGGCCCGTGCAGACCGACATCGATCCGCGCCACCTGATCGGCCGCAAGGCGTTCGACCGCAACGGAACCCGGATCGGCACGATCGACGAGGTCTACCTCGACGACGCCACCGGCGTACCGGAGTGGGCGGCGATACGCACCGGACTGTTCAGCAGGGACGCCTTCGTCCCCCTGGAGCCCAGCGAGCTGATCGACGGCGCTCTCCACGTCCCCTTCGAACGCGCCCTCATCAAGGACGCCCCCGACTTCGGCGTGGGCCGCCACCTCTCCCCCGAACAGGAACTCCAGCTCTACCACCACTACGGCCTGGACATCACCGCCCCTCCCCCACTGCCGGACCACTCCTTCGGCAAACTGGCGGGCAGGGACGAACCGGCCTGATCCGCTCGCCGTTCCCTACCTCCTCGATGGCCCCCCGCCGGCCCCGGCGCTCCCGTCCTGCGCCTCCCCGGGTCTTCGGGACACCAGCGGGAGCGGCTCCGCCGGCTCCAGAGCCGGGTCGTCGGTCCGGAAGGTCTTCACCCGGCCCGGCGGTGAGTCGGGCGTCTCGAAGCGCACCGTGACCCGGCCCAGCCCGCTGCCCTGCACCCACCCGTGCCCGTACGCGGCGTGCCGCACGTCGTGCCCCGCCGGCCACCGCCGCTCGGCGGGTGCCTGCCGCTCCGGTGCGGGGGCGGCCTCGGGCTCCTCGAGGAGGGGGCCGTCCTCACGCGCCCCCGCCGCCTGCGCGAACAGGTCCTCCTGCGTGTAGTCGGCCAGTCCGCTCACCCCCACGCCCAGCAGCCGCACCCCGCCCGTCGTGTCGACCGAGTCCAGCAGCCGCGCCGCCGCCTCCCGCACCACCGCCGGATCGTCCGTGGGCCCCCGCAGCGTCTCCGACCGGGTGAGCGTCGAGAAGTCGTACCGCCGCACCTTCAGCACGATGGTCCGGCCCGACAGCCCCGCCCCCCGCAGCCTGCTCACACACCGGTCGGCGAGCCGCCGCACCTCCGTCCCGACCCGCACCCGGTCGTGGATGTCCACGTCGTACGTGTCCTCGACCGACACCGACTTCGTCTCCCGCTCGGACACCACCGGCCGCTCGTCCCGCGCCAGCGCCATCGCGTACAGCGCGTGCCCATGGGCCTTGCCCAACAGCCGTACGAGCTCGTCCTCCCCCGCCTCGGCGAGCTCGTCGACCGTGTGGATGCCCGCCCGCCGCAGATGATCACCGGTCGCCGGCCCCACGCCCGGCAGGGTCCGCACCGACAACGGCCCCAGCAGGGCCCGCTCCGTGCCCGGCTCGATCAGCACCAGCCCGTCCGGCTTCGCCTGTTCCGACGCGATCTTCGCCAGCATCTTGGAGGCGGCGAGCCCCACCGACCCGGTGAGGCCCGTGACCGCCCGTATGTCGGCCCGCAACTTCGCTCCGGCCAGGCGCGCCGACCGCTCGTCCCAGGCCCTGCCACCCGCTTCCAGGTCCACGAACGCCTCGTCCAGACTGAGCGGCTCCACCAGGGGTGACAGGGTCCCCAGCAACCCCATCACCTGTTCGCTGATCGACCGGTAGAGAGCGAACCGCGGCACCAGATACGCGGCGTTCGGCGCGAGCCGCCGGGCCTGCGCCATCGGCATCGCCGAGTGGACGCCGAAGACCCGGGCCTCGTACGAGGCGGTGGCGACCACACCACGCGGCCCGAGCCCGCCCACGACGACGGCCTTCCCGCGCAGGCTCGGCTTGGACGCCTGCTCCACCGAGGCGAAGAAGGCATCCATGTCGAGATGCAGGATCGTGGGCGCGGATCTCACAGCTCCGATGCTGCCCTACGCCACTGACAATGCCGTCCCGGACGACCTCGGAACGCCTCAGACGGCCTTGTTCCGCCGCCGCGCCAGCTCGTCCATCGGGTTGTGACCGACCAGGGTCTCCCCCGTGTCGATGCGCTCACCGTGCAGCTGTGACAGCGCGCTCTCGACGTCCCGCCACACCACGCCGACGGCGATCCCGAAGACGCCCTGGCCCCCTTGGAGCAGGGCGTGCACCTCGTCGGGCGAGCTGCACTCGTAGACCGTGGCCCCGTCGCTCATCAGCGTCATGCGCTCCAGGTCGCTGAAGCCGCTCTCGCGCAGGTGCCGTACGGCGCTGCGAATGTTCTGCAGGGACACACCCGTGTCGAGGAACCGCTTGACGATCTTCAGCACGACCACGTCGCGGAAGCTGTACAGCCGCTGCGTCCCCGATCCATGGGCCGGCCGCACGCTCGGCTCGACCAGCCCCGTGCGGGCCCAGTAGTCGAGTTGCCGGTAGGTGATACCGGCGGCAGCGCAGGCCGTGGGCCCCCGGTAGCCGATCTCCTCGGACGCCATGGACGTCGCCCCTCCACTGCTCGGCACAGCCGTCGGTCGCTGCGGAGCGTGATCGACGGCGTCGCCGTGCGCGGGATACCCCCCGCTCAAGGGGAACCGAGAGCTCTGGGAAGGGTATGGCCCGCTCGCCCCGAAACCACGCCCTGGGGCACCCCCAGCCGTACCGTCGCCGCTGCTTCTCACGCCGACCTCCGTCCTTGACCTGCCTCCTCGACGGTAGGCAGTCACCAGGGGTGCGTCAACGATCGCCACACTCGGCACGCCGAGTGATAATCACCCTAAGAGTGGTTTCCAGTACCCCACCGCGGGGAAAGGCTAGCTGAATGCCCTCGGGCGAGCCCCGGCGGTCGGCTGAGGCGGCGGACCTCACTCCCTTACTGGTTGCTGCTTCCGAAGTCCTCCGGCGAGATCTGGTCGAGGAACTCGCGGAACTTCTCCACCTCGTCCTCCTGCTCGTCCGGGATGGCGATCCCGGCGTCGTCGAGCACCGTGTCACTGCCGTAGATGGGCGTGCCCGTGCGCAGCGCCAGCGCTATGGCGTCGGAGGGGCGGGCACTCACCTCCACCCCGCTGGCGAAGACCAGCTCGGCGTAGAAGACGCCCTCCCGCAGATCGGTGATGCGCACTTCCGTGAGCTCCTGGCCGACGGCTTCCAGCACGTCCTTGAACAGGTCGTGGGTCAGCGGTCGTGCGGGTGCCATGCCCTGCTGGGCGAAGGCGATGGCCGTCGCCTCCCCCGGTCCGATCCAGATGGGGAGGAAGCGGTCGCCGCCCACCTCACGCAACAGCACGATCGGTTGGTTGGAGGGCATCTCGACCCGGACACCTACGACATCGAGCTCGTTCACACAGCAACCCTAGGCCGTGCCCGGGACGTTTGGGTAGTCGGGCAGGGAACGGGTGGCCGATCCTGCCCCCTGAGCCGCTCCCCTCAGGGCAGCCGCACCCCCAGCGCCGACTGCACCAGTGCCGCGTGCAGCTTCACCGTGAGCGCCGCCAGCTCCTTCGTACGGGCCTCGGCGTGAGCCCTGGTCTGCGGGTTCCGGTGGCGCCTCAGCGGGGCGACGACCTGGTCCACCAGACCGGCCTCCCGGTCGGCGGCGGCCTTCATCGCCCTCAGATGACGCGGCTCGATCCCGGACCGCCCCAACTCCGTGATGAGACCGGCGACGGTGACCGCCTCGGCGTCGTACACCCCGTCCTCGACCGGGGTGAGGAGTCCGTACGACTCCCACTCGGCGAGCGTCCGCTCGTCGACGCCGGCGGCCGCCATCAGTTGACCGCGCCCGATACGGGCCGCCGTGGGCCCGTCGGAGGCGGACTCGTCACCGGCCTCCGCGTCACCCGGACGGCCGAGCACCGGCAACGGGACCGCCTCGCCGCGCTCCATGGCCGCCAGGTGCTCACGGATCACCTTGAGCGGCAGATAGTGGTCCCGCTGCATCCTCAGCACATGGCCGAGGCGCTCGACGTCCCCGCCACTGAACTTGCGGTACCCCGAAGGGGTCCGCTGCGGCTCGATGAGCCCCTCCGACTCCAGGAAACGGATCTTGGAGATGGTGACCTCGGGGAACTCCTCGCGCAGCACGTTCAGCACCGCGCCGATGCTCATCAGTCCGGTGTCGGCGGCGGCGCCGTTCCCGGCACCGCCGCTCGGGGTCTGAAGCATGGACCTTCCCTGGAGTCCCCGGATGGAATCCGGGGAGCTCAGTAGCCCTGCTGGCTCGCGTAGAAGACCAGCCGGTACTTGCCGATCTGCACCTCGTCACCGTTGGACAGGGCGACCTGGTCGATCCGCTCGCGGTTGACGTACGTGCCGTTCAGGCTGCCGACGTCGGCCACCGTGAACGAGCCGTCCGGGCTGCGCCGGAACTCCACGTGCCTGCGGGAGACCGTCACGTCGTCCAGGAAGATGTCGCTCTGCGGGTGACGCCCGGCCGTGGTCAGGTCGCCGTCCAGGAGGAAGCGGCTGCCCGAGTTCGGCCCGCGGCGAACGACCAGGAGCGCGGAACCCATCGGCAGCGCGTCGACGGCCGCCTGCGCCTCGGGAGAGAGCGTCGGCATGGGCGTCTGGCCGGTGGCCTCGGCGTCGTAGGCCTCGAGACCGGAGATCGAGATCGTGGACGTCGTCTCGGAGGGGCGCTCCGGAGCGACTCCGGGCCGGAGCGGCGCGCCGCAGTTGGAGCAGAAGCGGCTGTTCTCCGCGTTGCGGTTACCGCACCTCGTGCACACCAGGGCCGACATGGACGGATCCTCCTGCCGCGGCTGCCCACCAGGGGCATGGGACGCGTACGGGTCGGAGAATCCTCCACCCGTACCTGAGGTCGACGGTTGCCCGAAACCTATGCCGCCCGACTGCGCAGGGTCAGCGGACGGCGCGCCCTGGCCTCCGCCGACCTGGTCCCGAAACAGCGGACGCTGACCGTCCGCATCAGGCTGTGCGCGATGACGAGCGGTCGCGTTGTCGCTGCCCTCTCGCCGCGCGCTCTTGCCGAACAACTTCGCAAACAACTTCACGGGCGATTCCCCTTGACCGAAACAGACCCGCCCGTGGGGCAGGACGAACCCTGACTGAACTCATTGGCCGACCCGGACATCTTCACAACGTCCGCCTCCGCCAGACAGTTTCCACCACGCACCACCCATTCGGTGCGCCGACCCCCCGCAACCTCATGCCCTCGCCGGACGCCCCCCATGCACCCCCGGTTCACTGGGAGGACGACCGAGCGTAGTCAGGCCGCTTCGCCGCCCGCAAGGCATCCACAACGATCTTGGTCGACCGCTCCACGGTAACGGTGGCCTGTTCCTTCTCGAGAGTCTGCACCACGCCTCCGGGGATGTTGAGCGCCGGCTCGAGGTCCTGCGGCTTGCCGATGACCTTGAAACGATAGGGCGCGGTGATCTTGTTCCCGTCCACGCCGACACCGTTCCCGGAATCCGTCAGATAGGTGCCCGCCACCACCCGCACGCCGTTGACCTGGATCGCCTCGGCGCCGGCCGCGCGCAACTCCTGCACGGCGTCGAGCAGCATGTCCGCCTCCACCGTCCCCTTCGAGTCCTCGATGGTCATCGTGATCCCGGGCCCCTGAGCGGCCACCGTGCCCGCCAGGACGCCGAGTTGCCGTTCCTTCTCGATCGTCTGCCTGCGGGCCTCTTCGGCCTGGTCGGAGCTGTTCTCCAGCTCGTCGCGCTGCTTCTCGAGTCCCTGCTTCTCGTCCTCAAGACGCTCTGTGCGGTCGTCGAGTTCATCGAGGATGCGCACAAGATCTTCCTGACGTGCCCCGCGCAGCGCGCTGTCGGTGTCGCTGTTCGAGGCCACCTGGACGGCCAGACCGAAGCCGAGGCCGAACAGCAGCAGGGCGACGATGAGCTGGGCCCGGGTCACCCGCGGCGGCCACAGCCCCGCCACCAGCCGCTGGCGCCCGGTCGGACCGGGCTCGGGCCGCTCCTGCGGGACGTCCTCCGCCGCAGGCGCTGACGCGCTCACAGGGACCTCTGCGGGCAGTTCCTTGCGCAGGCTCGCCGCGGGCGAGGCCGGGGGGGCGGGCCTGGGCCGGGACACCGCCGGGCGCGTCGTCTCGTCGTGCTCTCGCTCACTCATCGGCCTCACGCCCGGAACACATGCCGGCGGATCGCCGCGGCGTTGGAGAAGATGCGGATGCCGAGGACGACCACGACACCCGTGGACAGCTGGGCCCCCACGCCGAGTTTGTCGCCGAGGAACACGATCAGCGCGGCGACGACGACATTGGACAGGAACGACACCACGAAGACCTTGTCGTCGAAGATGCCGTCGAGCATGGCCCGCAGTCCCCCGAAGACGGCGTCGAGCGCCGCGACGACGGCGATCGGCAGATAAGGCTCGACGACCGCCGGAACCTCGGGCCGGACCAACAGTCCGGCCACGACTCCCACGACGAGGCCCAGTACGGCGATCACGATGTGCCCTTCTCGGTTATCGGCTGTGCGGTACGTATGATCACACTCGGTGCTGCGGGCAGCCGGACGTCGTCCTCCACGGAGATGGCCGTCCGGATGCCGTAGTTCTCCTGCAGGGCATGCAGATACAGACCGTCGGCGCTGTTCTGGAACCGGTCGCTCAGCTTCCCGCCGTCCCCCACCGCGAGCACCGTGTACGGCGGCACCAGCGGCTTGTTGTCGACCAGTATCGCGTCTCCTGCGGCCCTGATCGCCGACAGGGCGGTCAGCCGCTGCCCGTTGATCGAGACGGCCTCGGCACCGGACTCCCACAGGCCGTTGACCACCCGTTGCATGTCACGGTCGCGGAGCCGCCCGGTGTCGGAGAATCCTGAGGTCGATCGCGGGTCGCCGTCGCCGCCCGCGCTCGTGTCCTTGGCGTCGTTCACCACGAGCCGCACGCCGGGGCCGTGCACCGCGACGGCGCCGGACAGGATGCCGACCAGCGCGGACCGGTCGCTTCCGCCGCTGTTCCGGAGCGCCTCGCGCTGCCGCGCGCTCACGTCGGCGCGCAGCTCGTCGACGCTGTCCTCGAGCTTGTCGGCGGCGTCGGTCTCCTGATCGATCCGGTCGATCAGTTCCTCGCGCTCCTTGGCGACGACGGGCGCCGCTACCCGGGCCTGCGCGGCACCGACGGTCACGATCAGGGCGGCCAGCACCAGGCCCAGGGCGAGACCGAGCTTCGCCCTGAGGGTCCTCGGCATGCCGCCCTCGCCGTCCGCCTTCTTCCGCGCGGCGGCCTCGGCGTACCCCTCGTCGAGACTGTGGTCCATGACGTTGGTGAGCAACGACATGGAGGCGTCCGGACGCGCGGGCCGCGCGGGTGTGCTCCGAACGGGGGGTTGCTGCGGCATGCCGCACATCGTCGCACGCCGCGACCACTACCTCCGAACGGACCTACCGGCGTGCCGGACAGGCCCCGTTGGGGACACTTGTCCGGCACGCACGCGTACCGCTCGTTTTACCGTCCCGCGCTGTCCACGACCGCCGCCCACTCGTCGAGGAGGGCCTGCGCGGAGGCGTCGTCGGGGCCTTCGGCCCACAGGTGGGTGACCGCCTCGGCCGGGTCGGGCAGCACCATCACCCAACGGCCGTCGGTCTCCACCACGCGCACACCGTCGGTGGTGTCCACGAAGCGGTCTCCGGCCGCCTCGACGACCCGCCGCATCACCAGCCCCTTGACCGCCCACGGAGTCGCCAGGTCCCGCTTGAGCACGTGCGCCCGCGGAATGCGCGCGTCGATCTGGCTGAGGGTGAGCTGGGTCCGCGCCACCAGCCCGATCAGCCGTACGAAGGCCGCGGTGCCGTCGTAGACGCTGCTGAACTCCGGGACGATGAACCCGCCCTTGCCGTCACCGCCGAAGATCGTCCCCTCCTCGCCGCCCACGCGCGTGAGGTCGTCGGGCGAGGTGGTCGTCCACTCGACCTGTGTGCCGTGATACGCCGCCACCTGCTCGGCGATCCTGGTGGTGGTCACCGGGAGCGCGACCCGGCCACTGCGTCGCTCGGAGGCGATGAGGTCGAGCATCACGAGCAGCGCCCGGTCGTCCTCGATGATCCGCCCCTTCTCGTCGACCAGGGACAGCCGCTCACCGACGGGGTCGAACCGCACACCGAACGCGGCACCGGACGACGCCACGATCTCCCCGAGCCGGACCAGCCCCGAACGCCTCATGTCGGCCGTCTCGGTCGGCCTGGACTCGTCGAGGCCGGGATTGATGGTCAACGAGTCGACGCCCAGCTTGCCGAGCAGGCTCGGCAGCACCAGGCCGGCGCTGCCGTTGGACGCGTCCACGACCACCTTGAGCCCGGACTCCGCGATACCGGTGATGTCGACGTTGCGCAGCAGGGAACCCGTGTACGAGTCGAAGACACTCGCCGGGAAGTGCAGGTCCCCGATCTCACCGGGGAACGCGCGCCGGTACTCCTGTCGCGCGAAGACGCGGTCCAGCTTGCGCTGGCTGCCCTGCGAGAGGTCGGCTCCCTGCCCGTCGAAGAACATGATGTCGACGGAGTCCGGGACTCCGGGCGTGGTCCGGATCATGATGCCGCCCGCACTGCCCCGCGCGGTCTGCTGCCGCGCCACGGGCAGCGGCACGTTCTCCAGGTCCCGTACGTCGATGGCGCTGGCCTGGAGGGCGGAGATGACCGCCCGCTTCAGTGCTCGGGCACCGCGGGAGTGGTCGCGCGCCGTGGTGACGGTCGAGCCCTTCTTCAGGGTCGTCGCGTAGGCGCCGGCCAGCCGCACCGCGAGTTCCGGCGTGATCTCGACGTTCAGGATCCCGGACACTCCCCGGGCCCCGAAGAGGTGCGCCTGGCCCCTGGACTCCCAGATGACCGAGGTATTGACGAACGCACCGGCCTCGATGGTCTTGAACGGGTAGACCCGCACATTTCCCTGCACGATCGATTCTTCACCGATCAGGCACTCGTCGCCGATGACGGCGCCGTCCTCGATCCGTGCCGCGCGCATGATGTCGGTGTTCTTGCCGACGACGCAGCCGCGCAGATTGCTGTGCGGCCCGACGTACACGTTGTCGTGGACGACGGACTTGTGCATGAAGGCGCCGCTCTTGACGACGACGTTGGATCCCACGACCGTGTGTTCGCGGATTTCCGCGCCGGCCTCGACCTTGGCGTAGTCACCGATGTACAGCGGCCCGCGGAGCACGGCGTCGGGGTGCACCTCGGCCCCCTCGGCGACCCATACGCCCGGGGAGATCTCGAATCCGTCGATGTCGACGTCGACCTTGCCCTCGAGCACGTCGGCCTGCGCCTTCACATAGCTCTCGTGGGTGCCGACGTCCTCCCAGTAGCCCTCGGCGACGTAGCCGTAGACGGGCTTGCCTTCCTTCATCAGCTGGGGGAAGACATCGCCGGACCAGTCGACGGGGACATCGGGGTCGACGTAGTCGAAGACCTCGGGCTCCATGACGTAGATGCCGGTGTTCACGGTGTCGGAGAAGACCTGCCCCCAGGTCGGCTTCTCGAGGAAGCGCTCGACCTTGCCTTCCTCGTCCACGATGGTGATGCCGAATTCCAGCGGGTTGGGGACGCGGGTCAGGCAGACCGTGACCAGGGCGCCCTTTTCCTTGTGGAATCTGATCAGCTCGGTGAGGTCGAAGTCGGTCAGGGCATCGCCGGAGATGACGAGAAAGGCATCGTCCTTGAGTGCCTCCTCGGCGTTCTTGACGCTCCCGGCGGTACCGAGTGGCTTCTCCTCGTTGGCATAGGTGAGCTCCATTCCGAGCTCTTCGCCGTCACCGAAGTAGTTTTTGACGAGCGACGCAAGGAACTGAACGGTCACAACGGTTTCGTTGAGCCCATGCTTTTTGAGCAGCCGCAGAACGTGCTCCATGATCGGCCGGTTGGCCACTGGCAGGAGCGGCTTGGGCATGCTTGAGGTCATGGGGCGAAGGCGGGTGCCTTCACCTCCGGCCATCACGACGGCCTTCATGTCGGAAGCGTCCTCCTCGAAGAGACGACGGTCCAGCCGACTTCACCCGCCAGGGTGGTCCCGCACTTTTCAGCTGCGGGCCATCGCGCCGCCATGCGCGCGCCAATCAGCGAGTTCAATCGGCCACGGCGTCCGCACGAACCAGGCGGCGGACTTGGACCACGTAAAGCACTCCTGCCCACCAATACAGGGTTGTACCCCATCCGGCGAACGCCCAGCCGAAAATAGCAGCGAGTGACGAGATCCAACCAGTTCCGTCACTGAGCAGGAGCAGCGGGAAGGCGTACATCAGGTTGAAGGTGGCGGCCTTCCCCAGGAAGTTCACCTGCGGCGGCGGATAGCCATGCCGCCTGAGGATGCCCACCATCACGAGCAGCATCAGCTCGCGGGCCAGTAGTACGGCGGTCAACCAGAGCGGCAGAATCTCGCGCCAGGTGAGACCGACCAAAGTCGACAGGATGTAGAGCCGGTCGGCGGCGGGATCGAGGAGCCGGCCGAGGCTGCTGATCTGGTTCCACCGTCGCGCGAGTTTGCCGTCCAGGTAGTCACTGACGCCGCTGAGGGCCAGCACCAGGAGTGCCCAGCCGTCACTCTTGGGGCCACCGAACTCCGGCCTGAGGATCAGCCACAGGAACAGGGGTACGCCAACGAGCCGCGCCATGCTGAGCATGTTCGGGATGGTGAGGACGCGGTCTGTCTGGACCCGCGTCTCCTGGACCTCCACCCGGGATCCTCCTGTGGGGAACGTGTCGACGATGCCCCCTGACCCTACCTCAACGCAAAAAAGCTCTGGCTCTCGGGCTGTAATGCCCGAGAGCCAGAGCTCTAAGATTTGTTCGGCGGCGTCCTACTCTCCCACAGGGTCCCCCCTGCAGTACCATCGGCGCTGTAAGGCTTAGCTTCCGGGTTCGAAATGTAACCGGGCGTTTCCCCTACGCTATGACCACCGAAACACTATGAAACTATACAACCGCACCACGCTGTGGACGTGGGGTTGTTCGTGGTTTCAGAACCAACACAGTGGACGCGAGCAACTGAGGACAAGCCCTCGGCCTATTAGTACCGGTCAACTCCACACGTTACCGTGCTTCCATATCCGGCCTATCAACCC